>NZ_JAAKDU010000010.1 GCF_011038795.1 Streptococcus tangpeifui
CTTATTCTGAATTTTTAGCACAGAAAAAGACTACTAGGGACGAGCTAGTAGTCTAAATATAATTTTTTTCGCTTTGATTATATCATAGGGAGGGAATTTTTGCATTCTTTGTAGTTTTCGTATAAAAATTTGTCCAGTCTTTTTGTTTTGGAATAAACTCTTACTCCTGCGCAGTTCAAGTTCATTAGAGAGTGGAACAGAAGTCAAGTTATATAAAAAATTGACTTCTGTCTCACTCCAATCAACTATTGCGTCAAACTGTTATTACTGCACAAATAGAAGGTTGGAATACCTTTTACCAGCCTCGATAAACCGCTGCTGAGCGTCTTTCCTTTTACCACAAGGCCAAAGTATAAAACCTAAACGAATGTGATGGCCATCGTTTATCTTATTTCTAACCTCAACAGGTCTTCCAGACCTGTTGAGCTGTGCAAAGGTGGGGTAAAAGGCTTGGGAGACCTTTTAATCGGGAAATGAAGCTTACAAAGCAAGTGTCAAAAACGGTCTGGGGAGAGAGCGTTTCAGGTCACCACTTTGAAACCAGGATCTGGGGCGAACCAAAATTTTCAATTTTAGGTTCTTTCCCACTTTTTTTATGGAACTTGAGATTAAGGGAGAGGGGAACAGTTATTTTGACTTATGTTCTTTGATAATCAAAACTGTACCTTATTGATTTCAGCTTGCTAAGACTTTGTTTGATTATTTTTGTAGCTTCAATGGTCTCCCAGAACTGATAGGCTGTTGTACTTTGTGACCTTGTTTCTAATTGATTTTCTTTGAGTATTAATATCGGTTTGGCTAAGCTGGAGCTGACTCTTGATTTTGAGTTATAAAAAAACCTCCAGACGGAGGTCAGTTTTATCCAAGTTTAGCTGCAAGACGAGCTTTATCACGGCTTGCTTTATTTTTGTGAATCAACCCTTTAGATTGAGCTTTATCGATTGCTGAGCTAGCAGCACGGAAAAGTTCTTCGGATGGGTTTGCTTCAAAAGCTTTGATAGCAGTACGCAAAGCTGATTTTTGAGCTGAATTCTTTTCGTTTTGCTTAACGTTAAGCTCAGCACGTTTGATAGCTGATTTAATATTTGCCACAGTTTTCACCTCCATTTTTACTAACCATTCCATTATATAGGAAATAGCTGGCTTTGACAAGTCTTAATCACTTTTTCAGGTAAATTTTATCAATCTTATGATTCTGTGATTTATGCAGGATGAGCTCAGCACGGTTGCGAGTCGGCTCGATATAATTTTCCAGATTAACTAAATTGACTCTTTGCCAAGTTTTTTTGGAAATGGCTAAGGCCTCTTTTAAATCTAGCTTTGTCAAGGAATAATAATAATTTTTACTATCCGTTTTAGCTAGCTGGAGTAAACTTTGAAAACGTTCAAGATACCATTTTTCAATATGGGCAATTTCTGCATCAATATAGATGGAGAAGTCATAATAGTCATTCATATACAGTCGGTGATTCTGCTGATTTTGAAAGACATTGATACCTTCAATGATAAGAAAATCAGGTGACTGAATGGTTTCCTCAGCTTGAGGAATAATATCATAAATTTCATGAGAATATACAGGAATAGACATGGTTTGACCATTTTTCATACCATCTAAGAAATTAATCAAACGTTCCATGTCATAACTTTCAGGGAAGCCTTTTTTGTCCAAAATACCCTTATTGATTAAGATCTGGTTAGGATAGAGAAAACCATCGGTTGTTACCATTTCAACACGACTATTTTTGAAGGTTCGGGCTAGAAGAAGTTGCAGAAGTCGACTGGTAGTAGACTTACCAACAGCTACTGAACCAGAGATACCAATGATAAAGGGTCGTTTTTTAGCTTGCTTCTGTAAGAAGATTCCCTTAGCAAAACTGAGATTTTCCTGAGCATTCTTATAAATTTGAATCAGGCTAATGAGCGGAAGATAAACATCTGTCACATCCTGAATATCAATCTTATCGTTGAGACTTTTAATAGAATCTAGTTCTTCTTGGCTTAAGGGTGCTTGTTCGGCTTGATGCAGGCCTTGCCAAGTTTTTCGACTGATTTCTTCGAAATTAATAAATTCATGAGACATAGGACTATTGTAGCACAAAATATGATAAAATGAAGTGACTGAATAAAGGGAGTAAATGAAGAAGTGGCTAAGATGTACTACGCTGAAAAGCCTGATGCTGAGCATGATATCCATGATTTGACGGTCCAGCTATTAGGTGAAACTTTTCGTTTTTATACTGATGCTGGTGTCTTTTCAAAAAAGATGATTGATTATGGTAGTCAGGTCCTTTTGTCTGCCCTAGATTTTTCAGCTGGGGACAGTCTCCTTGATGTTGGCTGTGGCTATGGACCCCTTGGGATTAGCTGTGCTAAAGTTTATAATTTAACCGTAAGCATGGTTGATATTAATCAGCGAGCTTTGGATTTAGCTAGAAGAAATGCTCAGCGCAATAGCGTTCAAGCCGACATTTACCAGTCGTATATCTATGAGCATGTCAAGGGGCGTTTTGATCACATCATCAGCAATCCCCCTATACGGGCAGGTAAACAGGTGGTTCATGAAATTTTGCAAGGTGCCTATGACCATCTCAATCCGACTGGTAGCTTAACCGTAGTTATTCAAAAGAAGCAGGGGGCCCCTAGCGCAAAGGCTAAGATGGAGCAAGTCTATGGCAATGTTGAACTGGTCAAAAAAGATAAGGGTTACTATGTTTTAAGGAGTATAAAGGAATGAGAGCGGTTGATTTAATTCAGAAAAAACGTGATGGCGGCGAATTAACTACAGCGGAAATTCAGTGGTTAATTGCGAACTATGTAGCGGGGGCTGTGCCTGATTACCAAATGTCAGCTTTTGCTATGGCTATCTTTTTCAAGGGGATGACCATGCGAGAGACTCGCGATTTGACCATGGCTATGGTTGCTTCGGGCGATCAGCTTGATTTATCGGCCATTTCTGGTATTAAGGTTGATAAGCACTCGACCGGTGGCGTTGGTGATAAGGTAACATTAATTTTGGCTCCTTTGGTAGCCAGTTTTGGCGTACCCGTTGCTAAAATGAGTGGAAGAGGGCTGGGGCATACTGGCGGAACCTTGGATAAACTAGAATCCATCAAAGGTTACCAAATCGAGGTTGCAGAAGAAGACTTTATTCAGCAGGTGAAAGACATAGGTATTGCGGTTATTGGCCAGTCAGAGCAGATGGTTAAGGCTGATAAATTGCTCTATGCCTTGCGGGATGTGACGGCAACAGTTGATATTATGCCTTTGATTGCCAGTTCGGTAATGTCTAAGAAGATTGCTGCTGGCTCAGATGCTATTATGCTGGATGTTACTGTTGGTGACGGTGCTTTTATGAAGAACCTTGATGATGCAGAAGAGCTGTCTCGAACTATGGTCAACCTTGGTAAAGAGGTTGGACGCCAGACCGTTGCTGTCATTACCAATATGGAACAGCCTTTGGGCCAAGCTATTGGTAACCGACTAGAGGTCCTTGAAGCTGTTCAAATCATGAAGGGACAAGGGCGGTCGGATATTACTGATTTCATTTGCCAGCTAGCACAGATTATGTTGAAATTAGGTGGACAAGAAGTAGAACTAGAGGAAATTAAGAGCCACTTGACACAAGGCCATGCCCTAAAAAAATTTGAAGACCTAGTAGCTGCTCAAGGCGGTGAAGTCCAAGATATCTATCGGCCAGTTCAGACTGAATTTATCTATGAAGTAAGGGCGGAATGCTCAGGTTATATCTCGTCTCTTCCGGCCCTCTATTTTGGTCGCTTTGCCATGGAAATAGGAGCTGGCCGCGCAGTAAAAACCGACCAATTAGACTATGATGCTGGAATTATGTTCGACAAAAAAGTCGGGGATACGGTTTCAGCTGGAGATTCGTTAGCAAAAATTTACTCAAATCGAAAAATTCCTCAAAAAAAGATTACAGAATTCGCAAAAAATGTTACAATAAGTAACGAAAAAGTGTCCATAAGTGAAATATTAAAAATCATTGATTAGGAGAGAGTTATGTCTATTAATAAGTACATTGATCATACTCTACTGAAGCCAGATGCGACTAAGGATCAGATAGATCAACTGTTGGCAGAAGCTAAAGATTATGATTTTGCTTCTGTCTGTGTTAATCCATATTGGGTTGCCTACTGTGCAGAAGCTTTGAAAGACTCAGATGTCAAGGTTTGTACGGTTATCGGTTTTCCTCTGGGTGCTAATACCACTGCTGTTAAGGTGTTTGAGGCTAAGGATGCCATTGCAAACGGTGCTGAAGAAGTGGATATGGTCATTAATATCGGCCAATTGAAAGCTGGTAATTATGAAGCTGTTAAGGAAGATATTCATGCCTTAGCGGAGGCGACAGGCAAAACCCTGCTCAAGGTCATTATAGAAACCTGCCTGTTAACAGATGATGAAAAAGTCAAGGCTTGTCAGTTAGCTGTTGCAGCTGGGGCGGATTATGTCAAGACCTCTACGGGATTCTCAACGGGTGGTGCAAATGTTCCTGATGTGAAATTAATGCGCCAAACTGTTGGTGATACGGTCGGTGTCAAGGCATCTGGTGGTGCCCGTACCTACCAAGATGCCAAAGCTTTCGTTGAGGCGGGAGCCAGTCGAATCGGCGCTTCAGCAGGCGTTGCTATTGTTGAAGGAGAAAAGGCCAGTGGTGCTAACTGATTCCAATCTAGTTGAATTGGCCAGGAAAGCTAGTCTGTGTTCTTATGTGCCTTATTCGCATTTTCCGGTTGGTGCGGCTGTTCTAACCAAGTCTGGTCAAGTTTTTCAGGGCTGTAATATTGAAAATGCCAGTTTTGGCCTGACTAATTGTGCAGAGCGAACGGCAATCTTTAAGGCAATTTCTGAGGGACAGCGAGATTTTTGCAGCATTGCGATTTATGGCCAAACAAATCGGCCAATTTCTCCTTGTGGGGCCTGTAGACAGGTTATGGCTGAGTTTTTTGATTTGGATTGCCCTGTTACTTTAGTTTCTAAAGATGGTGCGACTGTCGAGATGACAGTCGGTGAGTTATTACCATACTCTTTTCAGAACCTAGAGTAGGTTCTTGTGTTAATTGGATTAGACCTTAGGGTTTAAGATATTTTTGCAACCTAGTTGCGACTTTTTAGAGGAGGAGTTCATTTATGAAGATGAACAAAAAACTTATTGGCTTAGGTTTGGCAGCAGTTGCCATCCTATCACTCGGTGCTTGTAGCCGTTCATCGCACTCATCATCTAGTTCAGTTAAAGCTGCTATCGTAACAGATACTGGTGGGGTTGATGATAAGTCCTTTAACCAATCGGCTTGGGAAGGTTTGCAAGCTTGGGGTAAGGAAAATAAGTTGAAAAAGGATACTGATTTCACTTATTTCCAATCAGACGATGAGTCTCAATATGCAACCAACCTAGATTCAGCCCAAAGTAAGGGTTACAATCTGATTTTTGGTATTGGTTACAATCTCCACGATGCTGTTGCTGAAGCAGCTCAATCAAATTCAAAGACAAATTATGTTATTATTGATGATGTCATTGAAGACCAAAAGAATGTAGCCAGTGTCCTTTTTGCTGATAATGAAGGTGCCTACCTTGCAGGTATTGCAGCTGCTATGCAAACTAAGACCAATAAGGTTGGTTTTGTCGGTGGTGTTAAATCAGATACTATCACTCGTTTTGAAACTGGCTTTAAGGCTGGTGTTGCTTCTGTGAACAAGGATATTGAAGTAGAAGTTCAATATGTTGGTTCTTACAATGATGCTGCTAAAGGACAAACCATTGCTCAGTCAATGTACTCTGGTGGTGCCGATGTCATCTACCATGCTTCTGGTGGTTCTGGTAAAGGTGTCTTCTCGCAAGCTAAGGAAATCAATGAAGGATTGAATTCTGATGCTGCTGATAAAGTTTGGGTTATCGGTGTTGACCGTGACCAATCCGAAGAAGGAAACTATACTGCTCAAGATGGTAAGAAATCAAACTTTGTTTTGACCTCAACCGTTAAAGAAGTTGGTACAGTCGTAAAAGATATCGCTAATGATCAATTGGATGGCAAGAAATTCCAAGCAAAAACAACTACCTATGGATTGAAAGATAAGGGTGTTGATATTGTCACTAAGAATTTGCCAGATAATATCAAGAAGGCCGTTGACAGTGCTAAGAAAGACATTATTGATGGTAAAACCAAAGTTGACGATGGCGTTAAGAAAAAATAAACGATCAAAAATATAACTTTTAAAAGGGCGACCTAAAATGGTCGCTTTTTAAGGGACTGAGATTTTTATCTCAGTTAAATCCATTAACTGTAGCCGCTAGTGGGTTTAACTGACCTAAAAATATAAGTTGAAAGGAACTACTATGGCACAAGAAACTGTCATTGAAATGCGCAATATTACCAAAAAGTTTGGTGATTTTGTGGCCAACGACCATATTAATCTAGATGTCAAAGCGGGTGAAATCCATGCTTTATTGGGTGAAAATGGTGCGGGTAAATCTACCTTGATGAATATGTTATCAGGCCTACTCGAACCAACAGAAGGAGAAATCTTTCTCAATGGTAAAGCTGTAAAATTGGATTCGCCGTCTAAATCAGCAAGTTTAGGAATTGGGATGGTTCACCAGCATTTCATGTTGGTTGATGCCTTTTCAGTCGCTGAAAATATTATTTTAGGGACTGAGGTCACAAAGGGAGCCTTTCTGGATCTCAAAAGGGCCACCCAAGAAATCAAAGCGCTTTCTGAGAAGTATGGCTTAGCAGTCAACCCTGAGGCCAAGGTAGCTGATATTTCGGTTGGAGCACAGCAGCGGGTAGAAATTTTGAAAACCCTCTATCGTGGTGCAGACATCTTGATTTTTGATGAACCGACTGCTGTTCTGACTCCAGCAGAAATTGCTGAGCTCTTGGATATCATGCGTAACTTGGTCAAGGAAGGTAAATCAATCATCCTTATTAACCATAAATTGGATGAGATTCGTGCCGTTGCCGATCGTGTCACAGTTATCCGCCGTGGTAAGTCTATTCAGACCGTCCCAGTGGCTGGAACAACCAGCGCAGAATTGGCCGAAATGATGGTCGGCCGTGCGGTTTCTTTCAAAACAGATAAAATTGCCTCACATCCAAAAGAAGTGGTACTCTCTATTAAAGATTTAGTTGTTAATGAGAACCGTGGTGTGCCTGCTGTTAAAGGTTTGTCCCTCGATGTTCGTGGTGGTGAAATCGTAGGTATTGCTGGGATTGATGGCAATGGCCAAACCGAGCTCATTCAGGCTATCACTGGTTTACGTAAGGCTAAATCTGGTTCTGTCAAAGTTAAGGGAGCAGAAGTTACTCATGCCAATCCTCGTCAAATAACAGAGATGAGTGTTGGCCATATTCCGGAAGACCGGCATCGTGATGGAATGATTCTTGAAATGACGCTAGCTGAAAATATGGCTTTACAAACTTATTATAAGGAGCCTTTTAGTCACCATGGTGTTTTGGATTACGACTACATTAATAAAAATGCCAAACGCCTGATGGGAGAGTTTGATGTTCGAGCTGCTAGTGAACAAGTTTCTGCTGGTTCTTTGTCGGGTGGTAATCAGCAAAAAGCAGTGATTGCTAGAGAAGTCGATCGTGATCCGGATCTCTTGATTGTCAGCCAACCAACTCGAGGGTTGGATGTTGGTGCCATCGAATATATTCGTAAACGTTTAGTCGGGGAACGCGACAAAGGTAAGGCAGTTTTAGTCGTCAGCTTTGAATTGGATGAAATTCTCGACTTGTCAGACCGGATTGCTGTTATCCATGATGGTAAAATTCAAGGTATCTTGGACCCAGCCAAAACTGATAAACAAGAATTAGGTGTTTTGATGGCTGGTGGCTATTTGAAGAAGGAGGACGCAAATGTCTAAGAAAACGCAAAATTGGGCAGTGCCCCTGATTGCAGTCTTGCTGGGGATGCTTGCTGGAGCCATTATCATGTTGATTTTTGGCTACAACCCTTTCTGGGCCTACAATGATTTGCTTTATTCTGCTTTTGGTTCAATTAAAAATATTGGTGAAATTCTGCGGGCTATGGGTCCTTTGATTCTGATTGGCTTAGGTTTTGCTGTGGCTTCTAAGGCAGGTTTCTTTAATGTTGGTTTGCCAGGTCAAGCCCTAGCTGGTTGGCTGATGTCAGTTTGGTTCGCCTTATCTTTCCCAGATCTGCCAAAGCCAGTCTCTGTTATCTGTACGGTTCTAATTGGTTTAATTGCTGGTGGCATCATTGGAGCCATTCCTGGGATTTTACGAGCTTACTTAGGAACCAGTGAGGTTATTGTTACCATCATGATGAATTATGTGGTACTCTACGTTTCTAAGGCTATTATTCTCGATGGTATCTCTAAGGATGTGATGCGAACCACAACAGCTAGTATTAAAGTATCGGATTCTGCGTCCTATCAAACTAATTTCTTGTCCAGTCTCACTGACAATTCTCGTTTCAATCTCGGTTTCTTTATTGCTTTAGCGGCTGTCTTTATTATCTGGTTCCTCTTGAAAAAGACTAAAACTGGTTATGAAATCACAGCAGTTGGGCTCAATCCCAATGCAGCTGAGTATGCCGGTATGTCTTCTAAACAAGTCATTATTTGGTCAATGGTTATTTCGGGTGCCTTAGCCGGACTGGGAGGAACTGTTGATGGTCTGGGAACGTATGAAAATGTCTATGTTCAAACCAGTTCCCTACAAATTGGCTGGGATGGTATGGCTGTTGCCCTCTTGGCTTCTAACAGTCCAATCGGTATCCCATTTGCTGCCCTTCTCTTTGGTGTGTTATCAGTCGGTAAAACTGGTATGGTAGATGTGCCATCTGAAGTTATTGATGTTGTTTCTGCCTTAATTATCTTCTTTGTTGGCAGTAACTATATTATTCGTCGCTTTATTAAACCGGCCAAAAATGCTAAAAAAGTCGTAGCGGAAGGAGGTAAATAAGATGGGTCTACTTGCAGTTTTAGTTCTTTTAGTTTCTTCGGCTCTCAAGTATTCAACACCCCTTATTTTCACCAGCATTGGTGGAACCTTCTCTGAGCGCGGTGGTATTGTCAATGTCGGTCTGGAAGGAATTATGGTTATCGGGGCTTTCTCTGGCGTTGTTTTTAACCTAGCCTTTGCAGATAGCTTAGGGAAGGCGACTCCTTGGGTAGCTTGTTTGGTAGCTGGTCTCGTTGGCCTTGTTTATTCCCTTATTCACGCAGTAGCGACTGTTAATTTTCGGGCAGACCATGTTGTCTCTGGGACAGTTCTGAATCTGATTGCTCCTGCCTTGGCAGTTTTCCTTTGTCGTGTCATGTATGGTAAAGGAGAAACTGATACTATCAGCCAATCCTTCGGGCGCTTTTCTTTCCCTATTTTAAAGGACATTCCAGTGATTGGTGATATCTTTTTTAAAAACACGTCATTGATTGGTTATGTGGCTATTTTGGTAGCCTTTCTTGCCTATATCCTGATTTTTAAAACACGTTTTGGTTTGCGCTTACGTTCCGTTGGTGAACATCCCCAAGCTGCGGATACTCTTGGCATTAATGTCTATTTAATGCGTTATGCTGGGGTTATGTTGTCAGGTTTCTTTGGCGGGATTGGCGGTGCTGTTTATTCTCAAGCTATTTCTAATAGTTTTGCGGTCACCACTATTGCTGGTCCAGGATTCATTGCCTTGGCGGCTATGATTTTCGGTCGTTGGAATCCAATCGGTGCTATGCTTTCCAGTCTCTTCTTTGGTTTGTCCCAATCTCTGGCTATTATTGGCCATAAGATTCCTGGCTTGACCCATGTACCATCAGTTTATTTGGAAATTGCTCCTTATGTTTTGACTATTGTTGTTTTGGCAGCTTTCTTCGGCAAAGCTGTTGCTCCTAAAGCAGATGGTGTCAATTATATTAAGACTAAGTAATTATAATCATTTTGAGCAGAGACTTATGGTAGGTATCTATAGATTTATAACTGATAAGCGTGCTGCATATGGCTAAACAGGCTAGAACCTAAGGTTCTAGCCTGTTTAGCTATCCAAGAAGTTTGAACTGTGATAGAATACTAGTGAGGGAGTGTATTCTAATGTTTGGGAGTTGGTTCGTATGATAGAAAATCAATTGACGGTTCATTTTCATAACCGTCAGGGAAATTATGATAATTATAGCATGTGGAAATGGTTGGATGGCTATTGGGGCGAAGATGCTCAATTTGATAATCAAGACGACTTTGGCCTTGTGGGGAAGATTAGTTATCCCTTTGAACGTTTTGCTAGTCAGGTTCATCTTTTAGTTAAGACAGCTGATTGGTCATCACAGACTTGCGATTATACCGTTCGGCGTTTTTCAGGAGATGCGCCTAACAACATTTGGTTGGTTGCAGGAGATGATCAAGTTTATTATTCTAAACAGGTAGCTAAAACTAGTCCCTTTTATACTGGTCAGGACGGCAAGGCTTTTGACATGGGAATTCATGCTAATGACTTTGACCGCCGCTGGGGTTACCAAGGTTGGCTTGGTTTCCGTTATCAAGCTGATCAGACAAAGTTTAAAATTTGGTCTCCCTTGGCCGATAGGATTTATCTCTTGCTTTATAAGGATGCTCAGAGTCCAGCACGCTTGATTCTTATGAACAGAGGACATAAGTTTAATACAGACCACCACGAATTAAATAATCATGGTGTTTGGTCGGTGACGGTTAATGAAGACTTGAAAGGCTGGTCCTACCAATACCGAATCTATCATGAGGCCAATTTTTATCAAGATACCAGAGACCCCTACAGTACGGTCCTCAGTCTAGATAATAAGAAATCTCTGATTGTCCCAGATGAAGATTTGCGACCAGAGGGATTTGAAGTTAAACAGGGGAAAGATGCCTATTGGCGAACTAATAATGCCTGTTCGGCTGTTATTAGTGAATTACACTTGCGTGATTTTACAAATCATGTCTCTTCAGGAGTCAGTCCAGAACTTAGAGGGACTTTTTTAGGAGCTAGTCAGGTTGCTGTGAAAAATCCTAGTGGTCATCCGACAGCCTTTGAACATATTAAGAATATGGGCTACTCTTACATTCAATTGCAGCCGGTTTTTGACCATCATAAAACTTATTCAAAGAACGGAGAACTCCTCTATAACTGGGGTTATGACCCTGAAAATTATAATGTTCCTGATCGCCAGTTTGCTGCTGATCAGTCTAATCCCTTGGCACCAATTCTTGAATTCAAGCAGATGATTCAAGCCTATCACGATGCCGGTATCGGCGTGATTATGGATGTTGTCTATAATCATACCTATTCCTCTTACAATTCTCCTTTCCAGTTATCCTGTCCTTATTATTACTACCGAATGCATGCCGACGGTTCCTTCCAAGATGGCTCAGGATGTGGTAATGAAACAGCTAGTGAAAAGGAAATGTTCCGCAAGTATATGATGGATTCCATACGTTATTGGGTACAGGAATATAATATCGACGGATTCCGTTTCGACTTGATGGGCCTCCATGATACCCAGACTATAAATCTTATTCGTGATTTCTTGGATAGCATTGACGAGCGGATTTTGGTTTATGGTGAAGGCTGGGATATGGGAACTGGTCTGCCTCAAAGGCAGAAGGCGGCTAAGATCAATGCTGATGTGATGCCGCGTGTTGCCTTTTTTAATGATAATGCTAGAGATGCTGTCAAAGGGGCAGAAGTTTATGGTGATATCAAGGCTGGCTATGTTTCAGGGGCACCGCTTGAATGGGAAGTTTCGCAAGCATTGCTGGGTAGTCAGGCTTTTGCACCTTATTCAGCTCCAAGCCAGGTTTTAAACTATGTTGAGGTTCATGATAACTATAATCTCAATGATTTATTGGCAGTTCTCCATCCTGAGGATAGCTTGGAGACGCGTAAAGCGAGAGTTTATTTGGCTAACGCCTTAAATCTATCCATGCAGGGTATCTGCTTTATGCAGCTGGGACAGGAATTTATGCGGACGAAGATTCAGCCGACAGGTCAAAATGGTGAAGTGACAACAGAAGATTTAAAACGGGCTAGCAACAGTTATAATGCGCCAGATTCAGTTAATGCTATTGACTGGACTTTAGTAACGGAGCATCAAGATTTATTGGAAAAAATTAAAAAATTGCTTATTTGCAAGAAAAGCGGACGAGAATTTTCTGAAAGAAGGTTTGAGGATATATATGCAAATATTACTATCAAGAGCAATGCTTATCATTCGGGGATTGTAGAAATCTCATCAAAAGAAGGCGATTTCATTTTTAATAACCAAGAAATTTCCTTGAAAATGACCTGACAAAGCTATCAGTTTATGATAAAATAAAGGTGGTTAATAAGGTCGCTAACATTTTAAATGTTTACTTAGGTCATTGACAATTCGGGTAGCCTTAAGTTTAGGGCTGCTCTTTGTTTTATCAAATTGTCTATGGCTGACAGTGATATTATTCAAAAAAGGTAGGTGGTTATATGGAAAAAGAATTAGAGCTTTATACTTTCGGGACTGGCGAAAATTTTCATGTGCAAGATTACTTAGGTGTTCATCGTGAAGAAAATGGAGAGTACAGTTTTCGAGTGTGGGCTCCACATGCCGAGCATGTGCAAGTTATTGGTGATTTTACAGGTTGGTTTGACAATCCTCTGGATATGGCCTTGAATCACGCAGGGGTTTGGGAGGCTAGGACCGATCAAGCCCAAGAAGGTCAAATTTATAAATTTTTGGTTCAACGTCGCGGTGGTCAGATTGTTGAAAAAATTGATCCTTGTGCTCTCTACTTAGAAGAACGTCCAGGAACAGGAGCCATTATTAAGACCTTTGAAGAAAAGAAATGGAAAGATGGACTCTGGATGGGACGGCGGAAACGTTTTGGCTTCAAGGAGCGTCCTATCAATATTTACGAGGTTCACTCGAGTTCTTGGAAGCTAGGATCTGATGGTCAACTCTTGACCTTTAAGGAACTGACTAAGGAATTGATTCCTTATTTGGTTAAAATGAATTATACCCATGTTGAGTTTATGCCATTAATGGCTCACCCTTTGGGCATGTCTTGGGGTTATCAGCTGATGGGTTATTTTGCTTTTGAGCATACTTACGGTAAGCCAGAAGACTTTCAAGAATTCGTTGAAACTTGTCATCTGAATAACATTGGAGTTATTGTAGACTGGGTACCAGGGCATTTTACTCAGAATGATGATGCTTTGGCTTACTATGATGGTACGCCAACTTTTGAATATGCCGATAGCGATCGTGCTCATAATAGACGCTGGGGCGCTCTGAATTTTGATCTCGGCAAAAATCAGGTTCAGTCCTTTATGGTGTCCAGTGCTCTCTATTGGATTGAACAATATCACATTGATGGCTTGCGAGTAGATGCTGTCAGTAACATGCTTTACCGCGATTATGATGATGGTCCATGGACTCCTAATGTCTTTGGTGGCAATCGTAATCTGGAAGGTTTTAACTTCCTGCAAAAATTAAATGGTGTTATTCATTATCACCACCCTGATGTGATGATGATTGCTGAGGAATCGACTGCAGCTACGCCAATCACGTCCCCGATTGAATCGGGTGGACTGGCTTTTGATTACAAGTGGAATATGGGGTGGATGAATGATACGCTCAAGTTCTTTGAGGAAGATCCAATCTATCGCCAGTATGATTTTAATTTAATTACCTTTAGCTTTATGTACGCTTTTTCTGAGAGCTTTATCCTACCTTTCTCCCACGATGAAGTCGTTCATGGCAAGAAGAGTCTGATGCACAAGATGTGGGGAGACCGCTATAATCAATTTGCTGGTCTGCGTTGTCTCTATGCTTATCAAATGTGCCACCCTGGTAAAAAGCTGCTTTTCATGGGTTCTGAATTTGGTCAGTTTTTGGAGTGGAAGTATGACTATCAGTTGGAATGGACCAATCTGGAAGATAAACTTAATCATCAAATGCAGAATTATACAGCAAAACTTAATCAATTTTATAAGGAACACAAGGCTCTCTGGCAAATTGATGATTCTTATGATGGTATTGAAATCATTGATGCTGATAATACTGCAGAATCTATCCTATCCTTTGTTCGCCGAGACAGAAAAGGAGACCTTCTGATTTGTGTCTTTAATATGGCCCCGGTTGAACGTAAGGAATTTACGATTGGTGTTCCTGTCGCTGGTCTCTATGAAGAAGTCTTTAATACTGAGTTGGAAGAATTCGGGGGTGTCTGGAAAAAATCTAATCCATCAACCAAGACGCAGTCTGGTTTGTGGAAAGATTATCAACAAACTTTGACTTTCACTATGCCAGCTCTTGGTGCAAGTATTTGGCGTGTGAAGAGACATCAACGAACAAAACCGAATAAATAGATGGAGGTTTTTTGCCTCGTCGATTTTAATAGCTTAACATCTTATCGGAAGGAGTTTTTACATGAAAAATGAAATGTTAGCACTTATCTTGGCAGGTGGTCAAGGTACACGTTTGGGCAAATTGACTCAATCCATTGCTAAACCAGCTGTCCAGTTTGGAGGTCGCTATCGGATTATCGATTTTGCCCTTTCTAACTGTGCTAATTCTGGCATCAACAATGTCGGCGTGATTACCCAATACCAGCCTCTGGCACTAAATAGCCATATTGGAAATGGTTCTGCTTGGGGGTTAGATGGCATTGACAGCGGTGCCACCATTTTGCAACCCTATTCAGCAACTGAAGGAAATCGTTGGTTCCAAGGGACCAGTCATGCTATCTATCAAAACATTGACTACATCGATAGCATGAATCCTGAGTATGTTTTGATTCTATCTGGGGACCATATCTACAAGATGGACTATGATGATATGTTGCAAACTCACAAGGATAATATGGCTAGTCTGACAGTTGCGGTGATTGATGTCCCTCTCAAAGAAGCTAGTCGTTTTGGTATTATGAACACCGATACTAATGATAGAATTGTTGAATTTGAGGAAAAGCCTGAACAGCCTAAATCAACGAAGGCGTCTATGGGAATTTATATCTTCGATTGGAAGAAGTTGAGAGAAATGCTTCTTGATGCTCAAAAGAACGATATTGATATGTCTGACTTTGGTAAAAATGTTATTCCTGCCTACTTGGAACAAGGTGAGCCTGTTTATACTTATAATTTCTCGGGTTATTGGAAGGATGTTGGTACAATCGAGTCTCTTTGGGAAGCTAACATGGAGTATATTGGTGAAGATAATGCTCTTCATAGTCGTGATCGTAACTGGAAAATCTACTCTAAGAATCTGATTGCTCCACCAAACTTTATTACGGAGCAGGCTCAAGTAGTGGATTCCTTAATTGTTGATGGGTGTGTGGTTTCTGGTAAAGTTGACCATTCTATTCTTTCAACCAGCGTTAAAGTTGAGGAAGGTGTTGAAATTAAAGATAGTTTCATCATGAGCGGTGCGACAATTAAGAAGGGGGCCAAGGTTACCCGAGCAATTGTTGGTGAAGGAGCTGTTATCGGTGAAAATGTCGTTATTGATGGTAGCGATGAGGTTCAAGTTGTTGGTTATAATGAAGTAGTGGGGGTTCCAAATGAAGATTGATAAATATTCTGCCATTTTAGGAAATGCAGTCGGTTACCATGATATGGGAAAATTGACTGAAAATCGACCTTTGGCCAGTCTGCCTTTTGACGGGAAATATCGTCTTTTGGACTTTCAATTATCTAGTTTGGCTAACGCTGGTATCCGCAGTGTCTATGGTATTTTCCGTGGCCAAAATATCCGTTCAGTTTTTGACCATATCCGTTCAGGTCGTGAGTGGGGACTTAATACTCTCTTGAGTCATTATTTCCTTGGTTTTTATGAAAGCGATGATCAAACACATATTTCAGATTCGAATTATTATAAACAAATTTTAACCTATCTTAAACGAGCAGATACGGACCAAACTGTCTATATGTCTAGTGATATACTTTGCAATATCAATCTGCAACAAGTGCTTCATCTGCATAATGTTAACCATCGTAATATCACTGTTGTTTATAAGAAAGTTTCGAGTGAGCACATCTCAGATGCTAATGAGATTTTGCAAATTGATGAAACAGATCATGTTACGGGTAAACTCGACTTGCAAAATATTGACGAACCTGTACCAATGTCTGCCGATATCTTTGTTGTTAATACACCATGGTTAATCGAGCAGTTGGAAAAAGAAGCTAAGCAAGAGCGACCAAGAAAGATTCGCTATCTTCTGCGCGATCTTTTGGTTGATACTGGGGCTTTGGCTTTTGAGCATACTGGTTACCTTTCTAATATTAGTTCAGTTAAATCTTACTATGATGCTAATATGGATATGTTGGATTCGCAAAAGTTCTATGCTCTCTTTTATAGCAATCAGAAGGTTTATACTAAGGTTAAAAATGAAGAAGCCAGTTACTTTGCCCCAAGCTCCGATGTCAAACGATCTCAATTTGCATCTGGTTCCATTATCAAGGGAGCTGTGCACCATTCCATTGTATCGCGTTCCTGCTATGTTGAAGAAGGAGCAACAGTCAGTGATTCTGTCATTTTTCCTAAGGTTAAAATCGGTCAAGGAGCTCAACTTGAGCATGTGATTGTTGATAAGGGAGTCACAGTCCCAGCTGGCGTAACCCTGCGAGGCAGTGCGGAAAAGCCATTAGTTATCGGTAAAGGTCAAGAAGTTACTGGAGATATTGTTCAATGAAAATCATGTTTGTAGCAGCAGAAGGTGCACCCTTTGCTAAAACTGGAGGTCTGGGGGATGTTATTGGGGCCCTACCTAAATCCCTTGTCAAAAAAGGTCATGAGGTTGCGGTTGTCTTACCTTATTATGATGCAGTAGATAACAAGTTTGGGGATCAGGTTGAAGATGTCATGTATTACTTCACCAATGTTGGTTGGCGTCATCAATATGTTGGTGTTAAGAAACTGGTCAAGGACAAGGTTAGCTTTTATTTTTTGGATAATCAATCTTATTTCTTCCGTGGTCATGTTTATGGTGACTGGGATGATGGTGAGCGCTTTGCCTTCTTCCAACTAGCAGCTCTTGAACTGATGGAAAAGATCGATTTCATCCCAGATATCCTGCATGTACACGATTATCACACTGCAATGATTCCTTTCTTGCTCAAGGAAAAGTATCGTTGGATTAACGCCTACCGAAACATTCGAACAGTCTTTACCATCCATAATATTGAGTTTCAAGGACAGTTTGATTCTGGAATGCTTTGGGATCTTTTTGGAGTTGGCTATGAGCGCTATGCTGATGGGACACTCCGTTGGAATAACCGTTTAAACTGGATGAAAGCAGCAGTACTTTATGCTGATCGAGTGACCACTGTTTCTCCTTCTTATGCTCAAGAAATCATGACACCTGAGTTTGGTAAGGGGCTCGATCAGGTCATGCGGATGGAGTCTGGCAAGATCTCAGGCATAGTTAATGGGATTGATACGGAACTCTTTAATCCAGCTACTGACCAATATCTGGATGCCCCATTCTCGGCGGATGATTTATCTGGTAAGGCTGTTAATAAGGCAAAATTACAAGAGCGATTGGGTCTACCAGTTAAGGCAGATGTTCCTCTGATTGGAATTGTATCTCGCTTGACCGACCAAAAAGGTTTTTCATTGGTTGTTAGTGAGCTTCAACATATTTTACAGTTTGATTTGCAAGTTGTTGTTCTGGGAACAGGCTATGCGGACTATGAAAATGGCTTTTCTTGGTTTGCCAGCCAGTACCCTGACAAGTTATCGGCTAATATAACTTTTGACTTGGGCTTAGCTCAACAAATTTACGGTGCTAGTGATCTCTTTCTTATGCCTTCTGCTTTTGAACCATGTGGTCTTTCACAAATGATGGCTATGCGTTATGGAAGTCTGCCAATCGTGCATGAAGTAGGTGGTTTAAAAGATACTGTCATTCCTTACAATGAACATGATCAGTCCGGTACAGGATTCTCCTTCCACGGTTTTTCAGGCTATCTTATGACCAATACTATAAAATTGGCCTTGGAAGTCTATCAAAATCGTTCAGAGGATTGGCAGGCTCTGCAAAATCATGCTATGACGAGAGATTTCTCATGGGATACAGCTAGTCAAGCTTATGTTAATCTCTATCATGAACTTTTCTAAACTTACTAATAATAGATAAGAAGGCGTTATTTATCATGACACTAACAAAAGATCAATTTATTCGCGATTTTAAAGATACTTTGCATGAAGAACAGTTAATCAAGGTTCCAGATGCTACCCCTACAGAACTTTTCTCAGCTTTAGCTAAGGTGATTCGGAAGTATTACACTCCTTTATGGTTGGAACGTAATCGTAATCTAACAGTCAATAAGGAAAAAATTGCTTATTACTTTTCGATTGAATTCTTACCAGGCCGGATGCTGGAAACTAATTTGCTTAATCTTGGTATTTTGGATACTGTTAAGGAAGGTTTTGCTGAACTTGGTGTTGATTTTGAAAATGTTAAAAATGCAGAGCATGACATGGCATTGGGAAATGGTGGTTTGGGACGTTTAGCTGCAGCTTTTATGGATTCCTTGGCAACAACTGGTTATCCTGGCTTCGGTAATGGGTTACGTTATCGCTATGGCCTCTTCAAACAAAAGATTGTTGACGGTCATCAGGTCGAATTGCCTGATGATTGGTTTGGCAGCCTAGGTAATGTTTGGGAAATCCGAAAAGATCACGATGCTGTGGATGTCCGTCTTTTCGGGGACGTCTTCCTAGAGCAGAATGAAGAAGGAAACCTTGTTCCAACTTACCATAACAGTCAGGTTCTTCGTGCAGTACCTTATGATGTGCCACAAATTGGTTTTCAAAATGGTAATGTTAATAATTTGCGTCTTTGGGATGTTGAGATTCCGGCTGATCAAGAAGCTCTTTATCCAACGGTAGAATCTCGTCGGGCTGTTAGTGATATCACAGCAATTCTTTATCCTGATGATTCTACTCTAGAAGGTAAGCAATTGCGCTTGGTCCAAGAGTACTTTATGACTAGTGCTGGATTGCAAACGATTATCAAGTATTATCTCAAGCAGGGATCTCCGCTGGAGGATATTTACAAGAAGGTATCTGTTCATATCAATGATACTCATCCAGCTGTTGCTCCAGCAGAATTTATGCGACTCTTAGTTGATGATTATGGCTTAGAATGGGATGACGCTTGGAAGGCAACTGTCAAGACCATGAGTTACACTAACCATACTATCATGTCTGAAGCCTTAGAAAAATGGGATGCTGAGCTCTTCAAGAAAGTTTTGCCACGTGTTTATCAAATTATCTTGGAAATTGATAATCGCTTTGTCGCAGAGCTTGGTAAGGCAGGCTACGATGCAAATGTTGTCAATAATACTCGTATTGTAAAAGATGATCAAATCCACATGGCCAACTTAGCCATTATTGGTGGTCACTCTGTCAATGGGGTAGCCAAGCTGCACACGGAACTGTTGAAGGAAGATACCTTGCGGAGCTTCTATAAGCTTTATCCTGAAAAATTTAACAATAAAACGAATGGTATTATCCCTCGTCGCTGGACACAGATTGCGGCACCAGAATTATCCAGTGCTATTGACCAATTTATTGGTGATGGTTGGCGCAGTGATATCCACCAGTTGGAAGGCCTCTCAACTTATCTTGATGACCAAGAAGCTCTTGATACCTTCTATCAAGTTAAAAAGGATGCTAAGAGTCGTTTAGCTAACTATATTAGGGAGACAACAGGTTTCCAAGTGTCAACAGATGCTATTTTTGATGTTCAAGTTAAACGTCTTCATGCTTACAAGCGTCAACTGCTCAATGTTCTTCATATTATCAAGCTCTATTGGGATTTAAAAGATGATCCTAATAAAGATATGGTTCCTCGAGTTTTCATTTTTGGAGCTAAGGCAGCACTCGGCTATCACTTTGCTAAGTCGGTTATCAAGGTTATCAATGAGTTAGCTAATTTGATTAATAACGATGAAAGCTTGCAAGGCAAGCTCCATGTTTTCTTCTTGGAAAATTATAATGTGAGCTTGGCTGAATTGATTATTCCTGCTGCGGATGTGTCAGAGCAAATCTCCCTAGCATCGAAGGAAGCTTCTGGTACTTCAAATATGAAGTTCATGATGACTGGAGCTATTACTTTAGCGACACTTGATGGCGCAAATATTGAAATCAAGGATGAAGTAGGGGACGACAATATTGTTATTTTTGGTATGGATAAGGATGCAGTCTATGCACACTACCATGCTAATGACTATCATTCTTGGGATTTGTATGAAAATGACTCAACCATTCACCGAGTGATTGACAGTTTTGTTAACGGTACCATTCCAAACATTCAAAGCGAAGGAATGGAAATTTATGAAGCCCTTATTCAACATAATGACGAGTACTTTTTGCTAGAGGATTTTCATTCTTATGTAGCAGCACAGGAAAAGATTGAAGCTCTTTATCGTGATAAAGATAAATGGGCTCGCATCAGTTTGACTAATATTGCCAAATCGCATAGGTTTACTGCTGATGATACAATTACTCAGTATGCTAAGGAAATTTGGGAACTACAAAAGTAGGCTTGTTTAGAATAAAAGATTAGATGGAAGTCCAATGTCATTAAGCTAGGAGATTTTATTCCAAGTTTGGGATAAGATCTCTTTTTTTCTCGAGTATATCACCTCTCAGAGTTACCCACTACAGTTGACAATGAGTCGTTTTTTCATGAGTTCAGTAGTTTTTATCAATTAGGCCTCCTGATTTTCTCAGTTTTTTCTGAAAGCTGTGAGCATATAATTTGTAATCGCTTACAAATTATGATAGGCTTTAGAAGTAACCAAAATAGAAAGTTGGAAAACTTATGGCAAAAATTGTTGTTGTCGGAACGAACCATGCTGGTACAGCAGCTATCAAAACGATTCTGACCAATTACGGTTCTGAAAATGAAGTTGTTACTTTTGATCAGAACTCAAATATCTCATTCTTAGGCTGCGGTATGGCTCTTTGGATTGGTGACCAAATCTCGACTGGTGATGGTCTATTTTATTCAAACAAAGAAGAACTTGAAAGCCTTGGTGCCAAGGTTTATATGAACTCACCTGTTACCCATATTGACTATGATAAAAAGATTGTGACAGCTTTGGTTGATGGTCAGGAACATCAAGAGTCATTTGATAAATTAATTTTAGCAACAGGTTCGCAACCTATTTTGCCACCAATTAAGGGGGCCGCTCTCAAAGAAGGTTCCCGTCAGTTTGAAGCAACTTTAGAGAACTTACAATTTGTTAAGCTTTACCAAAATGCTCAAGACGTTATTGAACGTTTGAAAGATAAGGATATTAGCCGTGTCGCTGTAGTTGGTGCAGGTTATATCGGAGTTGAATTAGCTGAAGCTTTCCAACGCAAGGGGAAAGAAGTCGTCTTAATTGATGTCGCTGATACCTGTATGGCAGGATACTACGATCGTGATTTGACTGACAATATGGCTAAGAACTTATCGGATCACGGTATCCAGTTAGCCTTTGGCCAAACTGTTAAGGAAATTGCTGGTCAGCATAAGGTTGAAAAGATTATTACCGATAAGGCCGAATTTGATGTAGATATGGTCATCATGGCAGTTGGTTTCCGACCAAATACTGCTCTTGGGGAAGGTCGTTTAGATACCTTCCGCAATGGTGCATGGATTGTAAATAAAAAGCAAGAGACTAGTATCAAGGATGTCTATGCTATCGGGGATTGTGCAACCATCTATGATAATGCTATTGGAGATACAAACTACATTGCTCTAGCTTCTAATGCTGTTCGAACTGGTATCGTAGCAGCTCATAATGCTGCTGGACATGATTTAGAAGGTATTGGCGTCCAAGGATCTAATGGTATCTCAATCTATGGTTTCAACATGGTTTCGACTGGTTTAACCTTGGAGAAAGCCAAGCGGTTAGGATTTAATGCAGCAGTAACTGAATTTACTGATTTACAGAAGCCTGAATTTATGGAAACTGCTAATGAGCCTGTTACTCTCAAAATTGTTTACGATAAGGATAACCGCAAAGTTCTAGGGGCTCAGATGGCTTCTAGGGAAAATATTTCTATGGGGATTCACATGTTCTCATTGGCTATTCAAGAAGGCGTCACTATTGATAAATTAGCCTTGACCGATATTTTCTTCCTCCCACATTTCAACAAGCCATATAACTATATTACAATGGCAGCTCTTGGAGCAGAGAAATAGATCCTGAAAAAGCCGCTGATGTCTTTAGCATCAACGGCCTTTTGCTTTTCATGAACACAATTTTGCCAAAATAAAAGATGTGGTTGTCGACGCGTTATTAGGATATAATAATCAGTAAATTTGCTCGAAAACTAACGCCTTTCCTAATTGATAATGCCACAAATCAACTTAGCTTAACCATTTTAAATGTGCTGAGTAAGGTTTTAGGGCTTTTCGTATGCGGCTTTCATGAGTTTAGCATACCAGTTTTGGTTATCAAATAAGTCTAGTAAAAGAAAAAGATTGAAAAATGAACTTTTCAACCTTTTTTCTTTATCTCGTTTTTAGTCTGCTTAGTTTCTAGAAGCAGCTTGGAATTCTGGATTGGCAAAAGCTTCATCAATGATAGCTTTCAAAGCCGTAGCTGAAGATTGCATCTTTTGTAGTTCTGCATCATTAAGAGGGATGTTTACTGGACGCACAATACCGTGAGCCCCAACGATAGCGGGTTGACCGATAAAGCAATCTGAAACCCCATCGTATTGGCCTTCTTGGAAGACTGACAGTGGCAAGACAGCATTTTCATCATCGAGAATAGCTTTAGTGATACGGGCAAGGGCAACGGCGATACCATAGAAAGTTGCCCCTTTCTTTTCGATGATAGTGTAAGCAGCATCACGAACAGATTCGAACAAGCTAATCAAGCCTTCTGCATCAACATCGCGATTATCTTGTAGCCATTGTTCCAATTTAACACCGGCAACGTTAGCATGTGACCAAACAGCGAATTCAGAGTCACCGTGTTCACCCATGATGTAAGCGTGGACAGAACGTGCATCAATACCAATTTTGTCTGCCAAAGCTTGACGATAACGGGCTGTATCAAGTGAAGTACCTGACCCGATAACGCGCTCTTTAGGGAATCCTGAGAATTTCCAAGTTGCATAAGTCAAGATATCAACTGGGTTAGCGGCAACTAAGAAGATACCGTTAAAACCAGATTTAACAACCTCTGTAACGATTGATTTGTTGATAGCAAGATTCTTACCAACCAAATCCAAACGAGTTTCACCTGGCTTTTGAGGAGCACCCGCAGTGATAACAACAAGGTCAGCATCAGCGCAGTCTTCGTACTTAGCAGCATAAATCTTCTTAGGTGAAGTGAAAGCAAGGGCGTGGCTGAGGTCAAGAGCATCACCAACAGCTTTTTCAAATAATTGTGGGATTTCGATGATACCAAGCTCTTGAGCGATTCCTTGGTTGACAAGTGAGAATGCGTAAGAAGAACCTACGGCACCGTCACCAACGAGGATGACTTTTTTATGTTGTTTAGTTGCAGTCATGTCTAAACATCTCCTTAATTTTTTTAGGCTTAAGCCCATACAGTATTATCTTACCACCTTTTATCGTAAATGTCACTAGCTAATGGTTGGAAAATGTAAACTTTGCAAACCCGTGAAAGCTTGATTTCATAGGTGAAATTGCTGAAAGAATCCCCCAAATATGCTATAATGATATGGTATACTTAAACAAGAAAGAGACAGATTTAATGCAAGATAATAATCTAGTAGATGTGAATCTGACCAGTGAAATGAAGACCAGCTTCATTGATTATGCCATGAGTGTTATTGTCGCTCGGGCCCTGCCAGATGTTAGAGACGGTCTCAAACCGGTTCACCGTCGTATTCTCTACGGGATGAATGAACTGGGAGTCACGCCGGACAAGCCCCATAAAAAATCCGCTCGGATTACTGGGGATGTCATGGGTAAATACCATCCCCACGGGGACTCCTCTATTTATGAAGCCATGGTGCGGATGGCTCAATGGTGGTCGTATCGTCACATGTTGGTTGATGGTCATGGGAATTTTGGGTCTATGGATGGTGATGGCGCTGCGGCTCAACGTTATACCGAAGCCCGTATGTCCAAAATAGCCTTGGAGATGCTCCGTGATATCAATAAAAATACCGTCGATTTTCAAGATAACTACGATGGTAGTGAAAAGGAGCCGCTGGTTTTGCCGGCTCGTTTTCCTAATTTGCTGGTCAACGGTGCAACAGGGATTGCTGTTGGGATGGCGACTAATATTCCACCACATAATTTAGGTGAAGCGATTGATGCCGTGAAGCTAGTGATGGATAATCCAGATGCTACAACTAGAGATATTATGGAGGTTATGCCCGGTCCAGATTTTCCTACAGGTGCTCTTGTTATGGGAAAATCGGGTATTCATCGCGCTTATGAAACGGGTAAGGGGTCTATCGTTTTGCGCTCACGCACCGAGATTGAAACGACTAAATCGGGTCGAGAACGTATCGTTGTGACAGAGTTTCCTTACGGTGTCAATAAGACTAAGGTGCATGAGCATATTGTGCGCTTGGCTCAGGAAAAGCGCGTGGAAGGCATTACAGCTGTTCGTGATGAATCCAGTCGTGAAGGTGTCCGTTTTATTATTGAGGTCCGCCGCGATGCCTCTGCTAATGTTATCCTCAATAATTTGTTCAAATTAACCAGCTTGCAAACGAACTTTAGTTTTAATATGCTGGCCATTGAAAAAGGTGTGCCAAAGATTTTGTCACTGCGACAAATCATTGATAACTATATTGAGCACCAAAAAGAAGTTATCGTTCGCCGGACTCGTTTTGATAAGGAAAAGGCTGAAGCTAGAGCTCATATTTTAGAAGGCTTGCTGATTGCTTTAGATCGTTTGGATGAAGTAATCGCTATTATTCGGGGCAGCCAGACTGATGCTGAAGCTCAAGCCGAGCTCATGTCTCGTTTTGAATTATCCGAGCGCCAAAGTCAGGCTATTCTCGATATGCGTCTGCGCCGTTTGACCGGTTTGGAACGTGACAAGATTCAAAATGAATACAATGATCTCTTGGCTTTGATTGCTGACTTGGCTGATATTTTAGCTAAACCAGAGCGGGTTGTGACCATTATCAAAGATGAGATGGATGAGATCAAGCGCAAATTTGCTGATCCTCGTCGAACGGAGCTCATGGTTGGTGAAGTCCTTTCTCTAGAAGATGAAGACCTAATCGAAGAAGAGGACGTTCTCATTACTTTGTCAAATAAGGGCTATATCAAACGTTTAGCTCAGGATGAATTTCGAGCTCAAAAACGTGGCGGCCGTGGTGTTCAAGGAACAGGCGTTAATGATGACGACTTCGTGCGAGATTTGGTTTCAACCAGTACCCACGATGTGGTTCTCTTCTTTACCAACCAAGGCCGTGTCTATCGCCTCAAAGGGTATGAAATTCCAGAATATGGACGGACAGCCAAGGGTTTGCCGGTTGTTAACCTCCTGAAATTGACTGAAGGAGAAACTATTCAAACCATTATCAGTCTTAATCAAAAGGAGATTGCTGAAAAGTCTCTCTTCTTTACGACCAGGCAGGGAGTCGTCAAGCGGACCAACATTTCGGAATTTGCTAATATTCGGCAAAATGGTCTGCGAGCTCTTAATCTTAAGGATGGTGATGAATTGATCAATGTCCTTTTGACAACTGGTCAAGATGATATTATCATCGGTACCCAATTTGGTTATTCTGTTCGATTTAAAGAAGAGGTTGTTCGGAATATGGGGCGTGGTGCGACAGGTGTCAAGGGAATTACCTTGCGTGATGGTGACCAAGTTATCGGTGCCTCAGTTATTACTGATGCTCAAGAAGTATTGGTTATCACTGAAAGAGGCTACGGTAAGCGAACATTTGCCAGTGAATACCCAACTAAGGGTCGTGGTGGTAAAGGCATTAAGACTGCTAATATCACCGATAAGAACGGTTCTTTAGCAGGTCTAGTAACTGTACATGGTGATGAAGACATCATGATCATGACGGATACCGGTATTATTATCCGAACTGGTGTTTCTAATATCTCTCAAACTGGTCGTTCCACCATGGGAGTTAAGGTCATGCGCTTGGATGATAGTGCTAAGATTGTGACATTTGCCCTCATTGAAAATGAAGAAGATAGTAAAGAGGAAGAGAAGGAGCAAGAGGTAAATGAAGACAGCTAAATCTCGGCAGTCAGATTACCATAAGAAGAGGGATTCTTCTAAGAAAAAGCATCATTGGCTGAGAACAATTTTAGTTGTTTTGCTGTTAGTAGTCGGCCTTGCTCTGGTTTTTAATCGTTCTATTCGGAATTCGCTGATTGCCTGGAATACCAATAAATATCAAGTTTCTAAGGTGGATGAGAAGACTCTGAAAAAGAATAAAAAGGCCAAGGTGAATTACGATTTTGATTCGGTTGAATCAGTTTCAGCTCAGTCAGTTATCAGTTCTCAGATGGATGCTCAAGATTTGCCGGTTATCGGCGGAATTGCTATTCCTGATTTAGAGTTAAATCTGCCAATCTTTAAGGGATTGGGGAATACTGAGCTTTCTTACGGGGCTGGCACCATGAAGGAAAACCAAGTCATGGGCGGTGAGAATAACTATGCTCTGGCTAGTCACCACGTTTTTGGTGTCACTGGTGCTTCCAAAATGCTCTTTTCTCCTTTGGATCATGCAAAAAATGGGATGGATATTTATCTGACCGATAAAAATAAAGTTTATACCTATGTGATTACAGAGGTTAAGACGGTTGATCCATCTGATGTTGCCGTTATCGACGATACGCCAGGTTCTAAGACCTTAACCTTGGTTACCTGTGATGATGCAGAAGCTAGTCATCGGATCATTGTCTCAGCTAATTATAAGAAAGAGGTAGTCTATGATAAGGCTTCACAAAGAATGTTAGATGCCTTTAATCGCTCGTACAACCAATTATCTATGTAAATGGAAAAATCAGCTTCCGGCAGAACACCAAAAGCTGATTTTTTATAAACAAGAACCTGCCCACTGAAAGAGAAGGGCAGGTTCTTTAACTATAATTAAACTACTGTTTTGGTAGCTCTTAAGCCTAATAACTTAAGCGTGACATTGTCCATCAGCACTACCCTTAAATGCACCAAATATCATACCATAGGGAAGACCTACTAGGGCACCTGCTACTGTTCCTACACCGGGAACCATACTACCTACTGTAGCACCAAAACTAGCACCAGCTAGTGCTCCTTCACCTAGACCAAGCAAAGCACCCGTTCTATCTTCACACTCACCAGCTTTTATAGTAGCAAGGGCTTCTGTATCTACTAGGTCAAATTGTTCTAAGGCTTGCATATCCATAATCTAAGACTCCTTTTAATCATTCAAACTTCCACTAAATTGGGTAGCAAGAGCTAATTAGCCAGCTGCACGGCAATAATCGTGTCTACCGTCTATATAACCTACGATAGCCCCGCCAATGCCACCAATAACACCACCAACAACGGCACCAGCAACACTACCTTCAGGACCAACACCAGAACCGATTGTTGCTCCAAGTGCCGCACCACCAAGTGCCCATATACCAACAGAACCTATCGTCCCATTAGTGCAAGAATCACCCGCTTTTACAGTAGAAAGCACTTCAGTATCCACTGCATCAAATTGTTCAAACGCCAAAGTATTCATTATAATACTCCCTCTATTTAAAATATCTCTTATATCCTCCAAAGCGAGTGGTACCAACTCATTTGTTGAATATACTTTCATTTTAATATAATTTAAATTAATTTCAAGAGAAAAGGTTATTCGTTAAGAGAGATTAACTATTCTGTAAAAAGATTAATAATTTTCTTGAATTTTTCTCAAACATTAGATGTCGAGCTTCTAACTAATACATACTGGCTAAGGAGTTATAACTGCTCTGTTGATTGGTTCTGCCAGCTAGGAAATTTGTAACCTGAAAACTAGATTGGGACATGACTTATAACTTGTATGTGTAACTATGATACTTGATTTCGTTTGGTAAAGCTAAGGAGTCATGGCTCAATGTCTACAGACATTATGTGGTAGAATAAGATGTAGAGAATCCAAAATTTCTTCCTATACTGATAATTTTTCGAAGCTACCTTTTCTTTTTGAGATAGGTTATAATAGAGAAACAGCTATGTGTAACTCAATATTGATTATGGGGGGATTTTATGCGGAAGTTTTTGCAGGTAAGTTTTTATGAAATGGCGTTTTATGTCGAAATTTTGATTTCCTTTATTTTAATGATTGTTCTTATCCTTGCGACTGGTTCTTTGGCTATGAATATTATGGGGGTTTTTCATTCTCAAGGGCCTATTGAAGACTATCTACAGCATTTTCTCAATCAAGCCATGAGTATTGCTATTGGTGTTGAGTTAATCAAAATGCTGAGTAAGCATACTTCGGCGACTGTCATTGAGGTTCTACTCTTTGCCATAGCGAGGCATGTTGTTGTCGATCAAAGCAGCGGTTTGAATTCTCTATGGAGTATTTTGGCGATTGTGGCCCTTTTTGCCACGCGTAAATATCTTTTCACTAATTTTGATGATTCTGCTAATATTATTGTCCGAGGAAGTCAAAAGGTTAAGATTGCTAATATTTTAGCGCGTGTTAATTTAGTTGGTGAAAAGGGTGAGTTATTGCGAGATTTTGTTGCCCGTCATTTGGAGGCTGAGGAAAAGCATGTTACGATTGGTGCAGCTGTTTATTTAAATGATGTCGCCTTGCGGGTTGACAGTATGAAAGATGGGGTGATTACAAGAGTAGAGATCATCAAGTCTCTTTCATAGTCTCTGATATTTTGAACATTTTTTAGAAAAGCTGGCGATTTTTATCATTCACTTAGTGATGTTCAAGTGTCAAAGACAAAATTTCCATAGTACCAAGAATTCGAGTCTTTAGGATATCTTGAAAAATGAAAAATCGCTTACAACTGAAGGAGAAGCAGTACCCATTATATTTGCTCAATTGTTCATATTCAACGGTTCTCTAGACTGTATAGACTGTAACACAGTAGGTGTTATACAAGCTCTTAGGACCTGGTCTTCAGTTGATCTGTCTATCTCCCTAGTAAATTTTGTTGCAAAATCAAAAGAGCTCCTGAAATGGGGCTCCTTTTTGGTTATTTAAGTGTTGCATTCATTAGCTAATAAAGTCATTGATTTCTGCTTCAATACTTGCAATTTTTTCTTTAGCATTAGCTTCAGAATCACCAACCGTTGCAATATAGAATTTGATTTTGGGTTCGGTACCGGATGGACGTACAGCAATCCAAGAATCATCGCTCAGATGATATTTGAGCACATTGCTTGGCGGTGTCGTTAATTTTTCAACGTTACCATCTTGGCTAGTGGCAGTTAGGTTTAAGAAGTCTTCGATTTTGACGATAGCTGTCTTATTGAAATCCTTAGGACCATTATTGCGGAACTTGTCCATAATCTTCTTAATTTCAGAGGCACCATCAACACCAGATAAGGTTACTGAAATTGTCTTTTCAGCATAGTAGCCATATTCCTTATAGATTTCAGCGATGCCATCGGCTAAAGTCATACCCCGAGAGCGATAGTAGGCTGCAATTTCAGCGACAATCAAGACAGCTTGGACAGCATCCTTATCACGAACGAACGGTTTGATGAGATAGCCGAAGCTTTCTTCAAAACCAAACATATAGGTATGATTGCCTGTATCTTCAAACTCTTGAATCTTTTCAGCGATGAATTTGAAACCGGTTAGAACATTGAACATGGTTGCACCGTAGCTTTGGGCAATCTTGGTTACCAATTCGGTTGAAACGATAGACTTACAAAGAGCCGCATTGGCTGGTAAAGTGCCTGCTGTTTTGTGAGCCTCTAAGATGTATTTAGCAATCAGTGCACCGATTTGATTACCTGAAAGGTTGAGGTAAGAGCCATCTGGTTGACGGATTTCAACACCGAGACGGTCAGCATCAGGGTCAGTTGCCACCAAGACATCAGCATCTACTTGGCGTCCCAGTTCCTCAGAAAGAGCAAAGGCTGATTGATTTTCTGGGTTTGGAGATTTGACGGTTGAGAAGTCGGGGTCAGCGACTGCTTGAGCCTCAACCACTTGGACGGAATCAAAGCCAGCTTGAGCTAGAGCCCGACGAGCCAGCATTTCACCTGTACCGTGAAGCGGTGTGTAGACAATTTTCATGTCTTTACCGTAGTCATCAATCAATTTTTGATTGATGTTCACACCTTTGACTTCTTTGAGGTATTCCTTATCAACATCTTCACCAATAACAGTAATAAGACCAGCCTCTTTTGCGGTTTCTAAATCAGCTAGTTGAATATCAAAAGGATTATCAATAGATCGGATAAAGTCTGTCAAGGCGTCGGCATCGTGAGGCGGCATTTGCCCACCATCTTCACCATAGACTTTGTAACCGTTAAATTGTTTAGGATTATGGCTGGCGGTTACCATGATACCGGCAAAAGTTCCCAGATGGCGAACAGCAAAGGATAGTTCAGGTGTTGGGCGCAAACTTTCAAAGACATAGGATTTAATACCGTGTTGAGCCAAGACTTGAGCTGATTCGAAGGCAAACTCAGGAGAGAAGTGACGGGAGTCATAAGCGATGGCTACTCCACGTTGTTTAATCGCTTGGTCTTTGGTTTCAATCAATTTCGCCAAACCTTCAGTTGCTTGGCGAACCACGTAGATATTGATACGGTTAGTCCCAGCACCAATAATACCCCGCATACCAGCTGTTCCAAATTCGAGGTTGGTGTAGAATGCATCTTCCTTGGTCTTTTCATCCATCTTGACAAGTTCGTCATGGAGATAATCGGGGAGTTCCGCATAGTTGAGCCATTTTTCATAGTTTTCAGTATAAGTCATGAGTGCCTCCTTTATCTTTTAAACGCTTTCATTATACCATATCATTAAGACAGCTTCAAGCTTGGACGGGGATGACGATGATCGCAAAAAAATAGCCAGAGAGGCTATTTTTCAGCATTTGTAGAGCTATTTAACTGAGGATTATTTTTTCAAACGTTGCAAGACTGGAACAGAGGCTGTTGTCAAGAGAGCAGCAATAATCATTTCAGCCAGAGCATTTGTGGTAAATACGGCAGCTAATAAATGCTGAATACTACCAGTGTAAACCCCAGAGAAAAGCAGATAGATACCTAAGAAAACAAAAATGGTATTCGTCAAGGAGCCGACAATGCCTGATAGAATCAATCCTGCTTTATTTTTTATTGTTTTATACATGAAATAAGGGAAAATCCCAATCAAAATCCGCGGAACAAGGGCAACAATCAAAGACTTCCAAGAACCATTGGGAGCAAATGGAGAAAAGAGATAGCTGGTTGGTAAGAGGATAACTGAATTTCTAATGATACTCATTATTCCCATAAAGCCGCCTAGACTGGCACCAATCTGAGGACCGTAGATAATAGAGGCGATGATGACAGGAATCATTGTCAAAGTTGGTTTGATGGGAAGAGCAAAGGTCGCAAAGATAATTTGACTGACAAATTCAATGACGACCATGGTGGCTAAGAGAAGAGCAGTTTGGGCAACTTTCTGAGACTTATTTCTACGATTCATTTAGAACCTCCTCGATTCTTTTAACAATCGTTGAAAGATCTGCAAGGGCACCGCGGCCGGTATCTCCGCAGGCCAATTGGCTGGAGCGCGGTTCGATTTCCTGATAGCCAACTTCTTTAAGTATTGATAGATTCCGCTGGGTGAGAGGATTGTCGTACATCTTGGTATTCATAGCGGGGGCAACTAGTTTTGGCAGGCCACTAGGAAGAGCTAGGGCAGTTGCCGTTACTAGATTATCCGCAAGGCCATTAGCTAATTTGGCTAAGGTATTGGCAGAAGCAGGGGCAACGATGAAAAGATCGGCTTCCTTAGCTAGGTCGATATGGTTGATGCGATCTGGTTGCTCCTCGATCATGACATCGAGGTAGACGCGCTGTTTTGAAAGGACCTGTAAGGTCAGTGGAGTGATAAAGTCTGTCGCTGCCTGGGACATGATAACTTGAACGCTGTAATCTAATTTTCTGAGCTGATTGGTTAAATCTGCTGCCTTGTAGGCTGAGATAGACCCCGTTACAGCAAGTAGGATGTTTTTAGTCATGTGCGATTATCCTTTCGTAAATTTTCTGAGCAATTTCTGCCTTTGTGTGAGCCAGTCCTTCTGTACTTTCATCAACCAGATAAGCGATATGCTGCTGGTCATTAATATTGGTCAAGTCATTGGCGATGATGCATTCGGCTTGGTTACGTTTGAGACTGTCTCTAGCAACTGCAATAAGCTCTTCTTTAGGAACATCAACTAAGAGCTTAAAGCCCACCAGACGGATAGAAGGGTTCCATTTCTTGACCAGACTGATAATCTTTGGTGTCTTTTTAAGAAAGAGCACTTGTGTATCCGCTACCGATGAAATCTTAGCTTCTTGATTACTTTTCTTTAATAATTGGTTCACATCGCAAGTTTTCTGAAGCTCAGTCAAGTCGGTCATGTAGATAGGAGTATAATCGGAAACTGCCATAGAATGGATGAAGACCTGATGCGTCTTCACCAAGGGTTCCAAAGTTGCTTGGAGGCTAGCAACGTCACTGACAATTTTGAGAGTCAGGCCATCTTGCTTCTGGGGTTTCGCTGCAGCCTTGGTTGTAACAAGAGTAACCTGATGGCCATTTTGCAGGAAGAGTTCCGTTATCATTTTGCCTAGGTTACCTGAAGAATGATTAGTAATCGAACGGACTTGGTCAATTTTTTCAGATGTACCGCCCGATGTGATTAGAATTTTCATAGGACGATTATACTAAAAAGTCCTATTTTAGTAAACGATTTGATAGGCTAAGGATAACAATCTTTATAGGACTTATTGAAGGTATTAAAGCCGAACGATAAAAAATAAATTATAGGAAACATGCGTATTTTTTATAATGTCTGTTATAATGGTTTTATCCTATTAAAAGCGAGGTATTTCATGAAGTCTGATATTGAAATTGCACAGGATGTTAAGCTCCAGCCTATTGCTCAAGTTGCTAAGAAAGTCGGCATTGAGACTGATGATTTAGAATTGTATGGCAAGCACAAAGCTAAGATTTCTTTTGATAAAATCAAGAGTTTGAAAAATCAGGAAGCTGGTAAATTAATTTTGGTAACAGCCATCAATCCAACACCAGCGGGTGAAGGGAAATCGACTGTGACCATCGGTTTAGCTGATGCCCTTAATCAACTGGGTAAGAAAACCATGATTGCCTTACGGGAGCCTTCTTTGGGTCCGGTAATGGGAATCAAAGGAGGAGCTGCTGGGGGCGGTTATGCTCAAGTTCTGCCCATGGAAGATATCAATCTCCACTTTACTGGTGATATGCATGCCATCACAACGGCTAATAACGCCTTATCTGCTCTAATTGATAATCACCTCCATCAAGGCAATGAGCTGGGCATTGATCAGCGGCGGATTATTTGGAAACGGGTTGTGGATCTGAATGATCGTGCCCTACGCCATGTAACTGTTGGCTTAGGCAGTCCAGTCAATGGGATTCCGCGGGAAGACGGTTTTGATATCACCGTGGCTTCGGAAATCATGGCTATTCTCTGTCTGGCAACAGATCTTAAGGACCTCAAGGAGCGTTTGTCAAATATTGTTATTGGTTATCGCTATGATCGTAGTCCGGTTTATGTTCGAGACCTTAAAGTTGAGGGAGCCTTGACCTTGATTTTGAAAGATGCTATTAAACCGAATCTAGTCCAAACTATCTATGGAACACCGGCTCTAGTTCATGGCGGTCCATTTGCGAATATTGCACATGGCTGTAACTCAGTACTGGCGACGACTACGGCTCTTGCTTTAGCGGACTATGCTGTTACTGAGGCTGGTTTTGGAGCTGATTTAGGAGCGGAAAAATTCCTCGACATCAAGACACCAAATCTACCAAAGTCTCCAGATGCTGTGGTTATTGTGGCAACTCTACGGGCTCTCAAGATGCATGGTGGGGTTGCTAAGGCCGATTTAATGAAGGAAAATGTTCAGGCGGTTAAGACTGGTTTTGCTAACCTCAAACGCCATGTGGAGAATATTCGTAAATTTGGCTTGCCGCTTGTCGTAGCTATCAATGAATTTGTTTCGGATACTAAAGAGGAGATTGCAGCCCTTAAAGAGCTTTGTGAGCAAATGGCTGTACCCATTGAATTGACCAGTGTCTGGGCAGATGGTGCTGAGGGAGGACAAGCTTTGGCTAAACGCTTAGTTGAGCTAGTCGAACACCAAACCAGCGACTATCACCGTCTCTATGATAACGGAGCTAGTTTGGAAGAAAAGATTGCGACGATTGTCAAAGAAATCTATGGTGGAAAGGGAGTCGAGTTTACAGCTAAGGCTAAGGTGCAACTCAAGCAATTTCAAGCTAACGGCTGGGATAAGCTACCTGTCTGTATGGCCAAAACCCAGTATTCTTTCTCAGATAATCAACATTTACTAGGGGCACCTAATGATTTCACCATTACTATCAGCGAGTTGGTTCCTAAAACGGGTGCAGGTTTTATTGTTGCCCTAACTGGCAATGTCATGACTATGCCTGGCTTGCCTAAGCAACCAGCCGCTCTTAAGATGGATGTTGACGAAGATGGCACAGCTTTGGGATTGTTCTGATCAGGTGAAATTCTCTGTTAATAACATTACCAAGGATTTTTAAGCAGGTGGTATTGTTAAAACTTAATCTGTGCATCAGTTGATGCGTCTCACATACAAAAAAATCGCAGATTTCCTTCTGTGATTTTTTTCGTAGCAGATTTCTGACAAGTGGTCATAAGCCTTGCTATAATAATTACTATCACTAAAAGGAGCCATACCATGAAAACTTATGATATGATTGTTATCGGTTTTGGTAAAGCTGGTAAGACACTGGCTGCTAAAACAGCCGCTCAGGGAAAATCTGTTGCTATGATTGAAGCAGATGCGACGATGTACGGCGGTACCTGTATCAATATCGGTTGTATTCCAACCAAGGTTCTTATTCATGCTGCGGAGACAGGGCATGATTTTAAATCAGCAATGGCAGAAAGAGAAGTGGTAACTTCTCGTCTGCGTGCTAAGAATTTTGCTATGTTAGACAATGCGGCAACAGCGGATGTTTACAATGCCAAAGCGCGCTTTCTTGCTGATAAAGTTGTGGAAATTTCATCGGATAATCAAACTGAGAAACTAACAGCAGAAGTTATTATTATCAATACAGGCGCTGTTTCTAATGTTCTTCCTATCCCTGGTCTGACCGAAAGCAAGCAAGTCTATGATTCTACGGGTATTCAAACTCTGAAAGAGCAGTCTAAGCGTTTGGGAATTATCGGTGGGGGCAATATTGGTTTAGAATTCGCTAGTCTATACGCTAAACTCGGCTCTGAAGTGACTGTTTTGACCCTCTGACACGCATTTTTAGTCGTGAAGAAGAGGAGATTTCTGCTCTTGCACAAAAGTATATGGAAGAAGCAGGCGTGAGATTTGAACTAGGTTCGAATATTTCACAAGTTTCTAATGAAGAAAAGTCAGTCCTTATTACGACACAAAACGGAACTTATTCCTTCGATGCTGTATTGTATGCGACAGGCGGTTTGCAATTTACCTATGTTTCTTTAGATGATTTTCGTATTGTCTGGAATTATCTAAATGGGGATAAGTCTTATTCTAATAAGAACCGGCACCATATTCCAAATACGACCTTTATCAATCCACCGCTTGCGCGTGTGGGGCTTGATGAGGCTCAAGCTAAAGCACAGGGCTTGCCTTATAAGGCTAACGTTCTGCCCGTTGCGGGTATGCCGCGTGCTCATGTTAATGCTGACTTGCGCGGTATTTTCAAAGTAGTGGTGGATACTAATACCAGGCTTATTTTGGGAGCGACTCTTTTTGGAGCAGAATCGCAAGAGTTAATCAATCTTATCACTATGGCTATGGATAATCAGGTTCCGTATACTTATTTTCAAAAGCAAATTTTCACGCATCCAACGATGGCTGAAAATTTGAATGATCTTTTTAATTTTTAACAAATGAGGCAGGAAAAATATTTTTTCTGTCTCAACTTTTTTACCTTAATCTTGTGATATAATGATAGGAAACTAATCTATGAAGGAGGAGATTGTCATAGACGAAGAAACAAAAACAAGGCGGCTCTTAAAACGAGGTCAACGGAGCTTACTGCGGGGGATTTTTAGCCGGACAACGGTCATTGTACTGCTTTTGATTTTGCAACTTTACGTGATTGCATCGGGTTATGTGTGGTTTCAACAATACCAAATTCATATTCAAATTGCTGGCTTACTTATTGCTGTTGCTTCGGTTCTCTATTTAATTAATAGTGATATGGATAGTACGGCTAAGCTGACCTGGATGCTGGTTGTTTTACCCATGCCAGTTTTGGGAGGTCTCTTCCTGCTCTACACTAAGATTGACTGGGGCTATAATGGCATGAAGCGACAGTTAAAGGGGAATGTTGAAAAGACCGTTCCCTTACTCCGTCAAAATGATTCAGTCTTAGCCGAATTAAAGACCTCTCACAGTACAGCTTTTAATCTGGCTAAGTATCTCAGCTTTGGGGATAATCATTTCCCGGTTTATAAAAATAGCCAAGTTACCTATTTCTCATCTGGGGAGGAAAAATTTGCTGAACTCAAGAAGCAACTGCGTCAGGCTAAGCACTACATTTTTATGGAATACTTCATCATTGATGAGGGGCTGATGTGGGGTGAAATTCTATCCATTTTGGAAGAGAAGGTAGCTGAAGGCGTTGAAGTTCGAGTGATGTATGACGGTATGATCGAAATGACTACCTTGAGCTTTGATTACAGCAAGCGACTTGAACGTTTGGGGATTCAATCACGGGCCTTTGCTCCTTTATCACCTTTCCTATCAACCTATTACAACTACCGTGACCACCGTAAAATTGTCGTTATTGACGGTGAAGTTGCCTTCACTGGTGGGGTCAATCTGGCCGATGAATATATCAATGAAATTGAACGCTTCGGTCATTGGAAAGATACGGCTATTATGGTTCGTGGACATGCCGTTGATACTTTCTTGATTCTGTTCTTACAAATGTGGAAAACTATTAAAGATGACGGAACAGAAGTAGAAGCCTATTTAGGTCAACATGCCAATAAGCTCTCGACTGATGGCTTTATTATTCCCTTTGGTGACTCGCCTATGGATAATGAAAAAGTTGGCGAGAATGTTTATATCGATATTCTCAATCAGGCGCGTGATTACGTGCATATCATGACGCCTTATCTCATTTTAGATAGTGAAATGGAGCATGCTCTCAAGTTTGCAGCTGAGCGGGGTGTGGATGTTAAAATTATTATGCCGGGTATTCCTGATAAGCAGGTGCCATATTATTTGGCTAAAACCTACTACAAATCATTGATGGCTTCGGGGGTGAAAATTTATGAATACAGCCCAGGATTTGTGCATGCCAAGGTCTTTGTAGCTGATGATAGTCGTTCGGTTGTCGGGACTATTAACCTAGATTACCGCAGCCTCTACCACCATTTTGAGTGTGCTGCCTACCTTTATCATTCTTCGGAAATTCCTAAGATTGAGCGAGACTTCCAGAAGACTTTGGCTGATTGTCGTCAAGTAACCGAGCAAAGTCTTAAGGAATTGCCAGTTTCAGTCAAAGCAATTGGAGCAGTCGTTAAGGCCATTGCTCCCTTGCTTTAGAATCTGTCCTATGTTACAATGTGACTATGCGATGAGTCGATTTGGTCTTTTAGGCCAATTGCGCAGGGAGGTCATTAACGCAGGAGCGGACCTTGATAGTCTGTGTGAACCTTTCTATCACACTGAATAAGTGCCCTTGAACCTAGGCGAGAGTCTAGGTTTTTTGTGTCAATTCAAAAAGCTATCAAAATGTGATGAAAGATTACTATACATCAGACTGCCTTTTAAAGTAAGGAACCCTTCTTTCTAACATATTAGCACTTATCAGGGGGTTCTGAGGTTTTTAATATCTTTGTATTTCTTGATAAAAGCTGGTTTGGACTTTTCAAGGTTCTTAAAAAGGTGTATAATGAATCTATTATAAATTTTTAGAAAATTTTGACGAACATTCTATGAGGAAGGTCTAAACTATGGGATACACAGTAGCTGTTGTTGGTGCCACAGGTGCCGTTGGAACTCGCATGATTCAACAATTGGAGCAGTCCAGTCTGCCGATTGATAAAGTGCGCCTTTTGTCATCCAGCCGTTCAGCAGGTAAGGTTCTTAACTATAAGGGACAGGATATAACAGTTGAATTGACGACAGAGGATTCTTTTGCAGGGGTTGACATTGCTCTCTTTTCTGCAGGTGGTTCTGTCTCAGCTAAGTTTGCTCCCTATGCCGTTAAAGCAGGAGCTGTTGTTGTGGATAACACCTCTTATTTCCGGCAAAATCCTGATGTCCCTTTAGTTGTTCCAGAAGTCAATGCTCATGCTTTGGAAGCTCACAATGGGATTGTCTCTTGTCCTAACTGTTCAACAATCCAAATGATGGTAGCTTTGGAGCCTATTCGGCAAAAATGGGGCTTAGAACGTGTCATTGTTTCTACCTATCAGGCAGTTTCAGGTGCCGGTCAATCAGCTATCAATGAAACTGAACGTGAACTCAAGGAAGTCCTCAATGATGGTAAGGATCCTAAAGACATCGAGGCAGATATTTTGCCAACAGGTGGCGATAAGAAACATTATCCCATCGCTTTCAATGCATTGGCCCAGATTGATGTCTTCACTGCTAATGATTACACCTATGAAGAAATGAAGATGACTAATGAGACGAAGAAAATCATGGAAGATGACTCGATTGCTGTTTCAGCAACTTGTGTGCGGATTCCTGTTCTCTTGGCTCACTCAGAATCTGTTTATATTGAAACCAAGGAAGTCGCACCGATTGAAGAGGTAAAGGCAGCTATCGCCAATTTTCCAGGGGCTGTTTTGGAAGATGATGTGGCCCATCAAGTTTATCCACAAGCAGTCAATGCTGTCGGTAAACGAGAAACCTTTGTCGGTCGGATTCGTAAGGACTTAGATGTCGAAAAAGGTATTCACATGTGGGTCGTTTCTGACAATCTGCTTAAAGGAGCAGCTTGGAACTCTGTGCAAATTGCAGAAACGCTCCATGAAAAAGGCCTGGTTCGTCCAACAAAGGATTTAAAATTTGAATTGAAATAAGTTGTACTTGAGGTATCATATAAAAGAAAAGAGCTTTAGAAAGTCAATTGGCCAAACAAAACAATCGTTAAATGCAAGCCTATAAGTTCTAACTCTGTCTCATTTCAATTTTCTCTGACTATCTAGCTACACTGGGGTCTGGGACAGGAGTCTCCAGCCCTCTTTTTATAATGAAAATATTGGTCGAACCCTACTGAGGGGAATGACCTTGGTTCAAGCATAATTAGGAGGTTATTATGACTGCGCAAGAATCCATCCAACAACTGCGTCATGCGAAACTTATTACGGCAATGATTACGCCCTTTAATCCTGATGGCTCTATCAACTTTGAGGCTTTGCCTGATTTAGTTGAACATCTCTTGACCCACCACACTCAAGGTCTGCTTTTAGCTGGGACAACTGCCGAAAGTCCTACTTTGACTCACGATGAGGAATTGGAGCTTTTTAAGGCAGTGCAAAAAATTGTCAATGGACGTGTGCCTCTAATCGCTGGGGTGGGTACTAATGATACCCGAGATTCTGTTGATTTTGCCAAGGAAGTTGCTGCCTTTGGCGGTTTTGCAGCTGGTTTAGCTATCGTCCCTTATTATAATAAACCCTCCCAAGAAGGAATGTATCAGCATTTCAAGGCTATTGCAGATGCCAGTGACCTCCCTATTATTATTTATAATATTCCGGGTCGGGTCGTGGTAGAAATGGCTCCAGATACTATGCTGCGCTTGGCAGAACATCCTAATATCATTGGAGTTAAGGAGTGCACTAGTCTGGATAATATGGCTTATCTGATTGAACATAAGCCTGATGATTTCTTGATTTATACTGGTGAAGATGGTGAAGCTTTCCATGCCATGAATATCGGAGCTGATGGTGTGATTTCAGTGGCTAGTCATTCTAATGGGGAAGAAATGTATCAAATGTTGCAGGCTATTGAGCAGAATGACATCAAGAGAGCTGCTGGTATTCAACGTAAATTCATTCCTAAAGTTAATGCTCTCTTTTCTGTTCCAAGTCCGGCTCCTGTCAAGGCTGTTCTCAATCATCTGGGCTTTGACGTTGGCCCTTTACGCTTACCTCTAGTATCTTGCACACCAGAAGAAGAAAAACGCATTATCAAGGTAGTCTTAGAAGAAGACATCGAAGCCACTCGTCAAACGGTGACAGGTGTTGTGCGTCCAGATTACTAATGCTGGGCTTTAGCGACTTAGAACTGACGGACACTTAGCTTGACAAAAGTGACTAAGCCAAGGATAATGGTTGTAGTGAGGGTGTCTAAACTCAGATATCTTCCTCTATTATTTGCGGAAGGAAGTTCAGTATTCTATTGTCTGTCAGTTTTCTTCCCAGCTTTTAAAAGCTTCGAGTTATCTAAGAGTTGAATTTCTGAATAGAAAAGAGGCAATTTCATGCAAATTACCAAACGCAGCGGTCAAGTTGTTGAATTTGATCCAGATAAAATTTATCAGGCTATTCTCAAGGCGGCTCAATCTGTCTTTGTCCTTGATGATAAGCTTCGTCAAGAGTTGGCAGAAGTCACCAAGAAGGTTGTGATTGATTTGGAGGAAGCTCATGCTGACCGTCCAACTATCTCGATGGTGCAATCTCAAGTTGAAAATCGTCTCATGGATGCCGGTTATATTAATATTGCGGAGCATTATATTTCCTACCGTTTACAAAGAGATTTGGAACGCAATGGTTATGGGAATCAAATTGCAGTTCACTTGCGTTTTGAAAAATTGAAATAACGTTTAAAAGACTGGATAAAAACTTGTCCAGTCTTCTTGTTTTAGAGTAAACTTTTGGTGCAGTGGGTGGAGAAAGACTTTCTTGGCTAGACCTAGACCAAGAAAGTCTTGCCCCTGCAAGTTCATTAGCTGTGAACACTGCTGACAGATTTTCCTTTTGCCGCAAGGTCAAAGCAGAAAACCTGGTCAACCGTGCGGGGGTGAGAGTGAAACAGTCAGGGGAGAGACCGTTTCAGGTCACCACTTTAAAATTAGGATGTGGGAAAGAACCCAAAATTTTCAATTTTTGGTTCTTTCCCACTCTTTTTTGGATGATTAAGTAGGAGAAAAAATGTGATTTTTTTACAAAGTCTTGAGTATTTGTTTAATCTTCTTGATTTCTCCCACTAGTGTTTGATTATTGGCTAGATAAAGATAGGGGAGCTCATGCTGGTCAACTCTTGTGGATGAATCCAGCGTTTGGATGCCTCTTTCTTTAAAACGTCCTAATTTGAATTTCTTTGGTAGTTCAATACTAATATGCTTAGGACCAATTTGGCAGTTTAAATAATCAGGTAAATTCTGACAGAGCGCTGTGGCCTGATCCAGACGTTGATCAAAGAAGTTCTTGAGCTGACTAAGATTTTTAGCAAACATACCGTTATCTAAATACAGGGATAGAGCCTTCTGCATTATCAGGCTAGTATCGTAATCCATCAATTTTTTGTAGGCAAGGAAATCGTTCATGATCCTTTGTGGCAAAACGGACATCCCTAATCGCAAAGCTGGAAAGAGGGTAGTTGAAAAAGATTTGAGGTAAATAACACGCTCATGGGTATCGTAGTAATGTAAAGGTAGATTTTCAGATTTTGTAAAATCGCCCATATAGTCATCTTCGATAATATAGACATCATAGCGCTGGGCCAAATCAACTAGAGCTTGTTTTTCTTGGGAACTATAGGAGAGGCCTAGAGGGTTGGAGATTCTTGGGATAGTATAAAAAAATTTGATAGGATGGCTTTGAAAGAATTTTTCTAGTTGCTCTAGGTCGAGGCCAGAAAAATCTCTCTCAATTGTTAGATAAGGCAAGCCTTGCTCTCTCACTAGACTATTCATTCGATGATAAGTGGGCTGTTCTAGAAGAATAACTGATTTTTGGTTGGGAAATGCCATCTGAGTTAGAATATAAAGGGCTTGCTGAGTTCCCGAGGTAACTACTAGATTTTCCACCTTGCTGTAAATATCCTGTTCAAGAAGGTGGTTCTGCAGGGATCTTAACAGTTCAGCTAACCCCTCCTGACGCTGATAGTAGTTGAAGAGATAATTTTCTCGCCCAACAAGAGTTTCAGATAAGCAGATTTTAAAGTCTTGGTAGGCTAGCTTATTATAGGCCGCAAGGCTAATCGCCAGATTGTCGCCGTCTTGATCCTTACCCTCTAAAACATAGTAGCCGCTTTTTGGGACAGCGTAAATCAGATTTTGGTATTTGAGTTCAAGGAGGGCTCGCTGGGCTGTGTCCTTGCTACAGCCGTAAGTTTGACTCAGTTTGCGGATCGAGGGCAGTTTCTCGCCCTTTTTGAATTGTCCGCTTCTGATGGCTTGGGCTAGGCTTTGGTAAAGAGTTTGAAATTTACTAGGCATAATCTGTCCCCATACAGTTTTAGAATAAGACTATTGTAACTTAATTGTGCTTGTCTTACAATGGGAAACATTAAGAGGGACACGATAATGAGGTCCTTTATCAAATGAGGTGATGCTGATGTCAACGAAAAGAATTACACTTGCAGCGCTCTTTATGGCTTTGGTTATTATTTTGAGCTCGTCCTATCTGTCAGTGCCAGTTCCTGGCGGTCATTTTTATATTAATGGTATTGTGATCTGTCTGGTAGGTCTGCTTTTCCCACCGACTGAGAGTGTCATAGTTGCTGGAATTGGTTCCTTTATTGGTGACTTTCTTTTTTATCCAACTCCAATGTTTGTAACCCTGATTAGTCACAGTTTTCAGGTTCTGGTTATCAGTCTTTTAGTCAAGCAGTCGTATGAGAAGTTGTCTAAAAGCCGATTTTTTACAGGTCTGATTTTGGGTGGTATCCTTAATGTAATTGGTTATTTTCTGGGGCGGAGTTTTCTTTATGCCAATCTGCCGACAGCTCTTTTGAAGTTGCCTTTTGACAGTCTGGCAGTTGTTTTGTCCATCTTAATTGTTTACTTTATTTACTACCATACTCGATTTGTCGCTATGTTTAAGCAGGCTTGGGAAAATTGAGTGAGAAATAGGAGGAGTGATTGTTTCAAGGATCACTTCTTTTTTTAACATGATTTTAAAGTTGTCTGTCAGGATTTTTGTCTAAATTCCATGATATAATATGACTATTATTAAAATTATTCGAGGGAAGTCATGGCTACTATTCAATGGTTTCCTGGTCACATGTCAAAGGCGAGACGGCAGGTCCAGGAAAATCTCAAATTTGTAGATTTTGTAACGGTTTTGGTTGATGCCCGTCTGCCTTTATCCAGCCAAAATCCTATGCTCAATAAGATTGTCGGTGATAAGCCCAAGCTCTTGATTCTAAACAAGGTTGATTTAGCTGATCCGCTTCTAATCAAGGAGTGGCAAACTTATTTTGAAAATCAGGATCTTAAAACCTTGCTGATCAATGCTAAAGATCAGTCGACGGTAAAAAAAGTGACGGAAGCAGCCAAGAGTCTGATGGCGGATAAGTTGGAACGATTGAAGAAGAAGGGAATTAATAAAGAGACCCTGCGAACCATGATTATTGGTATTCCTAATGCAGGTAAGTCAACGCTGATGAACCGGCTGGCGGGCAAGAAGATTGCTGTAGTTGGTAATAAACCAGGTGTTACCAAGGGCCAGCAGTGGCTCAAGTCTAATAAAGATTTGGAAATCCTAGACACGCCGGGGATTCTCTGGCCCAAGTTTGAGGACCAGTTAGTCGGCTTGAAATTAGCCTTGACTGGCGCTATTAAGGATAATCTATTGCCTATGGATGAGGTCACGATCTTTGGTCTTAACTATTTCAAAGAAAACTACCCTGAGCGTTTAAAAGACCGCTTCAAGGGACTTGATTTGGAGCAAGAAGTGCCTGAGATGATTATGGACTTGACCCAAAAATTAGGCTTTCGTGATGATTATGATCGCTTTTACAACCTTTTTGTCAAGGAAGTTCGTGATGGCAAGTTGGGGCGTTACACGCTAGATAAGGTTAGTGATAGCAATGGCAACCATTAAAGAAATTCAAACTCAATTAGCTGGGGTGACTGACCTAGCCAGCCCTTTTTTTGCTAGTTTGGCCGAAGATGAGCGAGTTGGCGTTCAGGCTGCTATCGAAAAACGTCAGCGAGAAATTCGGGCTGACTTAGCTGAAGATCAACGTTTGGAAGCTATGCTGACTTATGAAAAAAGGCTCTATGCGCGTGGTCTTGAGTTGATTGCTGGCATTGATGAGGTTGGCCGCGGTCCTCTGGCTGGGCCTGTTGTGGCGGCTGCTGTTATCCTACCGAAGAATTGTAAAATCAAGGGTCTAAATGACAGTAAAAAGATTCCTAAAAAGAAACACCAAGAAATTTATGACCAAGTCATGGAACAAGCCTTGGCAGTCGGTCTTGGTTTTAAATCCAATCAGGTTATTGATCAGGTCAACATTTATGAGGCGACTAAGCTGGCCATGAAAGAAGCAGTAGCTAAGCTAGAGGAACAACCTCAACACCTGTTAATTGATGCTATGCAATTGGATTTAGCCTTGCCTCAGACTTCAATTATTAAGGGAGATGCCAATAGCCTGTCTATCGCTGCGGCTTCGATTGTAGCTAAGGTCACTAGAGACCGCTTGATGGCGGATTATGATAGGAAATTTCCAGGTTATGACTTTGCTCACAATGTGGGTTATGGTACTCAGACCCACTTGGAAGGCTTGCAGAAATTGGGGATAAGCCCCATTCATCGGCATAGTTTTGAACCAGTTAAATCAATGATAAATCTATAATTTTTTACGAAGCAGATTGCTTCTCATTTTGGAGGTGCACATGGATATAGAAGAGTTTCGGCAGGCTTTAAATGAAAGTTCCATTATTCAGGCGGGATCTGAATTAGCTGCAGAATTTCACGCTTATGGTCAACGGGCTTTAACCATCACTAGTCGGATGAACGGTTCCTATCACAAGCCAGAAGAGATTGTTACTTTGATGAAGGAGTTGACGGAACAAGCAGTACCGGATAATTTGCGGATTTTTCCGCCATTTTCAACGGATTGTGGTATTAATATTAAATTTGGACAAAATGTCTTCATCAATGCTGGCTGTCGTTTTCAAGATCAGGGTGGTATTAGCATTGGCGATAATTGTCTAATTGGTCATAATGTGGTTCTAGCGACTCTTAACCATGATTTGCAGCCCAGTCGTAGAGGGAATCTCTACCTAGCTCCTATTAAGATTGGCAAAGATGTTTGGATTGGGTCCAATGTTACAATCACGCAAGGAGTGACCATCGGGGATGGAGCAGTAATTGCTGCGGGAGCTGTGGTAAATCGAGATGTTCCTGCGAATACGGTTGTTGGCGGCGTACCAGCTCGGCACATTAAAAAAATCGAGCGAGAAGATTAAATGAGTAAGGCGAATCAGGCTTGATGATGAAGTGAGAATAGTATGGGAACAGTAACGGAACGTGAGAAAATGTTGGCGGGGCGACTCTATGATGCCTCCGACCCAGAATTAGTTGATTTACGTCAGCAGGCTAGGGTCATTACGCGGATGTTCAATGCCGAGGAAGATGAGGAGCAGGCTCAAGCCCTGCTCAAGACTTTCTTTGGCAAAACAGGGCAAAATATCACTGTTAATCCGCGCTTTGTTTGTGATTACGGTAGCAATATTTATGTTGGGGAAAATTTTTATGCCAACTATAATTGTACCTTTTTAGATGTTTGTGAAATTCGAATTGGCGATAATGTCATGTTTGGCCCCAATTGTCAGCTTCTGACAGCCCTTCATCCATTAGAGGCAGAAGAACGTATCAAGGGTAAGGAATTTGGCAGTCCAATTACCATTGGTGATAATGTCTGGTGCGGTGGCGGTTCGACCATTCTACCGGGTGTGACCTTAGGAGATAATGTAGTTGTTGGAGCCGGTTCTGTGGTCACCAAATCTTTTGGTGACAATGTGGTTATCGCTGGAAATCCGGCTCAGGTCATTAAGGACTTGACAGAAACGAGTTGTTTGGCCATTGATATCGGTGGCAGTGCTATCAAGCACGCTCTGATTGATGAGCAGCTGACTCTTACGCAAGAAGGACAAGTACCAACACCGGCTAGTTTGGAAGAATTTTGGACCAGTTTGACAGCTATTGTTGAGCAATATCAGGATGAGATTAAGGCCATTGCCATTTCTTGCCCGGGAGAAATTAGTAAGAATGGTCGGGTTTATCGTGGCGGTCTTATTCCTTATTTGAAAAATGTTCCCCTAGCCAAACACCTGTCTGAACAATTTTCAATGCCAGTGACAGTTCTCAATGATGCCAATGCAGCTGCTCTGGCAGAGACCAAGTCAGGTGTTCTCAAAGACAGTTCTTGCGGGGCGATTCTTGTTTTAGGAACTGGTGTCGGTTTAGGTGTGGTTTCTGAGAATCATCTGGTGACTTTTCCGTCACGCGATTTGCGGCCTAGTGCCCAAGACTTTCGTTCTAACGATGAGTCAGTCTGGCGTCAGATCAGTCATACCTTAGAGCTTAATCGGATTGGGATTGAGAGCCTATTTTCCAATGCTGGTTCAGCGGTTAAGTTTGTTGAGGACGCTAGCCGACTGTTGGGGCTTAAAGAGGCTGATGGTAAACAAGTTTTCCAAGCTTTGGAAGAAGAACCGTCAGGAGCTTTGCAGGAACTTTTTGAAACCTATTGTCGAGACATTGCCTATCTTGTGCTCAACCTCCAGACTTTCCTTAAGGTGGAAAACTTAGCCATCGGTGGCGGAATCAGTAGACAGCCACTTTTAGTTAAGACGATCAATGAGCAATATGATAAGCTCTTCACCAGTGTTCTTGCCTTCCAGCATTTTGAACAGTTAGAAATTGAAGCAGCTGTTAATGGTAATGATGCCAATCTCATCGGTGCTTACCTTCACCTGATGGCCAATCGAAAATAGCAGTAAAAGCTCTTATTTCACAAAGCCAAACTATTATTTTTTTCTATTAATATGTATATGGTTTTTAGAGAGTAGGACAAACAGCCATGATAGCTTAGCCCTCACCCACAAAGCATTGTAATCTCTGAAGATTACGTATAAAAATCGTAAATTGTGATAAAATCACGACTTTGATTTTCTTCGCTCTTCCATTTTAAGGCTCAGAGCTCTGCCACTCTCCTGTTTTTTAGGTGGCAGGCTTTAGCAGTCTATCCCCAGACTGCCAAAGTCCACTGGAGCATTTTGACACTTGCTTTGCAAGTTTTATTTCCCTTTATTTCCCGATTAAAAAGCTCTACCAGAGCTTTTTAACCCACCTCCGCACAGTTGATTAGGATGGCCGCTAGCCATTGCAGAGTAAGGCTTAGAACCTTATCAACCACTGCGTCAAACTGTTATTACTGCAAAAAATAGAAGGTTGGAATACTTTTTCCCAACCTCTTTTCGTATTAATAGGTAGAGGTGATTTTATGAATAATTTTGAGCTCTTTAAACTCAAACAGGCTGGTTTGACTAATCTGCAGATTATCAATATTCTGGACTATCAAAAAGAAGTTGGCAAATCTCTGTCCTTGCGGGATATGGCTGTCGTCTCCCAAACCAGCAAGGCAGGTCATTTCATGGAAAGTTACAAGCATTTAGACCTCAAATACCTTCGCCAACAGTTTAATCAATTTCCTTCCCTATCTATTTTGGATAAGGAATATCCTGAAAATTTAGCCCAAATCTACAATCCGCCTGTCCTCCTCTTTTACCAGGGGGACTTAACCCTTTTGGACGCTCCCAAGCTTTCTATTGTGGGGTCACGAGATTGCACAAATCTTGGGACTAAGTCTGTCCAAAAAATTGTTAGAGAATTGGCAAATCATTTTGTCATTGTTTCCGGCTTGGCTAGGGGTATTGACACAGGAGCCCACATTGCCTGCTTGAAAAATGGTGGGAAAAGTATTGCTGTTATCGGGACGGGATTGGATATTTTCTATCCAAAAGAAAATCATGATTTGCAGGAATATTTGGCCAAACACCATCTAGTCTTGACTGAATATGAACCTGGCCAGCAGCCCTTGAAATTCCATTTCCCCGAGCGTAATCGGATTATTGCAGGTCTCTCTCAAGGAACGGTTGTTGTTGAAGCCAAGCAAAGATCGGGTAGTTTGATTACTTGCGAACGGGCCATGGAAGAAGGGCGCGATGTCTTTGCTGTACCAGGTAATATTCTGGATGGGCGTTCCGACGGTTGTCATCATCTGATTCAGGAAGGAGCCAAGTGCATCATGACTGGTTTGGATATTTTGGAAGAATTTGATTAAAGGAGACAGGTTTTGACTTGTCTCTTTTAATATTCAAAAAATAGAATTTTGTAGTAACTGGGTTTTAGTCGTTTCTAATTTAGTTTGTAGGCTCCGTTTTGCCTTAAGGAGCGCCTTTTCTTTTCTCTTGGTTAAACTGTTGACCTTTTGCATTTTCCTATAGGAGAAAGTTTTTTATTGACAGCCCCTAAAAAGTAAGTTATCATGCTAGAAGTTTATTCGAAAATTGAGGGAGTGATGCTGATGGCAGTAGCAACCAAGGCTAAAACTGGCAAACAAACAACAAGCAAAAAAGCTACTAGTAAAGGAAGGAAGCGGGCAACCCCCAAGAAAAACTTGGTTATTGTTGAGTCGCCGGCCAAAGCTAAAACCATTGAGAAGTATCTGGGGCGAAGCTACAAAGTGGTAGCTTCTGTTGGACATATTCGGGATTTGAAGAAGTCTTCCATGTCCATTGATTTTGACAATAATTATGAACCGCAATACATTAATATTCGTGGCAAGGGTCCGCTGATTAATGACTTAAAAAAAGAAGCTAAGAAGGCCAAACAAGTTTTTCTGGCTAGTGACCCGGATCGTGAAGGAGAAGCTATTTCTTGGCATTTAGCCCACATTCTGGACTTGGATGAAAAAGACAAAAATCGGGTAGTTTTTAATGAAATTACTAAGGATGCTGTCAAAAATGCCTTCATTGAGCCAAGGGCTATTGATATGGATTTGGTTGATGCCCAACAAGCCCGTCGGGTTTTAGATCGTATTGTTGGTTATTCTATCTCTCCGCTTTTGTGGAAGAAGGTCAAGAAAGGACTGTCTGCTGGTCGGGTTCAGTCTGTTGCTCTCAAACTGATTATTGATCGCGAAAATGAAATCAAGGCATTTAAACCTCAAGAATATTGGACCATTGACGGGACTTTCAAGAAGGGCAACAAGAAGTTTCAAGCTAATTTTTATGGCCTTGATGGTAAGAAGTTAAAGCTGGAAACCAACGATGATGTCAAAAAGGTTCTGGCTAAGATTACCAGTGATGATTTTAACGTTGATAAGGTTGAAAAGAAGGAGCGACGTCGCAATGCTCCCCTCCCCTATACGACTTCGTCTATGCAGCAGGATGCTGCTAATAAAATTAATTTTAGAACCCGTAAAACCATGATGGTGGCCCAGCAGCTCTATGAAGGAATCAGTTTGGGGCGTGGCGGTCAGCAAGGTTTGATTACTTACATGCGTACGGATTCAACGCGTATCAGTCCCGTAGCGCAAAATGATGCAGCTGATTTTATCACGGATCGTTTTGGTGCTAAGTATTCTAAGCATGGGAGTAAAGTTCGCAATAGTTCTAGTGCTCAGGATGCCCACGAGGCCATTCGACCGTCCAGTGTTTTCAATACACCAGAGTCTATTGCTAAGTACCTCAACAAGGATCAGCTCAAACTCTATACCTTGATTTGGAATCGTTTTGTGGCCAGTCAGATGACTGCAGCAGTTTTTGATACCATGAAGGTGAGTTTGGATCAAAATGGTGTCACCTTTACAGCCAACGGAAGTCAGGTCAAGTTTGACGGTTATTTAGCTGTTTACAACGACTCTGATAAAAATAAGATGTTGCCAGATATGGCACAGGGGGATACGGTCAAGAAAGTATCTACTAGTCCTGAGCAGCACTTTACGCAGCCGCCTGCCCGTTATTCTGAAGCGACCTTGATTAAGACATTGGAAGAAAATGGTGTTGGCCGGCCATCAACCTATGCTCCAACCCTTGAAACCATCCAGAAGCGTTACTATGTCCGTCTGGTAGCTAAACGCTTTGAACCAACCGAATTAGGAGAAATTGTCAATAATCTGATTGTCGAATTTTTCCCAGATATTGTGGATGTGGCCTTTACAGCTGAGATGGAAGACAAGCTAGATTCCGTTGAGATTGGTAAGGAGCAGTGGCAGAGGGTTATTGATGAATTCTATAAGCCTTTTGAAAAGGAACTGGAAAAGGCTGAAGAAGGTATTGAAAAAATTCAAATCAAGGATGAGCCTGCCGGTTTCGACTGTGACGTCTGCGGCCATCCAATGGTTATCAAACTTGGCCGTTATGGTAAGTTCTATGCCTGCAGCAATTTTCCAGAATGTCACAATACCAAGGCTATCACTAAGGAAATTGGTGTGACTTGTCCGACCTGCGGTCAAGGGCAAGTCATCGAACGCAAGACCAAGCGCAATAGGATTTTCTATGGCTGTGACCGCTATCCTGATTGTGAATTTACTTCTTGGGATTTACCAGTTGGACGTTCCTGTCCCAAATGTGATCACTATCTTGTTGAAAAGAAGGTCCGTGGTGGCGGCAAACAGGTTATTTGCAGCAATGCCGACTGTGATTATCAAGAAGAAAAAGTGAAATAAGTAAAAAAGGAGTGTGCTCTCCTTTTTTATTTTGGAATTTGAGCTCGACCGCTGTTGTGGCTTGTAAACGGATTTGGAAGAGTTCAAATAAATTGAGCAAAATCCTTTACATAAACTTAAAACGTGTTAAAATAGATTAGTATTCATTATTGAAAAAAGCTAAAACAAAGGAGTTAACAATGAATAATAAAGAGGCGTGGGTCAAACAGTTTGAAGCTTTGACTGGTCGCAAACCAACAGCTGAGGAATTTGCAAAAGCTAAAGAAACTGACTTTAATTTGGAACAATTGACAGCATCTATAAATGCTAATCAAGCGAATGCTCAAGCTTCAGACGTAGGCGTAAGCCCTGAAACAGCAGCGACAGAAAATGCCCAAGTTATGAATCAAGCAAATTTGACTGAGGATGAAGCAACCCAATCTCAAGGAGTTCCAGCTGGACAGACTGAACAGGCATCTCAAGATCAAGCGGTTATACCTAATCAACAAATACCAAATGATTTGTCACAACAACAAGCTCAAGTAGGGCAAATGCCACAAGGAAATGAGTCACAGAGAGCATTTGGTCAGCCCCAGAATTTCCAACAGCAGGCTTTCTCTGGTGTACAGTCGGGGCAAAATCATTCCAATCAAGTTTTAGATTTGATTTTGCCAATTGTATCTTTGGTTTTATCTGTTTTGTTCGCAGCCTTCTCATTTACAGTAGTTGCACCAGTCTTTCTTGGTCTTTCGGTGCTTGGTCTTATTTTTGCTATTGTGCTTTTGATTTTAAATCTTAAGGGCAAAAAGTTGCTGTCAATCATTGCTAGTGCTGTCGCTCTTTTGGCTGTTCTGATTAGCATTGTTGGCCTTGTTGTTAGTAATTCTCGCCACTCTGTATCTAAGTCTGATAATTCATCATCAGTGACTAGCAATAAGAACGGTAAGGTCAAAGATAATAGTACAGATGTCAATGACTATACTGATAAGAACTATAAATTTGAATGGAAACAAGATGATGTTTCAGATTTGAAAGTTGAAAGTGACACAGTCGCTGATGTTGTTAAGAAGCATGGTAAAGCCACTGAAGCAGAAATTTCTGGTGATGAGTTAACCCTGCGTTACGAAGATAAATCAAAAGAAGATACCGAACAGAAAGTTACAGTCTCTTTTGAAAAAGGATATGATGGCACTTGGGTTATCTCCTATATTGATGGGATTTTCGAGGCAAATGATATTGATACCAATGCTTCTTATAAGTCTGATTGGACCAAGGCCGACTTTGATGCCCTTAAAGTTGGGGATGATGAAACCGGTGCTGGTGGTGCCAGCTGGTCTGACGTTAAAAGCAAGCATGCCAAACCCTCAGCAGCTTACTATACGGTAAGAACTTATTCCGCAGATGAGCTTGAAAAAGGTTTGACAATCGAATATGAAGATTTCGATGCTGATGATTCTCATGCTCAACGTATTTCATTGGAGTTCACAACAAATGATGATGGTGATACTTACCATTTGAGTTATAAATATGGTTATGGCGCTGGTATTTCGAATGATTAATAGCAATAATAATTGCTAACCCATCAGAGGTTAGGACAGAAGTCCTGCCTCTTTTGTTATTGCTCTAGATTTTTACTAGATGGACGCAGTGGTTGAGAGTAAGACTTGTTGGCTAAGCCAAGAAGTCTTACCCCTACATGGTTCATTAGGTACTTTAGCACAATGAATTACTGCTGGCTAGGTTTCTTTTTGCAATAAGGTCGAAGTGGAAAACTTAAATGAATGTGATGATGAACTTCGTTCATCTTATTTCCAATCTCAAAAGGTCTGAGAGATCTTTTGAGATTAGAAATGAAGCTTGCTTACAAAGCAAGTGTCAAAAACAATCTGGGGAGAGACCGTTTCAGGTCATCACCTTGAAACTAGGGCGTGGTGAGAACCAAAATTTTCAATTTTTGGTTGATCTCACTCTCTTTATCGTGATTGTATTTGGCACTTTCGTGAAATTTCTGCTAGACTAAACCCATGGCTATTAACTATAAAAGGCTTTATTACTCACCCATCAAGCAGGGGGCTACAGCATTTTCTTAGGGGAAGAGCCAGCTATGTTTCTAGTTTTATGAGTGCTTCTATAGGATTCTATTGTAGAGTTTTTCCGTTAAAAAGCTTTTGGGACAGATGGCTTTAACCTCATCCACAAAGTATTGTAATCTCTGAAGATTACGTATAAAAACTTGAGTCTAGTTAATCATGAGATCGCTGTCTGGCACTGACAATCGTTCATATAATCAGGTGATGGCGTTGGGAACAGGGCGCCTGTTGGGGCAATGGCAGCTTCCTTTATGGATTGGTAGTATCTTTTGAACTGGCACTGCCTGCCCAGTTCTATTTTTTGCTGATCCAAAGCAAGATCTGTCTTGATCGCCAGTTCTACTTTTGTTTAATTCGGTAGTTTGGCTGTTCACTATTATTTGTCCCCTCTGGGCTGTCTGCACCTAGAATAGGGCTTTTGGAGGTCAGATTTTTCTAACTCAGGAATTTTTGTATTTGGTTATGGGGTATTAGACAGAACTTTTTAGTAATCGGTCAAGTTAACATTACGGTAAGCCAATGCTCTCTTGTTTCTTGTTGGGAAAGCCTTGTGGGCTTAGTTGGTTTTTAAGGTAGGAAAAAGTTAGCACTTGGAGCGTTGCTCACATTTGCTGGAGTTGGCTGTAAGACTCAGTAGCGTTTAGGAGTTTTTAGACATTTCTCCTTCCTTGTCTAATTTAATGCTGTTGGACTCAATCGCTCCCAGCTTTTTGTTATAATAATTTTAATTTGTTGGAGGTAATTTTATTTATGAAAGTTGGCTTGGTACTGGAAGGTGGAGGCATGCGAGGGCTCTATAGTCAAGGAGTCATTGATGCTTTTTTAGATGAAGATCTTAAATTTGCTGGTGTAGTTGGCGTTTCTGCTGGGGCTCTATTTGGTGTTAACCTCTTATCCAAACAGAGAGGGCGTGGCCTGCGTTATAATAAACGATTTATTGGTCAGAAGAATTATATGAGTTTTTGGTCTTGGCTAAAAACAGGGAACTTTGTCAATAAGGAGTTTACCTATTACAAAGTTCCGATGGAGTTAGATGTCTTTGACCAAGAAACTTTTGAAGAATCGGGGGCAGAGTTTTATGCTGTTGCAACCAATGTTGAGACAGGTCAACCGGCCTATCTTCCTGTCAAAAACGTATTTAAGGAGATGGAAATCTTTCGGGCAAGTTCGGCCTTGCCCTTGGTTTCCAGAATTGTTGATTGGCAAGGACAAAAATACCTAGATGGCGGTCTGTCGGATTCTATTCCAGTTGAATTTGCCAGAAGTTTGGGTTATGATAAACTCGTTGTCGTTTTGACGCGTCCGTTGAACTACCGCAAGAAACCATCTAGAGGGCGGATTTATCAGCTCTTTTATCGCAAATATCCCGAGTTTGTTAAAGCTGCCAGTCAACGCTGGAAAACTTATAATCGAGAAGTAGAAGAGGTTATAAAGCTTGAAGAGGCAGGAGATTTATTTGCTATTCGTCCTGAGAAAGATTTGGATATTGGCCGTCTGGAAACAGATCCTGAGAAGTTTGATGAGATTTACAATATTGGTCTGACGGATGCTCAAAAAATGATGCCTCAATTAAAGGCCTATTTGCAAGGAGAAGGTCATGGCCAAGCTTGATGTTTTGCAATATCTATCCTTTTAACCAATGCCTATCAAAAAAGGGCTAGCTTTGCTGACGATGTGGAGTAATGATGCAAATTAGTTTAAACTAAGTAATTAAGTCATACGGTAGGCTGATTTAGAAAAATAAAGGAGGGAGGAGCAGTAGGTAAGTGATCAAAGACTATACTGAATTTTATAGCCGTCTAACGGCTCCCTTACGAGAGCGTCCTTGGATGATAAAAATATTACGCGTAAGCAATTGGATTTTAACCAAGCTCATGGCTGTTCTATACCCCCTCTTGTTGCTTGATTTGCTTGGGCGGGAACAGTTTTACGACTTAGGTTTAACCATCTTTATTCCTGGTCTGGCTTTTACAGGACTTAGTTACTTTCGAATGCGGCTTAATCTCCCCAGACCCTATGAGACTTGGGCAATTAGTCCTCTGATTGATAAGGCTTCCAAGGGGAATTCCTTACCTAGCCGACATGTCTTTTCAGCAGCTATGATAAGCCTTTGTCTCTACCAAATTAGTCCTCGCATTAGTGTTCTTTGCCTAGTCTTCTCAGCTATTCTAGCTCTCTGTCGAGTCTTAGGGGGAGTCCATTATCCCAGAGACGTTATTCTAGGTTATTTCACCGGTGTCCTAGCTGGACTTTTGCTTCTCATTTTTCTCTAATTTTGTCCGTTCACGACAAATTAAGGCCATTTCACGACATAGCTAACTTTTAGCTTGTCTTTTTTTGTATAATAAGTAAAAATGGGTTTCTTTTATCATAAGTGTTAAGGAGGTTTGTCTTTGCTGTATATTTATGCCTTAGAAGATAATTTTAAGCAACAGGCTAGAATTGAACGTGCCATTCGGAATATTGCAGAAGAAAGGGATTTAGATTATGAATTTTTAGTCTCTGGCAAACCTGACCAATTGATGGAGAGTATTAAAGGTAAAGGGGAGCAGCATATCTTCTTCTTAGATATTGATTTAAATGGCGAAAAAAAGAAGGGCTTTGAGGTGGCAAGAACTATTCGAGCTAGGGATAGTCAGGCCCTGATTGTTTTTGTCACTACCCATTCCAATTTTATGCCCTTGACTTTTAAGTATCAGGTTTCTGCCTTGGATTTTATCGATAAAGAATTACCAGAAGAAGCATTTCGGCAGCGGTTGGGTAATATTTTACGTCATGCTCAGGAAAATCTTGGTAAGAATTTGTCAGAGGATTCCTTCCTTTTTGAGAATGAGCAGTTCCGTATCCAAATGCCTTACAGTGATATTTATTTTATTGAAGCCTCATCTAGTCCTCATAAGATTATTTTGCATGGTCGTAAGGATTATATGGAGTTTTATGGTAGTCTAGCTGAGGTTGATAAGGCAACGGATCGCTTTATTCGAGTCCATCGGTCTATCAGTCTCAATCCTGCCAATGTTGCTAAGGTCGATAAAATCCAGCGATTAGCCCATTTTCCCAATGGCGAAACCTGTGTCATTGCCAAAACTAAGATGCGAGCTTTAGCTAGCGCTCTGAAGAAATTGCATAGGAGGTAGTGATGTTATCTTTATTGTATATCAATCGGACTTTTCAAATGTTTCTTTGGTCGGTTGTTGAGTTATTTATCATGCAGCGTTCTTTTAAGATTCGCATCCCTTGGGCTTATCAATTGGCTTTCCTTGTCTTAAATAGTTTGCCTTATGTCTGGTTAAAAGATTTTTATGCTAGCAATCAATTTTGGGAATTAGCTTTAATCAGTTTTCTCATCTTTAAGTTTAGCGATAAAGTTAAAGATTTCTCGTTAAGGCTTTTCTTTATATTTTATGTCAAGTTGGGTATTGATATCATTGCTAGATTTATGATGTTTATGGTTATCTACCCATTCTTCCCTCAATTAACTCATCATTATTTTCCTGTGCTATCAATCCTGATTCAGGCAACTCTATCCCTTCTGGCCAATGAATTAATTCTTCATTATTTAAAAATGGATTTTCTGCAAATTAATGAGTTAATTGACGATCGGAGTGTCAAGTCTTCTATCATCTACTATAATATTTTCTTTATCATCTACTTCATAACTTTATGGCTGAGCTATTTGATTACACCTACTAATTTTGGTGTTACTTATCGTGTCAATACAAGTACCTTGTTTATGGTGTCTCTCTTGTCCTTTATTTCAGCATTTAATTATCGTGTTTCGATGATTTATGAAAAACGCTTGATACTTCAAAAGGAAAATGAACTCAAATATATTACTAACTACAATCATCAGATTGAAGAGCTTTATGGTCAGATTCGCTCCTTTCGTCATGACTACAGCAATATCCTAGCCAGTCTCCGATACAGCGCCGACAACGAGGACCTGACCAGTATTCGTCAGACCCTGGATGAGATTAGCCAGGAATCACGTGAAATTCTTGATGCTCAGAAGTTTGAAATGGCCAACCTCTCCAATATTACTGATAATGCTCTTAAGAGTGTCCTGTCTTCCAAATTATCTAGAGCCATTGATTTAGAGTTGGATGTCAAGATAGAGATTGCCGACCCAATAGGACTGCCGACTGACTTTAGTACTCTTGACTTCGTCAGATTAGTATCGAATCTACTGGATAATGCTATCGAAGCCGCTGATGAGTCTGAGGCTAGACAGCTCTCCTTGTCTTATTTTAAACACGGTGGCGCTTTTGTTTTCATTCTGGTCAATAGTACTCAGTCAACCACAGAAAACATTGCGGATCTTTTCCAATTGGATGTCTCCACTAAGGGAAATGATAGGGGGATCGGCCTTGCTATTGTCAAGCAGATTTTGGCAAACTATCCTAATGCTGTCCTAAAAACCAGCAGTCAAAATGGTCTCTTCACTCAACAGCTAGAGGTAGAGGTGTGAACGATATGAAAACTCCCAAATCTGTTAGACTTGGGAGTTTTCGCATGCTAGCTTAGTTAAAGGTTGCGAGTACCTTTTCTTTGTAGTAATCAAAATAACTTTTTTTAGCCACGATGCTGGTCACCTTACCTTGTAGACCATATTTGAGAGAGCTTTTATCTTGCTTTTTGAGCTTTATCTTAGCTGTTATTTTGAAAACATTACCTTGTTTTGTTGTGGTTGCTGTTTTATCAATGTGGCTGACCTTTCCTTTTAGAAAAAGATTTTTATTATTGCCACCTTTTAAGGTGAGTCGTGCCCACTGGCCAGTCTTAATGCTGGCAATGTAGTTAGAATCAACGTAGTAGGTTAGATTGATCGTTTTCTCGTTTTGGAGATTGGGATAAATTTCTCCAACTGCAGTCCCATTTGGGATGGCCTTTTGTCCGGTATAATCTTTTTCTAAGTGTAAAATGCCATCTCTTGAAGCCTTGATTTCTGGAGCTTTTTCTACCTGACTGGTTTGGCCCGTCTCTTCTAGATAGAGCTGAGTTTGAGTATCTGGACTGGGTTTCTCATATTTGAGCAAGATATCGCCTTTTCTGACGGTTTTATTATTTTTTAAGTTATTGGTTGTAATCGCATTATCGCTGATTGATTGAATGGTAACAAGGCTCGAAGCTGGTGTTAACTCGCCTGTGCTCGTGACAACAATTTCTTTGGTCGCATACATTGAAAAGACGATTAGAAAAATAACCAGTAGAGTAATCGGGATAATAGATAGAGTCGCAAAATTTTGATAGCGTCTGCGATAAAATTCAGAACTGCTTAATAATTTTTGATCCATAAAAACCTCCTCGTAATTGGACTCACCTGCAGGTCTTTGAAAAAGAGAGGTAGTTGTTTTGATTTTGCCAAATTACAGCTAAGACTACCTTTAGGTGTAAATCTCTCTGGTGCTCAGAAGCTTCGCACCGTCTCAGAAGTCCCCTATTTTTCTGTGACTTGTTTAACGGTTTAGCACCTTTTTTATTTATTAAAGAGTTGATAGTAGAAACCTTGTTTTTTTAGTAGATCTTGATGAGAACCTGATTCTATGATTTTTCCCTGATCAAGAACAACGATTTTGTCTGTTCGCTCGGAAATGCTAAGTCGGTGAGCCACGAAGATAATTGTTTTCTCCGTCATCTGCATCAGGTTGTCAATGACTTTTTTCTCAGTTAAGACATCCAGCCCGCTGGTAGCTTCATCTAAAACCATAATCGGAGACTTGGTCAGTAGGGCGCGGGCCAGTGCGATCCTCTGCTTTTGACCGCCAGATAGACCGGCTCCATCAGATAATTCCGTTTGATAGCCAAGGGGCATCTGCTCGATATCTCTTCTGATTTCAGCCAATTCACAGGCTTTCATAATATCTTCTTGTGAAACAGATTCATCTGCTCCTAGAGTCAGGTTGTCTAAAATACTGCCAGAAAAGATATAAGGTTGTTGGGGTAGATAATTGATATAGCGCCGCAATAGCTTCTTATCCAAGAGATTAGTATTTAGCCCATTAATGGTGATTTCTCCCTTGTATGGTTGGAAGAAGTTGACAATCAGTTTGGCCAATGTTGTTTTACCGGAGCCACTGATACCAACTAAACTGATTTTTGAGCCCCTATTAATTGTAAGATTAATGTCTGTCAGAGTATCACGGCCAAAACCATATTTATAGGAAACATCTGAAAAAGCGATCTTGCCATCTAAGGCTGAATGATCCACCTTAGTTGTTTTTTTATCGAATTCCGATGACACAAGATAAACTTCATTGAGTCGGTTGTTGGCTACTTTAGCTGACTGCAGTTTTGTCTGCAAATTGATGATATTTTCCAATGGATTGGTAAAGTAGGTTAAAAGCGAGTTATAGGCAATGAGCTGACCGATAGAGATCCTATTGGACATAACTAGTTTAGAGCCAAACCAGAGGATGGTGACATTTAAAATAAGCTGAGCAGCCTTTTTCAAAGCTGTCTGCAGCACTTCATACTTATGACGATTGAAAGATTTGTCAAGATAGTCAACGAACTCGTTATCAACATTGCGATAGCGCGTGTCTTCGCTGGTCAGCGATTTAATGGTTTCCATCCCATTGATATCTTCGATAATAGCAGAGCTGACCATACTGTTAGCTTCCATAACCTCTTGGTTCATCTTTTCAAAAGGCTTCATAAAAGCAAAGATGATAACGGTATAGATTGGAATCGACAGCAAGGTCAAGAGAAAGAGATTCGTATTTTGAAGAAAGAGGACAGCCCCAATAATAATCAAGATAAAACAATCCAGAAAGATGGAAAGGATGGTCGAAGCGAGAGCATCAATGATGGCATTAGCATCCGAAAAACGTGAGGTAATCTCACCCGTCCGTCTAGTCGCAAAAAATGACATAGGGAGAGAGAAAATGTGGCGGATATAGGCTAAAATCACATCAATACTAAGTCTCTGACTGAGGACAGTTAAGAGATAGTCCCGTGAGAAGGCCATGATTTGCTGGATAATATAGGTAATGACCAGACCTACCGAAACGATAGTCAGAGTCGACAGCATCTGATTGGGGATATAGTTGTCCAAAATACCTTGGAGGTAGTAGGAACCTAGAATATCAATTAGGGTTACTAAAAGACTAGCAAGGCTAATCTGAAAGATAAGTCCCTTTTGCTTCAGGATAAGGGGGATAAAATTCAGTAAACCATTTTTCCTATCCTTATGAGGTTTGTAAGCAGGTTCTGGAGCTAAGAAGATGGAAACACCGTCCCATTCTTTTTCAAAGGTTTCTTTCTTCATTTTGGTAACCTTGACTGTAGGATCAGGATCACCAATAATGAAGTGATTTTTCTTGGCCTTGTAAACTACATAGTAGTGTTGCAGTTTTCCTTCTTTATTGACATGGACGATAAAAGGAAAAGGGATATCCTTTTCGTCAAAGAGGCTCATATCAGCTCGAACAGCTTGGGTCTCAAAGCCTATAGCTTTGGCAGCTTCAACAATCCCCAGAGCTGTCGTTCCTTCTTTATCGGTCTTAGCCAGTTCTCGCAAGTGCGCTAAGGAATAGTTAGAGCCATAATATCTGGCAACGGATGCCAGAGCAGCTATTCCGCAATCTCTAGCATCAATCTGGGGAATAAATTTGTAAAAGTTCATAAAAACTCCTTTATTAAGATATAAAGAGCGCTAACAAACCTATATAAAAATAGGAAATTGACACAGTGCCACTAAAGCACAAGGAAGTTTATCTTTTTTAGCTCGTGTTTAATGAGGAGCGCAATCAGAATTATTGTGCCATAAAATCTCTCTAAAATTTTATCCAAGTCATGAAACGGCCTTATTTTGTCGTGAACGGGAAAATAAAACTATGACTAACTTGAAGCAATGCCCGTTCACTACATATTTTGGCCGTTTCACGACATAAACGTGCACAGCTAAAAATTTTTGGTATCCTATAGGTGTCGCTTGCAAGAGACAAAAAGAAAGCTATCTGGAATTGATTAGCCAGATACTTTTCAGCAAATTTAACTCTAGAAGCTACAAACTTCTCAATGCAGAAGTAGGTTTATCCTTTTGAGGTTATTATATATCTAAAACATTCAAACATAAGAAAGTTGAAAATATGAAAAAAATAAAAAAATTAATTTCATATTTGAGAATATCAGGAAAGACTAGATTTTAATGGTAAGATAATAACCGTAAAGCGATTAATCAATTTACAAAAATTTATTATGTTAATAGACTGGTTTAGCTAGCTAGTTTAATAACAATGTTTAAGGAGGTAGCAAAATGAAAACACAAGCTATTGAAAAATTTGATGTAATGGATATTGAAGACCTTGCCACTGTTGAAGGTGGAGCGATTATTAACATTGGTTATCAATTTGCTCGTGGCTTTGCTGATGGTTGGATATCAAAATAACAATAATGAGGTGATTACATTGAAAAAAATAACAGAAAGTAACAATTTAAATAATAAAGAGTTAGAATCTATCGTAGGTGGAGGGAATATTATTTATAAAATTGGTAAATTTTACGGTAGCTATACTCGTGGATTATGGGACGGAATTGTTGAGTAGAAGAGGTAAATAATATGTTAACAATGGATAGTAAGACTTATCAAATAGTAAGCGAAAGTAAACTCGCAACAATCGCTGGTGGTCATAGTACGGCCTATAACATTGGTAAGACAGAATCAAGGCTTGGTATGGCAGCACTTAACATTTTTTCAGTTTTCAAATAGTATGATCAATAATATTAGGAGTGAAAATGAAAAATAGTGAACGAATAATTTGGTGCTCTGCTTTCACTTTCTTTTCAGTTGCTTTAGTAGCTCGACTATTGATTAATCAGCTTTCTCATCCTTTGGGATTATTATTATTGATATCAACAGTAGTAGCTACTGGAAAGCAAGCCTTCATAAAAAAATAGAGCCAATCTCTATCGGCTTTACCGTCTAAATGAGTTTTTCTCATTTGGACGATAAAGCTTATAGCAAAGTCTTAATTTTATAAAACTGAAAAAGGAGTTTGTTATAATACAATGGCAATTGAAAAATTTGATGTAATGAATATTGGAGGCCTTGCCACTGTTGAAGGTGGAGGAGCAGGTGGTGTTCTTACCTGGGGAGGTCTCTTAACAGCCTACGGTTTGGGTTATGCTGCTGGTCAGACAGTTTATAATTTGACTCATTAATTTATTTGATTAAACAAACAAGGGGGAGCTACAGCTCTCCCTGTTTGCTAATATCCTAACTGTTAAGTTGAATATGGAGGATTAAAAATGATAAAAGATAGAAAAAGCTTAAGCCCCTCCTTCTTTTTAGATAGGAGTAAAGTCTTAGTGCTTATGTTACTTTTGCTTTTTGCTCTTATGGCTGCAAAAGCTTATATTAGTATGCAAAAAAACACAAGTTTGATTGATGATGCTTTTGCTTTTGAAATTGTTTTATTTTGTTGTTTATTAATAGAATGGATTTCTAGGAAGAAAATAAAATTGCAAGCTAGTCGTTTGCATACTAGGCGACTATTAGCAAAAATTTTTCTAATTGGCTTTATCGTGTTAGCTATCATAGATTTTGGGCTATACATAGTAAAAGATAACCACTTTATTAATATATATCTTATTTTAATGTTTTTAATATCTATTGGTTCATTAGTAGACTGGCTTAGTGAAAAGTTAAAGAGGTAGTTGTTAATAAGATTGTCTTTTAATAGTGGCTTAATTCAAGTGTATCACTTAGGCTTTCGCAACAGTTAGTAGCATAAGTAAAAGGAGCCAATAATTATGAAGTGTTCTACTCAGACTTCGGTAATTTAGCATACCTAGGGGGAGGAGTAATAGGAGTGACTTTTGGATTGTGGGGAGAAAAAATTGGTTTTCTTGTTGCCGAATCCCAACATATCTTTTGATCAAATATAAAATGTTTTGTTTAAAGTAGAAAGGTTTTTTATGTCTAAATTAAAGTGGTTTTCTGGTGGAAAAGAAAGACGGGATAATGCATTGGACTTACTTGAGTCTATAATTATAGAACTAAGAGAGATAGACGGTAGTGAATCCTTACAAAAATTTTTATTAGCTTATAAGGAAGAGCTTGAAAAGCAAAAGGCACCGATCCCAACAATTCTTAGCCGTTTTAATATAGAGCTATCTGAGGTACTTAGGAATAGCAATATTATTCTAAACAATAAGGTGAGGGAGCAGTTAGATTCTATAAGAAAGTTGTCTTATATAAGATATGGTTATTATTAAACCCTCTCATAGAATTTAATTTTGATGTACACAAAAAATTGTCATTGTTATCAGAAAATTCATAACTTATCAATGGTGGTAAACATTGGCAAGATTGTCTTTACACTCAGGTTAAGTACAACATACTAATTGATGGAATTGGTATCAAAAGTTGTAAGTTTCTTAGTAGATAAGTAAAAGGAGCCAATAATTATGAAGTGTTCTACTCAGACTTCGGTAATCTAGCATACCTAGGGGGAGGAGTAATAGGAGTGACTTTTGGATTGTGGGGAGAAAAAATTGGTTTTCTTGTTGCCCTAGTTTATGTTCTGGCGGTTTTGTTGTATAAGCTTATTTTAAGAAAAAATAGACAGTAAGACAGTTGGGCGAAAGTTGGAAGATTTCAACTTTCGCTTTTATGAATCAATAAGAAATTATGGTATTGCTACTAAGTGAGGTTAAATATAGAATCTAATGTGGCCTTAGTCTGTTTTATAATATTTCATTTTTTAAAATGGGTCGAATTTTGTCCTGAATAGACGTTTTAAAAATATGCAATCAAGAGTATAAGGATTTTAGCTGTAGTAGCAATTTTTATTGGATAAACGTGGCGATTTATTCAACTGAATTGCGGCAAAAAATCTTTGTTATAATCGATGTGCCTCTGTTTTCTTATGTAACCATTAGCGATGAAGGGTGTATACATACTAAGTAGTCACTTAGTGTAAACTATAGATCTACTCATACTTTGCAACCTACAAGGAATTTAGTGAAACAAATTATTTTTAGAGGTGCCTTATATTTAATTAAATTAAACAAAAAAGATGAAAGGAAACGTTACTTATGAATCGTTATAAATCATTATTACTATTCTCAGCAACAGCTTTGCTATTAGTGGGAGGTACAACTTACGCTGATGAAGTGAGTCAAAATGCTGACCAAGGGCAAGTACCTGCAGCTACTGCGCAAGCTGATAGCCAAGCTAGTCAACAAGCTACAGCTAATCAGCAGTCCAACCAAATTGAAACAAATCAACAGGAACAGCTGCTGACAAGTTCCGAAGAAACTTCACAATCACAGGATTCTACGGCTAAGCAGGAAGAAGATACTCGCTCTAATAATCAAGAGGAAGTATCAGCTAATCAGGATCAACAAGTTACGGAATCTACAGCTGATGTTAGTACTGTAGCAGATAGTGATAGTCAAGAAGGTCAGGAGGCCCCTGATATTTCAACGGAAGAATATGAGGCAAATGTTGCCGGCCTTAAACAGGTTACAATGGCAGACGTTTATCACATGTTTGATGACCCGGACGGCAGCTATACCCTCTATTTAGGCCGCCCAACCTGTATCTATTGTCGGAAATTCTCACCTGTCATCAAGGACTTTAATAGTCTTTCTGGCGGGCAAGTCTATTACTACAATACAGACAGCACGGATTTTAGCTCAGTTGCTAAGGAATTTCTAAGGAGTAAAATCGGCGTTTTTGTGACACCAACGGTACTCCATCTTGAAAAAGGACAAATCGTTTCTGGTCAGTTAGGCAGTGGCGGTACGGCTCAAGACTTGTATAACAAGGTATTTAAATCTACAGATACTAGGCCCGATACCTCTCAGGAAGTTACACCTAGCCAGCAGTCCCCAACAGCGAATGAGAAAGCAGCTGAACAGACTACCGATGCAACTGTGAAAGCGGCAGATTCCTCATCAAAGACCAGTGACCAATCGCAAACAAAAGAAGTGGTGAAATCAGAAAAGTTAGATACGAATACTTTAACGAAGGTTATCAATAAAGTTTTGACACTTTTTGATAGGCTCTTGGTCAAGTTTAGAGCTTAAACTATCACTCGCAAAGGTGTCCATTCAAGATAGTTTTTTGAATTGTCCAGTCAAAATTTTCCGTTCACGACAAAATATGGCCATTTCATGATATAAAGATTGGGAAGGTTTATAAAAGTGGTATAGTAATAGTGTAGAATTTGTACTGCAAGCTACAATAAAAATGGGTATTCTAACCCAAAAGAGAAAAGGAGATATTATGATTTCAATTGAAAAACTTGAAACGACCCTCAAATCTTTAAACATGACAGTGTTTATCTGGAAGATTTTGAGTCTTGTTGTCGACATTTTTGGAATTATTGGTTACTACACCAATACAGCTGCCCTAAAAAATGGGACTTACGAAAAGGCGGGCTTGTCCAGTCAGCAGATTGAACAGGTGCGTCAAGCTATGACACCATGGGTGTTGGTCAGCTATTTGATCGCCATCGTCCTCAATGCCGTTATTATTTATCTGCTCTTTAAGAATCACAAAGCTATTAAGGATAAGGATTACATTGGCTACTGGCCTTATTACTTAAGTTTAGGTTTCTTGATTCTGCCGATTATCACTCAAATTATGACTGGCTTTAGCTGGCTGGCAGCAGCTATTTATCTCGTACAAGCGGTGATCATTGTCTTTACTTATCTCAAGGCTAAACAACTTAATGAGGTTGGTTAATGAAAAGAGAGGCTCGGCTTCTCTTTTTTAAGAATCATAATGACTGGAATGACCGTTCATGACATATTTTGGCCCTTTCATGACATTAGTCTCATAATCTATATAAAATAGTCTATAATGAAGGTATTCATTTTAGCAAGCTTGTCTCCCTAGGTTAGAAATGCGAGAGGTAGTACAAGAAAACTTTGAACTTTAAAGTAATTTTTGGCCTTTAAATTCAGAATGACAACGTTTTCTTGTTGACGGATTTTTACTAGTGTATTATACTTATATTATGAGAATAGTACAAATAGATAATCTTACAAAACTGTAAGGGAAGACTTGCGTATTATTGCTACAATTGACTTAGGAAGTTCTTGTTGAGAACATCTAGTCGTTTAACGTTTTTACAGTTGTTTCAGAGATAGTCAAGAAGTTTGGAAGACCTGATTTAGAAACCAGTCTATTAAACTCTAGAGGATTTCTATCGAGATCATGGAACATCGTGAACTGATTGGGCTTTCTCTCGCATCTTTAGAAAAGGAGTAATCAAATGACGCGTACACGGAAGAAAAAGGCCATGTCTAAAAAGAAGAAATGGTCCCTGATAGGAGTTTCCATTCTAGGAGCTCTGGTTATTGTTTTTATGATCGTTAAAGCCTTCTTGGGGGGCGGCGCTCAAACGACCCAATATAAAACAGCCAAGGCTAACAAGGGCAGTCTAGCTTCTGCAACTATTTTGTCTGGTAAAGTTAAGTCTGTATCTGAGCAATATGTCTATTACGAGCCAAGCAAGGGCAGTAATCCTACCATTCCGGTGCATGTAGGCGATCAAGTTTCTGCTGGTCAGGCTCTGGTTCAGTACGATGCAACAGCGGCTCAGGCTGACTATGATAGTGCTGTTCGTGCGCTTAACAAGGCCGCTGCTGATATTCAAAACTTTAAAAATGCTAATGCTGCTGTAGCTGGAACGGCAGACTATAACAGTCAGCTGCAGGCTCTCAATGATGCTTATGCGGATGCTCAGTCTGTGGTCACTAAAGCTCAGCTGGCTCTAGATTCAACAACAGTTCTCAGCAATGTTTCCGGAACGGTCGTTGAGGTAGCCGAAAGCATTAATCCTTCTAGCCAAACCAGCCAAACTTTGGTTCATGTGGCTAGTGAAGGTCAGTTACAGATCCAAGGTACCTTAACCGAATATGATTTGGCCAATGTCAAGGTTGGTCAGGAGGTTACCATTAAGTTCAAGGTTTATCCTGATAAGGAGTGGACTGGTACCATCAGCTATATTTCAAACTACCCAAATGAAAAGTCTGATTCGAGCAGCGGTGACAGTCAGTCAGGCTCTAGTTCAGGTTCATCGTCCTCTTCAGGTTCAACCTATAAGTATAAGGTCGATATTACCAGCGATATTGGTGATCTCAAGCAAGGTTTTTCAACATCGATTGAAGTTAAGAGTGACAGTGAAGCTATTTTAGTGCCTGTCAAAGCCGTGACGACAATTGGCGATCGGTCTTATGTTTGGGTTTACGATAAGAAATCTGGTAAGATTTCTAAAACTCAAGTAACGTTGGGTAATGCCGATGCTAAGCAACAGCAGATTGTTGCTGGTCTTGACGAAGGTAAAACAGTCATTGCTAATCCAAGCAAGGACTTCAAGGATGGACAAAAGTTGTCTCAATCAGATATGGCATCATCTAATAAGGGGTGAGGACTATGGCTGATCAAAAAGTTTTAATGGCGCTCACAGGAATCACCAAGTCTTACCAGAACGGGGATCAAGAACTTCAGGTCCTGAAAGGCATTGACCTGACTGTTAAGGAGGGGGAATTTCTGGCTATTATGGGGCCTTCGGGTTCTGGGAAATCAACCTTGATGAATATCATCGGTCTTCTGGACAAGCCAACCTCGGGGGAATATACCCTGGCTGGACAGGCTGTTGAACGATTGTCTCCTAAGGAACAGGCCCGCGTTCGCAACGAGGAGTTGGGATTCGTCTTTCAGCAGTTTTTCCTCTTATCCAAGCTTAATGCTCAAGATAATGTCGAGTTGCCTCTGATTTATGCAGGAGTTGGTGGTTCTCAAAGACGCAAATTAGCCCAGCAGTATTTGAAAAAGGTTGAATTGTCTGATCGCAGCAAGCACCTGCCATCTGAGTTATCAGGCGGACAGAAGCAGCGGGTGGCTATTGCCAGAGCTCTGGTAAACGATCCGTCAATCATCTTGGCCGATGAACCAACAGGAGCTTTGGATACCAAAACTAGCAATCAGATTTTGGAACTTTTATCTCAGCTCAATGAGGAAGGCAAAACTATTATCATGGTTACCCACGAGCCTGAAATTGCTGACTATGCCAAGCGTAAGATTGTTATTCGTGACGGTGAGATTACCCAAGACACGACCGAAAGTGTCCGGATTGATTAGGGAGGTTTATGATGCAAAATTGGAAATTCGCCCTTGGTTCAATCATGGGGCACAAGATGCGCTCCTTTCTGACAATGTTGGGGGTTATCATCGGAGTGGCGTCAGTGTCAGTTGTTATGGCCATCGGGACAGGCATGCGAAATTTTATTGGTGACCAAATTAGTAAATATCAGCATGATGTCCAAATCTATTATTCTTCTGATGAGGATCAATATCAAGATGAAGGTTTTGGAACTGATTCAGCTAGTAAGAATGCTCCAAAAATTAAAGAAGAATGGCTTCAAACAATATCAAAAAATGTTGATGGTGTCAGTGGATACTATGTAACGAATACGACTAATGCCGATGTTTCTTATAGCAGTAAAAAAGCAAAATCAGTAACACTGACAGGAGTTAGCAGGACATATTTTGATGTAAAAAAATATAAGGTTGTTGCTGGTAGGCGTTTAGAAAAATCTGATTATACGCAATTTTCTCGTTACATCATGATTGATGAAGTTTTAGCTGGGAAACTATTTTCAACTTACGATGCTGCTCTTAATAATATTATTGATGTTGGTGGGAAACAATATCGAGTTGTAGGTGTTTATAAAGATCCCGATGCGGGTTCATCTGCTTATGGAATGAATTCAGGTGGTAATGCTATTTTAACTAATACTCAGTTAGCTTCAGAATTTAATGTTGATGAAATTGGCGGTGTCTATGTTCACATACCTGATGTTATTAATTCTTCATCATCTGGTAAAGAAGCAGCTAAACAACTGACCAAGCTGTCAGGTGCTAAGGAGGGTCACTTTAAGACTTTTGATCTCAAGAAGGTTATTGCCAGTGCTAATGCTCAGTTGGCCGGAATTACTTTGTTTATTGGGATTATTGGCGGAACCTCTCTTCTAGTAGGTGGTATTGGTGTCATGAATATTATGCTGGTATCTGTAACTGAACGGACACGAGAAATAGGGTTGCGTAAGGCACTGGGGGCTACGCGTCAGAATATCTTGCTTCAATTTTTGATAGAGTCTATTATGTTAACATTGATTGGTGGTATAATCGGACTTGTTCTAGCCTATGGCTTAGTTGGTCTATTAGGAAATTCAGAAGGCCTAGTCAATCAAATAGGTAAGCCTATTATTGCTTTTAGGACTGTATTAACAAGTATCTTATTTGCGGTATTTGTCGGTATTGTCTTTGGTATTCTACCAGCTAATAAGGCCAGCAAGCTGGATCCGATTGAAGCACTGCGTTATGAATAGCCGAACATTTTATCCTAAAACGGTATTGAACGATCTCTTAGAGGTCGTTTTCTTTTGGAATTTTTAACTGAATAATGGCGATGGACTCAGTTTTTAGAAAGTGAAGAAGGTGATTTTAATAATAAAACTATTTTATTCTTAAAAGCTTATTTTGTATTGTTGATAGGACTGTTATATATTTTTATGATAACTGTCAAAAAGTTAACAAAGCCATTGCATATTGATTGACAGTCTCTTCGTAAAAGAAGTAGAATGTTTATATTAACTTTAATTTTAGCAAGATAATCTCAGTTTTTTGTTCGTAATTAACGAATATTCGGGAGAGAGTTCGTTGCTAATTTTTGGAAAGAGGTATGATAGCTGTTATGAAACATTCTATTAAGGAAAAACAGCGTTTTTCTATCAGAAAGCGGAAACACATCGGAGCGGGTTCAGTTCTTTTAGGACTGACCTTGCTGATGATGTCTCTGGGAGGGGGACAGGTTCAGTCAGATGATGTGATTGGGGAAGGTAATTCTAGCTCTGCTGCTCAAGTTACTGAAAATCCTGTGGCTGGTCCAGCTGCTAGTGCAACTGAGGATAATCAGCCTGCTTCCGATGCTGCCGCTAACCAACTAGAGAAGTCAGATGCTGAACAAAGTAAGACCAGAACGGTAACGATTACCTATACCGTTGTTTATGTCAATGGGGCGGGTCAGGAAATTTATCGTACAACCAAGGCTAAAACCATTACAATTGAAGGAGATAGTCCTGCTAGCTTGACAGTTACGGAGAATGGCTCAGCAGATTTGGCTACCCCTGCTCTGGTCAATTATGAATTAGCGGCTGGTCCAACCAGTCAAGTTGTTACCGAGAATGCTGACAATACTGTAACTGTTCAGGTGAAGGAAAAGGCAGCAGAGGAAAATAAGGTGACAGAAGCCAACTCTGACCAGAATTCAGAGTCTGCAACAGCGGTTTCCTCAGTATCTAATGTTAATGTTGAGAAGCAAACATTATCTGAAACGCCTGTAGCACAGAGTGAAGCTGGCTCAAATCAGTTAGGAAATCCATCAGATGTAACAGAAGTGGCTAAGCCGGCTGTTGAACTGAGTCCTGAGGAAAGTCAGCTCTTAGTTCGTGATTTGCTGCGAGCTTCTATGGTTGCTGCTAATAGCCTTGATGATGCGGTAACGGTCCCGGGGAATCCAGCAGATGCTGAAACGCCTTCAGATCCAGAGGAAGTTGCTGATATTTCAGGAACTGGCATTAGCAAGGTTAATTTCTACAATGAAGATGAACTGGTTTCGACACAGTACGTTAAATCGGGGGATTACCTCTTAGAGCCAAATGTTCCTGAATCAGGGGATAAGGCTTTTAAGGGCTGGCTTTATAATGGCCAAATTTTGGATTTCACTAAACCAGTAGATTTTCCGGTTGGTCAAGAAGTCACTGTTACGGCCAATTATTCTGATACTGTTCGTGTCACCTTCAAAAATGATGATGGGATTATTGTTTCTGTTAAGGAAATTCCAACAGGGTCAAGGACTAACGCTAATGATGTAGCCATTTTGTCGCCTAAGGATTCCTTTATCTTTTCACATTGGTCAACATCACCTAACGGCAGTGATGCTTTTGATTTTTCAACTGTAATTAACAAGGATACTACTCTTTATGCTGTGATTAAGAATCAAAAAACGATTTCCTTTGATTCTAATGGGGGGACACCTGTTAATAATGTTTATGTTGATTCGGGAAGTTTAGCTGATAATCTAGGCAGTCTGCCCGTACCAACTCGTCAAGGGTATAATTTTAAAGGTTGGGTGGATAGCAAGACTGGTCAGAACATTGATGAGACGACCGATATTACCCGTGACTATCGTCTGCAAGCTCAATGGGAGGCTAAAACTGATACACCTTACATGGTTGTCCATTGGATTGAAAACCCGACCGGTCAGCATGAGGTAAATGGTATTCAATATACGGTCGGGACGATTACTAACGAAACCGGAAGGACTGATGAGCCGGCTACTTATACAAAGCCAGATTTCTTTTCTGCCTATACCTTATCGGACTACCAGCCTGAAGTAGGTGTGGTGAAGATTAGTGGAGATGGTCAAGCTACTCTTAATGTCTATTATGAGCGCCGTAAGTATGATCTTACGGTAGATAATTTTGGTGCTGTTACTGTTTATCAGGTAAAATGGGGAGAGCCCTTAACACAGTATCTGGAAAATAAAGGTGTTCCTTCTTGGAGTATGTATAATCGTGATAGTCCAGGAGGAAGCCTTTTAGCTCGGACCAACTATCCAATGCCAGCCATGGATACTACGGTTAGAGCTACTAGTCGAAGATTTTCGGCCCGTCCTAACATGTACTATATCGATATTGATACAGGGGAAACCTTCTATCAGCAGCAAATTAATTCTAATATCGGGGCGACTTTAAATCTGTCATCAAATGTGGAAGGCTATGACTTTGTTAATTTTGCTGGTCAGCCACGAGGTGTTCGACAATTAATTGTTAGCGATAGCGATATTTGGGCCTATTTTAAAAAGAAGACCTACAATGTGGCTTTCATCACAGACAGTGATATCCCAGACAGTCATACCATGGTTCCTTATAAATCTAGTGTGACAACTTTGGTCCCAACCAATATGACTCCTTATGTTACTAAGAAGACTGATGACCATGGTATTAATTACGTCTTTACTGGATGGTATGACAATGCAGCAACTAGTGGTAATTCTGTTGATTTCTCTAATGTAACGGTGCCTGCTGGTGGTTTGGTTTATTATGCTGGCTGGACTAAGGAATATGTTGAAGTGACGGTTCATCGTGATACTACTCTGGATAAGGATGACAAGGATAAATATGTACTTTTGGTCAGCTCGGGTAATAATGTTCTCAATACCGATAACAAATATGCCCAAATAGATGCTGATGGTCATTCGAAAAAGGATGAAAATAATAGTCCGATCGTTGACAATAGCAAGACCTTTAACGGTAAGTTGGACGTTAACGATAAGACTAATTATGATGGAACAACTCTAGAGCCAATTTGGTACAAATTGGTGAATGGCCGTTTGGAAAAAGCTAACTTAGCTGATGAAATTATCGATCCTGGTACAATTTTGGTGCCAGTCTGGGAATACAAGACAAAGACGGTTGTCTACAATGCTAATGGCGGCAGCCAACCGCCTGCAACTGAAGATCTGGAGTTCATGCGGAATGTTATTATTGCTGAACAAGGTGAGATGGCTGCTCCAAGCCAAGAGTATGTCTTTACGGGCTGGAATACACAGGCAAATGGTAGCGGTAAGACCTACCGTCCAAAAGATCTTCTTGGCTTCAACCAATTTTCTGGAGACAGTTTGACCCTTTATGCACAATGGCGTAAAAACCCAGACTATGATTTTGCAACGGTAACTTATAATCCTAATGGGGGCAATGGTTCGGTTGTTAGTAAACATCACAAGACAAATAGTCCCATTTATATTCGAAATCAAGGCTATTCCCGCCCCGGTTATAACCTCCTTGGTTGGTCAACCAAGGAAGGAGCCAAAGAAGGGGATGAGCAATATGCGACTGGTGCCAAGATCCCAGTTAATAATCAGACGCTTTATGCAGTTTGGACCGAAAAGCTGGCTGCTGATGTGGTAAATCCTAATATCCTCACTGATAAAACCGATGCTGGAGATAAGGTGGTTGTAACTCCTAATAAAGAAAATGCCATGATGAGGCCAAGTGCAGTGGCCAATGGTTTGTCGGTAGATAGCAATGGTCATCTTGTTGGTCAGGCTGATGTTAAGGATTGGAGCGGTAATCAAGATGAAGAGCGAAACTTTAATCTTTCTGTTACGATAGTCTTGCAAGTTACACGTCCAAATGGTAATTCCACTAATGAAACCATTACTGTCAATGTCCCTGTTACCATTCAGCGCGATACGGATGGCGACAGTATCCCTGATGTTAATGATTCGGACGATGATAACGATGGCCTTCCAGATGATAAGGATAAAAATCCAAAATCGAAAGATACTGAAGGTCCAGTTATCACAGCTGATGATAAGACGGTTACAGAAAGGACGCCGTTTGAAGTTCCTGTCAGTGTGACCGATAACGATGACCCAGAGGCTAAGGTTACCGAGATCACTGGTCTGCCTAAAGGTGTTAACTTTGATGAGGCTGGTGGTAAAATTTCAGGTTCTGCTGGCCAAGAGACTTGGAGCGGTGACTCTGACGAAGTTCACACCTACCCAGTAACGCTTAAAGCTACTGATGGTTCTGGCAATGAAAGCACCAAAGAAATTACGATCACAGTTCAACGTGACAGTGATGGTGACGGCACACCAGATGTCAATGATCCAGATGATGATAACGATGGCCTTCCAGACGATAAGGATAAAAATCCAAAATCGAAAGATACTGAAGGTCCAGTTATCACAGCTGATGACAAGACAATCACGGAAAAGACGTCGTTTGAAGTTCCAGTCAGTGTGACTGATAACGATGACTCAGAGACTAAGGTTACCGAGGTTACTGGTCTGCCTAAGGGCGTTAACTTTGATGAGGCCGGTGGTAAGATTGCTGGTTCTGCCGACCAAGAAACTTGGAGCGGTGATACTGACGAAGTCCACACTTACCCTGTAACGATTAAAGCTACCGATGGTTCCGGCAATGAAAGCACCAAGCAAATCACTATTACGGTACAACGTGATACGGACGGTGATGGCATATCCGATGTCAATGACTCGGACGATGATAACGATGGTCTTCCAGATGATAAGGATAATCATCCAAAATCGAAAGATGCCGAAGGTCCAGTTATCACAGCTGATGATAAGACAGTCACAGAAAAGACGCCATTCGAGGTGCCGGTTTCTGTCACCGATAACGACGATCCGGCAGCTAAGATTACTGAGGTCACAGGTCTGCCTAAAGGCGTCGATTTTGATGGGACTGGTGGTAAGATTTCGGGTTCTGCCGATCAAGAAGATTGGTCAACTGATCAAGATGAGGTGCACACCTACCCAGTAACGATTAAGGCTATCGATGGTGCTGGCAATGAAAGCACCAAGGAAATTACCATCACGGTACAGCGTGATACGGACGGTGATGGCACACCCGATGTCAATGATTCGGACGATGATAACGATAGTCTTCCAGACGCTAAGGATAAAAATTCGAAAGGCAAGGACACCGAATCTCCAGTCATTAATGCCGATGATAAGACAGTTACGGAAAGGACGCCGTTTGAAGTACCTGTATCTGTCACCGATAACGATGATCCAGACGCTAAGGTTACTGAGGTCACCGGTCTACCTAAGGGTGTTAATTTTGATGAGGCTGGTAGTAAGATTTCAGGTTCTGCCGATCAAGAAGATTGGTCAAACGATCAAGATGAAGCCCACACTTACCCTGTAACACTCAAGGCTACCGATGGTGCTGGCAATGAAAGCACCAAGCAAATCACGATTACAGTTCAACGTGACAGCGATGGTGACGGAGATCCAGATGTGACCGATCCAGATGACGATAATGATGGCCTTCCAGATGATAAGGATAAAAATCCAAAATCGAAAGATACTGAAGGTCCAGTTATCACAGCTGACGATAAGATGGTGACTGAGAAGACATCGTTTGAAATACCAGTCAGTGTGACTGATAACGATGATCCAGACGCCAAGGTTATTGAGGTCACAGGTTTGCCTAAGGGTGTTGACTACGACTCTGATACTGGAAAGATTTCAGGCTCAGCTGACCAAGAAGATTGGTCAACTGATCAAGATGAGGTGCATACTTACCCAGTAACGCTCAAAGCCACTGACGGTTCTGGTAACGAAGGTACCAAGGAAATCACCATCACGGTACAACGCGATACGGACGGTGATGGCACGCCTGATGTCAATGACTCAGACGATGATAATGACGGTCTTCCAGATGATAAGGATAAGCATCCGAAATCGAAAGATGCCGAAGCTCCAGTCATTAGTGCCAATGATAAAACGGTAACCGAAAAGACCTCATTTGAGATTCCTGTTAGTGTGACTGATAATGATGATTCAGATGCCAAAGTAACAGACGTTTCAGGTCTACCAAAAGGCGTTGACTATGATGAAACTAGTGGTAAGATTTCTGGTTCCGCTGACCAAGAAGATTGGTCCAACGATCAAGATGAAGTGCACACTTATCCAGTAACGCTCAAAGCCACTGACAGTTCTGGTAACGAAGGTACCAAGGAAATCACGATTACAGTTCAGCGTGACAGTGATAGTGACGGAGAACCAGACGTGACTGATCCGGATGATGATAACGACGGCCTTCCCGATGATAAGGATAAGAATCCGAAGAGCAAGGACACCGAAGCTCCAGTCATTAGTGCTGATGATAAGACAGTTACAGAGAAGACCCCGTTTGAAGTTCCTGTCAGTGTGACTGATAACGATGACCCAGAGGCTAAGGTTACCGAGATCACTGGTCTGCCTAAGGGCGTAACTTATGATTCGGAAAATGGCAAGATTTCAGGTTCTGCCGACCAAGAAGATTGGTCAAACGATCAAGATGAAGTGCACACTTACCCTGTAACGATTAAAGCTACCGATGGTGCTGGCAACGAAAGTACCAAGGAAATTACCATCACGGTGCAACGTGATACGGACAGCGATGGCACACCAGATGTCAATGATCCAGATGATGATAACGATGGTCTTCCAGATGATAAGGATAAAAATCCAAAATCGAAAGATACGGAATCTCCTATCATCTCGGCAGATGACAAGACGGTAACCGAGAAGACTCCGTTTGAAATACCAGTCAGTGTGACTGATAACGATGATCCAGAGGCTGGGGTTACTGAGGTTACAGGCTTGCCTAAGGGTGTTGACTATGACTCCGATACTGGAAAGATTTCAGGTTCTGCTGACCAAGAAGATTGGCCCAACGATCAAAATGAAGTGCACACTTATCCTGTTACTATTAAAGCTACTGATGGTGCTGGCAATGAAAGCACCAAGGAAATCACGATTACAGTTCAGCGTGACAGTGATAGTGACGGAGAGCCAGACGTGACTGATCCAGATGATGATAACGACGGCCTTCCAGATGATAAGGATAAGAATCCAAAATCGAAAGATTCCGAAGGTCCAGTTATCACAGCTGATTATAAGACGGTGACTGAGAAGACACCGTTTGAAATTCCAGTTAGTGTGACTGATAATGATGATCCAGATGCTGGGGTTACTGAGGTTACAGGCTTGCCTAAGGGTGTTGACTATGACTCCGATACTGGAAAGATTTCAGGTTCTGCCGACCAAGAAAATTGGAGCAGTGACTCTGATGAAGTCCACACCTACCCAGTAACGCTCAAGGCTACCGATGGTTCTGGCAACGAAAGTACCAAGGAAATCACCATCACGGTACAACGCGATACGGATGGTGATGGCACACCTGATGTCAATGACTCGGACGATGATAATGACGGTCTTCCAGATAACAAGGATAAGCATCCGAAAGACAAGGATACTGAAGGTCCAGTCATTAGTGCCGATGATAAGACGGTTACAGAAAAGACACCGTTTGAAATTCCTGTCAGTGTGACTGATAACGATGACTCAGAGTCTAAGGTTACCGAGATCACTGGTCTGCCTAAGGGTGTAACTTATGATTCGGAAAATGGCAAGATTTCAGGTTCCGCTGACCAAGAAACTTGGAGCGGTGACTCTGACGAAGTTCACACTTACCCTGTAACGATTAAAGCTACCGATGGTTCTGGCAATGAAAGCACCAAGGAAATTACCATCACGGTACAGCGTGATACGGACAGCGATGGTATGCCTGATGTCAATGATTCGGACGATGATAACGATGGCCTTCCAGATGATAAAGATAAGAATCCAAAATCGAAAGATACTGAAGGTCCAGTTATCACAGCTGATGATAAGACAGTCACAGAAAAGACCATATTTGAGATTCCAGTTAGTGTGACTGATAACGATGATCCAGAGGCTAAGGTTACTGGGGTCACAGGTCTGCCTAGGGGTGTTGACTACAGCTCCGATACTGGTATGATTTCAGGTTCCGCTGACCAAGAAACTTGGAGCAGTGACTCTGATGAAGTCCACACCTACCCAGTAACGCTCAAGGCTACCGATGGTTCTGGCAACGAAAGTACCAAGGAAATCACCATCACGGTACAACGTGATAGCGATGGTGACGGAGAACCAGACGTGACTGATCCCGATGATGATAACGATGGCCTCCCAGATAACAAGGATAATAATCCGAAATCGAAAGATACTGAAGGTCCAGTTATCACAGCCGATGATAAGACAGTGACTGAGAAGACATCGTTTGAAATTCCAGTTAGTGTGACTGATAACGATGACCCAGATGCCAAGGTTATTGAGGTCACAGGTTTGCCTAAGGGTGTTGACTATGACTCCGATACTGGAAAGATTTCTGGTTCTGCCGACCAAGAAACTTGGAGCAGTGATTCTGATGAAGTTCACACTTACCCTGTAACGATTAAAGCTATCGATGGTTCCGGCAATGAAAGCACTAAGCAAATCACCATTACTATTCAGCGCGATACAGACAGCGATGGCATGCCTGATGTCAATGATTCGGACGATGATAACGATAATCTTCCAGATGATAAGGATAAAAATCCAAAATCGAAAGACACCGAAGGTCCAGTTATCACGGCAGGCGATAAGACAGTCACAGAAAAGACGCCATTCGAGGTGCCGGTTTCTGTCATGGATAACGATGATCCAGACGCTAAGGTTACTGAGGTCACAGGTCTGCCTAAGGGTGTTGACTACAGCTCCGATACTGGTATGATTTCAGGTTCTGCCGACCAAGAAACTTGGAGTGGTGACTCTGACGAAGTTCATACTTACCCAGTAACGATTAAAGCTACTGATGGTTCTGGCAACGAAGGTACCAAGGAAATCATCATCACGGTACAGCGCGACAGTGATGGCGACGGAGATCCAGATGTGACCGATCCAGATGATGATAATGACGGCCTTCCAGATGCCAAGGATAAAAATCCGAAATCGAAAGATGCCGAAGGTCCAGTTATCACAGCCGACGATAAGACAGTTACGGAAAGGACTCCGTTTGAAGTACCTGTATCTGTTACCGATAATGACGACCCAGATGCCAAGATAACAGACGTTTCAGGTTTACCTAAAGGCGTTGACTATGATGAAACTAGTGGTAAGATTTCAGGTTCTGCTGACCAAGAAGATTGGAGTGGCGATTCTGATGAAGTCCACACTTATCCCGTCACGATTAAGGCTACTGATGATGCTGGTAACGAAGGTACCAAGGAAATTACCATTACGGTGCAACGTGATACGGACAGCGATGGCACACCAGATGTCAATGATCCAGATGATGATAACGATGGCCTTCCAGACGATAAAGATAATAATCCAAAATCAGAGGATACTGAATCTCCAATCATCTCGGTAGATGACAAGACAGTAACCGAGAAGACCTCGTTTGAAATTCCAGTCAGTGTGACTGATAATGATGATCCAGAGGCTAAGGTTACCGAGGTAACTGGTCTGCCTAAGGGCGTTAACTTTGATGAGGCCGGTGGTAAGATTGCTGGTTCTGCCGACCAAGAAACTTGGAGCGGTGATACTGACGAAGTCCACACTTACCCTGTAACACTCAAGGCTACCGATGGTGCTGGCAATGAAAGCACTAAAGAAATTACGATCACAGTTCAGCGCGATACGGATGGTGATAGCATTCCTGATGTCAATGATTCGGACGATGATAACGATGGTCTTCCAGATGATAAGGATAAGAATCCGAAGAGCAAGGACACTGAAGCCCCAGTCATTAGTTCCAATGATAAGACGGTAACCGAAAAGACCTCATTTGAGATTCCAGTTAGTGTGACTGATAATGATGATCCAGATGCCAAAGTAACAGACGTTTCAGGCCTACCAAAAGGCGTTGACTATGATGAAACTAGTGGTAAGATTTCAGGTTCTGCCGATCAAGAAGATTGGTCAAACGATCAAGATGAAGCCCACACTTACCCTGTAACACTCAAGGCTACCGATGGTGCTGGCAATGAAAGCACTAAAGAAATTACGATCACAGTTCAGCGCGATACGGATGGTGATAGCATTCCTGATGTCAATGATTCGGACGATGATAACGATGGTCTTCCAGATGATAAGGATAAGAATCCGAAGAGCAAGGACACTGAAGCCCCAGTCATTAGTTCCAATGATAAGACGGTAACCGAAAAGACCTCATTTGAGATTCCAGTTAGTGTGACTGATAATGATGATCCAGATGCCAAAGTAACAGACGTTTCAGGTCTGCCAGAAGGAGTAACTTATGATTCGGCAAGTGGTAAGATTTCAGGTTCTGCTGATCAAGAAACTTGGAGCGGTGACTCTGACGAAGTTCACACTTACCCAGTAACCATCAAAGCTACTGATGGTTCTGGCAACGAAGGTACGAAGGAGATCACCATCACGGTACAACGTGATACGGACGGTGACGGAGATCCAGACGTGACTGATCCAGATGATGATAATGATGGTATTCCAGATGATAAGGATAAAAATCCAAAATCGAAGGATGCCGAAGGTCCAGTT
>NZ_JAAKDU010000011.1 GCF_011038795.1 Streptococcus tangpeifui
ATTACTTTTTTTATTTTTATTCCCATTCATAATGCTTGCGAGTCTCTCGCGAAAACTCGCAAATAGCTCGAGTAGTGATTTTGGTGTGGAATTTAGCCTAGAATGAGAGCCTGTTGACATGAACTGTCAATTGGCCAGAGGACTTAAAGCTACTTGGCACAGGATTTCTTAAATTTTATGTGACTGTGTATCTTGTTCTAGCCATTGATACAATCAACCATTGACGTCAAAATCCTTTAAGAGACTCAAGTTGAGTTATGGTAACTGCAGCAAAGTTCAAAAGTCCGTGGAACTCTTACAAAATAAAATAAAAAGGATGATAAATCTTCTTGAAGTGTTGCGCTTCTCTCACAAAATCATCAACCCTTAAGCTGATGTATCCGAAATTTATCGATGAAGTTCTGATGCTCTTTAATATTTAAAATTGAGTTTAAATTTTACAATGGAGTCTTTTATCATTACCCTCAGTTTCATTATTAAGGTAGCTGCCATCCACTTGTGCACCATACTGCTAATATGCCACCAACTTAATGCTGTATAAGCTATATAAAAATAGAAAGAACTCAGGATTGTTGTCCCAAGCTCTTTCTATTTTATACACAAACTAGTTATAAAGACTGCCTCAGAATCCTCGTACAACGACAAAGCAGACTCGGAACCCTATACCTTCGCTTATTTTATCAGCTCAATTTTTTACTTTTAAGTTGGGTTCAAAATACCCACTTTTTTCTTTGAACTACTTAATGATTTTACCTCTTACTTATTTAACGCTGCAGCCATTGTAGCAGCTACTTCATTTTCAAAGTCGTTAGAAGCTTTTTCAATTCCTTCACCAACTTCAAAGCGAGCAAATTCAGTGACTTTAGCGTTTACTGAATCAAGATAAGCTTCAACAGTCTTGCTGTCGTCCATGATGTAAACTTGAGCAAGCAATGTATATTCTTGGTCAACCTTAGTGTTATCTAGCTTGAAGCGATCCATCTTACCTGGAATAATTTTATCCCAGATTTTTTCTGGTTTGCCTTCAGCCTGCAATTCAGCCTTGATATCTGCTTCTGCCTGAGCAAGAACTTCATCAGTCAATTGACCTTTAGAACCATACTTCAAGTGTGGAAGCGCTGGCTTGTTAACCATTGCACGGCTCTCATTGTCCTGGTCAATCTTGTGGTTCATTTGAGCTAATTCGTCATGAATAAATTGTGGGTCCAGTTCCTTGTATGATAAAACTTTTGGACTCATTGCAGCGATGTGCATTGAGATTTGTTTAGCCAAGGCTTCATCGCCACCTTCAATAACGGAGATAACTCCGATACGACCACCATTGTGTTGGTAAGCACCAAAGTGTTGAGTATCTGTTTTTTCCAAAACTTGGAAACGACGGAAAGAGATCTTTTCTCCAATTGTGGCTGTTGCATTAACATAAGCATCAGCCAAGCTTTCACCTGAAGCCAGTTTAATATTTTGGGCAGCATCGTTATCAGCAGGTTTTTGTTCTGCGATAGCTTTAGCTGTTTCATTTACCAATTCAACGAACTGAGCGTTTTTCGCCACAAAGTCTGTTTCAGCATTAACTTCAACAACTGCAGCTACGTTACCAGCCACATAAACACCGGTCAAACCTTCAGCAGCAACACGGTCAGCTTTCTTAGCAGCCTTTGCCATACCCTTTTCACGAAGCAATTCAATGGCCTTATCCATATCACCATCAGTTTCAACCAAGGCTTTCTTAGCGTCCATAACGCCTGCACCTGATTTTTCACGCAATTCTTTAACCAGCTTAGCTGTAATTTCTGCCATGAGTTTTCTTCCTCCAAATTTATATGATGAAAGAAAGGGACGAGGGCTAGGCCGGCCCCGCCCCTTTCGTAGTTTTACAATAATGGGACAATTCAAAGCGATTATCTATGAATCAATTTGAATTGCAATAGTACTAAAATCCTAATGAAAAAGAAACATACGTTAGAGCCCTGCTTTTAAAACTATGCTATTTTGATATAAACAGTCTTAAAAACCAGAATTTTCCCTCAGTTTCCTATCATACAGATTTTTAATGTTTTCTTTACTTGTTATCGCCTTCGACAACTTCAACTAGTTCTTCAAGAGATTCAGTTGAGGCAGCCTGTTCAGCCATCTCTTCTTCAACTGAGTTGTCTTCACCTTGCTTACCTTCAATAATGGCATCAGCCAACTTAGAAGTAATTAATTTGACAGCGCGGATAGCATCATCGTTTGCCGGGATGATTACATCGATGTCATCTGGATCAGTGTTAGTATCAACCATAGCAACAACTGGAATGCCAAGCTTTTTAGCTTCTTTAACAGCAATTTGTTCTTTATGTGGGTCAACAACATACATCACATCCGGAATACGCGGCATATCTTCAATACCGCCCAAGAATTTTTCAAGACGCGCACGTTGCTTGTTAAGAAGGGCAACTTCTTTCTTAGGGAGTACTTCGAAAGTACCATCAGCTTCCATTTGTTTGATCTCTTTCAAACGACGAATACGCTTTTGAATAGTATCCCAGTTAGTCAAGGTACCACCCAACCAACGGTGATTAATATAGAATTGACCAGCACGAGTTGCTTCTTCAGCGATTGCTTCAGCAGCTTGCTTTTTAGTACCTACGAACAAGATAACAGCATCGTTAGCAGCTGCGTCACGAACAAAATCATAAGCTTGGTCTGCTAACTTAACAGTTTGTTGCAAATCAATAACATGGATACCGTTACGTTCTGTGAAGATGTACTTAGCCATCTTAGGGTTCCAGCGACGAGTTTGGTGACCAAAGTGAACACCAGCCTCAAGCAATTGTTTCATTGAAATTACTGACATGAGTAGTTTCTCCTTTTGTTTTTTTCCTCTCTTGGATTTCAACTCGCAAATCCACCTCCAAGGCAACAGAGCCACGATTCATCCAAGATGAGTATTATCGCCGATTGCGACTCTGCTATCATAGCAAAAATCTCACTTATTTGCAAGTTATTAACTATCTTTCTACATTTGGAAATCTTCAAAGAGACTATAAATTTGGTCTCGTTGATGAATAGCCATCTTAAGATAGATATTATGAATATGTGCCTTGACTGTTCCGATGGATAGGTAAAGGCAATCGGCAATTTCCTGATTATTTTTATGCTCGAGTAAGAGTTGACAAATTTCACACTCTCTGTCTGTCAATCTATAGTAACTGAAAAATTGTTCCTCTTTCTTTGTTAATTGATTGATATTCCCATTAGCCAGATGTTTTTTCTTGGGATAATCGAATAAGAAGTAATGATTAGCGATCAGACAAATAAAAATGTCCTCAGAGAAATTTCGATTCTGAATTTTGATGTTCAAGGAGTGGTAGCTATCAACATGTTTAAGGAAGATTCTGGTCGAGGATGGCGCAAGGTTGTTCCCTCGCCTTTGCCTATCTCCATTAAGGAAAGTCCAATTATTGAAGACCTCCTAAATCTTGGAATAGTTACAATAGCTGCTGGAGGGGGCGGAGTTCCCGTTGTCCGAACAGACACAGGAGATCTACAAGGAATAGAGGCCGTAATTGATAAAGATTTTGCCAGTCAAACCCTAGCTGATCTCATTGATGCTGATTTATTAATAATCTTAACTGGGGTGGATTATGTATATATCAATTTCGGCCAAAGTAATCAAATGCCACTGGAACAAGTAACAACATCTGAATTGATGAACTATATTGATCAAGGACAATTCGCTGCTGGCAGTATGCTACCAAAAGTGTCTTCAGCTATTCTTTTTACTGAAAACAATTCTAAGCGACAAGCCATCATTACTTCTTTTCAAAACCTTGGTCCAGCCATTAAAGAAGGGGCAGGAACTTGGATTGTTAAAGGCTAGATATAAATTTAACATTTAAAATCCATCATTGTAATCGTTAATATTCACTCTGCCGTCTACTTGACGAAGTGGCATTTTTAAGATAGAATAGTCTTCGTTATTAGGCGGTATAGCCAAGTGGTAAGGCACGGCTCTGCAAAAGCTTGATCGTCGGTTCAAATCCGTCTACCGCCTTAATATTTATATTCCAAATACCCTAAACCTGTGGTTTAGGGTATTTGAGTCTTGTTTTTTTATTTCTTTTTATTAAGATTAAGTTAAATTTTTGCTTTTTTGCAAATTTTTCTTGCCTTCTATTTGTGCCTCTAGTATAATACAATTTAAGGAGATATAAATGATTATGAAAAAATTGACCTATCTAACCTTGTTAACGGCGGTAGCAACAATTTTAGCTGTTATCATCAATCCTAACCGGGCTAAGACTAGTGCTACTGCTATTACGACTAATCAAGAATCGACTAGTCAGGCAGTGAGTCAACCGGCAGCAAGCAGCAATGAGGCTGTTCAACTGGAGACGACCATTGTTAAAGCTAAGCCTGGTCAATATAAGACCAAGGAGGGAGCTCAAGTTACAGTCAATGAAAATCAAACCCTTAAAGCTAATTATCAAGACGGTTCAGTATTAACTACTTATGCTGATAATACTTATGATTTCAAGACTAAAGATGGGGCTGAAGCAAGAACCTATGCAGATGAAACTTACTTCCTAACCACTGCTACGGGAATTTCTTTGACAACTTACGAAGACGGCTCCTATCAGGTCAACCTAGCAGATGGGACGACCTTGGATCCTTCCAATTCAACAGGACTTACCAGCCTGCAAAGTCAATATAACTTACCCAGAATTGACAATTACAATAAAAAGGTTAGAGACTTGGTAGATGAACTCAACCAACAATAAAATTTAAAAATGCTCAGCTTTTGGCTGGGCATTTTTCTATGATTAAAGTGATAATCTAGAACAAGTCGGGTTAAGTCAGCAAAGCTGCATTAGGTCTTGCGCCTACTGATAGAATCAGCTAAATTAAAATTCTTTCTTCTTGGCATTTAAAAGTGCGATGGCCTGCGATACACAATGAATCTGGGCTGACAGATACTGATGTAACGCTATAAGTCATTAAAAGTTGTTCTTTTAGGGCTCTATAATTTCTGTAGTGGGTAACTCCACTTAGGAAGTTATAGGGCTTTTTGAGTACAAAAAAAGTCCCCCAAGACTTATAATGAAAAGCGTTCAAACAACTCATTAGAAAGACTCTTATGGAACACCTCAATCATACCACACAACTCATCGGAATCAAAGATAAAAATATTACCTTAAATCATGTCATTAAGCACAATACTCATATCGACGTCATGGCAACTCTTGCCTATCCCCCTCCGAAATGCAGACATTGCAGAGGAAAACAGATCAAATACGATTTCCAAAAGCCTTCTAAAATCCCCTTTATCGAAATTGGTGGCTTCCCTAGTCTCATTCGTTTGAAAAAGAGACGATTTCAATGCAAAGTCTGTCGTAAAGTCACTGTATCTGAAACCAATCTTGTTAAGAAAAATTGCCAAATTTCTGAGATGGTGAGACTGAAGGTGGCTCAGCTATTACTCAATAGAGAAGCTTTAACCCATATCGCTTCTAAGTTGGCTGTCTCTACCTCTACCGTCTATCGCAAGCTCAACCAATGTCATTTCCAAGAGGATTACGCCACGTTACCAGAAGTTCTCTCCTGGGACGAATTCTCTTATCAAAAAGGCAAACTAGCTTTCATCGCTCAAGATTTCAAGACCAAGAAAATCATCACTATTCTCGATAACAGAAGACAAGCAACCATTCGAAATCATTTCTTTAAGTACTCTAAGGAAGCCAGAAATAGGGTCAAAGTCGTCACGGTCGATATGTCCGGAAGTTACATTCCTCTCATTAAACGACTATTTCCTAAAGCTAAAATTGTCCTCGATCGCTTTCATATTGTCCAGCTCATGAGTCGTGCGCTCAATCAAACAAGAGTTCAGATCATGAATCAATGGGATAAGAAATCCCTTGAATACCGCGCTCTTAAATATCACTGGAAGCTCATTCTAAAAGATAGCCGGAAACTTTCTTTTAACACTTTCTACTCTCGGACTTTTAGAGAAACGCTGACGCCTAAACAATGTCTCAATAAGATGATAGTCAAGCTAGTCCCTGAACTAAAAGGCTATTATGACCTTTACCAGCTGCTCCTTTTTCACTTGCAGGAGAAGAATACCAAGCAATTTTTTGACCTCATCTATGATACGTTACCGTATCTCAATCACACCTTCAAAGTTGCTTTGAACACTGTCAGTCGCTATAAGGATTTTATTACCAATGCCATTGAACTTTCTTATTCTAACGCCAAGTTAGAAGCTACTAACAAACTCATCAAAGACATCAAGCGCAATGCGTTTGGATTCAGAAACTTCGACAGCTTAAAAAAACGCATTTACCTCGCTTTGAACATAGAAAAAGAGAAGACAAAATTTATCTCCTCTCGTGCTTAGCTATAAGTCACCCACTACGGTTGACAAAGAGCCTCTTTTAGATACAAAGAAAGAACCTGACCAAATGGTCAGGCACTTCCCGGAGATTATGAAAAAGAAAAGTTTATTTAGGATTAACTACAGTATAATTGAGATCACTTAAAATGGCCTTAATAACTGTTACTGAGTGAGAAAAAATTTACCAAATAAGAATTCGTTCCTCTGGAGCTCGCCACATGCCATCACCTTCTTTGATTTCAAAGGTACTAAAGAAGTCATCAAAGTTAGCCACTTGGACATTAGTACGGAGCTTACCTGGAGCATGAACATCAATGGAAATCAGGAGTTGTAGGTATTCTTCCCTTGCCTTCATCCGCCAGATGGTAGCAAAGTTAATGAAATAATCCTTGGCTGAAAAATCTGTATCCTTTTTAGCTGCTTCTAAAGCACAGGCCAGACCGCCTAAGTCAGCAACATTCTCTGAGACAGTTAACTTTCCATTAATCTTGCCGCCAGCAAAGTCAATACCGTCAAACTGTTTAACCACCTTATCTGTGCGCTTTTGGAAAGCTGCATAATCTTCTTCAGTCCACCAGTTCTTGAGACTGCCGTTTTCGTCAAATGAAGCGCCATTGGTATCAAAAGCGTGGGAAATTTCGTGAGCGATGACAGCTCCGATACCACCGTAATTAGCCGATGAGCTTTGCTCCAGTGAGTAAAATGGCGCTTGCAGGATAGCTGCTGGAAAAACAATTTGATTCTGCTGTGGATCATAGTAAGCATTGACCATGTGGGCAGGCATGTGCCACTCACTGCGGTCTACCGGCTGGTTCCACTTGCTCCAAGCATGGGCAATAGAAATTTGAGCCAGCTTTTGAGCATTTTCTACCAGAGACAAGTTTTCATCAATAACCTTTTTCTCGTAGGTTTCTGGTAATTTTTCAGGGTAGCCAATGTGTGGCGTAATAGCATTGAGCTTGGTGATAGCCTTGTCAATCGTAGCCTTTTGGAGCCAATCATTCTTAGATAAACGCTCTTTGTAAACTTCAATCATGGTTGCAACCTTAGTTTCTACGTCGGATTTGGCTTCAGGAGAGAATTTTTCACCAGCATACCAGAGGCCGATAGCTTGATTATAAGGTGTTTGGGCCAAATAGTAGGCTGCTTTTTTCTTGTCCATGGCTTGCGGAGTCCCTGAAAGGGCACGCCCAAAGGCTCCTGACATCACACGAATCTCATCGGTTAGGTAGGAATTATAAGAAAAGGCTGCAGAGCGAACCAAAACAGCCTTAAGGGCCGGCCAGTTAGCTTGACTGTAATAGTCTTTTGCAAAATTAGTCCAGAAGCGTTCTTCAGGTACAATAACTTTGTCTGGAACTTGGCCTAAGATATCCATAAAGATAGCATCTAGAGGCAATTCAGGAGCTAACTTGGTGAAATCGGTCCAGCTGTAAGGATGGTAAAGCTTAGCATACTCTGAAGATTCCTCGTTAGAGAGAATGTACTTGGCCAATTTAGCATCAAGCTCTAAAATCTTGTCCAGCATGTCAGCAATCTCTTGATTTGAGAAACCAAACTTAGGCAGGAGATCTTCTTGGCATTTGCGCCATAAGGCGAGGAGTTCCTTGCCCTTCTCATTACCTTCTGCGTAGTAGGTGGTATCTGGCAGGATAGTTCTTGGTGCTTCTGCCCAGAGAACATTAGTTCTAGCATCCATAAAATCAGGTGAAACACTGAATGGCAAGAGATTGGGATTGCCCTGCATTTCTAGTTTACCAGCGTCTTTGGCGAATTCCGAAAAAGAATTATAATCCTGATACTCTTCAATCAAAGGCAAAACAGGAGCTACACCTAGAGCCTCGCGTTGATCATAGTCGGCTACTAATTTGTGGAACTTAACAAAGTTAGTTAGAATCTGGTCGCTAGGTAAATTTTTACCCGCTAACCACTCATCTGTGGTCGCCAACATCAAAGCTTCAATCTCATCGGACAGATCAGAAAAACCGCCAGTACGGGGCTTATCATCGGGAATCACAGCCGTCTTTTCCCATTCACCATTGACCGCTTCAAAAAAATCATCTTGTAAACGTACCATAATAATCTCCTTTAATTTATCAATGGCTCTATTGTAACAAAAATGTCCCAAAATTAGGACTTTTGATCATTTGTACCTATTACATCTTCTTTGCAATCAAAAATAGACTATAGCCTGTCAGGAGGAATAAACCCAAAACCAAATAAGGGACTGAAATTTGGTGTGTATCGCCTACAGACAAAAGTCCATAAACACCATTGAAAGTAATAGGAATACGATTAACGGCAGCATAAAATAGGACACAGATGAGGACAGACCCTCCCGCTCGGCGTAAAGCGGCTAGCCACAATGCCATAAAGAGCACACTGACAAAAAATACCAAGAAAGAATTTTGCCCTCTATCCAACCACCACAAGGGCAGATGCCAAATCGTCCAAATCACAGCTACCAAGAATGTTGCTAAGGGAACATGCATGACTTTTTCCAATTCCGGCTGCAAGAAGCCACGCCAACCAGGCTCTTCGTTGCCACCTCCAATTAGGGCAATAATAATGATATTGATCGCCCAATCAATCGGCAACAACCATAACGGGGCATGACCGACAGGGTCACCGCCTGATAACAAAAACGAGCTTAAGATCAATAATCCAATAAAAGGTAACAAAAGTTTCCAAGAAGTTATAGTTCCTGAGAATAGAAAACGTGGAAGGTCCCTCCATGTCAGATTAAGAGCAGATTTGGCTCCTAAAAATGGTCCAAAACTGGCTACAATCATCAGGGGCATAAGCATGTAGCCAGTATCATACCCTAATCGCTTCAGCACAATAGCCAATCCCCAAAATCCCCAAGTCCATATAAAAGTCCAAACTAAGTAAGTTTTAACTCGATATTGCATAAGGTTACCTCCTAGCATTTAAGGCAAACGTTTATTGACACTTGTAAGTCGCATCACTTCCATGTTTATATTTATCTATTCATATATAATTTTTTTATATATAAAATATACTGCTATTGTTTGGAGATGTCAATATAAATATATAAAATATTTATCTATTTGGGAGGTTTACTCCAGCTAACAAATAAAAAGAATAGTTCCTGTCTCGAAACTATTCTTTTTACCTTTAAGAAAAGCTTATCCCTAGAGGTAGGAAGCCTTGCATAAAATAAGTGCTCTACACCTCACCATCTTCAAAGATATCTGGTTGGCTAGATTTTTTGAGGTCATGCTTGAGGCGCTGAATCCTGATGATTTGACTCAAAATGAGAAATGAGGTTAAACCACACAGGATCCAAATAAGTGATCGTGGTGGTAGATTCCATAAAGAGTATATTAGACCCAGAATAAACATCATTAATACTGACAAAATTTCATTTAAAAATCTTCGTTTTGAAGCGCTATCTGAGTAAAGCTTGAAATCAGGATCCGTATGTCGGAAATAACCCCACTTATTAAATTGCTCGACACAATCAGCTCCTGTCTCTTGGACAAGCCCAATGTAGTCTGCCACTTCTTTCTTACTCTTGCGGCCAAAGTAATCCAGACGATAAGTATACTGAGAAGGCTGACAAGGCTCAAAGATATACCTATATGCACCCTTGTGCTTTACAAAAACCCAACCGTGCGCACTCATGTTATTGAGCCAGTCTTCTTCTTTTTGAAAATCACCGGATCCAAAAAATTTCCACTTCGTTATTTTTCTCTTCATCTTTCATCTCCTATTTGTTCAAATACTTATGGCCATTATCGACCAGTTCTTCTAAACGATTGATTTCTGCCTCTAAGGTCTTTTTACCTCGTTCAGTAATCAAATACTCTTTTTTCTTGCGTTCTTTGATTTCTTCGGACACGAGGACGATCCATCCTTTCTTTTGCAGGTTGGTTAGTACCCCATAGAGCGTGCCAGCTGCCAACTTGATGCGACCTTTGGACAACTTTCTGCATGATCCCATAGCCATGCTTTGGCTCAAGTAGGACTACAAGATATAGTAAACTGCTTCTGTTAATGCTTGTGTTCTCATATTTCCTCCTTATATCGTTATACGATATATTTGGAAAATAAAAAAGTGCTCTGATTAATTCAGAACACTTTTCGTATATGATTTTCTAGCCTCATTAGAAGTTTACTTCATCTGGTTTTGGTGCTTCTCCTGCTTGGCCTTCGAGGGCATCGATAACTGCCATATCATCAGCTGTTAATTCAAAGTCGAAGACTTGGAAATTTTCGACGATACGATCTTCATGGACTGATTTTGGCAATGGTAAGAATCCTTTTTGCAGGCTCCAGCGAAGAACGACTTGGGCAACCGTTTTATTATATTTAGCTGCTAGTTCTTTGAGGGAGTCAATGCTAAAGATTTTACCAGTTCCAAGTGGGCTGTATGCTTCACTGAGAATGTCATGGGCATTATTGTAAGCCACCAACTCTTTTTGTTGGACACTTGGGCTGAGGTAGATTTGGTTGATGACAGGCTTGATTTTAGCTGTTTCAAGCAGAGCATCCAAGTGGTGCTGTAAGAAGTTAGAAACACCAATAGACTTGATTTTACCAGCTTCTACAGCTTCCTCCATGGCACGCCATGCGCCAGCATTAGCTTCTTTCCAGTTATCACGGAAGGCTTTTGGATTTGGCCAGTGGATCAGGTAAAGATCCAAATAATCGCAGTCTAGCTTAGCGATAGACTCATCGATTGCAGCCTTGGCAGCTTCGTATGAGTGGTTGCTATTCCACAATTTAGTTGTAATGAAAAGCTCTTCACGAGGCACTCCAGCAGCTTTGATACCACGGCCAACTGACTCCTCATTGCCATAAATAGCAGCTGTATCGATGTGACGGTAACCAGCCTCAATAGCAGCTTTCACAGAACTTTCAGCTACATCACCATCCGGTGTCTGCCAGGTTCCAAAACCAATAGCAGGAATTTTTTGACCATTGGCAAGTGTGTAATCAAACATATACATTTCCTTTCTCAACATTAAGATTGCAAGTCTTCAAAAGACTCTAACGACGATAGTAGTGTATCACTTGGAGTTAACTCTAAGTCAAGCATAAGCTATGGGAAGGTTTGTATTGCGAAAAGGTTTTATCAGAAAAATTAGGAGAAACACAAGAATCAATTTCCTATAAGAATAGGTGTCATCACAGTTTCTGTACAATTAATTAGATTTTATATCCAGTTAAAACTGAGATAAATGGTCACGATAGCTGTCTGTCCTACTCTCACTTATGACTTTAATTCTGTCTCATTCTGATAGGAGTGACGTAAATTGACCACCTGTTAAACGGGTGGCCATGGTTACTTTTATTCTTTTTCCTATTTACCTTAGCCTTTGGCTAAAATAGCCAGAGTCTGATAAGGCTTAAGAGTGATAGTCTTTCCTAATCCATCACTTTCATAATTGCTGAGAAGGACCTGACCGTTTTGATATGCACTAGCCAAATCTACTGTCAGCACTTCGCCATAGAAGTTATTGAGAACAAGGAGACGCTCTCCATTAAGCTCACGTTCAAAAGCGTAAATCTGCCGACTGTCTCTATAGGCTGGTCTGTAACTGCCTTCAGCAATCAGCGGCATTTCTTTACGTAGACGGATCAATTCCTTGTAAAATGGATAAATCTTACCAGAAATCTCCTTCTCTACATTAATATCTTGATAAGATTTGCCAATCTTAAGCCATGGGGTTCCAGTTGTAAAACCAGCATTGGCTGAATCATCCCACTGCATAGGGATACGGGAGTTATCACGTGATTTGGCCTTGATAATATCCAAAGCTTCTTCTGCCGTCTTGCCCTGTTCCAGCATCATTTGATAGGCATTGATACTCTCAACATCCACATAGTCATCCATGCTGTCAAAATCGGGATCAAGCATACCAATTTCTTCTCCCATATAGATATAAGGGGTGCCGCGAGAAAGGTGAATGCTGGCTGCTAGCATGGTGGCACCTTCGTTGCGGAAGTTCTTAATATCAATAAAACGGTTGAGGGCACGCGGCTGATCGTGATTATTCCAGAAAAGAGCACTCCAACCATTGGCTTTACTCATTTTTTCGCCCCAAGTATGAAAGAGGTCTTTGAGAGTTTCAAAGTCAAAGGGTATAAGGCTCCATTTTTGACCATCTTTATAATCAACTTTGAGGTGATGAAAATTGAAAGTCATAGACAATTCATGACGGTCTTCGGCTGAATAAAGCAGACAATTTTCAATAGTGGTAGAGCTCATTTCACCCACAGTCATGCTATCATCATCTTGACCAAAGCTGGCTTGATTGAGCATTTTTAAATAGTCATGAACGATGGGTTTATCTGTATAGGCCGGTTTGCCATCATCGACTGGGCAGTCAATCAGGATCTCATCTTTACCGATTAAGTTGATAACATCGAATCGAAAACCTTTGACCCCTTTGCCTCGCCAGAAGTTAACAACCTTGAAGAGCTCTTCACGTACATTGGGATTACGCCAGTTAAGGTCAGCCTGAGTTTTATCAAAAAGATGGAGATAGTATTGACCAGTATTACCAAAAGGCGACCAAGCTGAACCGCCAAATTTAGACTGCCAATCAGTGGGGGTGTCTCTTAGGATAAAAAAGTCTTGATAGTAGGGATCGCCAGCCAAGGCCTTCTGGAACCATTCATGTTCAGTAGAACAGTGGTTAAAAACCATGTCCAACATGAAGTCTATATTGTAAGTCTTAGCAGTGGCTACCATTTCTTCAAAGTCGTCCATGGTTCCAAAATCAGGATTAATAGCGGTATAATCGGAAATATCATAACCATTATCACGCTGAGGACTTGGATAGAAAGGATTAAGCCAAATCATATCAATACCTAGATCGGCTAGGTAAGGTAATTTTTCAATAATTCCTCGTAAATCTCCTACACCGTTACCTGTAGTGTCTTTGTAAGATTTTGGATAAATCTGATAGACGACTTTTCTTTTATCAAATGTCATATATTCCCCTTTTTACATAGTTAGAGAGGTTGAAACAAAAGTCTCAGCCCCTCTATGTTTACAATAACTTTTTAGTCTATTATATTACATTTTCAATGTAATTCTAATAAAACGCACCTACTGAGATAGCCGTTTGAACTTAGACAGTAAATCTCTACTTGTCTGTCAGGAATTTTCGCTAAAGCCAATTATCTCTTTGCGACACAACATTTGGCTTAGGTGATTTTACTAACCAAACGAAATTAACAGAAGAAGTAGACAGATCGCTCTGGTGCCTGTTATCAGTACTGAGTCCTTAAATAGCAAGCTTCTGCGTATCTGCTTTAACTGAACACGGGCTAAAAGCTCAGGATTTAGATAAGCTTCCTTGTGTGTCAGCACACGGCGTCACCTTTCTAAAATCTTCATCACTTTTTACGCCCTTGCGACACGAAGTTTGGTTAGTCGATTTTACTAACCAAACGAAATTAGTAGGAGAGGTCGCCAATTCACCATAGTGATTGGCGTTTGTTATCAAGTGCAAAGCACTTAGATAACAAGCCTCTGCTGTATCTTAATTAACTGAATACACCTACGACTCTGTGAAATTAGACTCGCTCTTCTAGAATCTTTAGAGATTTTTCGTTAAGCTCCCTAAATTCCTTTGGAGTGCTTAATGGCTTTGTATCTTATTAATTGAACACGCCTACACTCCAGTGGAATTAGATAAATGTTGCTTGATTCTTAATGAATCGTCACTCCATTTCCTAAATTCCTTTGGAGTGCTTAACGACTTTGTATCTTATAGTTTACTTGCTGTTAGGATATCATCACCACGTTTGACATCATGTGGTAAGCTGCCTAGAGCATCTGTTTGGAAGTCATTTTGATTAGTCACAATAACCGGTGTTGAAACAGGGTAGCCAGCGGCTTTGATGGTTTCAATATCAAAGCTGATGAGTTTATCGCCTGCTTTGACTTGGTCTCCTTGGTTAACATGAGCCGTGAAACCTTCTCCATCTAAGTTAACTGTATCCATACCAATATGTATAAGCATTTCCAAACCTTGATCAGTCACTAGACCCACCGCATGTTTGGTTGGAAATAGCACAGAAATAGTAGCATCCACAGGAGCAACTAGTTCCCCCTCACTTGGTTCAATCACGACTCCTTGTCCCATTACCCCTTGGGCGAAGACTGGGTCAGGTGCCTGACTTAGCACATCTACTGTCCCTTGAAGCGGACTGTGAACTGTAATCAAGGTACCGCTTTCAACTTCTGTTGTTTTCTTAGCTTCTGCAACGGCATCAACTTGAGGAGCCTTAACAGTTGCATCTTCTGTCTTGGTAAAGAAACCTGCCTTGCGGAAAAATATGGTTACAGCAAACGGGATAACGATAGCGACAATCATCAGGAAGGCAAAGATGATCATATATTTAGCCTGAATAGACAAAATTCCTGGCAAACCACCGATACCGATGGCATTAGCCGTAACATTGAAAGTCGTACAGAGAAGACCAGCGATAGAAGAGCCAATCATTCCGGCGATAAATGGATAGATGTATTTCAAATTGACCCCAAAGAGAGCTGGTTCAGTGACCCCCAGATAAGCTGAGATAGCAGCAGGTAGAGAGATTTGTGCTTCACGTTCATTATGGCGATTCATCCAATAATAAGAAAGAACAGCTGAACCTTGGGCAATATTAGAGAGGGCAATCATCGGCCAGAGACCTGTACCTCCGCTATCTGCCACCAATTGGGTATCAATGGCATTGGTCATGTGATGAAGACCTGTGATAACAAGCGGTGCATAGAGGGCACCGAAGAGAGCACCAAAGAGCCATTTAACAGGACCCGTTAAACCAGCCAGAACGACGAAAGAAATTCCCTTACCGATAGTCCAACCGATTGGCCCCAAAACTGTATGAGCCAAAATCAAGGCTGGCATTAAGGATAAGAATGGTACAAAAATCATAGAGACAACTTCTGGAATATGTTTGCGCCAGAAGCGTTCCAGATAAGCTAGGGATAAACCAGCTAAGAGGGCAGGTAAAACCTGAGCTTGATACCCGACTTTTTCAACGGTAAAGAAACCGAAATCCCAAGTCCATTTAGAAGCAATCTCAGCCGCTGAAGTTGAAGCAAAATCATAGGCATTAAGCAATTGGTTAGGCGAAATCAAACAGATCCCCAAGACAATTCCCAATATTTGGCTGGTCCCCATCTTGCGGCTGACCGACCAAGTAATTCCTACTGGCAGGTATTGGAAGATAGCTTCACCCGGCAGCCAGAGGAAATCATTAATCCCATGCCAGAAGGTAGAAACCTCTACAATGGTCTTGCCATCAAGAGCTGACCACTGAACCCCCTCCAAGATATTGCGGAAGCCGAGAATCAGACCACCAACGATGATGGCAGGTAAAATCGGCGTAAAGATTTCTGCCAGCATGGATAATGATCGCTGCAGCCAATTTTGATTTTTCTGAGCTGCTGTTTTAGCCGCTTCCTTAGAAACACCTTCAATTCCTGAAACAGCCGTAAAATCATTGTAGAAAATCGGTACATCATTACCGATGATGGCTTGAAATTGTCCAGCGTTGGTAAAGGTTCCTTTGACAGCTGGAATGGATTCTAAGCGTTCAATATCCGCCTTACTTTCATCATTTAAGACGAAACGCATACGAGTTGCGCAGTGGGTAACTGCGGCAACATTTTCTTTGCCCCCGATTGCTTCCAGCATTTCGCGGGCATCTTGTTCAAATTTTCCCATGTTGACTCCTTTTATGATAAAGATTGTTTACATACAAATTGAGGATTGTAACAGTAGGGTTATAAGCTATCGAAATCGTCAATAAAGCTATTGCAAGACGAATCCTTATGACCTCTCAGCATGCAGTCAATAGACTACCATGATTAATATCATTTCAACTTCTAACCAACTATTGCTCGCTTGCCAAGCTGACAGCCAAGATAACAACATCAGCGATTGAGTAGTAGTGATTGTTATGCTTGCCCCTTTTTTCTGTTTGCGCTTTCATTTTATCCTATCAGGCTATGCTCATGCAACTTGTCTGGAAAATTTCTTTGATTTTTTAACCTTTTTTCCTAACTTGTATGGTAAACTAAAAACAAGCCGAGTTAATTAGATATACTGTTCTTCTGTGAGAAAAGATTCACTGTCCTAGAATCTTACCAATTTTTCGTCAGGTTTCTTATTTTTCTTGGGAATGTTTAACGGTTTTATATCTTATAGGAGAATTATTGATGAAAAAATATCAAGAAGTTTTTCAAGATTTGGAGAGTAAAATTGCAGAAGGGCTCTATCCCCCTGAGACCGCATTGCCTAGTGAAAATACCCTAACGAAGACCTATCAAGTCAGCCGCGATACGATCCGGAAAGCTTTAAAATTGCTAGAAAAGGCGGGGCTGGTCCAAAAATCTCAAGGAAGACAGACGCTGGTGCTGCGCCATCAACACTTTAATTTTCCGGTGTCTCATTTAACCAGTTACCAGGAGCTAGTCAATACTTTAGGAATGGACTCTCAGACTAAAGTTCTAGCCTTAGATCGACTGATTGTCGATCAAAAATTACAGGAGCTCACAGGTTTTCCCGCCAGCAAACAGGTTTGGCGTATCATACGGCAACGCCTTGTCAATGGCACAGCTTCGGTGGTTGATATTGACTACCTACTGATTGATTGCGTTAAGCAGATGACCAAGGAGATTGCCCAGCGCTCGATCTATGATTACTTGGAGAACCAACTACACCTTTCTATTGAGGGGGCTAAAAAAGAAATTACCATCGAGCAGATGACCAATCAGGATAAAATTTGGCTTGATGTGGGCGCCGAACACCATGTTGTATCTGTCAGATCCCGTGTTTATTTGGCTGACGGCCAGCAGTTCCAATTTACGGAAAGCCGACATTTGCTTGAGAAGTTTCACTTCGTAGATTTTGCTAGGCGGAAAAGACAAGAGCCTTAGAGGTGATATGACTAAGGCAACTCCCCACTCTTACTCATAGAATCTTGTAATCTCTAAAGATCGCATATAGTGTTAACTATTTTAGACGAAACAGTTTGATTCAATGGCTGGGAGTCCTCACATTCTCGGCCTTTTTAAACAGTCCACTGGACTGTTAACTATATACAGGAGAGCAAAAAGCAAGCATCATCACTATTTTATAACGATTTATTAATTTCTGTCCCTCTCCCCGTTCTCATACAATAACACCCCCTAAGCCTTCCTTTATAGGATTAGTTTTCTTTTTGTCAAAAAGTTAGAAATAAATCACATTTTATCTTGTCCCCAACCGGAAAATGTGATATATTTATAATGTAAAGAGGTGAGGTATTTCTAACAAATCCTCCATCAAATCAATTATTTAGAAAGCAGGTGGTTATTATGCAAAAAACTGGTAATTATAAATGGCCTGTCCTTATTTCTATGGCCACTACGACGGCTGGCATCGCCTTTGGGGTTTTCGCTAGCCTCGGTTTCAATCGTCCGCTCGCTTATTTTGTCCTCCTTGCCGCAATCATCGGAGATTTATTGGGTCTCTGGGGATTGAGGTATCAGTTAAGAAAAGACAGGGAGGCCAACCATACTTAAAAATAAGAAATGGCTTTACTGGATCTGGCTCCCCCTCTTAATCCTCGTCTATTTTTTGACTCCGGCCAGTCATCCAGTTTGGATTAAGAGGCTTATTTTTACGCTTGTCAGCCTCTTTGAAATTCTAGTATTTGGCCTTATGTCTAAAGTAAGCCCAATCAGCAGGAAAGAGCAGGGGTTCGGTCTGACAGAAAAAATCTATTTGCCCACAATCTTTTTTGCTATGGCTGTCTACACTTTAGGCATTGGGATTTTAACTCCTGACAGCCAACCTGCTTGGATTAAACAGCTTTTTATTGGCGGAATGTTCTTTTTGCTCTTGCTTCTTGGTGGCTATTTCTGCTTAAAAAAAACCATAGAGCGACCCGATGAGCGCTTTTACCAAGATTTAGCCAAGGCAGCGACTTTATGTCTGGTCTTAATGATCGGCTCGCTCCTTGGTCTGACAATCATCACCAGCTGGTTTCCTTTCTCTCTGACACCAGGAGCTCTGCTTATCTATCTTGGCGCTTTGCTCAACCTTTTTGATGTCTGCTTCTGGATTTTTGAAAAGGGTGATTAGGTATGGCTAAAATTATTACTAATTTAAAAGAAATACGCGAAAAAGCGCAAATGACCCAACAGGACCTAGCAGATGCCGTAGGCGTTCGCAGGGAAACCATCCTGCATTTGGAAAATAATCGTTACAATCCCTCACTGGAATTAGCCTTCAAAATCGCAGAAGTTTTCAACTTACAGGTTGAAGATATCTTTCAAAGAAATAAGGACGCCGATTAAAGGGAGCGGAATCAACTTAAAAAATGAAAATTTTGGTTTTCACCACGTCCTAGTTTTAAGGTGGTGACCTGAAACGGTCTCTCCCCAGACCGTTTCACTCCCACTCTCTGTGCAGGGGTAATACTTCTTGGCGTAGCCAACAAATCTTGCTTCCAACCGTTGCGCCAAGAGTCTATTTTAAAATAAGAATGCTGGGCGAGTTTTGCCCAGCATTTTTTATACATTTAATTAGCTTGATTAGTTGGATAACGCGAAAGATAGCTTGATAAACGAGAAACTTTTCTTTTCAAAATTCTAATCTACTGATTTGAGGGCTTCCAGCATATCGACGTTTTTCAAACGATGATAGACGACCCAGCCCAGAACGATTAAGATAAAGGTAATCACTGCCAGAGGCACTAGATAGACATAAGGATCTACCTGAGTAGGATAAACTGTATCTTGGCTCATCATGGCAATAATCACACCATGGAGATAATAACCACCGACCAGACCTAGAATCATGCCAATCACCGATAGCAAGATGGTTTCGCGATAGATATACATCATGACCTCTCGGCTATGAAATCCCAGAACCTTGATGGTTGAGAGCTCCCGAATTCGTTCGGCAACATTAATATTGGTCAGATTATAGAGGATAACAATGGCTAGAGCAATAGATACCACAATAAGAATCGTCATGGAGGCATTGAGACCATTAACGGCTGTCTTCACCATCGTAATCATGGATGAGTTTTGCGTCAGAGAAGTAACACCTGCTAAATTCAACAAATGACTAGATTGCTTAGAAATATCTGACTGGGAGCTATCCTTCAGCTTAATCAGTTCACCATTATGAGTTGCTTTTTTGCCAAAAACGTTTTGGTAGTAACTATCCGACATAAAGATGTAGTGGCCAACATTCATATCTACTAGCCCCGCTACCTTAATAGTGTAAGAATGGCCCTGATCATCTTTTACAGAGAACGTCTCTCCTTTTTTGACACCATAATAAGCTGCTAATTTTTTGGAGATTAAAGCACCTTTATGATCCAGATCAAGCGATTGATCAGTTTTGGGATCACGCAGGCGGATAAAGGATCCAAAATCTTTTTGGTCCGTTGACATGATGGTAATGCTTTTCTTCTCATCTTGACCGCTGATTTTTTCATCTATGGTTTGCGCATGGAGGGATTGATAGTCCCTTACCTGATCAGAATGCAAGTAGTCATCGACTTGCTGACTCTCGGCTCTGCTGGCCTGTTCATTGCGCAGAATCAGCATATCGTAAGGGGTCAGCTGATTAAACTGGCGCTCTACGATTTTTCCTAAGGACGATTGCAACCCCAAACCTGCAAAGAGTAGAGCTACAGAGCCGACAACACCAAAGATGGTCATGACCATGCGCTGTTTGTAGCGGAAGATATTTCTGATCGTAACCTTTTGGGTGAAGCTCAAGCGCCGCCAGATAAAACTGATTCGCTCTAGTAGAATCTTAGAGCCACTGACTGGGGGTTTAGGGCGCAAGAGCTGGGCAGGTTTCTCTCCTAATTCTCGTCTAGCGACCAGAAGAGCTGGCAAAACGGCACTGATAAGGGCTAAGAGCAGGGATAAAACAGTATAAGACCAGTAAAAATAAAAATGCGGCCGGCCCAATGTTGTCAATTTTGCAGGATTCTGAGTCAAGATATAAGGTAACAGATAATGCCCACCCAGAACACCAATAAGGGTTCCCAATAAGCCGGCAACAAGCCCATAGATGACGAATTTCTTAAGCACATCGCCATCGGAGTAGCCCAGAGCCTTTAGAACACCGGCGTTGTTGCGCTCTTCATTGACAAAGCGAGTCATGGTCGTAAAAGTCACTAAGGCAGCCACCAGATAGAGAACAACGGGAAAGATGTCACCGATGTGATCGATATTACGACTGATATCACCATAGGTCCGATAACCGTTACTTCCGGGTAGAGTCGTACGGCTGTAAGAGCTGTAGCTAGGAGTTGGCATTGCTCTGAGGGCGGCCTGAGCGTTTTGGATACTGGCCTGACTTTTAGCCAGCTTGGTCTTGCCTTGACTTATAGCAGCCTCCGCAGCCTGCAATTGCTGACCGCTTAGGTAAACCAACTGCTGCTCTTGCGCTTCCAGTCGATTCTTAGCTTGGTTGATCTGAGATTGGGATTGAGCAAGAGCTGCTTGTTTGTCTTTTTTAATAGCGGCTAATCGCTGTTTCCCGTTATCCTTCAGGATTTCATCTAGAACTTCCTGTTTTTCCTCCAATTTCTTCTTGTAGGTAGCAGAATAAGGATTCAAGGTTTGTAAATCCTGATAGCGTAAGCGGGCTAGATTGTAAACAGCACTTTCAAAGCTATCTGCTGTCGTGACAGCATAAGCAGCTAAATTGCCATCTCCTGCTGTGGAGGTTCCGAGATTTTTTGTCGACCAAATCTCAGAAGAATTAACAAAACCTACAATCTTGTAAGTTGTATGTTTTAGGATGCCTTGTGATTTTTGAGTGAAGTTAATCTTATCGCCTAGCCGATAATCCTTTTTTAGAGACGATGACAGAGCTATCTGATCAGGCTTGTCAGGCAGTTTTCCTGATACTAACTTGTAAGACGATAATGTATCAGTTTTGGAAAAGATCCGCACTGCATCGTCTTTTCCTTTGATGCTGACATCTGACATGTAGCCATATTCGACCTTGGCTCCTTTGATCTTATCTAGCTCTCGTTGGTCCGTCTGACTGAAGCCAGCGCTAGCAATAACTGAGAGATCCATGGTATGGTGGTTCTGCAAATAGTCACTAGCCGTTCGCTCCATATCAGGGGTAGTCACCTTGAGACCAACCAAGGCAAAAGCGCCTAGGAACATCAGAGTCATAATGGAAATAAAACGACCGCTAGAGCCTGTGAACGACTTCCAAATGTCCTTCCAAAATATTTTCTTCATGATTCGGCCTCCTAGTATTCCAGACTAGCGATATCTTGAGGATAGTCGTTGATTTCAATACTGCTAACCTTGGCATCGTGCATGTGGATAACCCGATCGGCGATCGGGGCTAGAGCTGAATTGTGGGTCACGATGATAACGGTTGCTCCTTGCTTGCGAGACATATCCTGCAGAATCTGCAAGACCTGTTTCCCTGTCTGGTAATCCAACGCTCCCGTTGGCTCATCACAGAGCAAGATCTTGGGATTTTTAGCCACAGCTCGAGCGATGGAAACCCGCTGCTGTTCTCCACCCGAAAGCTGGGCTGGAAAATTATCAAGGCGCTGTTCTAAACCAACTTCTCTTAAAGTTGCAGCAGCATCGCGGGCGTCAGTAACAATCTCTGAAGCCAGCTCGACATTTTCCTTGGCCGTCAAATTTGGGACCAGGTTATAAAATTGAAAGACAAAACCAACATCTGTCCGCCGGTAATCTGTCAGCTGTTTGGAGTTGAAATTAGCTATATCTGTTCCATCAATGATAACCTGTCCTTCGTCATTGCTGTCCATACCGCCTAGGATATTGAGAACCGTCGACTTGCCTGCACCAGAAGCCCCGAGAATAATCACTAATTCCCCTTTTTCAATCTCAAAGGTAATGTCGTTGTTAGCAACAATCACCGTGTCTCCCATCTGATAACGTTTAAAAGAATGTTTCATTTCAATATAAGCCATTGGTAATATCTCCTTTATTAAGATACAAAGGGCCGATTCGCTTGACGAAAATTTCCAACAGAAAAATAAGAAAGTGACTGACGGTGTTTGTCAGTTAGGAAGACTTTATAACCCACTCTTATAATCCGCTAAAGCTGAAATAGTTGCCCACTTTTTGCCCAGCGTCTCAGCCCTGTTTAATTTATTTATCGACCTTAGATATTATAAGAGAACTTTAGCCGCTTTAAAAGCCTTAAAAATTGACACCATGTCAAGCTAGAAGCAGTCCAAAATCCTTATAATATAGGATTTTGACTTCAATGAGTTTCCCAGTTTGGAAGAACATTTGACAGCCTGTCAATTTTTTTATAAGATTGGCTTCATACAAGGAGGGACTATGGTTCAAGGTAGTAGAGAAAGTATCATCAATGCTGTATTTCGCATTGCTTCGAAAAATCCAGATAAAAGCAAACTTACCATGACAGAAATTGCCAAAGAAGCTGGCATGTCGCGACAGGCTATTTACCAAAAACATTTCAGCAGCGTAGATGAGATCTTCGATTATATCCATACGTCCATGACGGAGGAGGTCTTTAAAACTTTTAAACGCAGCATTGCTGATCCTAGCATTCATTCTATCTACGAGGCTGTCGCTAGAGATGTTATTCCTAAAGTCTATCAAAAGCGAATACAGGCACGGATCCTCTATCACACTTCTATTGACAGGAATGTCTTTAATTTTCTTGAAGAGAGTTATCTGCAACTCCTTTTAGAAGCAGATAATATTCACATTATCAATAACAGTCCCTTAATGACACCCAGTATGATTAAAATCGTGATTAACTACATTTTTGCACTGGTCGGCGAGTGGGTAGCTGAGGATTTTCCAGAACCACCGGAGGTTTTTGCCAAGACTTTTCTAACCCTGATGGAGACTGCTCCTAAGGGGCTCGTTGATGCTAAGCCCAAAATAAATAAGAGCTGACTGCTGACGGCCTTCATAGCTTATACTGCTTAAAATTGCGTTCATTATTTATCAAAAAGATTGGAATTTTAAGACGACAAATAGCCTACCAGTAAAGCTGGTAGGCTATTTCTATTTAGGCAGGAATGTCAGTCAATGATTTCATTAATAAACTTTTTATCGTTTAATGATGTTTACCACGTTTTGCTAGCAGACCTGTTGCACCAACAAAAGCGATACCAAGAACCAAGACAATACCGATTGTTTTATGGCCTGACTTAGGTTTTTGAACTTTTTCTGATTTGACAGAATGGGTTTTATTATCCGAACTACTCTTCTTTTTCGAACTGGTAGGAACTGTATTCTTAGCTCCTGGAATTTGCGGAGAGATTGGTTGTCCAACTTCTCCCGGTGTCATCGAATTTTTGGGCATGACTGGCATTTTTTGATTGTCAGCATCGGCTTCTTTAGCCGCTTTCGCTACCTCATCTGCTTGTTTAACAAGCGGGGGTTGATCAGCATCAGCTTGAGGAGCTGGACTAACTGAGTCTGGAGCATCTGGTACTGGGACAGGTTCTGATGGAACCAACTCTGTTAGACCAGTTTCAGGATTCTCCGGTGCTGGCGCTGGTAACGGTTGTTCCCCGCCGTTTTCATTTTGATCTGTTGGAGTATCGGAACCATTCTGACCTGCATCTGCCTCATCAGATTGATTATTACCTTCTGGATTAGGCTGATCGCCATTTGATTGATCCTGAGAATCAGGGTTATTAGGCTCTAATTGAGGTTGATCAGACTGATCTCCTTCTGGATTCGGTTGGGGCTGAGGTTGATTACCTTCTGGCTGACCTGGATTAGCTGGATCCTTATCTGCATCTGGTTTTACGTCAGCTTCTGGCTGGCTATTATCAGGAACCGCAGGTTCATCAGCTGCTGGGCCTTCCTGATTGGCCAAAGGCTCTGATGGCGCTGGCGTAGCAGGCTTATCCGGTTCCTGTTCTGATACCTCTGGATCTTTGGGTTGATCAGATGGGTCATTTTCATCTGGCTGTACAGGCTTATCGTTTGGTTGGCCCATTGGTTGATTTGGTGTATCAGCTTCCGGTTGGTCCTCGGGTTTAGGTACTTCTTCTGTTTGAGGTTGATTACCATCTGGCTGATCTGGATTAGCTGGTTCCTTATCTGCATCTGGTTTTACATCAGCTTCTGGCTGGCTATTATCAGGAACCACAGGTTCATCAGCTGCTGGGGCTGGGGCTTCCTGATTGGCCAAAGGCTCTGATGGCGCTGGCGTAGCAGGCTGGGCCGGATCCTGTTCTGATACCTCTGGATCTTTGGGTTGATCAGATGGTTGATTGGCATCAGGCTGAACAGGCTCATCGTTTGGTTGGTCAGTTGGCTGATTTAGTGTATCAGCTTCCAGTTGCTCCTCTGGTTTAGGTACTTCTTCTGCTTGAGGTTGTGCTTCTGCCATTGGCGCTGGTTGATCGGCTGGAGCTTGAGCAGAAGGTTGAGATGGTTGATCGTTTTCTGTCGGTGCTGGTGTCACACTTGGCTCTACTGGCTTAGGGCTTTCAAGGTGCGCCTGATCATCAACACTATTATTTACAAAGCGAACATTTTCTGTTCCTTGACCGTCAGTAGCACTGTAGGCCTTCGTTACAGAATTTAAAATTTTATTATCAGTGATGACAACATTTTTGATATCTCCTCTCTGGGTTTGGAGATCAATAGCACTACGTGGTTGACGATAAAGGTCACTGGTTGTGCCAGTCTTCCAAAGGAGGTTATCATGAATGTTAATTCCGGTATCATTGGTATCGAAGTTATGACCTGCAAAGACGGTGCTCAAACGAATACCGGCACCGGCAATGTTGTTCTTAATCAGATTGTTAGCAACTTCGTGGCCCTTGCCACCAAAGATACCAATTCCTCCGGCACGCCAGCCAAGCTCGATAGTGTTGTGGAGGAATTTATTATTTTCGGCAATGGTCGCATTAGTCGCACCATCAATACTTGACCAAGTAGCCAAGCCATCATCACCGTTACCGCGGATATTAGAGTTTTCTACAGTTGAATTCTTTGTTCCTTGTGCAAAATTAATACCATCTGCTAGATTATTGCGAATTCGTGCATTTTTCACAACAAGACCGTCGGTATAATGCATATTAGCGGCATCATAGTCACCAATCCACATGCCACATTCGAAGTGTTGTTCCCAAATGTCATGGATCGATGAGTTAGAGCCTAGAGTTCCAGAAATCGCTTTGTAGTTAGCAGCTTCATGATAACGCGAGGTCAGATTCGAATCCATAAAGAAATCGCTCAACTCGATACCATTATCATTGTGGTTAAATTCAAAACCACCTCCACCAGCTTGGTCGCTAGTGAAATGTAGGTGGGTGTGCCAGATGCCCGCACCTGAAATTTTCAAGTTTGAAGCATCTACACCAATTTTTTGATTAAAGTCAAACTGGCCGGCCGGAATATAAACATGACGTCCCGTTGATTTGGCCTCATTAATAGCAGCAAAGAGGGCTTGGCTATCGTCCTGACCATCGTTGGCTACTGCTCCCTTAGAAGTAATGCTAATGGCATTATCGGCTTGGGCGATTGGATCGCCAGCCTGTTCTAGTTCAATGAAGTCAATACCATAGGCAACGTTATCCGCCGAATTTTTGACCAAGGTCAGGGTATCTCCCTTTTTCAGTTGAATATCTTTCAAAAGGGAATGGACCTCGTCAAAACGGAAACGAGCCCGTGAATTAGCTGTTGGACTGTCATTTTCAACATCTGTATCAAGGTATTGCCAAGCTGATGATGAAGATAAATCAAGGTTGGCTACACTGTTCCCATTAACTTGAACATCTAATTGACCAGATGTTCCGTCAGGAATGGTATAGCGAACATTAATAGCATTGGCTGGGGCTTCGACCTGAACAGAGACGGAAGACCCTTGATTCGGTAGTTCGACATATTTCTGATCAGAAGCTTCTCCTGCAGTTGAATCGACATCTGTTGACGCTTCCTCTTTAGCACCATTGGCTAAAGTTCCTTGTTCAGCCTCATAGCCTGTATAAGGAAGATTGGCACCGTAATTAGAACTGTCATAAGTGCTAGAGTCTGCAGTCGCTGGACTGGTTTGACTTTCTGCCTGAGCTGGTGGCGCTGCAGGAGTTACTGCCTCATCAGTGGAGACTGTCGTACCGGCTGTTGCTGCCTGTACTTGGGTCTGGCTTTGACTGTCAGTTACAGCCGCCACATTTGCCGAATTAGCGGTCAGTTCGTCAGCAGAAACGGTCATCATCGTTTGCCAAGATATTCCAAGAGCAAAAGCTCCCATCAAGACTACTAGACTTTTTTTCCTCAATGGCATAAGACCTCCTTTCTTTTGTGCCCGATTTTTAACCGAAACACTGTTTAAAAATTAATTTCTTATCTATCTTGTTTTGACTAAAGTATCTCTAGCCAATTCCCGCAAAAAAGAGGAGAAGTAAGAGCTACCACTCAAAAAACTAGTCCTCTAATCGCTTTAGTTTTTTTCACGTTTTGCCAGTAATCCTGTCAAAGTGAGGAAGACCAGACTCATACCAAAAATAAGACCGCTGGTTTTATCTCCTGTCTTGGGTAACTGTTCCGAAGACTTAGCAGAGGACTGACCAGCAGAAGAGCTCTCACTGTCCATACTTGTTGGAGTTGATGTCTCTAAATTTGGAAGTTGCGGCGTTGTTGGCTGACCGACTTCACCTGGTACTAAAGGATTTTTTGGCAATTCTGCTGAATTTTGATCAGCTGCTGGATCTCCAGACTGACTTGCCTGACCTGAACCACCATTAGGCTGATCCGCTGGGTCCGCTGGAAGAGTTGCAGAACCTTCTGGATTGTCAGCTGGGTCAGCCGGATTGCCTTGTCCTTGAACCTGTAGGGGTTGATTCCCATCTAATTGGCTTCCCTGATTATTAGGAACGGCTGGAGCACTTGGCTCCGGCACTAAATCAGCCGTCTGATTATTATTGTCTTGTCCAGAATTTGGACTTGACATTTCACTCTCAGGACTAGCTGGCTGTGCAGGCGTGGCTGGAGCTGATGGCTCTTCATTAGAGGCTGGAGCTGGATTAACAGCAGGCTGATCGGGCTCTGTAGCAGCAGGCTCCGATGTAGCGGGGTCGGCTGACTGAGCTGAATCCGGTTTAGCAGCTTCTGGTGCTGCAGCTTTATCAGCTGCTGGATCCGCCAAGTTTGACTCTCTTTCCTGCGGTTGCTCTGATTGAGTCGGTGCTTCGGTAAAACTTGGATCTTGAGCTTGAACTGATGGTTCTTGAGGCTTATCAACACCTAATCCTTCTGCCGGAGTAGCTGGGGTTTCAGCTGCTGCTGGTTCCACAGAGAAGTTGCCTGCTGGCGTTACTGTTTTCTCTGCTTGGTTTCCTGCTTCCGGCTGAGGTTCAACCGCTTCTGCAAGAGGTTGACTGGCTTCCTCTTCTGGCTTATCTTGAGTAGCTGGTTGCTCAGTTGCTTCAGGTTGAGCTGAATTTTCTGGAGCAGTTGGACTTGCTACTGGATCCGTTCCCTCAGGTTTAGCTTGAGCTGGAACTTGAGGCTGTTCTACTGGGGTCGCTGGCTGATTTACTTGGCCTTGAGCCGCTTTGTCATCAGTCGCTTTATCAGCAGGAGCCGCTGATTGTTCTTGCTCAGAGTCAGGGGCTGATTTTTCATCTTCAGCTGAGATATAGACAACATCCCAAAGTGTCAATTTAGGAACATTGATAACGAGAACTGGCTTACCGGTTTCGTCAGTTTCTACTGAGGCAGAAACTTTTTGCATATTAGATTTAGACCAGTCATCTGGAGATGTTACGTAGGTTTGATTTGCCATACGTTGGGCATCTTCCATTGATACATCACCAAGAGCATACTTAACAGTCAAGTTTGTTTGCTCATCTGGTGTCTTGTTAGCTTCTGAACCATCTTCATTTTTCCAATCGGAATTAATTCCCATCAGATTCAGAAGTTGAACAGTTCTAAAGTTATTGCCTTTTTTGCCATAAGTCCATACTTGGTGGCCATTAATACCTTTGGCATCAGTTGACAGAAGTTTACCTTCTGAATTATAAGTATTTACTTGGGCATCATCATTTTCAACACCATCACGCAAAATATTTTCATAAGCTGTGATGAATTGTTGATAATCATTATTTTTACGAGTTAATTCGCTTGAAGTCTTCAAGCTTTGAGTTGGGTAATAAGCAGTTTGAAGGACACCAATACCTTGGCCTCCGTCTATTTCGTTCTGCTGATTAGCAAGAGCTGCAAGAGACATGTGATAGCCACCGGCAGCTGCGATCGAAGCGCTGGTCAAAAGAACAGCATCTGTTTGCAAGGCCTTACCAGCCTCTGCATCGCGTTTAGAACCTCCTTTTTCGCTGCCTTCCATATAGGCACCGACAATAAGAGACTTACCTGTTACCTTACGAACCTCATCGACACGCGCCTTCAAATCACCGTATTCGGTTTGATTGCGACCATCCTTGAGAGCTGAACCACCAAATGGCCAGATTTCGTTGTAGATAACATCTTGATTACCGTCTTTAAGGCGGTAGATTTGTTCACCGTTAACATCGTTTACGGTTAAGTAGTAATTTGGTAATTTTTCTTTAATGGCACGAAGGAATTCTGCATACCCTTCTGTTAACCAATGTTTCTTGCTTGGGTCATTGCTATCCTTATCGGCATAGCTGTAAACTTCATTATCTCCAATAGTGTCACCTTGCCAACCATCAAAGCCGCCATTTTTCATAGCTTGGCCCATTTTATCGGCAATGTAGTTTTGCCATTGTTTACTGGTTGGATTGTAGTAACGTTGAATTTGAACATCTTCTTCTTTGCCGTCTTTTGGAATTTTTACGGTATAAGACATCGGCTGTCCCTTGGCACCATAACCACGGTCATCACTGTTATAAGCATATTCCGTTTCTGGTAGGGCAGGAGCTTCACCCGTATTAGTGTTTTCAGCCAAGATCATATTATAAAGCATGGCTACTGCACCGCCTTCATGAACTTGGTTAACAATATCTTTGACAGCTTGGGTCTCAATTTCAGAACCACTCCAAGTATTCCAATCTTGTTTGAAACGTTCTTCGTCACTTGGGAATGGGTTAGTGGCCGTCTTGTAAACATCGTAGAAGAAATATGAATTAATGTTCATATTCTTCAACTTTTCAAGTGCGGCACGGTAGCGATCAGTATCCTTAGATAGAAGGCTATTGTTGGTATCTTGTGAACCACCTACGATACCATAACGAGGAAACTTGGTCCAATCGCTTTCAACAGCAATGGCACGATTGCTTTCACCTAGTGTGTTATTGTTAACATCAGCTACTTTAATTTTAACTAGGTAACCGCGGTTGTTTTCAAATTGCGATGCAGGAATCTTCAAGTCACCTGCTTGCATCTTGTAACCTTCACCGGCTTTCAGGTGTCTCGTGAACTTATAAGTTCCCAACTTATTGTCAACATAATAAACATCAGCATAAACGGTTATGTCCTGCTCTTGATCTGTTGTATTTTTAAAATCAACAGACAGGCTGACATCTTCACCTGGTCGATAACTGGCCTTATCGGCTGATAAATCCAGAATAGCATCACCCGCTTGTGAAGCAATAACTGACCGGGTCGCTGTTACCTGAGCACTAGTGGCCCGAATAACACCTGGTCCTTGATTGCTAGTTGATTGGTTTTGGGCAGCTTCTTGGTTTGAGCCCGTTTGTTCAATTGCTGAACTGGCTGGAACTGACCCTGAAGCTGAATCCTCAGAAGTAATTTCTGGAGGGGTTTGTTTTGCTGGATCTTGCAATTTTGTACTGGAGTCCGAACTGGCAACTTCCTGCTGGGAATTACCTTTAAAACTCACATTGCTAGTGTCTTCTTCTGCTGGCTGAGTCTCTTCTTGCCATTGACTGCGTTCAAGAATCGTCTGCGACGACGCTGGATGGCTAGCTGTGGACGCTTCGTCTGCAACTCGGGGGTGGTTGACAACGTCTTCTGCATGAGCAGAACGAGCTGGCAGAACGAACATCATCCCACAGGCAAGTAAGACAAGCATGCTGGGAAGCGTTAGCATTTTGTTCTCCACGGTCTTTTCTCCTTCTAATTTTTATAATCAAGCGCTTTGTGGTGAGAGCCGCTCGAAAACTCATGAATTGTATTTTACTGAAAATTCAAGAAAACTCAACCCCAATACTTGAAAGCAGTAACTAATTTCATACCCAAAACTATCTTGATTTTACTGACTTTGTCAAATAAAAAAAGAAGCAAGGCCCGCGATGGCCTGCTTCCTCCATTACATAAAACTCAAATTATCTAACTTATTACTATTTTATTACAAAATGTGAACAATTTGGTAGTTGAAATAATTCAATCCCTAAAACACTTGTTAAATCAAGCTTTCTCAGATTTTTAATCTTTTTAGCGATTTTTGCTGTCAAGAAGAATTGTCACTGGTCCATCATTGATCAAAGACACTTTCATGTCCGACCCAAATTCTCCAGTCTCAAGAGGAATTTTTCGGGAAAGAATTTGGTTGAAGTCTTGGTAAAGTTTTCTGGCCATTTTGGGTGGGGCTGCCTCTGTAAAGGCTGGACGATTTCCCTTTTTCGTATTTGCAAACAAAGTAAATTGAGAAACTGAAAGAATTTTTCCCCCAATATCTTTCACCGAAAGATTCATCTTCCCTTCATCATCAGAGAAGACCCTCATATTAAGGACTTTGCGAGCCATATATTCCAAGTCTTCTTGATGATCTTCAGGGTCAACCCCAACCAGTAACAAAAGGCCTGAACCAATTGAAGCAACCATTTCCCCGTCAATACTTACCTGCGCTTGACTAACTCGCTGCAAGACAATTCTCATAATCGTTTATGGCCTCCATTTTAAGTTTTAGGATCTTAGGCAAGAGAATTAGGTATCTACTTAACCATTTGTCCGTTTTACGGAATAGACATCAGGGACTACCTTTATCTTATCGACAACCGTTGTTAAGGTGTTTAAATTAGGGATTTTGAAGCTAACATGAATATTGGCAAATTTCATGTCTTTGGTTGGTTGAGCATTAACAGTTGAAATACTCTTAGTTTGTGTTGATAGGATTTGCAGGATATCGTTTAGGAGCCCCGAACGATTGAGACCATAAATATCAATCTCTGCTAAATACTCTTGGCCCAGTTTGCTGGATTCATCCCACTCAACATCAATCAGTCTTTGTTCGTAACCATCCTGACTTTTAATATTATGGCAGTCTGCGCGGTGGATAGCTACTCCACGTCCCTTGGTAATATAGCCCTCAATCGGATCTCCCGGAACAGGGTTACAGCACTTGGCGATCCGCATTAAAAGCCCAGAAGCACCTTGGATGATGACCCCGTTTTCACTTTTTACCTTGAGAACATCCTTGTTCTGATGCTTGACCTCACCGCCATTGATCAATTCATCAGCCTCTGCCTTGGCCTTAGCTCGCTCTTCTTCACGTCTTTCTTTTTCAGTCAGTCGGTTAAAGACGGTGGTGGCACTGATTTCACCAAAACCAATAGCAGCATAGAGAGCTTCCTCACTGCGGACACTCATTCTAGGCAGAATTTCATCAATATGTTTCTTGTCCAGATATTTATTGGCCACATAACCTTGCTCTTGGAAATAGTCAATCAACAAATCACGTCCCTTGCTGATAGACATTTCTTTATCTTGGTTTTTAAAGAATTGGCGAATCTTATTGCGGGCTTTGGTTGTCTTGACTAACTTTATCCAGTCTCGGCTTGGACCAAAGGAATTCTGATTGGTAACAATCTCAACCACATCACCGGTCTTGAGCTTAGCTGTCAAGGGGACCATACGGCCATTGACCTTAGCTCCGACAGCTTTTTCGCCCACTTGGGTATGAATGGCATAGGCAAAATCAATAGGGCCAGAATCCCGAGGCAGCTCCTGCACATCTCCTGAAGGCGTGAAAACGTAGATACGAGCGGAGAAGATGTCCTCCTTGACTGAGTCGACAAATTCCTGAGCATCTCCGTTAGAGCCTGCCTGCAGTTCAACCAAGTCCTGAATCCAGTTCATCCCAATAGCGGATTCTTGAGCATCGACCTTACCTTTGATACCCTTCTTATAGGCCCAGTGGGCAGCAACCCCATACTCAGCTACCTCGTGCATCTCTTGGGTACGAATTTGAATTTCAATAGGACCCTTAGGGCCATAAACCGTTGTATGAATGGATTGGTAGCCGTTCGATTTTGGATTGGCAATATAGTCTTTGAACCGTCCCGGCATAGGACGCCAAAGCTCATGGATATAGCCCAGCATGGCATATACATCGCTAGGGGTATCCATAATACAGCGGATAGCAATCAAATCATAAATCTGATCGAAGCGTTTCTTCTTATCCCGCATTTTACGGTAAATAGAATAAATGTGTTTAGGTCGACCGTAAATCTTTCCGTGAAGCCCCTGTTCAGCTGTATAATCTTTGATTTTCTCAACAATCTCATCCACTAAACTTTCGCGTTCCCGCCGCTTTTCGTGCATCATGTGGGAAATCTTATAGAATTCTACCTCATTGAGATAGCGAAAGGCTAAATCTTCCAGTTCCCACTTGATAGCACTAATCCCCAAACGGTGGGCTAAAGGGGCATAAATTTCCATGGTTTCACGAGATATCCGTTTTTGTTTGTCAGGCCGTAAATGTTTTAGGGTCCGCATATTATGGAGACGGTCAGCCAGCTTAACCAAAATAACTCGGATATCCTTAGACATGGCCATAAGCATTTTACGGTGGTTTTCGGCCAATTGTTCTTCATGGGATTTGTACTTTACTTTCCCTAACTTGGTAACCCCATCAACAATCTGGCTGACTTTGATTCCAAAATCTCTTTCAAGATCTTCCAGGGTGACCTCTGTATCCTCCACTACATCGTGAAGAAAACCACAGGCAACCGTTACAGCATCCAGCTGTAAATCAGCTAAGATCCCAGCCACTTGAATGGGATGAATAATATAGGGTTCGCCCGATTGCCGCCTTTGCGTTTTATGAGCTTCTGTTGCATAATCCAAAGCCTTTTGAACCAGAGCAACATCTGCCGGTGCCATATAGGTTTTAACCGCATCAACAACTTCTGGTCCCTTTAAATTTGGGTTACTTGCCATTTCGCTACCTCTAACTAAAACTTATTCTCATCACTAGAAAAGCTCGCCAACTTAGCTTGACTAAGCTAGGCTACACCTATTGAAATCAAAAATTAATCACACTTCGGCCATTAAAATAATTAACTCTGGACTAACACCTAGAAGCATTTTGTAATAATATAGCCTTGTCTTTATTGTACTTCATGTCACAAAGTATATTGATATCCATCACCAAATGTCCTATTTTTGATTTTTGCAGAGTATTAAAGCTATTCCTAAGGACTTTAAGTTGCCTTAATTTTAACACTTTTCATATAGGAAGAAAAGGCGAAAAACCGAGAAAACTTTCCAGCTCTAGCTGCTTGATTTTCCTAGATTCGTCAGACCTTTCAATTTATGATAAACTATAAGCAAGAAAGGCCAAGGATTACCTTATGATTGATAGTCAAGACATCTTAGCAAAAATGAATCCTAACCAAAAAATCAACTATGATCGTGTCATGCAAAAAATGGTTGCCAACTGGCAAGCTCAAGAATTGAGACCTAGGATACTCATGCATGTCTGCTGTGCTCCTTGCAGTACTTACACACTGGAATATCTGAGCCAATGGGCGGATATCACGGTTTATTTTGCTAACTCTAACATTCATCCCAAGGCGGAATACCAAAGACGGCAATATGTGGTTGAGAAATTTATTCATGATTTTAATAAAAACACTGGGCAGACCGTCCAATTTTTGGGTGCTCCTTATGTTCCTAATGAATTTTTCCGAACCGTCCACGGATTAGAAAACGAGCCCGAAGGCGGAGATCGCTGCCGGGTCTGCTATGACTATCGCTTAGATAAAACGGCTGAAAAGGCAGTAGAACTTGGTTTCGACTATTTTGGTAGTGCCTTAACCATCAGCCCCCACAAGAACTCCCAAACTATTAATGCGGTTGGACTTGATGTGCAGAAGATTTACGACACCCAATATCTTCCGAGCGATTTCAAGAAAAATCAAGGCTACCAACGCTCTGTAGAAATGTGCAAGGAATACGATATCTACCGTCAGTGCTACTGCGGCTGCGTCTTTGCCGCTAAAGCCCAAGGGGTCGATTTAGTGCAGATCAAAAAAGAAGCCCAAGCCTTTATGGACGGTAAAAATGGCGAAAAGGATTATGCCCATATCCGTTTCACCTTTAACGGAAAAAAGATTTAAAAAAACGCCAGTATGGCATTTTTTTAAATCCTCATTAATTCTGTATAAAAGCTGACGGCACTCAGGGCATATAAGGGAGCCGTTTCAGTCCGCATAATCCGAGGGCCTAAGCCTATCTTGATTGCTCCAGCCTGCTCGAAAGCGTCAATTTCTTTTGGAGAAATCCCACCTTCGGGTCCAAAGATGAAGAGGACCTTACTGCCTGCTGAAACTTGTTCCAATTCACGCGCCAAAGCAGCCTGCTCTCCTTGTTTAGCGGATTCTTCATAGGCGATAAATACCTTATCAAATACCGATAACCGCTTGATAAACTCAGACTTTTGGGCAAATAGCCTAATATCAGGCACTCGATTACGTTTGGACTGCTCAGCAGCACCCAGAGCAATTTTAGCCAACTTCTCTTCTTTTTTAGACAATTTTTTGCCATCCCATTTAGCAACCGACCAATCCGCAGGAAAGGCCCAAATAGCTTTAGCTCCTAGTTCTGTAGCTTTTTGGGTTACCCAGTCCAACTTGTCGCCCTTGGGAAAACCAGAGGCAATGGTAACAGAAACCGGCAGTTCTACATTATCGTCAAACTTCTCTATCAGTTCCAGAGCCTGCTGAGTTGGGCTAATGACTTTGGCTAAGCGCTTAATGCCATCTTCAAAGACTAAGACAACCTGATCTTCTGCCTTCAACCGCATAACCTGAAACATGTGTTTGGCGGTGTCTTTATCTGTGATAACGAGAGGATTTTCCGGTTGACCCTTAATAAAATACTGTTGCATCTAACCTCCAATTACACCTGACAGATCATCGGTCTTTTTGAAAATAAGAGTATGCCATTCGCCTTGAATCATCTGGGTTTCTAGTAGGAAACCACTACTATAGGCAGCTTCTAAGACGAGATCCAGTTTCTCAGCAATAATGCCTGAAAGAATCAGATAACCCTCATCCTTGACCAGACGGTAGGCATCATCGGTTAAGTTAACTAGGATATCCGCTAGAATATTGGCCACGATAACACTCGCTTCCTGCTCAACACCTTCAAGAAGGTTGCCAGTAGCTACATGAATATTACCCATGTCAGGGTTGAGAGCTATGTTTTCCTGAGCTACCCGAACAGCTACATCATCTAAGTCATAGGCATAGATGGCCTTGGCCCCCAGCAGGGAGCTGGCGATAGAAAGAACACCAGAACCTGTCCCCACATCTAGAACTGTTTCACCGCCCCGCAGAACTTGCTCCAAGGCATAAAGACTCATCTTAGTCGTTGGATGGGTTCCTGTCCCAAAAGCCATACCGGGATCTAGCTTAATAATTTTTTCACCCTGAGAGGGTTGGTAGTCCGTCCAACTTGGCACAATGGTTAAATCGTGACTGATACGACTCGGCTGGTAGTACCTCTTCCAGTTTTCCGCCCAATCCGCCTCAGCCAATTCATGATGAGATAGGCTCATCTGACCCGTTTTCAAGCCAAAATCTGGCAGCTGTCGGATAGCTTGGCTGACCTCAGATTTGATAGCTTCGATAGCCATTGACTCAGGATAGTAGGCTGTAATCCTAATCATGTCAGACTGCTCAACCTCTGGGAAGAGCTCACCATACTTGCCAACAGGTCCAAGATAGTCCGCACTATCCTCAATAGCTACCCCTTGACTGCCTGATTCTACTAAAATATTAGCCACCGCTTCCTGAGCCTCTCGATCAACCACAACACTTAACTCTTGCCACTTGTCCATGATAAGCCTCCTTTAATGATTTTACTATTAGCAAACATCAATTTTTTAATTTTCATTGTAGCCATGCTCTCTAGATTTTAAAACTTGTTTCCAATACTTTTCTCTCTCTAATGCTTTTTGTTTCCCAATGTCATTTTTGCTAAAAATTTCCAGAAGAGTGTATTGAAAATTCGTTTGAATGTACTTAAGACCCTTGTTATGTACTAATTCTCTAAGTCCCTTATTAGGATATTGGTTATCCTCACATTCTTCCTTATCGTATCCATCTTTAAGGTAGGCTGACCAACGTCCATAAATCCCATCTTGGCCATACGCTGAACCAACATACAACTTTCCCGTTTTCGTGTCTGTAATAACATAAACTCCATAAATGGAAGATAGAGGGTTTCGCCAACTTGGGTTATTAAAATGTTTCTTTAAGTCTGAATAGGACCGCGATAAATTTTCAAATCCAGGAAAATCAATATTTCTATCAAAGTACGATTGTGAGGAAACTAGCTCAACTTCCATCTCATTATCAATAATGCTTCTATTAGTGTAAAACCAACTTTGCCCCTTATTTTTCCAATTTAATATTAGCCTTTCTTTGTACTTATCAAATTCGGTTAGTCGCTGGGCACTTGCATACTTAACACCGTTTGTGTGCACTCTACTGTCTCTATCAAGAATAAGATAGGCACCTACGAACAACCATTGAGATACTCTACCTCAATAAATTGGAATTGAATATCTTTAGGATTATTTCGGCTTTTTATATCACTGCCTCTACTTAAAATCCAAGGAATAAAATCATCATCCTTGTCATGATATCCCTTCGCAAAATCATAATCAATCCAATTTTTATTAATCCAACTTTTATTAAACCTAATTTTTATCCGTCTCCCTTTATACTCAGGTCGTGACAACAATTCATCAAAGTTAAAAATATCTTTTAACAAAATTCTTTCTCTATTAGCCATTTTATCTTTATTTATTCTCCCAATAATTATCAGTTACGCCTTTCATAGCATCCATCACTACATCACTGGTCACCCTAATACCTCGGATATTCAAAGAACTCTGTCTCGATGAGTTTAGCTCTGCCATGTTCAAAAGCATCAGTATCCCAATGGAGGCCGAATTCTTGGATGGAATCATCGCTGAGGAAGTCCATCAGATCGCTGAGTCCCTCGGTCGCAACAGCATTCAAGGTTTCTGCAAAATAGTTTAAAAATTCGCGCGATAAGCCTTTTTTCGGTTCATAGGGAATCGTCACCAAGTAGTCTTCAGCATCAAACCGTGATTTTTCAGGATTATAAAAGATGACATAGTCTTCGAAGAGGACATCCTGATCTGACAACTCCCCCTTGTCATCAACAGTTTCAATAGCTGCTAAATTTTGTGCTTCTAAGGCAAAAGCCACTTCCACAGCGTGATTTCGCTTGTCCCAATCCATGGCAAAGTCATAATCAAAGTGCTGTTCCAATTCTTCCTCCAGAACTGATAAAAATCCATACTTAGCCATCTGGTCTCGTCTCCTCTTCTTGCTTTATCCTTTTTTGTGTTACAATAATTCTATCATAAAAATCTACAATTAAAAGGAGCTGTGAGTTATGACAGCTAATCTTGCCCTGCGTATGCGGCCCAAAACAATTGATGAAATTATCGGGCAAAATCACCTCGTCGGTGAGGGTAAAATTATCCGCCGGATGGTTGAGGCCAATATGCTCTCTTCGATGATTCTCTATGGACCACCAGGGATCGGTAAGACTTCGATTGCCTCTGCTATTGCTGGGACGACTAAGTTTGCTTTTCGTACTTTCAATGCTACGACTGACAGTAAGAAACGCCTGCAGGAAATTGCAGAAGAGGCCAAATTCTCAGGTGGTTTGGTTCTTATGCTAGATGAGATTCATCGTTTGGACAAGACCAAGCAGGATTTTCTTTTGCCCCTGTTGGAAAACGGCAATATTATCATGATCGGGGCTACAACTGAAAATCCCTTTTTTTCAGTCACACCTGCCATTCGCTCGCGGGTGCAAATTTTTGAGCTGGAACCTCTGTCTAATGATGACATTAAGGTAGCTATCCAGCGAGCTATTTCCGACAAAGAGCGGGGATTCGATTTTGCTATCACCCTAGATCATGAGGCCCTAGATTTTATTGCGACAGCCACCAACGGAGACCTGCGGTCAGCCCTCAATTCTTTGGAATTAGCTGTTATGTCTACTCAAGCCGACGAAAAGGGGCTGCGCCATATTACCTTAGATACAGTCGAGAACAGTCTGCAGCGGTCTTACATTACTATGGATAAAAACGGCGATGGCCATTATGATGTCTTGTCTGCCCTGCAAAAATCTATCCGCGGATCCGATGTCAATGCCAGTCTTCATTACGCTGCCCGCTTGATTGAAGCGGGCGATCTGCCCAGTCTAGCCCGCCGCCTGACTGTAATTGCCTACGAAGATATCGGTCTGGCCAACCCCGATGCTCAAATTCACACCGTAACAGCTCTAGAAGCGGCTCAAAAAATTGGATTTCCAGAAGCACGGATTCTGATTGCTAATGTTGTGGTTGATCTCGCTCTATCCCCTAAATCGAATTCAGCCTATCTTGCTATGGATGCTGCCTTAGCTGATTTACGGAAATCTGGGAACCTGCCAATTCCGCGTCATTTACGTGATGGCCACTACAAAGGTAGTAAAGAATTAGGCAATGCTCAGGATTATCTCTATCCTCATAATTATCCGGAAAAGTGGGTTAAACAACAATACTTACCCGATAAACTTTTAGGGATTAATTATTTTTCAGCCAATGAAACAGGTAAATACGAACGCGCTTTAGGGGCTAACAAGGACCGAATTGATAAACTTTCTGATTAAAGTAAAGGGATTTTCATAAAAAATAGTATTTTCCCCTTGAAAAAAATTTCAAAAATGGTATGATAAGAACATAAAACTGCTGTGGTATACGAATCCACATCACTGTGTTGACCGACTAAATCTTTGTATTTTGGGAAACATAAGTCTTTTTGCAGTATGCAGGCCGTTTCACGCGGAAGCAACTAAGCAAGAGCGAGTTACCCACCTGCTTTAACTTGCGGGTTCAATACAAAACGTGGATCATCGGTACCAATACAGCTCTTTCTCCTTCCTTAGCTCAGTTGGTAGAGCAGTGGACTCTTAATCCATGGGTCGTAGGTTCGAGTCCTACAGGGAGGATAAACTTGACAAGTGAAAGCCTATGAAAATAGGCTTTTTATTGATTAGGGGTTTATGATGAAAAGAAAATTATTATTGCTGTTATGCCTGCTGGCATCCGGCGCTTTTTTGGTAGCCTGTAACCCAAAAAGTCATTCAAGCTCCGATCGGACGAACGTCACCAGCTCGGCAAACGATGGGAGTCCAAGTACTAAGGGAAAGTTTCATAAGAATCGGCGTCCAGATGATCTGCCTGTGGATGCTGATTCTGCTAAAAAAGATAAGATTTATGCAACCGATGGCAGTGAGATTTACTATGAAGGGTCCAGCTCAGGCTTAACCGCTTCTGCCCCTGACTACAAGGGATATACTGCTGATACGGTCAAGCAAATTCTCGGCGACCCTGATTCAATTATTAATGACCGTTCACAAATGGTAATTGCCTTAAAACAAGACGAACCAAAGCGCATTATCAACCTCTTTAAAAATAAAGATATTACCCGTGAAGAGGCTCGAGCCTTCAACTGGAAAGCCGTGGATTTCGCTTTAGGAAATCTTCGCAATTACTATATCTACGAGTATAAAGAAAAGGATATTATTCTTCTCTTCAATGCTGGTAGCAATACCCTCGTCTACGTCACTCCTAATCCTACCTATGTCTACTGGCGATAATTAATACAGTCCCGTCAGGGATTTTTTCTTTTATAATGAAAATAGAGAGTGGGACGAAAGTCTTACCTTTTTACTATTGCTCTCGATTTACCAATTGGCGCAGGGGTTGGCTGATTTTCTTTTTGCCAGAAGCCAAATCAGAAAACTTAGTCAACTGTGCCGGGGGAGACAGACCAAAATTTTTAATTTTTGGATTCTTTCTCACTCCTTACCTATTTTTATCCCACTCTTAAGCTCTTTGAAACTCTATCGCCAAATTTTCAGAATTTTTGGTATAATAATGCTTAAACAAAAAGGAATGGAGACTATCATGACTGCACAGAAAATGAACGCCCAAGAAATTATTGCTTATATTGGAAATGCTAAAAAGAAGACCAATGTCAAGGTAACCTTTGAAGGCCAGTTGGCAGGAAATGTCCCTGAATCTGTAACAAAGCTAGGTAACGTTCTCTTTGGTGACTGGAAGGACATCCAGCCCCTTCTGGTCAACTTGACTGAAAATAAGGACTATGTGGTTGAACAGGATGGTCGCAACTCTGCTGTTCCCCTGCTTGATAAACGTCATATCAATGCTCGGATTGAACCGGGTGCTATCATCCGCGACCAAGTGACCATCGAAGACAATGCCGTGGTCATGATGGGAGCTGTTATCAATATCGGTGCTGAAATCGGTGCCGGAACCATGATTGATATGGGAGCCATCTTGGGTGGTCGGGCAACCGTTGGTAAGAACAGCCATATCGGTGCTGGCGCTGTTCTGGCTGGTGTGATTGAGCCGGCTTCTGCTGACCCCGTCCGGATTGGTGACAATGTTTTAGTCGGTGCTAATGCCGTTGTTATTGAAGGGGTTCAGGTTGGCAATGGTTCGGTCGTTGCTGCTGGTGCTATCGTTACCCAAGATGTTCCTGAAAATGTTGTTGTTGCCGGAGTTCCAGCTCGTGTCATCAAGAAAATAGACACCAAGACACAACAAAAAACGGCCTTGGAAGATGCCTTACGCAACCTCTAAGTCTGTGATAAAGAGAGTTTGCCCACTCTCTTTTTTATGTAAACCTATCGACTGATAAGCTAAAGACTGTTTGAATAACGAAATCTAACCTGTTCAATCAGTTAGGCTTGTCCGTTAATGAAAGGATTCATTTCTATGTTAGATTTAATTAAAATCCGCCGAGAGCTCCATCAGATTCCTGAAATTGGCTTAGAAGAGTATCAAACACAAAAGTACCTTTTGAATAAAATTACTGAAATTACTCACGGCAAGAATTTTGTCGAACAAAGAACCTGGCGAACTGGTATCTTAGTTTTCTTGCATGGCTCTGCCCCTGAAAAAACAGTAGGCTGGCGGACAGACATCGATGCTCTGCCTGTAGAGGAAGCTACAGATTTAGACTTTGCCAGTCAGCATGAGGGACGGATGCACGCCTGCGGTCATGACATCCACATGACCACGGCTCTGGGACTGTTAGATGCTCTGGTTCAAAAACAACCTAAAAATAATTTACTTTTCCTCTTTCAACCTGCCGAGGAAAATTTGGCTGGGGGTAAGCTTATGTACGAGGAAAATGCCTTTGGTAATTGGCGGCCAGATGAATTTTATGGCCTCCATGTTCGGCCAGATTTAAAGGTTGGCGATATTGCTACTAATACTAGCACCTTATTTGCAGGGACCTGCGAAATCCTTGTAACTTTCAAGGGTACCGGTGGTCACGCTGCCTTCCCTCACAAGGCCAATGATGCCCTAGTTGCTGCAGCCTACTTTGTGACGCAAGTTCAAACCATCGTCAGTCGTAACGTTGATCCGATCGAAGGGGCCGTTGTCACCTTTGGGTCGCTGCATGCCGGGACTACTAATAATGTCATCGCTGAAGAAGCGAAATTACATGGGACCATCCGCACACTGACTCAAGAAATGAACTTATTAACTCAAAAACGACTCCAAGAGATTGCAGAAGGGATTGCTAAATCCTTTGGTTTAGAGGTAGCCGTTGAACTGATTCAAGGGGGGTATCTGCCTGTTGAAAATGACCCTGACTTAGCTAAGGACTTGATGGCCTTCTTTGACCAAAAAACAGATGCCAATCTGATTGATATCTTGCCAGCTATGACCGGTGAAGATTTTGGTTATTTACTTCACCAAATTCCTGGGGTTATGTTCTGGCTAGGTGTTGATTCAGCCTACCCTCTTCACAGTCCGAAAATGACTCCTAATGAAGATGTTCTGCCATTCGCAGTCGAGACTATCAGCCAATTTCTGAACTATCGTGCTAATTAAATTCGAGGCTAGGAAAAAGCTCGTCCAGTATATTCCTATTTTGGAATACACTCTTAGCACGGTGGTTAGGAACAAGACTTGTTAGCTAGGATAACTTAGTCTTAACCCTGCACAGTTCATTAGGTACTTTAGCACCAATGAACCCTTGCTGGATGGTTTTCCTTTCGTCACAAGGCTGAAACCAACTTATTCAAGAGGGGATACGATCCAAAATTTTCAATTTTTGGGTCTATCCCCTCCCTTTTTCTTCGATAAAATCTGTCAATTCACAGGAAAAATGGTAAGATAAGAGCATGTCAAAAAATGAGATTCGACAAACTGTTTTAAAGCAGTTAAAAGAGCAAAATAGGGAGTGTAAAGCTGAGATTGACAAGGCTTTACTGGATCAGCTCTTAGCTAGTTCAGAATATCAAGAAGCCAAAACTTTGGCAACCTATCTGGCTTTTGATTTCGAGTATAATACCAAGGCCCTAATTACTCAAGCTCAAAAAGATGGGAAAGCCGTTTTAGTACCCAAAACTCACCCCAAAAGTCAGATGATTTTTACGGAATACACCCCAAAACAACTAAAAATGACTAAATTTGGTCTCCTAGAGCCCATAAATGAACGGCCCGTCGCTAAAACTAGCATTGACTTGATCCATGTTCCAGGACTAGCTTTCAATTCAAAAGGTTATCGTATCGGATTTGGAGCAGGTTTTTATGATCGCTATTTAAAGGATTTCCAAGGTTCTACAGTCAGTACTATCTATCCTTATCAAGAGGTTGATTTTCAGGCTGATCCACATGATGTCCCAGTTAGAAAGGTCTTCACCTATGATCAAAGATTTTAAAAAATATCCAGTCACTTATGCCTTGCTGGCTCTTACTTTATTGGTCTTTTTAGCTCTGCAAATTATTTATTTTGGGAAATCTACGACTGGCCCAGCTATCTACCATTTCGGCGGTATGTTGGGCCGAGCAGTTCAGTACGACCACAAGCAAATCTGGCGTTTGATTTCCCCAATATTCGTCCATATCGGCTGGGAGCATCTAATTTTTAACGGCGTTACCCTCTACTTTGTCGGTCGCATCACTGAAGAGCTCTGGGGATCCGGAAAATTTTTCCTTCTCTACCTTTTAGCAGGGCTGATGGGAAATGCTGCTACCCTATTTTTTACACCGACCGTGGTTTCAGCAGGAGCATCAACCGCCCTCTTTGGACTCTTCGCAGCTATAGTCATTGTTGGCTATATCGGTAATAGCTCTGTTCTGAAACAAGTCGGCAACCAATTCTTAGTTTTAATTGCTCTTAATCTCGCTTTTAATTTGATGGATTTGATGTCAGGACATCCCAGTATAAGCCTCGTCGGGCACCTAGGGGGATTGGTAGGGGGAGCGCTTGTTGCCCTCTTTCTTCCTTTGAAACGCTATCGTTCTGGAATTCCTACTAGTTTGAAAATTACCGCTCTCATTGCTTATTTGGTCTTTTTCGTCGGCATGGTTCTCCTCTCAATTTTCTGAGTAACTAGGCAAGAATATTTATACCTTAACTAATAACACCAAGAAATTTATATAAAAAACAATGAAATTTTTAATTCCTCCTGCAAAAGAAATGCGCACTCATTCTCAAGGTCATCACGTCTCCCTTCCAGACAAAAGCCAACCTATCCTAAAAATCTTGGCTCAAGTTAATCCATCAGAATTAGAAAAAATTTATAAGATCAAGTCCGATGCTGCAAAAATAGAAGCTCAGCACCTGACAGCTTTACAGAATGGAAAGGCACTTAGCTACCCAGCTTTAGAGCTTTTCAACGGTCTTATGTATCGTCAAATTGACAAAGACTTGACCAAACTTGATATTAAGTTTACAAGAGAGCATATTTTTATTACCTCTGCTTTCTATGGTATTATCAACGCTTTAGCTGATATCGCTGAACATCGCTTAGACTTCAACTGTAAAATCCAAGTCAATGGTCGATCTCTGAAAAACTACTGGCGACCTGTCTATGACGATTTCCTCAAGTCTATTATGAATAACGAACCCGTTATTTCCCTTCTATCGAGTGAATTTGAATCAGTTTTCTCACCTCAGTTAGCAAAATCACTCATTAGAATTACTTTTCAAGAGGAAAGCGCTGGACAACTCAAGACTCATTCAACTATCTCCAAGAAAGGGCGTGGCCAGTTATTAAACCAGATTATCAAACAAAAGATTCAAACGACTGAAGCATTGAAAACAGTAAATTTTTCTGGCTTCTCCTATCGCCAAGAACTTTCGACCGATCAGCATTTGGTTTTTATCAAAACAGTCGAATAGAGTAAATCTTACCATTAAACCTTAATTGAATTTATAGTAAAAGCATAAAACTTCTTGAAAGTTTTATGCTTTTATTATAGTCTATATTAAATTATCTCGATTAACTTGTTCGTAAGTAACTTGCCCATCATTAAGCTTATCCCAGATAACAACTCGGTCTTGATCCAAGGATTTCTTGACATCAATAATCCGTTGATTCGAAGAACCTCGGAACTGAAGCATTAAATTCTTCTTCGTGATATCGAAACGGCCATCTACCAAGATATCAATAAGATTCAACAATTCTAACTTATCTGGCGTTTCCAACATGAGTTCTTCCCAGGTATAGCCTGTCCAAGACCAGATATCTTTTTCTGGTAACTCCTTGCGAATGCGCTTGACCAAGGGCAGTAAAATTCCTGTATTGAGGAAGGGTTCTCCACCGAGCAAAGTTAAACCTTGTACATAGGGTTGAGCCAGATCAGTCATGATTTGTTCTTCAAGCTCTTTTGTGTACGGAATACCTGCTCTAAATGACCAAGTTGCTGCATTATAACAGCCTTCGCAATGAAACATACAGCCACTTACATAAAGGGAGTTGCGTACGCCTTCTCCGTCCACAAAATTAAAGGCCTTATAATCAATAATCCGCCCTTGACTGAGCTCCTCTGATTTCCATTCACCCGGTTGGGGCGTATTCCATCTTTCTTCTACCATATTTTTCTCCATTGATTGGGTAGCAAACCGACTACCATCAGTTCTGATCTCCCACCTTTAATAATCACCCTGCTGACTATTGAACCCAGTAGCGCTCCGTCCCTTCACGTACATCCTCCAAGACACCACCATTTGCCAAAATCACCGCACGACTGGCAAGATTCTTCTCGTTACAAGTGACAAGAATTTTAGTGATATTTTTAGAAATCGCTAGGTAGACACCTTGTTCTAGCATAGCCTTAGCATATCCTTTACCACGTTCTGAAGGTCGTACCGAGTAACCGATATGCCCACCATGCTGAAGTAGATACTCATTTAAACGTAAGCGTAAATTCAAAAAACCAACTGCTTTTTCACCCTCAAAGCCAACAAGTTGAATGGTAGGTACCCAACCTTCAGGGATATTCAATCCCATTTCTGCGTCGGCATTATTGAGCAACCAGTTTTCATAGTCAAAGTTTTCAGTATCCCAAAAGCCTCCGTCGTGGGCAGACCTTGTCTCTTCAAACTCTTGCATCATGCCCAAAATCGTTGCTTTGTCGTCTAATGTTGGCCGTCTTAATTCCATAAAACCCTCATTCCTATAGTGGAAGTTTCACGTCTAAAATGCCACTTGCCTTATCCGCCTGATTGATTTGGTGGCAGAGATAATGACTGAGTAAACTGGTCTCTGGCGACACAGGATTTTCACCTGTATCAATCGCTTGCAAGAATGCCTCAATAATCGTCTCAAAACCACGTTTATAGAGGGTGGTATCCCAAGAAGTAAAGTTTTCCCGAGTCTGACGATTTTTTGTAAAAATAGTCAGTTCATCTAAATTTTCCAGATGATAAGTTGCTTGCGGTGTCTGCACTTCCATTACTTCCCGACGGCTGCCCGCTTGCAAATTCATGCTAGCAATGATAGTCTCTTGGTCTGTCTGCAAGGTCACCGTTACTTGACTTAGCAAATTATCCTGCGTTACATGATAGTGAAACTGACCTGCCTGCAATTGTCCATCTGCCAGATAAAGAGCTGTGTCTAGCGGATGAATGAAAAAATCAAACAACTTAAACTGCAATTCTCCCGGTCGATTGACATCATTCTTTTCGACAACAATGCGACGTTTGTCTGCTAGCTCTGTCATTTTTAAAACCCTAGGTGCAAAACGACGATTAAAGCCCGTCATGAGAAAAGTACCCTGTTCATGCGCCAAATCATAAAGTGCCTGCGTCTCTGCAAAATTTTCAGTTAGGGGCTTATCCATATAAACTGGAATGCCCTTTTTCAAAAACTGCTGAGCGATTTCTTGGTGGGCGACGGTGGCGACATGGATAAAGACCCCATCCAAATCGACATCTAGCAAAGCCTCTAAGCTTTCATAGGTTTTAACCTGCTCTAAAAGACTCGCCACCTGCTCCAAAACCGCTTGATTTCGAGTAAAAAGATGCCAGCATACACCCTCCAGCTGACGCATATAGGGTAAATACGCTTTCTGTGAAATGTCACCTAGACCAACAATCCCAATTTGCTTCATCATTATCTACTCCTGTTCAAAAAGGGGGAGTGGCACTGCCAAACTCCCACCTGTTTATTTCTTTTTGCCTGCCTTTTTCAGCAATTCCTGCACACGCGCTTTTTTATCAGGTTTCACGACTGAGTTTTTCTCATGAAATCGGGTCACCTGCGCCTGTCCTTTATAGTCTAGCTGATACTTTCCCATATACAGGTTTCTTACCTTTCCTTATTCTGAAATCAGTGATTTTTCCTGTAAATAATAACGTACTAACTCATCAACAATTTCATCGGGATGATGGCGCCGAATGTTATTGCGAGCATTATTATGACGAGGAATATAAGCTGGGTCACCACTGAGAATATATCCGACAATTTGATTAACGGCATCATAACCAATCTCATTCAGCGAACGAGAAACCAACATCAGATCATCCTTCAAGGTATTGGCATCCTCATCTAGTTTGAATAAAACTGTATCAGTAGTAAAATTCTTGTCTTCTGCCATCCTAGCCTTGCTCCTTCTATCTATTTTAATCTTTGTGGCGACCAGGGTTTTGAATGGTTGAACCATTCATGTGCTTAACACGGGCGGAAATTTCCTTGTGGCGACCATTAACCATTGGCCGAGCTTGAGGATTCCCTAGGTAACCACAAGTCCGTTTAACGACATCGACGGTCTTAGGATCGGTATTGCCACAGTTTGGGCACATAAAGCCACGTTCTGTTGGAGTAAAATCCCCTTCAAAGCCACATTCATAGCATTTATCAATTGGCGTATTGGTGCCAAGATAGCCCACACGGTCATAGGCATAGTCCCAAACGGCTTCTAAGGCCTTAGGGTTTTGTTGCAGAACAGGATATTCACAATAATGAATGAAGCCACCAGAGGCTCCTAGTTCTGGATAGTCTTTTTCGAAATCCAATTTTTCAAATGGAGTTGGATTCTTACGAACATCATAGTGGAAGGAATTGGTATAGTATTCCTTATCGGTAATATCCTTGACTTTACCAAATTTCTCAGTATCCAAACGGCAAAAGCGATCAGTTAAGCTTTCTGATGGTGTTGAATAAATTGAAAAATGATAATCATATTCATCTGACCAAGTCTCGACCAACTTTTTCATTTGCCGGATAATATTCTTAGTGAATTCCTTAGCTTCTGGATTACCTTCCCACTGACCGCCATAGAATACAGTTGCTACCTCATAAAGACCGATATAACCCAGAGAAACAGTTGCCCTGCGGTGCTTGAAGAGGTCATCAACATTGCCAGTCTTACTCAAACGTTTGCCAAAGGCACCGTATTGATAGAGAATTGGAGCATTAGCTGGACTGGCTTCTTTAACCCGCTCTACACGATAAACCAGAGCATCCTTAGCAATCTGCATCCGCTCTGCAAAAATATTCCAGAACTTATCCATATCTCCTTGGGATTCTAAGGCAATCCTTGGCAGATTCACCGTAACCACACCTAGGTTCATCCGGCCAGAATTTACTTCTTGGCCATTTTCGTCTTTCCATCCTTGAAGGAAAGAACGACACCCCATAGGAGCCTTAAAGGATCCGGTCAAATCAATGATTTTATCGTAGGACAGAACATCTGGATACATACGTTTAGTGGCACATTCCAGAGCCAGTTGTTTAATATCGTAGTTAGGTGTGCCTGGTTCTAGATTAAGACCTCGCTTGAGAGTGAAAATCAACTTAGGAAAAATCGCTGTGCGGTGCTCACTCCCTAGACCCTTGATGCGAATTTGTAAAATGGCCTTTTGAATTTCCCGTTCAAACCAATTTGTTCCTAAACCAAAGCCTAATGATGTAAATGGTGTTTGCCCGTTTGACGTAAAGAGCGTATTGATTTCATATTCAAGACTCTGCATAGCATCATAGATGTCCTTTTTGGTCTTGGTCCGAGCATAATCTTCTTGCTTGCCCTCAGCCACCCATTCCTTGGCATCTCTGAGATGTTTTTGATAGTTAAGCTGGGCATAAGGGGCTAAAAATTCATCAATTCGATCAGCTGTACAACCGCCATATTGACTAGAAGCGACGTTAGCAATGATTTGGGAAATCTGTGCAGTCGCTGTCTGGATAGATTTAGGGCTTTCAACTTCGGCATTCCCAATCTTAAAGCCATTGGCCAACATACCCTTGAAGTCAATCAAGCAGCAGTTGGTCATTGGCGTATAAGGGCTATAGTCCAAATCATGGAAGTGGATATCCCCTTTTTGATGAGCATTGGCGACATGAGGCGGCAACATTTTCAGGCCAATGGACTTTCCAACAATCCCAGCTGTCAAATCCCTTTGCGTATTAAAAACATCACTGTCCTTATTAGCATTTTCATTGACAACTGTTTGGTCCTTGTTGATCAACTTATCAATAGTAAAGTTGATATCTGTCGCTTGCGAACGAGCAAAATCCCTCTGGGTACGGTAATTAATGTACTCTTGAGCAATCGCATATTCGTTAGCATTGAGCAGTTCATGCTCAACAATGCTCTGAATCTCGTAAATCTTGATATCAGCCATGAAACGATTAGCAATTTCTGCTACGATACGGTCACAAATGCCTTTTAATTTTGCCTCCATCAATGGTGACAATTCTGAAACATTTTGACTAGCCTTGAGCAGTGCTTGATAAATCTTATCGCTGTCGAACTGAACACGGCGGCCATCACGTTTAATAACTGTGATTTCAGGATCTGTTACGATAAATTCTTTTTCCAATGTAATCATTATTTCCACCTCGCAGTCCATTATAACACAAGGCAAAAAAAAATCAACATGTTGTGGTGTATTTTTTAGACAGACACAATATATTGATTTTATGAATGAAATTACTTTTTTTGATAAATCTTGAAATGATCTGCATTTTCTAGGGAAACTTGCTTATAACTGGACTTCAACAGTCGCGAAATTTCTTTGGGCAGCTCCTGAGATTTATCCACTACAATAAATTTGGCCTGAGCCTGTAAAATATCATCATTTCGCTTCTGACTATTGTCACTTCCAACAGTGTTTACCGTTGGGTTAGGAAATTGTGAAATTGACTGCAATCCAGAATCCAAATAGATTTTAGGAGATTGATCCCAAACGTAAATGCTAGTCTTACTACTAGAGTTTTCTTGCAAGTAACGAGAAATCGCACTGCGTTCTCTATTCATACCTAGTGATAAGACACCAAGCAAAATTGGAGCCAAGATACCTGCTACCATAACTAAGATTGGTAGCTGGAAATGACGTTTGGCAAAAATGCTCCAATAGCTCCCCGCCAATTCACGGTTGCGTTTGCGGCGATGAGCTCCTCTTGTGCTTTTAGTTTCTTGACCAGCCTGCTCATTAATCGTATCACTAATCACTAGAGCTGTTAAAATCAAGCCAAAAGGCAGAGCTAAGAGGAGAGAAAAAACGTAATAAGTCTGCGAAAAAATACCAACCAGTAAAGTTATAATTAGGTTGAAGAAAACCAACCATTTCACCGTTTTAAATTGTAGAACGCGTCCTAAGTGTCCAAAGAAACCAAAGAGCCCTAAGAGCAAACCTGAAGCTGATAGAACTAGGATTTGATAAGGGAGGGTGATTAAGAGAGAGTCCTTGGCCAGAGCAAAGACTTTAAAGTTATAGAAGAGAGCTTGGGAAATATAAGCTGGTAAATTTCCCATATTGAGGACAAAATAACCAACTGTGTAGTAGACCAGAATAGCTCCAAAAATCATACAGAGTAACTGATAGATACCACGCGCAATGTGACGCTGCAGTAAATTATAGATGCCAATAATAATAAAAGAGAGTACCCAAAAAATTAAACTGCGAGGGTCAATTAAGGCCGCTAGGGTGCCAAAAAAACCATAAATGATAAAGGCTTCATCATTAATATGACCCGCAAAATATTTGGTGAGAAACCAAAGGGCATTGAGAATAAAGGGATAGGCCCACTGAATGGGATAGAGACCACCAAAACCTAACGCTATATTGAGTAGGTAAAAAATCACGGTGAAAGTTATACCTAGGCCTTTTTTTTCTGTCAAGAAACTGATAATTTTATAGAAATAAATCCCTGACATATAGAAGGCCAGAAACTCGATAATCATCAACCAGAAACTTGAACCCAGAAAATAACTGAAAGCAATAATGACATAGAAGAGGAAGCCACCTGTTGCAAACGTATTTAGATAAGGGAGATGTCCCTGACTCATCATCTGCCCAGTATAGAGATGAACCATCTGAGTTGGATTAGCAAAATTCGTCAACAAGGGATTGGCAACGGAACTTAAAGCCATTATTAAACTCAAAATCAAAATGTAAAAGCGGTGCGACCCATCTAAATCAATTTTATACGTTTGGCTATCTGTGCTAGTGTGCGTAGCTTGTTTTTCTACTTCTTTAACTTCTCCCTGCTGTCGGCGGCTATACTTTGGTAACTCTTGATCTTGTTTTTCTGCCACTAGAATCTCCTTTTTATTATACGAGGGCATCTAAAAAGCAGAACAGTCGAGAAAGTTTAGTTAGGAAGGGACTCTCCTGAATGAATCCTACCTGCTTTACTTAGAAAGCAGACATCTCTAAAGTTCTATACTCAAGGCCCAAATCAGTTTATTTTTCTTTCTAGTATATCAGAATTTACTCTTTAGTCAATTTTCTAAGGATACGAGCGTAGGTCAAAATATCCCTAAAACAATGCAATTTGCTCCCTTGATAAGTGGCTAAAAATTTCTGCTCTGCCTGTGTCAAATCCTTTACTTGCATAACATTCCTCCACCTGTTTATCCGTAAAGGTAGAAGAAAATTTCAAGACAAAACAATAGGGCCGACCCTCAAAGGTTGCCCTGTTTATTATATATAGCCGGCAAGATACCTATTCTTCATCAAGAAAGCTATTAAAGACTTCTTCAATCATATCCCACTCAGCATCAGATTCTTCTGGGATCGGTTGCAAATCGCCTTCTGTACCATCTTCATTCTCTGTAAATGAATAAGCTTGAATTTCAATTTCACCATTGTCATCCTCTTGTGCGCCAGCTGGTACTAAAAGAACATAGTTTTTACCAAATTCTTCACGGCCATCAATGGTCAAAAGAATTTCAAACAAGGTTTCATTTCCGTGTTCATCAACAAGAGTGATTACCTCGTGATCATGATTGTGTTCATGTGCCATATCTCTTCTCTCCTCTAAAACATACGATCTAAATAATTTTGTAGAATCAGCTGGGCTGCTAGTTTATCAATAACTTTTTTGCGTTTGCCTCGGCTGACATCTGCCTGCTCAACCAGCATCCGTTCTGCCTGAACAGTCGTTAGGCGTTCATCTTGATACTCCACTGGAAGGCCAAATAAGTCGGCAATCTTTTTCCCATAAATCTGACTAGCCTCAACGCGGGGCCCGCTAGTATTATTCATATTCTTAGGCAAACCAACAACAAATTTCTCAACCTTGTATTGTTTGACCAGCTCTTCCAAGCGCTCGAAACCAAATTCTTCCTTAGCTTCATTGATCGGAATAATTTCCAAGCCCTGAGCCGTAAATCCAAGTGGATCGCTGATAGCAACGCCGACCGTCTTAGATCCAACGTCTAATCCCATCAATCTCATTAGACATCTATTCCATTTCCCTTGAGATAGAAGCGAACCAATTCTTCAACAATTTCATCGCGTTCATATTTACGGATTTTATTGCGGGCATCATTATAGCGAGGGACATAAGCAGGATCCCCGCTCAAAACATAACCAACAATTTGATTGATTGGATTATACCCTTTATCATTTAGCGAACGGTAAACGGCCGTTAAAGTATCACTAATTTCTTGTTTACTGCCATCATCAAGATTGAAACGGACTGTTTCATCTGTAAATCCCATGCTTGCACCCTCTTTCTATTATGAGCAATTTGTGCTATTATATCCTATTTCCCTTATCTTTTCAATGAAAATTCACGAAACAAGCATGATTTTCCTACTGATTTGGCTAAATAAGATCAGACATTTTATTGAAAATGAGACCTCTTTAAATTTCTTTGGCCGATAGTGATATTTTCTTAAATCTATTACTTAGCAGCTACTGGTTTGGCACCTGCCTGTGCTAAATCCAAAATATATTCCATTGGTGTAGTGCTATCGAGTTTATCCAGATTAAAGCGGCCATCGCTTGCTTGTGATAGATCTGATTTATCAACTGTTTTCATATCAAAAGTAAAAACGAATTTCATTTGGGAATCCCCCGTCACATCCAAGTCAACCTTAGTTCCATTTACCTTTTTGAGATTTTGAACAATATCCAATCGTCCCATAGCTTCAATCAACTGCCCCTTGACTTCGTCGATAGAGCGACCGCCAATTTCATCCTTAATCTGTTTAGGTAGGGGCTGAAGGACTTCAATCTTAAGCGAAGTGAAATCGTCACCATCATAACCAATGGTCTCCGTCACAGTTGACTCACCATCCGTCCCATCAGGAATCTTGATTTGCATGGCCTTAGTTCCTGTAATATTTTTTACTTCATGCGAAGACTCCTTCTTAGTACTTTGGCTCGTCGAATCAGACTTTGAAGTGGGGTTGGACTGGCTTGTATTTGAACAGGCGGCCAAACTGAATACCAAAAGGGAAGTTGCTATAAATGTATAGATTTTTCTGTTCATGGTTTCTCCTTGGTTGACTAATTTTTCGTGTAGTGGCTCAAGTCCGCTTCTGGTAAGGCTTAGAAGTGATTTTTGCCCATAGCAATATTATAGCTTATTTTAAGATTAAAAAAAAGAGCTTTCGCCCTTCTTTTCAATTTTTTATTAAATTGTTCAACCGGTTTCAAACCATAGCAATTGCAACAAATCCGTTAACCAGCACCTTACAAAACAGCCCGCATTCTTGCTTGATTATTCTCCACTTCACGAATGGCACGAGGCAAGAAGGCACGGATATCATCTTCCTTGTAGCCGACTTGCAGGCGCTTATCATCAATAAGGATCGGACTCTTAAGAATCCGTGGATTTTCTTGAATCAAATCAACCACCTGACTGAGACTTAATTCGTCAATATCAAATTCCAGAGCACGAGCGTAGCGATTCTTTGAGGAAACGATGCTCTCAACCCCATTTTCCGTCTTAGAAAGGATATTGAGAATTTCTTCCTTAGTCAAACCTTCTTTGCCTAAGTTTTGTTCTTTATATGGTAATTGGTGGCTGTTCAACCAAGTTTTTGCTTTTTTACAACTAGTACAACTAGAAATAGTATAAATCTTAATCATGTCACTTCTCTCTTTCTATCACATGATACCTATATTCTAGCATAGCTCCCTAAAACAGAACATAGGTCTTGGGACCTATTTTTGAAAATGTCAACTAAAAAACTTAAACTCTTAATATTTTAAGCTTTTTCCAAGCTTTTTGTCATCTTTGTTTAATCTTAAGGCTGTTTTCTAGAGGTCATCTAGTCAACTCCTTAACATAAAAATCGAGTTCAAGAAAAAAGAAGCCGGATAAAAGCTTCTTTTCTTATTTCTAATGGAATGCTTAAATTCGAGCATCTGTCCGATCATCACGGCCCTTAAGGCTAAAGCTAAACTTGGCGATAAAACAGTCCCCAATCAGATTATTTTATTCTTCAATCTCGATAGCATCGAGATCAAGGGATAATTCTTCTGTCTCTTCCTTCTCTTCTACTTGATCTGGTTGGCTTTCTACAGCCTGATCATCTTCAACGAGGCCGTACTTGATGCGAACTTTCTTATCAATTTCATCAAAGACTTCTGGGTGATCGGCCAAATATTTTTTAGCATTTTCTGACCCTTGGCCAATCTTTTCACCATTATAAGAATACCAAGCTCCAGCTTTTTGAATAATATCGAGATCTGTTGCGATTTTGACTAACTCACCAGTCTGAGAAATTCCTTCTCCATACATGATTTCGACTTGGGCAACCTTAAACGGTGGGGCTACCTTGTTCTTGACGACCTTAATCTTGGTTTCCTTACCGATGCTGCTGTCCTTCTGTTCTCCCGTTCCCTTGATTTGGGTGTTACCACGAACGTCAAGGCGAACAGATGAGTAGAATTTCAGGGCACGGCCACCAGGGGTCGTTTCTGGATTACCAAACATGACCCCAACTTTTTCACGCAATTGGTTGATAAAGATGGCAATGGTCTTGGTTTTGTTAATAGAAGCCGAAAGCTTACGCATGGCTTGACTCATCATTCGAGCTTGGAGGCCAACATGGCTGTCACCAATATCACCATCAATTTCGGCACGAGGAACTAGGGCTGCAACAGAGTCAACAACCACTAAATCAACAGCACCTGAATCAATCAATTTACCAGCAATTTCCAGTCCTTGTTCACCTGAGTCTGGTTGAGACAGCAATAATTCATCAATATTGACACCCAGAGCTGCGGCATAGCTTGGATCAAGAGCGTGTTCCGCATCAATGAAAGCCGCGATACCACCTTCTTTTTGAGCTTGAGCAACGGCATGCAAGGCAACAGTCGTTTTACCTGAACTTTCAGGTCCATAGATTTCAATAATCCGTCCCTTAGGATAGCCACCAACACCGAGGGCAATGTCTAAAGCCAGGCTGCCTGAGCTCATGACTTGCACCTTTTGATCAGCCCTTTCACCCAGCTTCATGATAGCCCCTTTACCAAAATCCTTTTCGATAGTTTTCAAGGCATTATCCAAGGCTTTTTTACGTTCATCACCAAATTTCTTAGTGATTTCATCAGTTTTTTTCGCTTTTTTTGCCACTTGTTTTCTCCTATTTTTAATGTGTATTAGTTATTATACTAAATTTTTCTCCTTTAATAAAGCTTTTCGTACCAGATTAAAGGCATGCAAGACTGCAATCTCACGCACATCGCTGCGGGAACGGCCACTCATTTTTACAAGGTGACTTTCTAAGCTGTTTGCTGTAGCTAGACCAATGAAAACCGTCCCTGCCGGTTGACCTTCCAAGCTATCAGGTCCCGCAACCCCAGTCAGCGAGATAGCTAAATCTGCCTCAGTCTTGCTTCTGGCACCAGCAGCCATAGCTTCTGCTGTAAAAGCTGAAATGACGCCATGAGCTTGCAGGTCAACCAAAGGAATCCCTAGCATTTTGGACTTTTCTTCCATACTGTAGGTGACAAAGCCACCGTTAAAAACAGCTGAAGCTCCAGAAAAGTCTGCTAAACTAGCTTGGAACAAGCCCGCTGTCAGACTTTCTGCTGCCGTGATTGTCTTGCCAGAGCTCTTGAGCAAATCAAAGGTAACTTGGGCCAGAGAATTATCATCCCCATAACCATAAAAATAACTAGATAGGGGTTGATTTTCTAGCGATTGAACCGCCATTAGGGCTGCTTCGAGCTGATCTAATTTTTGCTCTGCTTCTTCTTGACTCCGGGCCTTGGTAGAAAGACGCAGAGTGACTTCCCCTGTCTTTGCATAAGGAGCGATGGTAGGGTCAGTTTGGTTTTTAATGAAATCATCAATAACCGTCACTAACTGGCTTTCACCGATTCCAAAGAAACGCAAAACGCGAGAATAGAGCTGCTGATGATCCTGATCAATTAAAGGCAAGAGTTGCTCCTGAACCATAGGCTTGAGTTCGCTCGGCGGACCAGGTAGGACGATGTAGGTCTTTTCCTCAACTTCAATCAGACCTCCAACTGCAAGACCTGTGCGGTTTTGAAGAGGAAGGGCTCCTTCTATGGTTTGAGCCTGACGTTCATTATTGGACGTCCGCAAGACTGCAGGACGAGCCGCAAAGAAACGATTCAGCTTGTCCATAGCCTGATCATCAAAAACTAAGGGACGCTTGAGAAACTTAGCTAAGGTTTGTTTAGTTAAATCATCATCCGTTGGTCCCAAACCTCCACAGAGCACAATCATATCACTTCGTTGGCTGGCGAGATCAAGAAGAGACAAGAGGCGTTCCTCATTATCACCAACAGCTGTCTGGAAATAAACATCAATCCCCAGCTCGGCAAATTTTTCTGAGAGAAATTGCGCATTGGTATTGACGATTTGCCCTGTTAAAATTTCTGTTCCGACTGCAATTATTTCAGCTTTCATTATATATGGTCACCTACTTATCTATTCGTAAAGTCATCTTATTTTATCAAAAAATTAGTCCAGTGGACCAATTTTCACGAGTTGAAAACTAAAAAATTGAGCGTTTATGTAGCTGTTTTTTCTGATACTAAAAATTAAGGCATTGTCTTTAGGAACAGTAAGTTCTTGACAGTAGGGAGGAAAATCTGTATTGTTAGAGCATTACAAAAGCAAAAGGAGATTAGAATGAGTTTATTAGAATTGCAGAACATCTATAAATCCTACTATTTAGGTAAGGAAGAATTTTCTGTCCTAAAGGGGATTAACCTTACTGTTGACTCTGGAGATTTCATCAGTATTCTAGGTGAGTCGGGAGGCGGTAAATCCACTCTTATGAATATTATTGGTGGACTAGATCGTGAGTATCAAGGCGATGTTATTGTCAATGGTCGCCGACAAAAGGATAAACACGAGACTGCTATGGATGAATACCGACGGCAAGTTATTGGGTTTATTTTCCAATCTTTTAATCTTGTTAACTATCTGAACGTTTTAGATAATGTCTTAGTTAGCCTTAAAATGACTCGTCTTAGTCATAAAAAGCAAGTTGAAGAGGCTGAAAAATTGCTGAAACAAGTTGGGCTTTATGAACATCGTAAGAAAAAACCAGCACAATTATCAGGAGGACAAAAACAGCGCGTGGCTATTGCTCGTGCGCTAGCTAGCAATCCTGAAATTATTATAGCCGATGAACCTACGGGTGCCCTGGACAGCAAGAACACTGCTGAAGTACTCACCCTTCTTCAAGATATTGCTAAATCAGGTAAGACTGTTATCGTTGTTACCCACTCGCAAGAAGTTGCTAATGCTGGGACACGGATTGTCTCTCTGACTGATGGCCGTATTACAGATGATCAACGATTACGAGAACCCTTCTCTGTAAGGGATAATTTAATTGAATTAGCTGATAAGCCTTTAACTCGAGGCGCCAGTTGGAAGATGGCTTGGGCACATTTCAAAAATGCTTGGAAGCAAAATCTTATTATTACAATCGGGATGGCCATCGGACTTTTCTCCGTTATGTTTTTCTTGGGTTTGGGTAATGGTGCCAAAGGTTATATGAACAGCTTCATCAACGATATCGCTAATCCTCAGGCCTTCCAAGTGACTCTAAAAAATACCGATGCACTCACCAATACAGGTATGACTGGCAAAGATAAAAAGAAGATTAGTAACATTAAGCATGTCACTAAAACGGAATACGGCTACTACACCCCAACCTTTACTATTAGCTATAAGGGCAAACCGGTACAAAATAGGATTTTACAGACAACAAACGATACTATTGTGAAAAAGAGTATTTCAAACAAAAAAATGCCTAAAGGGGACCAAATTGTTATTTCAAAGGATTATGCCAAGAAAAATATCTCTAAGAATGTTAAAAAGGCTGTTGGTAAGAAGGTGACCATCGGACTAACCGCTTTGGATGAATCTGGAAAACCTATTACCATTACCAAAGAATATACTATTTCTGGGACAACAGATCAGATGAATCTCGTTTCTATGGCTAGTCTAGAAAAGGCTGCAGCTAAACAAGGGGCTACATTAAAACCTAATTTTGTGACAGCAAAGGTTGATAATCTGAATAATACTAAGCAAGCACAAAACGATGCTCGTGCCATTAAACAAAATGGAAAAACGGTCTACAGTATCACAGGTCTTGGAGCAACCTTGAACTCTATTGTGGAAATTACTTATATTGTCGGTGTTGTTCTAGCTTTAGTCGCTGGAATTTCTCTCCTCGTCAGTATCCTAATGATTGTGGCCACAACCTATATGAGTGTTACCGAAAGGACCAAAGAGATTGGCGTTTTACGCGCTATGGGGGCTAGACGCAAAGATATTCGTCGTCTTTTCGTCAATGAAAGTTTACTATTGGGACTTTCTGCTAATATCTTAGCCATACTTACAGCTCTTTTGGTTCAACTTTTGGTTAACAAATTAGTGTACTCGACTATCAAGTTTGATATCATCCAAGTTTCCTTAGCAACTACTATTTCTACTGTAATCATTGGCTTATTGATCGCCTTGATTGCCAGTCTGGCACCATCCAGCAAAGCGGCTAGATTGAACCCGATAGATGCCTTGGCTAGTGAATAACTATCTGAGTTTATTCAAAAACTCGTCCAGTATTCCTGCTTGAGAATAAACTCTTGGCTTGGCGCAGTGGTTGGCTCAGAAGCTTCATGTTTCCCGATCAGCCATCGCTCGGTAGGAGTCTGAAATCGGACTTTCCTGATATGGCTAATTTAAAATAGGCATTAGCAAAACTTTTGACATCAGCTTAGATCAGCTAATTAAAGATGACCAAGAAAGGAGAAGGTTATTTTTAATAATTAGATTAGCAATGGTACTACGACAGCATTCTAGCCTATCTCCTTGCCACCGTCTTGTATATTGCTTGCTTTGCCCCGCTGTCCATAACATTTTTATGTTGGGTTTCCTAATGCTCTGACCTACGAAATAAAATTATTTCTCCACAAAAGGAGAATTCAGACTAAAAAGAATAAACAGGCCTCCCATTCAGCGAGGCCTGTTTCATTTTTCCTTAAATTCACAGGTATTTTCATGATCATTGATAAGACCGGCTGCCTCCAAGAAGGAATAAATGGTTGTTGGACCAACAAATTTACAGCCACGTTTTTTTAAATCTCTGGCAATCCGTTGCGATAGCTCTGTTTGCGCTGGTAAATCCTTGTAGCTGTCAACTTGGTTGACATGCGGTGTAAAGTCAACAAAAGCCCAAATATAATGATCAAAAGACCCAAATTCCTTTTGGATAGCCTGAAAAGCCTGAGCATTGGCCCGAGTGGCATAAAGCTTAGCTTTGTGGCGAATAATCTCGGTATTGTTCAGCAAGCTGTCAAGTTCTTGGTCACTCATCTTAGCGACTCGATCGATATCATAGTTATAAAAAGCTGCTTTGAAAGCTCGACGTTTGTTGAGGATAGTTTCCCAAGATAGTCCAGCCTGATACCCTTCTAGACAAAATAATTCAAAAAGAGCTCGCTCATCGTGTAAGGGCTTTCCCCACTCTTGATCGTGATAAGCAATATATAAAGGATTGGTCATTTTGACCCAGCCACAACGATTCATATTTCTTCTTCTTTCTTCTATTCTTGACTTGTTATGTTAGACGGTGAATTCAGAGAGCAAAAATCTGACTTTAACTAGAGAGCCGATGCGCTCAGCTAAATTGATTTGTATTGAGAAGTGAATTAATTTCCTTTTCCTATAACTTCCAAGGGTGTTAAAAGACTAACAGCTTCTCATTTCATCAGCATCTTGAGGGCTGATTTAATATAATTTTCAGCTGTTTCGTCGGTTCCTTCAAAGAAGGCACGAACCCTCTTGAGTTCACTGGCTTTGTAACCAAGAGCCAGAAGAGCTTCCATCGCTTCGTCCAGATTTTGATTCGCGCTTTGGTCTTGCGGACGAGCCTTGCTACCTGCTTGGGGTACTTCAACAAATTTACCAGCCAAATCCAAAACCATTTGTTGAGCTGTCTTTTTTCCAATTTTTGGAAATTTAGTCAGGTACTTAATATCACTGTTATCAATAGCTGCAACCAGTCCTTCATTATCATCAACAGCAATAATGGCTAGAGCAGTCGTCGGGCCGATCCCTGAAACAGAAATCAAATTGAGAAAAACAGCCTTTTCCTCTTCGGTATGAAAACCATAGAGAAGTTGAGCGTCTTCCCTAACTACATGGTGAAGATAAATCTGGATAGCTTGATTCATCTGATCAGAGAAAGAATAAGGGTTGGCAACATTAACCATATAGCCGAGGCCACCAGCCTCAACCACAATATACTTTGCCGTAATTTTTGTTAGAATTCCTTTGAGATAATCGTACATAAAGAGCCTTTCAAAATGACATGTGGATAAGTTTATTCTACCAAAAAATCCGCTCTTAGGCAGATCGTTTTGACTTAATATTTTCCCAGTTCCCTTAGACTCGTGTGGTTTTCCTGAATCCGACGGAACATTTTTTCCATATCAGATTTGGTGAAATTTACCAAGACGGGTCGGCCGTGGGGACAATTATAAGGATTTTTGCATTGGGATAATTGGACTAGAAGATTGCGGGCTGAATAATCATCTAGGGCGTGGTTGGCCTTGATCGAGCGCTTACAGCTCATCATAATAGCCAGCTCAGCCCGATAGACTTTAACCGAAACCTCATCTGTCAAAAGAAGCATGTCGCACATCTCGTAAACACCTGATTCGATCTCTTCCTCCTTCATCCAGATGGGGTGCTCTCGCAGGATAAAGGTATTATTGCCGTAGGGTTCAAGATAGATACCCACCTGATTGAGGAGGGGCATTTTTTCTTGAAGGTTAATGAAATCTTCCGCCCGAAACTCAAAGAGATAGGGGACTAGCAACTGTTGTAAAGAACTGTCAACATCTCCAATTTTTTCACGATAGTATTCATATTTGACCCGCTCTTGGGCGGCATGCTGGTCGATAATATAGAGCCCTCCTTGACCCTGAGCAAAGAGATAGGTGCCCTGCATCTGGCCAAAATAGTCCAACTCAGGGAAGGCTGAACTTTCTTCCTGATCTAGGCGATCCATCAGCTTGTGAGCTTGGGCCTTTTTGGAGAAATCAATATCAGGGTGTTCCTGATCTGACACATCTGGTTCAGGCCTTTGGGCCTGTCTGACAGAGCCAGTAGGCTTGACAGCTTTGTCAATTTGATTGACAGGTTCAGGAGCTTGATTTGACTGACTTTCTGCCACCTGATTGTCCGACTTGAGGAAAAAATCTTGACGGGATTGATCATAATAGAGGTTGGTTTGCTTGAGGGGCAAGCTGGTTTGAACAGGTTTGTCAGCCTTACGGATACTAGACTTCGCCAGATTTTCTAAGGCATCTGGAATCAAATCTTGCTCTTTTAGACTCTCAGCAATAGCCTCACGAATCAGCTGCATGAGTTCTTTTTCCTTAGAGATACGGACTTCTTGTTTGGTCGGATGAACATTGACATCAGCCAAATAAGGATCAATCTGAATATCAATTACAGCTAAGGGGAAGCGTCCAACCATGAGCTTGGAACCATAGCCATCTAAAATAGCCCGATTGAGCAAGAAATTCTTAATGTAACGACCGTTGATAAGGATGGTGATATAGTTGCGATTAGCCCTCGTTAATTCGGGCAAACTGATATAGCCCGATACCTCAAAATCTAAATCACTAGCGGAAATTTCAACCATTTTCTTGGCAGTGTTGAGACCGTAAATACCAGCGATAGTCTGGCGCAGATCACCCGTCCCTGCTGTCTTGGTCAGCTCACGCCCATCATTGATAAGGGTAAAGGCAATCTCAGGGTGGCCCAAACTTTGGCGGTTGATGACATCGACAATGTGGCCTAATTCTGCTTGGAGGGATTTCATGTACTTGAGGCGAGCTGGGGTATTAAAGAAAAGGTCCTCAACTGTAATCTTGGTCCCGACAGGTGTGCTGATAGGTTCCTGAGAGATAATTTCTCCGCCTTTGGCGACTAAAAGGGTTCCATATTCCGCGCCCTTGACGGCCGTTTTAACAGTCAAATCACTGATAGAGGCGATAGAAGGGAGAGCCTCGCCACGAAACCCAAGGGTACGGATCCGAAAAAGATCCGCCTGATTTTTAATTTTACTGGTGGCGTGGCGACGCAGGCTGAGGGCTACATCATCATTTTCAATCCCTTGCCCGTTATCAGTTACCTGAATTTTCTTGAGACCTGATTCTTCAATTTCAACTGTAATTTGTGTGCTACCCGCGTCAATAGCATTTTCGACTAATTCTTTAACAACGCTGCTGGGCCGCTCAACAACCTCACCAGCCGCTATCTGATTGGCCAGCACTTCTGGCAATTCAATAATTTTTGACATAATTCCTCACCGCTACTCAAAAAGTAAGATAATGGGGGCTTTAAGCTTAATCCCCTTAATTTTTCGGAGCACTAATGGTTTTATTATAGCATAGAAGAAGCAGCCCCAGCACATCTGAAATTGGAGATAAGCTTTCCCTGTTAAAATTTCGTGCTTACTTAGAGTCTGGGGAGTTCATCACATTTTTTTCATTTTCATCATAAAAAGAGGCAGGTAAAAACTCGTCCAGTATTCCTACCTTGAAAGAAACTCTTGGCGCACAGTGGCTGGCAGTGAGGCCAGCTACTATAGCCATTCAAGTGTCCTCCAAACAGTTGCGATCCATTTTGCTGCGAGGCCACAGCGGAAAATCTAGCTAATTGCATGGGGGTGGGGCAACGAACCAAAATTTACAATTTTTAGTTTCTTTCCTGCTCCCTTAGTTTTACAGTAATTTCTTCAATTCAAAAAGGGCATTCATGGCTTGCATTGGAGTCATATTGACTACATCAAGAGCTTGAAGGGCTTGAGTCAGTTTATCATTGGATTCTGTTATTTCAAAGAGAGACATTTGCTCGGTGCTTGCTTCCTGCTTGACAGGCTTGTCAAGTTTCTCTGCCTGTTCTTGACCAGTCAAGCTAACAGAATGGGCTTCTAAATCTGTCAAAATATTGGTTGCTCGTTGAAGTAGTTCCTTAGGCAATCCAGCAATCTTAGCAACATGAACACCGTAAGACTTGTCAGCTGGACCATCTGTGATTTTATGAAGGAAGGTAACATCGCCATCCTTCTCTAAAGTTGCCACATGGACATTGACAAGGTGTGTTAAATTAGTTGACAGGTCTGTCAATTCATGATAGTGAGTAGCAAAGAGGGTCTTAGCTCCCACTTTGTCATGAATATATTCGATGATAGATTGAGCTAGAGCCATCCCATCATAAGTAGCCGTACCACGCCCCAATTCATCAAAGAGTATCAGAGACTGTTTGCTGGCTCGCTGAATTGCCATATTGGCTTCCATCATCTCAACCATGAAGGTTGACTGGCCAGAAATCAAGTCATCGGCTGCCCCAATCCGCGTGTAAATGGCATCAAAAATCGGTAGATTGGCCGACTCAGCAGCGACAAAGGATCCAATTTGTGCCATGACCACAGTCAGAGCTAGCTGCCGCATATAGGTTGATTTCCCGCTCATATTAGGCCCTGTAATTAGCTGAATAGCGGTCGTCTGACCCAAAGTGATGGTATTGGGAATGTATTCTTGAGTCCCCATGACCTTCTCGACAACAGCATGACGGCCATCTTGGATATCAATGATGTGCTGGTCATTGAATTGGGGGCGGACATAGTGGTTATGCTCAGCCACTACGGCTAAACTTTGCAGGACATCGACCGTGGCAATATTTTTCGCCAAATCCTGCAAACGCTGGATATATTTCTCAACCTGATTGCGGACGGTCATAAAGATATCATATTCTAAGGTTGCCGACTGCTCCCTAGCTTCCAGCATATCCCCTTCAATTTTTGCTAATTCGGCTGTCCCAAAACGCTCAGAATTTTTTAGAGTCGCCTTGCGGAAGAAATGGTCTGGCACAAGGGATAGATTGGAATTGGTCACGTGAAAATAGTAGCCATCTTTACGATTATAATCAATCTTCAAGGTTGAAATACCACTGGCTGCCCGCTCCTTAGCTTCTATTTCAGCAATCCAAGTGGTCCCTTCTCGCATAACTTGACGATAGTGATCCAGTTGCTGATCAAAGCCCGTTTTAATCATGCCCCCTTCGGTAATGGTTGCTGGGGCATCTTGGTCAATGGCAGAGGCAATCAGACTTTCCAACTCAGGCAGGGCATCAATGGCTTCATTTAATTGGTCTAAAACCGGGCTGGCAAAGTTGGCCAGCATTCCCTTGATTTTAGGAACCTGAGCCAAGGTGTGGCCCAGCTGCAAGAGATCCTTGGGATTAGCCTTACCAAAGGAAACCCTACTGGCCAGACGATCAATATCATAGACTCCTTTGAGACTATCAGTCAAGTCACTGCGTTCAAAAAAGTTATCCAAGAAGGTTTGAACAATCTCCTGCCGCTCCAAAATCTTCTTTCGACTGACCAGAGGACGATCAATCCAGCTTCGCAAGAGGCGCATCCCCATAGCCGTTTTGGTGGAGTCCAAAAGCCAGAAAAGACTGCCATGTTTCTTGCTGGTTCTGGCGTTTTCCAAAAGATCCAGACTGGTCTTGGTGGCATAGGTCATCTGCAGGAAGTCCTTGATTTCATAGTGAACTAGGCTTTGCAAGTGACTGAGTTCCCGCTTCTGGGTCGTATGGACGTATTGGAGGAGCTTACCTGCAGCATGAGCTTCTACTGGCCTTAAGTCTGTACCAATCAGCTGAACATCGTCATAAATGTCCTTTTCAGGTGATAAGAGGAGGTTCATCTGCTTGGTCAAGCTTTCCGTCTGCTTATCGTCAAGTTCAAAACCTAGGACAACTTCTCTAGTCTTAAGGTTTTGAATTTCACTACAGACCGCTGTAAAATCGCTCAAGCTAGTTGCATAAAATTCACCAGTTGAGAGGTCCATGTAAGAAAGACCGTACTCTTCATCCAGATAATCGATAGCAACCAAGAAATTATTACTGCTATCAGGTTTACTCGAATCGACGACAGTCCCTGGAGTAATAACTTGAACAACCTCACGCTTAACCACACCAACAGCCTTTTTAGGATCCTCCATCTGCTCGGCAATGGCTACCTTGTAACCCAAATCGACCAATACATCAATATACTGCTGAGCCGAATGGTAGGGAACACCAGCCATAGGAATGGGATCGTCAGCGTTCTTGTTACGACTGGTCAGACTGATTTCTAAAATCTGGGCTGCTTTAACCGCATCATCATAGAAAAGTTCATAGAAATCCCCCATCCGGAAAAGCAAAAAAGCATCCGGATAGGATTCTTTGATGTCTAAATATTGTTGCATTCCTGGAGAAATTTTATCTTTTGCCATTAGCTAATCCTTCATTAATCTTTTCTTCTAGGCTCTTGGTGACATATTGTAAAAGATCACTAGCATCCTGCATTTTAACACGGTAGTCTTGAACCAAGGGCAGATCAGAAAGTTCTTGATTTAAGCGGTCAGCAGCCTGACCTAACTGGTCGGCTGCCCGATTTTTTTCTAATTTTTCAAACAAGACTGCTTCTTGTTGGTAAGCCTTCATATCGTGGGCCAATTGATTCAAAGTTGGCTGTTCCTTTACCTTGGCTTGAACGGCCTGAAAGGCTTGAACACTCTCATGATGAGCCAATAAGTTCTGCAGGTCGTTAAGAGCTTGATCTAAGTCAGTCATTTATGCAATTCTTCCTCAATGGCTTGAGCTTTGGCTTCATCTTGGCAAATAACCAAAAGAGTATCAGCGCCAGCTACTGTCCCAAGGATGTCACTGCGTCCTTCTCGGTCAATAATATTAGCCAAAACATCAGCTTCTCCCAACTCGGTGCTGAGAACCAAGATAAAACCTGCCCGAGAAACCTTTTTAATATAGTCTCGAACAGCATCAGACAAGTGGGAGTCTTCCTGAGTTGACAGACTGTAATAAAGCCTGCCAGTCTCATCACGACGTTTGAGAAGACCAATCTCTCGCAGATCTCGTGACAGAGTAGCCTGAGTCACGGCAATGCCTTGCTTGGCTAGGCTGTCTTTGATTTCCTCCTGCGTTCCCACCCGTTCTTCTTGAATGATGGTCTTTATTTTATGTTGTCGCTCAATTTTATTCATGCTCGCCTCTATTTTTCTCAATTTATACCTTACACATTATAACAAAAAGGCCTGGGTTTTTCACCATTGGCCTTAGGAAAGATTGAATTAAGGAAGTCCGTCTTGAAAAGAGTAATTATTCATAAAACGGCAAGTTCGCATTAGCTCATTTCTAGCATTCAGAGACAAGCAAAATAGACAAGGCGACGAGGTGCAAGCGTACTTTGGTCAGCTAAAGTCAACAAGGCTTTGACATTGATTCGCTCTCATAAACTATGTAGCTCCATAAAAAATCCAACTCAGTTTGAGTCGGATTGTGAATCGAACCTAATTCTCCATTTTATGCAGAAGTTTATCTTTAAAGTAGTCAAAGTAGGTCTTCTTATCAATTACCGTAACGGTCTTACCAGTCATG
>NZ_JAAKDU010000012.1 GCF_011038795.1 Streptococcus tangpeifui
GCAAGGACACTGAAGCCCCAGTCATTAGTTCCAATGATAAGACGGTAACCGAAAAGACCTCATTTGAGATTCCAGTTAGTGTGACTGATAATGATGATCCAGATGCCAAAGTAACAGACGTTTCAGGTCTGCCAGAAGGAGTAACTTATGATTCGGCAAGTGGTAAGATTTCAGGTTCTGCTGATCAAGAAACTTGGAGCGGTGACTCTGACGAAGTTCACACTTACCCAGTAACCATCAAAGCTACTGATGGTTCTGGCAACGAAGGTACGAAGGAGATCACCATCACGGTACAACGTGATACGGACGGTGACGGAGATCCAGACGTGACTGATCCAGATGATGATAATGATGGTATTCCAGATGATAAGGATAAAAATCCAAAATCGAAGGATGCCGAAGGTCCAGTTATTAATGCCGATGATAAGACAGTTACGGAAAGGACGCCGTTTGAAGTACCTGTATCTGTCACCGATAACGATGATCCAGACGCTAAGGTTACTGAGGTCACCGGTCTACCTAAGGGTGTTAATTTTGATGAGGCTGGTAGTAAGATTTCAGGTTCTGCCGATCAAGAAGATTGGTCAAACGATCAAGATGAAGCCCACACTTACCCTGTAACACTCAAGGCTACCGATGGTGCTGGCAATGAAAGCACTAAAGAAATCACCATTACGGTTCAGCGCGATACGGATGGCGATAGCATTCCTGATGTCGATGACTCGGATGATGATAATGACGGCCTTCCAGATGATAAGGATAAACATCCGAAAGACAAGGATACTGAAGGTCCTGTTGGCAATACAAGTGTTGAGAAGGCTCTTAAACCAAATGACACTGCTCAATCGCATCAAACTATCAATCGATCTTCTTCGGAAGCGAACTTGCCTAAGACAGGAGACTCGAATAATTATTTACCTTTAGTGGGTGTTATCTTCTTACTGTCAGCTTTAACATTCTTTGCTACCGGAAAAAGAAGAGAAGGTGATGAGGAGGATGTACTTTAATCTTTACATTGCTTGAGAGATTAAAAAAAGAATAAAACAAGGTTGGTATGATCGTTCCAACCTTGTTTTTATACGCAAAGGAATTTCCCATTCTCTAACCCAGCTACCGCAGTAGCATTGATTGCTACAGTTCTTATCGTGACAAGGTGCGGATAACTCAAAAAATGGATAAAACGAAACTTTTCACAAAAGTACAACAAACTGAAAGAAGATGCAAAGTCCTTAAGTAGTGTTTCAAAGAAAATTAGGAAGTTTGTTTGACGCAGGGTCGTTAATTGAAAGGCTTAAGGAAAACAGTTCTATTTTCGCAGCAGCATAGGTGTATTCGGTTTGCAATGACGTTTTTCAGATTGGTGATAACATCAGTTGCAGGAAAGTTTTTTTAAGAGGCCATTCGATTTTAAATTCATTTATATGTGTTTTCAGCCCAATTCATGAAGCATATCTTAGTAAAAGATAGACTTTGAGACTGCACTGCTCGTTTTTTCTTCAAATAGTTCTTAGCCATTCAGCGAGAAACTTTTCTCCATTGGCTGTATGCTATGTTATTTTTTTGCTCTTACTGTATAAGTGATATAATGGTTTTATCATTCGATTGTGCTTTACGTTGACTGCTTTTTCAAAGCTTAGCAAATGAAGGTTAATTTTATGAAAGATGCTCATTTTAAGCGTTCTCTGAGGTTTAGCTACCAACTTTATCAGAGCTTTAGTGATGTTTTTCCTTTTGCGATGATTTATGCCTGGCTGGCCATTTGTCAAAATCTTTTTGTTTCAGAAAATTCCTTTTTGGCAGAGACCTGTCAATGGGATTTTTATCTGCAAGAGTGGTGGCTGTTTTTATCTCAGACACTGGGAAATGTTTTGCGGTTCTTGATGATTTTTATAGCCGCTTATTTTGTGGCCAGTTTTATTAGACGTCATTTAAGCTTTATGAAGCGAGAATTCTACCTGACTAGTCTATTAGGGTTTCTGGTCACTTGGCTCTTTTTAGCTAGGATGGGGCAGGGGGTGGATCTTCTCGGTCCCAGTCAGCCATTTTGGTTGTTTTTGTTAGTTATTGCTTTTGTATTTCTTCTTGGGGTTAAGATTTGGCCTTTTAAATCTTCAGCTTTGTCTTATGTGGGTTTAGGAGGAGTGCTTCTCTTGATTTGTCTCGGTTCCAATCTTTTGAAGCGCTTCCCCAGCTTTAAACCAGAATATCTCTTGCAGATGGGCTTTTCGAATTGGTTGGGGGGTGGTCCTAGTCATTTGTGGCAGGTCCTGTTCTGGTCTTTATTGGCAATTTTTATGTTGAACTTTGGCTTTCTGGTTCCTAATGCCCTCCTGCACCCTTATACTGAATTAACAGTTGTAGGGGAGAATCTCGATGCAGCCCTAAGTCAGGCAACTGACAAGATTCCCCATCTTTTTACTCTTTATACCTTAAAAGATAGTTTTGCCATGTTTGGCGGAATTGGTCTCCTTTTGGCTCTCTTACTTGCTGTGTTGATTGAAAGTCGTAAAAGGGCCAGTTCACACTACCGTCAATTAGCATTATGGACTCTTGTTCCTGTAATTTTTGATCAAAATCTTCCCTTCCTTTTAGGGCTGCCAGTTATCTTGCAACCTATTTTGTTGCTTCCTATGATTTTAACAACTCTTTTAGCAGAAGGCTTAGGTGCCCTTTGCTTACAAATAGGCTGGTTAAATCCGGCAGTTTACGCAGTACCTAATGGCACTCCCAGTCTACTCTTCGGTTTTTTGGCATCCAATGGGGACTGGCGTTACCTCTTGGTCACTGCTCTGATCTTGATTCTGGCAGTATTGATCTACTTACCCTTTGTCAGACTTGTCTTGAAAAGAGAACATCAAGCTGCTGAATGGATAGAAAGAGTGGACTCATGAAAAAGCACCTGAAATCTCTGGCTTTTTCCCTCGTTGCTCTTCTTTTAATAGTCATGACAATTTTGGGAAAAGCCTATGTTAATGAAGTAACCAGACACAAGACCAAGCTTTATAATTCGCAAATGATTCCAACGATTTTAGTGCCAGGTTCAGATGCGACTCAAGAGCGTTTCAATGGACTGCTAGCTAGTCTGAATGAGCGTGGTCAAAGCCATAGTATTCTAAAACTAACTGTTAAAAAGGACGCGTCCATCACTTATTCTGGCAAGCTTAATAGCAAGGATCAACATCCATTTATCGTTATTGCTTTTGAAAATAATCAGGACGGCTATGCCAATATTAAGAAGCAGGCGGAGTGGCTTGACTTGGCTCTGACAACCTTGCAGGATAGGTATAAGTTCAAGCGCTTCAATGCTATTGGTCATTCTAATGGTGGACTCAACTGGACCATTTTTCTTGAGAAGTATTACAGCAAGGAGGATTTTCAAATACAAACCCTGCTGACGATTGCTACTCCTTATAATTTTGAAGAAACTAATATTTCCAACAAGACCCAAATGCTTAAAGATTTGATGGCTGCAAAAGAACTGATTCCAGAAAATTTGACGGTTTATAACCTTGCAGGTACGACGTCTTATGATGGGGATAAAATTGTCCCTTTTGCCAGTGTAGAGACTGGGAAATACATCTTTCAAAAGACGGCTAAACACTATACTCAAGTAACCGTATCAGGAGACGAGGCTAGCCATTCTGATTTGCCTAGCAACCCTGAAGTCATTCAATATATTGCTGAAAAAATTGTGATGGAACGTCCAGATAGGCTAGTAAAACCTGATCGTTAAATGGGGCAATTTATTTTGAAAAACGGTTATTTCTATAGAATTGTTTTTCAAAATCATAAGGGCTAGAGGTTAGTATGAAAGTGAGGAAACAATAAAAACAATTATTCTTACAGGTGGAACCTCGGGCATCGGATTAGAGCTAGCTAAACTGCTCGCCAAAGAAGCCAGACGGATATTTCAGATTGCCTGAAATTAAACAAGATTATCTCAGGCTAAAGCAACCTTGGAAGCCTGAAATGCTAATCTTGAAGTTTTTACTATTAGTGCTGAATTATCAACAATCGAAGAGATTCACCAGTGTATCCAGCAGGTTGAGGTTTTGGAGCTGAAGATCGATAGTTTGATTAATCATGTTGGCTATGGCGGCAAATGGTTTGGTTGACGGTCTTCCTTTAGATACTGTTGAGCGAGCTGTGGTGACCAATGCTATGACGGCAACTCTAATTACTCAGGCCTTTTTACCTGTCAGTGTTAAAAATCAAGGGAATATATTCTCTATTGAAGTGGGGCAGCGACTCATACTCTGCTTTACTGTTGGCAAAAATCTTATTTACGGTCTTGTCAGAGGACTTCGAGTTGATTTAAAAGGAACAGGCGTTCCTATTACAAAAATTTAACCGGCCCTTGTTGCCATGAATTTTGGAGACAGTAGCGGTGACTCTGTCTCCTCGCAAGATTTTGCGGACAATAATCCTTTCAGAAGAGTTGAAATTACACCGCAGCAGTGAGTCAAATCGCTTATCGCTTAAAGGTGCAATAAATTTATTACCTAGGATTCGGCCATCGCTTCCTGATTCGCCTGACCAAGCACATTCTTGGTCTGCTAATGGAAAAATGCTTCAAAAATTTATTTCACGCTAATATTTTGTCTGAGACAATGATGAAGCGCTGAGATTTCGGCTGACTAATTTTTAGGGCTGTCAAGATTTTTTCTTGACAGCCTGTTTTCTTTCTGCTATACTGTTCACGTAAAGTCATGGGAGAAGCTATGGCTAAGCAAGAATTATTATAGAAAAGAGACTTAAACATGTCAGTAAAAATTCGTTTGACTCGTATGGGTTCTAAGAAGAAACCTTTCTACCGTATCAATGTTGCTGATTCACGTGCACCGCGTGATGGCCGTTTCATCGAAACAGTCGGTACTTACAATCCATTGGTTGCTGAAAATCAAGTAACTTTGAAGGAAGACCGTATCCTTGACTGGATGTCTAAAGGGGCTCAACCTTCTGACACTGTTCGTAATATCCTTTCACGTGAAGGTATTATGAAAAAATTCCACGATTCTAAATACTCAAAATAAGACCTTAGCTTATGGATACCATTGAAAATCTTATTATCGCTATCGTAAAACCTTTGATTTCAAAGCCAGATAGCTTCAGTATCAAAATTGAAGATGGTCCTGAATTTATGGAGTACCATCTGGATTTGGACCCTCAGGATATTGGTCGGATTATCGGCAAAAAAGGTCGAACTATCACAGCGATAAGGTCGATTGTCTATTCGGTACCCGTTGAGACCAAAAAAGTTAGAATCATTATCGATGAAAAGTAGCAGAAGTGTCTGTTACTTTTTTATCTGTTTAGATCCTTTCCCTATTTGGAAAAGCCTTATACAAGATACTAAGCTGTTAAGTGACCCAACGAAATTTAGGGAGCTTGACGAAGAATCCCTAAAGATCATAGGAAAGCGAGTCTAATTTCACAGAGTCGTAGGCGTGTTCATTTAGGCAGAACTTCTAATGATGACTGATGGCTGTCTATGATTCGCTAGCATACAATACTGTGGATTGCTCTATCAGTGACTTATAAGCTGAACGGGTTTAACGGACTGCCTTCGCCGGTCGGAAGATTTTAGGATTTATCTTTGGAATTTTCTTTCCTAAGCTGCTTGACAAGTTTCTCATTTTTCAGTAAAATATAAGTTGTATTGGGGTATAGCCAAGCGGTAAGGCAAGGGACTTTGACTCCCTCATGCGTTGGTTCGAATCCAGCTACCCCAGTTTTTTTATTTGCTTCTAGGCCGGTGTGGCGGAATTGGCAGACGCGCTGGACTCAAAATCCAGTGTCCTCATGGACGTGCCGGTTCGACCCCGGCCACCGGTATTAGGATCTTACTTGATAAGTCGAGCCTAGAATAATGCTTCAAGGGTCGCTTATTGGTTTAGATTTGTTGTATGTGATTTAATAACACCCTTGGTTTAACTGGATAGAGTACCTGACTACGAATCAGGCGGTTAGAGGTTCGAATTCTCTAGGGTGCATCCTTAGAGAGTAGGACAAAAATCAGTAAATCTAGAATAATGTTAACGAGTCTGGACTTTTGTCCCAGACTCATTTTTGATGGCTTGATTAAGGTAATTTTTAAAGGGGACTTGACTGATATTTTTAGCCTTCTTAGATGATTGATTAAGGGATTTCACTCTTTACTTTAGTGGTTAGAGAGTGGTAAAATACTAAGAAATGACTAAAATAATATAAGGAAGTTATATGAACTATTATAAAGTTGGGACTATTGTCAATACTCAAGGGCTTCAAGGGGAGATGCGGGTCCTATCGGTAACTGATTTTGTGGAAGAGCGGTTTCAAAAGGGGAGTCAATTGGCCCTTTTTGATGATAAGGATCAATTTGTTCAAGTGGTAACTATTGCCAGCCATCGTAAGCATAAAAATTTCGATATTATCAAGTTTAAAGATATGTACCATATCAATGCTATTGAAAAATTTAAGGGCCACACTCTTAAAGTAGCGGAGGAAAATTTGGCAGATTTGGCTGAAGGTGAATTTTATTATCACCAAATTATTGGTCTACCTGTCTATGAAAACAATCAGCAGCTTGGTCTCATTAAAGAAATTCTTCAACCCGGAGCCAATGATGTCTGGGTGGTTAAGCGAAAAAGCAAACGGGACTTACTCTTGCCCTATATTCCATCGGTGGTTAAGAAGGTTGATTTGGCCAATCAACGTGTCGAGGTTGAGCTTTTAGAAGGGTTAGATGACGATGAAGATTGATATTCTGACCCTTTTTCCTGAAATGTTTGCCCCTTTGGAATATTCCATTGTTGGCAAAGCTCAAGAGAAGGGGCTCTTAGACATCACTTACCATAATTTTCGTGAAAATGCGCAAAAATCCCGCCACGTTGATGATGAACCCTATGGAGGCGGCCAAGGTATGCTGCTGCGGGTTCAGCCAATTTTTGATACCATGGCAAAAATTGATATTCAGAACCAGCAGCCTCGGGTTTTGCTCTTGGATCCTGCCGGCCGAAAGTTTGATCAGGCTTATGCTGAGGAACTGGCTCAAGAAGACCAGTTGATTTTTATTTGTGGTCATTATGAGGGTTATGACGAACGCATCAAGACCTTGGTGACCGATGAGGTCTCTCTGGGTGATTTTATTTTAACAGGTGGTGAACTGGCAGCTATGACCATTGTCGATGCGACTGTTCGCCTTATTCCTGAGGTTTTGGGTAAGGAATCCAGCCATCAGGATGATAGCTTTTCATCCGGTCTCTTAGAATATCCTCAATACACCCGTCCGTATGACTTTCAAGGGATGACGGTTCCTGATGTTCTGATGAGTGGTCACCACGAGAATATTCGTCGCTGGCGGTTGGAGCAGAGTTTGCGCAAGACTTGGCAAAGGCGGCCTGACTTGCTGGAGCAGTACCAGTTGGGTACTGAAGAAGTAGAGCTTTTGGAAAAAATTAAAAAAGAAAATAGAGAAATTGAGGAAACAAATGACGGAACAAAAGATTGCTGATATTACTATTATCGGTGGCGGGCCGGTTGGCCTTTTCGCTGCTTTTTATGCCGGTCTACGTGGTATGTCTGTTAAAATCATTGAAAGCCTGTCTGAACTAGGTGGGCAGCCAGCTGTGCTTTATCCTGAAAAACTTATTTATGATATTCCTGCCTATCCTAAGACCAATGGGGTTGAGCTGACCGAAAATTTGTTGGCACAGCTGGACCGTTTTAAGGAGACGACTGAGATTTGCCTCAAGGAAGAAGTTTTGAGTTTTGAAAAGACGGGCGAGCTCTTTACTATTGAAACCAACAAAGGACAACATTTATCCCGAGCTATTATCATCGCTTGCGGCAATGGAGCTTTTGCTCCGCGAACCTTGGGGCTTGAAGGTGAAGAAGTCTATGCTGATAATAATCTTTTCTATAATGTTCATAAGCTAGACCAATTTGCTGGCCAGAAGGTGGTCATCTGCGGCGGCGGCGATTCAGCGGTTGATTGGGCCCTGCATCTGGAGCCAATCGCTGAGAGTGTGACCATTGTTCACCGGCGGGATGCTTTTCGGGCTCATGAACATAGTGTGGAACTTTTGAATGCTTCCTCGGTCAAGATTATGACGCCTTATATCCCTTTGAGCTTACATGGAGATGGTAAAACTGTGACTGGGCTGTCCATTCAAAAGGTGAAGGCAGAAGAAGTGGTAGATTTGGACCTAGATGCCTTGATTGTCAGTTTTGGTTTCTCAACCAATAATAAGAACTTGCGTAACTGGGGGATTGACTACAAGCGGACCAATATCGCCGTGTCACCGGTCTTTCAAACCAGTCAGGAAGGTGTCTATGCAATCGGTGATGCCGCTGACTATGATGGCAAGGTTGACCTGATTGCTACAGGCTTTGGCGAAGCTCCAACTGCCGTTAATCATGCTATCAAGTATATTTATCCTGATCGTGATAATCGAGCCGTTCACTCGACTTCCCTAATCAAAGACTGAGATATTTGTGTCCTTTCATTCATTAGCCTTAGTGACAACTGGTCTAATTTTGTGAGATAAATTTTATCTAGTTATGAATCTAACCTCATCAGGGCTTTACTAATCTGATGCTGGTTGTCTGCCAATTTTAGATAATGACTAGTTTAGACTTGAATCCCTAGCTGGATTCTGTTAGTCTTACTTTCCTTTCTGGCAGTTGGCAGCTGGAAACTCAAAGGTTTTTAGATAGTTGTAATATAGACCAAGCGGTAGTTGCTGCTTGGTTTTTCTATCGATGGGGCAAGGGTTTGACTGTTTTTGGAAGAAAGTGCTTGACATTGGAAGAAATTGGCTTATAATAAAGATTGTAAACGATTGCAGAGGGGGTGTTGCTATTCTTAAGTTAGAGCGTAAAAAGCTGATTATGGAGCGAATCAGCCAGTATGATTTTGTGACCTTAGACAGTTTAGTATCTCTGTTAGAAACGTCCGAATCGACAGTCCGCCGTGATTTGGACGAACTTGAGGCTGAGCGAAAACTACACCGCATTCATGGCGGGGCAGAAAGGCTTTCCAACCTTCAAGAAGAGCTGAGCAACCAGCAAAAGGCTATCAAAAATGTTCAAGAGAAAAAACTGATTGCTCAGAAAGCCAAGGACCTGATTGATGATGGTGAAGTCATTTTTATTGAGGCCGGGACGACCAATGAACTTTTGGTGGACAAGTTAACGAGTCAAAATTTGACGGTGGTGACGAATTCTATCCATCATGGCATCAAGCTTGTTGAAAAGGGGATTCCTACGGTTATGATTGGGGGGAATGTTAAGATTCCTACTGACGCTAATATTGGGCCTATCGCCTTTCAGCAGATTAACCAGCTCAATTTTGATAAGGCTTTTTTGGGAACTAATGGGATTGATGGTGAGAATCTAACCACTCCCGATATTTATGAGGCAACCATTAAGCAGGCAGTCATTGCCAGCAGCAAGGAAGCCTTTGTACTGACTGATGCTACTAAGCTGGATCAGGTAGCCTTTGCTAAGTTTGCTAAACTGGAAGAGGTTACCTTGGTCATTAATCGCTCCTCTAAACCAATTGTCACTACTATAAAGGAAAAAACGAAGGTGATTGAAGTATGATTTATACCGTAACCCTCAACCCATCTATCGACTACATCGTTCGTCTGGACAGGGTCGTTCTCGGCAGTGTCAATCGCGTGGACAGCGACGATAAGTTTTCTGGGGGGAAGGGCATCAATGTTAGTCGAATTTTGCAACGCTTAGGTGTGCCTAATACGGCAACAGGTTTCTTGGGCGGTTTCACTGGCAAGTTCGTTGAAGATGGACTCAAGACTGAAAACATCCCAACAAAATTTGTTCAGGTTGATCAAGATACTCGAATTAATGTCAAAATAAAGGCAAATGATGAGACAGAAATCAATGGTGCTGGTCCTGAAATTAGTCCAGAGCAGTTGGCTGATTTGGAAGCCATTCTGGCAGGCCTTTCGGACGATGATACTGTGGTTTTTGCGGGTTCTGCCCCAAGTAATTTAGGCAACCAAGTTTATAATCGTTTGCTTCCTGTCGCTAAGGAAGCAGGCGCTCAAGTTGTTTGTGACTTTGAAGGGCAAACTCTCTTAGATTCCTTGAATTATCAACCGCTCTTGGTTAAGCCTAATAACCACGAACTGGAGGCTATCTTTGATGTCCAGCTCAGCGGCTTGGCAGATGTTGAAAAATATGCTAGAGAGATTCTAGCCAAGGGAGCTCAAAACGTTATCATTTCTATGGCAGGTGAGGGGGCTTTGTTGGTAACACCAGAAGCTGCTTATTTTGCTAAACCAATCAAAGGTCAAGTTAAAAATTCGGTTGGTGCAGGCGATTCAATGGTTGCTGGCTTCACAGGAGAATTTGTCAAATCTGGTGATCCAGTCCAAGCCCTAAAATGGGGTGTGGCTTGCGGGACATCGACCGCCTTTTCCGATGATCTAGCTAGTGTCGATTTTATCAAAGAAACTTATCAAAAAGTAGAGGTAGAAAAACTATGAAAATTCAAGATGTCTTGAGAAAAGAAGTCATGATCATGGATCTGCAGGCAACTACTAAGGAAGCTGCAATTGATGAAATGATTTCTTCCTTGGTTGACAAGGGAATTGTTACCGACTTTGATACCTTCAAAACAGGTATCATGAATCGGGAGGCCCAAACTTCAACTGGTTTGGGTGATGGTATCGCCATGCCTCACAGCAAAAATGCTGCTGTTAAGGAGGCAACGGTACTCTTTGCTAAATCAGCTAAGGGTGTTGATTATGAAGCTCTTGATGGTCAGCCAACCGACCTCTTCTTTATGATTGCAGCTCCAGATGGTGCCAATGATACTCACTTGGCTGCCTTGGCTGAATTATCTAAGTATTTAATGAAGGATGGCTTTGCTGATAAATTACGTCAAGTAACCACTCCTGAGGAAGTCATAGCAACCTTTGATGCAGCAGAAGAAGAAAATCAGGCAGAAGCTGCTGCTAAGGTTGCTCCAGCCGCTGACGATGACCAGCCACTGGTCGTTGCGGTTACTGCTTGTACCACTGGTATTGCTCACACCTACATGGCAGAAGAAGCACTGATTAAGCAAGGACAGGAAATGGGTGTTAATGTTCGAGTTGAGACCAATGGTGCTTCAGGCATCGGTAATGCCCTAACAGCTGATGAAATTAAACGCGCTAAGGGTGTTATTGTTGCTGCGGATAAGGCCGTTGAAATGCCTCGTTTTGATGGCAAACCATTGATTTCTCGCCCAGTCGCTGAAGGTATTAAAAAACCAGAGGAATTGATTAATGCTATTTTGGATGGTAAGGCAGAAACCTACCATGCGGCCGCAGGAGAAGCTAGCTCAGCTGCCGCTGATTCTGGTGAAAAGACCGGCCTTGGAGCCGCCTTCTACAAACATTTGATGAGCGGTGTTTCGCAAATGCTGCCATTCGTTATCGGTGGCGGTATCATTACTGCAATTTCTTTCTTGATTGATAATTTTATGGGTGTTCCGCAAAGTCACTTGTCAGACCTAGGTCACTATCATACTGCTGCAGCTCTATTTAATCAAATTGGAGGAGCCGCCTTCTTCTTCATGTTACCAATCTTGGCTGGCTACATCGCTTATTCAATTGCTGAAAAGCCTGGTTTAGTAGCCGGTGTTACGGCTGGTTATATTGCCAAAGTTGGTTATGCCATCAATATGATTGGTGTTGATGAAAGTAAGCTAATTCCATCCGGCTTCCTCGGTGCTTTAGTCGGTGGTTTCTTAGCTGGTGGTGTGGCTTTGATGCTGAAAAAATATGTCAAAGTCCCTCGCTCTTTGGAAGGGATCAAGTCTATCTTGCTCTTGCCTTTGCTTGGTGTTGCTATCACAGGCTTGTTAATGCTTTTAGTCAATGTACCAATGGGAGCTATCAACACAGCTTTAAGTAGCTTCTTGGAAGGTTTATCAGGAAGTTCGGCTGTACTTCTAGGCTTGATTGTTGGTGCCATGATGGCTATCGATATGGGTGGCCCATTCAATAAGGCAGCTTATGTTTTCGCTACAGGTACGTTGGCAGATCCTAATGCTCTTGCGCATGGTGGTACAGTTGTTATGGCAGCAGTTATGGCCGGTGGTATGGTTCCGCCGTTGGCAGTCTTTGTAGCCACTCGTCTTTTCCCTAAGAAGTTTAATAAGGAAGAGCGCGATTCCGGTTTGACCAATATTGTTATGGGCTTGTCCTTTATTACCGAAGGGGCTATCCCATTTGGTGCTGCTGACCCAGGTCGTGCTATTCCAAGCTTTATGGTCGGTTCAGCTTTAACAGGAGCTTTAGTTGGTGCTGCGGGTATCAAGCTTTTAGCTCCTCACGGCGGTATCTTCGTTGTTGCTTTGACAACAAACTGGTGGCTCTATCTGATCTTTGTTGCCATCGGAGCAGTTGTATCGGGTATCATCTTCGGTGCTCTCCGTAAGGAACAAGATGCTTAACTTAATGTTCAAAAATGACATCTATCTCTTCAGTTATTCATTTAACTGGAGGGATTTTTAATTTTTAAAATGTTGCGGAAAAATAGCATTTTTGCCACTGGCCTACGAATATAAAGTTAGGAGGTAGAACATGTATAGTGTAGAAATTCATGAAGAAGCTATGAGACCCAGAGAACGCCTGATTAGTCTTGGTGCAGAGAGCCTGAGCAATCAAGAGCTATTAGCCATTCTCTTGCGGACGGGAACTCGACGGCACCACGTTTTAACTCTGGCCAATAATATTTTGGAGACAGTTGATAGCTTAGCAGATTTTCGCAGTTTATCCTTGGAGGAGTTGCAAGCTATTCCAGGAATCGGTCGGGTTAAATCCATTGAGCTGAAAGCGGCCTTAGAATTCTCTAAGCGCATCAATCAAACATTGCCTGAGAAGTCAGAAAGGATTATTTCCAGTGACCGTCTGGCCAAGAAAATGATAGCAGAGTTGCGGGATAAAAGACAGGAGCATTTGATAGCTCTCTATTTAGACACTCAGAATCGCCTGATTAAAAAGCAAACTATTTTTATTGGTAGCGTTCAGCGCTCTATTGCAGAACCACGAGAGATTCTCCACTACGCTTGTCGAGTTATGGCAACATCAGTTATCGTTGTTCATAACCATCCTTCAGGACAGCCTGATCCGAGCCGTTATGATATTGTGTTTACAGAGAAAATCAAACGCTGCTGTGATGACCTTGGTTTGGCCTTTTTGGATCATATTATCGTTGGTTATGATCATTATTATAGTTTTCGGGAAAAAACAGATATTATCATTGATCTGCCCAGCTGAAAATATTGAAACTAACTTGCTAATAAAAAGACCAGGCAGTAGAAAACTGTCTGGTCAAAATGATAAGTAAGTAGCTTAGCTCTTGGGAAGCTGCTTAATGATATGAGAGGATAGCAGCCTCTTAATTTTCAATCGCTTTTTTCATGCCTATAGTTCGTTGACAAAATAGTTGAAGAGCTCTTGATCTTCCTGCCGACTGCCAATCAGATGCTCTGGATGCCATTGGACTCCTAAAAAATGGATATCAGGATGGTTGGAAGCAACGGCTTCGATGGTTGCATCTTTAGGATCCTCAGCAATAACATCAAGATAGGGAGAGAGTTCCTTAATGCTCTGATGATGGAAGGAGTTGATTGTGGTTTCAGAGCCGTAGATTTCAGCTAATTTTGTATTGGCTTTGATCGTCATTTCATGGGAGAGATAGTCAGTCGGAGCCTCCTGCCAGTGATTTTCAATGGCTTGGTTGAGGTTACCTCCCAGAGCCACATTCATTAGTTGGGTACCACGGCAAACGGAGAATATAGATTTTCTTTGACGAATAGCTTCATCGATAATGGCAAATTCAAAAATATCTCGGCGGTGAGAAAAATCATCATCTAATGCCTGTTTTGTTTCGTGATAGAATTCAGGATCAACATTTTGTCCACCAATCAATAGAATTTTATCCACCATACCAACATACTCGATAGCATCATCGATGGAACCAATAGGCAGGAGCAGAGGAATTCCACCAGCCCTTTGAACCGCTTGGACAAATCCTTTGGGAGTATAACTAGTGGTGATGTTATCGCTGTTAGGCCTTTCATTTGTTGTAATACCAATGATTGGTTTTTGCTTCATTAAGGAAAACCTCCTAGGTGGTAAAATATGAATTGAGAAAGAGATGGGACGGAAACTTGCCTCCCCACACATTGTGCTAATCTTTGAAGAGGAGCATAAGGCAGTTGAAAGGGCATATAATAGACAGTATCGCTAACTCATAAGATGACCTAGAAAAAAATCTATAAGCATCTATCTTACATGCTCTTCAATTTTATTGAACTTTAATACTTTTAGTGATTCTGATTCATAAAGAAGAGAAGTGTCTGGAGTTCACTGGTCAGATCGACGTATTGCACAAAGACACCCTCAGGCAGGTGCAAATTGACTGGAGAGAAGCTCAGTATTCCTTTGATACCAGCCTCTACTAGCTGATCAGCGACTTCCCGGGCTTTAAGACTGGGAACAGTCAGGATGGCCGTCTGGCAATTAGAGTTTTTGAGATGCTCTTTGACGGTCGAAATACCGTAGATAGGAATGCCATCGTCTGTCTTAGTATTAACCAGTTCATGATCATCCGTATCAAATGCCATTATAATTTGCATCTTATTGCGTTCATGAAAACGGTAGTGGAGCAGGGCTCGGCCCATATTCCCGCAGCCGACTAGGGCTACACTAGTGATAGAATGATCGTTAAGGATATCAGCGAAGAAATTCATCAACTTCTTAACGTCGTAACCAAATCCCCGTCTCCCTAGTTCACCAAAGTAAGAAAAATCTCGGCGAACAGTGGCTGAGTCGATTCCGATAGCTTCAGCAATTTGCTTGGAGCTGGCCTTTTCAATATTCCCTGCATTAAAGCGTTTAAAAGTTCGATAATAGAGCGATAGGCGTTTGGCTGTCGCTTTTGGAATAGATTTATCAATAACCATGATTGACTATCTCCAATCTATTTTAAAGTCAATAGTTCTAAGTTAATTGTAGAACAAGATTGTGAAAACTGCAACAAATTTGTGATAAAAAAATCCTATGTTAGCATAGGATTCTTCTATCGAAATCAAAGATTTGGACTGTCATTTTCTGTTTTCGTAAAAATATCTCGCTCGACCAAGCTATCCATCAAAAAGTAAAATTTATCTTGAATAATAGCTGTTTTGTCTGATTTAAAGATATTGACCAAGCGCAGTCCAGACTGGTCGGTGATACTGAGTTTAAAGGAAGACAAATCCTTGTGAATAGTAATTTTAACAGGGAAACCTTGTCCAGAATTGGGAACCTCTTCCAGAAGACGGTTAAGTTCGTAATGACCAAGTTTATTTGGTTCAAAAGTTGTATCTCTCAGTGTATATTTTTTAATCTTAGGACTGATGGTATAGGTATACTTACAGTCGTCCAAGTGAATAGATTTTTCAAATGCCATGGTATCATCCTATAATTTCTTTTAATTGTTTTGCGAGTTTGATTAATTCCTCAGGGGTATTGAGTTCTGACAGGCTGATGCGAATGGACTCGTCCAAGCGAGAGGAGTCGCTCCCGTAGTAGGCTTCCAAAACATGACTGGGGTCAACAGTACCAGCGGTACAGGCAGAACCCGTCGATACAGCGAATCCTGCTAAGTCTAATTGGGTTAGGAGAAGATTGTTATGGCTTCGCGGAAAACCGATATTGATGACATAGGGAAGGCTGTTATCACTCCCGTTGAGATAGTAGTCTAGGCCTTGCTTAGTCAATTCTTTTAAGAAGACATTGCGGAGGTGAGCTACTTTTTGATAGTTCCCATCTAAGTTTTGGTCGGCCTCTTTGAGTGCTTGAGCCATACCTGTAATGCCAATCATATTCTCAGTGCTAGCCCGTCTTTTATCCTCTTGCTCGCCACCGTGCAGGAGATTGTCCATGTGATGAGGTTTGGCATAGAGAAAGCCCGTTCCCTTAGGACCGTGAAACTTATGAGCAGAAGCAGAAAGGAAATCAACACCGAGTTCTTCGGGCCGAATAGCCATTTTGCCCATGGCTTGGACAGCATCAACATGAAAAACTGCCTGATGGTCAGCCAAAAGCTGGGCAAAGTCGCTTATAGGGAAAAGATCTCCGGTTTCATTATTGGCCATCATAGTCGAGACTAGGATGGTATCTTCTCTAAGGGCAGCTTTGAGCGCCTCTACAGTGAACTGATGGTTGGCATCAGGCTGGAGATAGGTCACTTGGAAACCAAATCGCTTTTCCAAATAGTCCATAACATGGAGGACTGAATGGTGCTCAATGGCAGTGGTAATCAAGTGTTTGCCCTTATCTTGATTGGCTAGAGCGTAGCCCTGAATGGCCATGTTATTGCTTTCGGTGGCTCCAGATGTGAAGATAATATTTCTAGGCTGAGTCTTTAAAGTCTTGGCTATAGTAAGCCGGTTTTCCCGCAAGAGATGGCTGGCTTGACGTCCATAGGTATGGATACTGGACGGATTGCCAAAATTGTCGGTCATAACCGCTGTCATTGCGTCGATAACACTTGGAATTAAAGGAGTTGTCGCAGCATTATCAAGATAAATCATCTCTTAATCCTCGTCTTCGGCAGTATAAGTGAAGAGTGGACTGAGTGGTTTGTGGTTGTGAATGCGAGTGATAGCATCACCAATCAGCCCGCTAGCTGAGATATAGGTAACATTGCTGCTGACTCTTTCTTTGGTAGCTACAGAGTCAGTCACTAGAATTTCTTTAATAGGAGCTGCTTCGAGAATTTCAGCGGCTCCACCGGCGAATAGACCGTGGCTGGCAACCGCATAGATTTCAGAAGCACCATTACGTTCGACAATTTTAGCCGCTTCAGCGAAGGTTTTACCGGTATTGAGAATATCATCAATCAAGATAGCCTTTTTTCCAGCGACCTCTCCGATAATGTACCCTTCTTCACGGTGAGTATCGTCTTGAGCATAGTCAACGATAGCAATTGGAGCATCTAGGTATTCTGCCAAGCTACGAGCTCGTTTGATACCTGAGTTTTTGGGGCTGACGACAACGACATCAGAACCCTTGAGTCCCATGTGAACATAGCGTTCCGCAAAGAGAGGAACCGTAAAGAGGTTATCAACTGGAATATCGAAGAACCCTTGTACTTGAACAGCGTGCAAATCAAGCGTTAGGATACGGTCAGCTCCGGCTTTGACCAACATATTAGCGACCAGCTTGGCTGTGATAGGTTCGCGCTGCTGAGCAATGCGGTCTTGGCGAGCGTAACCAAAGTAAGGTATGATGATATTGACTGAATTAGCCGAAGCCCGCTTGCAGGCATCAATCATAATTAGGAGTTCCCAGAGATTGTCATTAACAGGAAAGCTAGTCGACTGGATGACGTAGATATCATAGCCACGGACACTTTCTTCGATGTTAATCATGATTTCACCGTCGGAAAATTGCTTAGAAGCTAATTTGCTAAGCGGAATTCCAGCTGCTTGTGAGATTTTTTCTGCAATAGCAGTATTAGATGTCAGCGAAAATAATTTTGGGGTGCTAGTTTCTACCATGACAGTGTCATTCTCCTTTGAATAAGCGATAAGCTCAGAGGCTTATTGAGTGTGTAAGAAAATCAAGGGTGACTGAGGGGAGGAGTTTCCCTAGTTTTAGGCCTCGAAATCTTAGAATTTTCCTTTTATATTGTACCAAAAAAGGCTGATTTTTCCAGCCTTTTATCGCTATTCGAAAAATCTATCATTTTGTTTTAAGGTTGAGCAGAAGCGTGCTACTTTACTTTTAGCATATTTAAGATCAATGTTATTTTCTAATAAGAAGGCTTCAAAATCGACTTTGCCCTTATCAGGCTCCTCAACTTCAAGCTCTAGTTCATAATCAATTCGGCCTGCGTAATTGTTCTTATCTAGGGCCATGAGACCAATGGGAGATTCTTTTTCCCGCCGAACGGTTGTCAAGTGGCCTAAATTTTTAAGCTGGTCGCAGTCAACACCGTGCTCATGAATGAGGTCCTTAATGGCATTGTCAGGAAATTGACAAGATTCAATAATCTGTCTCGCTTCTTGGCGGCTAAGATCAATATTGTGTTCCAAGGTGCCCACCTCTTTAGGAATTTTCAGAGTTAGTTCGGCTCCCTTGTCAAAGGTACGAATACGCAGAGACAAACGCTTTTTTCGCATAATAAAGTCATCGGTATCAAAGTAGTAGTTGGTTTGGGTGATAGCCGGAATGTGTGAAAAGAGGGTCTCCATTCGATTGAACTCAGCCTTATTAAGCATGGTCTTGTATTCGATTTCCAAATGATTCATTTTGATTTTCCTTCTGTAGCCCTTTTTATGGTATAATTTTACTTAAACTAATTTTATAAAAATGTGGACTAATTGACAAGGCATGACTGTTGATTAGTCATAAGCCTAGAAAAACAGGAGTTTAAAGTAGACAAATATGGAATGGGAAGCCTTCTTAGACCCCTATATTCAGACTGTTGGTGAATTGAAAATTAAGTTTCGAGGCATTCGTAAGCAATTCCGCAAGCAGAATCGCCATTCGCCTATTGAATTTGTGACCGGTCGGGTTAAGCCGATTGAAAGTATCAAGGAAAAAATGCTTCTTCGTGGTATTAAGGAAGAACATTTAGCTGAGGATATGCAAGATATCGCAGGTGTGCGTATTATGGTCCAGTTTGTTGATGATGTTCAAGAGGTTTTAGAATTGATTCGCCAGCGTCATGATATGACAATTGTTCAAGAGCGAGATTATATCAATAACCGTAAGGCTAGTGGCTATCGTTCTTATCATGTGATTATTGAATATCCAGTTGATACAATTGATGGACAAAAAAATGTTCTGGCTGAAATTCAGATTAGAACACTGGCTATGAATTTTTGGGCTACCATTGAGCACTCACTTAATTATAAATATAAAGGGGATTTCCCAGAAGAAATTAAGCAGCGGCTTGAGGTAACCTCTAGGATTGCGCGTGAGTTGGATGAGGAAATGCGAAAGATTCGGGATGATATCAAGGAAGCTCAGCTTCTCTATGATCCCGTTAGCAGAAAACTAAGTGATGGTGTAGGAAACAGTGATGACACAGATGAATTATACAGGTAAGCCTCAGACTAGGGTAGCCATTATTGCTAATGGCAAGTACCAAAGCAAACGAGTTGCTTCCAAAATTTTTGCGGCTCTCAAGCCCGATCGGGATTTTTATCTCAGTAAGGAAAATCCCGATATTGTAATTTCTATTGGTGGCGATGGCATGCTCTTGTCGGCTTTTCACATGTATGAGAAGTCCTTGGATAAGGTGCGATTCGTTGGTATTCACACTGGTCATTTGGGGTTTTATACCGATTATCGGGACTTTGAAGTGGATACCTTTTTGAAAAATCTTCGCTCAAACCAAGGTGAGAAAATCTCCTATCCTCTTTTGCGAGTGACCGTAACTATGGCGGATGGTCGAGTGGTAACAGCTCGGGCTCTCAATGAAGCTAGCCTGCGTCGTTTGGAGAAGACCATGGTAGCGGATGTTTCAATCAATGGCACTCCTCTGGAACGTTTCCGCGGTGATGGGATTACGGTCTCAACACCAACAGGTAGTACAGCCTACAACAAATCCATTGGTGGGGCGATCCTCCATCCAACGGTAGAGGCCTTTCAGATGACAGAAATTGCCAGTCTCAACAACCGCGTTTATCGGACTTTAGGGAGTTCAGCCATTATTCCTAAGGGAGAAACCGTGACTATCGAGCCTAAACGTGTCGGTTCCTACACGGTCTCTTTCGATAATAAATCCTATAGTTATCGCAATGTTGCTAAGATGGAATTTTCACTGGATGATAAGAAAATTAGTTTTCTATCAACCCCTCATCATACAGGCTTCTGGGAGCGGGTTAAGGATGCCTTTATCGGTGAGGTAGAAACGTGAGATTTGAATTTATCGCTGATCGCTCTTGCAAGATCAAGACCTTCCTCAAGGGACATGATATTTCTAAGGGTCTTTTAGCTAAGATAAAATATCAGGGCGGACATATATGGGTAAATGGCATTGAACGAAATGCCATTTATTTATTGACTCAAGGAGATAAGGTAGCAGTTGATATTCCAGCAGAAGCGGGAAGCCCTAATCTGCTGCCTATTCATCACCCCTTGACTATCATTGCTGAGGATGATAATTTCTTAGTGGTCAATAAGCCAGCAGGATATGCCAGTATTCCTAGTATCCTGCATTCGGAAACTATCGCTAATTTTGTTAAGGCCTACTATCAGGAAAGGGGCTATGAAAATCAGCAGATCCACATTGTTACGCGTCTGGACAAGGATACGAGCGGTCTCATGCTCTTTGCTAAGCACGGCTATGCCCATTCACGTATGGATAAGGCCCTACAAGCCAAAACCATTGAGAAGCGCTATTACGCTTTAGTAGCTGGACAGGAGAATCTGCCAGATCAAGGAGAAATTATTGCCCCGATTGCTCGAGTATCGGATAGTATTATTACTCGTCAGGTACATCCTTCAGGCAAGTATGCCCATACTAGCTATCAGGTTTTAGAGCGTTTCGGTCGGGTCAAGTTGCTGGATATTCAACTGCATACCGGTCGAACCCATCAAATTAGGGTGCATTTTTCGCACATTGGTCAGCCTCTCCTTGGGGATGACCTCTATGGCGGGTCCTTGGATTATGGCATGAAACGTCAGGCTCTCCATTGTCATTCTCTAAGCTTAACTGATCCTTTTACGGGTCAAAAACGAGTCTATGAATCTGGCTTGACAGATGATTTCGAAAGCGCTATCATGAATTTAAAAAATAATTTAGAATAGAGGGTTTATCCTATGATAAGAAGCTTATTTGGGGAATTGCGCAGTAAGATTGCTGGTAAAGGCATTAAAATTGTTTTTCCAGAAGGCAATGATGAAAGGGTCGTTCGGGCGGCTGCTCGTTTGAAGTTTGAAGGTCTGGTTGACCCGATTATTTTAGGTGAAGCTGATCAGGTCAAGAATCTCCTTAGACGACTTGGTTTTGCTGATCAAAATTATACTATTATCAATCCTGATACTTATGAAGATTTCGATAAGATGAAGGAACTTTTCTTGGAAATTCGTAAAGAAAAGGCGACAGCAGAAGATGCTGATCGGTTTCTGCGGGATGTCAATTATTTTGGTGTTATGCTGGTTAAGATGGGCTTGGCAGATGGCATGGTCTCAGGTGCCATTCATTCAACAGCTGATACGGTTCGGCCTGCCTTGCAAATTATTAAGACGAAGCCTGGTATCTCTCGAACATCAGGTGTCTTTCTGATGAATCGGGAAAACACCAGTGAGCGTTATATCTTTGCTGATTGTGCTATCAATATTGATCCATCTCCTCAAGAATTAGCTGAAATTGCGGTAAATACTGCTGATACAGCCAAAATTTTCGATTTGGATCCTAAAATTGCACTGCTAAGTTTCTCTACTAAAGGGAGTGCCAAGGCACCCCAGGCTGAAAAGGTCCAAGAAGCTACTAGATTAGCTAAGGGTTTGGCTCCTGAGTTAGCTTTAGATGGGGAACTGCAATTTGATGCGGCTTTTGTGCCAGATACTGCAGCTATCAAGGCTCCAGATAGCGATATAGCCGGACATGCCAATGTCTTCATCTTCCCTGATTTGCAATCGGGTAATATTGGCTATAAGATTGCTCAGCGTTTAGGAATCTTTGACGCAATTGGGCCAATTTTACAAGGCCTCAATATGCCGGTCAATGACTTGTCGCGCGGTTCGAGTGCTGAAGATATCTATAAATTAGCTATTATTACAGCTGCACAAGCAGTGGAAGGATAAAAACTCTCCCCCTATACTTTTTTAAAACAGTAAGCAAGGGGGGATAGATCTGAGCTGGCGTTTAGCCTCTTATCTGCCAGCTAAGGCAGAAGGAAGTCTGACTCTCCTTTCTAGGTAAGCGATGAGTCTGGTGGGGGTGAAAAAGCTGAAAATCAACTGTGCGGAGGTGGGAAGGCAGTAGTCTATAATAGGCTATTTCCTTCCCTTTTCTATTAATGACAATGACGTTCTTCAAAATAGGAGGTATCAATGACTGAAACAGTAATGATTACAGGAGCAACAGCAGGCTTTGGTTTAGCCATGGCAGAGCTCTTTGTTAAGGAAGGCTACCGGGTGATCGGGACTGGTCGTCGTTTGGCTAAATTAGAAAAACTTGCTCAAGAACTGGGCGCTCATTTTTATCCCTTGCAGATGGATATGACATCCCAGGAAGCTATTGATTCTGCCTTGGCTAGCCTGCCATCTGATTGGCAAACCATTGATATTCTGATTAATAACGCTGGTTTGGCTTTGGGTTTAGATAAAGCTTACGAGGCAAATGTTGACGATTGGACTACCATGATTCAAACCAATATTGTTGGTTTGACCTATCTAACACGGCAAGTTCTGCCGCAAATGGTGGCTCGCAAGTCTGGTTATATCATCAATATTGGTTCAACGGCAGGCACGGTTCCCTACCCAGGTGCCAATGTTTACGGTGCCAGTAAGGCTTTTGTCAAACAGTTCTCGCTGAATCTGCGGGCGGATTTAGCCGGTACCAAAATTCGGGTTTCTAATGTTGAACCGGGCCTTTGTGAGGGAACAGAATTTTCCAATATCCGCTTTAAAGGCGATGACCAGCGGGCTAGCGACCTCTATAAGGGTGCTCACGCCATTAGGCCAGAAGATATTGCCAATACGGTTCTTTGGCTGGCTCAGCAGCCTAAACATGTCAATGTTAATCGGATTGAAATCATGCCGACCTCGCAGAGCTTTGGTCCTCAGCCAGTTGAACGGGACGAATAGAGGGAAGCGAAAGAAGTTATGACGATCTAGTCAGTCGCCTGTCTAATATAAAAAGCCTTTAGCCAAGCTAGGAAGAATCTATTTGGCTGGAGGCTTTTTGCTGTGGGTATTTTATGGAAATTCAGTCTTCGCTTTTGATAGAAGGGCCAGAAGTGGCATCGGACCAGCCAACTAAGGCTTGGGCGCTATCTTCCAGATAGGTCGTCAGGGGCTCTTTGAAATCGGTGATGGTTTCCATAATACCGATAATCTGTCCCTGTTCATCCAAGGCTGCCTGGTAAGTTTGCATTAAAATCTGGTCAAAGGCTTGAGTAGGTACCTGAAAGCTTAAAGATTTGGTGGGATTCTCAGTAAGTTTCTTTAGCAACCAATCTTCCAAGGGATGAGCTTCTTGGTCTGGCAAGAGACTGCCGTCGGCTTGACCATTATTGTAGAGAGGCAGACCCTTTTTATCATAAAAGGCTAATTTATTGGGAAGTTGGTTCATGATTGTTTTAATAGATGTCATGTCTTTATCATAACGGTTAGACTCCTAGATTGCAAATTTTGGGATTAGCATAGGATAGTATCAGTTTTTCGAAGAAAAAAGGCATCATTTCTGGCGTTAGCTCTTTATAATAACATTATAAAGAAGTGGAGGTATCAGGATGACCCAAAAAGTTGTATTTTTAGATGTGGATGGCACCTTGGTGGATTATGAAAATCATCTGCCTCAATCTGCTGTTGAGGCTGTACAAAGGGCTAGAGCCAATGGGCATTTAGTCTATATCTGTACCGGCCGCAGCCATGCTGAAGTCCAGCCTGAACTCTGGGACATGGGCTTAGATGGGATGATTGGTGGGAATGGTTCCTATGTAGAGCATCAAGGAACAGTCCTTATGCACCAAGTGATTTCTGAGGAAGATAGTCGGGCTATTGTTGATTGGCTGCATGAGCGCGGGCTGGAATTTTACTTGGAAAGCAATAGTGGTCTCTTTGCCAGTGAGCATTTCAAAGAAGCTGCTAGACCAGTTATGCGGGCTTACGTTCTGACCAAAGGAGCCAAAGAAGCCCAAGTTAAGAATATGGAAGCAGAAGATGTTTTGCATGGTTTGGTCTATGGTGGTAATCTTTATCGCAAGGACCTCAATAAAGTTAGTTTTATCCTCAAATCTTATCAAGACCACTTAGACTCTAAAGAAGCCTTCCCCCAGCTTAAGGCTGGTACTTGGGGCGGTCGTGGTGAAACGGCTCTCTTTGGTGATTTAGGCGTTGCCAATATTGATAAGGCTCATGCTATTGATGTTCTCTTAGACTATCTGGGAAGGGATAAAGCTGATACTATTGCTTTTGGTGATGCCAAGGTGGATATTCCTATGCTGGACTACTGTGCTTTGGGGGTTGCCATGGGCAACGGTGGGCCTGAAATTTTAGCTATGGCTGACTTAGTGACCGCTGATGTAGAAGATGATGGCCTTTACAAGGCTTTTGAAAGATTGGGATTGCTGGATTAAGCGGGAATGAAAGATGGACTGATGCGCTGGACGCTGGTTCATTTTTTTCTGTTTTAGAAAGTATCTGAGAGACTAATATTTAAGGGAAAGCTCAAGTTGCTGCCAAGCGATTCAGGATAAGCTTAAACCCATCATACCTTTCACCAATGCTATCTTGCTTAAATTTATAAGGTCTTATAAGCATTAACTATTTTACAGGCTTAGGCAATAGTGGTAAGCTGACTGTAAATTAGAGGAGGTAATTTTATGGCTCGAAAAGTTGGAATTATTGGAATGGGAAATGTTGGCAGTACACTGGCTGGTAACTTGGTCCGTTCAGGTCTTGCCGATGAGCTGGTGCTTCTTGATAAGCGAGAAGACAAATTATTTGCTGATCAATTAGATCTCGAGGATAGTTTGGCAACGAGTCCTCATTATGTCAAGATTGCCGCCAATGATGATAGCCTTTTAGATGATGTCGATGTCTTGGTGGTCGCTGTCGGTGATATCAAGGCCTATTTTGGTGACAATCCCGATCGTTGGGTCGAGCTCACTATTAATATTGCCAATGCTAAAGAAATTGCTGCGCGTTTGAAAAGAACGCATTTCTCTGGTTTAATTATTGTGATTTCTAATCCTTGTGATGCCATTACCACGGTCTTGCAGCGAGAGTTGGACTATCCTAAGGACAGAATTATGGGGACTGGTACCCTGCTGGATAGCAGCCGGCTTAAAAATCAATTGTCCAAGGCAACAGGACTGGCACCTCAGTCGATCCAAGGCTATGTTCTGGGTGAACATGGAGATAGTCAGTTTACGGCTTGGTCAACGGTCAATCTGGACCAGCTGGGTTCAGTTGAACAGGAACATATTGAAGCGGCTGTACGTCGAGGTGGTCAGCAAGTTTTTAACGGTAAACGCTATACCAATTTTGCTATTGCCAGCTCCACCCACCTGCTTTTAGAAGCTATTCTGACCGATAGTCATCAAATTTTGCCGGTCTCCAATTATGATAGAGACAATGCTATCTATCTTAGCTATCCAGCTATCATCGGCCGTCAGGGAGTGCTGGAGCGCGTACCTTTAGCTCTAAGTGAAGAGGAAAAACAAAAACTTCAGAGTTCGGCTAAGGCTATTAAAGGAAAAGCCTTCAACTAAATTTATAGATAAGATAGACAACCAAAAAGTCCGGCCCCACCAAAGGGCTGGACTTTCTAATATTATTATGTTTACCAAGCAATAGTATTGAGCAAATCATCGGCAGTAGTACTTGGCAGAATTCTTACCCGATTGAGGGCGTAGAGGCCATCATCTGCACTGGCCAGACCTTCATTAGTTGTCACGGCCATCTTGTAGCCGGCCTGCTCAGCCAGTGATTTGGTACTGTCATTGAAGCGGCCGGAAGGATAGGCAAGGGCTAGGGTATCTTGTTTGAGTAAACTGTCTAACCAAGATTTCGATTCTCCCAGCTCGGTGTTTTGACTATCATTGGATTGAGTTGATAAATCTGGGTGGTTGACAGTGTGACTTTGGAAGGACATACCATCCTTAGCCATCTCTTTAATCTGATCACTTGACAAGAATCCTTCCTTATCAACATAACTGGTGATAATATTATTGGTGCCGACTGCGCCATATTTTTTCATAATAGCGGCTGCATTGACAAAATCGGCATCACCATCATCAAAGGTCAACCAGACAATTTTTTTATTTCCATCAGGGAGAACATTTTCTGATAAGACCTTGTAGGCTTCCTCAGGTGTCAGGAAGTAGTAGTTCTGGTCTTTGAGAGCCTTAATGTGATTTTCAAAGGTATCAGGACTGACAATCAGATTGGCGCTGCCTTCCTCTGACGGATCCATAACATGGATAGCATGGTACATAAGAATGGGTACCTTAACTGTTTCATCTTGCTTTTCCCAGTTGACTTTCTTGCTGCTACTGGATTTAGTGTTTATACTTTGCTTTGTCTTCTTAATCGTTTGGCTGGTTTTTTCAGCTTTTAATAATTGGCTGGGTTTGAAGCTGTGGTTCTTCAACATAAAAGCCAAGGCCCCAATGACAAATACGAAACCAATGGTAGCCAGTAGGTTGCGAATAGTGTGTTTGGGCCGTGTAGGCTTTTGATTCCTAGCAGTCATAAAATCTCATTCCTCTTGTAAAGTCTCTGATGTTGATCGATACGGTCTAGGGTAAAGCTATGGGTATCATAACTGTTAAATTCGGCATTGCCTTGGTCATCCAGCTGAGCTTCTTCAAAGAAAATTTTTTCATAGTCAGCAACTGACAGTGTTTGCCGCTGTTCCAACTGAGCCTGACGGCCTTTTTCTAACTTGCTTTCAAAACCAGTGACTAGCTGACCGCTGAAGATTTCTGATACTGCCCCAGATCCGTAACTAAAGAAGCCGATCTTATCGCCAGCCTTCAAGGTTTTGGTGTTTTCCAATAAAGACAAGAAACTTAAGTAAAGCGAACCAGTGTAAATATTTCCGATCTGTCGGCTATAATTAATGGAAGCCTCAAAGTTTTGCTGAATTTGTTCCCTCTTTTCATCTGGCACCGACTTATCCAATAATTTATTAAGTCCCTTATTGGCCAGTTTAGGATACGGAATATGGAAACAAAAGGCAGCGAAGTCTTCTAAGCTCGTCTCATAGCGTTGTTGATATTCAGCCCATGTTGTTTTTAAACAGTCTAGGTATTGTTTGGTTGAAAACATCCCTTGAACAAAGGGAGTATTTGAGTAGTTAGGGCGCCAGAAGTCCATGACATCACGAGTCTGGGCTACATTATCATCATTGAGAGCCAGTATCCGAGGCTGACTGGTTACGAGCATAGCAAGAGCACCAGCTCCTTGAGTCGGTTCGCCAGAGGTTCTGAGTCCATATTTGGCAATATCACTGGCGATAACCAGAACCTTGGAATGAGGTTTGGTGGTCACATGGAGTTTAGCGTAGTTTAAGGCTGCTGTCGCACTGTAGCAGGCTTCTTTCATTTCCAGACTGCGGGCAAAGGGTTGGATACCTAGCAAACCGTGAATAAAAACAGCCGCAGCCTTACTCTGGTCGATACTAGATTCTGTTGCGACGATAATCATATCAATAGTGGCTTTATCTTCCTCGGTGAGGATTTGATCAGCAGCCGCAGCCCCCAGCGTCACGATATCTTCAGTGATTGGGGCGATACTGAGACTGTCTAACATCAATCCGACTGAGTATTTATTGGGATCAGTGTCACGGGCCGCAGCTAAATCTGCCATCTTCAACTGGTATTTAGCTGTAGCAAAACCAATCTTATCAATTCCAATAGACATAAGATACCTTCTGTTAAGTGATTTATATAGTTCCATTGTAACATAAATGTCATGAAAGCCCTGCTAAAAAAACTGAAATCGAGTCCAAGGAGGGTGAATCTATCCCGAGGTCTGATTTTATAAAACTATCAAGGCCATGGACAGAAGTGAAATTGCAGTCGATTTTTTAAACGTCTTAAGAGCAGCGGCAGTTTTCTTCGCTGTTCTGCCTGAAGGCTGATATTAGCATTTTCCAAAAAAATTAGCTAGAATAAGAGGCAGTAATGCAGTAACATTTACCAAGAGAGGTGCTTTCATGACTAAAGCAGATGCTATTTTTAGGGCTAATATTGAGAAAATTATGGACGAAGGGGTTTGGTCTGAACAGGCTCGGCCCAAATATAAGAATGGCCAAACAGCCAACTCAAAATATATCACAGGTTCCTTTGCCGAGTATGATCTGGCCAAGGGAGAGTTTCCTATTACGACTTTGCGGCCCATTCCTATTAAATCAGCTATCAAGGAAATTTTTTGGATTTATCAAGATCAGTCTAATGATCTAGGACTTCTAAATGATAAGTACAAGGTTAAATACTGGAATGACTGGGAAGTTGGTAATACCGGGACTATTGGCCAGCGTTACGGTGCCGTTGTAAAAAAGCACGACATCATCAATAAAATTCTCAAACAGTTAGAAGCCAATCCTTGGAACCGCCGCAATGTCATCTCTCTTTGGGATTATGAAGCGTTTGAGGAATCGGAAGGATTGCTTCCTTGCGCCTTTCAGACCATGCTTGATGTTCGTCGGGTAGATGGGGATATCTATTTGGATGCCACCCTGACCCAGCGCTCCAATGATATGCTGGTGGCTCACCATATCAATGCCATGCAGTATGTGGCTTTGCAAATGATGATTGCTAAACACTTTGGCTGGAAAGTTGGTAAATTTTTCTATTTTGTCAATAACCTTCATATCTACGATAATCAGTTTGAGCAGGCTAGGGAACTGCTGAAACGTCAGGCAACCGATTGCCAGCCTCACTTAGTGCTCAATGTTCCAGATGGGACGAATTTTTTTGACATCAAGCCGGAGGATTTCGAACTGCTGGATTACGAGCCCGTTAAACCTCAGCTCAAGTTTGACTTGGCAATTTGAGCCCGCCTTTATTACCGATTATTAAAAATGTGTTTGAATTTTTTCAAATGCATTTTTTCTTAATTTCTGATAGAATGAAGTCGATATGGACAACATTAAAAAAGGGAAGAAAATCATTGCTATCTGGGCTCAGGACGAGTTCGGTCTCATTGGTAGTAAGCAGACTATGCCTTGGCACTTGCCGGCTGAGTTGGCCCACTTTAAAAAGACGACTATGGGTCAAGCAGTTTTAATGGGAAGAAAAACTTTTGATGGTATGGGGCGTCGGGTTTTGCCGGGACGAGAGATTCTCATCTTAACTCGCGATAATACTTATCAGGCTGATGGGGTTAAGATAGTCTCTAGTCCAGAAGAAGTCTTAACATGGTTCAGCCAACAGGAGAAGGATCTCTATATTGCAGGAGGCTCCGGTGTCTATTCCGCATTCAGGGATTATTATGATAGCTTGGTGAAGACGACCATCCATGCCTGTTTTGAAGGAGATACCTACTTCCCAGAGATTTCCTTAGAGGATTATCAGCTGGTTGAACAGGAGGATTTCTCCAAGGACCAGAATAATCCCTATAGTTTTACTATTTCAAAATTTAACAAGATAAGATAAGGAAGACTTTCATGCAAAGAAGTATTTTTGGGGTGTTTACGGCACTATTGGCCATTATTTGTGTGCTCTGTGCTCTCCCCGCCTTTCGTAAGAATCGTTATGGCCTCGGGACTCTTTTTCTCCTCAATGCTTTAACCAACCTTATTAATACCATTCATGCCTTTTATGGCACACTTTTTTAAGAATAGATAGGACGATTGTAAGCGACTATGACAGATAATACTAATAATGACGTAATGGTCTATTGCTCATTTTGTGGCAAGAACCAAACAGAAGTTAGAAAGATTATTGCCGGTAATGGCGTTTTCATTTGTAACGAATGCGTGGCTTTGTCCCAGGAAATTATCAACGAAGAATTAGCCGAAGAAGTTTTGGCTGATTTGACAGAAGTTCCTAAACCAAAAGAGCTCCTGCAGATTTTAGATGACTATGTTATCGGACAAGATCGAGCTAAACGAGCCTTAGCTGTTGCGGTTTATAATCACTATAAACGGATTAGCTTCGTCGAAAGTTCTCAAGATGAGGATGTCGATTTGCAAAAATCCAATATTCTCATGATTGGTCCGACAGGTTCGGGTAAAACTTTTTTGGCTCAAACCTTGGCCAAAAGTCTCAATGTGCCTTTTGCTATTGCAGATGCAACGGCTTTAACCGAGGCTGGTTATGTCGGAGAAGATGTGGAAAATATCCTGCTTAAACTAATTCAGGCGGCCGATTTCAATATTGAGCGGGCTGAGCGAGGGATTATCTATGTCGATGAAATCGACAAGATCGCCAAGAAGGGTGAAAATGTTTCCATCACTCGAGATGTTTCTGGTGAAGGGGTTCAGCAAGCTCTCTTGAAAATTGTTGAAGGAACCGTCGCCAGTGTTCCTCCTCAAGGTGGCCGCAAGCATCCAAATCAAGAGATGATTCAGATTGATACTAAGAATATTCTTTTTATCGTTGGCGGAGCCTTCGATGGGATTGAAGATATTGTTAAACAACGCTTGGGTGAAAAGGTCATCGGTTTTGGCCAAAATAACAAGTCACTGGATGATGATGCTTCTTATATGCAGCAAATTATCTCAGAAGATATTCAGAAATTTGGCTTGATTCCCGAATTTATCGGTCGTTTGCCTGTTTTAGCTGCTCTTGAACAGCTGACGGTTGACGATTTGGTACGGATCTTGACTGAGCCTAAGAACGCCTTGGTCAAGCAGTACAAGACCCTCCTTTCCTACGACGGAGTTGATTTAGAATTTGACCAAGAGGCTCTTGAAGCGATCGCTCAAAAGGCTATTGAACGTAAGACTGGTGCCCGCGGTCTGCGGTCGATCATCGAAGAAACCATGATGGATATTATGTTTGAAGTACCGAGTCAAGAAGAAGTGACCAGTGTGCGTGTGACCAAGGCTGCGGTCGAAGGGACAGACAAACCTATCTTGAAAACAGCGTAGAGGTTAGTGATGGCAGAAGAAGTTTTGAATACCCATAATGCCTCAATTCTCCTGAGTGCTGCGAACAAATCCCATTACCCAAAAGACGACTTGCCGGAGGTAGCTTTGGCAGGCCGTTCTAATGTGGGCAAGTCTAGTTTTATTAATACTTTGCTGGATCGTAAAAAGTTAGCTCGAACCTCTAGTAAGCCTGGCAAGACCCAGCTGCTTAATTTTTATAATATTGATGATAAACTGCGCTTCGTCGATGTTCCCGGTTATGGCTATGCTAAAGTTTCCAAAGCCGAGCGGGCTAAATGGGGGAAAATGATCGAGGAGTACCTTGTTACCCGTGATAACCTGCGGGTTGTGGTTAGTTTGGTGGATCTGCGTCATGAGCCAACAGCTGACGATGTGCAGATGTATGACTTCCTTAAGTACTACGAAATTCCTGTGATTATCGTAGCAACCAAGGCTGACAAGGTGCCGCGCGGCAAGTGGAATAAGCAGGAAGCTCTGATTAAGAAGAAACTCAACTTTGATAGCCAAGATAGTTTTGTTGTCTTCTCATCGGAAACCAAGGACGGTTATAATCAAGCTTGGGATACTATTCTAGAAAATCTATAAATCAAGTGTTAAAGGGCTGACCGCGAAGGTTGGCTTTTTGCTTTCCGCTTTTTTATAAGCGTAAATATATTTATGTAAAACCAAATTTAAAACTTACTTTCCCAAGAAAAACTGTGCAATTAATTTTTTATATGGTTTCATAAGAAATAACTATGTCCTAAGAACTACTGATTCGTGTTATCATAGATAGGAATTCGTTACTGGGAGGTAGTATGGATAATCATAATTTTGAAAACCAAGGAAAATTTCAGCGTAAGATGACCAGTCGCCATCTCTTCATGCTCTCTTTGGGTGGGGTTATTGGGACTGGTTTGTTCTTAAGTTCAGGCTATACCATTGCCCAAGCAGGACCGCTAGGAGCTGTGCTGTCTTATTTGGTTGGAGCGGTAGTGGTCTATCTGGTCATGCTCTCTTTAGGGGAGCTGGCAGTAGCTATGCCAGTTACAGGTTCTTTTCACACCTATGCCACCAAATTTATTAGCCCAGGGACTGGTTTTACAGTTGCCTGGCTCTATTGGATTTGTTGGACGGTGGCTCTAGGGACAGAGTTCCTCGCAGCTGGGATACTGGTTGAACGCTGGATTTCCATACCAGCTTGGATTTCGGCGGCCTTCTTTGCCTTAGTCGTTTTTGCTATCAATGCTCTATCGGTGCGATCCTTCGCTGAGACGGAGTCTTTCTTTTCTAGTATTAAAGTACTCGCTATTGTTGTTTTTATTGCTCTAGGTCTAGGCGCCATGGTAGGCTTGGTTTCTTTCAATGGGCATCATCATCCTGTTCTCTTTGAGAATCTAACGGCTCAGGGTGCCTTTCCAAAAGGCTTTATTGCAGTGATTTCTGTCATGCTCAATGTCAACTACGCCTTTTCAGGAACAGAGCTGATTGGGATAGCAGCAGGGGAAACGGACAATCCAAAGGAGGCTGTACCAAAGGCTATTAAGACGACTATCGGCCGTTTGGTTATCTTTTTTGTCCTGACTATTTTAGTTTTAGCTTCCCTTCTGCCTATGAAGGAAGCGGGTGTAACAGATGCACCGTTTGTGCTGGTCTTTGACAAGATGGGGATTCCTTATGCTGGTGATATCATGAATTTCGTTATCCTAACAGCGATTTTGTCGGCTGGGAATTCTGGTCTCTATGCTTCCAGCCGAATGCTCTGGTCCCTGGCTAACGAAGGTATGCTGGATAAGCGGGTCGTAAAAATCAATAAACACGGTGTTCCTATGCGGGCGATGTTACTGTCCATGCTGGGGGCTGGTTTGTCTCTCTTTGCTAGTTTCTATGCAGCCTCAACGGTCTATCTGGCTTTGGTCTCTATTGCTGGTTTTGCCGTGGTTGCAGTCTGGCTATCTATTCCGATTTCTCAGATAAATTTCCGCAAGGTTTGGCTCAAAGATCACAGCGACAGTGACTTGGATTATAAAACACCCTTTAATCCTATTTTGCCTTATATTACTATTATCCTTTTGGGGCTATCTATCATCGGCATTGCTTGGGATAAGGAGCAGCGAGCTGGGCTATATTTTGGCCTTCCTTTTGTTGCCTTCTGTTATCTTTATCATTATTGGCGCTATAAAAAGTTTTGATAGATAAACGTTTAATCATTGTTTTTGTTTTGAGGAGGAAAATTCATGGGAAGATTTAAGGATTTATTGATCAGTCAAGACAACCTGATTTTGCATGGGGCTTTGGGAACAGAGCTAGAGTACCGCGGTTATGATGTCTCTGGTAAGCTCTGGTCAGCCAAGTACCTTTTGGAAAACCCACAAGCTATTCAGGATATTCATGAAACTTATCTGAGGGCAGGCAGTGATATCGTTACTACGGCTTCTTACCAGGCAACTTTGCCGGGGCTTAAAGAATATGGCCTGTCTGAAGAGGAGGCTAGAGCGGTTATTGCTTCGACAGTCAGTATTGCTAGGGCTGCCCGAGATCAAGTCTGGTCTGAACTGACAGAAGATGAACAGTCTAAGCGTCCTTATCCTTTAATCTCTGGAGATATCGGTCCTTATGCTGCTTATCTAGCTGATGGTTCAGAGTATACTGGTGACTACGGCTCTGTCACGAAGGAAGAACTTATGGCCTTTCATCGCCCTCGGATAGCTATTTTGCAGGAGCAAGGAGTGGACTTGCTGGCTTTAGAAACAATGCCTAATTTTCTTGAAGTTCAGGCTCTGGTTCAACTGTTGGCAAATGAATTTCCGGACATGGAAGCCTATATGAGTTTTACTTCTCAAGATGGTTTGTCTATTTCAGATGGGACGTCTATTAAAGAAGTAGCTCCCTTGGTTGATGACAGTCAGCAGATTTTAGCACTTGGGCTCAATTGCAGTTCACCCAGTGTTTATCCCAGCTTTTTGCAAGGGCTGAGAAACTATAGCCAGAAACCTTTGGTAACCTATCCTAACTCTGGTGAGGTTTACGATGGTGCTAGTCAGACTTGGACCAAAGATCCAGACCATTCACACACCCTCTTGGAAAATACGTTGGACTGGCAGAAGTTAGGAGCTAAAGTAGTCGGTGGCTGCTGCCGAACCAGACCGAGCGATATTCAAGTCCTGTCCAGTCGCTTAAGATAGGTTGTTGGCTGCTAAGTCAAGGATTAGCTTATTTACATACTAGGTATCTATAATAATTCTGTCTTAAGAGAACGAGGCTGAGATAGGCAGCCATGAGTAAAGGCTGCTGCCTTCCTCCTGGGCTGCAAGACCTCCTATTAAGAGTTTTGCCTTCATTTGTAAGGTGTTATCACCTGTGAAGATGTCGTATAAGAACGGCAGCCATATTAAAAAAAACGAACAAGATTAGGTTTCTGATGAAAATTCTAATTTTGCTCGTTTTTTTGTATCAATAAAGATTTGAAACTCTTCTTACTCAGTCTGGCTTCATAGTTTTATAAAATTTTATCAGCCTTTTCAAAGGCTACTAAGGCAAGTCCCATTATCCCAGCCATGACGGCTAAAATCCAGAGCAGAGCCTCCCAAGATCCAAAAAGTTCTTGACTGTAACCCAGAAGGACTGGACCGATGGCTGCTAAAAGGTAACCACCTGTTTGCACCATACCTGATAAATGTGCGGTATTTTGAGCTGTGGTCGTTTTAAGATTGAAACTAACAAGCATATAGGGAAATAAAGCAGCGACGGATAATCCTAGACTGACGTGCCCTACAGCCCAAAAGAAATAGGTTTTTGGAGCAAAGAGAAGAATAGCGATCCCAAGAAAGGTCAAACCAGCAAATCCTGACATGGTCCAAGTACGCTGTTGGCTCTTTTGACTTGTAACCAGATTAGGGATCATCAAAGACATGGGCAAACTAACCAGATTGTAGAGCCCGAGGAGCGAGCCAGCTTGACTGGCTGAGAAACCAGCAGCCTGAGATAAAGTAGGAAGCCAGGTCATCTCGGTATAAAAAAGCAGCGATTGCAAGCCACCAAAGATCAAAAGGGCCAAGGCATATTTATTTGTCCAGAGATTTTGCTGGGAAGGCTCTGCTGTCTTAGTCTCCATTTGGACTTGAGCATTTTTGCTGATATTTGGCAGCCATAGGATAAAGGCTAGTAAAACGATAGCAGACAGACAAAGAATAAAGCCGCGCCAACGGACAATATGAGCGATAGGAGATGCTAATGAGGTTAATATTGTGGAGGATAAGCCCATAACGCTGGTGTAAAGGGTTGTATAAATCCCAACCTTATGCGGGAAATAGCGAGATACGATACTAGGCAAAAGAACATTGACACAGGCAATAGTAGCCCCGACGACCACTGTTCCTAGGTAAAGAGCCGGTAGAGCAATAACCCGCAGAGCAGAACCTATTGCCATAAGAAACAAGGTGGCTGCCATCAAGCGCTCCAGACCAAAGCGCTGGGCCAGCTTAGGAGCCAATGATGAAAAGACGGCAAACATCAGCAGCGGTATGGAAGTCAAAGCTCCCAAAGAGCTAACAGAAACCTCCAAACTCCTAGCGATATCGGATAATATGGTTGGAATAGTGGTAAATGGTGAGCGCATGACAATCCCCAGCATAACTAGTCCAACGACTATCCAGATGCTTTTTTGTTTCATGGTGAATACCTTTCGTAATAAATTTACTATCATCATATCAAATCTTATAGGAGTTTTCATCTCCTTATGCAAACTTCAACGTTAGTGTTTTACAAAAGGTAAGCTCCTCCATAACACATGTTATCTTGTGCTTATATAGGTGAGTCATCATAATGCGCCCTATAGAGATAAGGAAGTGCCAGATATTTAAAATAAAAGTCTTGACAGGAGAGTATTGGCATGTTAAGATAGTTACGGTTTTAAGAAAACCGACCTAAGACAGCAGGGGAGTTCAACTCATAAACATCCTGCCGAGGCACAAAAACGTAAAATCTTGGCCAACTTGCTTGGCTAGTCTATAAACGTATTTGTACTTTCGTGTCTAGGTTTGGATGCGATTTTTTCGTTTCCAGACAAAATAAAAACGGAGGTAAAACTTAATGAGTGAAGCTGTTATTGCTAAAAAAGCTGAATTGGTTGATGCAGTTGCCGAAAAAATGAAAGCTGCTGTGTCTATCGTTGTCGTTGACTCACGTGGTCTGACAGTTGAGCAAGACACCAATCTTCGCCGTTCACTTCGTGAATCTGGTGTTGAATTTAAAGTCATTAAAAACTCAATCTTGACTCGTGCTGCTGAAAAAGCGGGTCTTGACGATATGAAAGACCTTTTTGTTGGGCCATCTGCTGTAGCCTTCTCAAACGAAGACGTCGTAGCTCCAGCAAAAATCATCAACGATTTTGCTAAAGAAGCTGAAGCACTTGAAATTAAGGGCGGTGCCGTTGAAGGTGCTGTTTCTTCAGTCGAAGAAATCAAAGCTCTGGCTGCTCTGCCAAACCGCGAAGGTATGCTTTCTATGCTCCTTTCTGTGCTTCAAGCGCCTGTACGCAACGTTGCTTACGCTGTCAAGGCTGTTGCCGAAAGCAAAGACGAAGTGGCATAAGTATCAGTCGCTTTTCAGACGCAGCCTAGTGCTGCAAACCATTAAACAATAAAATTTTTGGAGGAAATCACAATGGCATTGAACATTGAAAACATTATTGCTGAAATTAAAGAAGCGTCAATCCTTGAATTGAACGACCTTGTAAAAGCTATCGAAGAAGAATTTGGCGTAACTGCAGCTGCTCCTGTAGCTGCTGCTGGTGCTGCTGGCGGAGAAGAAGCTGCAGCTAAAGATTCATTCGATATCGAATTGACTGCTGGCGGCGACAAGAAAGTTGCTGTTATCAAAGTTGTTCGTGAAATCACAGGCGAAGGCCTTAAAGAAGCTAAAGGTCTTGTTGATAACGCACCATCTGTTCTTAAAGAAGGCGTTGCAGCAGCAGAAGCTGAAGAACTTAAGGCTAAACTTGAAGAAGCTGGAGCTACTGTTACTCTTAAATAATCATTTACTGATTGTTTAAAACAGAAAGCCGAGTTTTAAAGCCTTTTCGTGTTAGTGTTAAGGCAATGAAATACCGAAGTCTCCTCGTTATTTTACGGGGAGGCTTTTTGCTGTTTCTCGAGGTGAGTATACTGTACCTTGCTTATTTTCTGAATGCTTGTCCTCATATTTGCCATATAGATTGTTTATGGCTGACCATAAAAAATTTAGACTATGCAGAGTGCGCGGGAGATGGTATCCTATCAGCAATATAAAAAGAATCGAGGTTATTTTATGTCTAAATTTACTATACATACCATTGACACTGCACCTGAGGAAGTCAAAGAAACCCTGCGCGCGGTTGAAAAGGATAACGGCGGTTATATTCCTAATCTTATCGGGTTATTGGCTAATGCACCGACAGCACTGGAAACTTACCGCACCGTTGGAGCTATTAACCGCCGCAATTCCCTGACAGCGACAGAGAGGGAGGTTGTTCAGATTACTGCGGCTGTAACCAATGGCTGTGCCTTTTGTGTTGCCGGTCACACGGCCTTTTCGATTAAGCAAATTCAAATGTCCCCTGATCTTTTGGAAGCGCTGCGCAACAGTACGCCTATTGACAGCGATCCCAAGCTGGATACGCTGGCTAAATTTACCATTGCCGTGATTAACACCAAGGGACGTGTCGGAGATGAAGCCTTTGCTGATTTTTTGGAGGCGGGTTATACTCGAGAAAATGCTCTTGATGTTGTCTTAGGGGTTAGCCTAGCATCGCTCTGCAATTATGCTAATAATATGGCGGATACACCGATTAATCCAGAATTGCAGCAATATGCAAAATAGTTCCGCATGAGGAAAAAGGGGGGATGACGATGGCTTACTTTTCAGAAAAATTTATAACTTGGCTGGATGCCCATGCCGATCAGATTGACAAAGAGTCCGGTGAACTGGCTGATCAGCTCTTAGAGCGCATTGCAGCAGAAGGTGTTTTTGGTATTGCGGTGCCTGAAATCTATGGCGGTCAAGGCGGCAGCAAGACAGAAGTAGTCGAATTTTTGTCAGAGCTGGCTCAGCATTCACTGACGGCTTCCTTTATATCGTGGGGCCATCGGACCTTTATTGAAATGCTTCTTGCTAGTAGCAATGACCTTCTGAAAAAGTCTTGGCTGCCGGATTTATTGACAGGGAAGCTGGCCGCCGGAACAGCTCTGTCAAATGCTACTAAATTTTTATCAAAGATTGAAGAGCTCAATGTTACCTTGGTGGAGCAAGATGGGAAATATTATCTGAGAGGAAGGCTTCCTTGGGTAACGAATCTGCGTTCAGATCGTTTTGCGGCTGTTTTTGTCGCTCAATTTGAGGACGGCAGCAAAGAACCTATCGTTTTGGTCATTCCTTCCGAAGCAGCTGGATTATCGCGGTCAGCTGATTTAGAATTTGCAGCCCTGCAAGGTTCTAACACGGCAGCCCTAAGCTTTGATAATGTGCCTTTGGATGATAGTTGGATACTATCTGGTGATGCTAGAAGCTTTTTGGCTCAGACGCGTCCGGAATTTTTGGGCTATCAATTCGGTCTGGCCTTTGGCTTAATAGAGCGCTCATTGGATGAGGTAGCGCAAAGCCTAAGCAGCAATCGTTCGGTACTCAAGCAGGAGTACGATGATACCAAGGACAAGCTGACAGCTCTTCGGCAGTGCCTATTTACAGGTCTGGAATCAGAAAAGGACTTTATTGCAGATCCTCGTCAGCTCTTTCAGCTGCGCATTGATATTGTTGATATTGTCGCTGACAGCTTACTGTTAGAATTGCAGGCAAGCGGTGGCAGAGGTTATCTTAAAGGGTCTGCCTCTGGTTTTATCCGTCGCTGGAATGAAGGAGCTTTTTTGCCGATTGTTTCTCCAAGTGCTGTGCAGCTTCGGCATATTTTGGCAAGGGCCTAATCAGATAAACACGGGATTACCGTATGTCTTCTCTGCAGTAGCTAGTGATAAATAGAGCTTCATATCATCAACTGTAGTTGTTAGTGATAGATGAGAGGCTAATTGCCTTTAAAAATCAAAAGCGATAGGCCATTTATCGGTCTGTCGTTTTTGGGTTTTAAGACGATAAGCCTAAATATTCCAATAGACTTTTTGAGTAAGGCAGCAAGTTACATCCCTGTTCACTTCAGTCGATACTAATGAAACAAACAGGTTAGTAAGAGGGCTAGGCTTTCTACTTTGACAGACTTGTGACAAGATGATAGTCAAGCCATCTGTGCGTCACAATCTTTCGGATAAATGAATGAAAAAGCCCAGCTCATATAGATCCATAGATAGGAAGTTCAACTAAAAAAGTCCCTTAGGATAAGAGCTATAGTAATTGCTGCTACTGCGGTAGGTGAGTTGTTAGTGGGAGCTTGGGCCAAGGTTCCATAGGATTCAACTAAGATTTTGTCTTATTATTTTTGGATTTTCCTTGAGTAGCAGAGGAGGGATGCATTCCAAAAAAATTGACGTTTTGAAAAATGATTTAGATTAAAGCGGTCATCTCCATGCGGGATTTTATAGTCAGGGTGGATTGAGTTCTATCGATGCTCAATCCGCTTTTTGAGTGTGCTCTTAAAGAAAAGTTAAGAAGCTTTACGAGGATTGACATTTTAAGTTAACACCATTGAAATAGAAGTCTAAAAATGATAAAATTAAGCTACTTTATCGTGTGTTTTAAGCTATTTGGGAGAGCGATTGAAGATACAGCCGTGTCTTTAAACGGAAGAGTAGAATTTAGATGGAGAGATGTTCCTGTGTTCAATGGTAGAACCTATAAACACAAAGTTCAAACGAGTATTTACAGTCGATTTATCAAGCGTTTATTGGATATTTTAGTCGGCCTAGTTGGGACGGTTGTTTTTTTCGTGCCCTTGGCTTTGATTATTGCTGTCTTTTACCTTTTTGGAAAAGATAGGGGCCCTATCATTTTCAGACAGGAGCGGATGGGCTTACATGGCAAAAGCTTTAAGATTATGAAGTTTCGATCCATGGTGGTTAATGCTGAGGAGCTCTTGGAGAGGGACGAAAAACTTTATCAAACCTACGTTGCTCACGGATACAAGTTTCCGGAAGGCCAAGATCCTCGCCTGACTAAGATTGGCGCCTTCATTCGTAAAACGAGCTTGGATGAATTTCCCCAGTTTATCAATATTCTCAAAGGGGATATGAGTCTGATTGGACCGCGGCCGATTTTAGCAGCGGAATTAGAAGAATATACTGAGCGGGAGCAAAAAAAGCTCTTGTCTGTTAAGCCCGGAGCGACTGGTTGGTGGCAAGTTTCTGGGCGCAGTGATGTCCATTATCCAGAGCGTTGTGAATTGGAGCTCTATTATCCGCGAAATTTTTCCTTTGGCTTAGATGTTAAAATTTTCTTTTTAACGATCAAGCAGGTGTTTCGGGGAGAAGGAGCTCATTGATGTGTAGACTTTTTGTTGTGAAGGAATTGGGGAATTGCTGATGGTTCAGAAAAAAGTTTCTGTTCAGATGAACATCATCATGAACTTCCTGCTGACGATTTCTAATATTATTTTTCCTCTGATAACGTTTCCTTATGTCTCTCGGGTCTTGATGCCTGTCGGGACTGGTAAGGTAGCCTTTGCCACCTCTATCGTGTCTTATTTTGCTATGGTGGGGATGCTGGGTATTCCAACCTATGGGATTCGGGCTTGTGCCAAGGTGCGCGATGATAAGGATAAACTGTCTAAGACGGTTCAGGAAATTATGGTCATCAACACTGTGGCTATGACCTTATCCTTGGTGACTTATATCATGGCCATTATGGCTGTTCCGAGGATGGCTCAGGATCGCACCCTCTTTATGATTAATATTGCTACGCTGGTATTCAATCTGATTGGCTGTGAGTGGCTCTACAAGGCCTTAGAGCAGTATACCTACATCACTGTTCGTTCTGTCGCTTTGAAATTTGTCTCGCTGGTTCTTATGTTTCTGGTGGTACGCCAAAGAGGAGACTATGTCCTCTACGGTGCTATTACCATTTTGGCTAGTGTTGGGTCTAATTTCTTTAACTTTATCAATTTGCGCAAGTACCTCAATCTCAAGTGGTACAGTGGCATGGATCTCAAGCAGCATATTCAGCCGATTTTCAGTTTCTTTATGATGACAGTAGCGACTACCATCTATACCAATTTGGATTCGGTCATGCTGGGCTTTATGAAGAATGATACAGCCGTCGGTTATTACAATGCTTCGGTCAAGATTAAGACAATTTTGGTCAGCTTAGTGACGTCTATGGGAAGTGTCCTCCTGCCTCGTCTCTCTTACTATGTCAAGCATGGTAAGAAGGAGGAGTTCAGAGTTTTGACCGTGCGCTCCCTGCAGTTTATTGGGTTTATTGCCATTCCCCTTTGGGCTTACTTTACCCTCTTTGCTAAACAAGGCATTGATTTCTTATCTGGACCGGATTATGCCGGCTCCGTTCTGCCTATGCAGCTCATTATGCCGACCCTCTTTTTCATCGGTCTATCTAATCTTTTGGGCATCCAAATTCTGGTTCCTATGGAGCGGGAAAATCAGGTGCTGAAATCGGTTATCCTCGGAGCTTTTGTTGATTTGGTCATCAATGTTATGGCTATTCCGAGATTCGGGGCAGCAGGGGCTGCATTTGGCACGCTGGTAGCTGAATTTTTTGTTGTTGCCTATCAGATTTTTGTCCTAAGGGATTTCTTGAAAGAAGTATTGCCTCAGGTTCGGATCTATAAAAATATCTTGGCTACTGTTTTAGCGAGTTTAGCTGCCTGTATGCTCTACGCTAGCTGCTTAACCAGTTTGTCCAGCTTTCTGGTGTTAGTGGCATCAGCAGCGGTTTTTGGCTTGGTTTATCTGCTCGTCAGCTTCCTGCTCAAGGATGCCTTCTTGCTGTATTTCGTTAGTTATTATAAAAAATAAGAACAAGGAGACAAGGTGAAGAACATTCAACTTATCGTAGCGACCCACAAGTCCTTCGTCATGCCCGACGATAGCCAGCTCTACCTGCCTGTGCATGTGGGTGCTCAAGGAAAGGCGCCTATCGGCTATACTCCGGATAATACCGGCGATAATATCTCTGAGCTCAATCCTTATTTCTGTGAATTGACGGGCCTTTACTGGGCCTGGAAGAATCTGGATTGTGATTATCTGGGGCTGGTACACTATCGGCGGTATTTTGCTAAAGATGGGGTGCGTTATAAGGAAGGTCTGGATATCAATCAGGCCATTCTCACGCAGGCTGACTGCGTGAGGCTCTTGGATCAGGCTGATGTCATTGTTCCTAAACGTCGTAAATATTACATTGAAACCCTTTATTCTCATTATGACCACACCTTTGACGGGGGGCATTTGGATGAGGCAAGGGCCATTATCGAGAAAATTCAGCCGGATTATCTGGCGGCCTTTGACCGCGTCATGCAGCAGCGCTCAGGCTATATGTTTAATATGTATCTCATGTCTAAGGCAAATTCGGATGCCTACTGTGCTTGGCTTTTCCCGATCTTGCAAGAGCTCTACCAAAGGATTGATACCAAGGTTTTAACGGCCTTTGAAGCCCGTCTCTTCGGCCGAGTCAGTGAGATCCTCTTCAATGTCTGGTTGGATAAGCAGGATTTCGTTGTTAAAGAGGTGCCCTTTATCTACATGGAAAAGGTCAACCTATGGAAGAAGGGGCTGTCCTTCTTGCAAGCCAAGTTCTTTGGTAAGAAATACGGAGCCAGCTTTTAAAAAGCAATCACTTTTAGGAGCTCGGCTTCCTTTTGTCAAGAGATTATCATAGTAGATGAAATGATTTTAAGTAAGAGAGAGAATACGATGTCACAATATGATTATTTAGTTGTTGGTGCGGGTTTGTTTGGGGCTGTCTTTGCCCACGAAGCGGCCCTCAAGGGTAAGAGGGTCAAAGTCATTGAAAAGCGCGACCATATCGCTGGAAATATCTATACCAAGGAAGTGGAAGGGATCCAAGTACATGAGTACGGGGCTCATATCTTCCATACGTCTGACAAGGAAATTTGGGATTATGTCAACCAGTTTGCAGAGTTTAACCGCTACACCAACAGTCCCATTGCTAATTATAAAGGTGAGATTTATAACCTTCCTTTCAATATGAACACCTTCAACAAGCTCTGGGGTGTGGTGACACCGCAGGAGGCTCAGGCTAAGATTGATGAGCAGCGGGCTGTCTTAGGTGGTAAGAAACCTGAGAATCTCGAGGAACAGGCTATTTCGCTGGTTGGAACCGATATCTATGAAAAGCTGATTAAGGACTATACACAGAAGCAGTGGGGCAAGCCAACGACGGAACTCCCTGCCTTTATCATCCGTCGTCTGCCGGTGCGTCTGACCTATGACAATAACTACTTCAATGATACCTATCAGGGTATCCCAATCGGGGGCTATACTCAGATTGTTGAGAAGATGCTGAATCATGCCAATATTGATGTGGAGACAGGCGTTGACTTCTTCGCTAAAAAGGACCAATACTTGGCAAACTTCCCTAAGATTGTCTTTACTGGTATGATTGATCAGTTCTTTGATTACCAACTGGGTGAGCTGGAATACCGCAGCCTGCGCTTTGAGACAGAAACCCTCGATATGGGAAATTATCAGGGCAATGCGGTGGTCAACTATACGGATGCAGAGACACCGTACACACGGATCATTGAGCACAAGCATTTTGAATTTGGTACTCAGCCTAAAACCATCATCACCAAGGAACATTCTAAGACATGGAGCCGTGGAGATGAACCCTACTATCCCGTCAACAACGATCGCAACAACCACCTCTACAAGGAATACAAGAAATTAGCTGACCAAGAAGGTCAGGTTATCTTCGGCGGCCGTCTCGGACACTACCGTTATTATGACATGCACCAAGTCATCGCCGCCGCCCTGCAGTGCGTGAGAAGTGAAGTAGGAGAATAAGTCTTTGCAAGCAATTTTGATTTTAGCTCATCAGAACTTTGACCAAGTTTATCAGCTGGCTCAGTATTTACATTCTGAATTTGAGATTTATATTCATTTTGATACCAAGATGCCTTTAGGCCAGTCGCAAAAGAACCAATTAGAACAGGTGGGCATTCACTATATTTCAGAGATCGATGTTCATTGGGGAGCGTGGACAGTTACTCAAGCTATGTATCGTCTGATGGAAGAGGCCCTGAAAAATCCTGAAGTTGAATGTGTTCACTTCATTTCAGGGCAAGATTGGCCAGTGCAGAAGCCCAGTCGGATTAGGGAATTTTATGAAAAGAATGACAGAATTTATTTGATGGCTAAGCCTGCCAGAGCGGAAACTAAATCGGGCGAACGTTTGATTTGGTGGCAACAATTCTACTTTAACTATGATAAAATCAATCGCCGTTCGACCTTTGGTAAGATTTATCACCGTATTTCGCTCGTGCTTCAAAGGCTTTTGCGTGTCAATAAATTTAAAAAACTAGACATCCAACAAGAAATCTATTCTGGACCTGCTTGGTGTGATTTACCGAGAGATGTCGCCCAGTATTGTCTGGACTTTATGGTTCAGCATCCTAACTATGTCAAGATGTTGCAGACCAGCTTTTGTTCGGATGAATTTTGGCTGCCAACTATGATTTACAATGAATCTAAATTTTCGGACAGAATAGTAGGCGAATACTATCGCTATATCAAGTGGGAAGAGCAGCACGGTTCCTATCCAGCTATTCTCGATGAGCGAGATTTTGCAGCCATCAAAAATAGCGGGGCTTTTTTCTCCCGCAAGTTTGACACCGCTTATTCACAAGAGCTCATCGCTCGATTAGCTCAGGAAGATTAAAAGCAAGTCCGTTTCAATTTTTGCTAAATTGACCCCTATTTTTACCACAAGAAGGAAGCCCATGAAAATTAGAATTGACAAGGAATCCATTTCAGATTTTATTCTTTATGCTGTTCTGGCAGCCTATATCTTTTTTGCCATTCTTAATGCCAGCTTTTTTGTCCAACATATTCCGGGGGCTTTGTTTAATCTGGTCAACTACACAGCCTTAGCTGCCATGGTATTTGTTGAAGTTCTGAATTTGAATTACACGCGTCGAACGATCTTTGCTATTCCTGTTCTTTTGGTACTCTTCGCTATTTCTTATAAGGTTGCTGGCATTTTTTCTAATGTTTCGATTATTATCCTCTTTAGCTATTTTTATCGGCGGCAGCCATTAGAAAGTGTGGCTAAAGTGGCCTGTGTCAGCAGTGTTTTTGCCTTGCTTTTGGTCATTTTTAGCAGTCGTATCGGTTTTATTCCGAACTACTTGGAAGCCAATGAAGGGCGGGTTCGTCATTATATCGGCTTTCGCTATTCCCTTTTTCCGTCAACGGTCATGCTCAATATCAGCTTGATTCGCTTTTTCCTCAAGCGAAATGGGGTTAAACTCTATGAACTGGCTGTTTTGCTGCTGGCTAACTATTGGATTTTTAGGCAGACTAACTCACGGCTGACCTTCTTTACCGCTATTTTGCTCTTGCTAATCTGGGGAGTTCTTAAATATTATCCGCAACTCATGACCAAGTTTCGGCCAATTTTGTCCATTTTCATCTTATCCTATCCCTTCACCTTTTTAACCAGCCTCTGGTTTAGTTTCAACTATTCGCAAGTCTCTTCCTTCCAGCTTTATCTCAATAATGTTATGGGGGGGCGGCTCTATCTGATGCACAAGTCCATGGGGCTCTATGGATTTAAGTTGACAGGTCAGAAGATTTCTTGGGTCGGTAATGGCTTGAATGATTTGGGGCGAGTGACGCATTCATCGTACCTTTACGTGGATAACCTCTATATGCAGTTTCTGCAGAATTTTGGTCTGATTATCACCCTAGCCTTTGTGGCAGGTATGACAGTGCTGATGTATAAGCTTTATCGTCAGAAAGCTATGTATCTTTATATCATTTTCATCAGCTTAGCCTTCCATGGCTTGATTGATGATTTGATTTCAAATTTGCACTATAGTATTTTCCCGATTCTACTAGGTATGCTTTATATTGAGCATTACCGTCTAAGGTCTAGGGATGAGGGCGTTGAACCGACCAGACTAGGAGATGCTCCTGCCATTAGTCCGAAGAATTTCTAAATCAAGGGACTCACAGTCTTGATATTTAGTCTTAAAATAGCGGAAAGGAGAAGCAGATGCCAACTAGCAGCGAACCATTTATCAGCGTGATTATTCCTGTCCATAATGCCGAGACGACACTTTTGCGTGCTCTGGACAGTTTGGCTTTTCCCGACTGTGAAATCATTTTAGTTGAGAATAGCTCAACGGATCATTCCTACCAGCTAGCCTGTGATTATGCTATGGAGAATAACCGCCTCAAGGTCTTTCAGTCAGCTCCGGGAGTTTCCAATGCCCGTAATAAAGGGCTGGAGCAGGCCAACGGTGAATGGATTTTCTTCTTGGATGCCGATGACTTTTTCTTCAAGGAAAATCTGGCAAAAATCGCAGACAAGCTTAAGTCCAGCCAGAGTGACATCGTTACTTATAACTTCCACAAGGGAGGGCATCTGGTTGAGCTTTTTGAGGTGGTTGAAGATTTCCGCCGGCCAGAGGAAAGAGAGGCTTTTATCGGCCGCTGCCTTCATCAGCCAACCCAGTACATGACGGTCTGGAGTAAGGCTTTCCGAGCACGTTTAGTTAAAGGCTTGCGATTTGATTCTAATTTGCGAGTATCTGAGGATAGCAATTTCTTCCTGCAAGCGCTCTTGCGCGCTCAGGCTATTTCAACCTCACCTGATCTGCTTTACCACTATTCTATTGATAGTCCGTCAACCATGCGAACGTTTGATCAATCTAAATTAGAGGGGTATTTGGCAGCCCTGACTCGGGCTCAAACCATTATCGAAGATCAATCAGCAGCCCTACAGGAGGCCTTTGCTGCCTATAGTTTGGCGCAGTTCAATCTAGGAATGGTGCGAGAGGTCTTTCACCAAAACAATCCGCAGTCGTATAAGGTGAAACTTGCTAGGCTGAAGGAGCTCAGCCATTCAGAGCCCTTTGCTCCCGCTTTTGCTGGTATGAGTCTGAAAAAAATCAAAGGGCTAGGCGATATCCCCCACTGGTTGATCAAGTACCATGCTTATCGTTTGGCCTCGCTCGTCTATCTGGTTAGAGTCAGACAGAATGCCCGTAAAGAAAGGTAAACTTGTGAAAAAAGTTCTAATTTTTGGTATGAATGAGAACCCTGGCGGGGTCGAATCTTTCTTGATGAATTATGTTAGGCGATTTGATCAAACCAAACTTCATGTCGATTTTTTATGTAATTCCATGAGTCCCATCGCCTATGAAGATGAGCTTGTTCAAAAGGGAGCAAGCGTTTTTCATGTGACGGCTCGCAGCCAAAACCCCTTCAAATACTATGGCGAGCTCCGTCAATTCTTTGAGGTACATGCCAAGGACTATGATGCCCTCTGGGTCAATATCAATAGCCTAGCTAATATTGACTATCTCAAGCAGGCTAAGAAGTACGGAATTCCCGTACGTATTGTTCACAGCCATAATAGTCAGAATATGGACAGCCGCTTGCGGGGGAAGCTCCACAACTACAATAAAAAGCGGATTGCTAAGTGGGCAACAGACTTTTGGGCCTGTTCGGACAAGGCTGCCGCTTGGTTCTATGAGGGAGAGGCCCTCAAGCAGGCTAAGATTATTCCCAATGCCATTGATATTGAGGCCAGTCGCTTTTCTGAAGCAGCCCGCCAGTCTATCCGTCAGCAGTATCAGCTCCAAGATGCCTATGTTATTGGCCATGTCGGTCGCCTGCATTTTCAGAAAAATCAAGATTTTATCCTCCGTGTGTTTGCTGAGCTGGTCAAAACGAAGTCCCAAGCTCGCTTGGTTTTGATTGGTCAGGGAGATGATGAAGCCATGCTCAAGGCTTTGGCTGACGAGTTAGGCGTGGCTGATAAGGTAATCTTTGCTGGTGTGCAAAAGAATGTTTCCGAATGGCTCAGTGCCTTTGATCTCTTTTTCTTCCCGTCCAAGTTTGAAGGCCTGCCCTTAGCACCTTTTGAAGCTCAGGCCAATGGCTTGCCAGTGTTAGTGTCAGCAGAAGGGGTGCCTGAGGAGAATAAGATTAATCCTAACGTTTATTTTGCCTCGTTAGAAAAATCGCCTAAGGACTGGGCAGAACTGATCCAAAAGCTGTCTGAACAGGACAGTCGCCTGTCTGAGCAAGAAACTGCTCAGCACTTTCAAAACTCTGGTTATGACATCCGCTATGCCGCACAAGAGTTAGAAAACAACCTGCTGAACATTCTTAACCAGAGAGGGAAAGGAAATGATAATGCCCAAAATTGATTTTGTAGTTCCTTGGGTGGACGGCAGTGATCCCGATTGGCGCAAGAACAAGGCTAAGTATGAGGTCGGTCCAAGTGTGGAGGCGCCTCAGGCAGATAGTGTTAACCGTTACCGAGAAATGTCTGCTTTTAACTACTGGTTTCGGGCGGTTGAAGCCTATGCTCCTTGGGTTAATAAAATTTTCTTTGTCACCTACGGCCATGTTCCTGACTGGCTGGATACCAGCCACCCCAAATTACGCTTGGTTCGGCATGAGGATTATATTCCAAAGGATTACTTGCCAACCTTTAATTCTAACGTGATTGAGCTCAATCTGCATCGTATTCCTGACTTGGGTGAGCATTTTGTCCTTTTTGGTGACGATATGTTTATCAATCGCCCTGTTGATCCGGATGATTTCTTCCACAAGGGTTTGCCGAGGCTGCAAGCCATCTATCGTCCGATCATTCCTAGAGGTGAATTTGATCATATCGAGGTTAATAATGGCCGCCTGCTCAACAAGTATTTTTATCACAAGCCTAATTTAAAAAAACATTTAGGCAAATATTTTAATTATCGCTATGGCAAGTTTAATCTCTATAACTTCCTGAGTCTCTTTTATTCAGGAATCATGGGCTATGAAGATGCTCATGTTGGGATGCCTTCGCTCAAATCCACCTATGCCGAGGTTTGGGGCAAGGAAGCGGCCTATCTAGACGAGATGTGCCGCAATCGCATCCGCAGCAGTCAGGATATCAACCATTGGGCTATGAGTTATTGGAACATTGAGACCAATCGCTTTTATCCGCAAACCCGAAAAATTGGGAAGTATATTCCGATTGCAGATAAGGATCAGATTGCTAAATTCGTTCGTCAGTCGGCCTATAAGATGGTTTGTATCAATGATGATGAAAGTTCTGTTGACTTTCAAGCAGAGAATGCCTGGATTAGTAAAATTTTAGCGGAAAAGTTTCCTGACAAGTCTTCCTTTGAGAAATAGAACAGAAAATAATAATGAAAAAATATCAAATTGTTGAAGTGCGCAGCGCTGATATGCAGCATGCTGGCAGTAAGGCAACAAGTGATGTTGCCAAGATTGTAGAATCGCAAGGTTTTGAGACTCTTAATATTCGACTGCAGTTGCAAAAATCTAGTTTTTTGACTAAGCTGGTTAATCAAATCGTTTTTTATCAAGATTGGAAAAGAGCTTATCAGAAGATTGAAAAGGGGAGTACCGTCCTTTTGCAGCATCCTTTTCATCACCGTCAGTTGGGACGAGAAAAGTTTTTGCGTCGTTTGAAGAAAAAGAAGCAGATCCGTTTCATCTGCCTGGTCCATGATGTAGAGGAGCTTCGCAATGTGGCCTATCTCAATAATGATCAGCATAGGAAAGAATTTGATTGCATGCTAGAGCTGGCTGATCAGCTGATTGTCCATAATCAGGCTATGAAGGACTTTTTTCTGTCCAAGGGTCTGTCTGAGGACAAGCTGGTGGTGTTAGGAATTTTTGACTACCTAACCGAATTTGAGCCAGCAGAGGCCCGATTTTCTAAGTCAGTGACCATCGCTGGCAACCTCAGTTCGCATAAGAGTCCCTATATTGAAAAAATTGCTGACATCAATGGTTTGAGCTTTGATCTTTACGGACCTAACTATGTGCAGCAAAAAGCTAAGGATCAAGTCCGTTACCACGGCTCCTTCCCACCTAATCAGTTACCCAGCCAGCTTAAGCAAGGCTTTGGCTTGGTCTGGGATGGGGATTCGATTGATGAATGTAACGGTCCCTTTGGGAACTACTTGCGTTACAACAACCCTCACAAGCTATCCCTCTATATTGCCTCTGGTTTGCCAGTTATTGTTTGGAGTCAGTCAGCTTTGGCTGGCTTTGTGCAGGATCAGGGAATTGGTCTGATTGTTGATAGCCTGCAGGATTTGCCGCAAGACTTTGCTGGCTTAACTCAGGCTAGCTACCAGAGTTTTGCCCAAAACAGTTTACGACTCAGTCGTGACCTCCGCTCAGGTCGCTATACTAAACAGGCGGTAGGTGAGGCAGTTGCTAGGCTGAACGGCCGCTGACTCTCTTGCCTTTGCGACTGATTTTCTAGCACAGTGGATAAAAAATGACAAAAAAATATTTATTAGATTTTATCAGAGATGATACCAATACTGCGGCTTCTAAGGCCGAGCGTGATGTTAGCAGTTTTCTTAAAACGATGGGCTTTTTAGGTATTAATTACGACATGAGCCTTCCCAGAGCTGTTAAGATTTTGGGTGAGGACTATATCTTAGCCAAGAAAATCAAAGGGATTCAGGCTGACGACATCTGCTTTCTGCAGTACTCCATGTTCGGCCGCCCTTCATTGAAGAAGCTCTTCAAGAAATTAGCTTTTAATCGGCACAAGATTCTTCTCATCCATGATATTGAAACCCTGCGGGAGCAAAGGGAAGCTGGTCAAGTTGCAGAAGAACTGGCTCTCTTTCAGGAAGCCCAGTGTCTGATTGTCCATAATGACCGGATGATAAACTGGCTGCGTAACCAAGGCCTTGAAGTCCCGATAATCTCCTTAGAAATTTTTGACTACGCTCAGCCTGTCGATCTGCCAGAGGAAACTGTCCAGAATTGGAAAACAGTGGTCTTTGCAGGAAATTTGGATAAGAGTGGCTTTTTGAGTAAACTTCATACGCAAACACCTTTTTACCTCTACGGTCTCAAGAGCGATGCCCAGCCTTATCCGGAAAAATTGACCTATTGCGGGTCAAAGACATCTACGGAGATTCCATCAACAATTAGTCAATACGGTTTTGGTCTTGTTTGGGATGGTCCTGCGGTGGATTCTTGTCAAGGACCTTTTGGCGACTATATGCGCTACAACAATCCTCATAAGGTTTCGCTTTATCTCAGCACTAATCTGCCAGTCATCATCTGGAAAGAGGCGGCTCTAGCCTCCTTTATCGAGGACCATGGTTTGGGCTTAACCCTAGATTCTCTGGCAGACTTAGATAACCGACTGGCTCAACTGAGTCAAGATGACTATGACCAGATGAAAGCTAATTGCAAGGCCATGGGCAAACAACTACGAAACGGCTACTACACCATCAAGGCTGCTCAAGCAGCGGTGGAAGTGGTTATTAAATGATAAGAGGAGACTCAGATGAAACGTATTCAATGGTTGGATTTTGGTAAGGGATTTACTATCTTTTTGGTGCTAATTGGTCATGTCTTTAAGGGCATGCAGACCTCAGGGGCTTTTGAGGCCTATCATAACAGTTTTCAATTTATTATCCAGTGTTTTTATATCTTCCATATACCGGTTTTCTTTGCCCTATCAGGTTACCTCTTTAAGCCGGTCAAAGATCTGCAGGCTTATCCCAAGTATGTTCTCAAGAAATCCTTGAATCTCCTGATTCCCTATCTTCTCTTTTGTGTGACTTACTTCTTTTTCCAGAAATTAGGTGGTGGGAGCGTCAGAGAGGGGACTTCGCTGGTGGATTTATTAGCTATTTATAAGCGACCGATTGCCGTCTCTTGGTATCTTTATGTGCTTTGGGGTGTCAGCCTCTACGTTGGTTTGCTCTCAGTTTTCATCAAGGATCAGAAGAAGTTCTTGGCTGTAACTGCTGTTACCAGTATTCTCAGCTATCCCTTACATTCTTCGATCTTCCTCCTGCAAGGAACCCTGCTCTGGTCTGGTATCTATTGTCTGGGACATTTCTTGAGTCAAGTATCACTGGAAAAGTTAGCCCCCCACCTAACTCAGAAAGTTTTGGTCATCTTGGCTTTAATAGCTCTTTACCTGTTCTGGTGGATCCAGTTTGATTTCAAAAATGGGGTCAGCTACCTAACCCCTGGCCCAGAAGGACTGGTCTTTGTTCTTAGTGTTTTTCTGGCCTTCTTGATTTATCCGCGTCTGCCTCGCAACAGCTTTTTCAACTATTTTGCGGATAAGGGAAAATCCAGCCTGATCATTTATATCTTCCATTCACCAGTGCTCAGTGCCATTCGGATTATGCTTCTGCGGCTTGGAGTTCAAAGCATGCTCCTCCATGTCCTGATTGGTATTGCAGGCGGTTGGCTGATTAGCCTCTTTATCGCCTACCTCTTCAATAAGGTGAAATTTCTCAATTTCTTTGTTGCTCCGACTAAGTATATTAGATTTTAAAAATAATTATTTTAACTTTTATATTGCAAACACGCAGTGCGTGTGTTAACATATGTATAAGATGACAACCCCCCACTTCCTTATGGACAGATACGTCTGACGTGGGGCTTTTTTTGTTGTAAAGGAGAAAAAATGAGTGATAAACCAGTTGCACTTTCATGGAAGGAACAGTTAGACCTTTTCAAAAGTAGAGGAATGATTGTCCATAAAGGTGATATTGATAAACTAAAAAATATTAGTTATTATCGCCTAAAGGAGTTTGCTCGCCCTCTGTCCACGGTTAAAAAATGCCAAAATCATACTGAAATCAGTTATGATGGGATAGAATTCAAAGAGGTTCTTAGCCGTTATTATCAAGACAAAAATTTGAGAATTTAGTACAAAATTTTTATAAAAGGAATAAATGGTGGCAATATTGACATCATATTCTTTACTAAGTTAGGAACAAGCCCCCGCATTTTTTCTTAGCTCAGATATTCATTTATCGTCGTAATTTAATTTCATAAGAAAAGCACCCCAAAAGTTAGACACAAAATCTAACTTTTGGGGTGCCGTTCATATAGCAGATGACAAAAGGATTTTTTTATAAAGGATGCCATCAATAGAATATTATTGCGTACGTTCAAGTGGAATTAATTAAATATAACAGCAGATAAGAAAGCAAACTAATTTACAATTTTTCAAGTATTTTACCAAGTAGTTCTTCTAACTTCCCTAAATCTCCATAGACTGTTCCGTCCATATAAAGATTATAAATGTCATCATCTTGTTCAACGCGTATTTGTGCCGAATATCCTTTTGATAGTGCTAAAGAACGAATAACTTCTCGTTGAGTTCGTCCGTTACCTTCTCGAAAAGGATGGAAATAATTAAGGTTATCAAGGATTTTTGCTAATTGTTTAATAATCTCATCTTTTGAATTAGCCGTTTGATGATAGGTATGAATAAGCTGGTTCATATAGGTTTCAGCGGTGTTAAAAGATTGTAATGGCATAAAAGGATTACCACTTTTTGAAATATTAACCCTACGATATTGCCCTGCCCAAGAATAAACATCTTGAAACAAATAGTTGTGAATAGCTAAAATATCACTAATAGAATTGACCTCAATAGTCTTTAATCGCAAGTCTGCGAGCCTTCTAGTAACGAATAAATGTTCGTTTCGATAGGCTTCTTCAATATTTGTAATGTTTTGTTTGTTGATTAAGACTGTAGAATTTGGATAGGTGTATTGATTATTAGGGTCAATGTACTCATAGCCTTCGTATTGATTTTTAACCAAGGTTCAATTCCTTTCGCCTGTTGATAACATAAGCTTTTAAATCAATCACATCTTGAACAGTCGGTTCATAATTTTCAATCATTGATGAACCAATGGCATACCAGACGGTATCAAAATCTGTAAAGTTATCAAAAGGAATCCCTAAAATTGTTAATTCTTCCTTATTTACATCAAGGGTCATAGCACACCTCCTTGTATAACAGTGTCTCTATTGTACCATAAAATAAGTATGTTCACATGAAGAGATAAGAACTGAAAGATAGATTGGGTTAAATTAAATGTAGGTTTTATCATAAAAAGAAATAATAGAGGTGTAGCATGGAGCCATATATCACAGAAGAAAGTAGGATTGAATAGGTTACACTAAACTAGACAGAATTTATAAAGTGTTCTACACTTAAACCAACAAGGAGAACCATACCCTAATATATTGGTGGAGAATATCGTCATGCAGTTTTAGATGATAACATAAAAGCCACTATTGTTCCGCAAATGTCTTAATGTTATTCCGCAAATAGACCTATTGTTCCGAAAATGCTACAATTGAAGTCAGAAAAGAGGTAGAGCAGATGTACATTACAACAAAAGAAGCTGCTGAACGTTGGGGAATCTCTGATAGGCGCGTGCGAACCTTGTGTGTTCAAGGGAAAATTGAAGGCGCTTATCGCGATGGGAAAATTTGGAGAATACCAGCGGATGCAGCACAGCCAAGTGATGGTCGTTATAAAAAGGCTTCTAGTTTACTATCAGTGATTGAAGAGAAAAAGTCACTCCTAGCAACAAGGAGGCCTTTGACTAGTGGTGAGCTAGATAGGCTAAATGAGGAATTTCTTGTAGAGTACACCTATAATTCTAATGCGATTGAAGGAAATACCTTGACCCTTCGGGAAACCGATATGGTGCTAAGAGGGTTGACCATTGATCAGAAACCTTTGAAGGATCACCTTGAGGCCATTGGTCACAAGGAAGCCTTTCAATTTGTGCAAACACTGGTTTCAGAAAACCATCTCTTAACGGAGCAAGTCATTAAAGATATTCATTACCTTGTTCTGTCAGATAAAAAGGAAGATAGAGGTGTCTATAGAAAAGTTCCTGTTAGAATCATGGGAGCTGCTAATGAACCCACTTCGCCTTATATGATACGCCCTAAGATAGAGCGGCTTCTGCAAGATTATCAAAAGGATTCAAGCTCAATCATTACCAAGCTAGCCAAATTTCATATCGATTTTGAAAGTATCCATCCCTTTATTGATGGCAACGGCCGAACAGGCCGGCTTTTGGTTAATCTTGAGTTGATGAAAGCAGGATTGCCACCGATTGATATTAAATTTACAGATCGTCTATCTTATTATAAAGCTTTTGATGACTTTCATGCCAAAGGTCAAGTGTCTACCATGGAAGATTTGTTTGCTAAGTACGTCAACGAACGTTTAGATGAATACTTAGCAATTTTAGTAGAGTAAAAAAGACAACAAACCACGAGGTATAGTTGAGCCCACTGAAAAAGTCATCAATTGATGGCTTTTTTTCTATACTAAAGTTTAGGCGATTGTATGCTTGATAATCAGTTAACTTTAGAAGTTAGTCCCTATTTCAAACTCTATGATATCGTTGTTCCAAAGACTCATTTTTTTACGCCAATTAATGGAGCTCTGTGATTTCAGTTTTATTTATAATGAATTGGAAAAGAACTATCGTCTTGACTTTGGACGCAATTACCAATCATGATGTTTAAATATCTCTTATTAAAAGACATTTATAAGTTGTTCGATTTCGATGTGGTGGAGCGCTCGTCTTCAGATATGGCCTTTAAATGTTTTTCTCGGTTTAGTCCTAGAGGATTCTGTCATTGAACCGTCCTCTCTGACAAAATTCCGGAAACTTCGGATCAAAGATGGACACTTACTTGACTTATTAATCCATAAATCCGTTCAAATCGCCATTGAACACCATTTGATTACCAGTAAGATTCTCATTATGGAGGCGACTCATACCAGAGCTCATTACAATCACAAGAAACCGCATGAAGTTTTTCGGGAGTGCTCAAAAGCCTTGCGTAAAACGATTTACCAGTATTCAGAAGATAATAAGGCTAAGCCTCAAGAAGATAATCTTGAGGCTGAATTAAGCTATACACAAGCATTGATAGAACCCAAACTTATATAGCCGATATTGGCTAGTTTTAGATCAGTGTTACTTGTATTTAGTTAGCGAGAGAGGATAGAGTCTTTCGCAGAAGCTAACCCTATCATTTGGCCGCCTCCTAGGGTCTTCTGGGTTCCCTGCGACCTGATAATTCAAGACGTTCAGTTGCAACGATACATTGACCTTCTAGTGGTTTTCTGCTAGAAGTTTTTTATTGGAAAAATGGCGGAAAAGCTGAAGTTCTTTTAGCCATTCAGGCTATTAAAGTAAAGCATACTTTTGATAAGCAAAACGAAGTCTTGTTGCCTTCGCTAGATATTGCCTGTCCTGCACCGCCTTGTTTATTTTTGATTTTCTTTGTTTTTTAGATGTTCCCAGATAACTATCACTCCATAAAATAAGGTTATTACTTACCATAAAAAATATAGATTATGCAGAGCCGGCAGGTTAGGGTATGATGATAGCATAAACTTATTTTTCAAGGAGGTAGCTGTGGGGAAACGTCCGATTATTGGAATTAGCAGCAATGAGAAGCCTATTAGCTCAGATTCGCCTATCATTCATCTGAATGTCTCCAGAAATTTTGGTGACGGAGTCAAGCGGGCTGGCGGCCTGCCTTTCTACATCCCCATGAGTGAGCAGGAGCTGGCTGCTGATTACATTGCAGCTATTGATAAACTGATTTTGACAGGCGGTCAGAATGTTAGTCCTGAATTATACGGAGAGGAAAAGGTGACGGATAGTCAGGATTATTTCCCCGAACGGGATCGCTGGGAACTAGCTCTAATCAAAGAGGCTCTGAGTCAGGCTAAACCCATCTTTGCAGTCTGCCGCGGTCTTCAGCTCTACAATGTTGCTCAGGGAGGCAGTCTTTATCAAGACATCCCCAAGCATGCTGGTCAGCCCCCGACCCAATTAGCCCATTCGATTGAGATTAAGGAGGGCAGCTGTCTGTCTCGCTTACTGGCTGATGGCAGTCTGGTTAATTCAGTTCACCATCAGGCTATCAAAGACTTGGCTTCCCATTTGGAAGCGACAGCTTGGAGCGGAGACGGTGTGATTGAAGCTGTAGAGTCCAATGATAACACCAAACTCATCGGTGTCCAGTGGCATCCAGAATTTTTATTGGATGGTGGCCTCTCAAGCCAGCAGGCTCTATTTGATTACTTTGTCCAAGAACTCTAGCTTGGAAAGCAATCCAGACACGTTTGCAAGGTTTTTGATGGCTGTGTGGTGATTAAGCCATTTTCACATGTCATCTTGCTGAAGAATTAGAAGAAGGAGTATTCTATGCGATTTAAAAAATTATTAGGACTTGTCGGTCTGGGACTATCATTGGTTTTCATCGTCAGCGGCTGCTCAAAAGCTTCCTCAGGGAAGAGGACTGTTACCTTTGCGACCGTTGGGACTACTCGGCCCTTTTCTTATCAAAATAAACAGGGCAAGTTAACTGGTTTCGATGTTGAGTTAGCCAGAGAGATCTTCAAGGGGTCTAAGGACTATCGATTGAAAATTCAGCAGATTGAGGGTGATAATATCTACTCCGGTCTGGATTCTGCCAAATTTGATTTTGTCGGCAATAATCTCAGCTATACTAAGGAGAGGGGCAAGAAGTATCTCTATTCCTATCCAACGGCTGCAACTCCTTCGGTTTTAGTTGTCCCTAAGGACAGCGCGATCAAGTCTTTCGATGATATCGGAGGCCACACCAGCCCTGTTGTTCAAGGAACTACGGGGGCCAGTCAGCTGGAGGATTTTAATAAGAAGCATCCAGATAACCCAGCTAAATTAAAGTACAGCGAAGAAAATATTACCCAGATGCTGACGGGGCTCAACGATGGCAAGTATGATTTCAAGATTTTCGATGCCCCATCCGTCAATAGTATTATCAAGTCTCAGGGGCTCACTAATCTCAAAACGATTGATTTAAAATCTTCGGAAAAACCCTATATTTATTACCTCTTCACCAGTGATAACAAAGACTTACAGGCCTTTGTCAATAAACGCATTAAAGCCTTGCAAAAGGATGGCACATTGGATCGATTAAATAAGAAATTCTTAGGCGGCGACTATGCTCCAAGCAGTAAGGATTTAGTCGTCCCCAATAAGTCTAAGTAATGAACTGTACAAACTGTACATAGTCTGCCAGTTCCCGCCGTGGGAGTGGGCTCAACTCCAAAATTGAAAATTTTGGTTCTCACCATGTCCTGTTTTAAGGTGGTGACCTGAAACGGTCTCTCCCAAGACCGTTTTTGACACTTGCTTTGCAAGCTTCATTTCCTGGTTAAAAAGGTCTCTCAGACCTTTTTAACCACCATGGATTTTTGAATTGAAATGAGCTGAATATTCAATAAAAAAACTGTCCGGATTGAAGGAAGCGGGCAGTTTTTGTCTGTGTGGGGCTGGTTTTGGCTTGACAGTCCAGTCCTGCTAGCGATGCTAGCGCTGGATTTTGAGGCTGATGGGCTTAGGTCAACTTGAAGTTTGATGAGTGCTGATGTTAGGGAGATCTCAGTCCGCCCTGATCTTAGTGCCTTCAACCGTGCAGAGACGGTAGAGGGCTTTGGCATAAATAATGGTAGCTTGCCAGAGCTCTTCTAATTTTATGCCTTCATTGGGCTGGTGGAGTGTATGGATGGACCAAGGAAAGGCGGGACCAAAAGAGACTCCGTTTTTTAGGAGACGGCCATAGGTTGAGCCGCCAATGGCCAGTGCTGGGCTGGTGTCGCCAGTCTCCATCTGATAAACATTAAGCAGAGTCTGAATCCTAGGGTCGTCAAGAGCGGTATAGCTTGGCAGAAGGTGGCTTTTCTCGCGTATTTCAAAGCCTGCTTGCTGGGCAAGCTGGTTAAGTTTTTCCTGTAGAGAAGCAAAGATGACGGATTGCGGATACCTGAGATTGACTCCGATTCGGGCTTGTCCCTTTTCAAATGAGAAGACAGCTGGGTTAACGGTCACTTCTCCCAATTCTTGATCCTTGTAGGCGATTCCTAGTTTCTCTCCCTTATTATCTGCAAAGAAGTAGCTGACAATGAAGTCTAGATAATCCTTGGCAGATGGGTCGAGAGGAAGGGTTCTTAGGAAGTGGGCTAAGTAGAGGGCAGCATTGATACCTTTATCAGGACCAGCACCGTGGGCAGCCAGCCCTTTCAGACTGAGCGTTTGCTGTTGGCCTTGGCGCTGCCAGCTTCCTTCAAGATTAAATCGTTTGAGGTAGGCTTGAAAATCATTCTGGAGATTTGTCTGGCCGGTCAGGCGGGCTTGAGCCCAATCCGGAACAACATTATAAGCCTGACCAGACTCAAAAATTAGGGAAGAAGGGGCCTGTTCGGAATAGGTCTTGTGAAAATCAAAGGAGATGATACCTTTTTCAGCATAAATCAGCGGAAAAATAGCATCGGGAACGAAGCCAAAATCAGGCATAGCTTCCTTGGCAAAGTAGACCTTGACACCGTCCCAGTCGTTTTCCTCATCGGTTCCGTAGATGAGGCGAATCCGCTGGTTGAGTGATAAACCAGCGTCGAGAATCATTTTTAAGGCATAATAGGCCGCTAGGGTGGGGCCCTTATCATCAGAAACTCCGCGGCCGTAGAGCCAACCATCTTTTTGGGTCAGATTGAAAGGGGCTGTTTGCCAGTCGTTTTCTTGAATTGGGACGACATCTAAGTGGGAGAGGATACCAAAAATCGTCTGCCCTTGACCGACTTCCAGATGGCCAGCGACATTATCTATGATTTTCGTCTTAAAGCCGTCCCGTTCTCCCAGGGCCATCATGTAGGTTAAAGCATCTTTGACTGATTGACCGAAAGGAGCACTCTCATCAGCACTGGCAGCGTCTTTGACAGATGGAATGGCAATCAATCCTGCTAAATCCCGCAAAAAGTTTTCTTTATAGCTTTCTAGTAAGGTTTTCCAATTTGGCATAGCGTCCTCCCTAAATTATGGCTAGGTCCGACTTTAGGGGGATATTACGCAATCGGACTCTGAACAGAAGGTCTTGATGGCAGTGGCTATCCCCAAGTCAAACTTGTTGAATTTTATCTACTATCTTACATCAAAAATCATGATTAGGAAGCTCCTGTATCTATAAAGTTTTTTTATGGCTCACTATAAAAAAGAGTGATTTTTCAAGTCTGTTAGATTGCGGTAAGATAGGGGAAATCATTGCTTAGGAAGTTGGTGTTAGGATGACAAGGAAAAAGAAGTGGACAATCGCTATAGCGGTTTTGATTGTTTTAGGGCTGTTGCTTAGCATATTTTCCCTAAAGGGAGTCAACCACCATAAGCAGGCAGTCAAGCAGACGACAGTGACTGTAGCAACCTCTGGCGGTCCCAAACCTTTTACTTATACTGATGACAAGGACCAGCTGACAGGGCAGAATATCGAACTGCTCAAGGCAGTTTTTAAAAAGTTGCCCCAATACAAGCTAAAACTCGAGAAGACGGAATTTGATTCAATCTTCTCTGGTCTTAATTCTGGCCGCTATCAGATGGGGGTTAATAATATTGCCAAGAATTCAGAGCGGCAGAAGAACTATCTCTTTTCCGACCCTATGTTCAAGAATGCTTATGTGGTTATCTACAAGTCCGACAGTAAAGAGGCTAAGCAGGCTGATTCTTGGGATGATCTGGCTGGCCATTCAACGGTGGGAGCTACGGGTGTTAATACCTCAACGGCTATCGAAGATTTTAACAAGAAGCATCCTGACAAGAGGATTAATCTAAACTACAGCGAGGAGGATTTATCAAGCCAGCTGCAAGGCGTTGAATCTGGCAAGTACGATTTCTTGCTTATGGATAAACCAATGTTTGAGTACTATCAAAAAGAATTGGGACTCAAGCTGGTCGGTAAACCTGTCACTGGTTCCCTGCAAAAGGAGCTGCTGGCCGAACCTTATAGTTATTTTGTCTTTGCTAAGGATCAAAAACAGCTGCAAAAGGATGTCAACAAGGCTATCAAGGAGGTCATTAAAGACGGTACTTCGAAAAAGATTAATCAAAAATATTTCGGTGAAGACTACTCACCCAGCTACAAGTAGGAGGCGTTTGGTATGACATTTAACTATCAGATTGAAACCGATCCTCAATCAGTTGACTACGGCCAAGTGACAGCTGTCCTGCAAAGTGCTGGTCTCAGTCAATCGGGCAGCCAAGAGCATGAAAAAGCTTTTAAAAACAGCGATATTACCATCTTTATAAAGGACGGTCAAAAGGTGATTGGCGTCGGCCGAGCGCTTACGGACTTTGTTTCTCAAGGGGCCATCTATAACGTGGCTGTTGCTCCCGATTATCAGGGCCAAGGGGTAGGACATGCCATTATTACAGGACTTTTGGAGCGCCTCCAAGGTATCAATGTCATCCTATACACTCATCCGCAGACCCTCAAGCTCTATGAAAAATATGGCTTTCGCCGCAACAAGACGGCCTTTGCGCATTTTGAACACAGCAGTCCGGAAGGCCGTCAGTGGATGGAAGATGAGGGCTTCTTTTTACCCGAAGGCTACCGTTTTGAAAGTGAAGTGGGGAGGTATTAGGATGCCGCTTTTAAAAAAATATTTAAAACAACATGGTGGAGAAATCTTAGACCAGACTTGGCTGGCCTTCACTTTCCAAGAATTGCAGGCCATGGGCTACGGTCAGGATGTACCTGAGTCCTTGGTTGGTCAAATTCCAGAAATTCCCAGGAGGGAAGCCTATGCCAACTAGTTTTGTTGCTAAAGAAGTTGATAAAGAGGGAAATTTCCACCGTCAAAAGACTCAGTTTACCAGACCTTTTGGCATTGGACCAGATCAGTTACCTGTCGAGAAAAATCGTTATCGGCTGTTGGTCTCTTATGCTTGCCCTTGGGCCCATAGGCAGTTGATTGCGCTCAAGTTACTGGGTTTGGAAGATGCTGTCAGTGTCGGAGTCGTAGATCCTATTCGGCCGACAGATGTTAAGCGGACGGACTGGGCTTTCACCTTAGATCCTGATGGTAAGGATCCTGTCTTAGGGATTCACTATCTGAGTGAGATATACTTGAGGACAGACCCTAACTATCAGGGACGTTTTACGGTGCCAGCCCTAGTTGATTTACAAACTGGGCAATTGGTCAATAACGACTTTTACAAACTGCTCAAGATTTGGGAGACTGACTGGCGGCCTTTGCACAAGGAGGGGGCTCCAGGCCTCTATCCGACTGAGCTGGCAAGTGAGATTGACACTCTCAATGAAGTGATTTTTCATGATATCAATAATGGTGTCTATAAGGCGGGCTTCGCGGGCAGCCAGGTTGCTTACGAAGCGGCTTATGACCGACTTTTCGAACGGTTGGATGACTTAGAAGAACGCCTGAGCCATTCTCGATTCTTGTTTGGTGATCAGATTAGAGACACAGATATTCGCCTCTATGTCAGCCTAGCTCGCTTTGATGCTGCTTATTACAACGGCTTTCGCTGCAATCGCAATCGATTGATTGATTTTCCTAACCTCTGGGCCTATGCTAGAGACTTGTACAGTCAGCCTGCTTTTAAGGAAACCACCCATTTCGACCATATTAAAAAGCATTACCATCTCAGTGCTATTGACAATCCGCATCAGATTCTTCCCAAAGGACCAGATACGACGGAGTGGCTAAAACCACAGGATCGTGCGATCAGACGTTACCGTTAGAAAAAGAGGCTATACCTATGACACAACATACGAAACCAATCAAACCCGTTACTCTAAAAATTCGTCCAGTTGAAACGAAGTCAGAAATAGATGAGCGCGGTGCCTTCCAGCGCCAGCCTAATCATTTCACCCGCCCTTTTGGTGATGGTCCTGATGATTTGAAAGCACAGGCTGGCAAATACCGTCTCTTCTGGGCTCGGGGCTGTCACTGGTCCAATCGGGCGTCAATTGTTCGTGAGCTCCTAGGCCTAGAGGACGCTATCTCCATCAATCAAGTCGGCCACACGGACGATCCCGACCGCCGTAAGTATGGCTGGGAATTCGCCTATGATGCTGATGGCAGAGATCCTGTTACTGGTGCCGAGTATCTGGCTGAATTTTACTATCGGGCAGATCCTGACTATGCGGGCCGGACAACAGTTCCTGCCCTGATTGATGTCGATAAGCAGGAAGTCGTCAATAACGACTATCATCGCTTGACCAACTATTTTGAAGTGGCTTTCAAGCCGTTCCAAAAGCCAGATGCGCCTAATCTCTATCCAGAATCCTTGAGAGACGCTATCAATAACTTTAATGATCAGGTCCTTTTTCCCTTTGTTAACAATGGGGTCTATCGAATGATGTTTGCCCAATCCTTGGTGGCCTATCAAGAGGCTTTTGATGACTTTTTTAATACACTGGACATTATTGAAAAGCGGTTGGCCACCCAGCGTTTTCTTTTTGGCGATTATGTCACCGATTCGGATGTCCGTCTCTATGTGACTCTGGCGCGCTTTGATACCCATTATTATCGCAATTTAGGTCCAATCAAGCATCGGATTGTTGATTATCCAAATATCTGGGGTTATGCAAGAGATTTGTATGAAATCCCAGCTTTTAAGAACAATACCTATTTTCACGATATTGCGCGTGGCTGGGATACCAAGAAGGAGAAGCTTTTTGTCGATTTTAACTCCCGCTTTGCTGATGATATAGATTTCGATGCTCAGTGGTCTCAACCACACAATCGGCACTATCTGTCAAAAACGCCAGAGCAAAAATTTTTAATTGATATTGATTAGGTAAGTACAGTCAAGCAGACTGTTCCAGACATGCAAGGTTTTTCGAGGCTGTCGGTCATCCAATATTATTGAAGGAGGATTTTATGTCATCAGATTTTTATGAAAAATTAGCCCAGACCCGCCATTATATCCATGCTCACCCAGAAATTTCGGAACAGGAGTATGAGACAACAGCCTTTCTCAAATCCTATCTGGCAGATTTGGGGATTGAAGCGCTGAATTATCCTCTGAAAACGGGTTTGATTGCTGAGATTGGTTCTGGTCACCCCATTATTGCTCTGCGGGCAGATATTGATGCCCTGCCGATTCAGGAAAATACTGGTCTCGGTTATGCCAGTGACAATGGTGCCATGCACGCCTGCGGTCATGATTTCCATCAGACCAGCCTATTGGGAGCAGCAGAAATCTTGAAGAAGCGTGAAAATGAATTGAAGGGGACTGTTCGTCTGATCTTTCAACCAGCTGAGGAAAACTTCCAAGGCGCCTATCAGGTGATTGAGGCTGGCGGCCTCGATGATGTTTCGGCCATCATTGGCTATCATAATTATCCTCATCTTAAGCCCGGTCAGCTGGGCTTAAAAACGGGTGCCATCATGGCAGGTGTCGAACAGTTTGAAGTGACTGTTGAGGGAGTCTCCTCCCATGCCGCACGGCCGGATTTGGGTGTGGATACAGTTTTAGCGGTAACGACTATGGTCAATAATCTCCAAGCTATTGTTGCTAGAACAGTCTCTCCCTTTGACTCAGCTGTTCTGTCTGTTACCCATATTGATGTTGGAACGACTTGGAATGTTCTGCCAGCCAAGGGTTTCTTTGAAGGGACTATACGAACGTTTGCCCCCCAAGTTCGCTTGGATGTTATTGAAAAATTTGAGCGGGTAGTGTATACGACTGCCGAACAATTTGGTGCTCAGGTAGCTATCAAATGGGGGAATTCGCCTAAAGTGACTTTCAATGATAAAACTATTACACCGCTAATCATTGAGCATTCCAAATCTTTTGCAGAAGTGGTTGAAACCCTGCCATCGACTGGTGGAGAGGACTTTGCGGCCTATCAGGAACGGATTCCCGGTGTCTTTGCCCTTATTGGCTCCAATGGTGAAGCAGAGGCACCCGACTGGCACCACGATGACTTTGTTGTCAAAGACGAAGCCCTGTCTGTTGCTGTCCATTACTTTGTTGAATCGGCTTTTAAGCTGTTGGCGTATTATCAGGTCAATTAACCGATATAAAATAGCATAGAAAAAGGGTGTGGAGAGAACCAAAAATTGAAAATTTGGTTCTCTCCACGCCCTAGTTTTCAAGGTGGTGACCTGAAACGGTCTCTGGGGGAGAAGAGCGTTTTTGATACTTGCTTTGCAAGCTTTATTCCCGATTAAAAAGGTCTGGGGAAACCTTTCTACCCCCACAGGTCAAAAAGTCTGAGGGGACCCTTTGAGGTTGGCAATAAGATGAATGTGTTCGTTACATTCATTTAGATTTTTCACTTTGACCTTGTGGCAAAAGGAAAACCAGCTAACCGCTGCGCCAAGAATTAATTTTAAAACAGGAATGCTGGACGAGTTTTTATACGAAAACTACAAAGAATGCAAAAATTCCCTCCCTATGATATAATCAAAGCGAAAAAAATTATATTTAGACTACTAGCTCGTCCCTAGTAGTCTTTTTCTGTGCTAAAAATTCAGAATAAG
>NZ_JAAKDU010000013.1 GCF_011038795.1 Streptococcus tangpeifui
TCCATGTGAAGTTTGTCACGGCACACGCTACAACAGTGAGACTCTAGAAGTCCACTACAAGGAAAAAAATATTGCAGAAATCCTTGATATGACTGTTAATGATGCGGTGGATTTCTTTGCGCCAATTCCAAAGATTGCCCGCAAACTTCAAACCATCAAGGATGTCGGACTGGGTTATGTGACATTGGGTCAGCCAGCTACTACCCTGTCAGGCGGGGAAGCTCAGCGCATGAAGCTGGCCAGTGAACTGCACAAGCGTTCAACTGGCAAGTCCTTCTACATTTTGGATGAACCAACTACCGGTCTGCATACCGATGATATTGCCCGTCTGCTCAAGGTCTTGGAACGCTTTGTCGACGAAGGAAATACAGTGCTCGTTATCGAGCATAATCTGGACGTCATCAAAACGGCAGATCACCTGATCGATCTAGGACCAGAAGGCGGTGTTGGCGGCGGCCAAGTTATTGCTACGGGTACCCCCGAGGCGGTGGCTAAAAATCCCCAGTCCTTTACCGGCCAATATTTACAAGATAAGTTGAAATAGCCATAAGAATGGAGTGGAATCACCCAAAAAATTGAAAATTTGGGGTGTCTTTTCACCTCGACATACTTGGCTAAGTTTTCCGTTTTGACCTTGTGGCAAAAGGGAAACTAATCAGCAGTGGTTCATTGGTGCTAAAGCCCCTAATGAATTGTCAGTGGTAAGATTAAGTTTGCGTAGAACAAGTCTTACCTCTAATCACTGCGCCAAGCGTTTAATCTAAAACAGAGATGCTGGACAAGTTTTGTCCCGCATCTTTTTTATGTGAAAAAAGCTAGATGTCTATATCTAACTGAATCAAGTTCTAAAGTATGCTAGTCTAGTGGCCTTTAGTCGACAGGATTTTAGCAATTTTGATGTTATAAAAGTATCATAAATGTAATATTATGTCATAGATTCTTTACCAATATTGCTCTAGGCCTTCTTGTTTGTTATACTAAAGATGTATCTAATTTTTTAGAAAATTATCATTGTATAAAATGGAGGGAGAAAATAGTATGGATGATTGGAAAATCAAAAATTCCATAGACCGCAATACTTGGGAACAATCGAGGCAGAGTTCTGCATTGGAAAAGATGCAGCGAGATCAGGAACGTTTTCATCAGGAACTCATAGATGAGCAACAAGAGAGGGAGATGCGGGAGAAAATTTCCCGTTTGGAGTTAGCTCTAGCTCAGACAAGTGATCCTAAAAAGCGACAACAAGTCAAAAATTTATTAGATGAAGCAATTTTGGAGCAAAATCTTTATTATATAGAAAAGGATAAGTTGGAGCGCCAAGAAAGGCGTAAGCAACTTATTTATAATATTTTAACGATTTTGATTCTGGCAGTTTTAGCCTGCATTGCCCTTGTGCTTTGGACTTCTTATCAAAATAAGAAGAACCAAATTGACCAATTCCAAGCAAGTTCAGTTTCTTTGTCATCCAGTCAGGCTTCCTCAGATTTAACTTCTTCCTCTACTCAGGCAGACGGTAAAAGTTCCACTTATGATGGTGTGTTTCCTAACCAAATGATTGGAACTTGGAAGGGAACTATGTCAGGAACGCCAACTACGATTACTTTCTCGAGCAATGGCGACTTAAGAATAAAGGTTAATGGAAGCGATAGCAGTAGTTCTGAAGTCTCTGGGACAGTCTATTCAATGATTCCAGTTGATGAGACAACTTATAGAATTGTGGATTATTCAGGAACAGTGTTGCCTGCGCAGCTAGGGGGGAGTGGTATTCAATACGACTTTGGTTACAAATTAAGTTCTGACGGACAAACGTTATATCCTATTCTTTGGCAGTATGGAATGAATGAGGAGCCAAACTATTCCGAGTACAGTATCTATGAGAATGATTCTTATACTAAGGTCAACAATTAATCTATATCATTTAAGGGAGGGACTATGGTTTCGGTAACGCAACGTATCAGAGAAATTAAGCAACCTCGGGGTGGTTATCCTTTCTTTTAAGAACTTCCAAAAACTGCAGAGGATTGAGCTAAAAGGATTAGAATGTCAAAAATATATTAGATTTCTTCGGTAACCAAAACTGCGTACGAAAGGCCCTAAAACTTTACTCAGAACATTTAAAATGGTTAAGCTGAGTGATTTGAGGCATTATCGATTATGAAATGCCTTAGTTTTCAAACAAGTCTATTAAAGTCAGTCTTTGTATAAATTCTTTCAAATTAGTAATTTACCCTCATTCATGCTAGAATAAAGCTATTCGATGGGAGGTGTTTTCAGGTGTTTGAAGCGCGTGTAGAAAAACTGCTGGCAGCTTTGGAGAAGACAGCCTGTGATGGCTTTTTAGTTACTAATTTAACGAATATCTATTATTTGACTGGCTTTTATGGCACGGCAGGAACAGTATTTATCTCTAAGCAGCGACGGCTCTTTCTGACGGATTCCCGTTACAGCCTTTTGGCTAGGGAAAAAGTTAAAGGCCTTGAGATTATTGAGACCCGCCAACCGCTTGCTGACATTGCTGAGATTATTAAAGGTGATCAATTGACTGTAATTGGTTTTGAGGGAGAAGCTGTTTCCTATCACTACTATCAGCAGTTGAAGGAGAACTTTGCAGAGTACCGTCTGCAATCTCTGACTGATTTGATTGAACAGTTGCGAATGATTAAGGACAGCAGTGAGATTGAAACCATTCGTCAAGCCTGTAAGATCTCTGATCAAGCCTTCTTAGATGTTTTAGATTTTATCAAGCCTAATCAAACCAGCGAGATTGAAGTTGCCAATTTTCTTGATTTTCGGATGCGAGAACGCGGAGCGACCGGACCATCTTTTGACTTTATCGTGGCTTCGGGTCAGCGTTCTGCCATGCCCCATGGCCGGGCTAGCGAAAAAATTATTAGTCAGGGTGAGACCCTAACCTTAGACTTCGGCTGTGTTTATCATCACTACGTCAGTGACATCACACGAACGATTCATGTTGGTCAGCCTTCTGATGAAGAGCGATCTGTTTATGATCTTGTCCGCAAGAGCAACCAAGCCGTGATTGACTCCGTCAAGGCTGGCATGAGACGCTGTGACTATGATGGTCTTGCACGTCAAGTTATTGCCCAAGCTGGTTACGGCGCTTGCTTCACCCACGGTATTGGTCATGGTATCGGTCTTGATATCCATGAAGGGCCTTACTTTGGGCAGTCAACCGACTTAGTGGCGTCTGGGATGACTATCACTGATGAACCTGGGATTTATTTGGACGGAAAATTCGGTGTGCGGATTGAAGATGATATACTGGTGACTGAGACAGGCTGTGAAGTCCTGACCAAAGCACCCAAGGAATTGATTATTATTTAGGAGGTTTCCATGACTGAAAATCGTCTATCTTGGCAGGATTATTTTATGGCTAATGCCGAGCTGATTTCGAAACGGTCAACTTGTGACCGTGCCTATGTTGGAGCAGTTCTGGTTAAGGACAAACGGATTATCGCTACGGGCTATAACGGCGGGGTTTCTGAAACAGATAATTGCAATGAGGTTGGCCACTATATGGAAGACGGTCACTGCATTCGGACAGTTCATGCTGAGATGAATGCCCTGATTCAATGTGCCAAGGAAGGTATCTCGACCAAAAATACCGAAATCTACGTCACCCATTTTCCTTGTATCAACTGCACCAAGGCTCTTTTGCAAGCAGGTATCAAGAAAATCACCTATAAATCCGACTATCGTCCCAATGCTCTGGCTATCGAACTGATGAGGCAGAAAGGTGTGGAATATATCCAGCATGATGTTCCCCATATCACCTTAGGGGAGGACTAGGCAAGGCTGCTTATATTCATAAAGAATTTGAGTAGCATCACAAATTATGATAAAATAAGCTGATAACTAAATTAATGAAGAGGTAGAAAACATGATTGAAGCAAGTAAGCTTAGAGCTGGTATGACTTTTGTGACAGGTGATGGGAAATTAATCCGTGTTCTGGAAGCCAGCCACCATAAACCAGGTAAAGGGAATACTGTTATGCGGATGAAACTGCGTGATGTTCGTTCAGGTTCAACCTTCGACACAACCTATCGTCCAGAAGAAAAATTTGAACAAGCTATCATTGAAACAGTGCCTGCCCAATACCTTTATAAGATGGATGATACAGCCTACTTCATGAATAGCGAAACCTATGACCAATATGAAATTCCAGTGGCTAACGTGGAAAATGAATTGCGCTACATTTTGGAAAACGGTGATGTCAAGATTCAATTCTATGGAACCGAAGTAATTGGGGTACAGGTTCCAACAACTGTTGAACTAACTGTTACGGATACCCAACCTTCTATTAAGGGAGCTACCGTAACAGGTTCAGGTAAACCAGCTACCTTGGAAACAGGCCTTGTGGTCAACGTACCAGACTTCATCGAAGTTGGTCAAAAATTGGTCATCAATACTCAAGAAGGAACTTACGTATCACGTGCCTAAAGTACGATATCACGGACAGAGTCTTTCTATCTTTTCAATAGAATGACGACGAAAAGTTATCATCTATAGCTTTTGATGTCCTTAATTGACTTGGTTTGACTAGTGCTAGCGACTGGTCAAATTTTGTGTCAAAAACTAATAAAAAGTTTGATTAAAACCTTAGGATCGTTAGTCTTGCCTAAGGGCGTAAATTTCAATAAGAATGATTAGAAAGGAAGACCTATGGCAGAAACAATTGGAGATATTGTCATCGCTCCTCGAGTGTTAGAGGTTATCACGGGAATTGCAGCGACCAAGGTTGAGGGGGTATATTCGCTCAACAATAAGGCTGTAACGGATAGCATCAGTAAAACAACTCTTAGTCGTGGTGTCTATCTCACTACCAGTGGTGAAGATAAGGTTACAGCGGATATTTACCTGCAATTGCAATATGGAGTAAATGTCCCAGCGGTTTCGATTGAAGTTCAAAGAGCTGTTAAATCAGCTGTCTACGATATGGCAGAGGTTGAAATTTCAGATGTTAATGTCCATGTTGTTGGCATCGTTCCTGAAAAGGCACCAAAACCAGATATGACAGCCTTGTTTGACGAGGATTTCCTGAATGACTGATTCAAGACATAATTTACGAGAACGGGCTTTTCAGGCGATCTTTAGTTTAGAATTTGGTCAAGCTGATTTTCTTGAGGCTGTTAGCTTTGCCTATACCTATGACAAGGCAGCAGAAGAAGGACAAGAATTTGACGTTCCGACCCTGCTCTTGAATTTAGTCAAGGGTACTGTGGATAATCTGGCTGAAATCGATACTTATATTATTGAGAATCTTAAAGAAGGCTGGTCTTTAGAACGGCTGACCCTGACCGACCGCAGTCTCCTGCGTTTAGGACTCTTTGAAATTAAGTATTACCAAGAAACACCGGACAAGGTTGCCCTCAATGAGATTATTGAGTTGGCTAAAACCTACTCCGATCAAACCTCCGCCAAATTTGTTAACGGCATCTTGACGAAGTTTGTTGAAGAATAAAATGACCCGAGTTGGTCATTTTTATTTTGGTGAAATGTGAAAAATCCCTTAGCATTGGTTGCCAAGGGATTATTTTATAAAGATTTTCCGGTTAGGAGGCTGATGGGCAGAGTGTAGTTTTCTTGAACATCCTTGCCTTCAATCTTAGCTAGGAGGACGTCGACCAAGAGCTCAGCGATTTCCTTGATGGGCTGTTTAATAGTGGTCAGCTGCGGGAAGTAATTTTCCACAAACTGGGTTCCATCGTAGCCAACAATTTTTAGGTCTTGGGGAACTTTGATACCCATGTCGTCTGCAATTTTCATCGTCAGAATGGCTGTCATATCATCGGAAGTAAAGATTCCATGGGGCTTCTCCTGAGACAGGATGGACTTGATTTCCATCTCTTTGCGAATAGCAGAATAGTCGCTGGGGATATTGAAAACCTTGGCCTCAGGAAGGACAGAGCTAAAGCCCTTGCGACGCAGCCCAGTGGTTGAATTGGAATTATCATTACCAGTAAACATGATAATGTTTTGGCAGCCCACCTTTTGCAGGCTAATGGCCGCTAATTTTCCGCCTTCAAAGTTATCGGAAGAAATAACAGGGATACGGGGTGCCAGATTGCGGTCAAAGGCAACAATGGGAGCTTCCACTCGTTCGTAGTCCTCGATATCCAGATTGTGGCTGGAAGAGATGATACCATCGACCTGATTGGCCGCCAGCATTTCCAAGTAGTCTCGCTCTTTGTCGGACTCGTTCTGGCTGTTGCAAATAATGACCTTGTAGCCATGATAGAAAAGGATATTTTCTAAGTGCTCAATAATTTCAGCGTAGAACACATTAGAGATGTTTGGGAAAATCAGTCCGATTAGCTTAGAGGATTTTCCCTGAAGTCCACGGGCCAGGTTATTGGGTTTATAGCCCAGTTCGCGCATGGCTGCATGGACTTTGTCCTTAGTTTTTTCAGAGAGATAGCCCTTATTGTTGATGACACGAGAAACGGTGGTTGGGCTGACACCGGCCAATTTGGCAACATCAGTTAATTTTGCGACCATAGCTTATCCCTTTAAGTGATAGTAAGTTCCGCTAACCTGACCGGAGAGAATTTTAAGACCAGATTGGTCAGCTTGGGGAAAGACACGACTGGTGAAGACCTTTTCCCCCTTATTGATAAAGATTTCCACGATAGATTTATCAACAAAGATACGAGCTTCCTGAGTTTGGTCCAGTTGGCATTCTCTGATCGTGCCAAATTCAGTGGCATATTGGACACCAGCTTGGGAACGATCGAGGATAACTTTTCCTTTGTTATTATCAACAGTAAGTTTGAGCCCCTGTCCCTTTTGGTCAGCAAAGAGGAGAAGCTCAGTCTTTTGGTCAGGAGCAAAGGTTAAGTCTAATTCATAGCAATTATCTGTCTGATCTTTGTCACCAAAGACTTCTTGGGTAGTTCTCAGACTGGTTATGGCTGAAACAGGATATTGATAGAGCTTGCCATCCTTGATAGACAGTTCCTTAACTAAGCTCATGGCTCCTTGATAGTCATATCGGTCGGTAGGATAGTCGATATCTGGAAGGCCAATCCAGCTGACGCAATAAGCCTTACCATCAGGCATGTTGAATCCTTGGGTAGCATAAGCTTCGAAGCCATAATCCAGATTGAAAATTTTCGAAGCGCCAAGGAGGGCTGATTTATTTGTGTCAAACGTTTGACAGATTTTATAGGTATTTGGATAAATATTATCATAGGCTAGTTCAGTCTTATCCAAACCTTGAGGACTGTAGAGAAGGACTGGTTGGTCATCAACAAAAACCAGATTTGGACACTCAATCATGTATTCAGAACCTGTGCCACCAAAGTCCAGATTACCGACTTCTTGCCAGTTATGGACATCATTGTTAAGGGCCTTGTAGAGCTTGATAAAACCTTTTTTATCAAGGCTTTGAGCTCCAACGATGGCGTAGTATTGTCCCTTGTAATTAAAAATCTGTGGGTCGCGGAAGTGTTCAGTCGCGTCGGCTGGCTGTTTGATAAGGATATCGTCGAATTTTTCAATATGGCCTTGCTTATCCATCCAAGCTCCGATTTGGCGAGGATCTCGTACCCAGTTTTGATTGCGGACATTACCCGTATAGAAGATAAAGAGTTTATCATCAATCGGATAGGCCGACCCGGAATAAGCTCCATGACTGTCATTTTCGTGGTCAGGCTGGAGGGTAATGCCAGTTTCTTTGAAGTGAACCAGGTCTTGGGATTCTGTGTGGACCCATTGCTTAAGGCCGTGAGCTGCACCGAAAGGCCAGTTTTGATAGAAAAGCTGGAATTTTCCGTTGAAGTAAGAAAATCCATTTGGATCATTTAAAAGGCCGGTCTTTGGCTCAATATGATAGTTGGCCCGCCAAGGCGAGGCAGCGACATGAGCTCTAATCTCAGCTTTCTCCTCATCGGTCCAGTCAGCATAGGAGCGATAACGCACCTCTGTTGGTAGATTCATAAGTATTCCTCCATATATTATATGTCAACTATTGGCAAGAAATGTCACGTCCATAACATAGTAAAGGTTTTCATGGGAAAAATCAAGGAAGAAAATTGGTCTATTTAAAATAACATTGATACCAGCTATGGGGAGGGGTCAACTCAAAAATTGAAAATTTTGGTTCTCACCACACCCTAGTTTTAAGGTGGCGACCTTAAACGGTCTCCCCCCAGCTGCTGCGCCAAGAGCTTGTTCCAAAATAGGAAGACTGGACGAGTTTTTGCCCAATTTCCCTTCCTAACTCAGTTTAATGGGTAATGTCACTTTCTAAGCTTTATCTCGTAGGAAAAGTAGTGCTATTTTTACAAAAAATTAGCCCACTGTTCCTCTTATTCATTTGGTCAATGTCAATACAGTATTATCGGCTGACCTGACTTTGTGTCGTGGGGATAAAATAAGTTTTATCTCTTTGAGATAACTTATTCCGCTAGTCGCTATGGCGATCTAACTATATTCCTTACTAATTCAGTCAGTCCAAGTGTTATCGATTGACCTGACTTCATGTCGCGGGTGGTACAGTTTTGGTTTATGTTGAATTTTTAATGATAGGGGACTTTTGCTTATGAATAGTGTTGTATTATCTGTGATTCATAGACTATGTCACTGATAGAATCAAGAGCTTCTGAAAATTTTGTCAAGGGTTAGCAAAAAATTTTGAATATATTATCTTTAATTAGTGATAAATAAGCCGGTTTTACTAGGTTGTGCTATACATAGCCTTAGGAGATGCTGGTCAAGTTTAGATAACAGTCGAATAAATTTTTTAATGAGTTCAACAAGCTTGTAGGGAAAAATTTAATTTCTGCAAAACGGTTGACATAGTAACGGTCTTGTGTTAAATTAAGAATTGTAAAAAAGCGTTTTCAAAAATTGAAAGCTTTTATCTTATTAAATTTTAAAGGAGTTACGCAATGGATTATGCTAAAGTAGCTGCCGACGTTATTAAAGCGGTCGGTAAAGATAATCTTGTCGCTGGTGCCCACTGTGCCACTCGTCTGCGCCTTGTTTTAAAAGACGATACGAAGGTTGACCAAGAGGCTCTTGATAACAATCCCGATGTCAAAGGGACTTTCAAAATGGATGGCCAATATCAGGTTATTATTGGTGCTGGTGACGTTAACCATGTTTATGCCGAGTTGATTAAACAAACTGGCTTGCAGGAAGTTTCTACCGAAGAGGTTAAGAAAATTGCAGCAGAAGGACATAAGCAAAACCCAATTATGGCCTTTATTAAAGTTCTGTCTGAAATTTTTGTACCTATTATCCCAGCTCTTGTTGCCGGCGGTCTCTTGATGGCGGTCAATAACATCTTTAAGTCAGAAGGATTGTTTGGATCACAATCATTGATTGCCCAATACCCGCAAGTTTCCGGTATTTCTGATATGCTGACTGTCTTGTCGGATGCTCCATTTATCTATATGCCGGTCTTGCTTGGTATCTCAACTGCTAAACGTTTTGGCGGTAACCAGTTCCTTGGAGCTGCTCTTGGACTCATGATGAGTTCGCAAGAGCTTAATGAAGCTGTGGTGAAGGCAGCTGGAACGTCACTGAATTGGAATTTCTTTGGCTGGACACTTCATGCACAGCAATATACTTCACAAGTTATTCCAGCGATTATCGCCGTTTGGGTTATGTGTATCATTGAAAAATGGTTCCACAAACACTTGCATTCAGCAGTTGACTTTACCTTTACACCGCTTTTCACAATGATTATCTCAGGTTTCTTGACCTTTGCCATCATTGGTCCGGTCTTTGGTCAAGTTTCTGACTGGGTAGCCAATGGTTTGGTTTGGTTATATGATACCTTAGGCTTCTTGGGTATGGGTATCTTTGGTGCTTTCTATACGCCAATCGTTGTTACGGGACTTCACCAATCCTTCCCAGCCTTCGAAACAATCCTGCTTAATTCCTATAAAGCTGGTCATGGCTCAGGGGACTTTATCTTCGTTGTGGCCTCAATGGCCAATATGGCACAGGCCGCTGCAGCTTTTGCTATCTTTGCCTTGACTAAGAATTCTAAAACTAAGGGGCTTTCAAGTTCAGCTGGTGTTTCAGCTCTTCTTGGTATTACAGAACCAGCAGTCTTTGGGGTTAACTTGAAATACCGTTTCCCATTCTTCTGTGCCTTGGTAGGTTCGGCTATTGCAGCAGCCATTGCTGGTCTTTTACGAGTTATTGCTGTATCATTAGGCTCGGCTGGTGTCCTTGGTCTTATCTCTATCACCCCTAAATCAATTCCTTTCTATTTGGTCTGTGAAGCGATTTCCTTCGTTATTGCTTTTCTGATCACTTACTACTATGGTAAGACTAAGGAAGCCAAGGTCTTTGAAGCAGAAGCGGCTGTGGCTGCTGCCGAAGCAGATGTCGAAGTACACGGTCTTGATGAAGCCTCCGGCAATGAACAAGCAGCCAAAACAGAAGTTTCTGAAGAAACCATTTACGCTCCCCTTGATGGTCAAGTTGTTGAACTGTCTTCTGTCAATGACCCTGTCTTCTCATCAGGGGCTATGGGTAAAGGTGTCGCTATTAAACCTAATGGCAATACGATTGTATCGCCGGTTGATGGCATTGTACAAATTGCTTTTGAAACTGGCCATGCCTATGGTTTGAAATCAGATCAAGGAGCTGAAGTTCTTATTCATATCGGTATTGATACTGTCTCAATGGATGGTAAAGGTTTTGAGCAAAAGGTCAAAGCCAATCAAGCTATTAAGAAGGGTGACGTTCTTGGAACATTTGATGCAGCAGCTATTGCAGCAGCGGGTCTGGAAGACACGACAATGGTTATCGTAACCAACTCTGCGGATTATACAGACGTTACTCCGGTAGCCTCAGGTGCTGTTACGGCTGGTGCTGATTTGCTTGAAGTAAAATAAGTTTTTGGTATATTCTAAAGGGAGTGAGATTTCGGTCTTGGTCCCTTTTGTTTGCTGTTCAAAAACTCCTTTTATTGGGCAGGAAACCTTGGGATTTCCATTGATTTATGCTCTTGAATTTTTTATAATGAAAAGGAATAGATTGGTAAAGAAAGGAAAAAATAATGACTAAATTATATGGAAGTGTGGAAGCAGGCGGGACCAAGTTTGTCTGTGCTGTCGGCGATGAAAATTTTCAGGTCGTCGAAAAAGTGCAGTTCCCAACGACGACACCCTATGAAACCATTGATAAGACGGTAGGATTTTTTAAAAAATTTGAAGCTGACTTGCAAGGAATTGCCATCGGCTCATTTGGACCTGTTGATATTGACGAAAATTCGAAAACCTATGGCTATATCACCAAGACCCCTAAGCCTAATTGGTCAAATGTAGATTTGGTTGGCTTGATTGCTAAAGAATTCAAGGTTCCTTTCTATTTTACGACAGATGTCAATTCATCGGCTTATGGTGAAGCTATGGTTCGCCAAGGGGTTGAAAATCTGGTTTATTACACCATCGGAACGGGTATCGGCGCTGGGGCTATCCAACGCGGAGAATTTGTTGGTGGTGCTGGTCATACAGAGGCTGGCCATGTTTACGTTGCCCTGCACCCCAGCGATGTGGCTAATGAATTCCACGGAACCTGTCCTTTCCATAATGGCTGTTTGGAGGGGTTAGCGGCTGGTCCTTCACTGGAAGCCCGCACAGGAATTCGGGGCGAGCTGATTGAACAGCATTCAGATGTTTGGGATATTCAGGCTTACTATATCGCCCAAGCTGCTGTTCAAGCAACCCTTCTTTACCGTCCAGATGTGATTGTCTTTGGCGGTGGTGTGATGGCTCAAGAGCACATGTTACGCCGGGTGCGTGAGAAATTTACGAATCTGCTCAATGATTATCTTCCTGTTCCGCCTGTTGAAGATTATATTGTCACACCAGCTGTATCTGGTAATGGCTCAGCTACTATCGGTAATTTTGCCTTAGCGAAAAAGGTCGCAGAGCGTTTTGATTAGTAAAGTAATAATAGTGAATAGGTGCTAGATCGTTGCTGGTCTCTTCCTATTCACTTTTTTTCTTTTGGGAAAAATGTTAGAATGGCAGTAAAAACGGAGGAAAACAGCCATGGCAGAACCATTATTTTTAAAGGCTAGTATGCATGATAAAATTTGGGGTGGGACAAGACTGAGAGATGTCTATGGTTATGATATCCCGACAGAAACAACCGGAGAATATTGGGCTATTTCCGGTCACCCTCATGGGGTTTCCATTATTGAAAACGGCTCTCTGGCTGATCAGGGTCTGGATCGGGTTTATCGAGAGAGGCCCGAGCTCTTTGGCAATCCATCCAGTCCGGTTTTTCCACTCTTAACGAAGATTTTAGATGCTAATGATTGGCTCAGTGTTCAAGTTCACCCTGACGATGCTTATGCTCAGGAACATGAGGGGGAGTTAGGAAAAACTGAGTGTTGGTATATTCTGACTGCTGATGAGGGAGCGGAAATTATCTACGGACATACCGCTCAGAGTCGTCAGGAATTAGCAGAGCGGATTGAAGCTGGAGACTGGGATCAACTCTTAACAAGAGTACCTGTCAAAGCTGGCGATTTTTTCTATGTTCCAAGCGGCACGATGCATGCTATTGGTAAGGGAATTATGGTGTTGGAAACACAGCAATCCAGTGATACAACTTATCGGGTTTATGATTTTGACCGTCCTGATGCGTCAGGGAACTTGCGCCCTCTGCATATTCAGCAGTCCATTGATGTCATGACGATTGGTCAACCGCAAAATTCCCACCCTGCCACTTTAAAAACGGGTGACTTAACCTCAACCTTGCTGGTAGCTAATGAATTCTTTACGGTCTATAAGTGGGAGGTTGTTGGTCAGACTTATTTTGAAGCTGCTGCTCCTTACTATCTTGTTAGTGTCATTGATGGTCAGGGACAGATTAGGATTGCTGATCAGTCCTATCCATTGGAGAAAGGGCAACATTTTATCCTGCCTAATACCGTTAGAAATTGGGAAATGTCTGGGGATTTATCTATGATTGTCAGTCATATAACGGATTAATAAAGCAAATCAAGGAGCAGCGACAGGCTCCTTGATTTTTTTGATTAGTGACTTTTAGTCCGTCTCGCGTCCTTTGGTGCGAGACAAAAAACACTCATTTGGCAAGTGATCATATTAGGTTGTGATGCTATTTTTGAAGCTGTATAGGTGTTAAATTCTAAAAAATATAGGACGTAGTCAAGCGGAGAAAGTGAGCAAGATAAAAAGCAGAATTCTCAGAGTAAGTTCTAGGCTTCAGATCAGCAGAATTTAGTCTGAGAAAAGTACCTCATCTCAACAGAATTTAGTCTTAGGCTAAGTTCTGTTTTTGGTTAGAATGCAGTCGTAACGAGGTCATGGTATTGCCTTCCTGTCAAAGAGTGGACAGTAAAACGACCGATAAAATAAAAATAATTAAAAACATTACATTTAGGTTGCAATTATTTTTCTTAAGCTTTATAATTAGAGTGATTGTGCTTGCTTTTGACAATAGATGTTTAAAAGTGTTTATAATCAACATAAAATCTTTAGAGAGGGATGGATACATTCTATGAAACCTAAGCCTAGGAAATCTAAGTATTCTATTCAAAGGAAAGAATACTTTTCTATTCGTAAGTTTAAGTTTGGCGCAGCTTCGGCCTTGATTGGGGTCAGTTTGTTCGCTACAGGTAGCGTTCTCGCTGAAGAGCAGCCCCAAACTCAGTCTACAGTCGTAGCTGTTCAGTCTTCGGAAGGGTCAGCCGGTCAGTCGGTTGGTTCGGATCAAGCAGTGACGCCAACACAGGATGCTGGTGTTAGCAATAGCACTGGTGAAAGTCAGGCGAGCCTATCAAGGGAGAATAATAGTCTGGCAGAAACGTCACAAAATGCAGAACAAACTACCGATAATGATCCAACTGCTGATCACTCGCAAGTAAGCGAGGGCTCACAATCAAATAGCCACGTTAGTGATTCGGCTAGAGTGAATGCTGCAGGGCAGAATGCCTATGTTTTTTATAAGGTACGTTATGTTGAGCAAGGAGCTGATGGTTCCGAAACGACGATTGCTCAGACACCAGCTAAATCCTTGGTGATTCCTGCTGATGATTTGGCTGATAAAATTGTGACTGAAACAGCCAACTTAAATCAACTAGGCTTATCAGGTTATGCTTTAGCTCCAAATCAAGCTGATACGCAAGCTGTTGCAGCTTTAGAACTTCAAAAGTCCAAGTATGTAACGTTCTATGTTCAAAAGACTGCTAATCAGGTGACAGCTGCAGCAAGTAATGGGCAGACTTCTGCACAGCATCATAGTAGGCAAATTGCTACTGAACAGCGTGGTGGTCAAGCTCAAAGCACCCTTGGTGTGACTATTGGCCGTGACTATCAATCGCTGAATGAAGCGAGCAGTATCCGTCCCATTGCTATCACAGCGACCCAATCTGGTCAGGCGATTGATCTTGTCCTTATGGGCAATGTTGATGAAGATGAGGAGGAAACATCAGATAGTAAGGCAGCACAGGCAGAGTTGTCCTTTAGTTATACTAAAGAAGGGACAGCTGAAGTAGTTGATGGGCTGCCTGCCGGCCTCTTCTATGATGCTGAAAGTGGCCAATTAACGGGGGCAGTCCTCCAATCTGGTCAGTATACAATTAAAGCTACTGTGCAAGCCGCTGATGGGGCTACAGCCAGCAAGACTATTGATCTGGATGTTAATGCGCTGCCTAAGAGTGATCAGGCTGTTTTTTCTGGTCGTAAAATTTCTGGTATTGCCGTTAATGGTGGAATTAATGCGGTCTCAACTAAATTTAGCTACAGTGCAACGATTCAGGGAGAAACCGTTACTAAGGATGGTCTGCCAGAAGGCCTAGTGTATGATTCATCCACTGGTAAAATTGAAGGGCAGGTTGCTCAGGCCGGCAGCTATACTATTTTGTCGCAGGCTAGTGTTGAAGCAACAAACCCTGACGGTACCTATGTTGGTTCAGGTGCTGTAACTTATGTAACAGAAAGCCATTTATATGTAGCTGAACAAAATGGTCCTGGTCTGCCATCTGTTTCGCTTACGGCTAATCCGATAAATGCATCAGCCGTGTCTGCTCAGCCAACCCAATCGGGCGGCTCTGTATTTAGGGCTGTAGCTGGTGAAAATCCTGTGGGTACCGTTCATCTGGGCGACAATGCAACACCATCCAACAATCATGATACCGCTATTGGTTACTATGCAGAAACCAATGTTGATTTGGATAATAAGGGCGGTGCAGTTGCTCTTGGTACTTATACAAAAGCCAACGGTGAAAATGCGATTGCTATTGGTAATACTGCCAATGCTGGCGCTAATTCAGCCATTGCCCTCGGTGGTAAAGCAAGCGGTGTCGGCGCAATAAATATTGGTTATACAGCTTCTGCCGATGCCGATTCAAGTGTTAGTGTGGGCTACTATGCCAATGCCAAAGCGGCCAACAGTATAGCGCTTGGTACCCAAGCTAAATCGAAAGCGATTCTTTCCTCAGCAGTTGGTCCTTCAGCTGAATCTACTTATTATAATTCTGTTGCTCTTGGTGCATATTCTAGAACAGATTCAGAAGCAACCGCAGAGAATGAAGCAACTGTCAATAATATTACTTATTCCGGTTTTGCCGGTCAGGTGAAAGCTGATGGCGATCAGGTTTCAGTTGGTTATAAAGATAAAGAACGTCAAATCAAAAATGTTGCAGCGGGAGCTATTTCTGAAAGTTCCACAGATGCTGTCAACGGTTCGCAATTGTACCTTCTGACCAGAGATTATCATTGGATTGCTACATCCGGTACTGCTGGAACAGGTACGCAAAATCAAGTGAACGATACCAATGTTGCCCCTGATGCTCAGCAGGTTCATGGTGGTGATACCATTACCTTCCGCGCAGGAAACGGTCTTAATATTGAGCAGAATGGCAATGTCTTCACCTATTCAATTAATACTCAGAAACCTAAGCTCGAGATTACACCGGGTGAAAATGGTACCTACACGGTTAAATACACTGATGCCTTTGGACAAGAAGCTTCGGCACAATTTACTGTTAATACTATTAAAGGTGAAAAAGGTGACAAAGGCGATACCGGAGCCGCAGGTCGCGATGGCGTAGATGGTAAAGCAGGCGCCGCGGGTTACGTCAATGTCGTCGATAACCACGATGGCACCAAGACGATCACCACAGGAACCGATACTAACGGTGATGGTGTGGTCTCAGAAGATGAAAAGAGCCGTGTCACTGTTTCCGATGGAGCCCAAGGAGCCAAAGGTGATAAAGGCGATACCGGAGCTGCAGGTCGAGATGGCCGAGATGGCGTAGATGGCAAAGACGGTAAAGCAGGTGCCGCCGGTTTCGTCGATGTTGTGGATAACCACAACGGCACCAAGACGATTACGACTGGTACGGATACCAACGGTGATGGCATCGTTTCTGACGATGAAAAGAGCAGCGTGACGGTTTCCGATGGAGCCCAAGGCGCTAAAGGCGACAAGGGAGATAAAGGCGCTAAAGGAGATACTGGAGCTGCCGGTCGCGATGGCCGTGACGGCGTAGATGGTAAAGCTGGTGCGGCTGGTTACGTCAATGTTGTTGATAACCACGATGGTACCAAGACAATTACAACTGGTACAGACACTAACGGTGATGGCATCGTTTCTGACGATGAGAAGAACAGTGTTACTGTTTCTGATGGTGCCAAAGGTGATACTGGTGCCAAAGGCGATAAGGGTGAAAAAGGAGACACCGGAGCTAAAGGTGACAAAGGCGATACCGGAGCTGCAGGTCGCGATGGTGTAGATGGCAAGGACGGTAAAGCCGGCGCCGCAGGCTTCGTTGATGTCAAGGATAACAACAATGGCACTAAGACGATCACCACAGGTACGGATACTAATGGCGATGGTGTGGTCTCAGAAGATGAAAAGAGCCATGTCACTGTTTCCGATGGAGCCCAAGGAGCTAAAGGAGATACCGGAGCCGCAGGTCGAGATGGCCGAGATGGCAAAGACGGTAAAGCAGGTGCCGCCGGTTTCGTCGATGTTGTGGATAACCACAACGGCACCAAGACGATTACGACTGGTACGGATACCAACGGTGATGGCATCGTTTCTGACGATGAAAAGAGCAGCGTGACGGTTTCCGATGGAGCCCAAGGTGCCAAAGGTGACAAGGGTGATAAAGGAGACACAGGCGTTGCAGGTCGCGATGGTGTAGACGGTAAAGCAGGTGCCGCCGGCTTCGTCAATGTTGTAGATAACAATAACGGCACCAAGACAATTACGACTGGCACCGATACTAACGGCGATGGTGTCGTTTCTGACGATGAGAAAAACAGCGTGACAGTTTCAGACGGAGCCCAAGGTGTTAAAGGTGACAAGGGTGATACCGGAGCTACAGGTCGTGACGGCGTAGACGGCAAAGCAGGCGCCGCGGGTTACGTCAATGTTGTCGATAACCACAATGGCACCAAGACAATCACCACAGGTACGGATATCGACGGTGACGGCATCATTTCTGACGATGAGAAGACCAGCGTAATTGTTTCCGATGGCGCCCAAGGTGCCAAGGGTGACAAGGGCGATACAGGTGCCGCCGGTCGTGATGGCGTAGATGGTAAAGCTGGTGCCGCCGGTTTCGTCGATGTCGTGGATAACCACAACGGCACCAAGACAATCACTACAGGTACGGATACTAATGGCGATGGTGTAGTCTCAGAAAATGAGAAGAGCCGTGTCACTGTTTCTGATGGCGCCCAAGGCGTTAAAGGCGATAAGGGTGAAAAAGGAGACACCGGTGCCCAAGGTGCCAAGGGTGATACCGGAGCTACAGGTCGTGACGGCGTAGACGGCAAGGACGGTAAAGCCGGCGCCGCAGGCTTTGTCAATGTCGTGGATAATCACGACGGTATTAAGACGATCACCACAGGAACCGATACTAACGGTGATGGCATCGTTTCTGACGACGAAAAGAGCAGCGTTACCGTTTCCGATGGTGCCCAAGGCGTTAAAGGCGATAAGGGTGACAAAGGAGACACCGGAGCCGCTGGTCGTGACGGTGTAGACGGCAGGGACGGTAAATCGGCTACTGCAACCGTTAAAGATAACGGAAATGGTACATATACTATTACGCTAATGAATGGCGATGGAACAACCTCATCAGTAACTGTAAGAGATGGTAAAGACGGTAAAGATGGTAAAGCACCAATCGTACAAGTTACCGATAATCATGATGGTAGCTATACGATTACAGTAACGAATGCAGATGGATCAACGTCAACAGTGACTGTTAGGGATGGAAAAGATGGTCGTGGCGGTATCTGTGGTTGTCCGCCGGTAATTCCTGGTCAACCTCTGCCTCCGCTCCCTCCAATTGTACCTAATGCCCCTACTCCTGATTCATCTGACGATCCGGGGACTCATGATACTGATCTTCCAAATTCAGTTTCTAGTGAGAGTAGAAAGACCAGCGTCGTTGTTAATGAAGTACCTGTACAGTTGGTGACGAAAAAGCATGATAGACAGTCAAAACGTTTACCAGAGACAGGTGATAAAAATCTAAGTTTTGCTAGTCTTGCAGGTAGCGCTCTTGTCCTTGTAGTCATGGTTGGGGTATTTGGAAAAAGACAAGATGGCGATATTTAATTAACGCAATACGGAAGTTAAATTTAGCTTCATTTAGGTCTAAGTTGATAAATAGTCCCATACAGTAAAAGCAACAGTTGATTGACTGTTGCTTTTTAGCTTAAAGTGATTTGAGTTTTGTGGTATCTGTATTGATGTAGCAAACATTGATCATTTCATCATCAACTAACCGAGAAAGATAGGTTATGCAATAGTGTTTATTCGCATAGAAGAGGAACATTTCAATGCCAAATTTAAGACTTTTCAATTATAGTTTATTCCTATCGCAATCAAGGGAAGCGATTTGAGTTACGAACTGAATTAATTGTAATCTGACTTATTTTTGAATAAGCCTATTAAATCTGACTATCCATAGCAGGCTGCCAGATACTTTGTTGTTAGAAAAATAAATGGCCAATTCAACCTAGTATTTTGAATGGATTAGGCTAGTTGAATTATTGTATCGGTATGGCTTTTATGATAAAATATGATGTTAGTGACTATCGAAAGGAAAAGAGATGGCAAATATTTTACGCAAGGTCATTGAAAATGACAGAGGCGAAATTAGAAAATTAGAAAAGATGGCCAAGAAGGTTGAATCTTATGCGGACGAAATGGAAGCATTGTCAGATTCAGAACTTCAAGGCAAAACTGAGGAATTTAAGAAGCGTTATCAAGAGGGAGAGACGCTGGATCAATTGCTGTTTGAGGCATTTGCGGTTGTTCGTGAAGGCGCTAAGCGGGTGCTTGGCCTCTTCCCTTACCGTGTGCAAATCATGGGGGGGATTGTTCTCCACAATGGTGATGTTTCAGAAATGCGGACTGGTGAAGGTAAAACGTTGACGGCAACTATGCCTGTTTACCTCAATGCCTTAGCAGGCGATGGGGTTCATGTTATTACCGTCAACGAATATCTTTCCGCTCGTGATGCCACTGAGATGGGAGAGCTTTACAGCTGGCTTGGTCTCTCGGTTGGGATTAACTTGTCTTCTAAGTCGCCAGCTGAAAAGCGGGAAGCTTATAACTGTGACATTACTTATTCAACCAACTCAGAAGTCGGATTTGATTATCTTCGTGATAACATGGTTGTCCGCAAGGAGGATATGGTACAGCGTCCGCTTAACTACGCTCTGGTTGATGAAGTTGACTCGGTTCTAATTGACGAAGCGCGGACACCTTTGATCGTATCAGGGCCTGTCAGTTCCGAAACTAGTGCTCTCTATACACGGGCTGATAAGTTTGTTAAGACGTTGGAATCTGTCGATTATGCTATTGATGTCCCTTCTAAGACCATTGGCCTTATGGACTCAGGAATTGATAAGGCTGAGGAATTCTTCAATTTAGAAAACCTTTACGATATTGATAATGTTGCCTTGACCCATTATATTGATAATGCTTTGCGGGCCAACTATATCATGACTCTTAATATGGACTATGTGGTTTCTGAAGGAGAAGTTCTCATTGTCGATCAGTTCACTGGTCGAACCATGGAAGGACGGCGTTTTTCTGACGGTCTCCACCAAGCCATTGAAGCTAAAGAAGGTGTGCCAATTCAAGATGAATCCAAGACGTCGGCTTCAATCACTTATCAAAATATGTTCCGGATGTATCGTAAGCTCTCAGGGATGACTGGTACTGGTAAAACTGAGGAAGAAGAGTTCCGTGAAATTTACAACATGCGGGTCATTCCGATTCCAACCAACCGACCTGTCCAGCGTATTGACCACCCAGACTTGCTTTTTGCAACTACAGATGCTAAGTTTAGGGCGGTTATTGAAGATATTAAGGAACGTCATGAAAAAGGACAGCCTGTTTTGGTCGGTACCGTAGCAGTTGAGACTTCTGATTTAATCTCTAAGAAGTTGCAAAAGGCTGGTATTCCGCATGAGGTCCTAAATGCCAAGAACCACGAAAAAGAAGCGCAAATTATTATGAATGCGGGGCAACGCGGCGCTGTTACCATTGCAACCAATATGGCTGGTCGGGGTACAGACATTAAGCTTGGTAAGGGTGTTGTAGAGTTAGGCGGCCTTTGCGTTATTGGTACAGAACGCCATGAAAGCCGCCGGATCGATAACCAGCTGCGCGGTCGTTCAGGTCGTCAAGGAGACAAGGGAGAATCTCAATTTTATCTATCCTTCGAAGATGACCTGATGAAACGTTTCGGGTCTGAGCGAGTTAAGTTCTTCTTGGAGAGAGTCTCGCCAGAGGATGAAGATGTGGTGATAAAATCGCGCCTTCTGACCAGTCAGGTGGAGTCTGCTCAAAAACGCGTTGAAGGAAATAACTACGATATTCGGAAACAAGTCCTCCAATACGATGATGTCATGCGGGAACAGCGTGAAATCATCTATGCCGAGCGTTATGATGTTATTACGGCTGAACGCGATCTTGGCCCAGAAATTAAAGCGATGATTCGGCGGACCATTGACCGTACCATAGATGGTCATAGTCGCAATAGTAATGTTGACGAAGCCTTGGAAGCTATTCTTAATTTTGCTCACAATAATCTCCTGCCTGAAGATTCTATCAGTATGGATGACTTAGATGAGTGGTCTTATGAAGAAATGAAGGATGAACTCTACGACCGCGCTATGGACGTTTACGATTCGCAGATCGCTAAGCTGCCGGATCAAGAGTCTGTTATCGAGTTTCAAAAGGTGCTGATTTTACGAGTTGTGGATAACAAATGGACCGACCATATCGATGCTCTTGATCAATTGCGTAATTCCGTTGGTCTGCGTGGGTATGCCCAGAATAACCCTATCGTTGAATACCAATCTGAAAGTTTCCGCATGTTCAATGATATGATTGGAGCCATTGAGTTTGATGTGACTCGTCTGATGATGAAGGCACAAATTCATCAGCAAGAACGGGAAAAAACAACAGCTCAGGCTCATACAACTGCAGCGGCTAATATTGCAGCTCAAAGGTCTGGTCAAGTAGTAGCAGATCAAGACCTTGACTTCACCGATGTCAAGCGCAATGATCCTTGTCCGTGCGGTTCTGGTAAGAAGTTCAAAAATTGCCACGGCCGTCGTCGGGTTAGTTAGGCAGGCAGATTGTTGAGCCGTTTAAAGTCAGCAGAACTTAGAAACTGTATTCACAAGTTTAAATTCTTAGCGTCAGCTGGGAAAAGCGACCATAAGGTCGCTCAAAACAGACAGTTGCCGCCGTGGTAAAAAGACGATTGTCCTATTTAAGTCAATCGTCGAGGGGATTTTCAAGACTCTGGCTTGAAAATGAGCAATGGAACTCCGTTAGGAGGTCGCTTGCGTCCCTACCACATAAGGCTAACTGTCAAAAAATGTGAATACAAGTTCTTAATGCTGGTATAGAGTTGCATAACTGTCTAAAATCAGATTGAAATAAGACTAGAAAGTGATATAATGTATTTTATATCACTTTTACTTTTACAAATTCAAAATGTTACTGGGTTGTAAGGGCAATTTCCTCCCAAGTTTTTGGAGTTACCCTAGCAAATCTAGTCTTCAAAATAAGTCTCTTCGGAGTTTTATTTTATATTAAAAGGGAGGCAAGTATGGCATTTATTCCAGAAAGTGACAAAATTGATGTTGAGAAGGTTCGGCAGATTTCTAAATTAACCGGCCAAGCCTTATCACGTAAGGAAGCACGTGATAAAGAGCTAGAGGCGATTATCAAGGGAGAGGACGACCGTCTGCTCTTGGTTATAGGTCCTTGCTCATCAGACAATGAAGATGCTGTCTTAGATTATGCCCATCGTTTGGCTGATTTACAAGAAAAGGTCAAAGAACGCGTCTTTATGGTGATGCGGGTTTACACCGCTAAACCGCGGACCAATGGTGATGGGTACAAGGGTTTGGTTCACCAGCCAGATGCTCAAGGTCAGCCCAATCTGATTAATGGTATCAAAGCTGTTCGTAATCTCCATTATCGGGTGATTACCGAAACTGGATTGACCACGGCAGATGAAATGCTTTATCCAGAAAACCTCTCTTTAGTTGATGATTTGGTATCTTATATTGCTATTGGAGCTCGTTCGGTTGAAGATCAACAACACCGTTTTGTAGCTTCGGGTATTGATGTCCCAACTGGCATGAAGAATCCAACTTCAGGTAACCTCAATGTTATGTTCAATGGCATGTATGCTGCCCAATCTCCGCAGAACTTCCTCTATAACGGTCAGGAAGTCAAAACAACAGGAAACCCTCTAGCTCACGCTATTTTGCGGGGGGCTCTCAATGAGTATGGTAAGAATGTGCCAAACTACTATTATGATGATCTTCTGGCGACCATCGATCAGTATGAAGAGATGGGCTTGGAAAATCCATTTATCGTTATTGATACTAACCACGATAACTCTGGAAAGCAGTATCTGGAACAGGTGCGGATCGTCCGGCAAACCCTGATTAACCGTGACTGGAGTGATAAAATTAACAAATTTGTTCGTGGCTTTATGATTGAGTCTTATTTAGAAGACGGCCGTCAAAACCAACCAGATGTCTATGGTAAGTCTATCACTGACCCTTGCTTGGGTTGGGATAAAACTGCTGAACTCATCCACGAAATATACGAAACACTAGGAAAATAATATGGGAATTCATCAAAAGAGCCAAAAAATTAACGTTGCTCAAGTTAAACAACTGTCAAAACTTGAAGGAGAGGCACTGGCTAAAAAAGAAGCTAGAGATAAAGAACTAGATGCTATCATTAAAGGAGAGGACGATCGCCTGCTCTTGGTTATCGGACCTTGTTCATCCGATAATGAAGATGCTGTTTTAGAATATGCTCACCGCCTATCTGCCTTGCAGGAAGAAGTTAAAGACCGTGTTTTTATGGTTATGCGGGTCTATACAGCTAAGCCACGGACTAATGGTGATGGCTACAAGGGCCTGATTCACCAACCGGATACTTCAAAATTACCCGATCTCATCAATGGGATTGCAGCAGTCCGAAATCTGCACTATCGTGTGATTACCGAAACTGGTTTGACCACAGCAGATGAAATGCTCTATCCCTCAAATCTACCCTTAGTTGATGACTTGGTTTCCTACCATGCGATTGGGGCGCGTTCAGTTGAAGATCAGGAACATCGTTTTGTGGCTTCGGGGATTGATGTCCCAACTGGTATGAAAAATCCAACTTCCGGCAATCTTAATATTATGTTTAATGCTATCTATGCAGCTCAGAACAAGCAGAACTTTATCTATCATGATGCTGAAGTTGACACTGATGGAAATCCACTGGCTCATGCCATTCTGCGTGGAGCAACGAATGAACATGGTGAAAATGAGCCTAATTTTTACTATGATATTTTAGTCAAGGCCATTGAACGTTACGAGCAGATGGGATTAGCTTATCCCTTCATCCTGATCGACACTAATCATGATAATTCTGGCAAGAACTATCTGGATCAAATTCGAATTGTTCGGCAAACCTTGATTAATCGTGATTGGAATAAGCAGATTAACAAGTATGTGCGTGGCTTTATGATTGAATCTTATTTAGAAGATGGCCGTCAGGACAAGCCAGAAGTCTTTGGTAAATCTATTACGGATCCATGTCTGGGTTGGGATAAGACCGAAAAATTGATTCGAGAAATCTACCAAACCTTAGGTAAGGATTCCTTTGAAGACTTTTTAAATAACTAATGGTCGGGAGCTGGGAAAATCTCAGCTCCTTTACCGTGAGATTAAGGTGGAAGTCAGTGGCTAATCTCTTTTTAAAAATCACGCTTTTTAAGCTGAACGAGGGATTATTTTACTGAAACATACTGCAATAAGAAAGAGTCAGCCCGGGTTTCTAGGCTGGGATGAATTTTATGTGAAGGATAAAAGATGATTATTGGACACGGTATTGATTTGCAGGAGATTTCGCGGGTTGAAGGAGCTTATGTCCGCAATCCTGCTTTTGCTCAAAAAGTTCTGACCGATTTAGAGTTTCAGCGTTTTGACTCTCTCGAAGGTCGAAGAAAAATGGAATATCTGGCAGGACGCTGGTCAGCCAAGGAAGCTTTTGCCAAGGCCTGGGGGACTGGAATCGGTAAATTACGTTTTCATGATATTGAGGTGGCAACTAATGAAAAAGGAGCTCCTATTATTACCAGCAAGGTCTTCTCAGGTAATGCTTTTGTCTCTATTTCTCATAGCGGTGGTTTTGTTCAAGCCAGTGTGATTTTGGAAGTGGATTAGCGGAAGTTAGAATTTTTTTACTGTCTTTGAAATAAAATCAAAAAAGAGGTTCTGATATGATTTCAAGTTTACACCGACCAACTCTGGCTAAGGTTGATTTGTCAGCTATTTCAAATAATATTAAACAGGTTCAGGATCGTATTCCTCAAGCAGTTAAAACCTTTGCTGTTGTTAAGGCCAATGCCTATGGACATGGAGCTGTTGCTGTTGCCAGCCATATTCAAAGGTTGGTAGATGGTTTCTGTGTTTCTAATATTGATGAAGGGATTGAGTTGCGTCAGGCTGGAATAAGAAAGCCTATTCTCATCTTAGGTGTGGTTCTGCCAGATGAAGTTGCCCTAGCTCGAGATTATCGCCTGACTCTGACAGTAGCCAGTTTAGAATGGTTAGAAGCAGCTCAGCAGAAGCAGCTTGATTTAGAAGGAATTTTGATTCATGTTGCTGTAGATTCAGGTATGGGGCGAATTGGGGTTCGCAGTCTGGCTGAGGCTAACGACTTGATTTCAGGACTATTGAAGGCTGGCAGTCAGGTCAGAGGGATTTTTACCCATTTTGCTACAGCTGATGAAGCTGATGATCATAAGTTCCAAGAACAACTGGCTTTTTTCAAGGAGTTAGTAGCAGGCTTAGATTATTGCCCAGAAATTGTTCACGCGAGTAATTCGGCAACGAGTCTTTGGCACAGGGAGGGCATTTTTACCGCTGTTCGCTTAGGCTTGGTTATTTATGGTCTCAATCCTAGCGGTTGTGAGTTGACTTTACCCTATACAATAAAACCTGCTCTGACCTTGGAGTCTGCCTTAGTTCATGTGAAAAAAGTTCCGGTTGGCACAGATATAGGTTACGGGGCCACTTATACTAGTTCTGAGGAAGAATGGATCGGTACCCTGCCTCTTGGCTATGCGGATGGCTGGACCCGGGATATGCAAGGATTTGATGTTTTGATTGATGGGCAGAGATGCCCCATTGTCGGACGTGTGTCTATGGATCAGATTACAGTCAAATTGCCTCAAAGTTATCCTTTGGGGACAAAAGTGACTCTAATTGGTACAAGCGTTGATCAAACCATTTCAGCCACCGATGTGGCTCAAAAGCGGGGAACGATTAACTATGAAGTACTCTGCCTACTTAGTGATCGTGTACCGAGAGAATATGAATAAAAAGTAATCAAACAGCCCTCACTTAGCAACCGTTGTTGTTTCAGTGGGGGCTATTTCTATTATTTAAGGGGGGATTAAGCCTATTTTTCAGCTAGTCTCGTTAGCTTTTATCCTTATCCGTAAGAATTGCATATAGCAAAAGGGAGAGGCCAAGGAGGTTAATCACTTGCGCTAATAATCCCAGATGTCTAAATAAATTTGTGATTCCTAAAACTACTAAAATCAGTAAGGATGCTAATTTTTGTTTTCGCATATCCTGCTGGCCTCCTGATATGGTGAAAATGCAAGAGATGAACTTGATAAGAATTTAGAAAAATTTTCTTCAAATATATTAGGCAGGAATATAGTAGCATAAAATGTCAGTGATAATATATACTTGTCGTGAAACGGTCAAAATATGTCGTGAACGGGATATTATTATAAAAATCTGATAATTTAATTTTGGCAATCATAGGAATCGGCTATAGTAGCTGAGTATCCTTCCAGTCGGACGGTATGTTATAATAAACTCATGTTATGTGACCAACCAATTGCGGTACTCAAGGGATTTGGGCCCAAGTCCGCTGAAAAATTTACCAAGTTAGGCCTTTATACAGTGGAGGATCTCCTACTTTACTATCCTTTTCGCTATGAGGATTTTAAGGCTAGGTCTGTCGCCGAACTGATCGATGGGGAAAAGGCTGTTGTTACAGGAACTGTTGTGACACCTGCCAATGTTCAATATTATGGTTTTAAGCGCAATCGTCTATCCTTTAAGCTCAAGCAGGGTGATGCTGTGATTGCAGTCAGTTTTTTCAACCAACCTTATCTAGCCGATAAAATTGAGCTGGGGCAAGAAGTTGCTATTTTTGGCAAGTGGGATGCTCGCAAATCAGCTGTGACAGGTATGAAGGTCCTAGCTCAGGTCCAAGATGATATACAGCCAGTCTACCATGTAGCCCAAGGAATTTCGCAAAATGCCTTAGTCAAGGCCATCAAGGCAGCCTTTGATAGCGGAGCTTTGGAAGAACTTGAAGAGAATCTGCCTCAGGACCTGCTAGCAAGGTATCGTCTTTTAGATCGTCAGACAGCAACTAGGGCTATGCATTTTCCAAAAGACCTAGCTGAATACAAGCAGGCCTTGCGACGAATTAAATTTGAAGAACTCTTTTATTTTCAGCTCAATTTGCAGGTTCTTAAATCGCAAAACAGGGCGGCAAGCAACGGACTAGCTATCCCTTACGACGAGCAGGCCCTCAAAAAAGAGATTGACCAGCTCCCCTTTAGTTTGACTCAGGCCCAGAAGCGGAGTTTGGAAGAAATTTTAGCGGACATGAAATCAGGTGCTCACATGAATCGGCTTTTGCAAGGTGATGTGGGCTCTGGCAAGACAGTCATCGCCAGTCTGGCTATGTATGCAGCCTATACAGCAGGCTTTCAATCAGCCCTGATGGTACCGACAGAAATCTTGGCCCAACAGCATTTTGAGAGCCTGATTAAGCTCTTTCCTGATCTTAACATTGCTCTCTTGACTGCTGGCATGAAATCAGCGGTTAAAAAGGCAGCTCTGACTGGGATTGCAGACGGTTCGGTGGATATGATTGTTGGAACTCATTCCTTAATCCAAGACGGGGTTTCCTACCACAAGTTGGGGTTGGTCATTACCGATGAGCAGCACCGTTTTGGCGTTAATCAGCGCCGAATTTTCCGTGAAAAGGGGAATAATCCTGATGTTCTCATGATGACAGCTACTCCTATCCCTAGAACTTTGGCCATTACGGCTTTTGGCGAAATGGATGTCTCTGTTATTGACCAGATGCCAGCTGGGCGTAAGCCCATTATTACCCGCTGGGTTAAACATGAGCAATTAGAAACAGTCCTAACTTGGTTGCAGGGAGAAGTAGGCAAAGGAGCTCAAGCCTATGTTATTTCCCCCTTGATTGAAGAATCCGAGAGTCTGGATTTGAAAAATGCTCTTGATTTGCACCAAGAGCTGGTTGATTTCTTCGGAGCCCAAACTCAGATATCCCTCATGCACGGTCGCATGAAAAATGATGAAAAAGATCAGATTATGCAGGACTTCAATGATGGAAAGCTGCAAGTTCTGGTTTCAACGACTGTGATCGAAGTCGGAGTCAATGTTCCCAATGCCACAGTCATGATTATTATGGATGCCGACCGCTTTGGTCTCAGCCAACTCCACCAACTGCGAGGCCGAGTCGGTCGGGGTGATAAGCAGTCCTACTGTGTTCTGGTAGCCAATCCTAAAAATGAGGTTGGTAAACGGCGGATGCAAGCCATGTGTGAGACTACTGATGGTTTTGTTCTGGCTGAGGAAGATCTGAAAATGCGGGGGTCTGGTGAAATCTTTGGTACCCGTCAGTCGGGAATTCCGGAGTTTCAAGTGGCAGATATTGTCGAAGACTATAATATCTTAGAGGAAGCCAGAAAAGTTGCCAGTCAAATTGTTACTCAGAAGGATTGGCAGGCTGATCCCCGTTGGTCTATGCTCTCAGCCAATTTAAAAGAACAAGGAAATTTTGATTAGAAAACAATAAAAAATTCAGAAAAGAAATTTTTCCTTTCTGAATGGTTAAGTGGTTTAGGCTAAAACTTCCTTGATGACCTTAGCAGCATTTAAAACTCTAGCAATACCACAATAGTTGATGTCTTGAATCAAAATCTCAACGATTTCTTCTTTGGTCACACCAGCAGATAAGGCAGCATAAGTGTGCATCCGTAGCTGTTCTTCACAGCCTCCCATAGCCAGCAAGGTAGATATGGCTATAAGTTCCCGTGTTCTTAGGGATAATCCTTCTCTTTTGTAAACATCCCCAAACATTTCAATGACCATTCTAGAAAGGTCAGGCGAAATTTGGTCTAAATTTTCTTTGGTGGCCTGTCCTAACTCCCCGTCAATTTCAGCGAATTTTTCTAAACCAATGTCAAAGCGCGATTGTGTCATAAGATTTCTCTTTTCATTTTTTATTTCACAAATTCATGTGATATACTGATTGTAAAACTTAAAGGGAGGTTTAAGTCAAGGGAAAAATGAAAATTAGTGAATTTGCTAAAAAAACGGGGATTAAAGAGAGTACATTAAGGTATTATGAAAAGCAAGGTTTCCTGCAGGTCCAACGTCATAATGGTATTCGTGAGTTTTCGGAAAAGGATTTAGAATTTGCTGAGTTCATTAAACGCTTAAAGGCCATGGGAATGCCCTTATCCCAAATCAAACGCTATGCCGATTTGCGATATCAGGGTGAGGAAACTGTTAAAGAGCGTTTTGACATTTTACAAGAACACCAACTTTTTCTGGAATCTAAGATAGCCGATTATCAATTGTTTATGGAAAATTTGAAGGATAAAATGGCTATTTACCGAGATATGATGAAATGAAGAGAGTGGGACAAACAGCCATGATGGCTTCGCTCTCACCCACAAAACATTGTAATCTTTGAAGATTACGTATAAGAAACCAATTTTTTATATAAATTGACTTCGTCGTCCCATCTCCGCACAGCTGACTAGGATGGCCGCTAACAATTGCAGAGTAGTTAAACAGTCCAGTGGACTGTTTAAGGGGGTGCCTGAAAATGGGACTGCACCCCAAGATAAGGACCTCCAATCAGCAGTGGTTCATTGGTGCTGACTAAAGTACTTAATGAACTGTGCAGGGGTAAGACTTCTTGGTATAGCCAACAGGTCTTACTTTCAACCACTGCGTTAAACTGTTATTACTGCAAAAAAATAGAAGGCTGGAATACTTTTTTCCAGCCTTCTATTTCGAAATAGCTCTCTTAACGTAGTGGGGATTCGTGATGGTAGACTGGATGCTTTAAGCATTAATCAGTATCAGCGAGAATACAGTATTATACCTATAGGTTAAACAGTCTGGCGAATTAAGTTGGTCACCGAGTGCGGCTACTGGTCTTGTTCTTCCTCCATTGTTATCCCTCAATATATTCTTTTAATGCTTTTCCTTTTAACCCAGCACTGAGAGCGATAAGAAGCTTGAGTCTGGCCTTTTGACTATTGAGTTCCTTGACAAACATAACCCCAGATTCCTGCAATTTAGCGCCCCCACCAGGATAGGCGTAGACGGGCTCGGCAATGCCATTGAAGCAGCGAGAGACAAGCACAACTGGCACGTTTTGACTCATCAGCCATTCCAACTCACTCGCTGCTTCGGGTGGTAGGTTTCCAGCACCTAAGGCCTCGATAACTACCCCATCAATTTTCTGCGGATCTAAAAGACTGATAATCCCCTCGCCCACTCCCATGCCAGCATAAGCCTTGATGATGGGCACCGTTCCGGTGATGGTATCTAAGTCAAAACGGACCCTAGGTTCTGCCGTTTTAAAAAAGAGAATGTCATGTTTCATAATAATGCCAAGGGGACCGTGGGTTGGGGTATTAAAGGTAGCCACATTGGTGGTGTGGGTCTTGGTCACATACTTGGCTGCATGAATTTCATCGTTCATGACTACCAGAACTCCCTTGTCTGTCGCCTTATTGTGACTGGCTACTCGAATGGCTGACAGGTAATTATAGACGCCATCACTTCCCAGTTCATTGGATGACCGCATGGCTCCTGTCAAAACAATGGGAATCTCTGGGATTGCCATGGTATCCAAAAAATAGGCTGTTTCTTCTAAAGTGTCAGTCCCATGAGTGATGACCACTCCATCAAACTGATCGGCGCATTCCCTAATCTTATGGTAAAGGGCCAGCATGTGGTAAGGAGTCATGTGGGGGCTGGGAATATTAAGAAAATCAAGAACGGTTAACTCAATGTTGGACAAGTCTAGCCCAATATGGTTCATAGGGTTATCCTTGCTGGAGTTAACTTGACCAGCATCGTCTGCCTGCATGGAAATAGTACCGCCAGTATGGAGAACAAGGATTTTTTTCATCGTACTTTTTTCTTTCTGAAATTGTGTTATAATTTATTCTATCATAAAAGACTGGAAAGGAGCCGGCGTTTTGGCAATTAAGGCAGTATTTTTTGACATTGATGGCACGCTTTTGAACGACCGTAAAAACGTTTCGCGGACGACCCAGCAAGCTATTGCTGAGCTGAAAAATCAAGGCATCTTTGTCGGCCTAGCTACTGGTCGCGGTCCGGCTTTCGTCGCTCCTTTCATGGAAAATCTGGGGTTGGATTTTGCGGTCACCTATAACGGTCAGTACATCGTCAGTCGCGATCGGGTTATCTACCAGAATCAATTACCCAAATCAACTGTTTACCGCTTGATAAAATATGCTCAAGAACGCCGAAGAGAGGTTTCTCTAGGGACATCGGTCGGCCTCTTAGGTTCTAATATCATCAATATGGGAACTTCCCGCTTTGGTCAAGTGGCCAGTCGGCTGGTCCCCAAACGTCTGGCCAAGTTTGTTGAGCGGTCCTTTAAAAACATTATTCGTCGTGTCAAACCTCAGAACTTAGAGGCCCTAAAAACTATTATGCGAGAGCCTGTCTATCAGGTCGTCATGGTGGCAACTGAAGGCGAGACCAGTAAGATTCAGGAAAAATTTCCTCATATTAAAATCACTCGTTCCAGTCCTTACTCAGCTGACTTGATTTCAGAAGGTCAGTCCAAAATTAAGGGAATTGAACGCTTGGGTCAGATTTTTGATTTCGAGCTATCTGAAGTCATGACCTTTGGCGATTCGGAAAATGATATTGAGATGCTGCTGGGTTCTGGTATTGGTATTGCCATGGGGAATGGGACTGAGGCGCTCAAGCAGACGGCTCACTATATCACTGACTCCAACAATCAAAATGGTATTGCCAAGGCTCTGTCCCATTATGGTCTCATCCATCTGGGAAGTGAAAATGACTTTCTGTCAGCTGATGATAATTTCAATAAAGTGCGTGATTTTCACCGGCTTATGGATGGGGCAACTAACAATACTCCTCGAGTTTATGGTCTTGAAGAAGCAAGCCATCGGGCTGACTTTAAATTGGAGGAAATTGTTGAATTCATTTATGCAACCTGTCAGACCTCAGATGACTTTGAGCAGGCCCTAGCTAACTTGCATACTGCTTTAGATAAGGCAGCGACCAAGGTGCAAGCCAAGAAGCATCCAGAAAGTCCGCTGGTTGGGCAAGTTGATGCTTTGATTGATTTGCTCTATCTAACCTATGGCTCCTTCGTCCTGATGGGCGTTGATCCTAGTGGTGTTTTTGATATTGTTCATGCGGCTAATATGGGGAAGACCTTCCCGGACGGCAAAGCCCATTTTGACCCAGTGACTCATAAAATTTTAAAACCAGATGATTGGGAAAAGCGTTTTGCTCCAGAACCTGCCATTAAGCGAGAAGTTGATCGCCAGCTGCATAAAGCTCTGCGGCGAAAAGCCAGCGAGACTAGCAGTCTAAATGATTAGCTTTACTTTCCTAACTGAAAATAGCCGAAGCTATCAGAAAAATCCTTGCTCAACAGGCAAGGATTTTTCATCATTTTTGCAAACAGCTACTAGCTGATTTACAAAGTCTTTTGTTCATCACGAACAACTAAAATATCCACCTTGGCATGACGCATGATATACTCAGAAGAAGAACCAATTAAAAGACGTTCAAAATTATTAAGACCGGTCGCTCCTAAAAGAATCAAGTCAGTCTTTTCACGTTTAGGAATATCAATGGCTAAAAGACGTTTAGGGTTGCCGAATTCGATTACTTTACGGACTTCTTTGACGCCGGCTTCCTTGGCAGTTTTTTCGTAGCCGCCTAAAAGAGCATCAGCTTCTTTTTCAAGGTTTTCGTAGGTGAAGGTATCAACGGCAGCGATGTTCTGGATAGCCCGAGTATCAATAACATGGGCTAAGACAAGTTCGGCATCATTGCGCTTAGCAACAGCAATCCCTTTTTTAAAAGCCAATTCGGCCTGGTCAGAACCATCGACAGCAACGAGGATATGTTTATAAGCTTGAATCATAGGATTGTTCCCCCTATTCTTGTTTTCGTAAGTTTATTATACCTCTTTTTCAAACTTTATGAAAGCGATTGCTAGAATTTTCGGAAATTTCTTCCAATCCTCTCAGCTATCTTTTTTAGCGAAAGCTCTTAAAATTGTTTCCAATTTTTTATTAATTCAGCTATAATAAAGCGACAGAGGTTACAAGTAATGAAGCAATTTAATAAGTCATCCAAACTCGAACATGTGGCTTACGACATTCGTGGGCCGGTCCTTGATGAAGCTAATCGTATGTTGGCTAATGGTGAGAAAATTCTCCGCCTCAACACAGGGAATCCTGCAGCTTTTGGATTCACAGCTCCTGACGAAGTTATCCGAGACTTGATTTTAAATGTCAGAGAGAGTGAGGGGTATTCAGATTCTAAAGGAATTTTTTCTGCCCGCAAGGCTATTATGCAGTATTGTCAGACCAAGGGCTTCCCACCGGTTGATATTGATGATATTTATATCGGTAACGGGGTTTCTGAGCTGATCTCTATGTCCCTGCAAGCTCTGCTAAATGATGGGGATGAGGTTTTGGTTCCTATGCCCGACTATCCTCTTTGGACGGCTTGTGTCAGTCTAGCGGGAGGTAAGGCTGTCCACTATCTCTGTGATGAGCAGGCTGAATGGTATCCGGATCTCGATGATATCAAGTCCAAAATTAGCTCAAATACCAAGGCGATCGTGGTCATTAATCCCAATAATCCAACAGGTGCCCTTTATCCTAAGGATATTTTGGAAGACATTGTTGAGCTTGCTCGGCAGAATGATTTGATTATCTTTGCGGATGAGATCTATGATCGTTTGGTAATGGATGGGGCACAGCATATAGCCATCGCCAGTCTGGCTCCTGATGTTTTCTGTGTGTCTATGAATGGTCTCTCCAAGTCCCATCGTATCTGTGGTTTTCGGGTTGGATGGATGGTTTTGTCCGGACCTAAGGAGTCTGTCAAGGGGTATATTGAAGGACTTAATATGCTGTCTAACATGCGACTCTGCTCCAATGTTTTGGCTCAGCATGTTGTTCAGACTTCCTTGGGCGGCTACCAATCTGGTGATGAATTGTTAGTCCCAGGCGGTCGAATTTATGAGCAGAGAGAGTTTATCACTAAGGCTATCAATGATATTCCTGGCTTAACAGCCGTCAAACCTAAGGCTGGCCTCTACATCTTTCCTAAGATTGACCCGAATATGTATAGGGTCGATGATGATGAAGAATTTGTTTTGCGCTTGCTTAAGCAAGAGAAGGTCATGCTAGTTCCTGGTAAAGGGTTCAATTGGAACAAGCCTGATCACTTCCGCATTGTTTATCTGCCCCGAGTATCTGAACTGGCAGAGGTTCAAGAAAAGATCACTCGGGTCTTGGCTCAGTATAAACGTTAAAGTTATAAAGTCTATTATTGGAGAAACTTCCCTAGAATTGGGAGGTTTCTTTTTTCTGGCGTTTGCCAAGCATTGCAAAGATTTTCTTCGTAAAAAAGCGATAGCAGCTTGATTTTGAGCAAGATACCAGCGGGGCTATTATGTAAAAAGGGAAAAAGATCCATTAAAATCCGAACATTTTTATTAAAATTGTAAATTATTGACTATAATTTTGGAACTATAAGAAATTTTCTGATAATTGATTGCGATTTCAAAAAGACTCTGATATAATGAGGTGAAATCATAAAGAGGGAAAAGAGAAATGCCTAGCTTATTAGAAAAAACAAGAAAAATCACATCCATCTTGCAACGCTCGGTTGACAGTTTGCAAGAGGATTTACCTTACAATATTATGGCCTTGCAGTTGGCTGATATTATTGATTGTAATGTCTGTATCGTTGATGGTGGGGGAACGCTTCTTGGCTATGCCATGAATTATAAAACCAACACCGACCGTGTTGAGGAGATTTTTGACGCTCAGCAGTTCCCTGATGACTATATGCGGGGGATTAGTCGGGTTTACGATACCGAAGCCAATATCCCTGTCTCCAGCGAGTTAACCATCTTTCCAGTAGAGTCCCGAGATATCTATCCGAGAGGTCTGACCACTTTAGCACCGATCTATGGTGGTGGCATGCGGCTGGGATCTTTAATTATCTGGCGCAATGATGATGAATTTACCGATGATGACTTGATTTTGGTTGAAATTGCAGCGACCGTTGTTGGGATTCAATTGCTCAATCTGCAAACAGAAAATTTGGAAGAAACCATCCGCAAGCAAACAGCTGTTAATATGGCCATCAATACCCTGTCTTATTCGGAAATGAAAGCTGTAGCTGCCATTCTTAATGAATTAGGAGGTCTTGAGGGGCGTTTGACTGCTTCTGTGATTGCTGATCGGATTGGAATTACTCGTTCGGTTATCGTCAATGCTTTGCGAAAGTTGGAAAGTGCCGGTATTATCGAAAGTCGTTCTTTGGGAATGAAGGGAACCTACCTTAAGGTTATTAACGAAGGTATCTTTGATAAGATTAAAGATTTTGAGTAGTAGAAAAATCCTGTCCCTATGGCAGGATTTTTTAGTATAATGAAGAAAATATCTATGTCTAAAATGGAGGATAAAAATGACTAAAGCGCTGATTTCGATTGATTATACCTATGATTTTGTGGCGGATGATGGCAAACTGACAGCAGGTCAGCCTGCTCAGGCCATTGAAACAGCCATTGCTGCTAAAACCCAGACAGCCTATGAAGCTGGTGATTATATTTTCTTTGCCATTGATGGCCATGATGAAGGAGATACTTTTCATCCCGAAACCAAACTCTTTCCACCCCACAATATCAAGGGGACCAGCGGACGCAACCTCTATGGTCAGCTGGCTGATGTTTATGAAGCTATCAAGGATGACAGTCGGGTTTTCTGGCTGGATAAGCGCCACTATTCAGCCTTTGCGGGAACGGATTTGGATATTCGGCTGCGGGAAAGGTGGGTGACAACTTTAGTCTTAACTGGTGTTCTCACTGATATCTGCGTCCTTCATACAGCTATTGATGCTTATAATCTGGGTTATGATATTGAGATTCCTGCTTCCTGCGTGGCAAGCCTGACTCAAGAAAATCATCAATTTGCCCTTGATCATTTCAAGAATGTCTTAGGGGCGACTGTTACAGAATGAAAATCGAATCGCTATTTAAGCGATGACTAGGGGCGCAATTTTCGGTAAGCTTTACCTACTGAGTGCCATAATTTCAAACTTTGGGTAATACTCCCCCTTCTTTAAGTAGACACAAAAATAACCAACTGGATCTCAGACGGAAAAATTTCCTGATGTCCAGTTGGTCGCTTGAGTATGTGTCTGACTTAACTTAATGACAGTGGATTTATACGCAATCTTCAGAGATTCCCATATTTATGGGTGAAGGCAAAGCCATCATAGATGTTTGTTCTGGACTGGGGTGTCTTCCTGAACCTTATAAAAGGAGTGGCGGCAAAAGATGAAGAGGACTACAAGAGATATCAGCCAGATAGTTATTAAGATAGGGTTAATCGCTGAGGCAGGGAATGAGACTAGAAGACTTTTGAGCAGAATACTGAATACTATTAGAAAGAGCAATAGGAGCAGTAAGGAAAGTTTGTTGCTTACCTTTACCACAGATTCTCTATCTTCTCGAATATTTATAGTCAGTACTGGACTGGTAAATCCTAAGATATCTTTGACATAAACAGTGTGTTCGCTCGCTGGGATAGAGCATTCCCTCGGCTTGATAATTGTCAGTTGGCCAATATTCTTATTGTCAAGTATGAGAAAGAGCGGACTTCGGACGTTGAAAAGACTGATGTTTCGATGGATAGATAGCCTTGCCATAATGCGACCTCCATATTTTTGATTATTTTTGATAAAATCCTCGGACAACTAGAATCATATCCGCAACCTCTTGGGGAGATTCTTGAGCACCTGTTAGCATCCAATGAGCATAGATGCTTTCAATGCTGGCAACATAGGTTGTCAGCCTATAATCTTGGGGGAGGGGTAGATCTGGGTTGACCGCATCATAGAAGAGGGCAGGATCGTTCTCGACCAGCTCAGTAATAAACTGGCGTGTTTTTTGTGAAAAATTTATCGGTGCTATATCAATGATGAGCTTGATAAATTCTTGCTGGCTTTGTAGGTAATTGAGACTGTGAATGAGTTTTTCTTTAATACTGGCAGGATCATCGCTCAATTCTTTGCGGAGATGGTCAGTGATTTCGTGCATAAGCTTTTCAATCAAGTCATATTTATCTTGATAATGAAGGTAAAAAGTGCTGCGGTTGATGTGGGCTTTTTCAGTGATTTGACGGATAGTGATATCTCCAAATGCTTTCTTTTCTAGCAGCAGCTCGGTAATAGCTGCTTTTATTTTGGCCTTACTTTGTGTGTGACGTTTTTGAGTCATAGGATATCCTCTCTTTAAATAGACAAAAGTCTATATAATGCTGCTTGTTTTTCACTTTAGTCTATTATATACTAAAGGAAAGATTAAAGCAACAAGTGTCTAAATAAGGAGATGGTTAGATGAGTTATGTTGAAATGAAACATTCCTATAAGCGTTATCAGATGGGAGAAAGAGAAGTTATCGCCAATAATGATATCAGCTTTGGGATTGATGAAGGAGAGCTGGTTATTATCTTGGGAGCTTCTGGTGCCGGCAAATCAACGATTCTTAATATTCTTGGTGGTATGGATACGAATGATGATGGGGAAGTTTGGATTGATGGTAATAATATTGCCGCTTACAGTCCCAAAGAGTTAACGGCTTATCGCCGCAATGATGTTGGCTTTGTCTTTCAATTTTATAACTTGGTTCCCAACTTGACAGCCAAAGAAAATGTGGAACTGGCTTCAGAAATAGTGTCTGATGCTAAAGATGCTGCTGAAACCCTAGAGGAAGTTGGGCTTGGAAATCGGTTAGACCACTTTCCTGCCCAGCTGTCTGGGGGAGAGCAACAGCGAGTATCTATTGCCCGTGCTCTTGCTAAAAACCCTAAGTTACTTTTATGTGACGAACCTACAGGAGCTCTGGACTATCAAACAGGTAAGCAGATCCTAAAACTCTTACAGAATATGTCTCGTCAAAGAGGGGCCACTGTTATAATTGTCACGCATAACTCGTCCTTGGCGCCAATTGCTGACAGAGTGATCTATCTGCATGATGCCAAGGTTAGTAAGATTACCTGCAATGATCAGCCTTTAGATATTGATAGTCTTGAGTATTAAAGGGGTGATTTTATGAGAAAAAAGGTTTACTGGGAAACGATCTGGAAGGCCTTGTTGGGATCAAAAGGCCGCTTTCTTTCTATTATGCTTTTGATGTTTTTAGGATCGTTTACCTTTATCGGTTTAAAAGCAACAAGACCCAATATGCAAGGGCGAGCTGATGAGTATCTGCAAGCCCATCAAACAGCAGATTTATTTGTAACAGCCAGCCATGGTTTTAGTCAGGCTGATCAGGAAGAGTTAGAGCATGTTGATGGTGCTAAGGTAGAGTTTGGGAAAGTAACAGATGTGACGATTGAGGATACCGACAATGCTGTGAGGGTGTTTTCCAAAAGTCAGACCATCTCGACTTACCAGTTAGAATCAGGCAATTTACCCAAGAAACAGAATGAGATTGCTCTGGCTGCTCCTTTGAAAAAGAAATATCAACTGGGTGATAAATTATCCTTTCAGCTTTCTGAGAAGTCTAATTTGGTAGAAAAAGATTTCAAAATAGTCGGTTTCATCAAGTCATCTGAAATTTGGTCTAACTTAAATTTAGGATCATCGACAGCAGGAGATGGTAATCTGACAAGTTATGGTGTTGTGAATTCCTCAGCCTTTGCGAATAGCACCAATACTTTGGCTAGAATTCGCTATGACCGACTGAAAAAGCTTAATCCTTTTTCCGATGGTTACACTAAAAAAGTGAATAGTTATCAAGACGCGTTAGATACAGTGTTAGAGGATAATGGCCAAAAGCGTCTGGCAGACTTGAAAAAGGCACCGCAGAAAAAAGTTGACCAAAGTAAAATAGCCTTGGCTGACGCAAAAAAGAAGCTGCAAGAAAGTACAGCTGCTCTAGCATCAGCACCTCCTTATCAGCAAGAGTTGGCTCAGCAGTCTATTAGTCAAGCGCGCCAATCAATCGCTCAAAAGGAGCAGCAGATTCAAAAAGCTCAGGCTCAAATTGATGCCATGCCAAAACCAATCTATAATACTTATACACGTTCGACCATGCTGGGCGGAGAAGGTTATACGGTCTATTCTGCCAATGCAGACAGTATGGGCAATCTCGGCAATATTTTTCCTATTGTACTCTATGGTGTTGCTGCCTTGGTTACCTTTACGACGATGACTCGATTTGTTGATGAGGAAAGAAACAAATCGGGTTTACTGATAGCTCTGGGCTATACGAAACAGGATGTTATCCGGATATTTCTTATTTATGGTTTTGTAGCTAGCATGCTGGGCAGCCTCTTAGGTATTATCGGAGGCCATTATTTACTTTCAAGAATTGTGCTACAGATTTTTTCAGGGAATATGGTCTTGGGCAGTCCCCATTTATCCTTTTACTGGTCTTATACCTTAATCGCTGTTTTGTTAGGATTGGCGAGTGCTGTTTTACCGGCTTATCTTATTGCCAGTAAGGAGTTGGGTGAAAAACCGGCTCAGTTGCTGCTGCCTAAGCCGCCTGTGAGAGGGTCGAAGATCTTTTTAGAGCGGATAGGGTTTATGTGGCGGCGTTTGAGTTTTACTCATAAAGTGACCGTCCGTAATATTTTTCGCTATAAGCAGCGGATGCTGATGACGATTTTGGGGGTGGCTGGTTCAGTTGCACTTCTTTTTGCAGGATTAGGAATCCAATCCTCTTTGGGAAAGGTGATTAGGGAACAGTTTACGCAGTTGACCCCTTATCATCTGGTAGCTATGAAAAAGGAAGGTGTCAAAGATAATGATAGCTTAACGAACTTTTTAAGGTCAAAGGACGTTGCGCGTTATCAGAGTATTTATTACACTAACTTGACTGAAGAGGTCCCTCAGTTAAAAGACCGGCAGAGTATTGCTGTTATGGCAACGGATGGCGACAACTTTGACGACTTTGTTCGCTTAAAGGATGCCCGTACTAATCAGGACTTAAAACTGCCTAAGCACGGTGTCGTTATCTCTGAAAAATTAGCCCGCTTTTATAAGGTCGATGAGGGTAAGAGTTTTTATCTTAAGGACAGTGATGGTAAGAAGCGCCGTATCAAGGTTGCTGCCATTGCCAAGATGAATGTCGGCCACTATTTATTTATGACTCGGTCAGTCTATCAAGATATTTTTGGTCAGAAGCCCGATGATAATGCTTATTTTATCAACCTAAAGGATGATTCTTCTTCTCATATTAAGGATATATCAACGAAATTACTGGCTATGAACGAGGTTGCATCGGTGACTCAAAATACATCTCGGATGAAGATGATTAAAACAATTGTTACCTCTTTGAATGCAGCCATGATTGTTCTGGTTGTCAATACAGTTCTTTTGGCCCTTGTTATTCTTTATAACTTGACTAATGTCAATATTGTTGAACGTATTAGAGAGTTATCCACGGTAAAGGTTCTTGGTTTTTACGATAGTGAGGTTACCTTGTATATTTACCGTGAAACGATTGTTCTTTCAATGGTAGGAAATGTTTTGGGACTCTTAGCTGGTCATTATTTGCATCAAGTAATCATGGAGATGATTGGTTCTGATAATGTATTATTTGGGACAAATGTTGATATTCAGGTTTATGTGATCCCAATTGTTTTTATTTGTCTTATTCTTGTAGGATTAGGGGTATTTGTTCACTATCGACTCAAATATCTTGATATGCTGGAAGCTTTACAGGCAGCAGAGTGATAAATTTCCAGCAGAAGTGTTGGTGATATCATCCTCTCTGCAGGTTAAAAGAGGTTGGGAACGTTCCCAACCTCTTTATGATGTGCAAGATCCATTTACAAGAAGAAAGCTAGTATATGCAAGATCCAAAGATGGACAGGGTAAAAGATGTAGAAAAACCATCTGTGGATAGGCTTAGTGCTGCCTTTTTGCCCGTTATAGAAAAATAGGAAGGGAAGGAAGAGGAAGCTCATAGCATCGCTGTTGTAACAAAACATCTCAAACCAGACGCCCAGACTTGGGTAATGACTGATATTAAGGTCTGGTCCCATTATGATAAAGAGCAAGACGCTCCATAATCCAAAGACGAGCAGCTGCCTTTTAGGACTGCCGTAGAATCCCCAAAAAATCAGCATAAGAAAGAGAATTGGGACACCGCCTTCCAGTGTCAGGCTGAGGTGCTGGCCAAGAGGCAGACCGATAAGCGATAGGAAAAGTCCCATGATGAAAATCACTGTTCCCAAGATAAGATTAAGGCTGCGCTGATTGGTGGAGTCTTTAGCTTTTTGCCAAAAATAGATCATGCTGTAACCTAAAGCGAGGGTTAAAAAAATATTATCTACGATCTGGTGCTTAGATCCTAGGAGCAGCAAAGATAGGAAGTCACCCAGCTGCATGAGAATGGCAGCCACCCACAATCGAAGCAAATGTTTTTGCCGATTTCTGGTATGAAAGAAACCTTCCAGTGTTAAATAAGCAAAGACAGGAGCAACAAATCGTGTCATGAGATGCAGCCAGCTTGGCAAGCCAGGGAAGGCAAAAAATGCAGAATCCATTACCATAAAAGTCAGGGCGATGTATTTAAGCTGATTAGTATTCCATCCTTTTAGTGTTTTCATGGCATCTTCCTCCTTAATATCAGTGTACCAAAATAATGAAGCCCTGCCCTTACAATTTTGAAAGAATGTTTTTATCTTTAAAAGTGTGATATAATTTTGAAGACTATGTAATGCTTATAGGAGAAAAATGGATGAAAATTTCTGAAGAAGAAGTTCGCCATGTAGCGGCTTTGTCAAAGTTGTCCTTCTCAGATGAAGAAACGGCTGAATTTGCGACTACCTTGACCAAAATTGTCGACATGGTTGAGCTGTTGAATGAAGTTGATACGACTGGTGTGCCTATTACAACAACCATGGCTGACCGCAAGACAGTTATTCGCCCTGATGTGGCTGAAGAAGGAACTGATCGCGATCAGCTCTTTAAAAATGTACCGGAGTCGAAAGATTATTATATCAAGGTACCGGCGATCTTAGATGACGGAGGAGATGCCTGATGTCTTTTAATCATAAAACAATTGAAGAATTACACGACCTTCTGGTCAAAAAAGAAATTTCTGCGACTGAACTGACTGAGGCGACACTCGAGGATATCAAGGCGCGTGAGACGGCTGTTGGTTCTTTTATCACGGTAGCGGAAGAGGCGGCTTTGGAGCAGGCTCAGACTATAGATGAAGAAGGAATTGATGCGGATAATGTCCTGTCAGGAATTCCTTTAGCGGTTAAGGATAATATTTCGACTAAGGGGATTTTAACAACTGCTGCATCGAAAATTCTCTACAATTATGAACCCATCTTTGATGCGACAGCTGTTCAAAATGCCTATGGAAAAGGTATGATCGTCGTTGGTAAGACCAACATGGACGAGTTTGCCATGGGCGGCTCAACCGAAACTTCCTACTTCAAGAAGACTAAAAATGCTTGGGATCAAAGCAAGGTCCCCGGTGGTTCATCAGGTGGTTCAGCGACAGCAGTAGCTTCTGGTCAGGTTCGTCTGTCACTGGGATCTGATACGGGTGGTTCCATCCGTCAACCGGCAGCTTTTAATGGTGTTGTCGGTCTTAAGCCAACTTATGGTACGGTGTCCCGTTTTGGCCTGATTGCTTTTGGCAGCTCGCTGGATCAGATTGGTCCATTTTCGCAGACTGTTAAAGAAAATGCCCAACTGCTAAATGCTATTGCCAGCGAGGACAAGAAGGATTCCACCTCTGCTCCTGTTCGGATTGCTGATTATACCAGTAAGATTGGGCAAGACATCAAAGGGATGAAAATTGCCCTGCCTAAGGAATACTTGGGCGAAGGCATTGATCCACAAATTAAAGAAAATATTCTAGCAGCGGCTAAGCAGTTTGAAAACTTGGGAGCCATTGTTGAAGAAGTTAGTCTGCCCCATTCCAAGTATGGTGTGGCGGTTTATTACATCATTGCTTCTTCAGAAGCTTCCTCCAACCTGCAACGCTTCGATGGGATTCGCTATGGTTTCCGAGCAGAAGGTGCCGAATCTCTAGAGGATATCTATGTCAAGACTCGCAGCCAAGGTTTTGGTGATGAAGTTAAACGCCGTATCATGCTGGGGACCTTCAGTCTGTCGTCTGGTTACTATGATGCCTACTTTAAAAAGGCTGGTCAGGTACGTAGCTTGATTATTCAAGATTTTGAAAAGGTCTTTGTCAATTATGACCTTATCCTTGGTCCTACAGCACCGCAGGTAGCTTTTGGCCTGGATACACTCAATCATGACCCTGTTGCCATGTATCTAGCTGACCTTTTGACCATTCCGGTCAATCTAGCTGGGCTGCCAGGAATTTCGATCCCGTCAGGCTTTGTGGAAGGGTTGCCAGTTGGATTGCAATTAATTGGTCCTAAATATGGTGAGGAAACTATCTATCAAGCAGCCTCTGCTTTTGAAGCAGTGACTGACTACCATAAGCAGCAGCCAGCAATTTTTGGAGGTGAGAACTAATGAACTTTGAAACCATTATTGGGCTGGAAGTCCATGTGGAATTAAATACCAATTCAAAAATTTTCTCACCATCATCGGCTCATTTTGGTGAGAATCCCAATGCCAACACTAATATCATCGATTGGTCCTTCCCGGGTGTTTTGCCGGTTATGAATAAGGGTGTTATTGATGCAGGCATAAAAGCTGCTTTGGCGCTCAATATGGATATTCATCAGACCATGCACTTTGACCGCAAGAACTATTTCTATCCAGATAATCCTAAAGCCTATCAAATTTCACAATTTGATGAACCAATCGGTTATGATGGCTGGCTGGAAGCGCAGCTGGATGATGGTTCAACAAAGAAAATTCGTATTGAACGGGCGCATTTGGAAGAAGATGCTGGTAAGAATACCCACGCTGATGATGGTTATTCCTACGTTGACCTCAATCGTCAGGGTGTGCCTTTGATTGAAATCGTTTCTGAGGCTGATATGCGCTCTCCTGAAGAGGCTTATGCTTATTTGACAGCTTTAAAGGAGATTATCCAATACACCGGTATTTCTGATGTCAAAATGGAAGAAGGCTCCATGCGGGTCGATGCCAATATTTCCTTGCGTCCCTATGGTCAAAAGGAATTTGGTACTAAGACCGAACTCAAGAATCTCAATTCCTTCAGCAATGTTCGCAAGGGCTTGGAATATGAAGTAGAGCGTCAAGCTAAAATCCTGCGTTCCGGTGGTGTGATTCGTCAGGAAACCCGCCGTTACGATGAAGCTGGAAAACAAACAATTCTTATGCGGGTTAAAGAGGGTTCGGCCGATTACCGTTATTTCCCAGAGCCCGATCTGCCAATCTTTGAGATTTCTGATGATTGGATCGAGGACATGCGGAGTAGCCTGCCTGAATTTGCCAAAGACCGCCGAGCTCGTTATGTGAATGAATTGGGTCTGACGGACTATGATGCTAGTCAATTGACAGCGACTAAAGCGACATCAGACTTCTTTGAAAAAGCTGTTGGCCTAGGCGGCGATGCCAAGCAGGTTTCCAATTGGCTCCAAGGTGAAGTGGCCCAATTTCTTAATAGCGAAGCTAAAACCATTGAACACATTAATCTGACACCAGAAAATCTGGTAGAAATGCTGGGCTTGATCGAAGATAGCACCATTTCATCTAAGATTGCTAAAAAGGTCTTTGTCCATCTGGCTAAAAATGGCGGTTCTGCGCGTGACTATGTGGAAAAGGCTGGTTTGGTACAGATCTCCGATCCAGATGTCTTGATCCCGATTATCCACCAAGTCTTTGCGGATAATGAAGCAGCTGTCGCTGACTTCAAATCAGGTAAACGCAATGCCGACAAGGCCTTTACTGGTTTCCTCATGAAGGCAACCAAAGGCCAAGCTAACCCGCAGGTGGCTCAAAAACTGCTCAAGGAAGAGTTGGCAAAACTATTAGATTGATATAAACCTAAACCCTAAGAGAGAGTGGGACTTAATCAGTAAATCGTGATAAAATCACGATTTTGATTTTCCTCGCTCTCCCTTTTTGATATAACTAATAACTATGTTTTTCTATATAAAATATATATTTTACACTTATAGCACCCTCTGATACAATGAACCTATAACAATCAAGAGGTAGAATACATGACAAAAAAATATTTTGAACACGTAGGTAGCTTTTTACGGCCAGCAGAATTGAAGGAAGCACGTGCAGCTTTTGAAGCTGGTAAGATTTCGAAAGCAGACTTGACTGCAGTTGAAGACCGGCTGATTACAGACTTGGTCGATAAGCAGGTTGCTGCTGGTCTTGAAAAAATAACTGATGGTGAGTTTCGTAGGGCTAACTGGCATGTGGATTTTTTCTGGGGCTTTGATGGCATTAAGCGCTATCAGTATGGGGAAGGTTTGGCCTTTCAAGAGGTAGAAACTAACGATGATTCGGCTATCGTTACTGGTAAAATTGGTTTTACCAAGGAACATCATCCCTTCATCAAGCACTATCAGTTTTTGAAGAAACTGGCTGATGAGCGTGGCGTGGAGGCTAAAATCAGCATTCCCGCACCAGCTCAGTGCTTGGTTGAATTGCAACGCGGCACTAATATCCAAAAGGCCTTAGCGGTCTATCCTAATCAGCAAGACTTGATTGACGATTTGGCTGCAGCCTATCACGATGCTATCCTTGCTTTTTACGAAGAAGGTGCTCGTACGGTTCAGCTGGATGATTGTACCTGGGGTATTATCATGGATGATGAGTTTTATAAGACCGTAACAGGTGGTCAGATTGATAAGGATGCCATTCGTGAAGGGTTGCTTTATATCAATAATAAGGCCTTGGAAAATCTTCCAGAAGACCTCCAAATTAATACCCATGTCTGCCGTGGAAATTACCAGTCAACCTATGCGACAACAGGACCTTACACAGCAGTGGCTGAGACACTCTTTGGTCGCGAACGGGCGACAGCTTACTTCCTTGAATACGATAATGAGCGGTCTGGTGGATTTGAACCTTTGGCAGAATTTAAGAATCCTGATAAGGTAGCTGTTCTTGGCTTGATTACGACAAAGGAAGGAAAACTAGAGGATAAAGAGGCTGTTATCAAGCGTATCCGTCAAGCTCAGGAGATTTTGCCCCTGGAACAACTCTGGCTAGCAACTCAATGTGGCTTTGCTTCAACTCAAGAAGGCAATCTCATCACAGAAGAAGATCAGTGGAACAAGCTGGCTCTTGTTAAAGAGATTATTGATGAGGTTTGGGGCTAAGCGCATCTCGCTCAACGACTACTAGCAAGTCATTCTTAGGAATGGCTTTTTTTTACGGCTTCAGCCATCTTTAGGTGTTGGCTAGCTTTATAGCTTATGCTCTGATTCCACATCACTAATTAGGAGTCTCAGGATGTCAATTGAGCTGGTGCCGTGAAAATTATCGGCTAGTTTTAGCTTGAGCGATTGGCTGATAAAAGTTCACGAACTTTACCACGTTTTGCGGGTTAATCTTGGTCAGCAGTCTGCTGAAAGATGGGTAAGAGAACTCGAAGATATTTTCACAAAATGCGGATGACTGGAACCTTTGCTATTTAGATCAAGTCCCGCTATAATACTAGAAAAGGGAGGTTCTTATGCTCAAGATTGGTTCAGTATTGTTCAGGACTAAATGGGATGAACTTAGAAAAGATAAAGATGCTAGTAAGGCACTGCGCTTCCTTCTGGAAAGACTGGATCTGCCTAGGGATCTATCAGGAGATTTGACAGAGAATCAAGCCTTGGTCGCCAGGTTTTCAGAGGACTTAGCTCCTCACGATAAATTTTGGGCTGATCTGGCCAAACAGGTTCGTCTAGCAATGAAGGGGCAGGATTTTCAAGAGCAGACTCTCTTTAATCGTCAGCTTCATCAACTTCGATACATCATTTCAAGTCAGCAGGCTCAGTATGTCCGTCGATTTTATAGAAAATCAAGCATGACAGATCAGGAAGCCTTGATTGCTTATCTGCGGGATAACTATTTGCGCCCTAGTCTTTGGGATCATGCCCGCTTGCATAATAAACGGTGCTTGAAGGCAGGTGATTTTCTCTTTCCAGATGGTCAAGAATCTTATAATATAAAGGTTTTACTCCAGTTCCGGACAGAATTTATTATTGACAGTCACGGGAATTTTCTCAATGAAGTTGATGCTGAAAGAATGACTGCCAATGGGATTATTAATGGGGCTAGTTTTAATTATGGCAACACAACTAAAAGTCATTTCCGTCTTGATGTTTATCCTGTTGGTCCGCACGATCCTGCATTTCGCCGTCAAGCAACCAAGGGCTATCGCTCCCCTAATCGAACGGGTAGAGTCCGACTGGCTCGATTTTGGAAGGAAAGAAAAACAGCTGACTTTGACCGCAGCTTTTATAATAAGAGAGGCGGTTATGCCAAAGAAGGGCAAGCCTTGATCAGTTTGGTTAAAAAGCAGAAGAAGAGCTTCAAAAGAGCCCTGAAGGCCAGAAACTAGCCGAGTAGGTTAGCAAGAAACCTAGTATTTACAATAAGAGAGGCCAGATTAGGCCTCTCTTATTGTTATTGTCTAAAGGAATAGAATTTATAAAATAGCATCAAAAGATTCTGGCAAAATCTGTCCGCAATCTTTGTCCGATAATGTAGTAGTGAGCTTCTTTTGATGCAAGGAAGGCGTCAGCTGTGCTAATATCCCCAGGAGCTCCCAATGTGTGTATCGGTATAGTTTTTTTTCATTTCATTTAAATAGGATTGACCTTGGGCAATCAGGCCTTCAGTTAGAACATTGCCCGGTTGAACGGTATTGATAGTGATACCGTTCTTTGTGTATTCTAAGGCAGCACTGCGCATAAAGCCCAATTGACTAACCGATTTTAGTGCTTAGTCAAAAACTCCACTTCTTTGTAACGTTATTGACATATTATATATATATATAATAGTTTTGTAAAATTAAAAAATGGAGGAAAAGAGATGAAACCTGTTAAAGAAGATGAGAAGAAAGTTTTGGGGATCATTGCTTTAATCTTTGGTGGTATCGCCTTGGTGACTTCATGGATACCCTTTGTCAATAACGCCTCCGCCGTTCTAGCGATTATTGCCTTTGTTTTGGGAATGATTGCTTTGTTCATTAACCTGAAAAAGAAAAAATTGCTAGCTCTAATTTCAATTATGATTGCCATCATTTCTTTTATCGTTGTTCTGGTGACACAGGCGAGTTATGGGGCTGTACTGGATAATGCTTTGGGGAAAAATGATAAACCAACAAGGCAAAGCGAAAAAAGAGGTTCAAGTATTTCCAAATCGTCAGAAAGTCAAAAGACTTATAAGGTTGGCGACAAAATCACTTTTAAAGGGGAAGTTGAGTACACCATTACGTCAGTTGAATGGACGGATGAGCGAAATGAGTTTGAAGATACGCAGCCTAAAAAGGTATTGAAGGTTACTTATGATGTTAAAAATTTATCAGACGATGACTATGTTATTGGAGATGATTTAGAGCTTTATGCAAACGGAGCTAAAATGGAATCTTATGCTAATGACAATACTTTCGAAACTATTTCCGCTGGTCGCGATTATAAAGGGGCAACTCAACATTTTGCTGTTAACAGTGATGAAGATTTAGAACTAGAAATTAAACCGTATTTTTCGTTCAAAGGGGAACCAGCAGTTGTTCCGCTGGAATCAGAGTGATTAATTGATAATTTCGCAGAGTTGGAAGTAGGTGTCATTCGTGAAATATTTATCTGTTATATTAGTTATCCTCGGAGTATGTTTAGCCTTTTTAAATCTTTGGTTAGGAATAATTGTAATAATTTTAGGATACCTTGTGAAAGGGAATTAACCATGATTAAAAAGACTTTAACCTATTTCGTTTGGATTGTGTGTATTGGGCTTGTAGTAATTTTTATTATGGGATCTGGCTTCTTAAATAGTTTTTTTGAGCAAAAGCCAACTACAACTGTAAGTGCTAGGATTACTTCCTTAGAAAAAGTTAATCAAATTACGTTCCTTAATGTTGGTATCCAAAAAGTCATTACTTCGAAAGAAACGACGAAAGTCCTTTTTACAGATTTAGATCTGCCATTTTCCGAAAAGGAAGCTATTATCATCCTTAATTATAAGGCAAAGTTTGGTATTAAAAAACCTGTAAAAGTGCAGAAATTGGGAGAATCAAGCTATAAAGTTATCGTTCCAAAATTTGAGGTTATAGGTTTTGAATTAGCTAAAGACAATCCTTACCAATTGTATGATACTTCTGGTGGCTTCTTAAGTGGAGCAACTGATGATGTCGATACTGGAAAGCTTGTTGCAGGTGGTCTAGCTGATAAGGAACAAGAGGGTTATCTAAAGGAGTACAAGGAAATGATCAAAGATTCTGCTAAAGAATACTATCGGCAACTTCTAACTTCTATTGATAAGGATGCAAAAGTAGAATGTGAGTTTCAGGATTGATTGGTAGGTCAGTACTTGTAGCACTTGATAATCTTTGTCGTTTTTGCTAAATCATATTAATAATCTCACAGAGGCTGGGCGAAAACTCGTCCAGCCTTCTTGTTTCGGAATGAACTCTTACCCCTGTACGTTCATTAGAGAGTGGGACAAACAGCCATGATGGCTTCGTTCTCACCCACAAAACATTGTAATCTTTGAAGATTACGTATAAGAAGTCGATTTTTTATATAAATTGACTTCGTTGTCCCACCTCCAACCAACCACTGCGTCAAACTGTTATTACTGCAAAAAATAGAAGGCTGGAATACTTTTTCCCCAGCTTCACTGAACCACTGCTAGCTGGACAAGATCAAATTGGAAAAACTAAACAAATGTGATAACCAGCGTTTATCTTATTTCCAACCTTAAAAGGTCCCTTGGATCTTTTAAGCTGTGCGGGGGTAGGGAAAGGACAGTTTCAGGTCACCCCCTTAAATCAGGACGTGGTGAGAGCTGAAATTTTCAATTTTAGGGCTCGTTCTCACTCTTTTTGCTTTTCTAAATGAATGAGGACAGTGATTGCCTCAAGAATGTTGACGCTTACATTTTTTGTGCTAGAATATAGGTGTGTAGATAGATGACATGCCATGGAGTTACTGATGCAAGTCAGTACAGACAATGGGAAGTTTGGAATATACCACTGTAGTCTCTCAGACTGCTTGTCTCATTATACTTCTGGCGATGGTTGGCTTCAGAAAGTGAAGCTTTTGGACTTTCCATTCTAGTGTCAGCACTTGTAAAATTTTTTAGTAAAGGGGAAAGGATATGAGTAAGAAGAAGTTAATATTAGGTTTTCTAGCTTTAAGTTTTTTGATCGTTGGTTGTTCAGGCTTGAAAGGAGATTCAGGTGTGGCTATTGATAAAGTAAATCTTGGTATTAAAGGATATGAATTTGGTCCGGCTGTCCGTCAGTTGGTTATTGACCTGGATAGTGCTGTCACCAATGTTTCGTCAAAAGACTTAAGCGTCACTACGGCTGGTGTTAAGCAAAAAGTAGAAACAGTTTTTCTCTCTGATGCTGAGGGCAATCGGACGTCTAAAAAATCCAGCCATCATGTGACGATTCAGCTTCCTGTTTCTTTTGATACTAAGAAAAGTGCAGCGGTTGCCAGTCCTTTCAGCTTTGATTTGGATGATTTCCATAACCATTGGGTGACGGCTTATACGGTATCTATTAAGGGACTTAAAGTCTCAAAGAGTGGGAAGACAACGAGTCTAAACTATAAGGAAAACGTTATTGGCAATCGGATCTTAACTCAGGCAGATAGCTTTAATAAACGTGATGACTTTACAGGCAATTATAGCAATCCAATCACTCAGGTTAAGGAAAACCTTACCCTGCGTTATGCGGCCTATGAGCCAGATTCCTTAGCTGGCGGTAAGAAAAATCCTCTGCTTATTTGGCTTCATGGACAAGGTGAAGGCGGCGATGACCTGAATATTACGCTTCTAGGCAATGAAGCCGTTGCCTTGGCACAAAAGACTATTCAAAATCACTTTACAACTGGGAAGACCAAAGGAGCTTATGTCTTGGCGGTGGAATGCCCGACCTATTGGATGGATGAAGGAGATGGCAGCAATGGTTCTGGTTCAGGAAATTCTCGTTATACTGAGGTTTTGATGGCAGCGATTAAAAAATATGTGGCTAGTAACCCAGATATTGATACCGATCGTATTTATTTGAGTGGGGGCTCTAATGGCGGCTATATGACACTCAACATGGCTATTCATTATCCTGATTACTTTGCAGCCCTTGTTCCTCAATCAGCAGCCTATTCTTATTACAATTATGAACGTAATAATGATGGAACCTATAAAATGGTGGCCAGCAAGGACAGTCTGTCAGGCTATGCAGCCGTGAGGACGGATGAGGTTTACTTTGATACTGAAAAAGTAGCCGCCTTGAAGGATATACCAATATGGTTTATCCACGCAGAAAATGATAAGGTTGTTAATCCAGAACTTTATGCTCTGCCTGTTTACAAAGCCTTGGTGGATAGCGGTGCCAAAAATAAATGGTTCTCTTTCTTTAAGTCTGTTGAAGGTTCTGATATGAAAGGAATCCACTATAATGGCCATTGGTCTTGGACTTATTACTTTAACGATAAGGTCAAAGGTGTTCAGGATGTCCAAAAAATCAGTAGTCATGATGACTTAACGGGTTTCCAAGCTGACAACCAATCAGCCGGCGGTACTGCTCAGGCTGAGGTTGATGGTAAAGCTTACGATAATCTCTTTGACTGGCTGAATGATCAGCACCGGTAAAGTTTTTTTCTGTGTGATAGGACATTTGGATTTTTGAGTATCATTTTCAGATGTAAACAAGCCTTAGTACTACTGGGGCTTTTTACATACTCATTCGTGGACAGAGATGTTTTTGTATATGGCATCATAATTTGAGAGGCCATAGTCCTATTATCGTAAAGGTAGGATAGTAAAGAATGCTACTAAGGATAAATTTTTTTCTCCCCTCAAAAGAGCTCTAAATTATGCTATAATAGGGCGTACTATCATATTTTGGAGAAAGCTGTGAGTATTGAAGATTACATACCCACCTTTGCGGTGGAAGCTGTTTATGATTTGAAGCCTGCAAGCTTGCGTAAGCATGGCATTGCGGCGGTGCTGGTGGATTTGGATAATACCTTGATTGCTTGGAATAATCCTGATGGCACACCAGAGCTGCGGGAGTGGCTGGATGATATGACAGAGGCTGGTATCCCAGTGGTCGTCGTCTCCAATAATAAATTTGAACGTGTGAAACGTGCGGTTGAACCTTTCCATGTGGATTTTGTCAGCCGTGCCATGAAACCCTTCACTCGTGGTATTAACAAGGCGATTGAGCGCTATAGCTTTGATCGCAATGAAGTTGTCATGGTTGGTGACCAGCTTATGACGGATATTAGGGCCTGTCACCGAGCAGGTATCCGTTCTATCTTGGTCAAACCGTTGGTGAGGTCGGATGCCTGGAATACCAAGTTTAATCGTGCTAGGGAGCGGCGGGTTATGCGCAAGATTACTGAGAAATACGGTGAAATTACTTACAAAAAGGAAATTTAATGGAAGAATTATATTGTATTGGCTGTGGCGCTAGGATTCAAAGTGAGAATAAGGATGCTGCTGGTTATACGCCCCGCTCCAGTATTGAGAAGGCAGCAGAAGGCGATGGTGAACTATACTGTCAGCGTTGTTTTCGTCTGCGCCACTACAATGATATCGTTGATGTCCATATTAGCGATGACGAATTTTTGACCTTGCTTCATGAAGTTGGGGATAGTCAGGCTTTAGTCGTCAATGTTGTAGATATTTTTGATTTTAATGGCTCTGTTATTCCAGGTCTCAGCCGCTTTGTATCTGGGAATGATGTTCTCCTAGTAGGGAACAAAAAAGATATTCTGCCCAAGTCTGTTAAGGATGGCAAGGTCACCCAGTGGCTGCGTGAACGCGCGCACGAAGAAGGCTTGCGACCAGTAGATGTTGTTTTGGCCAGTGCTCAAAATCATCATGCCATCAAGACTTTGATTGAGCGGATCGAGGAGCTTCGTGCTGGCCGTGATGTTTATGTGGTCGGAGTGACCAATGTTGGGAAATCAACGCTGATTAATGCTATCATTAAGGAAATCACTGGAGACAAGGATGTTATCACGACCTCACGTTTTCCAGGGACAACACTCGATAAGATTGAGATTCCACTGGATGATGGTTCTTATATCTTTGATACACCGGGGATTATTCATCGCCACCAGATGGCCCACTACCTGTCTGCCAAGGACCTCAAGTATGTCAGTCCTAAAAAGGAGATTAAACCCAAGACTTATCAGCTCAATTCTGAACAGACCCTATTTTTAGGGGGGCTGGCACGCTTTGATTTTATTCAGGGAGATAAGCAGGGCTTTACGGCCTACTTTGACAATAATCTCAAGCTCCACCGGACTAAACTTGAGGGAGCTGATGAATTTTACGACAAGCATACGGGCAGTCTTTTGACACCACCATCTGCTAAGGACAAGGATAATTTTCCTAGACTGGTTCGTCACGAATTTACCATTAAAGATAAGGCTGATTTGGTCTTTTCTGGTCTTGGTTGGATACGCATTGCTGCCAAGCCTGACAAACCTGTCCTTGTTGCTGGCTGGGCTCCTGAAGGTGTTGGAGTGCTGGTTCGCAAGGCTTTGATTTAAAAAAGAAGGAAATTATTATGTTAACATCAAAACAACGTGCCTATCTCAATAGTCAGGCTCATGCGATGAAGCCGATCGTTCAAATCGGTAAGAACGGCCTCAACGACCAAATCAAGACCAGTGTTCGCAATGCCTTAGATGCGCGTGAGCTCATCAAGGTCAAGCTGTTGCAAAATACTGATGAGACGATTCATGAGGTAGCTGAAATTTTAGAGGATGAAATTGGAGCCCAGTCGGTTGCCAAAACTGGCCGCATCCTTACTCTTTATAAGCAATCTGCCAAAAAGGAAAATCGAAAACTATCTCAGAAAGTCAAGGAAATTTAGCGTTTAGTGTCTTATAGTTTTGTGAAAGTATAAGCCTTGTTAATAGTCTTGAAAAGTAGTCTTATCGCTTTCAACCAGCCGTTTTGTCGGCTTTTTCTTTTGCCCTATTTATGCTATAATGAAAGCTAAAAGAGTTGATACGTAAAGCATGAGGAGAAGTCTATGGCACTTGATTTAGTAACGCCATTTACTAAGGTGGAATTGGAGACAGCTGTTGAGAAAACTGGTCGTAAGCAGGTTGGAATTTTAGGCGGCAATTTTAACCCTGTTCATAATGCTCATCTGCTTGTCGCTGATCAGGTTCGTCAGCAGCTGTGTCTAGATGAAGTTTTTCTGATGCCGGAATTCATTCCTCCTCACGTTGATAAAAAGGAGACCATTGCTGAGCAGCACCGTCTCAATATGCTCATGTTGGCTATCAATGGTATCGAAGGTTTGGATATCGAGACGATTGAGCTGGAGCGTCAAGGCATTAGCTACACCTATGATACGATGAAGTATCTGACGGAGAAGAATCCCGATACGGATTATTACTTTATCATCGGGGCGGATATGGTGGAATATCTTCCTAAATGGCACCGCATTGACGATCTGGTTGAGCTGGTGCAGTTTGTTGGGGTGCAGCGTCCCAAGTATAAAGTCGGGACGTCTTATCCGGTTATCTGGGTTGATGTGCCCCTAATGGATATTTCCTCAACTAATGTTCGGGAGTTGATTAAGACTGGCCA
>NZ_JAAKDU010000014.1 GCF_011038795.1 Streptococcus tangpeifui
TCCCTTAACCCGCATAATAAGAAGCAATAGGCCGGCTTAGCTCAGTTGGTAGAGCATCTGATTTGTAATCAGAGGGTCGCGTGTTCAAGTCATGTAGCCGGCATTTGCGAACGTAGTTCAGTGGTAGAACATCACCTTGCCAAGGTGGGGGTCGCGGGTTCGAATCCCGTCGTTCGCTTGAGGATTGCCGGGGTGGCGGAACTGGCAGACGCACAGGACTTAAAATCCTGCGAAGGGTAACCTTCGTACCGGTTCGATTCCGGTCCTCGGCATAATAGAAAGTTAAGCACCCTTGGCTCAACTGGATAGAGTACCTGACTACGAATCAGGCGGTTAGAGGTTCGAATCCTCTAGGGTGCATCATATACGGGAAGTAGCTCAGCTTGGTAGAGTACTTGGTTTGGGACCAAGGGGTCGCAGGTTCGAATCCTGTCTTCCCGATTTTTGGCGGTGTAGCTCAGCTGGCTAGAGCGTCCGGTTCATACCCGGGAGGTCGGGGGTTCGATCCCCTTCGCCGCTATTATTAGTATATGGATGACTTTGGACCTTTAGCTCAACTGGTTAGAGCACTCGGCTCATAACCGAGCGGTCGTAGGTTCGAGTCCTACAAGGTCCATATTGCTTAGTTATTTTTAATCGGAGGATTACCCAAGTCCGGCTGAAGGGAACGGTCTTGAAAACCGTCAGGTGTGTAACAGCACGCGTGGGTTCGAATCCCACATCCTCCTTTAATAATATCGCGGGATGGAGCAGTTAGGTAGCTCGTCGGGCTCATAACCCGAAGGTCGTAGGTTCAAATCCTGCTCCCGCAATACCTTATAGGTAGGAAAGGCTCGGTAGCTCAGTTGGTAGAGCAATGGATTGAAGCTCCATGTGTCGGCGGTTCGATTCCGTCTCGCGCCATTTATTTTTAATTAGCGGGTGTAGTTTAGTGGTAAAACTACAGCCTTCCAAGCTGTTGTCGCGAGTTCGATTCTCGTCACCCGCTTTATAATGAAAATTATAAACCAAACAAAAAGTTTGGGCGCATAGCTCAGCTGGTTAGAGCGCACGCCTGATAAGCGTGAGGTCGGTGGTTCGAGTCCACTTGTGCCCATTAGCAACAAAGGTCCGTTGGTCAAGGGGTTAAGACACCGCCTTTTCACGGCGGTAACACGGGTTCGAATCCCGTACGGACTATTGTTGGAGAATTACTCAAGAGGCTGAAGAGGACGGTTTGCTAAATCGTTAGGTCGGGAAACTGGCGCGGGGGTTCGAATCCCCCATTCTCCGTATTAGTGAAGTAACGAGTTATCGAAAGATATCTCGTTTTGTTTATATTAAAAAGAGGTCCCTTATGAAAAAAATTAGATTTTCCCGTGTCGTTACCCTATCTGTGACAAGTCTATTAATATTTTTGGTGCTTCTTTTTTTTATTTTTAGAAATACAGCTATTATAAAAGATATTACTACCCCTATCAGTGGTATAACTTCAAAAGTTGATAAAGCTATTTCTTATCCGTTTCGCTTAATCTCTACGGCAAAGGATGAGCTAATTGATTTATTTAATACTTATGATGAGAACGAGTCTTTGAAGAAAAATCTTGCTAAGATGAAGGATCAATCATCTGATTTAAGTACCTTAAAAGAGGAAAATATGAGCTTGTCAAAAGCTTTAGAAGTTGAAAAGAATTTTTCTAGCTATAAGACGATTACCAGTAAAGTTACCGTTCGTTCCACATTATCTTGGTATGAAAGCTTAACGATCAGTGTTGGAAAATCAGATGGAGTGTCAGCGAATATGTTAGCTGTTTCTGATGGTGGTTTGGTTGGCAGAGTTTCTAATTTAACTAGTTCTGATTCAAGTCTTCAATTGGTTTCTAATTCAGAAGGAACCTATGAGATTCCTGTTAAGATGACGGGTTCAGCAGGTGATGTCTATGGCATTTTAACAGGTTATAATGCCAAGAAGAATGTTTTAATTATTGAAGAATTAAATGCTGATAAGGAACTTAAGAAGGATGACAATGTTATAACTAGTGGTTTAGACGGTAAAAGTATTGCTGGTATCAGTGTGGGAAAAATATCATCTATTAGCAATGCTAAAGAGCTCAGTAAGCGGAAGGTTTATGTTACTCCAACAGCTGATTTGGATAATATCAGTTATGTTACCCTGATTGGAAATTAAAATGAAATTGCTAAAAAATAAATGGTTCATCTCAGTTCTGGCTTTTTTTCTCTTATTAATTGATGGACAGCTTTCAGATTTATTGACGACTTTAACTGGACGTTATGTCTTTTTACGTGTTCATCTTCTTATAATTTTTATGTTCTTACTTTTGAGATTTTTGGACACTGACTTTTTCGCTTATCTTTTGGGTTTTATTCTTGGTCTTATTTATGATAGTTATTATCTAAATTTTATTGGAATTACTTTTTTTATGCTCCCTATTTTAGTCTATTTGATAAAAAGAAGTAAAAAATATTTTGTAACTCCCACAAGAAGTTTATTGGCCTTCTTTCTACTCTTAGTTTTGTTTGAGGTTGGGTGTTATGGTTTAGCATTTCTCTACCATCTCACGACCTATAGTTTTTTATCATTTGTCACCTATCAGCTAGCAGAGACTCTGCTTTTAAACGTGATTATTTTTGTCATTTTAGACAAATTTGTCCATAGAAATAGTGCTAAATAAACATATAACTGTAATATAGACGTAACAATAAAAAGGGCAGTTTTTGATATAATATAAAAGTCTTATCAATATGGGAGTAGTTTAATTAACATGAAAAAACGTATTTTATCAACAGTATTGCTTAGTGGTGTTGCTCTTACAGCAGCTACAGCTGTAAAAGCCGATGATTATGATACAGCGATTGCTAATCAAGATTCTGTAATCAGTAACTTGGCGGCTCAGTCACAGGCTGCACAAGCTCAGTCAGCAATGGTTCAAAATCAGTCAGCTGTTCTTGCAGGACAGAACGCTGAACTTGAAGCGCAAAATAATGAACTTCAAGCTCAGTCAAATACTCTTGCAAGTGAAATTCAAGACTTGTCAGCTAAAATTGTTGCTCGTAATGCTTCTATTCAAGCGCAAGCACAAAATGCTCAAAAGAATAACACAGCAACAGGTTATATTAATACGATTTTGAACTCAAAATCAATTTCAGAAGCTATCAGTCGTATTGTTGCTGTTCATGAAGTTGTTTCTGCGAGTCAAAGTCAGTTGGCTCAACAACAAGCTGATCAGGCTGCACTTGAGACAAAACAAGCAGAAAATCAAGCTGCTATGAATCAAGTTGCTGCTAACCAAGCAACGATTCAAGCTAACCAATCAGCACTTGCTGAACAGCAGGCTGCACTTGATTCTGCACAAGCTGCTATCTCAGCAGAAATAGCTAATGCGCAAGCTAATAAACAAGCACTTGTGACGGCTAAATCAACAGCTGAGTCACAAGCTGCTAGTGCTGCAGCTTCTGCATCTGCTGCAAGTTCTGAGTCAGAAGCAGTTGCTGCATCTCAAGCTGCTGCTCAATCAGAGGCCGCTGCTCAACAAGATCAGCAACAGCCAGCTGATAACCAATCTGCTTCAGCTGAAACATCTGCTTCAGAAGCTGCTACGGATGCTCCAACAACTGATACTTCAGAAGCACCAGCTCAAGATCAGCAACAACAACAAGAAGCTGCACCAGCACCTGCTGCTGAAGATTCAAGTGCAAGTCAAGAAGCTACACCAGCTCCGGAACCGGCACCAGCGCCTGCTGCACCGGTTGATGATACTAATACTTATCCAGCAGGTCAATGTACTTGGGGTGTTAAATCATTGGCATCTTGGGTTGGTAACTATTGGGGTAATGCGAACCAATGGGGAGCTAGTGCGGTAGCTGCAGGTCACACAACTGGTTCAACTCCACAAGTTGGTTCAGTTGTTGTTTGGCCAAATGATGGTGGTGGCTATGGACACGTTGCTTACGTGACTTCTGTGAATGGTTCTACTGTTACTGTTAATGAAGCTAACTATGCTGGTAACCAATCAATTGGTGATTATCGTGGAAGCTTTGATATTAACTCTTCAGGTGAACACTACTTTATCTATCAATAATGAATTAATTTGTAAGGAGAGGCCATTAAGGTTCTCTCCTTTTTCGGATTCTTTTTATTCCTTTTGTTATACATTGAAAATCAAAGGGAAAAACGTTAAAATAGTAAAGGATAAAATCTTTGGAGGAAGTCATGTCATTTAATAATTTGAAGCTCTTTGCTCTCTCTTCTAATCAAGAGTTGGCTGAAAAAGTGGCGGATTCTATCGGAATTCCTTTGGGTAAGGCAACTATTCGACAGTTTTCAGATGGTGAGATTCAGGTCAATATTGAGGAATCTATCCGTGGGCACCACGCTTTTATTCTTCAATCAACAAGTTCGCCAGTTAATAATAACTTAATGGAAATATTAATTATGGTTGATGCTCTTAAACGAGCGAGTGCTGAGACTGTTAGCGTAGTTATGCCTTACTATGGTTATGCTCGCCAAGATCGAAAAGCTCGTTCACGGGAACCAATCACTTCTAAATTGGTGGCTAATATGCTTGAGGTAGCTGGTGTTGATCGTCTTTTGACTGTTGATTTGCATGCTGCTCAAATTCAGGGCTTCTTTGATATTCCTGTTGATCACCTGATGGGGGCTCCTCTGATTGCTGATTATTTTATTCGTCATGGCTTTGTTGGCAAAGATGTTGTTGTTGTCAGTCCTGATCATGGGGGTGTTACCCGTGCGCGTAAGTTGGCTCAATGTCTTAAAACACCAATTGCTATTATCGATAAACGTCGCAGTGTCGATAAAATGAATACTAGTGAAGTGATGAATATTATTGGGGATGTCAAGGGCAAAACTTGTATTCTCATTGATGACATGATTGATACTGCTGGTACTATTTGCCATGCAGCTGATGCTTTGGCTGAAGCAGGGGCAACTGAAGTTTATGCCTCTTGTACTCACCCAGTCCTTTCAGGACCTGCTTTGGATAATATTGATAAGTCGGCGATTAAAAAATTAGTTGTTTTGGATACTATTTATCTACCAAATGAGCGTCTGATTGATAAGATTGAGCAAATCTCGATTGCTGATTTAATTGGTGAAGCTATTATTCGTGTTCATGAAAAACGTCCACTTTCTCCACTTTTTGAATTTGAACTTTCTAAATAAATGAAAGGCCTGTGCAAGCAGGCTTTTCATTTATATTTGTGGGCTTACTGGAATTTTTAATGATTTACTGTATAATAAAGGTAATATTTCATAGGAGATAGCATTATGGATTTAACAAGACGTTTCAATAAAAATTTGGAAAAAATTGAAGTTTCTTTAATTCGACAGTTTGATCAGTCGATTTCTTCAGTACCTGGAATTTTAAAGATGACTCTAGGAGAACCCGATTTTACAACACCTGATCATGTTAAAGAGGCTGCTAAGGCAGCAATTGATGCTAATCAGAGCCATTATACGGGTATGGCTGGACTCTTGGAATTACGTCAAGCAGCTTCGAACTTTGTCAAGGAAAAGTACAATTTAATTTATAATCCTGATTCAGAAATTCTTGTGACAATTGGAGCAACAGAAGCCCTATCTGCTACTTTAACTGCTATTTTGGAGCCTGGTGATACTGTTTTGTTGCCTGCACCTGCTTATCCGGGTTATGAGCCAATTGTTAATCTTGTCGGTGCTGAAATTGTTGAAATTGACACAACTGATAATGATTTTATTTTGACACCTGAGCAATTGGAGAAGGCTATTCTTGAGCAAGGTGATAAGCTTAAGGTGGTACTTTTAAATTATCCAACAAATCCGACAGGAGTGACCTATTCACGTGAGCAAATTAAGGCTTTTGCGGATGTCTTAAAAAAATATGATGTATTTGTAGTGAGTGATGAGGTATATTCGGAATTAACTTACACTGATACGGGACATGTTTCTATTGGAGAATACCTACGAGATCAAGCTATCGTTATTAATGGCTTGTCTAAATCTCATGCGATGACAGGGTGGCGGATCGGCTTTATCTTTGCACCTGAGATATTCACACAACAGTTGATTAAAAGCCATCAATATCTAGTTACGGCTGCAACGACCAATGCTCAGTTTGCTGCTATTGAGGCTCTGACAGTCGGTAAGGATGATGCTCTGCCAATGAAGGAAGAATATATCAAACGTCGGGATTATATTATCAAAAAAATGGTTGAGATGAATTTTAAAATCATTAAACCAACGGGGGCCTTCTATATATTTGCTAAAATTCCAGTACCGGAGGGACAGGATTCTTTTCAATTCTTGAAAGATTTTGCCCATCAAAAAGCAGTTGCCATGATCCCAGGGGTGGCTTTTGGAAAGTATGGTGAAGGTTACTTGCGAATTTCCTACGCAGCTAGCATGGCAACTATCCAAGAGGCTATGAGACGGTTAAAGGAATTTATGGAACAGTATGCAGACTAAGGAATCACGTGGTCTAGTCCTCTTTAATCGCAACTACCGTGAGGATGATAAGTTGGTTAAAATTTTTACGGAGATGGCTGGTAAGCGAATGTTTTTCGTGAAACATATTAGTCGGTCTAAGTTAACCTCGGTCATCCAGCCTTTGACAGTAGCTGATTTTCTCATGAAAATTAATGATGCTGGCTTATCGTATATTGATGATTACAAGGAAGTTCAGATTTTTAAGACCATTAATGAGGATATTTTTCGTTTGTCTTATGCTAGTTATATCGTGTCTTTGGTAGATGCAGCTATTGATGATGGCCTCCGTGATGCTCCCCTTTTTGATTTTCTAGTTAAGACCTTGGAGATGATGGAGCAGGGGTTAGACTATGAGATTTTGACCAATATTTTTGAAATACAGATTTTAGAGCGTTTTGGTGTTCGCCTAAATTTTCATGAATGTGTCTTTTGTCACCGTATCGGTCTGCCTTTTGATTTTTCTTACCAATATTCGGGGCTTCTTTGCCCTCAGCATTATGAAAAGGATAGCCATCGCAGTCATCTAGATCCCAATGTTCTCTATCTTTTGGATCGTTTTCAAACCATCTCTTTTGATGATTTGAAAACAATTTCGGTTAAACCTGAAATGAAGCGAAAATTGCGGAAGTTTATTGATGATATTTATGAAAATTATGTTGGGCTACATTTAAAATCCAAAAAATTTATTGATGATTTATCTAGCTGGGGCGATATTATGAAATAAGTGAAAGATCTGGATTAGTAAGGTCTAGGTCTTTTTCTTGGCTCTTGGGTATGATAAAGTTAGTAAACCTATGAATAGGATATTGATAAAGTTAATTGGATTAAAACGTTTTGCTAAATTTGCTGGGACTTGTTACTAACTGGGGATGAAAAGCGGGGTAAATTATGCTATAATACTGACACTAAAGAGACTGAAAAGGGGATCGAAATGAAGACAATTGCTGTGGATGCTATGGGCGGAGATAACGCCCCCCAGGCTATTGTAGAGGGGGTAAATCAAGCCCTTGGTGAATTTACGGATATCGAGATTAAACTTTACGGTCATGAAGAAAAAATAAAAAAATATTTAAAGGCCAGTGATCGTGTTTCGATTGTCCATACCGAAGTAAAAATCGATTCGGATGATGAGCCAGTCAAGTCCATTCGACAAAAGAAAAATGCCTCCATGGTCTTGGGAGCTCAAGCTGTTAAGGATAGTCAGGCTGATGCAGTCATTTCTGCTGGTAATACAGGGGCTCTTCTAGCAGCTGGACTATTTGTTGTTGGTCGCATCAAAGGGATTGATCGGCCAGCCTTACTGTCTACTATACCAACTATTGATGGGGGAAACTTTGTTATGTTAGACTTGGGAGCCAATGCTGAAAACACGGCTCAGCACCTCCATCAGTATGGCATCTTGGGCTCCTTCTATTCGGAAGCTGTACAAGGGATAACTAAACCTCGGGTTGGTCTTTTAAATAATGGGACTGAAAGTACCAAGGGAGATCCCTTGCGTAAAGAGGTTTATGACCTTCTGTCCAAGGAGCCTGCAATTAATTTTATCGGAAATATTGAAGCGCGTGAACTTCTTAACGGGATAGCTGATGTTGTTGTAACAGATGGTTTTACTGGTAATGCTGTGTTGAAAACCATTGAAGGAACTGGTCTCTCTATTCTTTCTGCTTTGAAATCCGCTATCAAAAATGGCGGGAAAAAGGCAAAATTAGGAGCTTTCTTCCTTAAAGATAGCCTCTATAGCATGCGGGAGATTATGGATTATTCTTCAGCTGGAGGGGCTGTTCTGATTGGACTGCAGGCTCCTGTTGTGAAATGCCATGGTTCTAGTGATGCTACATCTGTTTATTATACTATCAAGCAGGTCCGCACTATGTTGGAAAACAAGGTTGTAGATAAGATTGTAGATGAATTCTCTAAGGAGGACCATTGATAAGAAAGGAGAAAAAAGTAAATAAAAATGGAGCTGATCGGACTCCCCTAACATCCTTACTATATACTTTATGAATCTTCTTGAAAGGAGAGCAAATGACCAGAAATGAAATTTTTGACAAGATTAGTCAAATGATTAAGGAACAAATGCATCATGAGGACATGGAGGTAACAGAAGATACATCTTTAAAGGATGAACTTGGCGTTGATTCTATTGATCTAATGGAATTTGTCGTCAATCTTGAAGATGAATTTTCTGTCGAAATTCCAGATGATGACATTGAAGATATAGTAAAGTTGGGAGATATGTTAGATTACTTAGAAGGTCGAATTGGAAAATAAGGAAGTCGAGGCTGGAAAAAAGTATTCCAGTCTTTTATTTTTGCAGTAATAGGAGTTTGACGCAGTAGCTGGGAGTAAGACTTGGTGACTATTACCCCTGCACAGTTCATTAGGTGCTTTAGCTAGCACCAATGAAGCACTGAGGTCCTAACCCCTTGTTAGCGACCATCCTAATCAATTGTGCGAGGATGGGAGTAAAATGGTCTGGGGAGAGACCATTTCAGGTCACAACCTTAAAATCAGGACGTGGTGAGAACCAAAATTTTCAATTTTTTGGGTTGATTCTACTCCCCTTTTTGTTTGCTGGGAAAAAGGAAATTTTAATCTTTGTTTAAGTTTTAGAATCTTAACTTTTTCTGTAAATAAAGATACAAGATTGTTATTTAAACGATACTAATATTTGATAAAATAGAGATGAGAGATGAAGGGTAATAAAAGCTAGAAGGAGGGCCTTTATGCCTTTCAAATCAACAATTGGTCCCAGAATTCGTCAGGCTAGAGAAAGCCGAAATCTCTCTCGAGACTCAGTCTGTCGCGATGGTAGTCATCTGACTGTTCGTCAGTTGATTCGTATTGAAAAGGGAGAATCGTTACCATCACTAGAGAAGTTGGCTTACATTGCTAAGCAGTTAAAGGTCGAACTTTCTGATTTATTAGCGGAGGAAAGCCTAGCTATTCCGGCTGATTATTTTGAACTCAAGCATCGTTTAGTAAAATTTCCCACCTATGGCGATCCTGAACGAGTGGAGCAAAAACAGGCCATGATTGAAGAAGCCTACGAAAAGTATTTCACGGTATTGCCTGAGGAGGAACTGCTCTTTTTAGACCTTTCGGAAAAGATTTTAAATTGGAGCCAAACGCAAAAGATAGTAGATATCAAAGAGGTTTATGAGGACGCTTTCGAGCAGATTCAAAGGAAAAAAGTCTATACTATGAATGACCTCATGGTTGTTGGCTACTACTTGTTTGGAATTCATAACAAAAAATATTATGATAAAAAACTTTTCAATAAGTTAAAAAATCGTCTACTAGAGCAAGAACCTTCGACAAATGAGCTCTATAATATTGACCTCTTATCAATTCTTATTTCAGTCTTAGGTGTTTATGTACAACATGGGAATTATCAGGCAACTCTGCCGGTGATCAAGAAGATTTACCAGCTGATTGAGAAGACCCAACAGCCTATCTATCGGCCTAGTGTTATGATGGTGGAGGCTAAATACTATCTTAATATTGAGGAGGACAAAGAGAGGGCTACTCAGCTTTATGATCAAGCCATTAACTTCGCAACCTTGTTGGGAGATGAGGTTTTAGCAGATGGTCTGCGTGATGAAAAAGCTGAGGATGATCTAGTCTAGTGACATGAATGTCACTTTCTTTTTGGTGAAGATTTTATATAATGAAAATATCGAAAAGAAAGGATAGAGAAAATGAAAAGGTTAGTTGCAATTTTGTTGCTAGCAGCAACGATGGTTTTGTTTACCTTTTAGGTGAACGCATTAGCAAAATTAAAGAGAAACGAGGTTTTAAAAAGGCCTCGTTTTTATGATGGATTGAAGCAAGTTTTTCACACAGTGAAAAACAATAAAACCACCAGCGTAGTTGATTTTGAAACTATTTAGCGTCGAAAGTAGTCTATCATGGGGTTTTTTAGTAACAAGTCTGGGGAAATTGAGTGCTTTCAGACTAAAACCGAACATTAATAATAATGTAATATTATATTGTTTGTAAAATGTTGAATAAGCTACTGAGTTGTGTTAAAATCTAGGGTAACAAACATGGAAGGCGAACATTCTGATGAAAAAACAACTGATTTATACAGGTAAGGCCAAAGATATTTATAATACGGAAGACGAGAATGAGATTGTAGCGGTTTACAAGGACCAAGCAACCATGCTCAATGGAGCTCGTAAGGAGACCATTAAGGGCAAGGGAGTACTCAACAATCAAATCTCGTCTTTAATCTTTGAGAAATTAAATGCGGCAGGTGTGGCTACCCATTTTGTTAAGCAATTATCAGAGACTGAACAGCTCAACAAGCGAGTTAAAATTATTCCTTTGGAAGTCGTTCTTAGAAATTATACGGCGGGTTCTTTTGCTAAACGTTTTGGTATGGAAGAAGGCATCAAATTTGGAAGTCCAATTGTTGAATTCTACTACAAAAATGATGATTTAGATGATCCCTTTATCAATGATGAACATATTAAGTTTTTGGGGATTGCCACTGATGAGCAAATCGCCTTTCTCAAGGAAGAGACTCGCCGCATCAATGAACTCTTGACAGGCTGGTTCGGCCAAATCGGTTTGAAATTGATTGATTTCAAGTTGGAATTTGGTTTTGACAAGGATGGAAAGATTATTTTGGCAGATGAATTTTCGCCAGATAACTGCCGTCTTTGGGATGTCCAAGGCCATCACATGGATAAAGATGTTTTCCGCAGGGATTTAGGGAATCTGACTGATGTCTATGAAGTTGTTTTGGAAAAGTTGCAAGGTCTAGACTAGGCTGATTGGCTAAGCAGATAGAAATACGAGTTAGGAAATTTAAAACGAAGGATTTAATCATGGATAAGCGGATTTTTGTGGAGAAAAAGGCTGATTTTCAGATGAAAGCTGTTTCTTTAGTTAGGGAATTGAGACATAATTTACAGTTGTCGAGTTTGAAAAAGTTGCGTTTAGTTCAGGTTTATGATGTTTTCAATATTAAGTCGGATCTTTTGGCTAAGGCTGAGGCCCATATTTTTTCTGAAAAAGTAACCGATCACGTTTTGGATGAGACTGAGGTTAAAAAGGCTTTGAAAACTTACACTTACTTTGCTATTGAAGCCTTGCCGGGTCAGTTTGATCAAAGGGCAGCCAGTTCTAAGGAAGCTCTCTTACTATTGGGCGGTAGTCCGGACATTCAGGTTAATACAGCTCAACTTTATCTGGTCAATCGGGATATTTCAGACCAAGAACTAGCGGCCGTTAAAGACTATCTCCTTAATCCGGTGGACTCCCGTTTTAAGGATATTAATCAAGGCTTGGCACCGCAAACTTTTGCGGCTTCTGATAAGACTATTCCTCGTTTAGATTTCTTTGCGGCTTATTCGGCGGAAGACTTCAAAACCTATAAGGTCAAAGAAGGTCTGGCCATGGAAGTGGATGACCTTCTCTTTATTCAGGATTACTTTAAAAAGTTGGGACGGGTTCCTACTGAAACAGAGCTCAAAGTTTTGGATACTTACTGGTCCGATCACTGCCGTCACACAACCTTTGAAACAGAACTTAGAGCCGTTGATTTTTCGCAATCCAAGTTTCAGGAACAGCTGCAGGCAACCTATGATAAATATTTAGCTATGCGGCATGAATTAGGCCGTGATGATAAGCCTCAAACCCTGATGGATATGGCAACAATCTTTGGTCGGTATGAACGGGCAAATGGCCGTCTGGATGATATGGAGGTGTCCGACGAAATCAACGCCTGCTCGGTTGAAATCGAAGTTGATGTTAATGGGATCAAAGAACCTTGGCTCCTCATGTTCAAGAATGAAACCCACAATCATCCGACAGAAATTGAACCCTTTGGTGGTGCAGCTACCTGTATCGGTGGGGCTATTCGCGATCCATTGTCAGGTCGTTCTTATGTCTATCAGGCTATGCGGATTTCAGGAGCTGGTGATATTACGACACCAATCGCTGAAACCAGAGCTGGGAAATTGCCCCAACAGGTCATTTCTAAAACGGCTGCTCATGGCTATTCTTCCTACGGCAATCAGATTGGACTTGCGACTACTTATGTTAAAGAATACTTCCACCCAGGTTTTGTGGCTAAGCGGATGGAGCTGGGGGCAGTCGTCGGTGCGGCACCTAAGGAGAATGTTGTTCGCGAAAAGCCAGAGGCTGGTGATGTCGTTATCCTTCTTGGCGGTAAGACTGGGCGTGACGGTGTTGGCGGGGCGACGGGTTCTTCCAAGGTGCAAACGGTGGAATCGGTTGAAACTGCTGGTGCAGAAGTTCAAAAAGGGAATGCTTTAGAAGAACGTAAGATTCAACGGCTTTTCCGTAAAAAAGAAGTGACTCGTCTGATTAAGAAGTCTAATGATTTCGGTGCTGGCGGTGTTTGTGTGGCTATCGGTGAGCTGGCTGATGGTTTGAAAATTGATTTGGACAAGGTACCGCTCAAATATGCTGGCCTTAACGGAACCGAAATTGCCATTTCAGAAAGTCAGGAACGGATGGCTGTTGTGGTTCGTCCAGAAGATGTGAATGCCTTTATTACCGAATCTGCTAAGGAAAATATTCAGGCGGTGGTTGTGGCTGAGGTTACTCAAAAAACCAATTTGGTTATGACTTGGAATGGCCAAACTATTGTCAATCTTGAACGCTCTTTTCTTGATACTAACGGTGTTCGTGTCGTAGTTGATGCCAAGGTTGTGGATAAAAAACTAAACTTGCCTGAAGTACGGCGGACATCGCAAACTAATCTAGAGGCAGATACGCTTGCGGTCCTTGCTGATCTCAACCATGCTAGTCAGAAAGGTTTGCAGACCATCTTTGATAGCTCGGTCGGCCGGTCAACGGTCAACCATCCACTGGGCGGTCGCTATCAAATTACTCCACCAGAAAGTTCCGTGCAAAAATTACCAGTTGAGCATGGGGTAACCAAGACTGCTTCAGTTATGGCTCAAGGTTACAATCCTTATTTGGCTGAATGGTCGCCTTACCATGGAGCAGCCTATGCTGTTATTGAAGCGACGGCTCGTTTGGTAGCGACAGGGGCGGATTGGTCCAAGGCTCGTTTCTCTTATCAAGAGTATTTCGAGCGAATGGACAAGAAAGCAGAACGCTTTGGTCAGCCTCTAGCAGCCTTGCTGGGTTCTATTGAAGCTCAGATTCAATTAGGCTTGCCTTCTATCGGCGGTAAGGATTCTATGTCTGGTACCTTTGAAGAATTGACGGTTCCGCCAACTCTGGTAGCTTTCGGAGTAACAACAGCCAATAGCGATAAGATTCTCTCGCCAGAATTTAAAACAGCTGGAGAAAATATCTACTACCTTCCCGGTCAAGCTCTGAGTCAATCTATTGATTTTGATCTGATTAAGCGAAACTTTGAGACTTTTGCAAGTCTGCAAGAAGATTATCAGATTACAGCAGCATCTGCCATCAAATACGGTGGTTTGATGGAGAGTCTGGCTCTGATGGCTTTTGGTAATCATATCGGGGTAGATATCAATATTGACAGAGTTGACACTATCTTGACAGGTCAGCTGGGAGGCTTTGTCTTTACATCTCCTGATCAGATTGACAGAGCTGTCAAGTTGGGTCAAACCAGTGAAAACTTTACACTCCTTGTCAATGGTGTCAACATGTCTGGGGAAAAGCTTCTGTCAGCTTTTGAAGGCAAACTTGAGGAGGTTTACCCGACTGAATTTAAACAGGCGATGGAACTTGAAGAAGTACCAGCTGTCTCAACAATGGTTGTCAAAGAGGCTAAGAACAAGATAGATAAGCCTTTGGTTTACATTCCTGTTTTCCCTGGAACCAATTCAGAATACGATTCAGCCAAAGCCTTTGAGGCGGCTGGTGCTCAAGTTGAACTAGTTCCATTTGTTACTTTAGACGCGGCTACTATTGACAGTTCTGTTAACACTATGGTTGACAAGATTGACAAGGCTCATATCATCTTTTTTGCAGGTGGCTTCTCAGCTGCTGACGAACCAGATGGTTCAGCTAAATTTATTGTCAACATTTTGTTAAACAATAAGGTTCGTCGAGCTATTGAAATTTTCATTAAACGCGGTGGGCTCATCATTGGTATTTGTAATGGTTTCCAAGCCTTAGTCAAGTCTGGTTTACTGCCTTATGGTAACTTTGAAGCAGCGTCTGAAACTAGTCCAACTCTTTTCTATAATGATGCCAATCAGCATGTGGCAAAAATGGTAGAAACACGGATTGCTAATACTAATTCACCGTGGTTGACAGGCGTTGAAGTTGGTGATGTTCATACAATACCGGTTTCACATGGTGAAGGTAAATTTGTCGTAACTGCTGAAGAATTTGCTGAACTGCGTGATAATGGCCAAATCTGGAGTCAATATGTAGATTTTGATGGTCAGCCATCTATGGATTCTAAGTACAATCCAAATGGTTCCAGTTATGCTATTGAAGGGATTACCAGCAAGAACGGTCAAATTATTGGTAAGATGGGACACTCTGAGCGTTATGAAGATGGTCTCTTTCAAAATATTCCGGGTAATAAAGACCAAAAACTCTTTGAATCAGCGGTCAGCTACTTTACAGGGAATTAAAGCAACGTATCGTAGCACTGAAGGAAAGATAGCAAAATGCCGAAAAAGACAATAGATATTGATAATCAAATGGAATTTAGAAAGTTCGTATCTAAATCCCGAAAAGAAATGCGAGAGGCTGTAAAACCTAAGGAATGTGTCCTTTGTGGAAAAGTAAGAAATGGTTTTTGTAATTCGCATACAATTCCTCAATTATCATTAAAAAATATCACAGAATCTGGTATGTTGCTTCAATCTAGCTATTTAATTGGTAATGATATTGAGAATGAAAGAGGTTTGAATAATTCAGGAACTATTCAAACTATATGTAATGACTGTGATTCACTCTATTTTCAAGAGTATGAAAATGAAAACAATTTACTGAGTTATCCAAATGATAAAATATTAGCCCAAATTGCTTTAAAAAATTTTCTTTTAGAACTAGTCAGAAGAAAAAGAGAAAAGTATGAGCATCAAAAATTATGGTCACTTGAAAATGTTACAAGAGTTTTAAAAATAAACTATAATGACATCTCTGAAAATTATTTGAACGGTTTATCCAAAAGACTGGAAGATGTTCATAATTCCTTTGATTACGATATTGAAGATTTTTTAAATGAAATTTCAATACATAAAGATGTGATCGAAAACAATCTCACAGGCAGCTATCAAGTTATTTTCCATGAAATACTTCCTTATAAGACACCGATTGCATTTCAAGGTTCGTTAACTTTGATTAGAGATATGTACGGGTATCCCATTAATAATACAAAAGACTTTTCAAAAGAAAATCGTATTCAGAAATTACATCTGGCAGTTCTTCCCTTAAGAGAAAATACAATGGTATTGGCTTTTTATCATAAAAGAGATAGGAAGTATAAATCTTTAAAAAGTCAATTTAATAGTAGCTCTCGACTAAAGAAGTTAGAGTTTCTTAATTACTTGATATTTGCGTATACTGAAAATTATTATTTTTCTCCAAAAGTCAAAGATCAAATAAGGACAGATGAAAAATTAGTATTGCTTAGTCAAGAACTTTTTGGTGAACCTAATTTAGGAAATAATATAGAGGCAACTAACTATAAGAGAGTAGAGCCGAATGAGATTCCTAATTTTCTTTTAGAAGATTGGGCTTTATCAGAATAAAATTAGTTTTCAACAATAGGAGAAACAATGACATACGAAGTAAAATCTCTTAATGAAGAATGTGGTCTGTTTGGTATTTGGGGTCATCCTCAAGCTGCGCAGGTAACTTATTTTGGCCTCCATAGTCTTCAGCATCGCGGTCAAGAAGGTGCAGGTATCTTATCCAACGATGATGGGACACTTTTGCGTCACCGCGATACAGGACTGGTGTCAGAAGTTTTTAACAATCCAGCTGATTTGGAAAAATTAACAGGGCAGGCTGCTATTGGCCATGTTCGTTATGCGACAGCTGGTGAAGCTACAATTGATAATATCCAACCCTTTCATTTTCGCTTTCACGACGGTCACTTAGGCTTGGCTCACAATGGTAATCTGACCAATGCTCAGACTTTGAGAGCTCAGTTGGAAGACAAAGGAGCCATCTTTTCTAGTACTTCAGATAGTGAGATTTTGATCCACCTGATTCGTCACAGTCAGCAAGAAAACTTTATTGATAAGGTTAAAGAAGCGCTTAATACTATTAAAGGTGGTTTTGCTTACCTGCTCATGGCTGAGGATAAACTGATTGCCGCTCTGGATCCTAATGGTTTTCGTCCTTTGTCTGTTGGTCGTATGAAGAATGGCGCTTGGGTGGTATCTAGTGAAACCTGTGCCTTTGAGGTTGTCGGTGCTCAGTGGGTTCGAGATGTTAATCCTGGGGAAATAGTCATCATTGATAAAGATGGTATTCAGTATGATCATTATACGACCAAAACGCAGTTAGCTATTTGCTCTATGGAGTATATCTATTTTGCCCGTCCTGATTCCACTATTGCAGGGGTCAATGTCCACACGGCTCGTAAGCACATGGGTAAGCGTCTGGCTCAAGAGTTTCATCAGCAGGCAGATATTGTCGTTGGTGTTCCTAATTCTTCCTTATCTGCAGCTATGGGTTTTTCAGAAGAATCTGGTTTACCAAATGAAATGGGGCTGATCAAAAATCAGTATACGCAAAGAACCTTTATCCAGCCGACTCAGGAATTACGTGAGCAAGGGGTACGCATGAAGCTCTCTGCTGTATCTGGTGTGGTTAAAGGAAAGCGTGTGGTTATGATCGATGATTCCATTGTTCGTGGAACAACCAGCCGTCGGATTGTACAGCTCCTTCGTGAAGCAGGGGCAGCAGAAGTACATGTGGCTATTGCCAGCCCGCCTTTGGCTTATCCATGTTTTTATGGTATCGATATTCAAGATCGCAAGGAGCTTATCTCAGCTAATCATAGTGTTGAGGAAGTCCGTCAAATCATCGGTGCAGATAGTTTAACTTACTTGTCTAAGGAAGGCTTGATTGAATCGGTTGGGTTGAAGACAGATGCGCCAAATGGTGGTCTCTGTGTCGCTTATTTTGATGGCAATTATCCAACGCCGCTGTATGACTATGAAGAACGCTATTTGGAAAGCCTGAAAGAGAAAACGAGTTTTTATTGAAGAAAATAAACAGTTATTCTGTTATTTTCAAAACGACAAAATGAAAGGAATTGAACGTTGTATTAGTTGCTAGTGGGAAAGCCCAGCTTTCTCTATTGCCTGATTAAAAAAGTCTGGTGAACTTTTTCAACGTTCTTGGTATTTTAGATTATGACAAAGAATGCTTACGCTCAATCAGGTGTTGATGTTGAGGCTGGTTATGAAGTGGTCGAGCGTATCAAAAAACATGTCGCACGCACAGAGCGTCTGGGTGTCATGGGAGCTCTTGGGGGCTTCGGTGGTATGTTTGATTTGACGACGACTGGTGTTAAAGAGCCTGTTCTCATATCGGGAACAGATGGTGTCGGAACCAAGCTCATGCTGGCTATCAAATATGATAAGCACGATACCATTGGTCAAGACTGTGTTGCCATGTGTGTCAATGACATCATTGCTGCAGGTGCTGAGCCTCTCTATTTTCTAGACTATGTGGCTACTGGCAAAAATGAGCCTGCCAAGTTGGAACAGGTTGTTGCTGGTGTCGCTGAAGGCTGTGTGCAGGCTGGTGCGGCTCTTATCGGCGGGGAAACGGCTGAAATGCCTGGTATGTATGGCCAAGATGACTACGATTTAGCGGGCTTTGCAGTCGGAATCGCTGAAAAATCCCAAATCATTGATGGGTCAAAGGTCAAGGCTGGTGATATTCTGATTGGCTTGGCCTCAAGCGGTATCCATTCTAACGGCTATTCCTTGGTGCGCCATGTCTTTGCGAACTATACCGGTGAGGAAGAATTGCCGGAATTAGACGGCAAAAAACTTAAGGAAGTCCTGCTTGAGCCAACACGGATTTATGTTAAGTCAGTACTGCCTCTGGTTAAGGAAGGCTTAGTCAATGGGATTGCCCATATCACAGGCGGTGGCTTTATCGAGAACGTTCCCCGTATGTTTGGTGACCATTTGGCAGCTGAAATCGAAGAAGATAAGGTACCTGTTCTACCAATTTTCAAGGCTCTTGAAAAATACGGCGATATCAAACACCAAGAAATGTTTGAAATTTTCAATATGGGTATTGGCCTGATGCTGGCTGTTAGTCCTGAAAATGTCGGCCGCGTCAAGGAACTGCTAGATGAGGCTGCCTATGAGTTGGGTCGCATTGTGGAAAAAACTGACGCTAGTGTGGTGATCAAGTAATGGGAAAAAAGATCGCAGTCTTTGCTTCTGGTAATGGCTCCAATTTCCAAGTTATTGCTGAGCAATTCCCCGTTGAGTTTCTCTTTTCAGACCATCGAGATGCCTATGTGCTTGAGCGGGCACAGAACCTAGATGTTTTGTCCTATGCCTTTGAACTTAAGGAATTCAACAATAAGGCTGACTATGAAACCTCTATCTTGGAACTCTTGGAGCAACATCAGATAGATCTAATTGTTCTCGCTGGTTACATGAAAATTGTCGGTGAAACTCTGTTGACTTCCTATGAAGGTCGCATTATTAACATTCATCCCGCCTACCTGCCGGAATTTCCTGGTGCCCATGGTATTGAGGATGCTTGGAAAGCTGGTGTTTCTGAGAGCGGTGTAACGGTACACTGGGTGGACAGTGGAGTTGATACGGGCAAAGTTATCAAACAAGTGCGCGTGCCACGCCTAGCTGATGACACCATTGAAACCTTTGAAGCTCGGATCCATGAGGCTGAGTATCAGTTGTATCCAGAGGTGCTGAGAGAACTTGAAGTTGAGGAAAAATAATGGATCTAAAAGATTATCAAAAGTGGGTCAGTACTTTTTATAAAAAGCGCCATTGGTATCAGTATAATGTTTTTATCCGCTGTAACTTTTTGACAGAAGAAGTTGGTGAGTTAGCACAGGCTGTTAGAAAAAGAGAGATCGGTCGGGATAGGCCTGATGAGCTCGTTCAAGGTGATGCTGAAAATCTTGCTGATATCAAGGAAGAGTTGGGAGATGTGTTGGATAATATTTTTATCTTGGCGGACAAATATCAAATTTCCTTAGAGGATATTATGGAAACCCATAAAAATAAATTGGAAAAGAGATTTGCACCATGAAAGTAACGGTTTATTGTGGAGCTAGCTTGGGCCATAAGGATATTTACCAAACTAAAGCCAGAGAACTTGGACAATGGCTGGCTCATAATGGTCATGACTTAGTTTATGGTGGCGGCAAAATCGGCCTTATGGGGCTTATAGCGGATACTGTTCTAGCGAATGGAGGTTATGCTATAGGAGTTATCCCAAGTTTTTTAAAGGATAGAGAAATCGCACATTCCGATATAAATGAGCTAATCGTAGTTGATGATATGCTTAGTCGTAAGGCAAAAATGGTTGAACTTGGAGAGGTGTTTATTGCTCTCCCGGGAGGTCCGGGAACTCTAGAAGAAATTACGGAAGTCATATCTTGGTCTCGGATTGGTCAAAATGATGCCCCTTGTATTTTATATAATGTAGCTGGGTATTTTGATCGCTTACAAGACCAATATGACGATATGGTAAGGGAAGGATTTCTCAGTCAGATAGACCGCGATAAAATTCTCTTCTCTGATAATTTAGTAGAGATAGAAGAATTTATAAAAACCTACCAAGCACCCAAAATCAGAAAATACTAATAGAATAGAAATAAAAAAATAAGCAACATGGATACGATGCTAAAAAGTATCAACGAAAGGAAAAATCATGACTAAACGCGCACTTATTAGTGTCTCAGATAAAGCGGGCATCGTAGAGTTTGCCCAAGAACTTAAAAAACTCGGTTGGGATATTATTTCAACTGGTGGCACCAAAACGGTCCTTGATGAGGCGGGGCTTGACACGATCGCCATTGACGATGTGACAGGTTTTCCTGAGATGATGGATGGCCGTGTTAAGACACTCCATCCTAAGATCCATGGAGGTCTTTTGGCTCGCCGTGACTTGGATAGCCATTTGCAGGCTGCAAGAGACAATAATATTGAGCTCATCGATCTCGTGGTGGTCAATCTTTATCCTTTCAAGGAGACCATCCTCAAACCAGATGTTACTTATGCCGATGCTGTAGAAAATATTGACATCGGTGGTCCGTCTATGCTCCGTTCGGCTGCGAAAAATCATGCTAGTGTCACGGTTGTCGTGGATCCTAGGGATTATGCAGTGGTTCTCAATGAGCTTAAAGAAGCTGGGGAGACAACTTATGAAACACGTCAACGCTTAGCAGCCAAGGTTTATCGTCATACAGCAGCTTATGATGCACTGATTGCCGATTATTTCACAGTGCAAGTGGGTGAAACCAAGCCTGAAAAGCTGACCATTACCTACGACCTCAAACAGCCTATGCGCTACGGTGAGAATCCACAGCAGGATGCGGATTTCTATCAGTCTGCGATTCCGACCGAGTATTCCATTGCTTCAGCCAAACAGCTTAATGGTAAAGAGCTTTCTTTCAATAATATTCGTGACGCTGATGCAGCCATCCGTATTATTCGTGATTTTACGGATCGTCCGACTGTCGTTGCTCTCAAACACATGAACCCTTGCGGTATCGGTCAGGCTGACACGATTGAAGGCGCTTGGGACAATGCTTATGCGGCTGACCCCGTTTCTATTTTCGGTGGTATTGTTGTGCTCAACCGTGAGGTAGATGCGGCTACCGCTGAAAAAATGCACAGCATCTTCTTAGAAATCATCATTGCACCGTCTTATTCAGATGAAGCGCTTGAAATTCTTACGACTAAAAAGAAAAACCTACGCATTTTGGTATTGCCTTTTGACGCTCAAGAAGCCAGCGAAGTAGAAGCAGAGTATACCGGTGTTGTCGGCGGTATGTTGGTACAAAACCAAGATGTGGTCAAGGAAAATCCAGTTGACTGGAAGGTTGTTACCAAGCGTCAGCCTGATGACCAGGAGCAAACAGCGCTTGAATTCGCTTGGAAAGCCATCAAATACGTTAAGTCAAATGGGATTTTAGTGGCCAACGACCACATGACACTCGGCCTTGGTCCGGGTCAGACTAACCGAGTTGGAGCAGTTAAGATTGCTCTGGAACACGCAGCGGACCGTCTTGATGGGGCAGTTCTTGCCAGTGATGCTTTCTTCCCCTTTGCTGATAATGTTGAAGAAATTGCAGCTGCAGGCATCAAGGCGATTATCCAGCCAGGTGGTTCAGTGCGTGACCAAGAAGTCATTGAAGCGGCGGATAAATACGGAATTGCCATGGTTTTCACAGGAGTTCGTCATTTTAGACATTGATCTAGGCTTTCGACCATCGTTCATCTTGGGATAAATAGCCATCATTGTTACGGGTCCGTGAAGTGATGGTTTGTCTTTGCATAGATATCCGTCAGTTGCTAAAGCAGCAACGGCTATCGTTAAAACTTTAACGGAATAGGGTTCAATATCCGTTACTGCCATGGTGAGCGTACTTTTTCATACAGTGACTTACTGCTCTTCTCTTGGTGTTGATTGCTCTCTATTGTCTTGTCAAGTCAGTGGGAATTTCCTCTTTTATCTGGCTGTTCTAGCAGGTTACAAATTGCACTTCCTTTTTCACTATTTCAGTTGCTTTTGGTTTAAGGGCTATGTTCCGGGTGTTGTTACCGCTATTCTGGAATTACCCTTGGTGATTCCCATGCTTTTTCATTATGGACAGGCAGTGACAAGCCTCTGGATTTTCTTTCTCTATCTCGTGGCAGTGGTGCCTCTTATTTACTTCAATGTCATTTGGTTACATGGCCTAATGCCGAAAATTGAGCAGGTATTTGAGCATTACAGGTACAATAAGCATTGAGAGGATATCTCGTGAGTTCAACCTAATCTAATACTAGTTAGTGATATGTGACAAATAAGTCAAATGTTACAGCTATAATATACTTTTGTTAAGGCAAGCAGTTGAAGTGGATTTTTAAAAAATCTATGTTAGGATAGATAGCGTACTAAAAATGATTAGGCGTGTTCGCTTCTTTGGTGGCGGGCCTCATCCAATAAAACTCAGTTATTTGACTGGGTAGGAAGAAAGGGACTATAACATGAAATTCAATAAAAAAATGCTACTAGCCTCAACACTTGCTTTGTCTATCTTTGCAGCCACTAAAGTTCAGGCTGAAGATGTCAATGCCAATCAAAACTGGACGCCCCGTTCTGTCGAAGAAGTTAAAGCTGACTTGGCTAACCAAGGTGACACAACAACCTATACTGTTAAGCCAGGTGATACGCTCAGCACGATTGCCGAAGCTATGGGAATTGATGTTAATGTCTTGGCTAAGGTCAATGCCATTGCGGATGTCAATGTGATTTTTCCAGGCACTGTCATTACGGCCACTTATGATGCTAACCACAGTGCGACAGGTGTGACTATTCAGGCTGCCGATCAAACAGCTCCACAAGCTTCTGTTGATTTATCCAATAATCAGGTGACCGTTGGTGACAATACAACTTCTTTGGATGCTATTGAAACACCAGCTTCGAGTGAAGCACCAGCTGCTGATACTAGCCAAGCTATGCCTGCTCCGGAGGCACCTGCATCTGAGCAAGCTCAAACTTCAGAAGTAGCTAGTCAAGCACCAGTTTCATCGGAAACAGCGAACCAAGCTCAAGCAGAAACTGTTAATCCAGACAATCAAGCAACTGATGCGGCGCAGCCAGTGGCTGAACAAGTTCAGGCCGATCAAACAGCTCCGCAAGCCCAAGAGCCAGCTAGCGAGCAAGCAGCCAGCTCAGAAATGCCCGCCGCTTCATCAGAAGACAATTTGTCAGAAGCTTCAGTACCAGTTTCTGAAAGCCAAGCTCAAGCAGAAGCTCCTGCTGACCAACAGGCACCAGTAGCTCCAGAGGCAGAGCAGCCAACAGCGACTGAGCAAGCCGCTCCGCAAAATGCTTCTGTTGATACAACAGGTCTTCAACCATCAGCAGCCAATTTCGCTAATGATGTTGCTAACCGTTATGGAACCACTGATATCGGCGGTGTTCGTCCAGGTGACTCAGGCGATCACGGAACTGGTAATGCTGTTGATGTCATGACTTATGATGATACTCAACTCGGTCAAGAAGTTGCTAATTATGCCACTTCAAACATGGAAGCAAATAATATCTCTTACGTGATTTATCAGCAAAAATTCTATGCTCCAACCGATAATATCTATGGTCCGGCTTACACTTGGAATGACATGCCAGACCGTGGTGATGCAACAGCTAATCACATGGACCATGTCCACGTGTCATTCAACAACTAATTAGTGATTTAAGATAAGAAAGCACCTAACGGCATTCATAGCTAGGTGCTTTTTTGTATACAGGTCTAAAGACAGGTTTTACTCAATGTCCAAAGGAACTCGGTGCTGGGGTGCCGGAAACAGTTTGTTAAGCTGTTCCATAATGTCAGGGGTGAGCTTGACGTCTTGGGCAGCGATGAGTTCCTTCATGTGTGTCACTTGTCCTGTTCGGGGAATTGAGATCATATTGGACTGAGCCAGAGTGAAAGCCAGTAAAAGTTGGTAAATATTGATATGTAATGCTTGGGCAATATCAGAGAGACTCTTATTGTGGAGTAGCTTTCTTTGCAAGGATCCTGCTTGAGCTAAAGGACAGTAGGCAATCGTAGGAATATGATGCTGGTCCTGAAAGGGTTTCAAACAGTATTCGATACCACGGGAGCCTAGGTGATATAAAACTTCGTTAGCTTGGCAATGACTGCCTGTTGGCAAGGCTAAGAGTTCTTCCATATCTTCTAGGTCGAAATTAGAGACCCCCCAAGCTTTGATTTTTCCCTTGCTTTTTAAACGTTCTAACTCAGACACCGTTTCGGAAAGTGGGGTTCCGCCACGCCAGTGGTAGAGGTAAAGGTCTAAATAATCTGATTGTAAGGCTTTAAGTGAAGCATCGAGGCTGGACTCCATACGCTTTTTATTAGCATTTGAAGGAAGAACTTTGGAAATAAGGTAGAGCTTATCGCGATTGAAAGGCTGAATGGCCTTACCGATCAACCTCTCGGCTTTACCATTACCGTACATTTCTGCTGTATCAATAATGGTTACCCCTCTATCCAAAGCATACTGCAGGGCAGCCAGTTCTTCTTGTTCGGCAGATGCTTTTTCTCCTAAGAACCAGGTCCCGATTCCTAATTTAGGTTGTAGTAATAAGGCATTATGCATAATAAGTACCTCCGTCTTAATGCTATAGGATTTGGCAATGCAGACTCTCGACTTTTTTCGATGAGCCTGTTTATTTTTGCATTTTGTAGAGAATAGAAGCTAATTTTAGAATGAAAAAATCTGAAAGCTTTCTTGGATCATGGCCAGTTTTCTCAGTAATTTTATTGAGTTTATACTGGACCGTATTTTTGTGGATAAATAGTTTTTCAGCGCATTTTTTAATACTGCCGTTACAAATCTCGTAGGTATCTAAAAGCGGTATCATATCTTCAATGTCTTTTTGAGAGAGATGGGTAAAAATCTTATCTAAAAAATACTTTTTATTAGTATCGGCAATATTGTGTAGAACAAGTCCGTATTCCATATCGCTAAATAATAGTGCTCGTTTTTGATAAAATGTTTTATTCCAGCCAAGAGCTGTTTTAGCTTGACTGATACTCCGATTTAACTCCTCTTTTCCTTGACCGGGCATTCCGACACCGAACAATAGAGATATCTTGTACTTCTTTTTGATGACACTCTCTATTTTTTTAATAATTTTAGAAGCAGCTGAAGGCTGTTGCAGCTGCAAAAGAACCAGAATCATATTTCCCCTAACTTCAAAAATGGCCTCCTCATCTCCCAAGAGAAGCTCTAAATCCAGATAGACATTGGAAATATCCTCAAAATACTGCTCAGTGAGCCGATCATCGCTTGGCAAACCAACAATAGCTGTATATTTTTTAGACGACAGATTGATACCATAAAGCATTTCAACTGAAAAAGCATCGCTCTGATCATCATTTTGAATATAATCAATAATGTTTCGGTGGACATTGCGCCGATTATAAACAAGCTCCCTAGCGGCGTTATTTAGGATTAAAACTTTGGTCATCTCTTTAATAATTTCTCCATATTGAGCGACTTCTTCTTTTTTGCCAGTGATACCGATAACGCCAACGATTTGGTTATCAATATCAACAGGTAGGTTGATCCCTTGTTTAGCCCCTTCGTATTGGTTATCGAATTCAATGACGATAGGCTGATTTTTATCAAGAGCAAACTGCGCCCCTTCATGATTGACTTGACCGATACGGTTAGGATCGGTGCTGGCAATAATGACTCCCTCGGTCGAAAAGAAGTTCAGTTCCTGATTGATAATTTTTTTCATACGAGTCAGGATATCCTGGACGACACTAGCCTCAATCATAAGTTTTTCCTCCCCTTATCCTTACACAGGTGCTAGAGTTATTATACTACTTTTGGTATTAGTTTTTGTAATAAAAAAGAACGATGGTTAGTCGGTCGCAGTTTTTTGGATAAAAGTGTCAAAAAGAGAATAATCTTTAGGCTCTCATGCCTTTCTATTGCTTAAATAGTGCGGATTATTCCTTTCATTCCAATTGCTATAGCCAAAGCATTAAGTTTTTGAAATTCTAAATAGGATTAGCTGTTGAGAAAATGATTTGTTATGTATACCAAAGAACATGGGGAAACTTTCTAGTAAACTATAGTTTGTGAAACGTTGAACATAGAAAGAGGGATGTGGTACCATGAAGCCATCGGAACTGAGGATAGAGTTGTTATTTATGATAGCCTGTCAATTCTCAGACATCGGTAATTGAGAATGCTAATGCAGGGATGTCACTATAAAGTGTTTTATCTTGGTTAATTGCTTTCTCAATGTTAAATTTCAATACTAAAGGAGTACGATTATGGACAGTGGACTAATTAGCTTGTTAGGTGTTCTGGCTGCCTTGACCTTTTTGATCTGGGGATCTTATAAGCAGTTTCCTATTCTGATTTTAGGACCGGTTGCCTCTCTTATCGTTATTCTCTTGTCAGGCTTACCAGTGACAAAGAGTTTAACGACTGACTACGCCTCAGCTTTTGCTGATTTCGCAAAAGACAATTTTTTGATTTTCTTACCAGCAACGATTCTTGGTTCGATGCTCGGAGACTGTGGAGCAGCCCAAGATATTGCTAATAAGATTGCAGAGTGGTCTTTAAAGATGGGCAATAAAAATGCTAAGTTTTGGGTTTTAATGGGTCTTTCTCTCATTACGGCTATTCTCTCATTTGGTGGTGTTAGTGGTTTCGTTGTTATCTTTACCATTGCTCCTATATGTTTCCGTATTTTTAAAGAGTTGGATATTCCTTGGCATTTCATCATTGCTGTTGCGGTTTATGGTGGATCTATGTGGACAGCTATCTTACCAGGTTCGCCTGCCATTCAAAATTTGATTCCGATGAAAACTTTAGGAACCAAACCAACGGCGGCACCCATACTTGGTATTATCGCTGCCGGCGTATCCATCATCTTTGGGGCTTGGTATATCTGGTGGATGCTCAAACGCAATGAAAAGCGCGGAGAAGGTTTCGAAAAGACTGGGCACAAAATGGAAGAAGCTTCGCAAATTTTAGCCTTAAAGGCTATGGATAAAAAGACGACAACGTTAGATTTTATCAAAGCACTTGTGCCCTCTATTGTTCTGATTGTCGCTATGAATGTTTTTAATGTCCCTCCTTACCTTTCTTTGACTCTGGGCTGCTTGGCTTGCTTTGCTCTCTACTATAATAAATTTGCTAACTTTAAAAATACCATGGCTGACGGTGTCAATTCCACGATGAAGTCTATCATGAATGTTGCTTCTGTTGTTGGTTTCGGTGGTATTGTTGCTGCGGCACCAGGCTTTGATTATCTGGTTAATAACTTGGACAAAATCCCAGGACCGCCGCTGATTCAATTAGCGATTGCGACGAACTTAATTGCTGGTATTACAGGTTCTGCTTCGGGTGGTGAAGCTATTTCGCTCAATGTCTTTGCACCGCGTTTCTTAAAACAAGGTATCAGCGCAGATGTTTTGCACCGTATGGTTAATATCTCTTGTTACGGTCTGGACTCTCTACCCCACAATGGTTCGGTTATCAACCGTCTCAACTACACTCATTTAACTCATAAAGAAGGCTACTATCATGAATTTTGGCTGGGAGCTGCTTTCCCTCTGTTGAATTCAGTTTTCATTGCTATTATCGCCTCGTTTGGTATTGTTTAAGGCCAATTATCACATTTGAAGGAACGTCGAGTAAAAGATAGCCTGCCTTATGCGCAAAGCGCATGGCGTCAGCCTCCTATTTTCTTCTCGCTTTCTTAACGCCCTTAGTATCTTATGTAATTGAACACGGCTACGACACTGTGCAAAAAGACAGCTTCTCCTAGCGTCCTGTGACGCTTCGTCGAATCTCCTATTTTGCTTTGTGTCGCTCACGCCTTAGTATCTTAAATAAAGGAGAAAAATATGGGGAAAGCACCAAAAGTCATTGAAATGGCTGTTTATCCTGTTGCCGGTCATGACAGCCCCTTGCTAACGTTAAGTGGCTGTCACGCTCCTTACTTTACAAGAAATATTGTTGTTTTAAAAGACGATAGCGGTAATCTTGGTATCGGAGAAATACACGGCGGAGAGCATATTACCAAGCAGATTGAGAGCTATAAGCCCTTTGTTCTTGGTGAACGGGTCAGTGAATACCGCAAGGTTCTGACCAATATTCGCAGGAGCCGTGAGAGAGCGGCCCAAGATACTGGTGAGGGTCTGCAGCAGTTAAATATTTCCAATTTAAAATTTGTTGTTCAGTCTGAAGCAGCTGTTGAATGCGCTATGCTGGATCTACTAGGTAAGTTCCTAGAGCTGCCGATTGCTGCTCTTTTGGGTGAAGGCGGTATTCAACGTGATGAGGTTGAATTCTTGGGTTATCTCTTTTATTCAGCAGATTCTTCCAAGATTGATCTGCCTTATGAAAAAAGCGATGGCAGCGACAGCTGGGAATCACTGCGCCGAACCGAAATGATGACGCCCGAGGCTATTGTTAAACAGGCGCGCGTGCTCAAAGATAAGTATGGTTTTAATAATTTTAAACTAAAGGGCGGTGTTTTAGCCGGTGAAGAAGAAATGAAGGCGGTTGACGCTTTGAAGGCAGCCTTTCCAGATGCCCGCATTAATATTGATCCTAATGGCGCTTGGACACTGGAAGAAGCAGTGGCTTTGACACAAAAGCGTAAAAATGTGCTGACCTATATTGAGGATCCGTGCGGTCCGGAACAGGGCTTCTCCAGTCGGGAAATCATGGCAGAATACCGCGATGCCACGGGAATTCCTGTGGCGACCAATATGATTGCGACCAACTGGCGGCAATTTCACCATGCTGCGGCTCTGCGCAGCGTCAATATTGTTTTAGCCGACCCGCATTTTTGGACTCTAAATGGCAGTGTTCGTATGGCCTATCTTTTGAATGAGTGGGGTCTAACTTGGGGCTCGCATTCCAATAATCATTTTGACATTACACTTGCGACCTTTGTACAGGTTGCGGCTGCAGCTCCAGGCAAGATTGCTCCGGTCGATACCCACTGGATCTGGCAGGACGGTGAGTCCTTGCTTAAAGAACCGCTAAGTTTTGCTGATGGTAAAATCAAACTTCCAACTAAACCCGGTTTAGGTGTTGATATCGATTTGGATAAATTACAAAAACAAAACGAGCTCTACCATCAAATGGAATTCAAGGATCGTGACGATACTATTGCCATGCAATATCTGGAAAAAGGTTGGCAGTTTGATCCTAACCGGCCGGTCTTTTGCCACCGCTAAATATGGAGGCTTAGTTATATGATAGATAAGATTACAAAAGTTGAAGTAAAGTTGATACGCGTTCCGCTCAAAAAGCCTGTCAGTGATGCCAAGGTTATCCAAGGTAAGCAGACACCCCTAAAAGAAGTCATGATTACAGCGGCTCTTATTGAAACTGAAGCAGGCTACACGGGGATGGGCTATACTTATTGTAAGCGTAATGGTGGCCCGGCTCAGTATGCTCTATCGAAGGAATATGCACCCTTGCTATTAGGACAGGATCCTAACGATATCAGCCGCTTATGGAATAAATTATTGTGGTCTAGTATTTCCATCGGCAATACTGGTGTTGCTGTGCAGGGAATCACGCCTTTTGATATCGCTCTGTGGGATATTAAGGCTAAACGCGCCGGCCTGCCCTTGAGTAAGCTTTTGGGTCAGCATAAAGAATACGTCCCTTGTTACAATACGACTGGTGGTTTCTTGCAGGATACTATTGAGGAAGTTATTGCCCATGCGAATACGGTATTGGAACAAGGTGTCGGCGGTGTAAAAATCAAGGTCGGCCAACCCGACTACAAGGAAGATGTCAAACGCGTCGCTGCTTTAAGAAAGGCGTTGGGTGATGATGTTCCTATTATGATTGACGCCAATCAGCAGTGGGATGTCTCAACGGCTCTTAAGGCTGGTAAGTATTTTGATGACTACAATCTGGTTTGGTTTGAAGAGCCTGTGACCTGTCACGATGTTGAAGGGCATCTGCGCCTGTCCCAAGCTCTTGGCACACCGATTGCAACAGGAGAAATGCTGACCAGTTACGAAGAAGGGGTTCCTTTCTTTGAAAAACGGGCTTTTGATGTCTGTCAATTAGATGCGCCGCGTATCGGCGGTATCACACAGTTTCAAAAGGTACTCCAGCGGGCAGAAGAAAATCATTTAGTCTTGGCGCCGCACTACAGCATGGAGCTCCATCTACCGCTGACAGCCTGCTACAGCGGCGATGCTTGGGTAGAACATTTTGAATGGTTTGAAACCGTCGGTCTTTTTGAGGAAAAGGTGGAATTGGTCGATGGCAAGATGAAAGTGCCAACACGTCTGGGTCTGGGACTTACACTTAATCAGGCTGTTTTACCGGATTTGCAATTAGATGCTCAGATTTTTCAATAAAGCGTCGGCTAGATAGGATAATTTTGGAGGATAAAAAATGTCAGTTCCTACAGTTGTAAACATGGATGTTTATCCGGTTGCCGGATATGATTCCATGCTATTAAACCTAAGTGGGGCTCATGGGCCTTATTTCACGCGCAATGTGGTGATCCTGGAAGACAGTTCAGGTAATTTGGGTGTCGGTGAGGTTCCGGGCGGCCAAAAAATTACCGATACGCTAGAAAAGGCTAAAGAATTAGTTGTCGGACGCAGTATCGGAGAATATAAAAATATTGTCAAAGAAATTGGTCAGCAATTTGGCCAGCTTGACTCAGGCGGCCGCGGTCTCCAAACGTTTGACCTCCGGACAACTGTTCACGTTCAAACAGCAGTAGAAACGCCTTTGCTTGACCTTTTGGGTCAGCATCTGCAAGTGCCGGTGGCTGCTCTTTTAGGAGATGGACAAGTTCGTGAAGATGTGCCTTTCTTAGGTTATCTCTTCTATGTTGCTGATCCTAATAAAACCGATCTTCCTTATCTACAAGGAGATGACGACTCTGATGACTGGGGTCGCCTGCGCCGCAAGGAAGCCATGACACCGGAAGCTATTGTTGACTTAGCTAAGGCTGCCTACAAACGCTATGGCTTCAAGGACTTCAAGCTTAAAGGCGGGGTTCTGGAAGGTAAAGAAGAGGCGAAGGCCATCAAGGCTTTGAAAAAAGAATTTCCACATGCCCGTATTACTCTGGATCCTAATGGAGCCTGGTCCTTGAAAGAAGCCATAGAAATCGGTAAGGATTTAAAAGGCGTTGCTGCTTATATTGAAGACCCTTGCGGAGCTGAAGACGGCTTTAGCGGCCGTGAGGTCATGGCCGAATTTGTCAAAGCTACCGGTATTCCGACAGCGACCAATATGGTTGCAACAGATTGGCGGCAAATGCAGCATTCCGTTGCTCTGCATTCTGTAACCATTCCGCTTGCTGATCCGCATTTCTGGACCATGCAGGGTTCTGTCCGCGTCGCTCAGATGTGCCACAATTTTGGTATGACTTGGGGCGTTCATTCCAACAACCACTTTGATATTTCCTTGGCTATGGTGGCCCATGCGGCCGCTGCAGCACCGGGTGACATCAATGCTTGTGATACGCATTATATTTGGCAGGACGGCCAAGCGCTAACAGAAAATCCTCATGTGATTAAAGATGGACTTATTCATATTGCTAAAGATTCTGTCGGTTTAGGCATCAAACCAGACCTAGAGGCTATCAAAAAAGCGCATCAGCTCTATCTTGATAATAACCTAGGCGCGCGTGATGATGCTATCGCTATGCAATATTTGATTCCAGATTGGACGTTTGACAATAAAAAGCCAAGTTTAGTAAGATAGGAGACAATCTCAGTGTTTAATAAAGAAGATGTAAAAGGTATCATCGTCCCAATTATTACACCGGTGGATGATGATGAAAATATTGATGATACTAGACTGAGGAAAATCGTCAATCATGTTATTGAAAACGGGGTCCATGGCATATTGGCTTTTGGCAGCAATTCAGAATTTTACATGTTTGAGCCCGATGAAATGTTTCAGGCTCTGGATGTCATGCTGGAAGAGGCTGCCGGCCGTGTTCCCATTTATTTTGGTATCGGTGCTATTCGTACCCGCAAATGCATTGAGCTTGCTCAGGAAGCTGCTAAAAGGGACATTGCTGCTGTTTCAGTGCTGAATCCCATGTTCATTAAGCCGACTCCTGAAGCGCTGTATCATCACTTTAAAGCGATTGCGGACAGCGTTTCTGATACAGCCATGCTGCTTTATAATAACCCGGGGCGCTCCGGCTATACGATTCCGCTGGATATTATTGTCCGTTTAGCTCACGATGTTCCCAATATTATTGGTATCAAAGAATCAAGCGGAGATATCACCTTTTGCAGTGAACTGGTCCGTCAGACTCAGGATGTTAATTTTCGAGTGCTGACAGGTAAGGATACCGTTGTATTTCCGGGACTTTGCGTAGGAGCTGTCGGCAGTGTTTGCTCTACAGCGAATATGTATACTCAGTTAGTTAGCAGCATCTATGATTACTATGTTGCTGGTGATTTTGACAAATCTTTGGAAGCTCAGTTTAAACTAAATCCAATTCGTTTATCACAAGATGCAGCAAGCTTCCCAGCTGCTACTAAGGATATGGCCAATCTGATGGGAATGGATGTCGGTAAATCAATCTTGCCAACGGAAGCAACCGTAGACCCTGTCCTAGAGAAGATGAAAGAAGAAATGCGCAAAGGTGGTTTTCTTCCGCCTGAGTAAATAAACATTAGCAGGAGGGATCTGTATGGGGAAAAGGATTGTCATTGCATCGGACTCTTTTAAGGGCAGTGCCAGTTCTAAAGAGGTTGGAACCTATATTTCTGAGGGTATCCGTAGCCTATATCTTGATTATGAGACTAAAATTTTTGCAATTGCAGACGGCGGTGAAGGAACGGTCGATGCTATTCTGGATGTTAATCACGGTGAAAAGGTTACGGTTTGTGTGCAAGGGCCGCTCGGTACCCCAGTCAACGCTTCCTATGCTATTATTGACGATGGAAAAACGGCTGTTTTGGAAATGGCATCAGCTTCAGGTATCACCTTGATTGCGCCAGAGTCTTTAAATGTGATGCGAGCTTCTACCTATGGTACCGGACAGCTCATAAAAAATGCTCTGGAGCATGGTGTAGAACGCATTTATATTGGTATTGGTGGTTCGGCCACAAATGACGGCGGCTTAGGCATGGCATCAGCGCTGGGTGTCAGATTCTTTGATAGCCACCAACAAGAACTAGCAGCGACAGCTGAAAATTTAGGAAAAATAGCCGACTTGGATGCTTCTGCTATAAGGAATAACTGTCGTCCAGTAGAATTACATATTTTATCCGATGTGACCAATCCGCTCTGCGGTGATAATGGTGCGACAGCAGTTTATGGACCGCAGAAAGGTGCCACTGCTGATTTAATTACTGTTTTAGATGAGGGGCTTGCCAATTTTGCTGAGGTCATCAAGAAAAACTTACAAAAGGATATTAAAGATATCCCTGGAGCAGGGGCGGCTGGCGGCCTTGGAGCCGGTTTGATGGCTTTCTTGGATGGTAAACTAGAGCGCGGAATTGATAAGATTCTGGAAATGATCCATATTGAAGAAGATATTAAAAAGGCGGACCTCGTTATCACTGGCGAAGGGCGTATGGACGGCCAGTCCATCAATGGGAAGGCTCCTATTGGCATTGCTGCCATTGCCCAAAAATATCAGGTGCCTACGGTAGCTATTGTTGGTAGCTGTTCTTTAGACTTGGATGAAGTCTACCGTCAGGGTATAGCGGGTGTCTTTGATGTTGTTAATCGTCCAATGAGTTTGGAAGAAGCTATGACGGACACAAGAAATTTAGTCGCTTCAGCCAGCCGTAATCTTATCAGTTTATTTGGTACATTGATCAAATAATTGAACGCAATGCATTATAATTGTAGTACATAGACCATTTATATTGCTATTAAGGTCTGTTACAATGTAGAATAAGAATTTAGAAGGGATGTATTAAAGATGAAAATCGGATTTGTCGGTTTAGGTATTATGGGAAAACCAATGGCTATCAATCTAGTAAAAGCTGGTCATGAAGTCTATGGTTTCGATTTTAATCAAGCGGGTATTGATGCTTTGGTGGCAGCTGGCGGTCATGCTGCAGACAGTGGCAAGGATGCCGCTCAAAAAGGTGATATTGTTATCACTATGCTGCCAAACTCACCGCATGTCAAAGCAGCCTTGTTTGATGAAAATGGGATTGCTGAAGGCTTAAGTGCTGGTCAAGCAGTCATTGATATGAGCTCTATTTCACCAGTAGCTAGTAAAGAGTTTCACGACAAATTGAAGGAGCAGTCTGTTTCCTTCTTGGATGCTCCTGTATCTGGCGGTGAACCTAAGGCCATTGATGGGACTATTGCTGTTATGGTTGGCGGCGACGAAAAAGTTTTTGAACAATATAAGGATGTCTTGCAGGCTATGGCCAGCAGTGTAACCTTAGTCGGTGAAGTCGGTGCAGGTAATTTGACTAAATTAGCCAACCAAATGATTGTTGCGGTTAATATTGCGGCAGTGTCAGAAGCCTACTCTTTGGCTAAGAAAGCCGGCGTCGATCCATCACGGGTTTACGAAGCTATTCGAGGCGGTCTTGCTGGTTCGACTGTTATGGATCAAAAATCACAAAAAATCTTTGACGGTGACTTTGCACCAGGTTTCCGTATTGATCTGCATATCAAGGATTTGCAAAACGCTCTGGATGCCTCTCATTCTTACAATGTCTCAACGCCGTTCACAGCTCAGGCAATGGAAATTTTACAAGTGCTGAAAGCTCATGATTACGGTTCAGACGACCATTCAGCCATTGCCCGTTACTATGAGTTGGTCAACGGACAAAAACTGCAGTAGGTTGCTCTTTACAAGTGTTAAAAATACTTACGGATAAAAAATTAGTGCTTAGAAGGAGGTCTTAAAGGCGGAAACTTCTTGAAAAACGATAGCACTGAGAGAGCCAGCAGGCGACCGATTCAGTGGTGTTGCTGGCTTTTTTAATTTATGAAAAAGTATTTGACTTGAGGTAAGACTTTCAAAAAGTTGAATGATTTTTATGAAGAGATTGAATTTCTAATTTAGCGGATTTAATCCTTTTGCTTTTACCTTGGTAGATTTTATCAGAACTTTGCTATAATTAAGCGTATAAAGAAACTCTCAGAGGATAAGGTTAGGAGACTATTATGACAGGAACCAAGCAGTACAATTGGGCAACCTTAGGAACGGGTGTCATTGCTAATGAATTAGCCCAGGCCTTGCAGACTCAGGGCAGAAAACTCTACTCAGTTGCTAATCGCACCTATGAAAAGGGTGTAGCCTTCGCTGAAAAATATGGGATTGAGAAAGTCTATGACAAGATTGATGAAGTGTTTGAAGATCCAGCCGTTGATATTATTTATATCTCAACACCCCACAATACTCATATCAATTTTTTACGCAAGGCTTTGGCCCACGGTAAGCATGTGCTCTGCGAAAAGTCCATTACGCTCAACTCTGAGGAATTAGCGGAAGCTATTCACTTAGCTGAAGACAATCATGTTGTCTTAGCAGAAGCTATGACAATTTTCCACATGCCTATTTATCGCCAATTATCAGAGATTGTGAATTCGGGGAAATTGGGTGAACTCAAGCTTATCCAGATGAACTTTGGCAGCTATAAAGACTACGATATGACCAATCGCTTCTTTAGTCGCGATTTGGCGGGCGGTGCCTTATTGGATATCGGCGTCTACGCTTTGTCCTTTGTTCGCTGGTTTATGGCATCGAGCCCCAACCAGATAGCTTCGCAGGTTAAGCTGGCACCGACAGGTGTAGATGAACAGGTCGGTATCCTTCTGACCAATGACCAAGGCGAGATGGCGACTATTACCCTCAGCCTCCACGCTAAGCAGCCTAAACGGGGAACCATTGCTTATGATAAAGGCTATATCGAGATTTATGAGTATCCGCGCGGTCAAAAAGCAGTTATTACCTATACCGAGGATGGCCATCAAGAGGTGATCGAAGCAGGGGACACCGCTCAGGCTCTGGCCTACGAAGTCGCCGATATGGAAAAAGCGGTAGCAGGTATCGAGGATAGCATGCACCTGGACTATACACAAGATGTCATGACCATCATGACCCAGCTGCGCCGAGAATGGGATATGACATATCCTGAGGAAGAATAATGAAAAGAGCTCCGTATAAGCGGGGCTGTTTTAGTAGGATTGTTAAAGGCTTGATAGCTAACTGTTCTGGCGAGTGGTGATACCGTGTGAGCAATTATCGTATTTTGGCGAATGTTTATACCGACGAAATTGTGATCGGAGTCTTTGCGGTGGGGCATGGGAAGGAAATCTATAAGAAGTGAGCTAGATGGCTTCATGCATTTGTCGTGCAATAAGCATCTCAATCTTGACAAACCTGAATTAATTTTAGTAAAATGAAATTAATAGGACCGCCCACCTCTCTCTGATGTGACAAGGCGGACATTTTTTTATGGATAATTGAATGGAAATCAAAGAATTTAAGACTTTTGAAGAGCAGGTAGCCAAGCTAATTGAACACGGATGTGAGGATATAACTTCCAAGGAATATGCCATCACTATTCTGAAACGTATCAATTATTATCGGCTAACTGCTTATTTTCTACCTTTTAGAGATGAAAAATCTCAAAAATATGATAGCAACAAGATATCCCTAGAAAAGGTCTACAGCATCTATCAGTTTGACTCAAAACTCAGACTACTGTTAATGGAGTATCTTGAAGATATTGAGTTATATTTTAGAACACAAATAGCCTATCACCATTCTGAACAATATGGCGCTTTGGCTTATAAAAATAGGGAGAATTTTAACAAGTTTCATAAACACGATGAGTTTATGGATAATCTAAAAAAAGAATTGAGCTATCGAAGAAAGGATCCTGTTTACAAACATCATCAATTCAAGTATGATGGCGAATTCCCTCTTTGGGTCTTGGTTGAATTTTTCTCATTTGGTATGACTTCTAAATTTTATGCCGACAGTCCAAGTACAGTTCAAAGTCTTATTGCTAAAGACTTAAATATCAAGACAGCTCAAGTTCGTACTTACCTTGAAGTTGCAGTTGTCCTCAGAAACTATTGTGCACATTATGGCAGATTATATTATAGAAGTTTCACGAAAGTTCCCAGACAGCTGCCGTCTTTTATGACTGAAAATATCAAAATTAAAAATCGCCTCATGGCACAATTATACGCGATCAAACAACTATACATTGATAGCGATAAATGGAATAATTATTTTATTCCTCGTTTAAAAGACTTGTTTACTAAATACCAATCTAGTATTCATTTACATCACTTAGGTTTTACAAGTGACTGGGAAGCTGTTTTGAAGAAATGACATGGTATAATACTTATATAAAAGTGAAATGATATAAAAATGAAAGCTAACATACAATACTTAGATTTATTTGCAGGTGCTGGAGGACTATCTGAGGGTTTTAAAAGAACTGGGAATTATAGACCGATTGCTCATATTGAAATGAACAAGCATGCTTGTGATACCCTCAAATCAAGACTTGCCTATTATTATTTGCAGGAAAATAATAGAACAGAATTTTATTATGATTACCTAAGGAATAATATTTCAAGGGATAAACTTTGGAAAGCTATACCTCAGAATATATTGGAAAGTGTCTTGAATACTGAACTTAGTGAGAATAATTTAGAAGAGGTCTTCGAGAAAGTTGATAAATTAGTTGCAGACTCGGAAACAAAAACGATAGACTTAGTGATAGGAGGTCCACCTTGCCAAGCATATTCAATTATGGGCAGATCAGTCAGTAGTAATGGCATGAAGGATGATCCGCGGAATTATCTTTATAAATTATATGTTAAATTTATAAGTTACTATTCCCCAAAAGTATTTATATTTGAAAATGTACCAGGGTTATTAACAGCAGGAAACGGTTTAATTCTTTCGGATATAATCGAATCTTTCAAAAATATTGGTTATAATTTAGAGTATAAAATTTTAGATTCCGCGAATTTTGGAGTACTTCAGAATAGGAAGCGAGTTATCATAATTGGTTGGAAAAAGGGACTTAATTTTTCTTATCCAAAATTCAAAGATGTCTATAATTCAAATATTACTGTAAATTCCATACTAGAAGATTTAGCGGCTGTTCCTATAAACTCTACAAATAATACTTATATTAAAGAACCGAATGAATACTTAGTGAGGAGCGGAATTAGAGATGACAATAGCCCGTTGACTTGGCATACAGTTAGATACACAAATAGTAACGATAGAAAAATTTATAGAGAAGTTATTGAACGGTGGAATACCTATGGTGAACGTTTAAAATATGATATGCTTCCGGAGAGTTTGATTACTCATCAAAATAAGAAATCATTTCTTGATAGATTTAAGGTATTAGGAGCAAATTTGCCAACATCTCATACAATGATTGCTCATATTGCAAAGGACGGACACTATTTTATCCATCCAGATATTAAACAATGTCGTTCAATTTCTGTTAGGGAGGCAGCTAGGATTCAATCATTTCCTGATAATTATTTTTTTGAGGGTCCAAGAACATCAGCGTTTACACAGATAGGAAATGCTGTTCCACCACTAATGGCTTATTACATCGCTGATAAGTTAAAGGAGTTCTTTACAAAGGAGGATTAGCAGATGACAGAGGTTAAATTTAGACCAAAAGCTCAGATATTAATACAATTAGGCGATCAATTGATAAAGAACGAAGGAATCGCTCTATTAGAGCTTATTAAGAATGCTTATGATGCTGATGCAACTGTCTGTAACCTTGAATTAAGTTATCTTGATTCTGAAATGATGGGTGAAATCATAATTGAGGATAATGGTTTGGGTATGTCTTTTGAAACGATTAGAGATGTCTGGATGCAACCAGGAAATACTCATAAAAAAGATCAAGTAATCCAAGGAAAAACCACTCGCTTAGGCCGACTTCCGATTGGTGAAAAGGGAATCGGTCGTTTTGGTATTCACAAATTAGGTAAAGAAATAGAAATAGTTTCTAGGGCTGAAGGGAAGAAAGAGGTATATTTTAAAATTGATTGGGAGCAGTTTGACTCCAGTCAATTTTTAGATGAAATTCCAATTGTTATAGAGGAGAGAATTCCAGAGAAGTTTGTCAACAATACAGGAACATGGATAAGAATAAGACATATTGAAGTTTGGAACAAGAAAAAATTTAGAGATACTTATCGTCAGATCACGTCTTTAAATTCGCCATTTGAGTCTTTAGAATCTTTTACAGTCAATGTTGATACTACGAATAGTGACTGGATAGAGGGAATAATAAACTTTAGTGAGATAAAAGAGTATGCCTTGTACCAGTCTAATGCACAATTCATAGATGGCAATATAAAAAATTTTAAATATAAATTTTTACCTTATGATAATATGTCTGTAGCAAAAAGGAAAGTTGAAAAAAAACAAATTCCCTTGAATTTTTCAGATGATGGTAAGAAAAAAGACCCTGCTCAGTTTTTTGATACTTTAAGTGATAAATTCATGTCAGAGTATGGAATTAATGATTTTAGTATTGAACTTTATGTATTTGATAAATCTTCGGAAGTAACTAGATTCATTAATCAAGGGAAACAATCATTTAAAGAGTATCTAAATGATAATGGGGGAATACGTATTTATCGTGACAATATGCGAGTGCTTGATTACGGTGAGAAAGGTAATGACTGGTTAAGTCTAGATTCTAAGCGTGTTAATAACCCTGCTAGTTCATTAAGTAATAATATTATCTTAGGAGCTATCTCTTTGAAGAGAGATAGCAGTTCTGGGTTGATTGAGAAAGCTAACCGAGAAGGTTTTATTGATAATAAAAGTTATGAGATTTTCGAGAAGATTATTGAAAAATACCTGTTTGAATTTACTAAAGAAAGGAATATTGATAAAGATAGGCTACGTCAATCTTTAAAAGAAGATAATAAAGAAATTGCTGACCTTGTTGGAGAAATTAATGATTCTATACAAAAGTTGGATATTGATAAAAAATTAAAATCTCAAATCAATAAAAAACTGAACAGGGTAAAGTCTGAGTATAAGTTTATTAAAGAAACTTACGTTAAAACTTCGTCGGCTACAAGTAGTTATGCTATTGTTATTCACGAGATGGAGAAAATTGTCAAAGAGTTGTCTGGTATTTCTTGGAATTCTAATGAGATTGATAGGATAGATAAATTAACGCATAGGTTAAGAGATGTTATCGAAGGATACACCTCTATTTTGAGAAATAGGAGAAAGTCAAATTATTCAGTTAATGAAATCATCGAAGATTCCTTATTTAACGTTGAATTTAGGTTAGAAGCCCATAAGGTGAATTTAGAGACACCATACAAGAAAAAAGAGTTCACTGTATCTTGTGATAAAGGTTTAATAATTTCGGCCATTATGAATATTATTGATAATTCAATATATTGGACTCACAGAGCAAAGAATTCTCAAAATAAAATACTCATTGATACGAAACTTTCTGAGGACAATAGAGTTGAAATTATGATTGCAGATAATGGAGTTGGTTTTCAAGGAAATCCAGAAGATATGATTAGACCTTTTGTTGGAGAAAAGCAAGGCGGATTAGGTTTAGGACTAAATATCGTTAATGAAATTATGAATTCTCAAAAAGGTCAGTTGCTTTTTCCGGATAATGATTCGGTAGATGTCCCAGAAGAGTATAAATCTGGAGCAATAATTATTTTAAGTATTCCACAATCAAATTAGAGGAGAAAAGATGAGTGTTTTACCAAATAATGGTTCCATTGTTATTTTGGATGATCAGATAAATGAGGCGGAACCATTGATAAGATTTTTGTCTAAAGAAAATAAGTCTTTTAGATATTTTGATGGGCACAAGAGCAGTTTACCAAGTGATGAAGGCCTCAAAGAGGCAGTTCGTGTTTTATTTTTAGATTATAATTTAACTTCAGGAACTAGTGGAACAAACCACATTGCAACAATCACATCTAATTTAAGCAAAATCATCCCTAAAAATAATGGTCCTTATTTTACCTTGTTGTGGAGCAAAAATAAGGATGATGCAGAGGAATTTGAGAATGAGTTGGCGAGATATACAGAAGATTATCCTTATTTACAACCTGTTAAGGTGAAGAATCTAAGTAAAAGTGAGTATTTTGAATCAGAAAATGAAGCATATAAATTTAAGCCTACAAAAGAAAAAGATCTTAAAGATATAATTTATCAAACAATTGGCGAACTTGAATTGTTAGAGTTTTATTCTCATTGGGAAAATCAAGTTCTTTTAACAAGTCAAAAGTTGCTCAATAAAACATCTGAGATTGACTTAGATGCTAGGAATTTAGTGCATTTGCTGGCAGAAATCAATCTAGAGCAGTCAATGAAAGGAATGGAGGATGCGAAACTGATTTCTGCAGCGTATCAGAGTTTGAATAGTGTATATTCGTCGTATTTAAATCATAAAATAGAAGATATTTCCCTCAACAATCAAGCATTTTCAGGCCTATCAACCCAAAATAGTGGGTATAATGTTAACAAAAAAAGGCTGAATAGGTGGTTAAATATTAATACTTTAGATAATCCCACTCACATTGGTAAGGTTTTTTGTGAAGAAGAATCTTTCTTTTTGGATTATAATCTTGTTAAAAATACTAATAATAGAGGCGAGTTCGTTAGGATTGCTCAAGAGAAAAAGGCTGATGAGGACTATCTTCAGTTCATTGGCCTTGAAATTAGTCCAGAATGTGATGTTGCTCAGGATAAAAGAAATTTTTATAGAGTAATTCCTGGAATTATTATTTCTTCGTCACTGATGAAATCTGTTTTTGATGAAATAACAAAAGGTCTGGATAAGGGTGCTAAAAATAACTCTCTAATTTATTTTTGCAAAAACTCTGGAGAGGTACAATTCAGTAAATTACCCAAATCGATTTTCTGCCTTCCAGAGTTTGAATTAAAAGATGGAGAACAATTAAAAGATGTATTTATGATATTAGATTTATCTCAACTTAAGACAATACCAGTAACAAAAGATGGAGATCGAGATTATTTAGAAGGTAAGAGAGGCTTGTTTTCTTTGAACAGTGATATTTTACAATCGATTAAAAATCAGCTTGCAGAGATTATTCAAAAAAAGGGCTACCAACAATTATAAAATATAAGTTCGAGTTCAAGTAGATTGAACCGAACTTTTTTGTTATAATATTCCTATATAATTCGTAAAAAGCGTCTGGTTTTTGCGTGGTTTGCTGGTTTGGGTGCGCAGGCACTCGTGATTGTTTTATATTGAGGTATCTTAGCTATGAAACTTTTGGTTGTTGGTTCTGGCGGTCGTGAGCATGCGATTGCGAGGAAGTTGTTGGAGTCTCCGCAGGTTGAGCAGGTCTTTGTGGCGCCCGGCAATGACGGGATGACGTTGGATGGTTTGGAAATTGTAAATATCGGAATTTCCGAACATTCTGCTTTGATTGATTTTGCAAAGAGCAATGATATTGCTTGGACTTTTATTGGCCCTGATGATGCGTTGGCAGCTGGCATCGTTGATGATTTTAACCAAGCTGGACTCAAAGCTTTTGGTCCGACTAAGTTAGCAGCGGAGCTGGAGTGGTCGAAAGATTTTGCTAAGGAAATCATGGTCAAATACGGCGTTCCGACAGCAGCCTATGGCACATTTTCCGACTTTGAGGAAGCCAAGGCTTATATTGAAAAGCAAGGCGCTCCAATCGTCGTCAAGGCTGATGGTTTGGCGCTGGGCAAGGGTGTGGTCGTAGCTGAAACCGTGGAGCAAGCAGTCGAAGCAGCTCGTGAGATGCTTTTGGACAATAAGTTTGGTAATTCGGGTGCGCGTGTAGTTATCGAAGAGTTTCTGGACGGTGAGGAGTTCTCCCTCTTTGCCTTGGTCAACGGCGATAAGTTTTACATCCTGCCGACAGCTCAGGATCACAAACGGGTCTATGACGGCGATAAGGGGCCAAATACAGGAGGCATGGGAGCTTATGCACCAGTTCCCCACCTACCGCAAAGCGTAATTGACCAGTCGGTTGACAGCATTGTCAAGCCAGTGCTTGATGGCATGATTAGGGAAGGGCGTCCTTATTTGGGCGTGCTTTACGCGGGGCTTATCTTGACCAAGGATGGTCCTAAGGTCATCGAGTTCAACTCCCGCTTTGGCGATCCTGAGACTCAGATTATCCTGCCGCGCCTGACTTCGGATTTTGCGCAGAACATCACGGACATTTTGGCTGGTAAGGAGCCTGACATCACTTGGCTAGACGCGGGTGTGACCCTCGGTGTGGTGGTCGCTTCAGATGGCTATCCGCTGGCCTACGAAAAAGGCGTGGCTTTACCAGAAAAGACCGACGGCGACATTATCACCTATTATGCAGGCGCTAAGTTTGCGGAAAATAGCAAAGCGCTGCTGTCAAATGGCGGCCGTGTCTACATGCTAGTCACCACAGCCGACAGCGTCAAAGCTGCGCAGGACAAAATCTATAAGAAACTTGCCCAACAAGAAACAGCAGGCCTCTTTTACCGACATGACATCGGAAGCAAAGCTTTATAATTCAGGCGCATTAAATATTGAGACATGAGGCTTGAATATAAAATTTTGGTGTTTGAAAAATGAAAAATAGACTGCTATTTTTAGAAGGTTCTAGCTTAACTTCAAGAGAGACGCTAACAGTATTGCTAAAAGAGGGCTACAAGGTTGATGTCTTGTCTCTAGATAAGTTTTCTATTGCAAGATTCAGTCGACTCACTCATAGAATTCCGACAGTTGATGTGAATCGTTTTCCTGTAGATTATTTGAAACAAGTTAATCAGCTGCTTCATCAAAAAAATTATGTGGCTATTTTGCCAACACATGAAGAAGGCTGGTTATTGGCAAGTGGGAAGAAGTTTTTACCAACTCGTTTGCCAGTAGCGCTTGCTGATAAGGAACAATTTGAAAAGTTAGCTGGGAAGATCGCTTTTGCTGAAATTTCAGATCAGTTAAATTTGCCGATTCCTAAATGGGAGCGTGTGGAAAAACTAGAATCTATTTCACTTCCTTATCCTTATTGGTTAAAGGCAGACTATGGCACTGCCGGACGTTCAGTTTATAAAATTACAAGCGAAGCTGATTTGAAAAGTCTAGTAAAGGTCTTGTCAATTGACAATGAGAGATGGATGGTTCAGCAAGATATAGATGGAGAATATGGGCAAGTTCAAGCAATATTTAATCAAGGGAAATTACTTGCAGTTCATTCAAGTATAAAGATTGCATCTGGTGCTGGCGGTTCAGCTGCTGCTAGATTAAGTATAGAATCTGAAATAACGAAAAAACATGTTGAAAAGTTAGGAAGTTATTTAAAATGGCATGGAAGTCTAACCTTGGATTTTATACGTGTTCATCATCAATTTTATTATATAGAGTGCAATCCCAGAATGGTTGAACCTGCTAATGCTTATAAAGCGGGGGTTAATTTCCCGAAAATGATGATAGAATTAGGCAAGGGCAGCTGCACTCAGCCTGATATCTATATAGGAAAGGCTGGAGTAAAAACACACAGTTTGTTGGCATTGATAATTGGCACTGCTGAAAGAACCAAGAGCAGGAGAAAGATATTGCAAACAACAGGGCACTGGCTTTTAAAAAGTGATAGTGAGGAGGTTTTAACACCAATTTGGAAAGACTTTTTGAGTTTTATTCCTCTTGCCATTATTATAATCCGATTATTGATAAATCCTGGAAGTGTCACAAAACTGGTCAATAATACTGTTAAACATTACAGTGTGGAAGCAGCCACCCTAAAAAATATTTGAGTAAAAGATTCCATTTATTCAAAGGAAAAGGAATATTTCGTTTAGGTTACTTATTCTTTTCTACGGGATTTTCGCAAATAACCAAAAGTCGCTATAACATAAAAAAACGAAAGGAACTGAACACGCCTACAACACTGGGCAAAAAGATAAGTCTTTCCTAGAGGGCTATCCTCGTCGTCAGACTTCCTTATTTGCTGGGTGTCGTTTAACAGCGTTTGTATCTTATTATGAAACCAATTATTTCTATTATCATGGGCTCCAAATCCGACTGGGCCACCATGCAAAAAACAGCAGAAGTTTTAGATAAGTTCGGTGTGGCTTATGAGAAAAAAGTCGTCTCAGCCCACCGCACACCAGACCTCATGTTCAAACATGCTCAAGAAGCACGTGACCGCGGCATCAAGGTCATCATTGCAGGTGCTGGCGGTGCAGCGCACTTGCCGGGTATGGTAGCAGCCAAAACAACGCTGCCCGTTATCGGTGTGCCTGTCAAATCACGCGCTCTCAGTGGCTTGGACTCGCTCTATTCCATTGTACAGATGCCGGGCGGCGTGCCTGTGGCAACTATGGCCATTGGGGAAGCGGGAGCCACTAATGCTGCTCTTACTGCCCTACGTATCTTGGCCATTGAAGACCAAGATCTGGCGAAACTGCTTGCAGATTTTGCAGAGGAACAAGGAAAAATCGCGGAGGCGTCAACAGATGAGCTCAACTAAAACCATTGGTATTATCGGCGGCGGTCAGCTGGGTCAGATGATGGCCATTTCCGCTATTTACATGGGGCACAAGGTAGTGACGCTGGATCCGACGGCGGACTGTCCTGCCTCACGCGTGTCTGAGATGATTGTTGCGCCTTACGATGATGTGGACGCTTTGCGTCAACTGGCTGCGCGCTGTGATGTACTCACCTATGAGTTTGAGAATGTCGATGCAGACGCCCTCGACGCTGTTGTCAGGGACGGTCAGCTGCCGCAGGGGACTGACTTGTTGCGCATTTCGCAAAACCGTATCTTTGAAAAAGACTTCCTCGACAACAAGGCTGGTGTGACAGTCGCTCCATACAAGGTGGTAACCTCTAGCCTGGACTTGGAGAATTTGGATTTGGGCAAGACTTATGTCTTGAAAACGGCTACAGGCGGTTACGATGGCCATGGTCAAGTCGTCATCAAATCACAGGACGATTTAGCTGCCGCTAGCCAATTAGCTAACGCTGCTGAGTGTGTCTTGGAAGAATTTGTAGACTTTGACCTTGAAATCTCGGTCATCGTGTCAGGCAATGGCAAGGACGTGACGGTTTTCCCTGTTCAGGAAAATATCCACCGCAACAACATCCTCTCAAAAACCATTGTCCCAGCCCGTATCTCAGACCAATTGGCTGAGAAGGCCAAGACCATGGCAGTACAAATTGCTAAAAAACTCAATCTCTCAGGCACTCTCTGCGTGGAAATGTTTGCGACAGCCGATGATATCATTGTAAACGAAATCGCCCCGCGCCCTCACAACTCAGGGCACTATTCCATCGAAGCCTGCGACTTTTCCCAATTTGACACTCATATCTTAGGCGTGCTCGGTGCACCCCTTCCTCAAATCCATCTCCATGCTCCAGCCATCATGCTCAACGTCCTTGGCCAGCACATGGAAAAAGCCCAAGCCTATGTTCGCGCCCACCCTAGCGCCCACCTCCACCTTTATGGTAAACTAGAAGCCAAGCACAACCGTAAAATGGGCCATGTGACCGTGTTTAGTGATAAACCAGATGAAGTGAGGGAGTTTGGGGAAGGAGTGGATTTATGACTTATAATGAGTTTATTTTATGTATAACGTGTAATAAGTGCATAAACCTAAGAATTCAAATGGGAAACTTTTCAGTGCCTTTTAGTCTAGTGTGTCCAGAGTGTAAAACAAATATCAGTGGTCAAGTTGATTTTGAACCATTTAAATTAAATTTAAAAAATGCTACGCGATTAGAAAATGATAGACCAGACTATGATGAACTTACTCAATTTCCAATTTGGTGTTTAGAAATATCTTCAGATTTTCCTACGCAAAAATTACGTTTAAGGAAATCTGCTTTGGATAGTTTAACACCATTTTTATCTCAAATTTCAAGATTTGATAAAAAGGAATATTTTAATGATATTAAAGATTTTCAAAGTACTTTAACATTTGCTGAATTTATACAAGATGGAGATTTAGAAAATTATTATCGTTTATATAATTTATACTGGGGTAGACAAGATAAATATTTATATCATGAACTAGAAGAATTATTAGATAAATATACAGGTTTGACACCAATTAATAAAGTTTATAATAGAACTGATGCAACCATGGCTTTACATCAGTTATTATTAACCATTTCAGGAATAAGTTCAGTTATTGGAAAGAATGTTTTATCTGAGTATACAGAATTAGGGAAGAAGATACAGTTATCGGAATTACATAGAAATAATATACTTAGTTATACTAATTATATTGAACCTAATTTTGATAAAATTGAAAAAAGTGCTTTTGAGAATATTATTACTTTTTCTAAGATTTATCATACACTAATACCCATTGTCACTTTGAATAATATAAGAAAATATGATAGGTTAGATCAAGAACGCTATGGTATATCAGCAAGTAACTATAAAGAAATGAAAGAATTTTATGCTTCAAGTTATGAATGGATTCTTGATAATATAAATATTGTTATAGGTCTTAACAATATTTTTGTAAGAAATTCATACACTGAATGTTGCAATAATAAAAATTATTGTAATGACCTGGAAAAGATTGGTAGTAAATTTAATAAAATTAATTCCAAATCATCACAGAAACCTTATTTTGACATATCTGAACCATTTAGCAAGCCTATGTCAAGTTTGACAAATAGGATTAGGAATGCAATACAGCATTACAGTTCAGAGGTGAACTATGATAAGCAAGAAATCATTTTTGAGGATAAGTATAAGGGAAAGGTACGAATAGAAAGATGTTCTATTGTTGACTTTGCTCAATTGTGTTTGAGTAACTTTTCGTTAATATTTTATATATTAGAAATTGTATATACATTACGTAAATTAAAATTAATAACGGATGGAATTGGTTTAACGATTATTAATGATCGTGAAAAGAAAGATTATGAAAAAGGTGGCTTTAGGAAAGTTGGCAATGAAATTATTGGAATCCCAAGACATGTGATAAAGATTAAACGTAATGATAAATGTCCATGTGGTAGTGGATTAAAATATAAAAAATGTTGTGGCATGAATAGATTGTAATTAATAGTTATTTTATTCACACACTGAGATGGTAAAACCCTAATCGGAGAACAAACATGAAAACAATCGGTCTTATCGGTGGCATGAGCTGGGAGAGCACAACGACTTATTATCAGCTCATCAACGAGACAATCAAAAAAGAGCTTGGCGGTCTGCATTCGGCTAAGATTCTGCTTTACAGTGTTGATTTTGCGGAGATTGAGCGCTATCAGGCCTGCGGAGATTGGGCTAAGAGTGCGGAAGTGCTGAGCCAAATTGCCCAGAAGCTGGAGCAGGCCGGTGCCGACTTCATTGTCATCTGCACCAACACCATGCACAAGGTTGCACCGCAGATTCAAGAGCAAATCGTGATTCCGATTTTGCACATTGCGCAGGCAACCGCTGAGGCTCTTCTTGAAAATGGCATTCAAAAAGTCGGTCTCCTAGGTACCAAGTACACTATGACCCAAGATTTTTACAAGGATAAGCTGCTTGAGGCTGGACTCGAAGTACTGATTCCAGATCAAGCTGGCATTGCCGAGGTCAACCGAATCATCTATGATGAGCTCTGTCTGGGAATCATCAAAGACAGCTCCAAGCAAACCTACCTTGCTATCATTGATGATTTGAAAAATGCTGGCGCAGAAGCTGTTATTCTAGGCTGTACAGAGATTGGTCTTTTAGTCCAACAAGCAGACACCGACCTCCCCCTCTATGACACGACAGCTATACATGCAGAGAAAGCCGCACGATTAGCGGTGAATGAATAAATTAGAAAGAGACCTGTGACCATTTTGACAGCGGATGTTAAGGTGGTAGGATAGGTATCAGGAGGTTAACACATGGAACTATTCATTTCAAAAGTCATCAGCAGCTTTTTAGAAATAGTATTATTTGCTATCATTCCATTTATTTATTGGTTTGCTATAGAAAGAAAACACTCTCCTTTTCTAGACTGGCTAGGCTTTAAAAAAGTCAGCAAACATGATTTTAAACAAGTCTTTGTGCCTTCGCTAGTGATGACAGTATTATTTTCACTCATTTCTCTCTTTATTTTATTCCGCTTAAAGGGAGTATCAACGGCGACAACCATTTTCCGAGGCGGTGGTTTCAAGGTTTTGCCTGCTATTCTCATTTATGGACTATTTAATACCGCTTTGCCAGAAGAATTGTTCTTCAGAGGATTTTTATTGAAGCGTCTGATGCAAAAGCTGACCTTTCCTTTGGCTAATACCATCCAGTCCTTGTTTTTTGCTTTGATACATGGTTTCATGTTTTTAAAGGTGCTGGATATTGGTTCCACAATGATGGTTACAGTGTTTACGTTTGCTATTGCTTATGGAATGGGCTATATCAACGAAAACAAGGCTCAAGGTTCCATTATTCCAAGTTGGATTATTCATGCGGCAGCTAATATTTTTTCAGGCATATGTGCTGCGTTTATGCTAATTTAGTAGCAAGTTAGTCGTAGAAATATTGTTCAATAAAATGAGTTTGTTGTGGTGAACACAATTGCAAAATGGGGCATGTGACGGTGTTTAGTGATGAGCCAGATGAAGTGAGGGAGTTTGGAGAGAGGATTGATTTCTAGAAAGGGGTATTTCAAATGAAGAAGTTGTTGTTAGATGCTTTTTTAACAAATAAAGAAAAACTAGGTAAGGTATCTAGTTGGGCAGTTTGGGAAAATAGGTCGTTAGGAGATTATGACTCAGCTGTTAATACTTTAAATGAAATAGATTCCCAGTCCAGTCTAGATAGTTTAAATTTGAACCCTAATATAGTAATTCTTGCTTTAAATTTTGCAGATAGAACAGAAGATGATTTGGATAGTTATGTTATGAATTTTCAAAGCTTTCACGAGCATGTTGAAGGGGTTCAAAAGAATGATGACAAGTTAAAAGCTATCTGTGTTGATAATAATTTTTTAGGAGCCTATTTAACGGATTTAGTAAAATATGATGAAGATGGGAAACCAAGAGGGTATCGAAATAGTAATTCTCAAGAAGTTGGCAAGAAATTAAGAAAAGATAGTAACTATGAATCAGTTCAAATCAACAATTTAATTCAAGAATTACTAGAACTTGGTGTTAAAAATCCATTGATTATTTCATTAGGTGATGAAGTTAAAAAATCTATACAAAGAAATAAGCAATTGTTACAGAGTGAGTTGGGTCCAGATACAAATTTTAAGTTTATATACCATTATTCGTATCGACATAAAGGTAATCATGATATAGAAGTGTATAAGCAAACTGTGAGGAAACAACTGATGAGATAGATTTCTATTATATAAACTGTTTCATAAAAATATAACTGAGTGAATTTCAAATAGCAGAATTGCTCTTTCGGCTATTATAAAAAGTAGAGCAGTAAAAAATGAAAGGAGATGGGCACCAGAATTGTCAAACTGAACCCGAGCGGAAAGCTCGGAATTTAGATAAACCGCCTCGGACGTGAGCGTCCATCGTTGGTTTTCTAAAATTCAGTCACTTTCTTGTTGCCCTTGGTATCTTAAATTATGCTAACACGTTATTCACGCCCTGAGATGGCGAATATTTGGAGTGAAGAGAACAAGTACCGTGCTTGGTTGGAGGTGGAAATCCTTGCCGACGAAGCTTGGGCTGAGTTAGGTGAGATTCCTAAGGAAGATGTGGCCAAGATTCGTGAGAAGGCGGATTTTGATATCGACCGCATTTTGGAGATTGAGCAGGAAACCCGCCACGATGTAGTGGCTTTTACCCGTGCGGTGTCTGAGACTCTGGGTGAGGAGCGTAAGTGGGTGCACTTTGGCTTGACCTCGACAGACGTAGTGGACACGGCTTACGGCTACCTTTACAAGCAGGCTAATGCCATTATTCGCAAGGATTTGGACAATTTTCTGGCTATCATTGCTGATAAGGCTAAGGAACACAAATTTACCATCATGATGGGCCGCACTCATGGTGTCCATGCGGAGCCAACGACCTTCGGGCTTAAGCTTGCGACTTGGTATAGCGAAATGAAGCGTAATATCGAGCGTTTTGAGCATGCTGCCGCTGGCGTAGAAGCTGGGAAAATCTCCGGTGCCGTTGGGAACTTTGCCAACATTCCGCCATTTGTGGAAAAATATGTCTGTGATAAATTGGGTATCCGTGCTCAGGAAATTTCAACCCAAGTGCTGCCGCGTGACCTGCATGCAGAATACTTCGCAGTGCTTGCCAGTATCGCGACCTCAATCGAGCGCATGGCGACGGAAATTCGCGGTCTGCAAAAGTCTGAACAGCGCGAAGTGGAAGAGTTCTTTGCCAAGGGTCAAAAAGGAAGCTCTGCTATGCCTCACAAACGTAATCCAATCGGCTCAGAAAATATGACTGGCCTCGCGCGTGTGATCCGCGGTCACATGGTGACGGCCTATGAAAATGTGTCTCTCTGGCACGAACGTGATATTTCTCATTCATCGGCTGAGCGCATTATCGCGCCAGATACGACTATTCTGATCGACTACATGCTCAACCGTTTTGGCAATATCGTCAAGAACCTGACGGTCTTCCCAGAAAACATGAAGCGCAACATGGGCTCTACTTTCGGTCTGATTTTCAGTCAGCGTGCTATGTTGGCCTTGATCGAAAAAGGTATGACCCGTGAAGAGGCTTACGACCTTGTCCAGCCTAAGACTGCGCAGTCTTGGGACAAGCAAGTAGACTTCAAACCGCTGCTGGAAGCAGACCCAGAAGTGACTTCCCGCCTGAGCCAAGAAGAAATCGACGAAATCTTCAATCCAGCCTATTATACCAAGCGTGTGGATGAGATTTTCAAACGTATCGGTCTAGAAGATTGATCATAGAAGAAAGCAAAAGAGAGATTGGATTTTCAATCTCTCTTTTAATAGCTGTTTGATATCAAGACAATTGACCTATTAAGGATAATGACATCTTATTTCTTTGGGGTATAAATGAGGTGTTCATTAGTGAAGGTATCGAAACCAAGCTCACTTAGTTCACGACCATAACCAGAATTTTTAATACCACCAAATGGCAGTTCAGGCAGAGAAGCCCAACCGGAATTGATAAAGGACATACCAGTTTCGACCTTAGCAGCAACGCTTTCTGCATGTTCAGGACTGCTGGAGAAGATCGTACCACCGAGACCATAGCTGGAATCATTGGCTAAAGCAATCGCTTCCTCTTCGGTAGCTACCTTGTAGACCGAGGCAACAGGACCAAAAATTTCTTGATTATAGATAGGGTTTTCTTTAGTGATATTTGTTAAAATGGTCGGCATAACAAAGTAGCCGGGGTGATCAATTGGCTGATTACCAAAGGCAACCTTAGCGCCATTATCAACGGCTAGTTTAATTTGACCCAAGACTTCTTCCTTGGCAGAAGCTGATGACAGAGGAGCCAGTGTCGTGTCTGCTTGCATCGGGTCACCCCACTTAGCTGTTTTGAAAGCTTCAACGAGCATGTTCACGAATTTATCATAATCTTTTTCTAAAACGATGAAGCGTTTAGATGAGGTACAAACTTGACCGGCATTGTAAAGGCGGACATCAGGCAAGAGAGCCTTGAGGTCATCCCAGTTAGCATCGTCTAATATGATAAAGGCATCATTACCTCCCAATTCCATAGAAGATTTCTTCAAGTTCTTCCCAGCTTCGGCAGCGATGGAAGCGCCTCCCCGTTCGGAACCAGTCAAGCAAACCCCAGTCACCCGAGGATCAGCGATAATATCGGAAACTTGTGAATAGCTAGCAAAGAGATTCTTGAAAGAGCCTTTAGGAGCGCCTGCCTCATTAACTAAGTCTTCAAAAGCTTGACCAGAACTTGGGCAAATAGACGCGTGTTTGAGCACCATGGTGTTTCCTACCATAAAGTTAGGGGCAAAGACCCGCATGACTTGATAGAAAGGAAAGTTCCAAGGTTCAACGGCTAAAAGTACCCCAGTAGCTTGCTTAATATAGTAGGCATCACCAGTATCGGTTTCCAGAGGCTGTGGTTTTAAGAATTCTTCCGCTTTGTCAGCGTAATAGTCAGCAATAGCTGCACACAGATCCACTTCACCTTGGGCTTCAGCAAAGAGTTTACCCATGTCTTTGGTCATAATTTCGGCGTACTTATCGCGGTCACGTCGCAAAAGGTCAGCCACCTTATGCAAGATAACCTTGCGTTCTTGTAGCTGATCGTTTTCGCGCCAAGTCTTATAGAGGGCATGCCCCGCAGCTAGAGCATCTTCTATGTCTTGGTCGGTGACATTGTTGTAGGATTTTAATACCTCATCAGTGTAGGGGTAGGTGGTTTTATAAGCCATGATGATTCCTCCTTTTATGATATATATTCATTATATCACCTAAGAAACCGTTTTCAAGAATTTGCTATAAAAGAACTCAAGAGAGCAAATCCTAAGAGCAAAAGGCTTCAGTCTTGCAATATTTTATAATACATAAAAAAATTAATCTAAAGGTATTGACAAAGGAGGAGGTGTTTGCTAGAATAAGGGAGCTGTCCTCGAGAGAGGGGCAAGACCTTTGAGAACTGAATAGAGACGAACCAAGACGTGCGGGTTACGAGAGTAACCTGTCAAAGGACAATAAGTCAGCGATGACACAAGTGAGTTAAGCGCTCAAACTATTAGATGAGAGTTTGATCCTGGCTCAGGACGAACGCTGGCGGCGTGCCTAATACATGCAAGTAGAACGCTGAGTACTGGAGCTTGCTCTAGTACGAGGAGTTGCGAACGGGTGAGTA
>NZ_JAAKDU010000015.1 GCF_011038795.1 Streptococcus tangpeifui
CTTATTCTGAATTTTTAGCACAGAAAAAGACTACTAGGGACGAGCTAGTAGTCTAAATATAATTTTTTTCGCTTTGATTATATCATAGGGAGGGAATTTTTGCATTCTTTGTAGTTTTCGTATAAAAAATTTGTCCAGGCTTTCTGCTTTGGAATAAATTTTTGACGCAGTAGTTGGGAGTAAGAATTGTTAGTTATGCCAAGAGTCTTACCCCTGCACAGTTCATGAGGGGCTAAAAGCACCTCATAAACCGCTGCTGATTGGAAGTTCTTATCTTGGGGCGTAGTTCCATTTTTAAGCGCCCTCTTAAACAGTCCACAGGACTGTTTAACTACCACGCAAGGTTAGGTCAAACAGTTTGGGGAACTTTTGAAGGTTATCTAATCTGATGAACCTTGTTCATCTTATTTCCAACCTCAAAAGGGTTTCCCAAACCTTTTAAGCTGTGCGGGGATGGGAATGTAACCCAAAATTTTGGGGTTGATCCCACTTCCTTTTATCGCCTCCTAGTATTATAATAAACCTATGTTAACCGCAATCAATAACTATCTGGCTTATCAAGGCCAAAAATATATCAAACCTGAAAAATCAGGGACGCAAGCTTCTGCTATGCAGGATTTGCGGATCTTGGCTCAAGCTGCTCGTCAGGAATTCGCTGAAATCAGTCAAGGACTTGCTCAGCGAGTAGCACCTTTTGAACCTGAACGGGTCAGTCAATGGATGAATCAAGCTCAGGTCTGTCGGCCTCATTTTTGGTGTTATTATCGTCTACCTTCTGATAGCCCAGAGGATGTAGCTATAGCCATTCGCCTCTATGGTCGCAAGGATAACTTTGGTATCTCGGTGGAGGTCAGCTTTGTGGAGCGCAAAAAATCAGAAGATACCTTGTCCAAACAAAACAAGGTCTTGGCAGTGCCAATTGCTGAACCTCTTTACTATTTTGCCCAAGAAGCTGGTGTTAGCCGAAAAGTGGAGGGGAATGAAGAAAACCGATCCAAGCTGCAAGAAGCTGTCGAATCAGGAACTGTCCGAAAGGTACTGGTCAAATATGATATTCCTATAGAAGTGGGAACGTCTCTAGATTCACTAACAGATCAGCTGACCTTGGGGGTTGATCGGGTTCTACCTTACTATGATGCAACGAAAAACTAGAATTTACGAAGAAATAAATGGATTATAAAGAATTAAAAGCTCTTTTTGAAGCCCACCAAGACCCTGAAAATGCCCTTGCCATGGCTAAATACATGCGCAATCAGTTTCGTTTTTATGGTTTGAAAACAGCTGATAGGAGGGCTCTTTACAAGGGCTTTCTTAAAGAAGCAAAGAAAAAACAAATACCAGACTGGCAGTTCTTGAATCAATGCTACGAGGATAGCCACCGAGAACTCCAGTATTTTGTTTATGACTACCTGCTGGCACTGAACAAGTATTTAACCTATGAGGATATTGCTCATATCCGTCATTATATCAAAGACAAGCCGTGGTGGGACACCATTGATTTTCTATGCAAGGTAATCGGCAGTATTGGCTTGAGAGATGACAGGGTGGCTCCTTTAATGTTAAGTTGGTCGCAGGATGAAGATCTTTGGATCAGAAGGACGTCTATCGAGCATCAGCTTGGTCTAAAAGAAGAGACCGATAGAGACCTGCTGGAAAAAATTCTCCTTAACAATTTCGGCAGTCAGGAATTTTTCATCAACAAAGCTATAGGCTGGGCCTTGCGGGATTATTCAAAGACCAATCCAGATTGGGTCAGGCAGTTCATCGAGAAATATGGAAATCAAATGTCTTCCTTAAGCGTAAAAGAAGGCAGCAAGTATCTTTAAATAAGAATGCTGACTATCAAAAAAGCCAGACGGTCATTAGGACGTCTGGCTTTTTCTCATGTGCATAGCTAATAATAAAATAATATCGACAGTTTTCCATTAATAGCAGAAATAGCATAATCTGTAGCATTATTTTCATTTGAAATTAAAAATTCTTTTTCTTTAGGGGGCAGTAACGTAGGTATTTAGTTTCATTAACAATGACGCTTTAGGGGTTCACAGGCCAGCTAAAAAATTTTATAATAACGGCTGTCAGGTAAAAAACTGGCAAATAAAAATAAAAGAGGTATAATCTTATGACAACTCAAACATTGGAACAATTTGACGCAATGACTGTTCAAGAACTGGCTGCTATTGAAGGTGGAGCCACAGTTGAAGATGATGGATCAACGTATTATGGTAATGGACTGTATTGCAGCGAAGATAGAGGTTGCTGGGTAGACACTGGCCGCTTGCTTACTTCTCTTATAAACAATATCCCCGCCCAATGGTTTACTGGTGGCAAATCTGGTTGGAATTCCAACTATTAATTTGACCGCTTCAGTATTAGTGGTTGAATCCAAGTAAACACAGCACTAACGCTTAGTTGCCATACTTCAATTTAACTATGAAAAACAAAAAGAAGCGAATTGATTATATTATTGGCAAAATAGGCTAAGATACTTGTCTAGATTAAGAGGCTATCAGAAAAAAGACATCATTTATCTTGATTCTAGAGAACAGCACAGATTTTCAACATTGTAAATACTAGGCTGTGGTTACGAAGAGTTTCTATAAGAAAAGTAAAGATGGAGCAGTTGATGCTTCATCTTTTTTATAAACTTTATTAGCGCTTGCTTAAAAAAAAACAGACTTCCAAATTTGGAAATCTGCTTGAACTAGCTTATTAATGGTTATCAACAATCACTTCAACCCCACCCATATAAGGTCGGAGGACTTCAGGGATAGTGACAGAGCCGTCTTCATTTTGATAGTTTTCAAGAATGGCTGCGACTGTGCGGCCGACAGCTAAGCCTGAACCATTGAGGGTGTGGAGGAGCTTAACCTTGCCATCAGCTTCGTCGCGGTAGCGAATTTGTGCACGACGCGCTTGGAAGTCTTCACAGTTAGAGCAGGACGAGATTTCCCGGTAGGTATTTTGCGCTGGAATCCAGACTTCAAGATCATAGGTCTTAGCAGCTGAGAAGCCCATATCACCAGTACAAAGTGTGATCACGCGATATGGGAGCTCCAATTTCTGAAGGATGTTTTCGGCATTAGCCACCATCTGCTCTAATTGATTATAAGAGTCTTCTGGTTTAGCAAACTTAACCATTTCTACTTTGTGGAATTGGTGTAGACGGATCAGTCCGCGTGTATCTCGACCAGCAGAACCAGCTTCTGAGCGGAAGGATGGACTCATCGCGGTAAATTTAACAGGCAGCTCCCTACCGTCGATGATCTCATCGCGGTAGAAGTTAGTCAAAGGAACTTCAGCTGTCGGAATGAGGACATAGTCGGAATCGGCTAGCTCAAACGTATCCTCTTTGAATTTCGGATACTGGCCAGTACCAAACATAGAATCGTGGTTGACCATGTAAGGAGGAATCATTTCTGTGTAGCCTTCTTTAGCATGCTCATCTAGCATAAAGTTGTAGATAGCCCGTTCTAAACGAGCTCCTAAACCTTTGTAAAAGAGGAAACGTGACCCCGTAACTTTAGCACCGCGTTCCCAATCTAGAATATTTAGGTCTTCTCCTAGGTCCCAGTGTGGTTTAATTTCGAAATCGAAGTTGCGTGGCACTCCCCAACGGCGGACTTCGACATTTTCATCTTCATCTGCCCCAACTGGTACATCAGCATGTGGCATATTAGGCAGGGTTACAACGATATCGTTGAGCTCTTGGTCAACCTCAGTTAGCTCCGCATCAATAGCCTTGATTTGAGTTGAAACTTGCTGCATTTCAGCAATCTGATCGGAAGCATCTTCCTTGTTGCGTTTGGATTGAGCGATAGCAGCAGAAGCGATATTGCGGTGTGCCTTGAGTTCTTCGGATTTGACTAGCAGATCACGGCGTTTAATATCTAATTCCTTGAGCTGGTCCAAAGTTTCAGACTTGACTCCGCGGTTGGCCAAGTTTTTAGCAACATCGTCAAAATTTTGTCGGATACGTTTTAAATCTAACATAAGTCCTTCTTTCTAAATAAAAAGCACAGCTAGCATTTTGTTGGAGTGCCTGAGGCACGGTTCCATCCAACTTCACTAGCTGTGCACTTGATTGCTATTTGATTGAGTGATAACGGTAGAATTTCGATCAAACCTCTTTATCTGCTCGCAGCATCCGCAGACTTTCTGGAAAAGCTGACTGACCTACTTATCCGCTGTCCTCATTATATAAGAAAAGACTTAAAATGTAAAGACTGGGTATTTATTGACTCCTTCAGCTGCCTCACTTTACTTCTTGTTAAAGCGGCTTGTAATTTCTCCCCAAATCTTTTGCCCCAAAGTAGGGAGTCTGACAATTTTATCATTGCCAATCTTTTCACGAGCTACCTTTAAAATCTTACCAGACTCCTTAGAGGCAAAGAGGAATTTTCCTTGTTTGGTAAAAACTTGAAAATGACGGCTGATTTTACGACCGGAAACATTAGCCCCAATCTTTTCTACCGATGTCCAGGGAATTTGAATATTGTCTTCTGGATTGTTGTCGTTGTAGAATTCCAAAGCTTTGTCGCCAACCATATACTTGCCGACCTTGTTACCCATGCCCATGTAAAAGACACCAGTTGTTGCTAAATCTACCGTGTGATTAAGTGATTGTGCCATAGTTCCTACCTTATGTATTTTTATCTATTATACCATACTCATCTTTTATTCAAAAAATCAAATAAATATCTACTAAAAGAATAATTAAAATAACAGAATGTTAATTAAAAGATTTCAGTGATGCTAAAAAATAATAAAATATCCATAAAATCATGCTATAAGTTATTTTTAATGTTATACTAATGGACATAATTAAAAGGAGGAAATACTATGAAATGTCAAGCATTTGAAGATTTTAAAGCTACAAGTTTGGATAAGTTGTCTTGTACGACGGGTGGAGCTACTGATGGCGAAGTTCTAGCTAATCGGATGGTACAAGGTAAAGCAAGTAATGGCGAAATTGCTATGTATACTTGGAACATTGTTAAAGATGGTTGGGTAAATTCACTCATGTCTTGGGGTACAGGAGGTTATAATAGCTCTGTAGGTTATAATCCTAAAGGTAACCAAGGTTTTAGGAATTATTCATACGATGTTTCTACAGGTTCAGATAGTAGCAGTAGTAGTTCAAGTAATGGTGGTTATGTTAATTATAACCAAAGTTTCAATTCTGGATGGTAAATTTATCGTGATGGGAAGACCTTTTTATAGAATAATTAGCGATTGATAATTTTACTTGTGCAAGTAGCTAAAATCGAATATAACAATTTTTCAAGGATGCAGCTTATCTAGGAAACGCTGTAATTTATACCTGGCAGGATTGTTTAAAGTGCATGTGAGAAAATTGTAAGTAGTATTATTAGCACATATTCTGGTGCAGGCAATACCCTCCTGCTAACTTAGGTTTAATAATTGTGGGTACGATGTAACAAGAGATTCATTAGGTGGTTTATTCCATGCTCAGGAGCTAATAATCTTCTGAGCATGGGCGGTATAATCCATAGCGAGTCAATGATGCAATAATGGCTAACTAACAATACATCAATTCTAATATGAGCACTAGCCTGACTCTGACTATACAGATGTCAGGCTTTTTGTGAATAGTTTGTTAAGGATGCCCCTAAAAACTCTTTTTTTAATCAGAAACTTGATTTAACAATGTTTATGAGTATAAAACAAAAAGAAGTTTTTGAGCTTTCTAGGAGCCTTTGAGTAGAAGGAATGATATATGAACACATTTTCTTATCTTCTTTTGACTGTAGTTTTAGTATTATTAGTCAATGTATTCTTAAAATTTATAAAATACTTTTTTAAAACAACTCCAGCAATGAATAAGGAAAATTCTAAGAAATCTTCAAATTTTTTGTGGAGTCGAACTAGACGTTTTAAGTTTGTTCCTCAAATAGATAATAGGGATTGTGGTGCTGCGGCTCTAGCCTCTATTGCCAAGCATTATGGCTCAGATTATTCTTTAGTTCATTTACGTGAACTGACAAAGACAGACCGACAAGGAACTACAGCATTAGGAATTATTGAAGCAGCTAAGAGTATCGGTTTTGAAACACACTCTCTAGATGCTGATATGTCTTTATTTAGTTACGATGATCTTATCTATCCTTTTATTGTTCACGTTGTTAAAAATGGTCGTCTGCAACATTACTATGTTATTTATGCTAATGAAAGAAACCACTTAATCATTGGTGATCCTGATCCCAATGTGCAAGTTACCCGTATAAGCAAAGAAAAATTTAAGTCCGAATGGACAGGTGTAGCAATCTTCTTCTCCCCAAGAGATGATTACCAGCCCCAAAAGGACAAGAGAAAAGGACTAATAAGTTTTATACCATCTTTTTTAAAGCAGAAGGGTCTCTTGTTTTATATTACCATGGCTAGTCTAATAGTTACTCTAGTTGATATTACTGGAGCCTTCTTCTTACAAACAATACTGGATGAGTATATTCCAAGTCAACAAATTTCAACTTTAGGTCTCATCGCTGCAGGATTGATAATAACTTATGTTGTTCAACAGGTAATAGCTTTCGCTAAAGAGTACCTATTGATGGTATTAGGACAAAGACTGACAATAGATATTATACTTTCCTATCTAAAGCATATTTTTATTCTGCCTATGTCTTTCTTTGCAACTAGGAGAACTGGGGAAATTACATCTCGTTTCACGGATGCCAATCAAATTATTGATGCTATGGCATCGACAATTTTTTCAATTTTTCTAGATTTCACGATGATTATTATAGTTGGGGGAGTACTTCTGATTCAAAATGCTGTCTTATTTTATCTTGCTCTCATTTCTATACCAATCTATATTATGATTATTTTCTCATTTATGAAAATGTTTGGCTACTTAAATTATGAAGTGATGGAAAGTAGCGCAATGATGTCCTCATCTATCATAGAAGATATTAATGGAATAGAAACCATCAAATCTTTGACTAGTGAACAGACTAGTTACCAAAGAATTGACAAAGAATTTGTTAATTTTCTAGAAAGATCTTTTAAATTATACAAGTATGGAGCTATTCAAAACTCAATTAAAACTGCTACAAAGCTAATTTTGAATGTAGTTATTCTTTGGTATGGAGCACGCTTAGTCATGACTGGAAAAATTTCAGTGGGACAAATGATTACATTTAACGTGCTTTTAGGATATTTTTCAAACCCGATTGAAAATATGATTAACTTACAGATTAAACTCCAATCAGCCCGCGTGGCTAATACCCGTCTCAATGAGGTTTATCTGGTGGAGTCCGAGTTTGAAAATGATGGTGAGCTCTCTGAAGACAGCTTTTTAGATGGGGATATTTCCTTTGAAAAATTGTCCTACAAGTATGGCTATGGCCGTGATACGCTGTCAGATATCAACCTGACCATAGCGAAGGGCTCTAAAATCAGCTTAGTTGGACCATCCGGTTCCGGTAAGACAACCTTAGCGAAGATGATGGTCAACTTCTATGAGCCCAATCGCGGGATCGCTCGGATCAATGGTTACGACCTCAAGGTTATTGATAAGACAGCCCTGCGGCAGCACATCAGCTACCTTCCTCAACAGGCTTATGTTTTTAGTGGGACCATCATGGACAACCTGACCTTGGGAGCCAAGGAAGGTACAACTCAGGAAGATATTATCCGAGCTTGTGAACTCGCTGAGATCCGCTCAGATATTGAACAAATGCCTCTGGGGTATCAGACCGAACTGTCTGATGGTGCAGGTGTCTCTGGCGGTCAGAAGCAGCGGATTGCCCTAGCTCGTGCTCTTTTGACTCAGGCTCCGGTTTTGATATTGGATGAGGCTACCAGCAGTTTGGATGTTCTGACGGAAAAGAAAATTGTCGATAACCTCATGGCCATGACCGATAAGACGATTATTTTTGTGGCGCACCGCCTGAGTATTGCGCAGCGGACAGAGCGTATTATTGTGATGGATCAAGGAAAGATTGTAGAGACCGGTAGCCATAAGGAACTGTTGGCGAATAAAGGCTTCTATTACACACTGTTTAACTAAAGAGCTCCCAATTAAGTGAGGAATAACAATGAGAAGTTTAAATAATTAAAAAGAGAGAAGAAAAAGTAAAAACAAAAGGGAAAGATAAAGAAGGAGCAACAGTATAAACGAAACAAAGGAATGAGCTTCTGATTTTTACTGTCAGAGAAAAGTTTGGTAATATGTGTCGGCTTTCCACTAAGAAATGAAATCTTAGGTGATAATCAGAGTCAAGCTTTTTATCAGATAGTAAAATATAATGTGACGCATTAAAATAAAGAATACTATAAAAAGGCCACTTAATATTAAAAATGAAAGTGGCCTTTGCTATGTGACAAAATCATCTGTTTCAAAATATTAAACCCCAGATAGTGGATTTTGGCTGAATCCATTATCTGGGGAAGTTTATCTTGTTAACTAAAAAATTTAAGACAATCAGTAACCTTACATTAATCCAATAACATGAGCAACAATACCTACGATGAAAAGTCCGAGAATCATTACGATTGGTGAAACTTTCTTCTTGAGTAACCACATACAAAGTAGTGTGAGGAGAAGAGCCATCAAACCTGGAAGTAATTTATCCAATTGGTCTTGTAAAGTTTCCACTTTAACGTTAGTAAGACTCAAATTATCTTTGACACCTTGAAGAATCTTTTGGAGTTGACCACTATGAATAACTTCGCTGTCTTTAGGAAATTCTATATAAGTAGCGCCATTGTCATTTGTTAATTTAGTAGATGGGAGCTTCAGTGCAAAGTTAATTGTTACCCAACGTTGAACAAGTGCACCGATGACAAACATACCTAGAATAGAAGCCCCTTTGGTGATGTTTTTAAGGATACCACCTGAAAGGTCCTTTGTGATTTCTGTACCTGCTTTATAGCCAAATTCTTGAGTATACCAGAGGAAGGCCATACGGATGATATTCCAAGCAAGGAAGAAAATAATTGGTCCTAAAATATTTCCTGAAATAGCAAGAGAAGCACCAAGTGCTCCAAGTGTTGGACGAAGAACAAACCAGAAAACTGGATCACCAATACCAGCCAAAGGGCCCATCATGCCAATCTTAATTCCTTGAATAGCAGCATCATCTACTTCTGTACCATTTGATTTTTCTTCTTCAAGAGCAAGTGTCACTCCTAAAATAGGAGCAGCGATATAAGGGTGAGTATTAAAGAACTCCAAGTGACGCTCAAGTGCAGCGGCACGATCTTCTTTATTTTTATAGAGTTTCTTGATTGATGGAATTAAAGCATATGCCCAACCTAAGTTCTGCATCCGCTCATAGTTCCAAGAACCTTGCAAGAAAGTTGAACGCCACCAAACTTTACGGCGATCAGATTTTGATAATTGAATTCTTTCTGACATTATAATACTCCCTTCTAATAATCTTCTAGGATATCGCCGATCGGATCGTCTGACCCAGTATTAGCGTCTCTGCTATCGCTACTACCCGCTTGATTAGTAATGCCAATATAAATCATAGCAAGCGCTACACCAACCATACCTAATCCAAAAAGAGTAATTTGTGTATCAGGAATAGCAGCAAGAACAAAACCGATAATAAAGAATGGCCAAACTTCTCTCGTCGCCATCATATTAAGAATCATTGCATAACCGACAGCGACAACCATGCCACCTCCGATAGTCATACCATCAGATAACCAACTAGGAATAGCTTCCAGTATTGATTTAACATGATTAGCAGGAAGTGCAAGCAATAAAGCAACAGGAAGGACGATACGAAGACCTTGAAGAAGAAGAGCAAAATAATGTGAACGCTCAACTGCCTTAATATTACCGTTCTTTGCGGCCGCATCAGCTCCATGGACAATACCAATTGAAACTGCACGTACTACCATTGTTAACGCAAGACCAGCAATTGCAAGTGGTACCGCAACACCATAGGCGATGGTAATTCCTTTTTGTGAGAAATCTCCGCCTTTAATCATAACTACTGCAGCGGCAGTTGAAGCGAGAGCAACATCTGGTGCAACTGCCGCACCAATATTTGCCCAACCAAGAGCAAGAAATTGTAAAGTTCCGCCAAGCATGATACCTGCAGCGGGTTGACCAGCGGCTAAACCAATTAAGGTACAGGCTACTAATGGTTGGTGGAATTGAAATTGATCCAAGATGCCATCCAATCCCGCAAGGAATGAGACGATGAGGATCAAGATAATAGAAATAACTGACATTATTCTAGTTCCTTTCACTATTTATATTGAACTTACTGAACATTTGCTTTTTTAATCAAATCAAAAAGATCTTTTGGTGTATCTCCGGATACTTTACGAACATCGAATTTTATACCAAGATCACGCAATTTTTCAAAGGTTGCTACGTCATCCTTGTCCATTGATAAAACGTTGTTAACCATCGTTTTTCCAGTTGAGTGAGCCATGGAACCAATATTAAGTTCCTTGATTGGAACTCCTCCTTCAATTGCACGAAGAGCATCTTGAGGTGTTTCAAAAAGAACCAAGGCATGTGTATTGCCAAAACGTGGATCTTTAGATGCTTCAATCAATTTCTTGATTGGAATAACGTTTGCTCTAATCCCGTTAGGGGCAGCCTGCTTAATTAATTCCTTACGCATTTCATCTTTTGAAACAGCATCAGAAGCAACAATAATCCGATTAGCTTTAGAGGCTGGCGTCCAATTAGTTGCCACTTGACCGTGTAGGAGACGTGTGTCCACGCGAGCTAAATTAATTTTTAGCTTACCATCTCCAATGACGGTTCCTTCTGGGATAGCACCGGAAGGATGCTGTCCGACTGGTGCCGCAGCACCAGCTGCTGGAACAGCCTCAGCGGGAGCCAGCTCTTCAGGAAGCGGTTTGATACCATCTTTTGCTTCCTTAATGATATTTGCCGCTACTTGATCAACACCTGCATCAGCCGCCATCATGCGCTCTGTGTAGGCCTGAATCAACATTGGCAAGTTTAGTCCTGTGATGATAGCGATCTTGCGATCGGTCATTTCACCCATGACACGACTGGCTTGGTTAAATGGCGAACCAGACCAGAGGTCAGCTAGGACTAGAATTTCATCGTCAGCCTCAAAATGTGCGATAGCGTCGTTGAAGTGTCCATAAAGGTCATCAGGCCCTTCGTTTGGCATAAAGGTTACAACTTGAACCTTCTCTTGCTCACCAAAAATCATGGAGCCCGATTGGTGGATACCTTCAGCGAATTTACCGTGGCTGGCAATAATAATACCGATACCCATTCTTGATTTTCCTCCTTTTTATTTAGTTATCCCCGCACTCTTCACTAATCTCTCCCTTGACTTTTCTCTCGGAGCTTAGGGACAGTCAAGAACAAGTCTATTGTAAAACGCTTTCAGAGAAAAGTCAAGGTTATTTGATGAAAAAAATCACATATTTTCAAAAAACGTCAAAAGCTCTCAAATGAAAGGAAATTCTAAGGGATATAAAATCAACTGTTTTCATATAACTATTTGATTTTTGCTTATTTTATGATAGATTTTGGAAATTCTTACAAGAAAATTTTTCCTAACGGTCTGACTAAACTCCCACTTTTGATGGATTGAGAATAGGAAAACAGCCGTGATAGCTTAGTCCTCACTTATAAAGTATTGTAATCTCTGAAGATTACGTATAAAAAATCGATAAATCATCATAAGATGACGATTTCAATTTTCTCCGATCTTCCATTGAAGACTCTGAGCACTGTCACTCTCTTATTTGAAGGCGCCAAACTTTGGCTGTCTGGGGATAGACCGCCAAACTCCGCTGGAGCATTTCAATCTCACCTCCGCACAACTCCAAAGGTCCGGGGGACCTTTGGAGGTTGGAGATAAGATGAACGGTGTTCATCACATAAGGTCTGGGAGACCTTGTGAGGTTGGAAATAAGATGAATAAGGTTCATCACATTAGATAACCTCCAACAGTTCCCCAAACTGTTGGCGCTATCACTTGTGTGGTAGTTAAAACAGTCCAGTGGAGTGTTTAAAGGGGCGCCTGAAAATAGGAATGCGCCCAGGACTTCCAATTAGCAATGGTTCAGTGGTGCTAAAGCACCTAATGAACTGTGAGGACAGGGCTTCTTGGCATGGTCAACAAGTCTTACCCCTAACTGCGTCAATGTTTATTACTGCACAAAAGAATTAAGCTTTGGAGTTTTGTCCCAAGCTCGTCTGTATTGAGAAAGATTATCACTGGTATTTTTCATGATAATAAAAAGGAATTGAAAACCAATTGAGATTTTCAACTCCTTACAATTTTACCTTTTCTTAGTAATCAATCGAACAAGATCTTTAAATCGTTGTTTCAAAATTACGCCGACACTTGGTGCCTTTCTTAGGCTTTCACGAGGAATCCGTTGCTGAATAGCCTTGAGTGTTTCTCGGCTTTGACGGCTGGCAAAACGCAAGCGTCCATTGTGCTTGGTACGAACCTCAAAGCGTGGAATATATTTACCACCAAAGTAGATATCAGCAACCACATAGGTAACTTCTGTCCAAGGAATCTGAATATAATCCTGTAATTTAGTTTCGTTATAAAACTCGAAAGCCTGATCGCCGACCATGATATTGCCGTAAATAGGCCCTTCCCGGAACCAAGTGCCCTTTGAGGTGTGATCCATTTTTGTATTCAGCGATTTAACCATGGGATGCCTCCAATTAGATCAAACCGATAACATGGGCAACGATAGCGACAACAAAGATTCCCAAGATAATCAGAATTGGAGAAACTTTTTTCTTAAGTAAATACATACACAAGAAAGTTAAGCCAAGAGCAGCAAGACCCGGAACCAATTGGTCTAAGTTGTCTTGCAGGGTGGTTACCTTGTTGATATCCAAGGATTTACCATTACCTAGATTATACTGGATAAGGGCCTCTTTAATTCCCTTAGCACCAGATGGGATTTTACTCCAGTCGATATAAGCTCCAGGTTGTTGTTTAACAGTTGAGACAACAGGTGTGAAGGTAATGGTTACCCAACGTTCGATAAGGGCACCGATGACAAACATCCCCATCATAGAAGCACCACGTGTTACTTGTTGGAGGAGATTCCCTGACAGGTCGTCAGTAATAGCAGTTCCGGCTTTGTAACCAAACTCTTGAGTGTACCATTTCACGACTGCTGCCATGACATTCCAGAGAACAAAGAAGAGAATAGGTCCGAGAACGTTACCGGAAACGGCCAGGCTTGCTCCCAAAGAGAGAAGGATTGGGCGAAGTGTAAACCAGAAAAGTGGGTCACCGGCACCGGCAAGAGGTCCCATCATACCGACTTTAACCCCAGAAATAGCAGCATCATCTATATTAGCTCCATTAGCTCTTTCTTCTTCCAGAGCCAGGGTGACACCAAAGATTGGATTAGCCATGAATGGATGGGTATTAAAGAATTCCAAGTGACGTTTAAGAGCAGCCGCCCGTTCTTCTTTAGAACTGTATAGTTTCTTGATAGCAGGGATGAAAGTATAAGCAACCCCACCGTTTTGCATCCGTTCATAGTTGAAAGAACTCAAAAGAAAGTATGAGCGGATAAATGTTTTAATCCGATCTGATTTTGTTAGAGTAATTTTTTTATCAGCCATTATAGGTCCTCCACATTAAAAGTCTTCTAAAATTTCACCGAGTGGGTCACCTGAACCACCGCCGTTATTTGAAGATCCATTAGATCCGCTAGCTTCGAGGGCGAGGAAGAGGAGAGCAAGACAGGCACCGATGATACCTAAACTGATCAAGGTGAGTTGTTTGATGGCAGCCAAAGCAAAACCAATGAAGAAGAATGGCCAAACTTCACGGCTAGACATCATGTTGATAACCATGGCATAACCAACGGCTACGACCATTCCGCCACCTAGGGTCATTCCAGTTGTGAGCCAGTCGGGCATAGCTTGAAGCCCACTGCGAACAGCCTCAACTGGCAGTAACAGCAGTAAAAAGGCAGGAATGGCAACACGTAGTCCTTGTAATCCCATTCCGATAAAGTGCCATCTTTGGATACCGGCGATATTAGCCGATTCAGCAAGCCCGTCCATGATATGTGCGATAAAAGCAGTAGCTGTCCGAACAAACATGGTTAAAGCTAGTCCGGCAACAGCCAGAGGAACGGCCAGACCGATAGCAGTTCCGATTCCTTTGGCCCCTTGTCCACCAAGCATCAGAATGATGGCAGAAGCGACGGCAGCCAGAGAGGCATCTGGTGCCATAGCTGCACCGACATTGGCCCAGCCCATGGTGATCAACTGAAGACTTCCTCCTAGCATGACACCGAGTTCTAAGTTACCGGTTACCAATCCAATAAGTGAACAAGCAACAACGGGTTGGTAGGTTTCAATTTGGTCGTTAACAGAACTACACCCGATAATAAAGGCAACAATAACGACTAAAATGATTTGTATGGTACTCATTTATGTATCCTCCAAGATTATGATTTTTCGGCTAATTTCTTTTCAGCCGATTGAATAAGAGCGTCAATATTTGCAGGGCTGTCAGCTGGTACACCGCGAACATCAAATGCCACGCCCATAGCTTGCAATTCCTTAATAGCATCAACATCGGTTTGGTCAAATGATAAGGCCTTGGTGACGTTGACTTTCCCTTCTTTATAGGCAGAAGAACCAAGGTTGATTTCCTTGACTTCGACTCCAGCCTTGATAGCTGCTAGAGCATCTTCTACCGATTCAAAAAGAAGCATGGCACGTGTATCACCGAAGCGAGGGTCGTTGTTAGCTTTAACCATATTTTTGATAGGAATAACATTAACCATCACCCCGCTCGGAGCAGCTTGTTTAATCATATTAGTACGCAGTTTATCGTGACAAACAGTATCAGATACAACGATAATACGATTAGGATTTGTAGAGTGCGTCCAGCCTGTGGCTACCTGCCCGTGAAGCAGACGGGTGTCAACACGCGCTAAAACGTAATCAATCTTTCCGTCTCCTAAGACAGTTCCTTCTGGAATGCTTCCTTGAGGAACAGAATTTTCAGCAGGTGCTGCCTCAACCTTTCCCTCTTCTGGCGTGAGATCTTGCGGAAGGATTTTGACACCTTCCTTAGTCTCCTTGTAGATGTTTGCGACAACAGCATCAACACCCCCATCAGCAGCCATCAAGCGCTCTGTATAGGCTTGAATCAGCATTGGCAAGTTGAGACCTGTCATGATGACGATCTTGCGTTCGGGATTTTCCTCCATCAGACGGCTGGCCTGATTAAAAGGTGAGCCTGACCAAAGATCGGCAAGAACAAGGATGTCATCGTTAGTTTCAAACTTTGCAATGGCATCTTGGAAATGTTCATAGAGGTCGTCAGGACCTTCATTGGGCATGAAAGTGACAACTTCAACCTTCTCTTGCTCCCCAAAAATCATAGAGCCAGATTGGTGGATACCCTCAGCGAACTTTCCGTGGCTGGCAATAATAATACCGATACCCATTCTTGATTTTCCTCCTTTGTAAATAGTTTCTCTGAGAGACTTTTCAAATTCTTTCTCTCAGAAATCCAAGAATACTTCCATTATAGATAGCTTTTAGTTAAAAAGCAATAAAATCTTAAGAAAAATCAGTATATTTAGCTATATTTTCCAAAAACAGTCAAAAAACATCAAAAAAAATTCAAGAATTTAAGTAAAAACAATAATCTCATTAAAAAATCAGATCCAGTTTCTAGGGACCTGATTATTTTTTTGATATACGCATGCTTCTTAAGACACTTACAAGAAGAGTTCGGCTAACTGTTTGGCAACGCCATCTTCATCATTACTGTATTTTGTCCTAAAGTCCGCAAAAGGGAGAAGGGTATCGCTGGCATTCTTCATGGCATAGCCTTGGCCAGCAAAGGCTAACATTTCGGTGTCGTTATGCTCGTCGCCAAAAGCAATCAGATCATCTTTGTCTTTGCGCAGCCGCTCTAGCAGATATTTTAAAGCAAATGCCTTGTTGACACCTTTTGGAGAAAATTCCAGAATATTAAGAGGGCCGCCCCAAGAATCCACTTCTAACTGGTTATCGAAGTGCTGACGAATATCCTGAGCAAGTTGATACTTGTCGGCAGCGTGAGTCTGCATGAGCAGCGCATTGGGATCGCGGGTGATTTTCTCAGGTTTAAGCTCCATTTTATTGATGATTTTTTTGACCCCAAAGATTTCTGGCGGAATCAGCTGGCGATTTTCCATCGTAATATAGAAGTGCTTACGATATTCACTGGCGAGAAAATCTGTTTCAAAGGTTTGATAATTCTCCAGTACATCAAAGAGATATTGTTTATCAATTCTCCTACTGAACTCCCCAGCCCATTTAGTCTCAGGGATATGGGTTAGGGCACCGTTGAAATTAATCATAGGACCACCTAACCCCAGACGTTTGTAGGGAGCGATGGACATTCGATAAGGCCGCCCTGTTACAATGATAACTTGGTGACCTTGGCTTGCGACCTGCTTGAGGATCTCTACGGTATAGTCTGAAATGGTATTGTCACTGCGTAAGAGTGTTCCATCTAAATCTAAGGCGATAATCTTGTTAGTCATGTCTCCTATTATAGCAGAAAAGCTTTCTGGGACCAAAGCTCGGCAATTTTCCAGAACCAGAGCGGCTTTTTGTCTGCTGGCAGGGAGCGTTCAATCTTGATAAGTAAAGGGGATAAAAAATTGACTAAAAATATTGATTTCCGAACATTTATCATATATAATAGTTATATCGTTCAAAATAATCGAACGAATTCAGGGATAACCATGAGGTTACCTGCAAAATTACTATCTTTTGGAGGAAGTAGATTTCCAATGGAAAAATTTTTCAAATTGAAAGAGCACGGAACAGATATTCGTACAGAGATTATGGCAGGTTTAACGACCTTCTTTGCCATGTCCTATATTCTCTTTGTCAATCCAGCTATTCTGAGCCAAACTGGTATGCCGGCTCAGGGTGTTTTCTTAGCTACCATTATTGGGGCTATCGCTGGTACTCTCATGATGGCTCTCTATGCTAATCTGCCTTACGCTCAAGCGCCAGGTATGGGGCTCAATGCCTTCTTTACCTATACGGTTGTCTTTTCATTGGGCTATACCTGGCAGCAAGGTTTGGCCATGGTCTTCTTGTGTGGTGTTATTTCCCTTATTATCACTCTAACTAAGGTTCGCAAGATGATCATTGAGTCCATTCCTTCCTCGCTAAAATCTGCTATTTCAGCAGGTATCGGAATTTTCTTGGCTTATGTTGGGATTAAGAATGCTGGTTTGATCCAATTTGCTATCGACCCGGGTAAGTACACTGCGACTGGCTCCTTGAAAGGGGCACAGGCTTCAATCACTGCTAACTCAGCGGCTACACCAAGCCTGGTCCACTTTGATAATCCAGCTGTCATTTTGGCTTTGATTGGTTTAGCGATTACTATTATCTTTATCGTTAAAGGGATGAAGGGTGGTGTCATTATTTCCATCGCCTTAACCACTGTCGTTGGGATTTTTATGGGGGTGGTTGATTTGAATGCCATCAGCTGGAAAACAACTAATCTTGGCGCATCTTTCCATGATTTTAAAACACTTTTTGGCGCTGCTCTAGGCAGTAAAGGTTTGGGTTCCTTGTTTGCGGTACCAGCTAAAATTCCTGGCGTCTTGATGACCATCTTGGCCTTCTCCTTGACTGATATTTTTGATACTATCGGAACTTTGATTGGTACAGGTGAAAAGGTTGGTATCATTGCTACAACTGGAGAAACTCATGAGTCGGCTGGTCTGGACCGGGCTCTCTATTCTGACCTAGTTGGGACTTCTGTCGGTGCCATCGCTGGGACTTCAAACGTTACAACCTATGTTGAATCTGCTGCTGGTATCGGAGCAGGTGGACGAACCGGAATGACTGCACTTGTTGTAGCGGTGTTCTTTGGTATTTCAAGTGTTTTCAGTCCATTAGTTTCCATCGTACCAACACAGGCGACAGCCCCTGTTCTCATTATAGTTGGGATTATGATGCTGTCCAATCTCAAAAATATCAACTGGGAAGATTTGGCTGAAGCAGTACCGGCTTTCTTCACTTCAGTTTTCATGGGCTTTGCCTATAGTATTACTTACGGTATCGCAGCTGGTTTCATTACTTATACTTTGGTCAAAATTATCAAGGGGCAAGCCAAAGATATCCATCTAATCTTATGGATTTTAGATATCCTCTTTATCCTTGACTTTATCAGTTTAGCTCTGCTATAATTCATCAAAAAAGGCTACTGTGATAGCCTTTTTAGCTATTTTTAAAAGGAAATACTGGTAAACAATTGGAAGGCTGAGGCATTTTTGATATAATACCTTTATGTTTTATAGTCATAATGAAGCCGAGCTAATGGCTATTGGTTCTAGGATAGGGCAATCTTTGCAAGCGCAGGATGTCCTTATTTTGACCGGAGATCTGGGTGCTGGAAAAACAACTATCACTAAGGGAATTGCTAAAGCTCTAGGAATTTCACAGATGATTAAGAGTCCCACCTATACGATTATTAGAGAATATGAAGGAAATTTGCCTCTCTATCACTTGGATGTTTACCGTATCGGTGATGACCCAGATTCGATTGACCTAGATGATTTTCTCTTTGGTGATGGCGTCACCGTTATTGAATGGGGGGAGCTTTTGGCTGAAAATTTACCGAGTGATTACTTGGAGGTTATCATTGATAAATCCAGTGATGGCCGGCAGGTTGCTTTTAAGGCTAAGGGAAAGCGCTCAAAAGAACTTTTGGAGTCTATTAATGGTTGAAAGAGAGGTGCTTTTTGAAGAAGCTCAGTCTGGCGATGCTGCTCAATTAGTTGATTTTTTAGCTCAGGTCACAGCTGAAACGGATTTGATTAGTCAAACGGCTCCAGCCCTAACTGAAGCTGAAATGATAAATTTTCTGCTCAAGCAGGCAGAAAATCAGAAAGCCATCTGCCTTTTAGCTAAACTAGATTCACAGGTGATTGGCACTTTAAATGTAGTTGCTTACCAAAAAAATGACAGTTGGCTTGGCGACCTTTTCTTAGTTGTTGGTCAGGCCTATCGGGGTTACGGTATCGGTCAAACGCTCTTAGAGATGGCCCTAGATTGGGCAGAAACTATGCAGACTTTAGATAGTCTGGTACTAACGGTTCAAGTTCGCAATAAAAGGGCTCTTCATATTTACCAGAAGTTTGGCTTTAACATTGACAGTCTTCAACCATCTGCTTTAGTGGGTAAAGAGAATAATACGCTTGATGTCTACACTATGTCTAGATCAATAAAGTAAGGACTTATATGAAACTTGGAAGAAAAATACTTTTGATGTTGTTAACAATTTTTGTAACAACCTTTGTCGCAGTGCTTGTCTATACAGGAAATGCCCTTAATTTTTCCAATAACCAGTTGGGAAAAACCTTCAAGCAATTTGGGAAAAATAGTTCTGCTATTGAGCAAACTAAGCCTTTTTCAATTCTCTTAATGGGGGTTGATACTGGCGATAATCAACGTAAAGAGACTTGGGAAGGAAACAGTGATACCATGATTTTGGTCACAGTCAATCCCAAGACCAATCAGACGACCATGACCAGCTTGGAGCGGGATGTTCTGGTTAACCTAGCAGATGACTCTAGCCAAGAAGAGCAGGCAAAGCTGAATGCGGCCTATGCTAACGGTGGTACCAAGGAGGCCTTATCGGTTATCAGTGGCCTCCTTGATATTGATATTGATTACTATATGCAGGTCAACATGCAGGGCTTAGTTGACTTAGTGGATGCTGTCGGCGGTATCAAGGTCACCAATAATTTTGATTTTCCTATTTCGATTGAAGAGAATGAACCTGAGTACACAGCTAAGGTTGAACCTGGAACCCACCATATTAATGGTCAGCAAGCCTTGGTTTATGCCCGAATGCGATACGATGATCCTGAAGGGGATTATGGTCGGCAGAAGCGTCAGCGTGAAGTTATTCAGAAAGTAGTGTCTAAATTGTTAGACATGGGAAGCAGTGTAGGTAACTATCAAAAGATTCTCAGGGCGGTCAGCAAAAATATGCAGACTGACATTGACCTATCAACGGATAATTTGGGTAATCTCTTGGGCTACAAAGATGCTATTGGGCATGTTAAGACCTATCAACTTAAAGGAACGGATGCTTCTATCAATGGTGGTTCTTACCAGTTGGCAGATGTGAAAGGTATTCTTAAGATTCAAAATCGCATTAAAAAACAGTTAGGCCGAAAAGAAGGAACTAAGGAAACCCTGAAGACCAATGCGATTCTCTACGAGACCATCTATGGCGAAGGCTATTCGGATGTTTCTGGTGGTTCAGAAACGAGTGACTACAGCAGTGGTTACAGTAGCTATGATTCGGGAGCAGCTGGCGGGAACAATGGTGCTGTCGATGGCTATAGTGACAGCGGTGCTGGGGGCAATACTGGTGGTTACGCTCCAGCGCCGTCTGGCGGCTCTGGTACAGCCGGCGGTAATGATGTCTATAATAGCGGTACGGCTAGCTATTAAGACTCTTTGGTGTCGGATACATCATTGATTGGGTAATTGCTCTACCAAAGTTCAGCCTGCATGTTGTCACGGTACGATTCGTAGCGCTCGATGTTATTGTGGTAGGTGAGTTAGTGAGGACCTTAGTTAGATCCAGCAGCGGATTTAACTAAGGCTCCGACTTATCTATTTTTGAATTTCTTTGGATATAAACGAATAAAAGGCAGCTCGATCGAGCTGCCTTTTTGTGCACAATAGGGAAAATGAGAATACGTCCCAGATAAGAATTACCAAGCACTGCGCCAAACTTTCTATCTAAAATAATAGTTAACATGAGGCGGGAATTTTAGGTCTTCTGTCAGAACACCATTAAACTTGGTCTTGACCAGACCGCCAGCTTTCCATTCTTTGATTGATTTCATTGAGACGGGCTTGAGCTTCCTTGTTAATGAGCTTGAATTTATAGGTCAAGTCCTTCTTATAGTCATGGATTAAATTAGCTTGCTGGGCAATGATTTGCAGCTGATCTTGGATAATTTCAGAATCCACCTGAGCTCTGTCAAATGCTGTTAGGGTTTCTGCAAAGTCTGCCCTGATTTTGTCTCGATTTTGATAGGCTTTGTAGCTGGCAAAGGCTGCAAGGCCAAGCATAGCTATATGGGTGATTTTCATGCTTGCACCTCTTTTGCAATATCTTGAGCCAAGCGACCGAGAGCATCGAAGTCAGGTTCGTGTTCGGTAAATGTGATAGCAATTTCATCTTGACTGCTGTAACGGGGGATGATATGGATATGGGCGTGGAAGACGCTTTGACCAGCAATCTCTTCATTGTTGTTGAGAATATTGAGCCCCTTAGCCCCAGTCGCTGCCTTGACTGCTCGAGCTAGTTTAGGTAGACGGGCAAAAACATTAGCTGCAGTCTGGTCAGACATTTCTAACACATTGCGAACGTGCTCCTTGGGAATAACCAAAGTATGCCCCTTAGTCGTTTGAGAAATATCCAAGAAGGCTAGAACTTTATCGTCTTCATAGACCTTTGATGAGGGAATCTCTCCGGCGATGATTTTACAAAAAATACAATCAGACATGTTTTTCCTCCGCTTTTCTATCGGCTTCAAAAGGGGATAAACCCCAAAGGTTATCAAGTTTTTGATATAATGATTATATCAAAATTTAGAAGAGAACGTTATGTTAAAAATAGACAAAATGACAGGGGGCTACCGCAATATCCCTGTCTTAAAAGAGATTTCTTTTGAGGTTCCTGATGGTCAATTGGTCGGTCTTATTGGCCTTAATGGGGCCGGAAAATCAACGACTATCAAGGAAATTATCGGCCTTCTGACCCCTTATCAGGGAATTATTACTATTGATGACCTCAGCTTAGCTCAGGATAAGGAGGCCTATCGGAAAAAGATTGGCTTTATCCCTGAAACGCCCAGCCTCTACGAAGAACTGACCCTAAAAGAGCACCTAGAAACGGTGGCTATGGCTTACGATATTCCACTTGATAAGGCATTGGATAGGGCTCAAAAGCTCCTCAAAATCTTTCGTTTGGATGATAAATTGGACTGGTTCCCAGTTAATTTTTCTAAGGGAATGAAACAGAAAGTCATGATTATCTGTGCCTTTATCGTGGAGCCTAGGCTCTTGATTGTAGATGAGCCTTTCTTAGGATTAGATCCGGTTGCCATCAATGATTTGATTGATCTTTTAGAGGAGGAAAAAGCTAAGGGTGCTTCCATCCTCATGTCCACGCACGTTTTGGATTCGGCTGAAAAGATGTGCGATAGCTTTATCATCCTCCACCAAGGAAGAATTAGGGCTCAGGGGACTTTGGAGGATTTACGAGCTAACTTTAGTCAAGCAGATGCCAGCCTCAATGACATCTACATGGCTTTGACAAAAGAGGTCTAATATGAAAGAAGTATTTGCCAAACGTCGCTTCGACTTCAATCAGCAGTGCCTTAAGTACCTTCGTTATGTCCTCAATGACCATTTTGTTTTGGTACTAATTTTTCTTTTGGGCTTCATCCTCTATCAATATAGCAATTTACTTAAGCATTTTCCCAAAAATCATTGGCCTATCATCGCTGGCTTGATAATAGTCAGCTTAATCTTGCTCTGGTTGGGACGTGTTGCAACTTATTTAGAGCCAGCTGATCAGGTTTTCTTATTAACTCAGGAAGATGACTTAATTGCCCAAATCAAGCAGGCCAGATGGCGTAGTTTTCTGGTTTGGGGAAGTCTGCAAACCTTCTTCTTGCTGATTCTAGCTCCTCTCTTTTTGGTCTTAGGTTTGTCGAAACTAGGCTTTGTAACTCTGTTGGTGATGATGCTGGTCATCAAGGGAACCCTAGTCCTTTTTAAAAGTCGAAAACTCCTTGTGGGAGAAAAATTAAATTGGGAAGAAACCTTAGCTCAAGAACAGGGACGAAAACAAGCCATTCTAAAATTTTATTCTCTTTTTACTAATGTTAAGGGAATTTCCAGTCAAACAAAGCGGCGGGCCTACTTGGATTTCTTCCTAGCTGGTCTGGCGAAGAGACAGTCTAAGCTCTGGTCCAATCTTTATCTGCGGGCCTATTTACGCAGTGGAGATTATCTGGCCTTAACCTTGCGGCTCTTGTTTCTCAGCCTGCTCAGTTTGGTTTTCGTCAAGGCGAAGTTGGTTGCTCTGGCCTTGACCCTGATTTTTAATTATCTCCTGCTCTTTCAACTGCTGGCCTTGGCCAAGCATTATGATTATCAATATTTAACTCATCTCTTCCCTTTAGGAACGAGCTTGAAAAAGATCAATCTCAAGCAGGTGCTGCGTGGAATTCTCTATGGTCTGGTTCTGCTTGAAGGGACTGCCTTGCTCATTTTTGCCTTTTCATGGCAGAATATGGGCCTCCTGCTAGGAATCAGCCTCCTGCTGGTTGAGGTCTACCTGCCTTATAAGTTGAATAAATTATTTGCTTGAGTGAGCCTAAAAACAGTCTTGCTTAATATTGACTAGGCTGGATAAAACCAGTAAAATAAGAGAGCAATTAATAGCCCCCACTAACCTAGTGGCAGGGGATCCTAGATAAAGAAAATACATGGAGGAAAGAAATTTGGCTACAACTGATTCAGATTTAACGCTAAAACCCTTGCGGGGCAAGAGCGGTAAGGCCTATGTGGGAACCTATCCCAACGGCGACCGAGTTTTTGTCAAAATGAATACGACCCCGATTCTGGCTGCCTTAGCCAAAGAACAAATCGCTCCTCAGCTCCTTTGGGCTAAACGTATGTCTAATGGAGATGTCATGAGTGCTCAAGAATGGCTCAATGGTCGAATTCTCAATAAGCAGGATATGACTAGCAAACAAATCATTCAAATTCTTCTGCGAATGCACCGCTCGAGGACTCTAGTTAACCAGCTCATGCAGCTCAACTACCGGATCGAAAAGCCTTATGATTTGGTTGTGGACTGGGAAAATAGTGTTCCTGAGCAATTGCGAGCCAACTCCTTCTTGCAATCTATTGCCAAGGAATTGAAAGATAATCTGCCGGAATTTGACCAAGACAAGGCTACGATTGTCCACGGTGATTTGCGCCACAGCAATTGGGTCATCACAACTAGCGGTCTAATCTATTTGGTAGACTGGGACTCCGTTCGCTTGACCGACCGCATGTATGATGTGGCTTATATGCTCAGCCACTACATTCCTTATACACACTGGAATGAATGGCTGAGCTATTATGGGTACAAGACCAATGATTTGGTTATGGCAAAGGTGGCTTGGTTTGGCCAACTGTCCTACCTGACCCAAATTCTTAAATGTTACGATGAAAATGATATGGAACACGTTAATCAGGAAATTTATGATTTGCGGAAGTTCCGTGATGTTCTTGGAAAGAATTAGATGCGAGTTAGAAGACGTAAAGGTGCCGAAGAGCATCTAGCCAATCACCCTCATTACGTGATTGTAAATCCCGAGAATGCCAAAGGAAAATGGCAGGAAATTTTTGGCAATGATAAGCCGATTCATATTGAAGTTGGTTCTGGTAAAGGGGCCTTCATTACAGGAATGGCCTTACAGAACCCTGATATCAACTATATCGGGATTGACATTCAAGTTTCAGTACTCAGCTATGCTTTGGACAAGGTGCTGGCTAGTGGAGCAGAAAATATTCGCCTCCTGCAAGTTGATGGTTCCAGCTTGACAAATTATTTTACAGATGGGGAGATTGACTTACTCTATCTTAATTTCTCAGACCCTTGGCCTAAGAAAAAGCATGCCAAGCGCCGTCTGACCTATAAGACCTTCTTAGATACCTACAAACAGATTTTGCCTGAACATGGTGAGATTCACTTCAAAACCGATAACCGTGGTCTCTTTGAATACAGCTTAGCCAGTTTCTCTCAATATGGTATGGTCCTTAAACAGGTTTGGCTGGACCTCCATGCCAGTGATTTTCAAAACAATGTCATGACAGAGTATGAAAAGAAATTTTCCACCAAAGGTCAGGTTATCTATCGGGTAGAGGCGAGATTTTAGATTTGTAATTGCGGTGATAAGTTCGGTAGTCGGTTGAGCTACCAAGGCTGAGCTTCAGAAATTAAGAAGCATTTCTTAAAGATGTTTATCCAGAGTTTAATGAAAAAAATCATTTTGAAAAATTGTTAATTCATGTTATAATGTCACTCGTGTGGCATTTATTACGGAGAGGTCGCATAGTGGCCGAGTGCGCACGCTTGGAAAGCGTGTAGTCCTTAACGGGGCTCGGGGGTTCGAATCCCCTCCTCTCCTTAGAGACAAAGGCAGGTTGGCGAAGAAATATTTCTGTGGGGAATAAGAAACTTAACCATATTGGAAAGGTGACTTTCTCCCAAAAATTGCTAAAAAGCAACTAATCCCTTGCAATTAGAGGATTGATGTGCTACACTATAGAAAATAATACAGAAAGGGGCGGAGTTGAATGACTTCGCCTCTTAGCTATGTATAGACCTTTGTTGGTATTATTTTAAGTAAAAACTAGAAAGTAGAGGTAGTTGCTATCGCTAATCAAACGCTTATTGATACAGTTACTCAGGTCGTTGCTCCTGCTATTCCAGAGCCCTTCGAATTGGTTGATGTGGTGTATGAAAAGATGGGGGCTGATTATGTTTTGTCCATTCTGGTGGATAAGCCAGAAGGGATTACGGTAGATGATACCGCTGAGCTGACAGATATCATCAGTCCGCTCTTAGATACCATCAAGCCTGACCCCTTTCCAAGCCAGTATATGCTGGAAATTTCTAGCCCTGGTTTAGAACGGCCTCTGAAAACGGCCGAAAGTCTCAAGGCAGCTATCGGTTCCTACGTCAATGTCAGCCTGTACAAAGCCATTGATAAGGTCAAAGTTTTTGAGGGAGAGCTGCTAGATTTTGATGGTCAAAATTTAACTCTGGAATATCTGGATAAGACTCGCAAAAGGCAAGTAGAAATCCCTTACTCGACAGTTGCTAAAGCTCGTTTGGCTGTTAAGCTTTAGTCGGATTGATCAGGAACGAGTCAGCTGACCTACAAGCTTTCTAGTGAGTCTGGATACAGCCAAGTCAAGATAGTTTATCATTTTTGGATGTTCCAAAAATCCAAGTGCGTATTGAAAAACATAGAAAGGATAGAAGTTCCGCCGATCGGCGGATAAAAACACTTATGAGCAAAGAAATGCTAGAAGCCTTCCGTGTTCTGGAAGAAGAAAAACATATCGACAAAAACGACATTATTGATGCAGTGACTGAGTCACTTAAATCTGCTTACAAACGTCGCTATGGTCAATCTGACAGTTGTGAGGTCGAATTTAATGAGAAGACAGGGGATTTTCAAGTCTATAGCGTGCGTGAAGTTGTCGAAGAAGTTTTTGACAGCCGTCTGGAAATCAGCCTAGCGGATGCCCTCAAGATCAGCTCAGCCTACGAGCTGGGTGACAAGATTCGTTTTGAAGAATCCGTTAAAGAATTCGGTCGTGTCGCTGCCCAATCTGCTAAGCAAACCATCATGGAAAAAATGCGCCGTCAGATGCGGGAAATCACCTACAATGAGTACAAAGAGCATGAAGGTGAAATCATGACTGGAACGGTTGAACGTTTCGATCAACGCTTCATCTATGTCAACCTAGGCTCGATCGAAGCTCAGCTGTCCCACCAAGACCAAATTCCTGGCGAGACATTCAAATCCCATGATCGTATTGAAGTCTATGTTTACAAGGTGGAAAACAATCCTCGCGGTGTCAATGTTTTCGTTAGTCGGAGCCATCCGCAATTCATCAAACGTATCATGGAGCAAGAAATTCCTGAAGTTTTTGATGGTACTGTTGAAATCATGAGTGTCTCTCGGGAAGCTGGGGATCGCACCAAAGTTGCGGTTCGCAGTCACAACCCTAATGTGGATGCTATCGGAACGATCGTTGGTCGCGGCGGTGCTAATATCAAAAAAGTTGTCAGCAAGTTCCACCCAGTTCGCCTAGATCCTAAGTCAGGTTTAGCTGTTCCTGTCGAAGAAAATATCGACGTTATTCAATGGGAAGAAGATCCAGCTGAATTTATCTATAATGCAATTGCGCCAGCGGAAGTAGATTATGTTATCTTCGATGATGAAAATAGCAAGCACGCTACGGTGGTTGTTCCAGACAATAAACTGTCATTGGCAATCGGCCGTCGTGGTCAAAATGTTCGTCTAGCCGCTCACCTGACTGGTTATCGTATCGATATTAAGTCAGCGACAGAATACGAAGCGGCCATGGAAGCAGAAGAAGCTTATGAAACTGAGGCTGATGACTTGGTGGAAGATACAAATTTGGAAACAGTTGACCAAGTACAAGCAGAAGAAGTTGCTCAGGCTAACCTTGATGCTGAACTGACCCAAGCTGAGTCAGCAGAAGCAGAATAAGAAGTTAAGGAAGGTGTTTTATGGCTAAAACAAGAAAAATACCTTTAAGAAAATCAGTTGTTTCCGGTCAAGTGATTGACAAGAGAGATCTCCTTAGAATTGTTAAAAATAAGGAAGGTCAAGTTTTCATTGATCCAACAGGTAAGCAAAACGGTCGAGGAGCCTATATCAAACTAGATAATGAGGAAGCCCAGTTGGCCAAGAAAAAGCGGGTTTTTAACCATAGTTTTTCTATGACTATTCCCGAAGAATTCTACGATGAATTGATTGCTTATGTGGATCACAAGGTCAAAAGGAGAGAGTTGGGCCTTGACTAGTTTAGAGAAATTATCAAATCTATTGGGTCTAGCTCAGCGAGCCGGAGCACTTATCTCTGGTGAAGGCTTGGTCATCAAGGCTATCCAGAAGCATCAGACCAGATTAGTTTTTCTGGCACATGATGCTGCTCCAAATTTGACCAAAAAAGTAACTGATAAATGTCAATATTATGATATAGAAGTCTCCACAGTGTTTTCATCACTGGAATTAAGCGTTGCCATCGGTCGCTCCAGAAAAGTTTTGGCCGTGACTGACGCTGGATTTGCAAAGAAAATGAGGACTCTTATGAACTAAAAGAATAGGAGGACATGATTTGTCTAAGAAAAGATTGTACGAAATTGCCAAAGAACTCGGCAAACCAAGTAAAGATGTGGTGGAAAAGGCTAAGAGTTTAGGTTTGGATGTTAAGAGCCACGCTTCTAGCGTAGAAGATACCGATGCCAAACGCATTGTCAGTAGTTTTTCATCGGCTGCCAAGCCCCAAGCCCCAAAAGCAGTAACGCCAAAGGCTGACCAAGCTGACAGTAAGGTTACGGCTAAGTCGAATCAACCAGCTAAGTCTGAAGCAGAAGCTAAGCCAGCTCAAGGGACCAAACCAGCCTCAGAAAAAGCTGCTCAGGTTAAACCAACTGCCAAGTCAAAGCCCAAAATTCGTAATTTTAAAGCAGAACGTGAAGCTAAGGCCAAGGCAGAAGCAGAGCGTCGACAAAATCAAGGAAACAAAGGTAAGCAGAATAGCCGTGGTGATCGTCGCAATAATGATCGCCGTGGTGATCGCGACAATCGTTCAGGTAATCGTAATGATCAAAGAAACAATCGCAATCAGACCAATCAAGGCCCACGGATTGATTTCAAAGCTAGAGCTGCTGCGCTTAAGGCCGAACAAAATGCAGAATATTCGCGCCAAAGTGAAGTTCGTTTCCGCCAAGAGCAAGAAAATAAGGCAGCGATGGCGCGCCAACAAGAAGAAGCTCGTAAAAATAAACGAACAGCCCAAGATCAAGTTCAGGATCAGCCTGCTAAACCGACTCAAGTGGCCCCTGCTCCAGCAGCAGTCGCTTCTAAGCCAGCCCCAGCTAAGGATACTCGCCGCAAGAAATCCAATCGTTCAGACAAATCACGTGACTTTTCACATAAGAATGAAGATGGACCAAAACAAAGCAGAAATAAGAAGTGGAATAATCAAAATCAAGTGAGAAATCAAAGAAATAGTAATTGGAATCATAAGAAGAAAAAAGGGAAGAATAACCGCAATAAGGATGTGGCTCCAAAACCAGTCACCGAGCGTAAATTCCATGAGTTGCCTAAGGAATTTGAATATACTGAAGGTATGACAGTTGCAGATATCGCAAAACGTATCAAACGCGAACCTGCTGAAATTGTTAAAAAGCTCTTTATGATGGGCGTAATGGCCACACAAAATCAATCCTTGGATGCAGAAACAATTGAGCTTTTGATGGTAGATTATGGTATCGAGCCTAAGAAAAAGGTTGAAGTTGACGATGCCGACATCGAGCGTTTCTTTGTCGATGATGACTATCTCAATGAAGACCAGTTAGTTGAACGGGCTCCAGTTGTAACAATTATGGGACACGTTGACCATGGTAAAACAACCTTACTGGATACCCTGCGCAATTCTCGTGTTGCTACGGGTGAAGCTGGTGGTATTACCCAACATATCGGGGCTTATCAGATTGATGCCAACGGTAAGAAGATCACCTTCCTAGATACTCCAGGACACGCGGCCTTTACTTCAATGCGTGCGCGTGGTGCCTCTGTTACTGATATCACGATCTTGATCGTCGCTGCGGATGATGGGGTTATGCCACAGACCATCGAAGCTATCAATCACTCTAAGGCTGCTGGCGTCCCAATTATTGTAGCCATCAATAAGATTGATAAGCCAGGAGCCAATCCTGAACGAGTTATCGGAGAACTGGCCGAACATGGGGTTATCTCGACAGCTTGGGGCGGTGAGTCAGAATTCGTTGAAATTTCGGCTAAATTTGGTCAAAATATTGATGAGCTCTTAGAAACTGTCCTTCTGGTTGCAGAATTGGAAGAGCTCAAGGCAGATCCAACCGTTCGTGCTATCGGTACCGTTATTGAAGCCCGTCTGGATAAAGGAAAAGGTGCTGTGGCTACCCTCTTGGTTCAACAAGGAACGCTGCACGTCCAAGATCCAATCGTTGCGGGCAATACCTTTGGCCGAGTTCGTGCTATGGCTAATGATTTGGGGCGCCGTGTTAAGACTGCCTTGCCATCTACGCCAGTTTCTATCACTGGGCTTAATGAAGCGCCTATGGCTGGTGATCATTTCGCCGTCTATGAAGACGAAAAAGCTGCTCGGGCAGCTGGTGAAGAACGGGCTAAACGGGCTCTACTCAAACAACGTCAAGTTAATCATCGCGTCAGCTTAGAAAATCTCTTTGATACTCTGAAAGATAGTGAAGTTAAGTCTGTTAATGTGATTATCAAGGCTGATGTGCAAGGTTCTGTTGAAGCCTTAGCTACCTCTCTTCAAAAGATTGAAGTGGAAGGTGCCAAAGTTACCATCGTTCACTCGGCTGTCGGTGCCATCAATGAATCTGATATTACTCTGGCTGAGGCTTCTGATGCGGTTGTTATTGGTTTCAATGTTCGCCCTACTCCGCAGGCTCGTGCTCAAGCTGAAAGTGATGAAGTTGAAATTCGTCTTCACAGCATTATCTATAAGGTTATCGAAGAAATTGAAGATGCCATGAAGGGTATGCTGGATCCTGAATACGAAGAAAAAATCATGGGTGAGGCTATTATCCGTGAAACATTCAAAGTATCTAAGGTCGGTACTATCGGTGGATTCATGGTTACCAGTGGTAAAGTCACTCGTGACTCTAGCGTCCGAGTTATTCGTGATGGTGTTGTTATCTACGATGGGAAGTTAGCCAGCTTGCGTCACTTCAAAGATGATGTCAAAGAAATTGGTAACGCTCAAGAAGGCGGTCTCATGATTGAAGGCTATAATGATATTAAAGTGGATGATACTATTGAAGCCTATATCATGGAAGAAATTGAGCGCTAAGCCTCTTGCTATACGAAGAAAGAAGGAGTGAGCGCATGGCTAATTCATTTCGTACCGATCGGGTTGGAATGGAGATTAAGCGGGAAGTCAATGAAATTCTGCAAAAGAAGGTTCGTGATCCCCGTGTCTCTGGTGTAACCATCACCGATGTCCAAATGCTAGGAGACTTATCCATGGCTAAGGTCTACTACACCATTATGAGTGACCTAGCTTCGGATAATCAAAAAGCCCAAACGGGTCTAGAAAAGGCCAAGGGAACTATTAAACGGGAACTTGGTAAGAATCTCCAAATGTATAAAATTCCAGATTTAACTTTCATCAAAGATGAATCTATTGCCTATGGTAATAAGATTGACCAGATGTTGCGCGATTTGGAAAGTAAGAAATAAATAGTTAGAGACTGAGAGAGACAGCCAATTCGCTATAGTGGTTGGCAGTAGTTATGAATGTGGGGCATTGAGACAAAAAATCTTGCTGTAGCTTAATGAAACTGCGCAGGGGATAGCAATCTATTTCCATTCGAACCTTAAAATGGAAGAGCAAAGAAAAATGAAGTCGTTATTTTATGGTGGATTTACCGATTTCTGTCCAACTTTCATAACCCCATTTTCATTGTGAGATCATTTATCAGCAATTCCTGTCTCTTGATGCAAAATTCAAAAACGAGCAAAATTAGAATTTTCAGCATTAGAAAACTAACTTTGTTCGTTTTTTTGTGCTGTTATCAGTCTTTTATTTTATACTTGTATTCAGTAGCCAATTGAGGATAGGTAGGAGAATAGAATGGATATAAAGGAGTTATTTGAAAGAGATTCGGATATCGTGAGAATTTTAACGATCATAGATCAGCTGGGACTTTCAGATGCATGGCTGGCAGCAGGAACCTTACGAAATTTTGTCTGGAACAAATTATCTGGTTATCCAGCTTTTGATAAAGAGACAGATGTTGATGTTGTTTTCTTTGATCAGACTATAACCTATGAAGAGACATTAGAAATAGAAAAGCGACTCCGCAAAGAGCATCCAACTTATAATTGGGAGCTGAGAAATCAAGCAGTTATGCATAGCCATAGTCCTAACACTCGCCCCTATACTAGTTCCAAAGATGCCATTAGCAAATATCCTGAGAGATGCACAGCAATTGGGGCTAGGCTTGACAACGACCAACACATAGAATTATTTTTGCCCTATGGGATAGAGGATATTCTATCTTTTAAGATTAGACCCACCCCTCATTTTCAAATAGATAAAGATAGAATGACTGTTTATCATGACCGTTTAGCTCAGAAAAATTGGCAATCTAAGTGGCCACAGCTAAAAATTGAAAACTGACTGTTAGCTAACCCTGATAACTTGCTTCTTACAGGTTATTTTAATTTACATTTGTAAACGATTCTGTTATAATATATCTACAAATGTAGATGGATTTAAAAAGAAGGAGGTGGAGTCCATGATTTCAAATGCAGAATGGGAAGTCCTGCGAGTCGTCTGGACAAAAGGGCAGGTCACCAGTAAACAAATTATCGCTGTTTTGGCTAATAAGAAGGAGTGGTCAGAGTCCACCATCAAAACTTTGATCGGCCGTTTAGTTGATAAGGGCATTTTGCTTAGCCGCCGCGAGGGACGCAGCTATCTTTATTGGACTGAAGTATCAGAAGATGATGCAAACCTAGCTTGCCTGAAAGGAGAGCTGGATAAGATTTGTGTCACCCAGCATACAGACCTTCTGGGAAAATTGCTAGTAGAAACACCTATGACGGCGCAAGATATCAAGACGCTGCAGGATATCTTGTCTGCTAAACAGGCCGTTACCGAAGTAACCTGCGACTGCACGCCTGGTCAGTGTCGCTGTCACGAAACTGGTGCAGCCTAATCAATTAGTAAGGAGGTATTTTTCATGGTTAAAGAAACCTATGTTGTTGATGGAATGGTCTGTGCAGCCTGTGCAGCCACAGTCGAAGGAGCTGTCAAAAAATTAAAAGGTATAGAAAGTTGCGCTGTTAATCTAACTACTGAAAAGATGGCAGTGACCTACGATCAGCAACAACTAGATGCTGATCGGATAGCAAAAGCGGTTGCAGATTCGGGTTACCGTGCCCATGTTTTTGATGAAAAGAAAGATGCCAGCCAAGAAGAGCGAGAGCTAAAGCGCCTTGCTGGTATGAAAGTCCGCTTGATTTGGTCTGCAATCTTTACCCTTCCTCTATTATATATATCAATGGGAAGTATGGTGGGACTGCCCCTGCCGCAGATTTTAGATCATCACTCTCATCCACTGGTTTTTGTTCTGAGTCAGCTTCTATTAACAGTACCAGTTATGGTATTGGGCTGGCATTTTTACAGATCAGGATTTAAATCTCTGAGCAAGGCCCATCCTAATATGGATAGCCTAGTTGCAGTAGCAACCAGCGCAGCCTTTCTTTACAGTCTTTATAGCACCTACCATGTGATTTTGGGACATCACCACCACATCCATCAACTCTACTTCGAGTCTGTTGCGGTTATTTTGACCCTGATTACTCTCGGAAAGTTTTTTGAAACTCTTTCTAAGGGTCGTACCTCTGAAGCCATTAAAAAACTCATGCACCTTTCGGCTAAAGAAGCCTTGGTGATCCGAGATAATCAGGAAATACTGCTGCCTATTGAGGAGTTGGTCATTGGCGATCGCGTTTTAGTTAAACCGGGTGAAAAAATTCCAGTCGACGGTCAAATAGTAACTGGTCAATCCTCAATTGATGAGTCCATGCTGACAGGAGAATCTATCCCTGTTGAAAAAACTGTCGGTGATCAAGTTTATGGTGGTTCTATTAATAGTCAGGGAGCTTTAACTGTTCAGGCTGAAAAATTGGGCAAAGATACACTGCTCTCACAGATTATTCAGTTAGTGGAGGAGGCGCAAGAAACCAAGGCACCGATTGCCAAAATTGCCGATCAGGTTTCAGGCGTTTTCGTACCGATTGTCATGGGAATCGCCTTTGTGACAGGTCTGGTTTGGTTCTTCATCGGTGGAGAGTCCTTTACTTTTGCTTTGACTGTGGCCGTTAGTGTTTTAGTGATAGCTTGTCCTTGTGCTCTGGGGCTGGCAACACCGACTGCAATCATGGTTGGGACAGGCCTGGCAGCTGAACATGGTATTCTTTTCAAATCTGGTGATAGTCTTGAATTAGTTCATCAAGTTGATACCATTGTTTTTGACAAGACAGGAACGCTGACCCAAGGGAAGCCAGAACTGCTATCGGTTTACAACTATGCAGGCGATTTAGATCAGACATCTTTACTGACTGTCATAGCTAGTCTAGAGGCCAATTCTAGTCATCCTATCAGTTCAGCAATCGTTGCTAAGGCTAAAGAAGACCAGCTTCAGTTATTAGATGTAGAGCAGTTTGAGAACCTAGCTGGTTTTGGACTTAAAGGCCAAATCAATGAGCAAGAATGGTTAATTGGTAATAAAAATCTGATGGAGCAGGCCTCTATTGATCTCACCCCAGCTCGCTCTGATTTTGATTTGTTGACACAGCAAGGACAGACCCCAATCTACGCTGCCAGTCAAGGACAGTTAATGGGGTTATTAGGAGTGGCTGATCAGCTTAAGCCAGACAGTCAAGAAGCTTTGAGCCAGCTTAAAGAACGTGGCTTTGATCTCGTTATGTTAACAGGAGATAATGAGCAAACGGCACAAGCTATTGCTCGAAAGGCAGGACTTGACCACGTGATTAGCCAAGTGCTTCCTGATCAAAAAGCCCAAACAATCAGTGATTTACAAGCTCAAGGTAAAAAAGTCGCCATGGTCGGTGATGGTATCAATGATGCACCAGCTTTAGCAACAGCTGATGTTGGCTTAGCCATGGGGGCTGGGACTGATATCGCTATTGAATCAGCCGATGTTGTGCTGATGAAGCCTGATTTAATGGACGTTGCTAAGGCCATGACGGTCAGTCAAGCCACCATTAAAACTATTAAGGAAAATCTTTTTTGGGCTTTTATCTATAATATTTTAGCTATTCCCGTTGCTATGGGTGTGTTGTACTTATTTGGAGGGCCACTTTTGAATCCTATGCTGGCAGGTCTTGCCATGAGCTTTAGTTCGGTTTCAGTAGTTCTCAATAGTCTTCGATTGAAGTATCGAAAGGTATAATATAGAAGAACGGTTATAAGTTATAATCATCAGAGCAGACATCATCAATCGAAAAAAGCTATTTTGGACTCTTCTTCTAAATTTCGGCTTCTTTGAAACTTTGATGATTCTTCAGTAACTTGTCTATTTTCTCTTGAATCGCTTAACAGCTTAATATCTTATAAAAGGAGTTTATTATGTCAAAAATCTATCAAGTATCAGGAATGAAATGTGATGGCTGTGCTAAAACAGTCACTGACAAACTTTCAGCAGTTAAAGGCGTCGAATCAGCTACTGTTGATCTTGAAAAAAATCAGGTCACCATCGAAGGAAAAGCTTGGAAATGGTCGCTGAAGCACGCTTTGAAAGGGACCAACTACCAATTAGGTCGTGAAGTTTAATTCTCGTAGCAAATATTTGGCAAAGTCATCTTTTTCCGTTAGAATGACACTATAATCAAAAGAAATGGAGATCTAATTATGGCAGAAGTCGTAACAGATAACACCTTTGAAGAAGAAACAGCCCAAGGTCTTGTCCTTGTAGATTTTTGGGCAACATGGTGCGGCCCTTGTCGCATGCAATCACCAATCTTGGAGCAAATGTCTGAAGAGTATGATGAAGACGAGTTGCGCGTGCTTAAAATGGACGTTGATGAAAATCCTGAAACAGCTCGTAAATTTGGCATCATGTCAATTCCTACCCTCCTCTTCAAAAAAGATGGTCAAGTGGTCAAACAAGTAGCAGGTGTCCACACTAAAGATCAAATTAAACAAATTATAGCTGAAGTAGGATAACTAAAAGGCAGCGTTCCCGTAAGGTTCGCTGTTTTTGCTGAGTGTTGCAAGTAGAATATCTATAGATATTAGGTATCTAATTTTGGTTAGCCAAACTACTACACTACATAAAAGTAATATAGTTAAGGAGTAGAAAAAATGAAGACTGCTATTTTTGAAAAAGCCGGTCAAATGATCGTTGAAGACGCACCAATGCCAACAATTCAGGCTGCTGATGATGCCATTATTAAAATTGTTCGTGCTTGTGTTTGTGGTTCGGATCTCTGGTCATACTCACACGGCGATGAACGCGAAGAACGCTCTGTAAACAGTGGTCACGAGGCACTTGGCATCGTCCAAGAAGTAGGACCTGATGTCATTAATGTCAAACCGGGTGATTTTGTTATCGTACCATTTACCCATGGCTGTGGCGAATGTGATGCTTGTCGTTCTGGATTTGATGGGACCTGTGATAACCATCCAGCACCAACTAACTGGGGCGGCGGTTTTCAATCTGAATATCTTCGCTTCCACTATGCTAACTGGGCTCTCATCAAGATCCCTGGTCAGCCATCAGACTATTCAGAAGGCATGATTAAGTCACTTTTGACTCTTGCTGACGTTATGCCAACAGGCTACCACGCAGCACGAGTGGCTCGTGTCGCTCCCGGTGATAGGGTTGTCGTTATTGGTGATGGTGCTGTTGGTCAATGTGCGGTTATTGCTGCTAAAATGCGCGGAGCTTCCCAGATTGTCCTGATGAGCCGTCATGAGGATCGTCAACAAATGGCCTTGTCTTCCGGTGCAACTGCTGTTGTTGCTGAACGCGGAGAAGAAGGTATTGCTAAGGTTCGCGAAATTCTTGGCGGCGGGGCAGATGTTGCTCTGGAATGTGTCGGTACAGAAGGGGCACTTGAGCAAGCTCTCGGTGTCCTGCATAATGGCGGCCGTATCGGCGCTGTCGGCGTGCCCCATTATGGCGATCATCGCATCGGTTCGACTTTTGCTCAAAACATCTCAATCGCAGGTGGCTCAGCTTCTGTTACAACCTATGACAAACAAATCTTGCTCAAGGCTGTTTTGGATGGCGACATCAATCCAGGTAAAGTTTTTACAAACACCTATAGCCTAGATGACATTAACCAAGCTTATCAAGATATGGCGGATCGCAAAACTGTTAAATCAATGCTGGTAGTAGCAGAATAAAACAAAAGGAACCTCTTTGATAAGGTTCCTCACAGGGACGCTAAATCAGTGTCCTTTTTTCTTTTGCCGGCGCTTTTCCTGCTTGAGCTGAAACTGTCTCTCCTTATATTCCTGCCGCTTTTGCCGTTTGGAGGCTTTCTTTTCCAGTTTCAGCAGCTCATGACTAGCCTGCATGGCATGTTGAGCCTTAGAGGATAGCGCAGGCTGTTTCAGCTGCTTGCTAATTTCTCTTTGCATTCGCTTAGGATTGATGGATTTATGCACAAGAGATGTATCTGGTTCGTCACTGACTAAGCCCAGCCTTTCTTGTTTTTGCATCAATTCAGTCAAGTGACGATAGACAAAATCAAGTATTTCGCTGTCCTTGGGCTCCTTGCCAAAGGGATAGCGAAAGGCTTGGTAGCCAAGCTGTTTGTCCTGATATTCAACCAAACCAAACCAGAAACCGCCGTCAAAAAATACTGTCATTTTCATGCCAGCCCTCCAAAAATGATAAATATTTTGATAAGGGACGACCGGAGGGAAGGTTACTGACACTTGTTGAAGATAAACAAAAGCAATGACCATGCATGATGGCTGCCTAATGCTGGAAATTTCCAGTCCTGACATGCCAGCTCTCCAAGTTGATCATTCCGCAAGTGCGTGCAGACTACCCAACTGCACCTGTGTTTTTATATCAATAGGGTTATTATAGCACTTTAAGTCTGCACCTGCTCAAAGGTTTCAATCATTATGTTTTTTTGCGTTCGACTGACACTCGCAAATGACTTTTTATTTTGATACAGTTAAGACAATGACTAGTGTTCAGAAAGGATGAAGGTTATGTTATGGATGGGAAAAAGAGTTTTCTTGAGCGACATGAATGGATTGGAATTATAGTAGATTGGGTGATATTTTTGGAAACGACTATTGTCTTAGGGGGTATCTTGTCTCAAGTCCTAAAAGATGGTGATTATTTTATTCCAATACTTGCTCTTCTAGTGGTCCCCATTTTTAGCTTTTATGTCAATATTCTTCGCCCGTCTAAAAGTGAACGGCTAAAGGAGTGGAAGGGTTATTTCTCGGGAAATGGTTTCTTCGCTTTGATTATCTGGGGCTGTCACTAGACGATTGGCCTCTATGGCAAATACAGACTGGCACAAGGTCCTGTCTGGAAGATGGGGCCAAGAAAGCTGTGCCTATGTTTGTCCTTGAAGGAGCGGTAACAGGCCTCTGGTTTCTCCTGGCCTATATCAGTAAAAAATACAATTGGCAAACGACTAAGTCACAACCAACTGATGAGCAAGAAGTGGCTATTATCGAAATAGCTACGAAAAACCGAAAAAAGGGCTGAGCTCCAGTGGAGCCAGTCCTTTTGCATGGTCAGAATTCAGTACATTAAGTTGCTTGTCCCATCTATTCTTGTACCTTCTCAAAGGCGTCAATCATTTTTTTCTGAGGTGTCGCCATAGGAAAATGCTCAAAGTCCTCAGGGGCTACCCAGCGGAGCTCACGCGAGCTAGAAAACTGGGCTTTCCCAACTTTTCCAGCTATGAGCTGGACCTGCCATTTTTGGTGGCTAAAGGTGTGCTTGACCAAGGGATAGTTGGTTTCTTGCCAGACAGGATTGATTTGGTAATCGTCCTCGAAAACCTTTAGCAATGAAAGGCTGTCCAGGACCTGGTTGTCAGTTTTGTCGAAGAGTGATAGTTGTTTCCCCACCAGCTGAGTCTCCATGATGGGGAAGGACCAAAAGCCAGCCAAGAGACCATCTTTTTGGTTTTTCTCAAGGAGAAATTCGCCCTTGTCATTTTGGATAACAAAAGCTTGTAAAGTCATGGGTTTTGGCTTTTTCTTAGGCAATTTAATCGGATATTTATCATAGGTGCCGTGCAGGTAAGCGGCATTAAAAGCTCGGATGGGGCTCTCGTCAGGTCTGGGATTTTTAGCCGATTCAATATCCGTTCCTAGGTCCATCAGAGCCTGATTGAAATCTCCAGGACGCTTGGGATCAATCAGCTCTTCCATAATGGCTTGGAAGAGCTTACGATTACTGGGATTGCCGATATCATAATCCACCTCGAAAAGACGGGCTATGACGCGCATAACATTACCATCAACGGCAGGCTCTGGTAAATCAAAAGCAATACTGGCAATAGCCCCTGCAGTATAAGGGCCAATCCCCTTTAGGGAGGCAATCTCATCATAGCTCTTCGGAAATTCTCCGTCGAAGTTCCCCACGATCTGCTGGGCTGCTACCTGCATATTACGAACACGAGAGTAATATCCTAGCCCCTCCCAAGCCTTGAGCAATCGCTCTTCGGGAGCACTCGCTAGATCGTCTACAGTCGGGAACAAGTCCAAAAAGCGTTGGTAATAAGGAATTACTGTCTGAACTTGAGTTTGTTGCAGCATAGTCTCTGAAATCCAAATGTAGTAAGGATTCTTTGTTCGTCTCCAAGGTAGGTCGCGTTTTTCTCTGTCGTACCAATCTAGGAGGGTTCGTCTAAAGGCGAAAATCGTAGGTTGATCCCACATCTCAATACCAAAATCACGTAAATTCAGCTTTTTCTTCATAGGAAAAATTATAACAAAAATATTAACTAAAAAAGCAATAAAAGCTTGACAAAAGAAAACGCTTACAATATAATAAGAGTGTAAACAAGATAAGACTTAATCAAGGAGGAATTCTCTATGATTAGACAAAACATTTCAAGGTACAAGAACGGTGACAGGCCTTAGACGGTAGGCAAAAAAAGATTAATTTTACAGTAAGTATTGTCACTAGTTCGTATGAGATATTGTGTTAAGTGGTGAAAGAAATGATTAACATGAATAAATCTCGGTACAAAAATGGAGACAGTCGTTTTAATGAAAATAAGCAAAATTATTCGATCCATGGTTGATTACTCGTTTTAGTTTGAGAAAAAGTGATAAGAAAATTTTTAAAGTGAAGCTCACAGTCCTAACAGTAGTTAATCATCAGTTTTTAAAACTTGCCAAAGTGTCGGAGGAAGGCTTATGTTGAAGTTTAACCTGAGTCGTTATAAAAATGGAGATAACTTAAGCTGTCGTCTAAAATAGCTTAAGGGGTGAAACCGATGTAATATTAATAGTTTATACTTAATGAAGACCCGATGTAAGCTTAGTTTGTAGGTGAGATGCTTGTCAGAAAGCCAGTATAACTAAGAAATAGATTTCTTCGTAGAGTGTCATGTTAAATATTGTTGAAGAGGTGGTCTTATGCTAAAGATGAATTTAGGTCGTTATAAAAACGGAGATACTGAGTTACTTTAACCTCCTTATGAGAAAATGAAAGGTGTGATGCCAGTGACTGAAAGTGAAATAGAAACGTAGAATCCGATTCTAAGCGTGCAAGAATCGGATTTTTTTGTGCTTTGGTAACGATATCAGATATTCCAATTATAAAGCCAGTCTAAAACGTAAATTTCTTAAGAATTTACTGTCGCCTTTACCTATACCTAAGAAAAACTACCAGGGTTCTACTGCCTAATCTATTACTGTTTTTAGTAAGATAATTACTTTTTTCTAATTTATCGATAAATCTTCTAAAAGATTCGTTTTATTTTACATAACGATTGCTGCTATCTAACATTTTTTAATCAATCTTGAAAAAAACTAAAAAATATAATAAAATGAACCTATATTAACAGATGAGTTGGTACCACTATATCTATTAGTATAAACTATTAACAAATTTAAGGAGAATTTTATGAATTCATTAGCATTTGAAGATTTTGAAGTCGCAACTACAGATAGCCTTTCTGAGATAGAAGCAGGCGGAGTCCTTTTAGGTGTTTTAGGAGCAGTAGGCGGTGGAGTTGGTGGCTTCTTCACAGGCGGGGTTGCTGGAGCAGCTGCTGGAACAATAACTTTGCCAATCGTTGGAACAATTTCAGGGGCTGCAGCTGGAGCTATCGGTGGAGCAGCAACTGGCGCCGTTACTGGTGGTTTAGCTGGAGCCGGTGTTAACACTTGGGGTAAATGGATCTAATCTACCCTAAGAAAAGGAGATGCGTATGTTGTCACCTAAGTTATGCTGGTTTGTTTTAGCTAGCTATCCTATCATGTTACTTATTCCTATGCTATTTCCACAGATAAAAAATATTAAGCTTATCGTATTTTCTATACTATTGGTAGAAAATTTACTGGTAATAGCCCTTTATTTAAAAGGTAAGTATTACAGCTAATTAGGTATGTTTCATGGGTGCTTCAGCACTTGTTCCTCTACTTTCTAATAGCTTAACTACTGCTATATAAGCATAGAATCCGATTTTAAGCGTGCAAGAATCGGATTTTTTTGGCTCTTTGTCAACTGTAGTGGGTGATGAAAACAGGTGGACTATAGAGAATTCTAATAAAAAGTAGATAAACAGGAGTTAAATTATAAGCTTATTTGACAAAAGGTTATTCTATCAGTTAAACTAGCGGAAAAAATTTAAGGGGGGATAAATTAATGTATTCCACAAGTATCAGGCTGAAATACTGCTTAAATAAAATATGATGATGGATTCATTAATAAAGGAGATTTTATTTTATGTCAAAGATTTCAGCCGTTCTAATATTACTTGGTGTTTTTATGTTGGCATTTGTCTCTTCTCATACCAAAAGTTCTAATGTAAAAATTGCTTGTTTTGCAATTTTGTTTCTCGTAGCTATTTATACCGTAGGAGATTTAATATATTCGTTTCTAACTTAAAATTAAACTTTATAAATTAGTCTTTAAGATCATAGACTCTTTATCAGAAAATAATAATGGATATGATAGTGTTAGCCATCTACACCATTTTATTTACATAAGTAGTTACTACCCTGTTTCCATCATGGTGCCAGAGTAATTTAAAAGGTGACTGATTCAGTGAGTTGACTATTGAAAGTTCTATTGGCGGAGGTATTGGATCTGAACTTGGAAATTCAATTTATATATTCGGTACGCCATCTGAGATAAGGATATCAATATGGAATGCCTTATCTTGAAAACGATTGGCTGGTTTAGTATCAGCTAGTTATCTTGGAGCTAGCGTCAATAAAGGTGGCCTCCTTTAAATGTTAGATGTACCTAATATGTGAGAATAGCTATATAATTTATCAAAAGTAAGGACTAAAATGAAAACACCAATTGATATCATTAATGCAATAGTTATTATTGCTATGTTTTTTTAGCTGATCAAGGACTTAAAAGTATTAAATCAAAAAAATTAGATTTTGTGTTTCAGGTTCTTTACTGCTCTATTTGATTGTGATGGCGATATATTATTATTTACATAACAGATAATTTTACACGAATTATCAGAATTTTTTTGGCGACATGTCATCTTTGTTTTTCTTTAGTTAAAACCTCCTTAAAGTTATTGCCAACTGAGAATAATTGCGCTAAACTAACCACCGTTAATTTATATTAGCAAATGCAAAATTAAAGGAGAATTGTTATGAACACAGTAGCATTCATTGGACGCGACGGTTTTTGATAACTTTGAACGCAGCTGACAAGAGTTGCCTAGCTGGTATTGAAGCTGGGGCGAGTTTGTTGATGCTACCGCTGAAAGAGCTTGGACGGGTGCAATAGGTAGTGGTATTGCAGTAGCAGTCGAAGGTGCTGCATCATATTTGATTACGTGTGATTAGGAATATGAAATATATTATTATTGGTATTATTGCTTTTATATCAGTCATTGTACTAGCTGTAATTTTTTATAAATTAGGTATTATAAAATTTAAATAACTGTACAATAATTAACTTTTATGGAATATTCCTCTCCTTGTTATGTAGCTGGCGCAATTTTAGGCGGTATTGGTGGTGCCGTTGTAAACGGAAGTTGGTATTTAATAAAGGGAGGCGACTGAGAATAATTATGAAGTATATTGTGCTTATGATCATCGGTGCTATATCAGCAATTGTAGGACGAATTATTTTAGAAAAAATAAGGAAAAGATAAAACATAGTAAGAAAGTGGTGAGGAAGCTTCTTCTATCGGATATTTTTCACTACTTTTATTGCTTGTCTTTCCAAATCAGAAGGGAGCGGTTTACTTCTTGGTGTTGCTGGCATCGTTGTAGGCGGTATTACCTTTGGGGTCCTTGGTATGCCAGTGCATCTGTTGGTACATGGAGGCTGTGAGGTATACAGGATGCAGTTTCCTAGGTTTACTAACATGATTATAAGAGGTATACTGATATTTCCGATTCTACTAGTTTTGTTTCCCAATAATAAAATAAGACTTTTCATTTATGCATTACTTATAGCTAATGCTCTAGTGATTGCTTATCTTTTTTTGAAAAATAGATATTTTATCAATAAAATTGATTTGCCCCTTTTCCACTCTGGTGTCGAAATCTTTTATATCCACTCCCTAACGTAAGAAAAATTGACCTCGCCTACGACTCTGTGAATTAGATAAATGCCCTAGAAGCTTTGATGCTTCGCTGTCTATTTTCTAAAATTCTTTGAGTCTCTAAACAGCTTAGCGACATGAAGAAACTTCGGTCGAAAATACAGAAGTTTCGCAATTAGTAAAGTGCATAGCTAACTATCATAGTAGTTGGCGTAGTAGAGCAAGGTAGAAATACCTTAGCAATACTCTGCACTTGTATCTTTGGAAGGAATCTTATGAAACAAGAACAAGTCACTTATATTATTTTAATTGTAGCGCTTGTCATAGCAATTAATATTATTTTAGAGGCTGTCAGACGCTACTTTAGATCCAGAGGAGCAGCTCCTGTTTCTCAATCCGCAGCTAAAGCTTCTGGCTCCTCCAGCCTATTTTTCCGCAGACGCTACAAGCTTGTTCCTCAGGTTGACACCAGGGACTGTGGGCCGGCGGCCTTGGCTTCAGTAGCTAAGCACTATGGTTCTGACTATTCTCTGGCACATCTGCGGGAATTATCTCAGACAGATAAGCAGGGAACAACTGCTCTGGGGCTGGTGGAAGCCGCTAAGGCTATCGGTTTTGAAACCCGCTCCATTAAAGCTGACATGAGCCTTTTTGACTACACAGATTTAACCTATCCTTTTATCGTTCATGTGCTCAAGAATAAGCGTCTCCAGCATTATTATGTGGTTTATGCCAATGAAAAGGACAGCCTGATTATCGGAGACCCCGATCCCAATGTCAAGGTCACTCGCCTGTCTAAAAAGGACTTTCAGGAGGAGTGGACAGGGCTGGCAATCTTTTTGGCGCCGACTCCAAGCTATCAGCCTAAGAAGGATGAGAAAAACGGTCTGATGAGCTTCGTCCCAATTATTCTGCGGCAAAAGGCACTGCTGACCTATATCATCCTAGCCAGTCTGATTGTCACCCTGATTGATATTGTTGGCTCTTACTACTTACAAGGGATGCTGGATGAATACATTCCAGACCAACTGATTTCGACTCTGGGGATTATCACTATTGGGTTGATCATCACCTATATCATCCAACAGCTGATGAGCTTTGCCAAGGAATACTTGCTCAATGTTCTCAGTTTGCGTCTGGTCATCGATGTCATTCTTTCTTATATCAAGCATATCTTTACCCTCCCTATGTCCTTCTTTGCGACGAGGCGGACCGGTGAGATTACCTCCCGTTTTTCTGATGCCAATCAGATTATTAATGCCGTAGCGTCCACCATCTTCTCAATTTTCTTAGATGTGACTATGCTATTGGTAGTCGGTGGGGTTCTTTTGGTGCAAAATAACCACCTCTTCCTTTTGACCTTGCTGTCCATCCCGATTTATGCCATTATCATCACGGCCTTCCTCAAGCCTTTTGAAAAGATGAATCATGAGGTCATGGAAGCCAATGCTGTGGTATCATCTTCTATCATTGAAGATATTAACGGGATGGAAACCATCAAATCTTTGACCAGCGAAACCAATCGTTATCAAAATATCGATGGGGAATTTGTCGATTACTTGGAGAAAAATTTCAGGCTCCAGAAGATGAATGCCATTCAAACCTCGCTTAAGAGCGGTGCCAAGCTCATTCTCAATGTAGTTATCCTCTGGTACGGGGCTCAGTTAGTTATGGATGGTAAGATTTCTGTCGGGCAACTGATTACCTTTAACGCCCTCTTATCTTATTTCCAAAATCCGATTGAAAATATTATCAGCCTGCAAACCAAGCTCCAATCAGCCCGCGTGGCTAATACCCGTCTTAATGAGGTTTATCTGGTGGAGTCCGAGTTTGAAAATGATGGTGAGCTCTCTGAAGACAGCTTCTTAGATGGGGATATTTCCTTTGAAAAATTGTCCTACAAGTATGGCTATGGCCGTGATACGCTGTCAGATATCAACCTGACCATAGCGAAGGGCTCTAAAATCAGCTTAGTTGGACCATCCGGTTCCGGTAAGACAACCTTAGCGAAGATGATGGTCAACTTCTATGAGCCCAATCGCGGGATCGCTCGGATCAATGGTTACGACCTCAAGGTTATTGATAAGACAGCCCTGCGGCAGCACATCAGCTACCTTCCTCAACAGGCTTATGTTTTTAGTGGGACCATCATGGACAACCTGACCTTGGGAGCCAAGGAAGGTACAACTCAGGAAGATATTATCCGAGCTTGTGAACTCGCTGAGATCCGCTCAGATATTGAACAAATGCCTCTGGGGTATCAGACCGAACTGTCTGATGGTGCAGGTGTCTCTGGCGGTCAGAAGCAGCGGATTGCCCTAGCTCGTGCTCTTTTGACTCAGGCTCCGGTTTTGATATTGGATGAGGCTACCAGCAGTTTGGATGTTCTGACGGAAAAGAAAATTGTCGATAACCTCATGGCCATGACCGATAAGACGATTATTTTTGTGGCGCACCGCCTGAGTATTGCGCAGCGGACAGAGCGTATTATTGTGATGGATCAAGGAAAGATTGTAGAGACCGGTAGCCATAAGGAACTGTTGGCGAATAAAGGCTTCTATTACACACTGTTTAACTAA
>NZ_JAAKDU010000016.1 GCF_011038795.1 Streptococcus tangpeifui
AATCAGACTTCCGATGGTTTTGATGTCCTGATTACCAATGTGTCGAACAGCAACGGTATTGTAGCGGTCAAGGTTCCTGTTTGGACCAGCAATCGTGACCAAGATGATATTATCTGGTATGATGCTAATAAACAGGCCGATAATAGTTATAAAGTGACTGTGAAACTGTCTGAACATCAGTATGAGACAGGTACCTATATGATTCATCTGTACTATGTCGACAACAATAATAAGCTGGTTGGGGTAGCTGCCACCCAGACAACGGTTCCTGAGCCAACACCAGGAGAAAAGAAGAGCCCTTCTTATAATGGTTCTTACTATTATGTTGCAGGTAAGCATGGACCAATCCTGATTGTCAATAAAAAATATGCTCTGTCCAGTTCATACAATCCGGGTGAAAACGCCGTTGCCAAAGATGCTTTTGTTCGGTTGCGTAATGACATGATTAATCAGGGATACAATGTTGGTTATGCCTATAGTGGATTTAGAACGTATGACTATCAAAAGAATCTTTATCAATCTTACGTCAATCAAGACGGTCAAGCAGCAGCTGATCGTTATTCCGCAAGGCCAGGCTATAGTGAGCACCAAACTGGTCTAACTTTTGATTTAACCGATAGATCTGGTAACTTGCTCGAAGATCAAGCAGCAGCTCAGTGGTTAAGAGACAATGCCCATCGTTACGGCTTTATCGTTCGCTATCAACCTGGTAAGGAAAGCATTACGGGCTTTATGCAAGAGCCTTGGCATATCCGCTATATTGGTCAAGAAGCCCAAGATATTCACGAGTCTGGTTTGAGTTTAGAAGAATACCTAGGTGTTGAAGGCGGTGACTACGGCAGTCCAGCTAATTCGCCATTACAAAGTCACGCCCAAGCAAATGCTATTCCTTCTAGTGGCCGCTATACCTTTACCAGGGAATCTTATGTGAGGTCTGCTCCTAGCCAATCAAGTCCAGCTCTGGCAACCTATACTGTAGGTCAAAGTGTCAATTATGATAGTGTCAGAAATGCAGAGGGCAAAACATGGATTTCTTACATAGCCTACAGTGGCAACCGCCGTTATATCGCAATTGATTAGTTAAACAGTCCAGTGGACTGTTTAAGGGGGGCTTGAAAATGGAACTGCACCCCAAGATAAGGACCTCCAATCAGCAGTGGTTCATTGGTGCTAAAGCACCTAATGAACTGTGCAGGGGAAAGACTTCTTGGTAGAGCCAACAAGTCTTTCTCCCAACCACTGCGCTAAACTGTTATTACTGCAAAAATAGGAGGATGGAATACTTTTTTTCCAGCCTCTTTTTAATGCTCATTATTTCACAAACTTTCTAACTAGAAAATGTTAAAAAACGTGCTATAATTGATATACATTATGTAAAAAGTTAAGGGAAACTTTGTGAAATTTTTTAAATATCACAGGAGCTTCCTTTTTATTGTTAGAAAGTTAGGTAAGGATATGACAGAAGAACAGAACTACGGAGCTGACCTAGTAGTAGATAGTCTCATCAACCACGATGTCAAGTATGTCTTTGGTATTCCTGGTGCCAAAATTGACCGAGTTTTTGATACCCTTGAGGATAAGGGGCCTGAGTTGATTGTAGCCCGCCATGAACAAAATGCGGTCTTTATGGCGCAAGGGGTTGGACGGATTACAGGTGAGCCGGGAGTCGTTATTGCAACCTCAGGTCCGGGGGTGTCCAATATGGCCACAGGGCTAGTAACAGCTACCGATGAAGGGGATCCTGTTCTGGCTATCGGTGGTCAAGTTAAACGGGCTGACCTGCTCAAACGTGCCCATCAGTCCATGAACAATGTGGCCATGATGGCGCCGATTACCAAGTATGCCGCAGAAGTTCAGGAGCCTGATACGATTTCTGAAACTCTAGCTAATGCCTACCGCTATGCTAAGCTAGGAAAGCCGGGAGCAAGCTTCATTTCTATTCCGCAGGATGTGACTGACAGTCAGGTTTCGGTCAAGGCGATCAAACCCCTGACTGATCCTAAGATGGGATCAGCCTCGGTTGATGATATTAACTATTTGGCTCAAGCCATTCGCAATGCTGCTCTGCCTGTTCTTCTTTTAGGAAACGGCGCTTCAACCAGACGTGTAACGGCAGCTTTACGCCGTCTTCTCCAAGCTGTTAAGCTTCCTGTCGTGGAAACCTTCCAAGGGGCTGGTATTGTTTCTCGTGATTTAGAAGAAGAGACCTTCTTCGGCCGGGTTGGCCTTTTCCGCAATCAACCGGGGGATATGTTGCTTAAACGTTCCGACTTGGTTATCGCAATTGGTTATGATCCCATTGAATATGAAGCTCGTAACTGGAATGCTGAAATCTCTGCCCGCATTGTCGTGATTGATACTGATACGGCAGAAATTGATACCTATTTTCAGCCTGAGCGGGAATTGATTGGTAATATTGCAGAAACCATTGATCTGCTGTTACCAGCCATTTCCGGCTATAGACTGCCCGAAGGTTCAGTTGAGTACTTGCAAAATCTCAAGAAAGAAGTTGTTCAAGACCTCAAGTTTGATACGAAGTCTAAAACTGGCCTCATCCATCCTCTGGATGTCATCGAGGTTTTGCAAGATAATGTTGCTGATGATATGACGGTTACTGTTGATGTTGGCAGTCACTATATTTGGATGGCCCGTTACTTTAAGTCTTATGAAGCCCGTCATTTGCTTTTCTCAAATGGGATGCAGACCTTAGGTGTCTCTCTGCCTTGGGCAATCTCGGCAGCTCTCTTGCGGCCAAATACCAAGGTGGTCTCTATCTCTGGTGATGGCGGTTTCCTCTTTTCAGCTCAGGAATTGGAAACAGCTGTCCGTCTCAAACTGCCAATTGTTCATCTTATTTGGAATGATGGTAAATATGACATGGTTAAATTCCAAGAAGAGAAGAAGTATGGCCGTTCCTCAGGGGTTGACTTTGGCTCGGTTGATTTTGTAAAATATGCAGAGAGTTTCGGAGCTAAGGGCTACCGCGTAGATAGTAAGGAAAACTTCCAAGCTACCCTCAAACAAGCCCTAGTTGATGCTGATCAGGGACCTGTTTTGATTGATATCCCAATTGACTATAAGGATAATACCGCCTTGGCTGAAACTATTTTGCCGGAAGAGTTTTATTAATATTTGTAGTTAGATTGACGCTTGTAAGCAGTTATAATGACGGGTTCTTAAAAAGAAAGAAGGATATAAACGACATGGCAGATGTCATTAAATTATTTCAGTATAATACCTTGAATGCCCTCTTCGCAGGTCTCTACGATGGTTCCATGACCATCGGAGAATTGCTTAAGCATGGCGACTTGGGTATTGGTACACTTGATTCCATTGATGGAGAACTGGTTATTCTCGATGGCAAGGCTTATCAAACCACTAGCAAAAATGGCAACCTTAAAGTTGTTGAAGTGAAGCCAGATACCAAGGTTCCCTATGCTGCGGTGGTTCCCCACCATGCAGAGGTGGTCTTTAAACAGCGCTATGAAACAACGGATAAGGAGCTGGAAGATCGGATTGAATCCTATTACGATGGAGCAAATCTTTTTCGTTCCATTAAAATCAAGGGACATTTCAAACACATGCATGTCCGCATGATTCCAAGAGCTCAAAGTGGAGAAAAATTTGCGGAAGTTGCTACCCGCCAACCCGAGTATACGGCTGAGGATGTCTCAGGAACCATTGTTGGTTTTTGGACACCTGAGATGTTCCATGGAGTCAGTGTAGCTGGCTATCACCTCCACTTTATTTCTGATGACTTAGTTTTTGGCGGTCATGTCATGGATTATGTCATGACTGATGGGACAGTAGAGATTGGTCCGGTTGATCAATTGGACCAACGCTTCCCAGTTCAGGACCGCAATTATCTCTTTGCGAAATTTAATTTGGATGAATTGAAGGAAGACATTAATAAATCTGAATAACAGAAAAAATCTGGCCTGATAAAGCCAGATTTTTTAGGTATTATTTAGTCTACTTTTTTATTATCAAAGATGAAAAGTTTGCTCAAAATATAATTGATTAAAATGATTAAGATCTGACTGATAGCTCCGACAATGCCGTTAACCATAGCAAGGTTATCATTGACAAACTGGCCGACTAGATGCGGAAAGCTATTGACGAAGATGAAGGTCATACCAAAATCAAGCCCCAGAGTGAGCAGGCGGGCAGTGACAAATTTGATAAAGCGGCCAAACCAACCAGATCTAGCTTGATTGAAAACCCAAATATCATTAGTCACAAAGGCGAAAATAATAGCGATAGCATTAGCTGCAACCGTCGTTGTCAGGGGCATGCGCAAAAGAGCAAAGAGGCCAACTCGGCTAATCATATAGACGATGGTGGTCAATCCGCCGAAAAAAAGATACTTCATGGCTTCATTATTCCAAGCCCAAATAATGAGAGATTTAATTTTTTTCATATCATTACTTTAGCATAAAAGCGATGGATATGCTAGAATGGGCAGTAAAATTTAAAATTAAAATAAAAGGAAAATTCTTATGAAACGTTGGCAGGCCCCTTTGATTATAGTATGGCTGGTTGCATTAATCATTATCTTTCCAGGTAACTGGGTGCTTTCGTTGTATGGTCTAGCTTGGGAAACAAGGGTTATGCATATCGGTTTGATTTTGCTGATTTCCAGTCCAAGTTTGGTCTTGCTATTGCTCGGTAAACTAACTTGGTGGAGAAGCTTCCTTCTTGCTGCCGTTCCGACCTTGATTGTTTTTATTCTGGTGACGACTTTTGGGATTTCTCCTTTTTCCAACTACCGTGACCAAGGAGACTATCTCATTAGTGAAGAAGGGCACTTTAAGCGAACTCACGATGACTATCATATTAAGCAGAAGTATTTTATTATGGAAAAAAAGGTCGTCAAGAAGGTTAAACTGGATTAGAGTAACTAAGGGGCGCTCTAAGAGAACGTAATCAGTTGAAGGCTGAGCCAGTCAGGCTGCCTTCTTTTTTAATGAGACTTGTGCTATACTAAAAAGGCTGGCTTTCAGCCCTTGGTGCTTAACTCTTTTCACCAAGCATATTTTAAGCGGTCATCCCGCTAAAGGAGAATAAATAAGATGAAATTTTCAGTCCGTGATTTGGTGCAAATTGCCTTAGTGGCTGCCCTCTATTTTATTTTTACGGCCATGCCTCCCTTTAATGCTATCAGCTACGGCGCTTATCAGTTCCGCCTATCTGAAATGCTCAATTTTTTAGCTTTTTATAAGTCAAAATATATTATCGCCCTAACTCTAGGCTGTGCTATTTCCAATTTTTATAGCTTTGGTCCTATTGATGTTCTTGTCGGCAGTGCACAAACCCTGCTGGTTGTCAGCCTAGGTGTCTATCTTTTCAGGAAATTTATGGATCAAACTGTTTTGGGTTACAATCTGGCCTTTTTCTACTTCAATCTGCTCTTTTCATCTAGCATGTTCATCATTGCTGCAGAATTGAATATTGTCAGCCATGTCCCATTTTTCTTGACTTGGTTGACAACAGCAGTAGGAGAATTTGCCTCTCTGTTAGTTGGCGGCTACCTCATCAGCCTACTGGCCAAACGTATTGATTTAACAAAATGACAAAAAGCCTTCTCAGAGGGCTTTTTGTCTTAATTCCCTTCTTATTTCATGATATAATAAAGATACTATGGAAAATCGTATGAAAGAGCTGGTTGCCCAGCTGAATCGTTATGCTCGCGAATATTACACTGAAGATAAGCCGTCTGTTTCAGATGCTCAGTACGATAAACTTTATCGAGAATTGATTGACTTAGAGCAGGCTCACCCGGAGCTCGTTCAGCCTGATAGTCCCACCCACCGAGTTGGCGGTTTGGTGCTAGAAGGCTTTGAAAAATACACTCATGAGTATCCGCTCTTTTCTCTGCAGGATGCCTTTTCACGTGAGGAGCTGGACGATTTTGACCGTCGAGTTAAGTCGGAGTTCCCTTCGGCTTCCTACTTGGCTGAGTTGAAGATTGACGGTCTGTCCATCTCTCTTACCTATATTGATGGCCAGCTGCAAATCGGGGCTACCAGAGGGGACGGAACGGTTGGAGAAAATATTACTGAAAATCTCAAGCGAATTCCAGACATCCCCTTAAGTCTGCCTGGTGGTGAAACCATTACGGTGCGTGGTGAAGCCTATCTGCCAAGGACTTCCTTTGAAGCTATCAATGCTAAAAGACGAGAAGAAGGTCAAGATGAATTTGCTAATCCAAGAAATGCAGCTGCTGGAACTCTGCGTCAGTTAGATACCTCGGTTGTTGCCGAAAGAAAGCTAGCTACTTTCATCTACCAAGAGGCTGGCGAAACCAATTTTCCCACCCAAGAAGCCGTCTTAGAAGGGTTTGCTAAACTGGGTTTTGTCGTCAATCCTCGTCGGATCGTTACCAGCTCCATGGATGAGATCTGGGATTTCATTCAAGCCGTACAAGCAGACCGTGAACACTTAGCCTACGATATCGACGGTATTGTTATCAAGGTTAATAGTCTAGCCATGCAGGAAGAACTGGGCTTTACGGTCAAGGCTCCTCGCTGGGCTATTGCCTATAAGTTTCCTGCTGAAGAAAAAGAGGCTAAAATCCTCTCGGTTGACTGGACTGTCGGTCGGACAGGCGTTGTTACACCCACAGCTAATCTGACTCCCGTTCAATTAGCAGGTACAACAGTCAGTCGGGCCACTCTCCACAATGTTGATTATATTGCCGACAAGGACATCCGTCTCGATGATACGGTTCTGGTCTATAAGGCTGGCGATATCATTCCAGCTGTTCTCAATGTTGTCATGGAGAAACGGCAGGATCAAGTACCTATGACGATCCCGCAAACCTGTCCATCTTGCCAGAGCCAGCTCGTGCATTATGAAGATGAAGTTGCCTTACGCTGTGTCAATCCTCGCTGTCCGGCTCAGCTCAAGGAAAAACTGATTCACTTCGCCAGCCGCGATGCTATGAATATCACGGGCTTAGGCCCCTCAATGATTGAAAAAGTGTATCAGGCTGATTTGGTTCAGGATGTGGCTGACCTCTACCAGCTGACAGTTGAGAACTTGCTGACTTTGGACGGTGTGAAAGAGAAGTCAGCTGGCAAGCTCTTCCAAGCCATTTCAGCTTCTAAGGAAAATTCGGCCGAAAAGCTGCTCTTTGGCTTGGGGATTCGCCATGTTGGTGCCAAGGCCAGCAAACTGCTTTTAGAAAAATTCGGCTCCTTAAACGCTCTCATGGTGGCTGGATTTGATGCTATTGCTGAAATTGAAGGACTGGGTGGTGTCATTGCTCAGTCGCTCCAAGATTATTTTGCGACCGCCGGAGCCAAACAGCTAATGGCTGAATTAGAGGCAGCAGGACTTAATTTTGAATATCTAGGTAAGCGAGTAGCCGAGGATGCAACCTTGTCAGGAATGACCGTTGTTCTGACAGGTAAGTTGGTCAGCCTCAAACGCAGTCAGGCCAAAGAAAAATTAGAAAATCTAGGTGCCAAGGTCACCGGTTCAGTATCTAAGAATACGGATATTGTGGTTGCAGGAACGGATGCTGGCTCTAAGCTGACCAAGGCTCAGGAGTTAGGCATTACCATTCGCGATGAAGAATGGTTGTCTAATTTATAGGAGGAGAAAATGCGACGAAAACGTGCCCGCCTGATTTATAATCCAACATCAGGTCAGGAAATTATGAAAAAAAACGTAGCCGAAGTCCTTAATATTTTAGAAGGCTTTGGTTATGAAACCTCAGCTTTTCAGACAACCCCCGAACCTGACTCGGCTAAGAATGAGGCAACTCGGGCAGCTAAAGCTGGCTTTTCTTTGGTTATTGCAGCTGGGGGAGATGGAACTATCAATGAGGTGGTCAACGGCTTAGCGCCCCTGACTAAGCGGCCCAAAGTAGCTTTAATTCCAACAGGGACGACTAATGATCTGGCTCGGGCTCTCAAAATTCCTCGTGGTAATCCTGTTGAAGCAGCCAAGATTATCGGCAAAAACCAATTGATTCATTTGGATGTTGGCCGAGCTCATGGCGATACCTATTTTGTCAATATTGCAGCCGCAGGAACCTTGACCGAACTGACCTACAGTGTGCCAAGCCAGCTCAAGACCATGATTGGCTATTTAGCTTATTTAGTCAAAGGGGTTGAACTTCTGCCTCGAGTTAAAACAGCTCGGGTGAAGATTACTCATGACCAAGGTGTCTATGATGGTGAAGCTTCAATGATCTTTGCCGCCATCACTAATTCAGTGGGTGGCTTTGAAACCATTGCTCCTGATGCAAAATTAGATGATGGTAAATTTACCTTGATTATTGTCAAAACAGCTAATCTAATTGATATTGCCCGTCTAGTACGCAAGCTGCTTCAGGGCGGTAAACATATCGGCGATAAGCGGATTGAATACATCAAGACCAGTAAAATCGTCATTGAACCTCAGACTGATGACCGGATGATGATCAATCTGGATGGTGAATACGGCGGCGATGCTCCAATTACCTTGGAAAATCTAAAAAATCATCTGGATTTCTTCGCAGATACCGACGAGATTTCTGACGATGCCTTCGATTTAGATACTGAGGAATTAGCCCTTGAAGCCATCGCCCAGAAATTCTCCCACGAAGTTGATGAGCTTGGAGATGAAGATCAATAGAAAAAGCAGGTGCAGACCTGTTTTTTCTATTGATAGAGGTGTCGACATAGACCCTATTTTAGAAGACTGCCAAAGTCTTGGAATTCCAAGTAAAAAGCCGATGATGAGCACGAAATTCTAAGTTTAAACAAAAGAGTCAGGAGTAAGCCTTTACAAATTCGTGAAATCATTGACTTTCCCACCAAATAGGACTAAAATAACTAGGTAAAAAATTTTAAAGGAGAATTCTATCATGAATTTAACGATCTTAGGTCTCGGACTTGCCGTTATGGGTGTATCAATCGGTGAAGGTATCTTGGTTGCCAATATTGCTAAGGCAGCTGCTCGCCAACCAGAAATGTTCAGTAAACTGCAAACCTTGATGTTTACTGGTGTTGCCTTTATCGAAGGTACCTTTTTCGTTCTCTTTGCGCTTAGCTACATTGTGTAAACTTAGCCAAATTTTAGAGAAGAAGGAGGGATAAGGATTGGAATCTACAACTAATCCAAGCGTATCTTTTTTAGGTATCACATTTGATTTGACCATTTTAGGTATGTCTCTCTTGACGGTCTTGGTGATTTTTTTCATGGTTTTCTGGGCCACTCGTAAGATGTCCCTTAAACCTAAGGGAAAACAAAATGTCCTTGAGTTTTTGTATGAATTCGTCAATAACACGATTTCGCAAAATCTAGGTGGTTATACTAAAAATTATAGTTTGCTCCTCTTTGTCATCTTTACTTTTGTTTTCACAGCTAATAATATTGGCTTGATTACAGCTATTAGGACAGGGAAACTAAATTTTTGGACATCACCAACTTCAAACTTTGGCGTTACCATTACTCTCTCTTTGTTGATTGCGCTTGTCTGCCATGTTGAAGGCGTGCGCAAAAGGGGTGTTAAGGGTTACCTCAAGGGTTTCCTAGCTCCTTACCCAGCTATGTTGCCCATGAATATTTTGGAGCAATTTACAAACATTGCGTCTCTGGCTCTGCGGCTTTTTGGTAATATCTTTTCTGGTGAAGTTGTTACTGGCCTAATTTTGAAGTTAGCTATGGTCTCCATCTTTACAGGACCTCTGGCCTTTGTACTCAATTTGCTCTGGGTTGCCTTTTCAGCCTTTATTGGCTTCATTCAAGCCTATGTCTTTATCATCCTTAGTTCCAACTATATAGGTGGTAAAGTTAATGATTAATAGAGAAAGTGAGGAGAAATATGTCTATACTGATTAATAGTACAACCCTTGGTAATATCATTATTACGACCGGTTCTGTCCTTCTCCTGCTTATCTTGATTCGTAAGTTTGCTTGGAAGCAGCTTACTGGAATCTTTAAAGCACGTGAGGAAAAGATTGCTAAGGATATTGATGATGCTGAAAATGCTCGTCAACAAGCTGAAAGCTATGCCCAAAAGCGTCAAGCTGAACTGAATGCTGCGAAAGATGATGCCGCTAAAATCATTGATGATGCTAAAGAAACGGGTCAAGCTCAGGGAAGTAAAATTGTCGCAGATGCGCGTGCAGATGCTGAGCGCCTGAAGGAAAAAGCTAATCAAGATATCGCTCAAAATAAGGCAGAAGCCCTTTCAAGTGTGAAGGGAGATGTGGCTGATTTGACTGTCTTGTTGGCTGAAAAAGTCATGGCCAAAAATTTAGACAAGTCGGCTCAATCTGATTTGATCGACCAATATCTTGATCAGCTAGGAGATGCCTAATGGATCGTAAAACACAAACTCTTGTTGAGCAATATGCCGACAGTCTGAGTCAAGTGGCCCTTGAGAAAGGTCTTGTGTCTGAGATTCAAGAAGAACTCTCAACCTATTTGACAGTTTTCAAAGAGACCCAACTCTCTTCCTACCTGTCAAATCTTGCACTTGCTCGTGAAGACAAGGTCAGTTTAGTGAGAAGTCTTGAAGAGTTTTCATCACATTATTTGAAAAATTTCTTTGAAGTCATCTTGCTTAACGAACGTGAACGTCTGATTGAGCCAATCTTTCAAGCTGTTTCGGACAAACTGGTTCAAGCAACCCGTGAATTTCCTGTGACGGTGACGACTGCTGTCCCTCTGACACAAGAGCAGAAGGAACGGATTCTCAAGCTCAGTCACCAAAAATTCGAAATTAATGCCCGAGACATTATTGAAGAACTTGATGACGCAATCATCGGTGGCTTTGTCCTCAAGGCCAATAATAAAATAATTGATACTAGTATTCGCAGTCAATTACAACAACTAAAAAACAATCTTAAATAGAAAGTGGTGTGACTTTTGGCCATTAATGCTCAAGAAATTAGTGCTTTAATTAAAAAGCAAATTGAAAACTTCCAGCCAAATTTTGACGTCACTGAAACTGGTGTAGTAACTTACGTTGGTGATGGGATTGCCCGAGCTCGCGGCTTGGATAATGCCATGGCCGGTGAGCTGCTCGAATTCCAAAATGGTGCTTATGGTATGGCTCAAAACCTTGAGTCCAATGATGTTGGTATCATCATCCTAGGAGATTTCTCAGAGATCACTGAAGGAGATACCGTTAAGCGTACCGGTAAAATCATGGAAGTCCCAGTTGGTCCTGAACTGATTGGCCGGGTGGTCAACCCGCTTGGTCAACCTGTTGATGGACTTGGTGATATTAACACAAATGCAACCCGTCCGGTTGAAACACCTGCACCGGGTGTTATGCAACGTAAGAGTGTCTCAGAACCTCTACAAACAGGACTCAAAGCTATTGATGCCTTGGTACCAATTGGTCGTGGACAACGGGAATTGGTTATCGGAGACCGTCAAACAGGTAAAACCTCGGTTGCCATTGATGCTATCTTGAACCAAAAGGATCAAGATATGATTTGTATCTATGTTGCCATCGGTCAAAAGGAATCGACGGTTCGTAACCAAGTGGAAACCTTACGTAAGTATGGTGCCCTTGATTATACTATCGTTGTGACAGCCTCTGCTTCACAGCCTTCACCTTTGGTTTACATCGCACCTTATGCTGGTGTCGCCATGGCTGAAGAGTTTATGTATAACGGTAAGCATGTGTTAATCGTCTATGATGATTTATCTAAGCAAGCTGTAGCCTACCGTGAACTGTCTCTTTTGCTCCGTCGTCCGCCAGGACGTGAAGCCTACCCAGGGGATGTTTTCTACTTGCACAGCCGTCTTTTGGAACGGTCTGCCAAGGTGTCTGATGAATTGGGTGGCGGTTCTATTACGGCACTGCCTTTCATTGAAACGCAAGCAGGTGACATTTCGGCCTACATTGCGACCAATGTCATTTCTATTACCGACGGACAAATCTTCTTGCAAGAAAACCTCTTTAATTCAGGCATTCGTCCAGCTATCGATGCAGGGTCATCGGTATCACGGGTTGGAGGTTCTGCTCAAATTAAGGCCATGAAGAAGGTTGCCGGTACCCTGCGTTTGGATTTGGCTTCTTACCGTGAGTTGGAAGCCTTCACCCAATTCGGTTCTGATTTGGATGAAGCAACTCAGGCTAAATTGAATCGTGGCCGCAGGACAGTAGAAGTCCTCAAACAGCCAGTTCATCAGCCGCTTCCAGTTGAAAAACAAGTATTGATTCTTTATGCTTTAACCCATGGTTTCTTGGATAGTGTTCCAGTTAACGATATCTTGACCTTTGAACAAGCGATGTATGAGTACTTTGAGGTACATCATGCTGATATCTTTGAAACGATTCGGACCACGAAAGACCTTCCTGAAGAAGCCGTTTTGGATGCTGCCATTCAAGACTTTAAAGATCAGTCTTCATTTGAATAAGGAGGCAGACTTATGGCAGGTTCTCTGAGTGAAATCAAAACAAGAATTGTTTCAACCGAAAAAACAAGTAAAATTACGAGTGCCATGCAAATGGTATCTGCCGCTAAATTGACGAAGTCTGAACAAGCTGCTAAGGATTTTCAAGTCTATGCGTCCAAGATTCGTCAAATCACAACAGATTTGCTGCATGCTGAGTTGACCAATGGTTCCGACAATCCCATGTTAGCCGCTCGTCCCGTTAAACGGACTGGCTATATTGTCATTACTTCTGACAAAGGTTTGGTCGGTGGCTATAATGCTAAGATTCTCAAGGCAGTCATGGACTTGATTGAGGAATATCACAGTGAAAAGAATGACTACGCCATTATCTCTATCGGTGGTACTGGCTCGGACTTCTTTAAAGCTCGTGGGATTGACCTAGCCTTTGAACTGCGCGGTCTGGAAGATCAACCAGCTTTTGATCAAGTCTCGCAAATCATTTCGCAGTCTGTTGAAATGTATAAAGAAGAGCTCTTCGATGAGCTTTATGTCTGCTACAACCACCATATCAATAGCTTGACCAGTCAGGTACGGGTTGAACAGATGTTGCCCATTGTTGACCTTGATGCTAACGAATCCGAAAAGGAGGCTTCCAATGCTTTTGAATTGGAACCTGATCGGGAAGCCATCTTGGAACAACTCTTACCTCAATATACAGAGAGTTTGATTTATGGGGCTATTGTCGATGCCAAGACAGCTGAACATGCGGCTGGTATGACAGCTATGCAGACAGCGACAGACAACTCGAAGAATGTCATTAATGACTTGACCATTCAATATAACCGGGCTCGCCAAGCAGCGATTACGCAAGAAATTACTGAAATTGTTGCTGGTGCTAACGCCTTGGAATAATTGGTCAAGAAGCGGTCGTTCTTTTAGAACGAAGTTTCAGCTATTGTGCTAAGACGCTTAAGTTTTAGTCCCATGATTTGAATAGAGATTTATTTTGTGAGAGAAAGGGAGCTTAGTTTCCTTATCCTCTAGGAAAATCTTCAGTAGACGAAAGAGTTCTTTATATCATAAATTGAAAGGAATTTAGCATGAGCTCAGGCAAAATTGCTCAGGTTGTTGGACCTGTTGTTGACGTTAAGTTTGCAACAGACGATAAGCTTCCTGAGATTAATAATGCATTGGTCGTTTATAAAAACAACGATAAGAAAGAAAAAATCGTGCTCGAAGTTGCCCTTGAATTGGGTGACGGTCTTGTGCGTACCATTGCTATGGAATCAACTGATGGGCTTACGCGTGGACTAGAAGTTCTCGATACTGGTCGTGCCATTAGTGTACCAGTTGGTAAAGAAACTCTAGGACGTGTCTTCAATGTGCTTGGTGAAACCATTGATTTGGATGAGCCATTCGCAGAAGATGCAGAGCGTGAACCTATCCATAAGAAAGCTCCTAGCTTTGATGAATTATCAACCTCATCAGAAATCTTGGAAACAGGCATTAAGGTTATCGACCTTTTGGCTCCCTACTTAAAAGGTGGTAAGGTCGGCCTCTTTGGTGGTGCCGGTGTTGGTAAAACGGTCCTGATTCAAGAGCTGATTCACAACATTGCACAAGAACATGGTGGAATTTCCGTCTTCACCGGTGTTGGTGAACGGACTCGTGAAGGTAATGACCTTTATTGGGAAATGAAAGAATCGGGAGTTATCGAAAAGACCGCCATGGTCTTTGGTCAAATGAATGAACCACCAGGAGCACGCATGCGTGTTGCCTTGACTGGTCTGACGTTGGCAGAATACTTCCGTGATGTTGAAGGTCAAGACGTTCTGCTCTTTATTGACAATATCTTCCGCTTTACTCAAGCCGGTTCTGAAGTATCAGCTCTGCTTGGCCGGATGCCATCAGCCGTTGGTTACCAACCCACATTGGCTACAGAAATGGGGCAATTGCAGGAACGGATTACGTCAACTAAGAAGGGTTCTGTCACCTCAATTCAAGCTATCTATGTACCAGCCGATGACTATACTGACCCAGCGCCAGCAACAGCTTTCGCGCATTTGGATTCAACTACTAACTTGGAACGTAAGCTGACTCAAATGGGAATTTACCCAGCGGTCGATCCTCTGGCTTCAAGCTCTCGTGCTTTGGCGCCGGAAATTGTCGGTGAGGAACACTACCAAGTAGCAACAGAAGTGCAACGAGTCTTGCAACGTTATAATGAATTGCAAGATATCATCGCCATCTTGGGTATGGATGAATTGTCAGATGATGAAAAAGTCTTGGTTGGTCGTGCCCGTCGCATCCAATTCTTCCTGTCACAAAACTTTAACGTGGCGGAACAATTTACAGGACAGCCAGGTTCCTATGTACCAGTCGCTGAAACGGTTCGCGGCTTCAAGGAAATTCTGGATGGGAAATACGATGACCTACCAGAAGACGCTTTCCGTAGTGTTGGTCCAATCGAGGATGTTGTTGAAAAAGCTAAAAAAATGGGCTTTTAATGAGGTGATGCTATGACTGATCATATGACAGTACAGATCGTAACACCTGATGGGATTCGTTATGATCACCATGCCACTTATATTTCAGTGACTACAACTGATGGTGAGATGGGGATCTTGGCTAATCACGTCAACACCATTGCTCCGCTGACAGTCCATGAGATGAAAATCCGTCGTATTGACGATGATAATCATGTCGACTGGGTTGCTGTCAATGGTGGTATCCTTGAAATTAAGGACAATACCGTGACGATTGTAGCGGATTCGGCCGAGCGATCACGTGATATTGATATTTCACGAGCTGAGCGGGCTAAACAAAGAGCTGAACGCAAGTTGCACGAGGCGGAAGCCAGTCATCAAATTGATGATGTTCGCCGCGCTCAAGTCGCTCTGCGCCGTGCCCTCAATCGTATCAGCGTTGGGAATAAATAAAAAGGTCCTGTGGACCTTTTTATCCCGAGCCTTGAAATCAGAAAGCGAGGCCGGTTCTGTAGACCTTTTTATCCCGAGCCTTGAAATCAGAAAGCGAGGCCGGTTCTGTGGACCTTTTTATCCCGAGCCTTGAAATCAGAAAGCGTAGCTGGTTCAGTGAACCTTTTAGATAACAAGAAGCTCCCAATTTTGGGGGCTTTTTAGGTCTTTCTTGCTATTCTCAAGTCTATTGAATGCTGTAAAAGGCTGTCAGAAAAAGACAATTAAGCCAGAACTATACTAGAGAGCAGTGGAAGCGAAGCTGGTTTTCTTTTTGGTTTATCATGCGTATTCATGATAAAATAAGGTCATGGAAATTTTACAATCACTTATTACTATCATTTGCCATCTCTTTTTTATTCTCATGAGTTTTCATCTCTTAACTCGTTTAGTCAATTGGGAAAAAATTTTACGTGTTAATCCCGATAATTTCAGGCAGATTAATCTTTTAGTCATGTTTCTGTCTATTGGTCTAGGCTTTTTGGTCAGCTCTTTCTTTTTATCTGTTATATCCCTTTCTATGACAATTCTTACTACAGTTCACTAAAGCGGCTTTTTCTTAATCTTATGATATAATAAGGAAAATACTTGCGAAAAATGGAGAAAGCATGGATAGAATTATTATTAAGGGTGGTCAAACACGCTTACAAGGTGAAGTGACGATTGAAGGGGCTAAGAATGCGGTTCTTCCTCTTTTAGCAGCAACAATTTTGCCTGCTCAAGGCCAGACTGTACTGAGCAATGTCCCGATTTTATCGGATGTCTTTACTATGAATAATGTGGTTCGGGGCCTAAATGTTGAAGTCGATTTTGATCAAGAACAAAATCAAGTTACCGTGGATGCTACTGGACAGCTTTTGGATGAGGCTCCTTATGAATATGTCAGTCAAATGCGGGCATCTATCGTTGTTCTAGGGCCTATTTTGGCTCGTAATGGTCATGCCAAGGTTTCTATGCCAGGTGGCTGTACCATCGGCAGCCGTCCCATTGATCTTCACCTCAAGGGGTTGGAGGCCATGGGAGCCAAGATTAGCCAAGTAGGCGGGGATATCACTGCGACAGCTGACCATCTGAAAGGAACAAATATTTATATGGATTTCCCTTCAGTAGGAGCGACGCAAAATCTCATGATGGCGGCTACTTTGGCTCAGGGGACAACTATCATTGAAAATGCAGCTCGGGAACCAGAAATTGTTGATCTGGCTATTCTTCTTAATAAAATGGGAGCCAATGTCCGTGGAGCTGGGACAGAAACCTTGACCATCAAAGGTGTGAATCAACTGCATGGAGCAGAACATGATGTCGTTCAAGACAGAATCGAAGCCGGTACCTTTATGGTGGCCGCAGCCATGACCTCTGGCAATGTTCTGGTTAAATCAGCTGTTTGGGAACACAATCGCCCCCTAATTTCTAAGCTTTTGGAAATGGGAGTAGAAGTCACTGAAGAAGACGAGGGTATCCGCGTTAAGTCGGATATCAATAAGCTGAAACCAGTGACCGTGAAGACGCTACCTCACCCAGGCTTTCCTACAGATATGCAGGCTCAATTCACAGCTCTGATGGCTGTTGTACAAGGTGAATCAACCATGATTGAAACTGTCTTTGAGAATCGTTTCCAGCATTTAGAAGAAATGCGCCGGATGGGATTAAATTCAGAAATTATGCGAGATACGGCCATTATCCATGGTGGTCAAGACTTGCAAGGGGCTCAGGTCATGTCAACAGATCTGCGAGCTAGCGCAGCCCTAATTCTGATTGGGATGGTAGCACAAGGGACGACAACAGTTGGTAAATTAACCCATTTGGACCGCGGCTACTACAAATTCCACGAGAAGCTAGCAGCTTTAGGAGCAGATATCGAGAGGGTGAATGGCTAATGACAAAATCAGGTTTGGCCTATATTAGACATCAGTTAGCTTTGATTCTGCTGGTTACTTTTCTTTGTCTAATTTTTTTTGCGGTTGGCCTGATGCTTGGTTATGCTGTCCTCGGTCAGGGTCACAATCCTTTGTCTATCTTATCACCGGATAAGTGGCAATCCTTGTTTGATAAATTTACAGGAAATTAAGTTAAAATCCCGATAAGCAAGTAGGCTAATCGGGATTTTTAGAGAAATTATTATGGCGAAAAAATCAAAATCAACGTTGAAACGGGAGCAGAAAGCTCTGATTTCGTTGGTCAGTTTGGCAATCTTTTTAATTTTGGGCTTGCTGGCAACCACTGATCAACTATCCAATCAAAATCCAATCAAGCAAATAGCGCAGCAGTTGACGGGAGAGCAACAGAAAAGGTCTAGTTTCAGCGGTGAAGCTCCTAGTCGAGACCTAGCTGACAGTGTATTGACTCAAGAAGTTAAAAACCAGTTGCCTGCTAAAATTAGCTGGAATGGTTCAGGAGCCTATATTCTCAATGGCAATAAGACAGATTTAGATGCTCAGGTGGCTAGTACTCCTTATGTCAACAATCAAACAAAAGTTGTTCAAGGTCAGACCGTTCCAAGTATCGCCAATGCTCTTCTGACCAAATCTACCCGTCAGTACCGTAATCGTCAGGAAACAGGTAATGGCTCAACCGACTGGACACCAGCAGGTTGGCATCAGCGAACAGGTCTTGCTGGAGTCTATGATCATGCTGTAGATCGTGGCCATCTGATTGCTTATTCCTTAGCAGGCAGTCTTCGAGGTTTTGATGCTTCAACGAGTAATCCCGCCAATGTCGCTGTTCAGACAGCCTGGGCTAATGAAGCCAGCAGTGAGGATTCGACGGGACAGAATTACTATGAAACCCAGATCCGCAAGGCCCTGGATAAGCGCAAGCGGGTTCGCTACCGAGTGACCTTAATTTATCAAGGCGACAACTTAATTGCCTCAGGCAGCCATTTAGAAGCTAAGTCATCTGATGGTAGTTTGGAATTTAATGTCTTTATCCCTAATGTACAGCGAGATCTAATACTGGATTACTACTCAGGGCAGGTGAAGATTAAGCGCTGAGGGTGTTCTTAGGAAAAGAGCCTAAGAATCTTGCCAGCCTAACAAAATTTTGTTAGAATAGAGGCAATTGAATAGAGAGTCTGTGAGACTAGTAGCTAGGTCATACTTGAAAAGGGAATGTGAATCATCGACTGGAAGTTCACTCAAGGAAAGCCTTGTGAATTCACTCATATTAAGGACTTAGTAAATTAAGGTCTAGTTAGCTAGATGAAAACGGATGGTACCGCGTGTCAACGCTCCGAACTTATGGAGTTTTGGCAGGCGGTTTTTCTAGTTTTTGCAGCTCTAACCTTAGTGATGATGAAAGGAAATCTCAAGATGGATTTACAGAAACAGTTAGAAGAGCTAAAAGTCTCAACCAAGGCTAAGCTCAAAGAAATGAATGGCAATCATAGTAAAGAATTGCAAGACCTGCGGGTTGCTGTTTTAGGTAAGAAGGGATCATTGACAGAACTACTCAAGGGACTCAAAGATCTATCAAGTGAGATGCGCCCAGTTATTGGTAAACAAGTTAACGAGGTGCGTGACATTTTGACACAAGCCTTTGAAGAGCAAGCTAAAATTGTTGAAGCCGCTAAGATTCAAGCGCAATTGGAATCAGAAACACTGGATGTGACACTGCCAGGCCGCAAGGTTAATCTTGGAAACCGGCACATCTTGACGCAAATATCCGAAGAAATCGAAAATATTTTCCTTGGTATGGGCTTTCAAGTTGTCGATGGGTTTGAAGTTGAGAGTGATTACTACAATTTTGAGCGGATGAATTTGCCTAAGAATCACCCAGCTCGGGATATGCAGGATACCTTCTATATCACTGAAGACATCTTGCTCAGAACTCATACCAGCCCTGTCCAAGCTCGCACTCTGGATCAACATGATTTCTCTGAGGGACCGCTCAAGATGATTTCACCGGGACGTGTATTCCGTCGCGATACTGATGATGCTACCCATTCTCACCAGTTCCATCAAATTGAAGGTCTGGTTGTCGGCGAAAATATTTCCATGGGGGATCTCAAGGGCACCCTGCAAATGATCAGCCAGAAGATGTTCGGAGCAGACCGCAAGATTCGCCTGCGTCCATCCTATTTTCCATTCACCGAGCCATCTGTTGAGGTTGATGTCTCTTGCTTCAAGTGCGGCGGTCAAGGCTGTAACGTCTGCAAGAAGACCGGTTGGATTGAGATCCTCGGTGCCGGAATGGTTCACCCAAGTGTCTTAGAGATGTCTGGCGTCGACTCTGAAAAATATTCAGGCTTTGCCTTTGGTCTTGGTCAAGAACGGATTGCCATGCTGCGTTACGGTATCAATGATATTCGCAGCTTTTATCAAGGTGATGTTCGCTTCTCAGCCCAATTCAAATAAAGATGTTTAGGGAGGTTCCTATGACCCTCAAACTTAGAGAAATTAAGCAGGCTGACTTACCAGCTCTGCAAGCTTTGGCAATTGAAACTTTTCGCCAGACCTTTGCCCATGACAATAGTCCCCAGCAGTTGGCAGAGTATTTTGCCCAAGTTTATTCGCTGGAGACCTTAAAACAAGAACTGGCCAATCCAGAATCCCTGCATATTTTGGCAGAAGTGGATGGTCAGCCCGCCGGCTTTCTCAAGACTAATTGGGGAGCTGCCCAGACAGAAAATGAATTGGATGCGGCCTATGAAATTCAAAGACTCTATGTTCTGCAGGAATTTCAAGGGCAAGGTATTGGCAAGAGGCTCTTTGAGTACGCCCTTGAGCAAGCTCAGCAGTCTGGTTTTGAGTGGGCCTGGTTAGGGGTCTGGGAAAAGAATGTCAAGGCACAAAAGTTTTATGCCAAGTACGGCTTTGAGCGCTTTAGCCAACATGCCTTCTCCGTTTCTGAGGATAAGGTTGATGTGGATTGGCTTTTAAAGAAGAAACTGAAATAATAGGAGGGAAGCACAAAATGGGTCATTAGGATTGACCTATAAGTGCTAACGAAATTATGCTTGTATCATATAAATGGTTAAAAGAGCTGGTTGACGTGGATGTCACAACAGCCGAGCTCGCTGAAAAAATGTCAACGACAGGGATCGAGGTCGAAGGTGTAGAAACACCGGCTAAGAGTCTGTCTAAACTCGTTGTGGGAGATGTTTTATCGTGTGAAGATGTTCCAGATACCCATCTTCATCTCTGTCAAGTGGATACTGGCGATGAGGAACCGCGTCAGATTGTTTGCGGTGCTCCAAATATTGCCGCTGGTCAAAAAGTTATTGTCGCTTTGCCCGGTGCCCGCATAGCCGATAATTACAAGATTAAAAAAGGAAAAATCCGCGGCATGGAATCGTTGGGAATGATTTGTTCCCTACAAGAATTGGGTCTGTCTGAATCCATTGTTCCCAAAGAATTTTCCGATGGGATTCAAATACTACCTAAAGCGGCAGTGCCTGGGGAAAGTGTCTTCCCCTACTTGGATTTAGATGATGAGATTATTGAACTGGCTATCACTCCTAATCGAGCAGACGCCCTATCTATGCGTGGGGTTGCTTACGAAGTTGCGGCCATCTATGGCAAGTCTGTCCATTTCCCTGAAAGAGATGTGCATGAAGGTGCTCAAAAGGCAGCTGAGAAGATTGCTGTTGCCATTGAGTCTGATAAAGCCCTGACCTACAAGGCTCGGGTAGTTGAAAATGTAACCGTTGCATCAAGTCCCCAATGGCTGCAGAACCTGCTCATGAATGCTGGTATTCGTCCGATTAATAATGTGGTCGATGTGACCAATTATGTCCTTCTCTATTTTGGACAGCCAATGCATGCTTTTGATTATGACAAATTTGCTGACAAGACCATTGTTGCCCGCGATGCCCGCCCTGGTGAAAAATTGGTTACCCTTGATGGTGAAGAACGCGAATTGATTGCTGATGATTTGGTTATCAGCGTAGCAGATCAGGCGGTAGCGCTAGCTGGTGTTATGGGCGGTCAGTCAACTGAAATTGATTCCGCTAGTCAAACCGTTGTCCTCGAAGCTGCTGTCTTTGATGGTCAATCCATCCGTAAGACAAGCTCTCGTCTCAACCTGCGCTCCGAAAGTTCTTCCCGCTTTGAAAAAGGTATTAACTATGACACAGTCGGTCAAGCTCTCGATTATGCAGCGGCTATGCTGGACGAATTGGCCGGTGGTCAAACCCTAGCTGGTCAAGTGGAAGCAGGTAGCTTGCCGACAGAACCCGTCCAAGTTTCAACCAGTTTGGATTATGTCAATGTTCGCTTGGGAACCCAACTGACCATGGCTGACATCCAAGATATCTTTGCCAAACTGGATTTCCCAGTAGCCGGAAATGAAGAACGCTTCACCGTTACTGTCCCTCGTCGCCGTTGGGATATTGCTATTCAGGCTGATTTGGTTGAAGAAATCGCTCGGATCTACGGTTACGATAAATTACCAACTACCCTGCCTGAAGCTGCAGGAACAGCAGGAGAATTAACCAGCACTCAAAAACTTCGGCGCAGGGTGCGGACTATTGCCGAAGGTGCAGGTCTCTCTGAAATCATTTCCTACGCTTTAACAACACCAGAAAAAGCCGTTCAATTCACACAAAATCCTACCAATGTGACCGAACTCATGTGGCCGATGTCCATCGAACGTTCAGCTTTACGGCAAAACATTGTAGCTGGTATGTTGGATACCATTGCCTACAATGTTGCCCGTAAGAATAAGGATATAGCTATCTATGAAATTGGAAAGGTCTTTGAACAGAAGGGCAATCCAAAAGCAGACCTCCCGACCGAGTTGGATACCTTTGCCCTAGCAGTGACGGGTCTGGTGGCAGAAAAGGATTTCCAGACAGAGGCTCAGCCAGTCGATTTCTTCTATGTCAAGGGAATCTTAGAAACTCTCTTTGCTAAATTGGATTTATCGGTTGAGTTTGTAGCAGAATCAGGCTTAGCTGCCATGCACCCTGGCCGAACTGCCAGCCTCATCTTAGATGGTCAGCCCCTTGGTTTTGTTGGCCAAATCCACCCAGAAGTAGCGAAAGACTACGGTATTCCTGAAACCTACGTGGCAGAAATCAATTTGACAGCTGTCCAGAATAAATTACAACCGGCTTCTGCCTTTGTGGAGATTCCCAAATTCCCAAGTGTTTCCCGTGATATAGCACTTTTGGTCGATCAAGCTGTCAGCCACCAAGCCATCCTCGATGCTATTCAAGGAGCTGGCGTCAAACGGCTGATTAAGATCAAACTCTTTGATGTTTATGCTGGCCACAATATTGCGCATGGTAAGAAGTCTATGGCCTACAGCCTGACCTTCCAAAATCCAAGCGATAACTTGACTGACGAAGAAGTGGCTAAGTACATGGAAAAAATTACTAAGGCCCTGACTGAAAAAGTTTCAGCAGAAGTGCGTTAAGAGAACCTAAAAAAAATCTAGCTAAGATAGTTTTGTTATCAAGGCTAGATTTTTTCTATTTCCGAATGTTCAAATAGCTAACGAGAAACTTCGGAAGAAGGACCCAAGAAAAACATGAAAGTTTTCAGAAAACAGACAAAAATCCAGCAACCCTGGTTTTTATAAAAAGAAATTTTTAAGCTAGGAAAATAACTCAAAGCCCTATTCTACTGGGTTTTGAGTAACATAAAGTTTTCCGAAAAATAATTTGAATAGCAGAATAGTTTGGCTCATTGTAATTTTTTTGTTATAATACTAATTAGTATTTAAAGGTTCTAATCTATTAAATACAGGGAAAGAATTTCTGGGAGGAAAGATTACATGGAAAAACATTCTCAACGCTATTCCATCCGCAAGTATAGCTTTGGAGCAGCGTCTGTTTTGCTGGGAACCGCAGCCTTTGCCCTTTCGGCAACGACTGCCCTGGCAGACGAAAATTCGACTGTCCCAGCCGCTGATAACGCTGGTTCTTCTGCGGAAGTAGCAGCGAATCAAGCTGGTCCGCAAACTAAGGTGATTAATCAGACGACTGTTGGTGATACCACTACAACGACTAAAGAAGTAACATCACCTGAATTGGAAACAGCTAAGGAAAATGCACAAAAGGCTAATGTCCCTGCTGAGGAAACTGAGGCGAAGGTCCAACCTTCTGTTGAAGCTGCTGATGCTGATAACAAGGCGCAAGCAGAGGCAATCAACAAGTCGGTAACTGACTATCAAACTCAACAAGCTGCTTATGAAAAAGCCAAAGCTGAGTATGATAGCAAATCAGCTGAAAAAGCGGCAGCCGATAAGTTAAATGCCCAAGCTAAAGGTGCCTACGATGCGGCTATGATTCAGTACAATCAAGATAAGGCTGCTTACGATGCTGCCCTTGCTCAGTACAATATTGACAAAGCAACGTACGCTCAACAAAAGATTCAATACGAAGTGAGTCTGGCAGAAAAAGAAGCGGCTGATAAGGCCAATGCTGCTGCCAAGCTCAAGTATGACCAAGAAATGCAAGCTTACAATGCTGCTAAGGCCGACTATGATTCAGCGCTTGCTCAATATAATGCGGACAAGAAAAAATATGATGCCGCCAAGGCTACTTATGACAGTAAACTAGCTGAAAAAGCAGCAGCTGATAAGGCTAATGCAGCTGCCAAGCTCAAGTATGACCAAGAAAAAGCGGTTTATGATCAAGCTAAGGCCAAGTATGATCAAGACTTGGCTAAGTACCAGCAAGATAAGGCTAAGTACGATTCCGCCAAGGCTACTTATGACAGTAAACTAGCTGAAAAAGCAGCAGCTGATAAGGCTAATGCAGCTGCCAAGCTCAAGTATGACCAAGAAAAAGCGGTTTATGATCAAGCTAAGGCCAAGTACGATCAAGACTTGGCTAAGTACCAGCAAGATAAGGCTAAGTACGATTCCGCCAAGTCGACCTACGACAGCAAGTTAGCTGAGAAAGCAGCAGCGGAAAAGATCAATGCTGAAAATGAAGCAAAATACAATCAGGCTAAGGAAGCTTATAATCAAGCCAGGGCCCAATATGAGCATCAATTGGCTGAATACCAAACCAAATATGAACATTGGAAAAACTCTAAGGATGCTTACGATAAATTCCTAGCTGACCACAATCTGACAGAAACTCAAGCCGCTCAAGAATTGATTTTTGAGCGCGAAAAAGATGCGGTTCACACCATTGAAGGTATCAATACTTACCTGACACCTGAAGCACAAAAACGCATTGGAACAAGCGCTGTTAATCAATACCGTTCAAATGAAATTAAAGAAGGCGATGTTGTTACTAATAGTCCTTATGGTAATAAGGACAACGAATGGCTGCAAGTCAAAGAAGGCGATAAGTTCACTGTAACTTACGATGGCCTGTCTCAATCCAAGATGATTATCGAAGGTGTTCCGCAGGACATTAATAAGGTTATCTATCACTATAGTATTGATGAATTGCCATCATTTAACAAGGCAGGTATTGCTAAAGTAAGCAACGACCCAACTGTTACCTTGACTGTCGGTGCTTCAACTGATGATCCTAATAAGGCTGTTAAAGTTACCGTTGATATCGAGTTCTATGACAAGAATGGTCAAAAATATGATTTGACCAAGCGTAAAGCTATCGTAGCTCTCAACTCACTTAACCACTGGACTGGTGCAGCCTATGTATCTGGGGAAGATATGCCGCGTGCTTTAACAGTTGAAGCTCGGGATACTGAAGGCAATACTGTACGTGGTACTTGGAATCCTTATGCTGATGGCAGCCATCCAGACATTAAGAATGGTGAAGTCCAAACGAAGTCTGGCTATGCAGACTTCGGCGGTAAGACTGTCATTATTTCGGCTGATAATCCGCTCAAAATTGTCACTCAAAGTTATACTGTTGCTCCAAACAGCCTTGAAACGCTCACAGGTGAAGCCATTACTGAGGAAAGTTCTGTTAAAGCATCCGGTAGTGCTAATGCCCACTCAATCGGAAGTCAAAACTACTCCTATGAGGATGAAGGTGTTCAAAAAGATGACGTTATCGGTAGTTACTATGTAGATGCTGAAACTGGTCTGATTACCTTCGTACCTAAGAAAAAATTCCAAAATGTTGAACATCAAGAGTTTGTTAATATTGGGGATAACCAATATATTGCTATTCCAAACTCAAGTGTTACTTATGATCCTAATACCCATGAAGTAACTTCTCAAGCCGATAATCAATACATTGAGCATGGTGCAGTCTTTAATGGGGAATCAACTCCCACACTTCCAGGCTGGGATAATGAAGACTCACCTTACCTCTATTACGGTGGTGCTGGTATGCGGATGACAAATGGTCACCTTGTCTTTACGGCTAAAGGTGCCAATGCCGTAGGTGCGCCAACAATCTACTGGTTTGCCATCAACTCCACTGTTGGTTATCCTAAGAATCCAGGAGAAGAGCCACCAAAACCTAAGGCGCCGACTCCGCCAACTCCACCAAAGAAGGTTATCGTCGAAGTTCCAGGTGAACCACATGAGCCAACCCCACCAACCTCACCGGTAGCTCCAGAACCACCTAAGATGACAATAATTGAAGTCCCAGGTGAACCACATGAGCCAACTGCACCAACGCCGCCAGTAGCTCCAGAACCACCTAAGATGATAACAATTGAGGTCCCAGGTGAGCCACATAAGCCAACCCCACCGACTGCCCCAGTACCGCCAACAAAACCTAAGACCATAACAGTAGTTGTCCCTAAGAAACCAAACGAGCCAAAAGCTCCGACCCTTCCTAATCCTCCTCGGCCACCTAAGACGATTTCTGTTGAGGTTCCAAATGAGCCAACCCCGCCAACAAAACCTTCAGTGAAATGGCATAAGAACATCATTGTTGAAAGCGTGAAGACTCCTAAACCAGGAGTTCCAACCCCTCCAACAGTTCCAAACACCCCACCAAAATCTGTACAACCGGTCAAGTCAGAAAATCCAACCCCTGCTCAGCCGCAACCGGCTGCAGAAAAAACTCTGCCTCAGACTGGTGATAGCAACAGCTATGGTGTGACCGTCTTCGGTGCCGGTATTATTGCCTTCTCCATCATAACGATGCTCGGTGCGATGAAGCGCAAAGAAAACTAAACCATCAGTTCCAACCTAATTTGTCAATTATTTATCTAGATCGAACTCAGCCCACCCTTCCTGAGTTCATATCATGATAAATTTGAGGGAAGATCTTCGGATCTTCTCTTTTTTTTATTGGATAGGCACCAAGCAATAAATCAAACTTCATCACGGATAGCATTTGATAATATTTCTGAATATTAAAGTAGAAAAGTTATTTTCTTATAAGCGCTTTCATTTCTTTTCAATACAGTATTTTTTAAGTCAAATTAATTTGTAGTAACAAATTACTGTGTTATAATCTAAATTGCGTGTTTAAATTTTCTAAAACTTTAAGTGCGAGAGAGATGAATAATTTTGGAGGAAAATTTTCAAATGGAAAAAAATGCACAACGTTTTTCTATCAGAAAATACAGTTTTGGTGCGGCGTCTGTCTTACTTGGGACAGCTGTCTTTGTCCTTAGTGCCCCTACTGTATTGGCTGATGAAACGGCAGGTAATTCTGGAGCTGGTACAAGCCAGCCGACTAGCAGTACGGCCGACATGGGAGTAAGTTCGGCGGCTGCTGATCAGGAAACGACTAGCGTAGTTTCTGTAGAAAAGGAAGATGATACGACAACGGTGACGAGTCAAGTGACCTCATCTGCCTTAGAGGATGCCAAAACCAAGGCTGAACAAGCGGGTGTTCAGGTGGAAGAGACTGAGCCCCAAGTTCAACCGTCTGCTGAAGCAGCTGCAGCTGACAATCAAGCGCAGGTTCAAGAAGTGAAGACAGCTACTGAAGCCCAAAAAGCTGCAGATGCTGACTATGCTCAAAAACAGGCTGAGTATGAAGCAGCTGTAAAAGCAAACGAAGCAGCGATAGCAACAAATACTCAAATCCAAGCAGATAACGCCGCCGCGCAATCCGCCTATGAGCAAGCGAAAGCTCAGTATGATAGCGATCTTGCTCAATATGAAATGGCTAAGGCATCGTATGACACTGCTAAAGCAACTTACGAAGCAGCAGTTGCTGAAAAAGCCAAAGCTGATGCTCGCAATGCTGAGGCTAAAGCAGCTTATGAATCAGCTCTTCAAGTTTACAACGACGAACAAACTAAATATGAAGCTGCGAAATCATTTTATGAATCTACCAAAGTAGCACATGATCAGGCTGTAGCAACCAACCAACAAATTCAATCGGATAATGCAGCCGCTCAAGCCGCCTATGAGCAAGCGCAAACTGCTTACCAAGCGGCTCAAGCCAAGTACGAGCAAGACAAGGCGGCTTACGATAAGGCGGTAGCCGCTAAGACAGCCGCGGAAGCGCAAAACACGCAAACGCAGGCAGATAACGCTGCAGCGCAAGCCGCTTACGAACAAGCGCAAACTGCTTACCAAACGGCACAAGCCAAGTATGAGCAAGACAAGGCTGCCTATGATCAGGCGGTAGCGGATAAAGCCGCTGCAGAAGCGCAAAACCAACAAATTCAATCGGATAACACTGCCGCTCAATCCACCTATGAAAAGGCACAAGCGGCTTATCAGGCAGCTCAAGCTCAATACGAGCAAGACAAGGCGGCTTACGATAAGGCTGTAGCTGACAAAGCAGCTGCAGAAGCGCAAAACCAACAGATACAATCCGATAACACTGCCGCTCAATCCACCTATAAAAAGGCACAGGCTGATTATCAAACTGCTCAAGCCAAGTACGAGCAAGACAAGGCCGCTTATGATAAGGCCGTAGCCGCTAAGGCAGCCGCAGAAGCACAAAATCGCCAAATTCAATCGGATAACACTGCCGCGCAATCCGCCTATGAAAAGGCACAGGCTGATTATCAAACTGCTCAAGCCAAGTACGAGCAAGACAAGGCCGCTTATGATAAGGCCGTAGCCGATAAAGCAGCTGCAGAAGCACAAAACCGCCAAATTCAATCGGATAACGCCGCCGCGCAATCCGCCTATGAAAAGGCACAGGCTGATTATCAAACTGCCCAAGCCAAGTACGAGCAAGACAAGGCCGCTTATGATAAGGCCGTAGCCGCTAAGGCAGCCGCAGAAGCACAAAATCGCCAAATCCAAGCTGATAATACAGCCGCTCAAACCGCTTACGAGCAAGCCCAAGCGGCTTATCAGGCAGCTCAAGCTCAATACGAGCAAGACAAGGCGGTTTATGATAAAGCTGTAGCAGACAAGGCAGCTGCAGAAGCACAAAATCGCCAAATTCAAGCAGATAACGCAGCTGCGCAAGAAGCCTATGAGCAAGCACAAGCTGACTATCAAGCAGCACAGGCTAAGTACGAGCAAGACAAGGCCGCTTATGATAAGGCCGTAGCCGATAAAGCAGCCGCAGAAGCGCAAAACCAACAGATTCAAGCAGATAACACTGCTGCTCAATCCGCCTATGAAAAGGCACAAGCTGACTATCAAGCAGCACAGGCTAAGTATGACCAAGACAAGGCCGCTTATGATAAAGCTGTAGCAGACAAGGCAGATGTTGAAGCCAAGAATGCACAGATTGAAGCAGACAATACTGCTGCACAAGAAGTGTATGATAAGGCCGTTACTGTCTATGAAGCTGCTAAAGAGCAGTATAAAAAAGATCTTGAAGCTTATAATCAGGCGCTTCAAGCTAAAGCCGCCGCAGAGGCTCAAAACCAACAAATCACAGCAGAAAATCAAGCCGCAAGAGATGCCTACAATACAGCTAAAGCGGAATATGATGCTAAAAAGGCCGAGTACGATCAGGCTAAAGCTAAATATGATGCCGATAAGGCCGAGTATGATGCTAAGACAGCTGAGAAGGCCGAAGCGGATAAGGCTAATGCCGAAGCTGAAGCCAAATACAATGCTGATAAAGCCCAGTTTGAAAAAGACACCATTGATTATAATACTAAGCTTTTAGAGTATGAAACAGCTCTAAAACAGTATGAAAATGCTAAAGAGGCTTATGATAAGTTCTTAGCTGATACTGGTTTAACTCAAGTTCAAGCAACTCAAGAGCTGACCTTCTTACGTGAACCTAGTGCCACTCATAAGATTGATGGTATCAGTGCTTATGTGACTCGAGATGCCCAGCAACGTTTGGCTAATGATGGTGGGGTTAAACAGTACGACTCTAACAAACTTCAAGCAGGTGACGTTGTTAGTACAACTCCTTATGCCAATAATGAGGCTGAATGGCTGAGCATTAAAGTCGGTGACAAATTCTCTGTCACCTACGATGGCCTGTCTAAGTCAAAGATGATCGTTGATGGTGTCGAGCGTGACATCAGCCGCGTCATTTATCGCTATGAAATTCTCAACCTTCCATCATACGATGGCAAAGGAATTGCCAAAGTGGATGCCGATCCAACAGTTACTCTAACAGTCGGAGCGTCAACCGATAAGCCAGGAGAGTCGATTAAGGTCGCAGTAGATATTGAGTTCTACAATGAAAATGGTCAGATGTATGATCTCTCTCAGCGCAAGGCTATCGTTGCTCTCAACTCTCTCAATCACTGGAAGGGAGCCGCTTATGCTAATGGATCGGATAAACCGCGTGAACTTGTTGTAGAAGCCAAAGATATTGATGGCAATACAGTTCGTGGCACATGGAATCCTTATGCGGATGGCAGTGCACCAAATCTTAATAATGGTGCTCCAGTGGTAAAATCGGGTTATGCTGATTTTGGTGGCAAGACGGTTAATATTTCAGAGTCTAATCCACTTAAGATTATTGCCCAGAAGGCTGGCTGGAATGGACAAGGCTGGGTTGTAGAAAAAGAAACGACTGTATTTGGAAATGCTGTCTATGCTTCAGGCGGCGGGAATGGCCATTCAACAGGTCTCGAGGAATACAAATTTGGAGATCAGGATGACATTCTTGGGACCTACGTGGTTGATCAGGCAACGGGGTTGATTAGCTTTACCCCTAAGAAGAAATTCCAAACGATCGAGCATCAAGAGTTTGTTAATATTGGAAATAAAGAGTTTGTTGCTATTCCAAACTCAAGTGTTACCTATAATCCTGCCACTAAGGAAGTAACATCAGAAAAAGATAACCAGTATATCGAAAATGGTGCAGTCTTTAATGGTGAAACGACACCTACCCTGCGTGGTTGGGACGACGCAGATTCGCCTTACCTCTACTATGGTGGTGCAGGGGTTAAGATGACTGATGGTCATCTGGTATTTACAGCATCAGGCGCCAATGCAGAAGCCCAACCGACCGTTTACTGGTTTGCGATTAATTCAAATGTCGGTTTCCCTAAGGATCCAGGAGAAGAACCAAAGGCACCAGAAAAACCGACGCCTCCAGCACCGCCGACGCCAAAAATAATTGATGTACCAACGCCTCCTAAGGAGCCAACGTCGCCGACGCCGCCAACGGAACCAAGAGAAAAACCAACCGTTACGGTTCCCGATGAGCCGACGCCTCCAGTAGAGCCGACCCCACCAACCCCAGTGATTCCAACACCGAAGTTGGATCTTCCGCCAGTTCCCGATGAGCCAACGCCACCGACTCCACCGAGTGCACCAGACGTGAAGCCGATGGTAGATGTGCCATCTGTACCGAACGAACCAACGCCACCGACTCCACCAACGGCACCGGACGTGAAGCCGATGGTAGATGTTCCATCGGTGCCAGACGAACCAACGCCCCCAGCACCGCCGAGTGCACCAGACGTGAAGCCGATGGTAGACATTCCGTCGGTGCCAGACGAGCCAACACCACCGACTCCACCGAGTGCACCAGACGTGAAGCCAAAGGTAGATGTGCCATCTGTACCGAACGAACCAACGCCACCGACGCCCCCAACAGCACCGAACGTGAAGCCGATGGTAGACGTTCCATCGGTGCCAGACGAGCCAACGCCACCGACGCCCCCAACGGCACCGGACGTGAAGCCGATGGTAGACGTTCCATCGGTGCCAGATGAGCCAACGCCGCCGACGCCCCCAACAGCGCCGGACGTGAAGCCAGAGGTAGACATTCCGTCGGTACCGAACGAACCAACGCCACCGACGCCCCCAACAGCGCCGGAAGTGAAGCCGATGGTAGACGTTCCATCTGTACCGGACGAGCCAACGCCGCCGACCCCACCAACAGCGCCGGATGTGAAGCCAGAGGTAGATGTGCCATCGGTGCCAGATGAGCCAACGCCGCCGACCCCACCAATGGCACCAAAATACGACATTGTAGAAATACCGGCTGATCCAGGTTCAGAGCCCACCCCTCCAACACCACCAGCTGAACCAAATTACAAACCAACTGTAGACGTTCCAGAAATACCAGAAGCTCCGGAACGCAAACAAATTTCTGTGAAATGGCACAAGAATTTGATAGTTGAAACATTCAAGGATCCTAAACCAGAAAAACCAGCGCCTAAGGAATCTGTCATTCCTGTTAAGGTTGCTGAGCCGACCCCAGTACCTGTGACATCTGAAAAGACGCTGCCACAGACTGGTGAACGCAATAGCTATGGACTGGCTGTCTTTGGTATAGGGATGACAGCCTTTGCGACTGCAACCCTGCTTGGTTCATTGAAAAAGCGTGAGGAATATTAAGCCTGAACAAATTTTAGACAAGATTTTCCAATAGACTTGTTCGGTAACCAAAACTGGAATGCTAATGTCATGAAAACTGGAGATGAAAGCCCTGAAATTTTACTCAGAACATTTAAAAATGGTTAAACTGAGTTATTGGTGGTCTTATCAATTATAAAATGCCTTAGTTTTTCAACAAGTCTAATAAAAATGATAAAAGAGAGGATTGAAGTCCTCTCTTTTGCAATAGATGAAAGCATTAATTTCTTTTCAGGTTTTTCTTCCATTTTTTCCAAATAGTGCTAAAATGTAGGTGTAATTAGAAAGAAGGCGGTTACATGAGTGACCAATCGTATAACTATCAAAGTCTCTCGACGGAGGAGCTTTACCAAAGTTTAGCAACCCGCCAAACAGGACTTCATAATGAAGAGGTCAGCCAAAGGCAAAGCCAATACGGCAAAAACCTTTTGGCCAGCGGCAAGCAGGAATCTAAGCTGCTAAAGTTTTTCAAGAATTTTACCAGTCTAATGGCCATCCTCCTCTGGGTAGGCGGTCTGGTAGCTATTCTCTCAGGAACCTTTGAGCTGGGAATTGCTATTTGGTTGGTCAATGTGATCAATGGTGTCTTTAGTTTCATCCAAGAAAATCGAGCTCAAAAAGCGACCGATGCTCTGAAAAATATGCTACCCTCTTATGCTCGAGTTGTCCGTGATGGAATCGAGCAGAAGATCCTAGCTGAGGATCTGGTACCGGGTGATATCCTCCTGATTGAAGAAGGAGACAAAATTTCGGCTGATGCTCGGATCATTCTCTCAACTGATTTGCAGGTCAACCAATCAGCCCTGACAGGGGAATCCAATCCTGTCCGCAAGAATGCCAAGGTTGTCACCGATGGCGATATTACTGCTCTGGAAGCTGACAACCTAGTTTTTGCAGGGACAACAGTCGCTAATGGCTCGGCTCGAGTTGCGGTCACCAAGATTGCCATGCAGACAGAATTTGGTAAAATTGCTGACTTGACCCAGACAGTGGCTGATGAAAAGAGCCCTCTGCAAAAGGAAGTGGATCGTCTGACCAAACAGATTTCACTCATTGCCATGAGTGTTGGTATTTTCTTCTTTATCGCTTCTGTCTTCTTTGTCAAAGAGCCGATGGCTAAGGCCTTCATCTTCTCTTTGGGGATGATTGTCGCCTTCATTCCGGAAGGGCTCCTGCCCACTATTACCTTATCCTTAGCTATGGCTGTACAAAGAATGGCCAAGCAGAACGCCCTAGTCAAGAAGCTCTCTTCTGTTGAAACATTGGGAGAAACCTCGGTCATTTGTTCAGATAAGACAGGGACTTTAACCAAGAATGAGATGACTGTTCACAATCTCTGGACCCCTAAGAAAGAGTACAAGTTGACAGGTCTGGGCTATGCGCCTGTTGGCCAGGTGCTCCTTCATGGTCAAGAGGTTAGGGCAGCCCAAGATACCGACCTCAATTGGCTCTTGCGAGGCGCAACCCTCTGCAGCAATGCCAAAATCAGCAATCCCAACGCTGACAATCCTAATTATACAGTTTTGGGGGATCCAACTGAAGCCTGCTTAGAAGTGGCTGCCCAAAAGGCTGGGATTGATTTATCAGACAATGAATCCGAAAATTATCGGATTAAGGAACTCCCTTTTGATTCAGATCGCAAGCGGATGACCACCTTTAACCATCTTGCAGAGGCTATTGACGGCAAAGCAACAGCCTCATTTACCAAGGGAGCCCCAAAAGAAATTTTGGAACTTAGCCCCTATATTCGTGAAAATGGTCAGATCAGGGAGCTGAGCGAACGTGAAAAATCAACTATCCTGAGAGCCAATGATGCCTATGCGCAAAAGGGCTTGCGAGTCTTGGCTCTAGCCTGTCGACTTTACGACGACGAATCAAATATTGCAGCTGCTACCATTGACACTGCTGAAAAAGATATGATTTTCATGGGGCTATTGGTTATGCAAGACCCTCCTCGTGAAGGCGTCAAAGAGGCTGTTGTCAAATGCCATGCGGCTGATATCCGGATCATCATGATGACCGGGGACTATGATCTGACCGCTGTCAGCATTGCTAAGAGTATTGGTATTGTTAAAACTGAGCAGCCACGGGTCATCAGCGGCCGGATTTTAGAGGGTATGTCTGATACCGACTTGCAAGAAGCTCTCAAGGATGAAGTCATCTTTGCTCGGATTGCTCCGGAACAAAAGTTCCGCATTGTTACCAATCTGCAAGCGCTGGGCCATGTTGTCGCTGTCACAGGAGACGGGGTCAATGATGCTCCCGCTCTCAAAAAGGCTGATATCGGTGTAGCTATGGGGATTACCGGTACTGATGTGGCCAAGGAATCGGCGGATATGATTCTGACGGATGACCACTTCACCTCCATTGTTAGGGCCATTGAAGAAGGTCGAGCCATCTATAGTAACTTGCGTAAGTTCCTCAGCTATATCTTTAATAGTAACACTTCTGAAGCGGTGCCATCAGCGGTCTTTCTCTTTTCTAAAGGTCTTGTCCCTCTGCCTTTGAGCGTTATGCAAATTCTAGCTATAGACCTAGGGAGTGATATGATGCCTGCCTTGGGATTGGGCGTTGAACAGCCGGAAGAAGGTATTATGAACCAGCCGCCCCGAGCCAAGACTGATCGCCTCATCAATCCTAAGATGCTAGTAAAATCCTTTCTCTGGTATGGTGGTATGGAGGCCCTAGTAGCGATGCTTGCCTTCTTTGCGGTTTTTGCCCTGCACGGTCAAAGTTTAACGGACCTGCCTGCAAGCGGAGAGTTCTACCGGGAAGCAACCACTATGACTCTGGGCGCTATCATCTTTTGCCAAATTGGTCAGGTCATGAACTGTCGGACCCAGAGTCAGTCCATTTTTAAGCGAGGTTTCTTTACTAACCGTACCATCAACTTGGGTCTGGCCCTCGAAATCCTCCTCTTTAGCCTTTTGGCTTATATTCCTTTCCTCAATGGTCTCTTTAACACTGCGCCAATCTCCAGCTTAGAATGGGGTATCCTCATACTCTGTCCAATTCCAATCTTCCTGATTGAAGAAATCAGAAAAGCTTGGCTGCGTCAAAGATACAGCACTCATTCTCAAAGAAAATCAAAATGAAACTAGGAGTAGGAGAAAAGCCGCAGGTAGTCTGTGGAAAATAAGTCAAGCCTAGTTTGTATCCTAAAGTGGAGCATGGCGAAGCCAACAGTGTAGCATTTTGAGTTTCAAAGGTGTTCATAAAAGCTTGTCCATAAAAAACGGCCCCGACTCCATCTGGAATCGGGGCTTCTTTAGTATCTATCTAAAGCGGAAGAAGGAACTAATCAGAATTAGTCTATGCGACTGGGATTGCCATCGGCATCGAAGTGATAGAGGGTACCATCAATAGTATAGTCTCCATCTTTAGCCTGCACGCCGTCTTTATCAAAATAGCGCTGGGTATTATCAATGGTTTGCCAGCCAGTCAGTGCTTGACCAGCTTCCCTGTCAAAGTAATACCAGTTGCCCCCTATTTCTTTATATTGGCTGGTGATAGGGTTACCGTCTTCATTAAAGTAGTAGGTCTTACCATCAATAGTCTGGCTGCTGTTGGTAATGGCAAAACCGTCCTGACCGAAGTAGTAGGTCTTACCATCAACTGTCACCAGTTTCTCTCTAATGGCATAACCCTCTTGGTCAAAATAGAGGTAACCGGTCTTAATATCGCCAAGGTGGGGCCGCAGTGGATGATAGTTAATGGAACCCCAATAAAGTTTGTTGCGCGCCAGTGTATGGTCATCATTGATTAAGATAGGATCAACATTAGCTGAAACATCGTCTAATTTAAGACCAGGGGTCAGCAATTCTCCTCGATAATCATAGGCCTTACCATCTTTGCCAATTTTAACGAGGAAATTATTATAATAAAGTCTTGAAAAATGGTATTCCTCGCCGTTGATATACTGAACGCCGCTGACCTTTTGGCCAGTTTTATCATCAATAAAGACGTGACCGTAACCATTGCTGGACATTTCAAAATGACCGGTGATGCTAGGGTGTTCTTCATTTTGCTTACCAGATGATGGATTGCCATCGGCATCGAAGTGATAGAGGGTACCATCAATAGTATAATCGCCATTTTTGGCCTGTACGCCGTCTTTATCAAAATAGCGTTGGGTATTATCAATGGTTTGCCAGCCGGTTAACATGTGGCCTTCCTTGTTAAAATAGTACCAGTTGCCCCCTATTTCTTTATATTGGCTGGTGATAGGGTTACCATCTTCATTAAAGTAGTAGGTCTTACCATCAATAGTCTGGCTGCTGTTGGTAATGGCAAAACCGTCTTGACTGAAGTAGTAGGTCTTGCCGTCAACTGTTATTAACTTGTCTCTAACGGCATAACCCTCTTGGTCAAAATAGAGGTAGCCTGTTTTAATATCGCCAAGGTGGGGCCGCAGTGGATGATAGTTGATAGAGCCCCAGTAAAGCGTATGGCGAGCCAAGGTATTGTCTTTGTTAATCAAAATAGGATCAACATTAGCTGAAACATCGTCTAATTTAAGACCAGGGGTCAGCAATTCTCCTCGATAATCATAGGCCTTACCATCTTTGCCAATTTTAACGAGGAAATTATTATAATAAAGTCTTGAAAAATGGTATTCCTCGCCGTTGATATACTGAACGCCGCTGACCTTTTGGCCAGTTTTATCATCAATAAAGACGTGACCGTA
>NZ_JAAKDU010000017.1 GCF_011038795.1 Streptococcus tangpeifui
CTTATTCTGAATTTTTAGCACAGAAAAAGACTACTAGGGACGAGCTAGTAGTCTAAATATAATTTTTTTCGCTTTGATTATATCATAGGGAGGGAATTTTTGCATTCTTTGTAGTTTTCGTATAAAACTCTGGTGAAGTGGCTGTGAGCAGGAATTGTTGGCTAGGCCAAGAAGTCTTACCTTCGCACAGTAGATGGGGTGGCCGTTATCACTTGCGGAGTAGTTAAACAGTCCAGTGGACTGTTTAAGGGGATGCTTGAAATGGGACTGCACCCCAAGATAAGGATCTCCAATCAACTACTGCGTCAAATTATTATGACTGCAAAAAATAGAAGGCTAGAATACTTTTCTCAGCCTCGATAAATTACTGCTGACCGTCTTTCCTTTGACCACAAGGCCAAAGCAGAAAACCTAAACGAATATGATGGTCATCGATCATCTTATTTCCAACCTCAAAAGGTCCTCTGAACCTTTGAGCTGTGCAGGGGGACAAAAAGGTCTGGGAGACCTTTTTAATCGGGAAATGGAAATGAAGTTTGCAAAGCAAGCGTCAAAACGCTCTGAGGAGAGACCATTTAGGTCACCACTTTAAAACCAAGACGTGGTAAGAATCAAAATTTTTAATAATTTGGTTGATCCCACTCTCTTTTTATCTTGCAAAAGGCTAGAACATCTGTTATATTAAAATAGTACAAAAAGTTAAAGTCTGTGCACTTGAACATGCTTAAGACTCTGAGGGGTTCAGCAGTCTGGGGAGAGACTGCTGAAGTTTGTTGCTTAAAAGTGAAAAAGCAACAATTAGTCGGCAGAAACTTCAAGCCCTTAAATTCCTTTGAACCACTTCACGGCTTAGTCTCGTGTGAATGGAACACGGGCACTTGGCTAAAAAGACAGCGTATTCCCCCAGAATACTTGTGACTCTGTGTCGAATCCGAAACCCCTATTTTAGCTATGCCCACAGAAGTCCTTTGTATCTTAATCATGAACCGTTTACGATTCTGTTGAAAAAGAATTTCTAGATGTTAGTGCACCTTTGTCAAGATTCCTATTTTTGGGAGTGCTTCATGGCTTAATATCCCTATGAAAGAGAGATCATAAAATGAAACCTAATCTTTTTACTGAAACGGCAAAAGGTAAGATAACGAAGTCCATTATATTATTGATTCTTATAGCTCTGATGCTCTTGTTTTTAGGTACTTTGATAGGTGGTCTTAGCCTAGTGCCTATTACTTTAATTTATTATCTTGGGCATGGCTTTCCGGCCCCTAGTCCGTCTGGAGAAATACAAACCAGCTTACCATTTTCAACAGATGTTTCTACCCTAATTGAGCTTTTTGCCTTTTTGGGCATTTATCTAACTGTCTTTGGTTGGGTTAAATGGGTAGAGAAACGTCCCATTTCTTCTATGGGATTGTTTAAAAAGGATGCAGGTAGAGAACTAGCCAAGGGCTGGTTGGTTGGTGCAGGACTTTTTAGCATCATAGTGGTTTTATTGAGCCTTTTTGGAATGGTTGATTTGGAAAAAATTAATGTCTCAGCTAAAAGCCTAGGATTCCTATTATTATATGTATTTGCTTGGCAAATTCAAAGTGGGGCTGAGGAACTCTTGACTAGGGGCTGGTTAATGCCTGCAGTGGCTAGCCATCATCGGAAATTTACGGCCGTTATGGTAGCTTCGCTTCTGTTTGGCTTATTGCATCTGCCTAATGCTCATGTGACCATTATTTCTCTCTTAGTGGTCATATTATTTGGTCTCATGATGTGCCTCTATGTCATTTGGAAGGGCAATATCTGGGGCGTGTTTGGGCTTCATGCGGCATGGAATTGCTTTCAAGGTTCTGTTTTTGGTATCCCAGTTTCTGGCACAGCTGTCTTGCCATCATCTATTATCCAGTTGAAGTTAAAAGGGGCATCGTATTTGAGTGGTGGTGCTTTTGGTGTAGAGGGAAGTATTTTGACGGTATTCGTGCTATCCCTAGTTTGTCTCTACCTCTATTTAAAAATTCGTAAGGGAGTAGTAGTGCCATAAACATTTGAAGTAAGCCTGCTGTTGTTTATTATGCCCTCCCTCTTCAAGGAATTTTCCTCATTTATCTTTGGAGTGTTTAATGGATCGAGCTCACCTCCCTATGGATTGCCTCTGTCTACACTCCTGTGAAAAAACTTACCTGCCTAGAACTTGTCAAGGTTCCTATTGTTTGAATGCTTCATGGATCATATCCTTATGAAAGGGAAAACATAGAATGAAACCTAATCTTTTTACCGAAACTGCCAAGGGCAGAGTAACTAAGTATATTGCTGTAGCGATTCCTCTTGCAGTCCTTTTATTTGCTGCTGGTCAGCTTTTAGGGATTGGAATTATGGAAGGGATTGTTAAAATTCTATCTTTGTTCGGCTTGCCTGCTCAATGGGCAGATATAAGAATGTTAACATTTTTAACCTATGATATAGGGGTATTTGTTATCTTTTTTGGCTGGGTAAAATGGGTAGAGAAACGTCCGATTTCCTCTATGGGATTGTTTAAAAACCGGGTAGGATCGGAATTGCTGAAGGGCTTGCTCTGGGGCGGAGTTATGTTTACGGTTATCATTCTGTTGCTTGGTCTTTTAGGGATAGCTCGACTTGATAAGGTTAATCTGACCTTTTCAAGTTTTGTTTTTCTAATGATTTTCAGTTTTGCTTGGCAGATTCAAAGTGCTGGTGAAGAATTAATGACAAGAGGCTGGTTGCTGCCAGTTCTCGCTAGCCATCATCGAAAGGTTACAGCAGTTTCTATCGTGTCACTTTTATTTGCAGTTCTTCATTTATTGAGTCCTCACATTACTCTGATATCTTTACTTAATGCCAGTCTTTTTGGTCTCATGATGTGCCTCTATGTCATTTGGAAGGGTGATCTCTGGGGTGCTTTTGGCCTTCATGCAGCTTGGAATTGTTTCCAAGGCTCTGTTTTTGGGGTTCAAGTTTCGGGACTCAGTCTGGTTTCATCGGCTATTTTTAAGTTCAAGCTCTCTGGGCCTACCTATTTGACGGGTGGTCAGTTCGGTATCGAGGGGAGTTTGCTGACTTTACTGATTTATGCATCAGTTTGTCTCTTCATCTACTTGAAAATTCGGGAAGAGGCGGTAGTAGTGCCATAAATATCCAATAAAATCTAGGTTTCAACCTAGTTTTTTGATATAATGTAGGAGCTTTGATTATTGTGAGTTTTGCTTTTTGAGGCGGTGCTCAACTAGGAGTTTAATATGAATTTTGTTTTTGACTTAGATGGAACTCTATCTTTTGATGGTTATAGTATTGATGAGTCCATCAAAGAGGTCTTGGCTCAAGCGGCTAGCTATGGCCATAAGGTGAATTTTGCTTCGGCTCGTTCCTATCGTGATTCCCTTGATATGTTGGGTGAAAAACTAGCTCAAGAGCGCGTTTTCGGTCTTAATGGCGGTCTCGTTTATGAAAGAGGTCAGTTGATTCTCGAGCATAACTTAGATCCTGTAGGCTATCAGGAGGCTGTAAACTATTGCCGTTACTTTAATCTGCCTTTCTTTGTTGATAATTGTTTTAATTATGCAACAGATAATGAGGAATACATTCCTTTTATCAAGATGGTTGACCCTTTAAATTTGGCTCAGAAAGTTTCGGCTGATGAATTGAAAAATCCCATTAAAATGGTGATTTATCTGGGAAATCATGAGGATCTCCTAGCTGATATTACTTATCAAGCTAAGGAGACGGACTTGTTTGAATTGATTTATCATGAAAGTGAGAAGTGCCTTTATCTCAATCCTAACCATATCAGTAAGTCTTCAACTATTAGGGAAGTGTTTGATGAGCCTTACATAGCTTTTGGCAATGATAAAAATGATATTGGTATGTTTAAAGATGCGCTTTATGCTGTTCAGGTCGGTCGTTATCCTTACTTGAAGACTTATGCAGATGACCAAGTAGAAGCAGATAGTCAAGCTGTTGCTGCTAAGATATTAGAGCTTTTTCAAGAATTTCAAGGGAAATAGGTTGGCCTTGCTTTTTGAGATTTTTTAATTGAGATACAGTTTGGCCTGGAATTTATTCTTATAATAGAAAAATCAGCTTTTCGCAGGACACCGAAAGCTGATTTTTTTGTAAACAAAACACTAACAAATTAGTTAATTAGTGAATGGTCCTCTTTCTCATAACAATCCCAGTTATTGTCGCTAGTAACAGCGTGAGGTAGCCATAGAGGGAAAGATAGCTCTTAGCTTGCCCTGTTTGCGGAAGCTTATTGGCTTTACTTTGAGCTGCAGTAGGAGAAACATGCTGTCCAGATTGTAAAGAATAGCTGTCTGTGCAGCGTCATCATATTCAGGAGAGTCTGTATTAAAATAGTCTAGCTGTCCACCAATCAAATCATTGAATTTTTTAACTTCTGGTGAGAAGCGACGGCAGTATGGACAAGTCGGACGCCCAAGGTAAAGAGTATGTTCTTTTCCATCCTGTGTAAACATTTGATAGACATCAGTCATTGAGACCTTGTTCAAATTAGCAACATTAGCTTCATACTCCTTAGGAGTAATTGACGTAATCTCCTGCTCATTTTCTCCAGCAGCTGTAGTAACAGAAGGTGTTGGAGGATTGGTATTGTTTGCAGATTCTTGTTTTTGAACAGTGGCAGCACTGTTATTGTTTTCGGTAGGGGACTTAGCAGTCGTATCATCTCCTGCTGGAGTAGTATTAGGATTAGACTCCGGGTGCATCAGGTGCTTGTGATGTTTGCTGAGCTTGGTCTGAACCCTCGTGTTCTGGGCCAGCGGCACTATCTGTATTATCTGTGTTTTTATCCGCTGAGGTAGAAGAAGGAAGAGCTTGTTCAGTATTAGGACTACTCTGCTGATTGCTCTTGTCAGGTATAAAGTTATAAGATTGGGATACGATTTATACATGTGGCTGTGATGTTTATTAGTAGAGATAGGGGGGATACGGATGGGTGTCTACAAACATTATGCGATAGGATAACATGCGAAATTACAGAATTTATTAGTCTCTTTCTCTAAGACTTTGCTTTAGTTCTTAATTGTTTTTTTTATTTTTCTAGTAAATTTTGGCACAAAATTATGGGAGTGGGAAAGGATCCACAAACAAAATTTTCGTAATTTCCAGCTAAATGCGATATGATTGAGGCGTCGTTAGACTCAAAGAAAATCAAAAGTAGACAAGGTGCGACCAGTACTTTGGTAGGGTAAGCTGAGATTAAGATACAAAGCTGTTAAGCGTTTCAAAGATTTTAGGAAGTTTGACACAGAGTCATTAATTTAAAGATTCAAGGAAAACTTATTTATTTTCGCAAAAACGTAGGTATGTTCAGTTTGCAGCGATCTATCGTTTTGGTTTTCAAAGGGTATGGAAACGGCTAGAAAGTGAGATAACGATGCCAACATTTTTAGGACAACCAGTCACAGTGGCTATAGATGACCAGCTACAGGTGGGAGATACCGCCCCTGATTTTACTTTGATAGGAACGGATTTGAAGAAGCAATCTCTGTCAGATTTCGCTGGGAAGAAAAAAGTTCTGAGTATTGTACCTTCTATTGACACGGGTCTCTGTTCGACCCAAACCAGAACTTTTAATAAGGAGCTTTCAGATATGGCTGATACAGTAGTCATTACCATCTCAGCTGATTTGCCTTTTGCTCAAGAAAAATGGTGCGGAGCCCAAGGTTTAGACGATGCTGTTTTACTCTCGGATTATTATGATAATGATTTTGGTAAGGCTTATGGGGTTTTGATGGAGGAGTGGCACTTACTGGCGCGTGCCGTTTTAGTGCTTGACGAAAACAACCAAGTGACTTATACGGAATATCTGGATAATATTAATTCAGAGCCGGATTATCAGGCAGCTCTTGCTGCTGTTCAGGCTTTGTGATTGATACCGATTAGTTAAAAATGCTAAAAAACTAAGTTGATTATGGTTTGGCTGCTTAAACAACCTGTTTTTTAGCCTTTTTTTGCTTTTCTTGATAATTTAGGGTATGATATAGCAGAAGAATGATACGCTTTCACATAACTTCCATGAAAACGTAGGGAGAAGGAGGAGTTCCATGAGGCTGGTAGAAGACTATCTGGCTAATCAAGTGGAGAAGCTGCCACTGGGACAAGTAGCAAGAGCCTTTAAGGGGAAAGCTGTTTCTAGTAAAGCTGACCCTGGACGTGTTAGCTATATTAATTTGTCGGATATGACAGAGTTTGGAATCGATTATCAAAACCTCAAAACTTTTGATGAGGAAATAGAGAAGTTACAGAAGTACTTGTTAGAGACTGGTGATGTTTTAGTCGCTTCTAAAGGAACTGTTAAAAAGGTTGCTGTTTTTGAGGAGCAGCTTTTTCCAGTGGTGGCATCTTCTAATATTACAGTTTTACGCCCTAGTGAGACCCTCAGTGGTTTTTATCTCAAGCTCTTTTTAGAATCAGAGGTGGGACAGGCTCTTTTGGATACAGCCGACCATGGCAAGGGTGTTCTGAATATTTCGACTGCCCAGCTTTTGGAAATTCCTATCCCTCAGATTCCTCTGGTTAAGCAAGACTATCTTGTCCAGTATGCCAACAGGGGACGGGCTGATTATCAACGCAAGATAGCAAGAGCTCAGCAGGAATGGCAATATATCAAGGAAGAAGTTGAAAAAAACCTCTATTAATCATTGGAGTTGAGACAGGCAGGTATAGGTACTACTGCACTTTCACACAAAAAATATGATAGTAGAACGGATCAGCTCATGAGGGTGTCGCTCATGGCCGTATGGTATGTCTCGGCTTCGTAAAACAAACCCGATGGTAAAAATTAAAAAACGAACAGAGTTGGATTTCTAACAGTGGAAATTCCAGTTTTGTTCGTTTTTTTGAGGTTTTATATCACAAAACAGGAAGTGATAACAAAGTATTGCTAAACTGAAAACCTTTTTATTCAGTGTCATTTAGTTAAGACATTCTATCCCAAATCTTTGAGGATAGGAGCTTTTTACTACTAGTGACTTTAGCCCACCCTGTAGTTGTGAAATCGTTATAGATAACTAAAAAAGGCTTTCAGAAAGTGTTTGTTTATGTTATGAAAGCTAAAGATAATTGATTTGAAAATCTTATGAAAGTAAAACATTTGCAATGTCACTGATTTGATATAATTATCAAAAAAATTGACATCTAACTTTCTTCATTCTTAAATATGAAAGTGCTATCATAGAAAATGTTGTTATATGACATTCTTCTAAGGTTTAATAACAACACAGTTTAATTTAATAGCTATAGGAGTGTTTTTTATGGAACAAAAGCTACATTATAAGCTTCACAAGGTTAAGAAACATTGGGTGACTATCGCAGTAGCCACTGCCGGTTTGGTAACACTTGTGGGTGCTGGTACAGTATCAGCTGAGGAAAATACCGGAACGGATACAGCAGCACAGACAGCGGCGGTAGAGGAATCTGGACAGCAAAATCAGGCTAAAGCCGACGATGCTAATACAGTTAATGATTCAGCCTCATCCGATCAAACAGTAGCAGCAGATCAAAACCAAGCTGATACACAAAATCAAGCAACTGCTGAACAGGCAATTGATCAAGGTCAAGCAGCAGACCAAGCTCAAGCTCAAACTCAAACGCCTGCGACAGATGGCACAGCAGTTGTACGTCAAGATGCAGCCAATGTTGCGACAGCGGCTGACCAACAGCAAGCGGGGCCTTCTGAACAAGAAAAGACAGCAGCTATGTCGCTTGATAATGTCAAGCAAGTTGATGGCAAGTACTATTATGTTCAAGCGGATGGCTCTTATAAGAAGAATTTTGCCATTACTGTCAATGGACAAATGCTTTATTTCGATGGTGATACTGGTGCCCTTTCGTCAACATCGACTTATTCTTTCTCTCAAGGCTTGACAAATATCGTTGATGATTTTACCAGTCACAACAAGGCTTACGATTCAACCGCTAAGAGCTTTGAGTTGGTTGATGGCTATTTGACGGCAAACTCATGGTACCGTCCTGCTTCGATTCTGCGCAACGGTCAAACATGGGAAGCATCAAATGAAAATGATTTGCGTCCGGTTTTGATGAGTTGGTGGCCTGATAAGGACACTCAAGTTGCCTATCTCAACTATATGACTAAGTATTTGGGGGCTGGTAATGAAGAGTTTACCAATGAGACTTCTCAAACAGCTTTGAATAAGGCAGCTCAGCTGGTGCAAACGCGTATTGAACAAAAAATTACCAGTGACAATAACACGGAGTGGCTTCGCACTGCTATCAAGGCTTTTGTAGCAACGCAATCCAAGTGGAATATGAGCACCGAAAACTTTAACAAGAGCGATCACTTGCAAGGCGGGGCTTTGCTTTACACCAATAGTGATTTGACTCCTTGGGCTAACTCTGATTATCGTCTGCTCAACCGCACTCCTACTATGCAAACGGGTGAACAGAAGTATTTTGATGAAGATGGTATGGGTGGTTATGAGTTCCTCCTGTCTAATGATGTCGATAACTCTAATCCAGTAGTTCAAGCTGAAATGCTCAACCAACTGCATTATCTAATGAATTGGGGCTCGATTGTACTCAATGATAAGGATGCCAACTTTGATGGAGTTCGGGTTGATGCCGTTGATAATGTTAATGCCGACTTGCTCCAAGTTTACACCAATTACTTCGAAGAATACTATAAGGTTAATCAAAAAGAAGCCAACGCTCTGGCACATCTTTCTATTCTAGAAGCTTGGTCTGGCAATGATAATTGGTACAATACCAATACAAACGGAGCTGCTCTGTCTATTGATAACCAATCTCGTTTGACTTCCTTAGCCGTCCTGACTAAGCAACCAGGTCAACGGGTCGGTCTTGAAAGTATCATATCTGATTCTGTTAACAAGGAACGTGGTGATGACCGTGCTTACGGTGATTCTATTCCAACTTATTCCTTCGTTCGGGCACATGACTCAGAAGTGCAAACTGTTATTGCTAAGATTATCAAGGAAAAAATTGATACCAATACTGATGGTTATACCTTTACTTTGGATCAGTTGAAAGATGCTTTCAAGATTTATAACGAAGACATGAACAAGGTCAGCAAGACCTACACCCACTATAATATGCCAGCGGCTTATGCCCTGCTTTTAAGTAATATGGAATCTGTGCCACGGGTGTACTATGGGGACCTCTATACAGATGATGGCCAATACATGGCTAAGAAAACACCTTACTATGATGCCATCACCACTATGCTGCAAGGGCGGATTGCCTATGTATCTGGTGGACAAAATGAGCAGGTTCATACTGTGAATGGCAGCAATAAAGTTTTGGCTTCTGTTCGTTTTGGTCAAGACATCATGTCTGCTGATGATACTCAGGGAACGGATCTCAGCCGCACTTCGGGTATGGTGACCCTGGTCAGCAATGATCCTAATCTCAACCTTGGCGGAGATAGCTTTAAGGTAAATATGGGTAAAGCCCATGCCAACCAAGCCTACCGTCCATTGCTTTTGGGAACTAATGATGGCGTTAAATCTTATCTCAAAGATTCTGATACTAGTCTAGTTAAATATACTGATGCTGACGGTAATTTAACCTTCACTGCTGATGATATTAAAGGCTATTCAACAGTTGATATGAGCGGTTACTTAGCTGTTTGGGTACCAGTTGGTGCCAAAGATGGACAAGATATTCGTGTTGCAGCAAGTACAGCTGACAAAGGACCAAATCGTTTGACCTTTGAAAGTTCCGCAGCTCTTGATTCACAAGTTATCTACGAAGGCTTCTCAAACTTCCAAGATTTTGCAGCTTCAGATGCTGATTATACAAATAAGAAGATTGCTGAAAATGCAGACTTCTTCAAGAAACTTGGTATCACATCATTCGAAATGGCACCTCAGTATGTATCAGCCACAGATGGTAGTTTCCTTGATTCTATCATCGAAAATGGTTATGCTTTCAGCGACCGTTATGACCTTGCTATGAGTAAGAATAACAAATATGGTTCTAAGGAAGACTTGGCTAATGCTCTTAAGAGCTTGCATGCTAATGGTATCCAAGCTATCGCTGACTGGGTTCCAGACCAAGTCTATCAATTGCCTGGAGAAGAAGTGGTGACAGCTAAGCGGACTGATAACTATGGTAAACCAACCTTCGATGCCTTTGTGAATAATACTCTCTATGCTGCGAATACTAAGAGCAGCGGTAAGGATTACCAAGCTCAGTATGGCGGTGCCTTCCTTGATGAACTCAAGGCTAAATACCCTCACATGTTTGAAGTCAATATGATTTCAACCGGTAAGCCAATTGACCCATCAACCAAGATTAAACAATGGGAAGCTAAATACTTCAATGGTACCAATGTTCTCGGAAAAGGGGCTGGTTATGTCCTTAGTGATGATGCTACTGGCACTTACTTCAAGGTTGATGCAGCTGGTAATTTCCTACCGGCAGGTCTGACAGGTGACCAAAATGCTAAGACTGGTTTCTACTATGATGGCACTGGTATGACTTATTATTCAACAGCAGGTAACAAGGCTGTCAATAGCTTTGTTTATGAAGGTGGTCATTATTACTACTTTGATAAAGATGGTCACATGGTAACAGGTACCTACAAGACTGCTGATGGTAATGAGTATTACTTCTTGCCAAATGGTATCCAATTGCGGGATGCTATCCATCAAGATGAGAAGGGTAACAGATACTACTATGGTCGGACTGGTATCCTCTATAAGGGTGATAACTGGTATCCATTCGTATCTGCTACTAACCCTAATAAGACTGTCTTCCGTTACTTTGATTCCAACAATGTTATGGCTACAGGCTACAGAGATATGTACGGTCAAACTTACTACTTTGACGAAAATGGCTTCCAAGCCAAGGGTCAATTTGTGACTGATGATAAGGGTACCCATTACTTCGATGAAGATAATGGTGCTATGGCTAAGAATAAATTTGTCAATGATGGTGATAACTGGTACTACATGGATGGTAACGGTAATGCTGTCAAGGGACAATACCCAGTTGACAATCAAATTCTTTATTTCAATCCAGAAACGGGCGTTCAGGTTAAAGGACAATTTATTACTGATGCCCAAGGTCGGATTTCCTACTATGACGCCAACTCAGGCGCCCTGAAGTCGAGTGGTTTCTTCACAACCAACGGCAATGACTGGTACTATGCTGAAAATGGTTATGTTTACAAAGGTTTCAAGCAAGTAGCTGAAAATCAAGATCAGTGGTATTACTTCGATCAAACAACAGGCAAACAAGCCAAGGGTGCAGTAGCAGTCAATGGTCAGCAGCTCTACTTTGATAAGGATTCCGGTATTCAAGTTAAGGGTGGTTTTGCTGACGATGGTGCTGGCCATACGTCATACTACCGTGGAGATTCTGGTGATAAGGTTGTCGGCGGTTATTTCACAACTGGTAACAACGCTTGGTTCTACGCCGATGAAAATGGTTATGTTGCTAAAGGCTTCAAGGAAATGGATGGTCATTGGTACTACTTCGATGACGTAACCGGTCAACAAGCCAAGGGTGCTGTAACAGTTAATGGTCAACAGCTCTACTTTGATGTTAATTCCGGTATTCAAGTTAAGGGTGACTTTGTCACCGATGGCCAAGGCAACACTTCTTATTACGACCTCAACTCAGGCGATAAGAAGGTCGGCGGCTTCTTTACAACTGGCAACAATGCTTGGTATTATGCGGATGCTCAGGGTAATCTAGCCAAAGGTCGTCGTTTCATTGACAATCAAGACCTCTACTTTGATCCTACAACCGGTAAACAAGTTAAGGGTGCTTTGGTAGCTATTGATGGCCGTAGTTATTATTTTGATGTTGATTCAGGTAATATGGCTAAAAACCGTTTTGTTCGTATCAACGATCAATGGATTTACTTCGGCAATGATGGTGCAGCCACTAATCTATAATCTATGAAACTAGGCTGTTTAAGCAGCTGAAATCTTAAAAGTCGTTATGCTTAGGCATGGCGACTTTTTTAATATAAGTAGCAGCTGTTTTTGTGCTAATAGATAGAATGATGGAAAAATATGATAAAATATGAAAAAAAATAAAAAAATATGATAATTTTTGTTGAAATCGCTTTCTTTTAGTGCTAGAATATAGGCGAAGTTAATAATTAGGAGGAAATAAATGAAATTAGCGACAAGGATTAATTCCTATCTGAGGAGAGACGGTTACAATTTGGAAAAAACTTTTTCAGATTTTGAAACAGCTGGTCTAGGCTATGTTGATCTCAATTATCCAGAGCATACTAAGGGTGTTTCTCCTGAGGAAATGAAAAACCTTTTAGACAAGCATAACCTTGTTTTGAATGGACTTGCGCTTAGGTTTCGGGATGATTTTATTAATGGCGAACTAGGCAACGCAGATCCTGCTGTTGCAGCTAAAGCGCTTGGGTTATGTAAGGAAGCAGTCGATTATTGCCGAGCAATAGGTGGAGAAGTTATCACCATTTGGCTGGGGTTTGATGGATTTGACTATAGCTTTCAAATCAATTATCGCAAGGTTTGGGACCAGCTAGTTAAAGCCTATCAAGAAATTTGTGATTATGCCCCAGATTTAAAAATTAGTATTGAATATAAGCCGTATGAAGAGAGAGCCTATGCCTTTGTTGACAGTATGGGAATAACTGGGATGCTGCTGAATGAAGTGAATCGTAAAAATATTGGTGTTACCTTGGATTACTGCCACATGCTTATGAAGCATGAAAATCCTGCTTTTGCTGCAGATATTTTTGGCAGTAGGGGGCAGCTGTATGGTATTCATGCGAATGACGGCTATGGTGTTGCTGATGACGGTTTGATGATTGGAACAGCATCACCTTTTAAAACGTTAGAACTTTTGTACTACCTGAAAAAGTACGATTATCAGGGAGTCGTCTATTTTGATACTTTCCCAGTTATTGAACCTGCAGTAGAAGAGGCAGAAAGAAATGTGGCTATGATTACCTATATGGATCAATTAATTGATACAGTCGGAATGGATTATATCCAAAATATTATCGATAAAAATGATGCTATTGCAGCTAATAAATTAATGTTAACGTTCTTAAAGGGAAACAAAGACTAGGGAGGTGATTATTATGGCGGATTACAAAGCAACTGCCAAAGGGATTCTAGAGAATATTGGCGGACCAGAAAATATCTCTAATATGACCCACTGTGCTACACGGTTACGTCTAAACTTGAAAGACCCATCCAAGGCAGATGATGCTGCTGTTAAAGCCGTAGATGGTGTTGTGGATGTTGTCAATAAGGCTGGGCAGTATCAGATATTGATTGGTACAGAAGTACCGCATGTTTATGACGAATTTGAAATACTTGTAAAAGGCAGTACAGAGAATGCTTTGGACGAATCATCAGGTCAAGGCGGCAGTATTATCAGTCAGATTTTTTCTGCTATATCAGGAATTTTTGCACCTTTACTGCCGGCCTTAGCTGGATCGGGAATTTTACGTGGCTTGCTTATTTTAAGTGTCCAGTTGGGTTTGATTAGTGATAAAAGCGGTACCTACAGCATTTTATTTGCTGCTTCTATGGCAGTCTTCTACTTTCTTCCTGTCTTGCTCGCTTTTTCTTCTGCACGACGTTTCGGAGCCAGTCCCTACATTTCAGCCTTAATTGGAGCTGCTTTATTACATCCGGATTTTTTATCCTTGCTAGGAAAGACAGGTAATGGTGCTACAACGAGCTTTTTTGGAATCCCAGTTGTCTTGATGAATTACAACTCAACGGTTGTTCCTATCATACTTGCGATTTGGGCTTACTCTTACCTCTATAAGTGGTTAGACAAGCATATTCCAGAAACCCTCAAGCTTGTTCTGATTCCTTTGGTTTCTCTAGCCATTATGGTGCCCTTAACCGTCATTGTTATTGGTCCGATTGGTGTTTACAGCGGTGAAGGAATTGCTAACGTTGTTAATTGGTTAATTGAACGCAGTGGTGTACTGACAGGTATCCTTGTTGGCGGTGGCTGGAGTGTCTTGGTCAGCTTTGGTATTCATTGGGCTGTCAACCCTATCATGATTAATAATATTTCTCAAAATGGCTATGATTACATCTGTCCTCTGACCTTTGCCTGTAACTTTGCTGTTATTGGAACAGCCTTCGGAGTTTGGCTCAAGGCAAAGAATAAAAACCTTAAAAATTTTGCAATGACAGGCGTCATTACCATTGCGTTATCGGCAATTATAGAACCTACTTTATTTGGTATGCTTGTCAAAAACAAAAAATTGTTCTTGGCACAAATTATTGCAGGTGCAGCTGGCGGAGCCTATCTAGGGTTGACAAAAGTCGTTACTAACGCTTTTGTATTTGGCAGTGTGACGACCTTCCCTGCGTTTATCGAGAGCAATGCTAATGTTATTAATGGTGTTATCGGGCTGGGAATATCTGCCCTTGTTGGAGCGGTTCTAGGTTTTATTTTCACAAATAGAGATGACCAGTTAGCCTAGTTACCTGCATGAAATAATTTTCTGAATATGGTATCATTATTACCAAAATGAAGGTAAATGTAAGATGATTCCATACGAAAGACAACAAAAAATATTAGGTCTGTTAAAAGATACTGAATTAGTAAAATTTGATGAAATTCAATCCGTGTTTCCAAAAGTTTCCTCCTCAACATTGCGACGTGATTTAAAAGAGCTTGAAAAGAACAATAAAATTGAATACTTGTCAGGTGGTGCCATCAAATTGATGTCAACGGTGGGAGAGATTCCAATTACCATGCGCAACACACTTTACAGTGATAAAAAAGATAAGATTGCTAATCTAGCAGCCAAACAGATTCATGATGGTGATGTTATCTATCTTGATTCCGGTTCAACCTGCTCAGGATTATTTAGAAAAATTCTGGATAAAAAAATCACAATTTATACGACAAATACTGATATATTCGGAGTTGCCGACAGCATTGCAGCAGAGGTTATCGTATTGGGTGGTCAATTCAATCCTATAAACTCTTCTGTCAGCGGTGCTCTGACTGAGGAAAATTTGAAGAGTATCTATTTTGGTAAAGCTTTTTTAGGTGTTAATGGTGTTGATGAAAAGTTTGGAGTGACTACTCCAACACTTGTGGAAGCTACGAAAAAGAAAATGGTACGGGAACATGCCGATGAAGTCTATCTCTTGTGTGACAGTACTAAATTTCATAATTTATCCAATGTCAAAGCTTTTGATTTAAAAAATGTCACAATCGTATCAGATAGTTGGGATGATAGTCTTGGGAAGGTTTCCACCATTATAGCAGCGGATTAATATTAACTAATTTGGATAGCAGTCCTAATACTGATTTAGGGCTGTTTTTTAGCTAAAAGAGGAGGGTATTATGACGAAGTTATTGTGTCCCAGCATGATGTGCGCTGATTTTAGTCATTTACAAAAAGAAGTTGGAGACTTGAACCAAGCCGGTGTAGATATTTACCACTGTGACATTATGGATGGTGAGTTTGTACCAAATATAACCATGGGAATTAATGATATACGCACTATTAGAAGATACACGGATAAGCTAATTGACTGTCATTTAATGATTGAAAACCCCGGAAATAAGGTGGATTGGTTTATCAATGCAGGCGTTGATTTAATTTATATTCATCCAGAAAGTGAGCGCTATGTTATCAAAACGCTCAGTCATATTAAAGATTGTGGAAAATTAGCTGGTTTGGCACTTAATCCTGATACAAGTATTGAGACAGTCAGTGAAATGTTAGAATTAGTTGATTATGTACTGGTTATGACTGTCAATCCAGGATTTGCGGGTCAAAAATTTATCGATTTTACTAAGAAAAAAATAAAAAAGCTGGTTGATTTAAAATCAGACTACCATTATAAGATTATGATTGATGGTGCTTGCAGCCCAGATATTATCAAGGAATTAAGTACAATTGGAGCTGATGGTTTTATTTTAGGGACCAGCGCTTTATTTGGCAAAGAAAGATCTTATACAGAGTTAGTAGAGGAGTTACAAAAGTTATGAAGATTGGTATTGGAAACGATCATGTCGCTGTAGAATATAAACGCGCCATCAAAACTTATATTGAAGATAAGTACGGTTATGAGGTCATTAACTACGGGACAGATAGTACAGAACGGTTTCATTATCCTGAGTCTGGGAAAGCCGTAGCTGAAGCCGTTACTGCTAATAAAGTTGACAAGGGTATCCTTATATGTGGTACCGGGGTTGGTATTGGTATTTCAGCCAATAAAATTAAGGGAATCCGTTGTGTGATTTGTAGCGAGCCTTACTCGGCTAAACTATCTCGTCAACACAATGATACGAATGTCCTAGCATTTGGATCCCGTGTAGTCGGACTAGAAGTAGCTAAAATGATTGTGGATGAATGGTTGACTGCAGAATATGAAGGTGGACGTCATCAAGTTAGATTAGACATGATTTCAGAGATTGAAAATCAAAGAAATGCGGAAAAAAATCACGAACTATGAAGGAGTATTTGTATCTAAGTCTACTTACTAATATTTTCCTTTAAGACTGATTCTGAAACAATCTGCTAGGCAGTCTTTAAAGTGTATAACTATATAGTTTCATGGAACCTTATTGACCCAATATTATCATCACAGGAAAAGTGGGCCTGCCTTTGGTGGAAGAGTTGACAAGGGAGCACTTATTCAAAAAGAAGTGCAACAGATTGCATCATTAAGCTGTTTGAGCTAGCTCAAACAGCTTTTTTGGATGGATGAAGTAATCTAGGTCAATTGTTGATAACTAGAGTGAAGGCAGATAGGTCACTAAAAGTGAGCGCCTTGAGAAATTTTCTTTTAGTCTTTGTTTTACCCGCACACGCGGGGGTGATCCCAAAGTCTCCATGATAAAAGGCGTTTTGAGCTGGTTTTACCCGCACATGCGGGGGTGATCCTGCGGATTATTAAGGGTAAATAACATTTGAAAAGTTTTACCCATACACGCAGGGATGATCGGTGATCCTGATCAATTGGTTAGAAATATTTTCCAAAATCTGTTTTACCTGCATGCGCGGGGAACGGGGGAAGTCAGGTGCCGGGCAATCTGGTGAACTGACAGATGCTGCTGTTAAATTTATTGTGGCAAGAAGTTCAAGCCTATTAGCCTCTTGGCAGCGCCCAACACAAAAGCAGACTTACGAGAGATACGATGATTAGCTCCAACCCCATATAGCCTATGTCCTCAGCCAACTATTTCCAGCTGAAAATGCATTTGAAGACAGACGATTGGGATTTATAATATGTGAGCGATGTGTTCTGAGAGATAGATGTGCCAAGTTTTAATTTGTTGTCACTAAAGATTATGATATAATAAAGACACGAAAAAAGTTCACGAACTACTAGGAGGTATTTTATGTCTAAGCCAATCAATATTGCCTTTAAAACAGATGCGGCTATCGTCCAATCCGCTAGAGATGTTTTTAAAGCACATAACTACAGTCTCACGGGTGCTCTTAGGACTTTTTTGACAAATGTGGCTGTCACAGGAGAAGTGGATCTTCCTTCGCCTGAAGAGTTGGAAAAAGAGCGTTTACTTAGAGAATTGCAGGCGGAAGTCAAAGCTAGTCTAACTGAAATGGCAGCTGGCCAATATTATACCGAAGAGGAATTGAGGGACTATCTTGACATCTAAGGTTTATAAGATTAAATATGCTTCGCAGGTTGCGACCGAGCTAAGGAAGGTTAAAGCTTATGTTTTGGAAAAGTCGCAGTCGAAAGATACGTCTCAGCGCTACGTGTCCCAATTGGTGAAAGGAATGGAAATCCTCAAATTGTTTCCAGAAGTAGGGTTTAACGCCGATAAGAAGTTTGGTAGAGTTATCACAGAAAACATGACCACGAGAGGAATGCCATTAAAAAAGGACTACATTGCGCTCTATACTATTGACGATAATAACTTAGTTGTTAATATTATCTATTTGTTTTCTACTAAGAGTGATTATATGAAACTGTTAAAACATAACTAGGAGGTAGAAGATTATTTTTGTCTTTGATACTAAAAATCATACGATTAAGCACCAGGAAGATAACCAAAAGTTCAGAGTTTTCATCAAGGCAATTAACAAAAGCTTAAGTACTTTGATACACTCCCCATAGTGGACAGTGAAAAACAGAAATTTCACTAGAAGCTATGAAGGGAGTTTTTGTATGCTTAAAAGAAGCGAGCTAACTGCTAAAAGCGACTGTGTAATTGCATATAGAAGAAGAGGGCTTGTAGTCAATTCAATTAGCTAATACTCTTTTAAAATCAAGAGGGTGCGTTATTTGACATTGATTTGTTCGTACTTCAATAAGTTGTTGTTTGCCTTATCTTCAATCTTAAATTATCCACTGATAGTTTAAGCTGTCTGTGACGTGTCACTTAGTTTGATAGTGATTTATAGGAAGTGATTGGTAAGAAAAAGTGCTGTCTGGCAGGAGGAATGGCCGTTTACAAGAAAGTAGTATTGGTATTTGGAGCAGGTGTGAGTAAGCTACTACCTGTGCCATCTGAGACGACTTGGGAAGGCGAATCAATAAGTGTGTCTCCGAGACTTCTGTACCAGTAGTCATATTAAAAGGGATTAAAACTTAGCGCGCAAGCCGATTGTTAAGAAAGGCATTAAGAGTACTCACTATTATAGGTGTGTTCACTTCATGTTTAAAACTAGCAATCAGCTGTAGAGTCAGGGATGCTATCGTGAAGTTATGGTCGGGCATTAAAAGTTTGGTTGCATTTATTTACTTTTTAAGCGTGCTTAATTTTCTGTTTTTTGCTATAATGAACCCGATTAAAAAATAGAAAAGGAGTTTTCTCTTGAAAGATCAAAAGAAAAATCAAAGAAATAGGCGTTCATTGAGTGAGGTTAATCAAAGTGTTGCCGTGCCTGAAAGTGCTTCTTTTTGGCGAACTTTGAAGGCTTTTATCGGACCGGGCGCTTTAGTAGCAGTAGGATATATGGATCCCGGAAATTGGATTACCAGCGTGGTCGGAGGTGCCAGTTATAAATATTTGCTCCTATCGGTCGTACTGATTTCGTCTCTCATGGCAATGCAATTGCAACAGATGGCGGGGAAGTTAGGAATCGTCACACGTCAGGATTTGGCTCAGGCCACAGCCAATCATCTTCCTAAGTGGTTGCGTTATATCTTATTTGTGGTTATTGAGTTGGCTTTGATGGCGACTGATTTAGCAGAGGTTATTGGTTCTGGGATTGCTCTCCATTTGCTTTTTGGCTGGCCCTTAATGCTTTCAATTTTTATAACGATTTTGGATGTTTTCATTTTATTGAGTCTAATGAAGTTGGGCTTTCGTAAGATTGAAGCGGTTGTTTCAACCTTAATATTAACTATTTTGTTGATTTTCCTTTATTTAACACTTATTTCTCAGCCAAGTATCTCTGGGATTCTCAAAGGATTTCTTCCGTCTGCCTCTATCTTCGATCTTCATCAAACTGGGGACAATAGTAAATTGACTCTGGCACTGGGGATTATTGGAGCAACTGTCATGCCTCACAATCTCTATCTTCATTCGTCAATTTCACAAACCAGACGGGTGGATTATGAGAATCCAGACTCTGTTAAACAGGCCGTTCGTTTTATGACTTGGGATTCAAATATTCAGTTAAGCCTTGCTTTTATCGTTAATTCCTTACTTTTGATTCTTGGTGCTGCCCTTTTTTATGGCCATGCCAGCCAAATCTCGGCTTTTGCTCAGATGTATAATGCTTTGGCAGATCCGTCCATTGCAGGCAGTGTTGCCAGCGGTCTCTTGTCAACTCTCTTTGCGATTGCCCTCTTGGCGAGTGGGCAAAACTCGACGATTACAGGAACCTTGACTGGCCAAATTGTCATGGAGGGATTCATTCACCTGCGATTGCCTCAGTGGTTTATTCGGTTAGTTACCCGTTTGCTGGCTCTCTTACCAGTCATTCTGGCTACCTTAATTTGGGGGAGCAAGGAGAAGGTGTTGGATCAGCTAATTGTCTATTCACAGGTTTTTCTGTCACTAGCCTTGCCTTTTTCAATTTTTCCACTTATTTATTTCACCTCCAGCAAGGAATTAATGGGGCAGCATCGTAATGCTCGCTGGAATACTATTTTAGCCTATGGTATTGCCTTGATACTGACCCTACTCAATATCAAATTAATTATTGATTTACTCTAAATAATAGTAATGCGGCTGAACAATAAGATTTTCAGCCGTTTTTACATTTAAAATTAAAGAAACCGTTATAATTACCAGATGCTTACAAAAAGATGACATTTTTTAATAAAGGTCCAGAATAATTTAATTTCATGTTAAAATAAATTGATAATTAAAATAGTTTGGATATCAAAACTAAAATTATCAAATAACTTTTATTTTTACAGGAGAATGATATTCATGGAAAAAAATCTGCGCTACAAATTGCATAAGGTTAAAAAGCAATGGGTAGCTATCGGTGTGACCACTTTTGCAGTCGGTTTTCTAGCAGGTGGGCAGGTTGTTGCTGCTGACACGACTGATGGTAACGGAGGGAATACTCAAGTTGCCCACTTGATTCCTAAAGAGCCTACTGACTATAAGTTCGATACTCCAAGTGGAATTTTCACTGGTCTTAATTTTGCGAATGCTCAAACAAGTCCAGCAGGCGATAATGCTGGTGCTAATCAACCGGCGGGAGGAATCGAGCCTCAGACTGCTGAAGATGCTGCAACAGACGGCCAAGCTGTTCCTCAAACTAGCGACCAGCCAGGTCATTTGGAAAATGTGGATGGCCAAACCTACTATGTGGATGCTAACGGTCAGCGTTTGAAAAATTATTCAACCGTGATTGATGGCAAGACTTATTATTTTGACGCTCAGACTGGTCAGGCTCAGGCCGAAACACCACAGGTTAATCAAAATGATAATCAGGTAGCACCAGATACTTATGCGGCTAATAATCAAGCCTTCACCAACGATGTTTCTAGTTTTGAAACGGTTGACAATTATGTGACGGCTGATTCTTGGTATCGTCCACGGAAGATTTTAAAGAATGGAGAAAGTTGGCAGACTAGTACTGAATCAGACATGCGTCCTGTCCTGATGACTTGGTGGCCTGATGCAGCTACTAAAGCTGCTTACGCTAATTATTGGGTCAAGGAAGGTTTGATTTCAGGCTCCTATTCACCAAACTCAGCGAATCTTGAGACAGCCGTCCAAACGATTCAGGCGGCTATTGAAAAGAAAATTGCTTCGGAAGGCAGCACAGCTTGGCTGCGTGACAAGATGTCGCAATTTGTTAAATCGCAAAATCAATGGAGCCTTGCCTCTGAAAATCCAACCGTTTATCCTAATCAGGATCACCTGCAGGGTGGAGCCTTGCTCTTTAGCAATAACGAAGCAACGGCTCATGCTAATTCTGATTGGCGTTTGCTCAATCGCAACCCAACCTTCCAAACGGGTAAACAAAAATATTTCACAACTAACTATGCTGGTTATGAATTGCTCTTGGCCAACGATGTTGATAATTCCAACCCAGTTGTTCAAGCAGAACAGCTCAATCATTTCCACTACCTCATGAACTGGGGTGAGATTGTCATGGGAGATAAGAACGCTAATTTCGACGGAGTTCGGGTCGATGCAGTTGATAATGTTGACGCCGATCTCCTGCAGATTCAGCGGGATTACTACAAGGCTAAATACGGCGTTGATCAAAATGAAAAGAATGCCATTGATCATTTATCTATTTTAGAGGCTTGGTCGGGTAATGATAATGACTATGTTAAGGATCAGAACAACTTCTCGCTGTCTATTGATAATTCACAACGTAGCTATATGCTGGCAGCCTTTGCTTATCCGGCCAGTCAACGGGGGAATGATTACATCAGCCTGTTACCTAAAGTTGGTCTGAAGGATCGCCGGTATGCTAAAAATGGTAATCCAGTTCCAAACTATGTCTTTATTCGTGCCCATGACTCCGAAGTCCAAACGCGAATTGCGAAAATTATTCGGGAACGTCTGGGAAAAACGAACGCCGATGGCCTGACCAATATTACTTTAGATGATTTAAATAAGGCCTTTGATATTTACAATCAAGATATGAAGGCTGTTGATAAGCAGTACTATCCAAATAATTTGCCAATGGCTTATGCTTGGATGTTACAAAATAAGGATACGGTAACTCGTGTCTATTATGGTGATATGTACACCGACGATGGTCAGTACATGGAAACTAAGACGCCATTCCATGATGCCATTGAAACGTTGCTCAAGGCACGCATTAAATATGTGGCTGGCGGTCAAACAGCTGGGTATGTACAAGGCTGGGGCAGCGGTATCTTAACCTCTGTGCGTTATGGTAAGGGAGCCGATACTGCTATTGATGCTGGGACAGCAGAAACTCGCACTTCTGGCATGGCTGTCCTGATTAATAATAAGCCTAATTTCCAATCCTATAATGGTTTGACGCTTGATATGGGTGCTGCTCATAAGAATCAGGCCTACCGCCCTCTTCTTTTATCAACTAAGGATGGAATTGCAACCTATCTTAATGATAGTGATGTTAGCAGCAATCAGTACAAATATACTGATGGGCAGGGTCGTTTGAATTTCAGCGCTTCTGAACTGCGCAGCGTTGCTAATGTTCAAGTCTCAGGAATGATTCAGGTTTGGGTACCCGTGGGTGCCGCTGACAATCAAGATGTTCGTGTAGCTCCTAACACCAATCGCAATAATTCTTCCAATATCTATACTCAAAGTGATGCTCTGGATTCCCAAGTGATCTATGAAGGTTTCTCAAACTTCCAAGCTTTTGCTAAGACACCTGAACAATACACCAATGCGGTGATTGCTAAGAATGCGGATCTCTTCAAGTCATGGGGCATTACCCAATTTGAAATGGCACCGCAGTACGTATCATCCGAAGATGGCACTTTCTTGGATTCTGTCATCTTGAATGGTTATGCTTTTAGCGACCGTTATGATCTGGCTATGAGTAAGAATAACAAGTACGGCTCCAAAGAAGATTTGGCCAATGCTATCAAGGGTCTCCATAATGCTGGTATTAAGGTCTTGTCGGACTGGGTACCGGATCAGATGTATAACCTGCCAGGTAAAGAAGTCGTGACTGCAACACGGGTTGACCAATACGGTAGACCTAAGGCTGGTGCGACGATTAACAAGACACCTTATGTAGTTAATACCAAGACTTATGGTGATTATCAAGAGCAGTATGGCGGTAAATTCTTGGATGAATTGCAGAAGCTTTATCCAAGTCTCTTCACGACTAAGCAGATTTCAACTGGCAAACCAATTGACCCATCGGTCAAAATTACTAACTGGTCAGCTAAATATTTCAACGGCTCTAATATCTTAGGACGTGGGGCTAAATATGTTCTCAGCGATAATAATAAGTACCTCAATTTAGGTGCTGGTCAATTCTTCTTACCAACCAATCTCAATAATACCTACGGTCAGCCACAAGCTCCAGCTAATGGTTTCATTTCTAAGAATGGTGGTATTCATTATATTGATAATAATGGTCAAGAAGTCAAGAATCAATTTAAGGAAATTGCTGGCAGCTGGTATTATTTCGATGCCAATGGTAAGATGGCTACTGGACAAACCAAGATTGGCAATACTACCTACCTCTTCATGCCTAATGGTAAGCAGCTCAAAGAAGGTGTTTGGTATGATGGCAAGAAGGCTTACTATTATGATGATAACGGTCGAACTTGGACAAATAAGGGATTTGTCGAGTTCAAGGTAAACGGTCAAGATAAATGGCGTTACTTTAACGGTGATGGTTCCATCGCTGTCGGTCTCGTTTCTCTTGATAATCGTACCCTCTACTTTGACGCCTATGGCTACCAAGTCAAGGGTCAAACTCTGACTATCAATGGTAAAACTTATAGCTTTGATGCCAATGAAGGTGATTTGATTACGGGGAATACGCCAAGTCCAGAACCAAACAATCAAGGAGCTTGGGAAGCACTGGGTGATAACCAATGGGGCTATCGCAAGGATGGTCAGCTTTTGACAGGCAGCCAAACGATTGCTGGACAAAAAGTCTTCTTCCAGCCTAATGGTGTCCAAGTCAAGGGTGGCACGGCTAAGGATGAAGCAGGAGTTCTTCGCTTTTACGACCGTGATCAAGGACATTTAGCTGGTAAGGGTTGGTACTCAACAGCTGATAACAACTGGGTTTATGTCGATGATGCTGGTCGTGTTGTCACTGGCCTTCAAAAGATTGGAAGCCAAACGCTCTATTTTGATGATAATGGTATCCAAGCTAAGGGTAAGGCTATCTGGGATAAGGACGGTAATCTTCGTTATTTTGCAGCAGGTTCCGGTGACATGATTACCAACCGTTGGTATAATATCGGTGATAACCAATGGTACTGGTTCAATAACCAAGGGATTGCTTCAAGATGGTAATCCTATCTCCTTTATAAAAAAAACAGTCTCTGACTTTTGAACATGATTTTCTAATGTTCACTCGTTAGGAGGCTGTTTTTTAGAGAAAAAAGAGCTTTGTCATGATATTGTAACAAGAAAAGAAGACACGTAAGTCCCTTTTAAGACCTTGAGTTCAGCGATCTGCAAAAAAGCGTTTTCTCAAATAGCAGATAATGTAAATAACTAGTAATTTTTTTGAAAAAGTGTTAAGATAGTTTGGTGAGTGAAATAATTTTTAGGTCAATAATATTTCACTATTAAAATTTAAAGGGAGAATGATTTTCATGGAAAGAAAATTACGTTACAAGTTGCATAAGGTTAAGAAACAGTGGGTGACCATTGCTGTTGCTTCTGCTGGCCTTGCTAGTGTCATTGGCGCTGGTGCTGCCAGTCAGACTGTTTCTGCCGATGACATAGGAAATGGTGCTTCAGCTAGTGCTGAACAAAACACCTCTGCTAGTCAGAATAAAGAAGTAGTAGATTCTGACGCTGCGCAGGCAACCGATGCCAAGGCAACTTCTGAACAAGCGGCAGTAAGTTCAGTAGATACGAACTCAGAAACTGATCAAGTCCAAAATGTTGATGGCGTCTCAGCTAATAATCAACCAGCAGCTCCAGCAGCCCCACAGGCAGCAGCTTCAAATAATACGAACACAGCTACGTCAGAAGAAGCAAATACGAACACGGCTGTGTCAGAAGCAGCACCTGCTGCTGAGAATCGTACAGCTGAGAAAGGCGCTGATTTGTCAGACCAAGAAGAGGCAGCAGCGCTTTCTCTTGACAACATCAAAAAAGTTGATGGGAAGTATTACTATGTCATGGCTGATGGTTCCTATAAAAAGAACTTTGCCATCACTGTTAAGGGTCAACTTCTCTACTTTGATGCTGAAACAGGTGCGCTGTCATCAACGTCAACCTATTCGTTTAGTCAAGGGCTAACACCGCTTGTTTCGGACTTTTCGATCAACAATAAAGCTTTTGACTCATCAGCAAAAAGTTTTGAATTGGTTGATGGCTATTTAACAGCAGAAAGCTGGTATCGTCCGACTAAGATTCTTGAAAATGGTAAGACTTGGGTTGATTCCAAAGAAACTGACCTACGTCCAGTTCTGACAAGCTGGTGGCCAGATAAGGATACTCAAGTAGCCTATCTCAACTACATGAGCAAGGCTTTGGGGGGCAAAGAAGAATTTACAACTAAAAACTCTCAGACGGCTTTAAATACAGCCGCTGAAATGATTCAAATGAAGATCGAGCAACGCATCAGCAAGGAACAAGGGACCGCTTGGTTACGTGATGCTATGGCTGCCTTTGTAGCCACTCAATCTCGTTGGAATAGTGATAGTGAGCAATTTGATAAGAATGACCACTTACAAGGCGGTGCTTTGCTCTATACCAATAATAAATTAACCGAGTGGGCAGATTCAAAATATCGCTTGCTTAACCGCACACCAACTCGTCAAGATGGTAAGACCCATTACTCTAAGGCTGACGAATACGGAGGCTATGAATTCCTTCTGGCCAATGATGTAGACAACTCTAACCCAGTCGTTCAGGCAGAAATGCTTAACCAAATTCACTATCTCATGAACTGGGGTTCTATCGTCATGGGTGATAAGGATGCTAACTTTGATGGTATCCGTGTTGATGCGGTGGATAATGTTGACGCTGATACTTTGCAGCTCTATACCAACTACTTTAATGCTGTTTATGGTGTCGATAAATCAGAAGCACAAGCCCTAGCTCATATTTCAATTTTGGAAGCTTGGTCATACAATGATAATTATTATAACCAAGATACCAACGGTGCCGCTTTAGCTATGGATAATGGGTTGCGTCTTTCGCTTCTTTATACGTTGACGCGCCCACTTAGCGAGCGGACTCCAGGCCTGTCAACCTTGATTAAGTCAGAATACGGCCTGACTGACCGGACTAAAGATGATAAGTATGGTGATACTCAACCATCTTATGTCTTTGTTCGGGCGCATGACTCAGAAGTTCAGACTGTCATTGCTCAAATTATTAAAGAAAAAATTGATCCAACGACAGATGGTTTCACTTTCACTTTGGATCAATTGAAACAGGCTTTTGACATTTACAACAAGGACATGAACAGTGTTGAAAAACACTATACGCACTATAATATTCCTGCAGCCTATGCTGTCATGCTGTCCAATATGGAATCAGTGACTCGGGTCTACTATGGTGACCTCTTCACGGATGATGGTCAATATATGGAAACCAAGTCTCCATACTATGATGCCATCAACACTCTCCTGCGTGCTCGTATTCGTTACGCTGCTGGTGGCCAAACCATGGAACATAAGGCTTATACACCTTCAGCCGCTATGAAGGCTAAAAATCCTGATAGCGGAAGTGTGCTGGGTAACAGCGAAGTATTAGTATCTGTTCGTTTTGGCCAAGATGTCATGTCTGCCGATGATATGACCGGCGGTCAACTGGCTAAAACATCAGGTATGTTCAGCTTGATTGCTAACAACCCTGAATTGGAGTTGGATGCTAATGAAGAAATCAAGGTTAATGTTGGTAAAATCCATGCCGGCCAAGCGTATCGTCCATTGCTTTTGACAACCGATAAGGGACTGCAAAAATATCTCAATGATTCAGATACAAACTTGACCAAGGTTGCTGACAAGGACGGTTTCATTACTTTCAAAGGTAGCGAAATCAAGGGTTACAAACAAGTTGAAGTCAATGGTTACCTTTCAGTCTGGGTACCCGTTGGAGCTAAGTCTGACCAAGATATCCGTGTAGCTGCTTCAACTAAAGCTAATGCTAAGGGTGACAAGTCTTACACAGCTAGTCAGGCTCTTGATTCACAATTGATCTACGAAGGCTTCTCAAACTTCCAAGATTTTGTTCAAAAAGATGCTCAGTATACTAATAAGAAAATTGCTGAAAATACGGATCTCTTCAAGGCCTGGGGCGTAACGTCATTTGAAATGGCACCTCAGTATGTCTCAGCTACGGATGGAACTTTCTTGGATTCTATTATCCAAAATGGTTATGCTTTTAGTGACCGTTATGACCTTGCCATGAGCAAGAACAACAAGTACGGTTCTAAGGAAGACTTAGCCAATGCACTGAAGGCCCTCCATGCAGCTGGAATTCAAGCCATTGCTGACTGGGTACCAGACCAAATCTATCAATTACCAGGTAAGGAAGTTGTTACGGCTAGCCGTGTTGATAACTATGGCCGTGTAAAAATTGACCAACCGATGGTAAATAAGCTTTACTTGGCTAACACCAAGAGCTCAGGAAAAGATTTCCAAGCAAAATACGGTGGTGAATTCTTAGCTGAATTGCAAAAGAAATATCCTGAAATGTTCACGGCTAAGATGATTTCGACTGGTAAACCAATTGATTCATCTGTGAAGTTGAAGGAATGGTCTGCTCAGTACTTTAACGGTACTAATGTTCTCGGTCGTGGTACTGACTATGTCCTTAACGATGAAGGTACTGGTAAGTACTTCACCGTTAATGAAAAGGGTGAGTTTTTACCAGCTGTACTGACTGGTAATAAGGAAGCTAAAACTGGTTTCTACAATGACGGCAAGGGAATGACCTACTTTACCACTGCTGGTAATCAGGCTAAATCTGACTTTGTTACAGTAGCAGGGAACACATATTATTTTGACTACACTGGTCACATGGTTACTGGACCTAACGTTATTAACACGAAATTCTATTACTTCTTGCCAAATGGTGTGATGCTGAAAGACGCTGTTATGGAAGATGAGCATGGACGTTCTGTCTACTATGGTAAAACTGGCGTTATGTATAAGGGAAGCCGCAATAATGAATGGTTTGCGATGACTGATTCCAAAGGTCAATTACGCTTCCGTCATTTTGACAATTATGGCTTTATGTCTGTAGGTTTGGTGACGATTCATGGTAATGTTCAATATTACGATGAAGAAGGATTCCAAGTTAAGGGAGACTTTGTAACGGATACGGCTGGACAAACGCGGTATTTCGATAAGAATACAGGGAATCTTGTTAAAGGGCAATTCTTCAATAAAGATGGTCATTGGTACTATTCAGATGACCAAGGCCTTATCGCTAAGGGGGCGCAAACCGTTAAAGGGCAAAAGCTTTACTTTGATGCTAAGACTGGTGCCCAAGTCAAGGGAGATTTTGTGACAGATAAGGATGGCAATACTTCCTTCTATCGTGGCGATACTGGTGATTTAGCTGTTTCCACTTTCTTCTCAACAGGCAACAATGCTTGGTTCTATGCTGATGAAAACGGCCATATTGCCAAGGGTGAAAAGACCATCAATGGTCAAAAGCTTTATTTTGACACCAAGACAGGTCAGCAAGCTAAAGGTCGTTTTGTTCGTGATGCTAAAGGATTGCGTTTCTATGATGCTGATACAGGTGCTTTGGTGACCAACAGCTTCCTAGAAACGAAGGCAGGTTCCAATCAATGGTACTATATGGGGGCAGATGGTTATGCGGTTCGCGGTCATCAAATCATCCAATCTCGTCACATGTACTTTGATGCTGAAACTGGTCAGCAAGCTAAGGGAATCGTGGTTACAGATGCCAATGGTCATAAGTATTTCTACGATGCAAACACTGGTGATCGAGTTACCAATCAATTCGTTCTCGTTAATGGTAGTTGGTATTTCTTTGGTTATGACGGGGTTGCTGTAACAGGATTCCGTGATATCCGTGGTCAGCATCTCTACTTTAATCCTGATGGTACACAAGCTAAGGGAACAACTGTAAAAATTGACAACCGTATCTATACCTTTGATGCAGATACTGGTGAACTAACATCCGTTCGCTATATTTAAACTTGAATGCGACTCAAACAGAGCTGGGATATTCCCAGCTCTGTTTTGGTGTGAGTTATTGTTTTTGTATCCAATATAAGTCCAATAAATACTCAGTTCAAATCAAATTAACAGTTTAGCGGTTCCATTGATTTTAAAAGGATAGCGAACAAGGTGTTCAACACATCTTTTAGTCTAATGGTTTTTTCGCAGTGGAACTGCAAAAGAGGTTGTGATGACTAGTAATCATGTCAGCTCAATTCCCAACGTAAAAGCTTCACTGGACCTTTTTTCACGTCCCTGCCAATTCAGGAGGAGGTGAATAGCAACTGTTGGCATTGATTTAATCTAACTATAAATTAAAAGATGGAAATAATAGTAGCAGCCTACTAAATAGTTGTGGCAGAAGAACATTCTAGGCCAAATAGGAAACATTTGAGGATAAGGTACTAGATTAGGAATCCGTTGTCTTATAAAATAGATTGGTTGAGGTAACTCAGCTATCATTACTTTAAGAAGGAAGGATTCAACTTTTATGAAATCACCTATCAAAAAATTTCTTCTCACTTCAGCTTTAGCTGGAGCTATGTTGGCAGCATCTTCAACTGTTTCAGCTCTCGGTTGGACTGAGACTAATCGCTATGGTACTGCTCCAAATCCTAATTATTATCGTACCTACTATGATTTAAATGTCCATAATGTGGATATTAATGACAATGTCATTCCAACGGAAGGAACGGACTTCACCCAATATTATTGGCGTGGTGATAGTAGTTCAAGTTCTACTACCTATGACAGTAAAACTGGTATCACAACAACTACTTATTTTACAGTGCGTTACTGGGAAGCAAAATAAGAGTAGGAGAAAGTCTCGATTTAAGATCGAGGCTTTTTTGGATCGATTATAGGGACTTGCTAAAAAAAGCGGACTAACCTTTCTCTGTCCGGATTACTTGGCTTTACTTTTGTTATAATAAGATTATTAAAAGAGAAAGTGAGTCATGCTGATGACCAATACTATAGATTTATCTCAACCGGTTGCTCAAATAGTCAAAGAGCACCCAGAACTAAAAGACATTTTGATTGAGTTGGGTTTCAAACCTCTAGCTAATCCGGTAATGTTAAAGACCCTCGGCCAAGCTACTAGCTTAAAAGCTGGTTCTAAACTAGCTAATGTTCCTTTGGAAAAGATTAAGCGAACGCTGGAATTCAATGGTTATGAGGTGAAAGGAGACTGAGATGACTGATAATCGTATCGAAATACTAAAAGATATTCTTCTAGACCTTCACCACGGAGCTAGTCCTGAGGCGGTTCAAGAGCGTTTCGATAAGACCTTTAAAGGCGTTTCGGCTTTAGAAATTTCCCTTATGGAGCATGAACTGATGTCTGATGAAAAATCTGGTGTGACGTTTGAAGATGTTATGGATCTCTGTGATGTTCATGCTAATCTGTTTAAGAATGCAGTGGAAGAGGTGGAGGTAGCAGATGCTGATCATCTTGGTCATCCTGTTTATGTTTTCAAACAGGAAAATTTGGCTTTGAGAGGAGCTTTATTAAGGATTCGGCGGATTTTAGATAATTTGGACCAGTCTGAAAATGAAGATTTCCAAGCTGATATCATTAAAGGGCTGAAACATCAGTTGACCTTGTTAGGTCAATTTCAGCTGCACTATCAGCGTAAGGAAGATCTCTTTTTTCCAATCATGGAGGCTTACGGGCATGATTCCCCACCTCGGGTGATGTGGGGTGTGGATGATGAGATTCGGGACCTCTTTAAAAAATTAGAATTTCAGGTTAACCAGCTTCCAGATGTTCCAGTTGCTTCTATCAGTCAGGCTTTTGAAGCATTTGCTCATGAATTTGAAGAGATGATTTTTAAAGAAGAATCGATCTTGCTGATGATTCTTTTAGAGATTTTTACTCAAGATGACTGGTTGAAAATTGCTGAGGAAAGTGATGCGATTGGTTATGCCATTGTCAGACCTGAGGAGAAGTGGTTGCCCAAGAGAGAGGATTTTGAAAAGCATTCCGACCAGACAGAAGGGCAGGGATCTGCTGAGAATTTAGCAGAGCAAGCTCCTTCAGAATACCACTTGTCAGAAGGGCAGGAGCAAGTCATTGATACACCGGCAGGGCAATTTAAAATCAGTTTCATTCCTAAAACACGAGGAGAGGAAGTTGACCGCCATACTCCTCAGAAATTTACCAATGGTTACCTGTCGCTTGAGCAGGCCAATCTAATTTTGGACCATCTGCCCTTGGAAGTGACTTTTGTTAATAAAGACGATATTTTTCAGTACTACAACAATAGTGTCCCTACACAGGAGATGATTTTTAAAAGAAGTCCCAGTCAAATTGGCCGCCATGTTGAGCTCTGCCATCCGCCTAAGGTTTTAGATAAGGTTAAACGTGTTTTTGAGTTGTTGAAATCAGGCCAAAAAGATAAGGTGACCATGTGGTTTAAATCGCAAAAGCGAGGTCAGTTTGTGTATGTCACCTACGCTGCTGTTCGTGATCAAGCTGGACATTTTCAAGGGGTACTGGAATATGTTCAAGATATTCACCCCTTCTTTGAGTTAGAAGGAGATAACCAACGTGATATCATCGAATAAGTAAAAAGCCAAAGGCACTGAGCAAGACATCCATGATGGCTCCGCCCTCACCCACAGAATAATGAAAACGGACACACAGCCCTCACTAGGTGTATAATCTTAGTGAGGGCTTTGTGGTTGACGAGTTAATGATTCTAGTAATCGAGGGCAAAACTGATCCACTCTACTGACGAGCACCCCAAAATATGCGATAAGCATGAGTATAAAAATACGACTAAAATTCGGTAGATAAGCTCTCT
>NZ_JAAKDU010000018.1 GCF_011038795.1 Streptococcus tangpeifui
TACTCACCCGTTCGCAACTCCTCGTACTAGAGCAAGCTCCAGTACTCAGCGTTCTACTTGCATGTATTAGGCACGCCGCCAGCGTTCGTCCTGAGCCAGGATCAAACTCTCATCTAATAGTTTGAGCACTTAACTCACTTGTGTCATCGCTGACTTATTGTCCTTTGACAGGTTACTCTCGTAACCCGCACGTCTTGGTTCGTCTCTATTCAGTTCTCAAAGGTCTTATGCTTTCTTTTAAAGCAACTCTTATAGTTTACTATTTTTTTAATAACTTGTCAATAGTTTTGAAAAAAATTACAAACTATTTTTTCTAGCTTTAACTTTAGCTTTCTAAAGTTTAACATCAACTAAAAAAGCTGTCAATAGAATCAAGAAAAAAACTCCAGAAATAATTTCACTCAAAAGGATTAACTCCTATTTTAAAATGTGATTTTTATTCCTAGAGTCTTTAATCATTTATTTTGCTTCGATAAGACCGAAATCTCCATCCTCACGGCGATAAATAACATTTGTTGTTCCATCTTCGGCATCTGTATAGATAAAGAAATCGTGTCCAAGTAAATCCATTTGAAGGATGGCTTCTTCTGCATCCATTGGCTTCAAATCAATGTTTTTGGTTCGAACAATTTTTGCCTCAGGAACTTCTTCAACTGCTTCAGCAACAAACTCTGCTGAGAATACTTCGCCAGTCGCAATCTTTTCACGGTGTTTCTTAGCAATTTTGGTCTTGTTTTTACGAATTTGACGTTCAATTTTATCTGAAACAAGATCAATTGATCCATAAAGGTCTTGCGAGATATCTTCTGCCCGTAAGGTGATAGAACCAACTGGAATAGTTACTTCTACTTTGGCTGTTTTTTCACGATAAACTTTCAAATTTACTTTAGCATTCAACTCTTGTGATTGATTAAAGTATTTTTCGATTTTAGCTAATTTTGATTCTACGTAATTGCGGATAGCATCAGTAACTTCAATGTTTTCACCGCGAATACTAAATTTAATCATAGGCTTCCTCTTTCTTGCGTTAAAACGCTTTCTTTTATTTTATTTTACTATATTTGGAATTTTTTGCAAGGATTTTTAGCGCGCCAATGAAAAAGTTTTTACAATTTTCACGCCACTTTCAACAAGTAAATCTTTAGCTAGAATCATTGTAGCCCCTGTCGTATAGATATCATCCACTAATAGGACCTTTTCTGGAATTTTTTTAGTGGAATCGATCACAAAAAACTGTTCAGCCTTTAGTCTTTCTTCTCTCGTCTTACTAGATTGAGTGGGTTTTCCTTGTCTGCTAATTTTTAGGAGATTGCAATATGTCAAAGCGGTAGCATCTAAAAATCCAGTGACCTGATTAAATTTCCTCTTTTGAAAACTTTCATTACTTAGGGGAATTGGGACAATTGTGTACCCTTTATAAGCAACTAAAACTTTTCTAATAATAGGCGAAAACACTTTTCTTAACAAATAATCTCCTTGGAATTTATACGCAGAAAAGTATTGTTTCATTGCCTGGTTGTAGGTATACAGTGCTCTGTGATTGACTTCTTTCCCTCTCTTCTGCCAATAAAGACAGTCTTGGCAAACTTCATCAATCCCAGATTTGTAGCAACTCGGACAATGTTTCGAACGAATTGGTTCGAATTGGTCCCTACATTCGTCACAAAGGTAGACTTCATCCTGATACATAAAAAAGAGCGAGGTAAATTTAATGTTATTTTGAATTTGATTACGACATATCAAACACTCCATTTAGAAACCTCCTCTTTTATTCATCGTTTTAATATCAGAAATCGCTAGCCGCATAGCTTTTGTAACACCCCCATGGTAGAAACGTAATGAGCCAGTTGGTCGCTCACTACTTCGACCAACTCGGCCAGCAATTTGGATCAAGGAGGATTTGGTATACAATTTATGATGGGCATCTAAGACAAAAAGGTCTATTTTGGGGAAGGTTACTCCCCTTTCCAAAATCGTCGACGAAACAAGAAGGTCTATTTTACCATCACGAAAATCTTGAACTAAGTCCAATCGCTGGTCTGCTCGACTAGAAATAAAGCTCACCTTCTCTTCTGGTAAATAATTTTGAAGGAGTTGCGCAAGCTGTTGACCTTCTGCAATAGTAGGATAGAAAAGTAACAGAGGATATTTAGTTTTTCTTTGTCTTTTGATATCACTGAGTAATTTAGCAGGTAGCTGTCCTCTTTTTATCTTCATATCCAAGTTTGCTAACCAGATCAATTTAGGGAGGACAAGCGGATGGGCATGGAACCGTCTAGCTAGATGCACTTCCTTTATCTGTCTTTTCTTCACTGCTTTATCTAAATTGTCAGTCGAAGTTGCTGTTAAAAATATCTTCGATCCTTGAGGCTTAAGAGCATTCGCCACAGCTTGGTAAAGGCCCTGATCATCTACATAAGGAAAAGCATCTACTTCATCAATAATAATCAACTCAAAAGCCTGGCGAAACTTAAAAAGTTGATGGACAGTTGAAATTAAAAGAGGTGAGCGATGATAATTTTCCGACCCTGAGTGCAACAATGAAATCGGGCATGTAAAATCACGTCGAAAACGCTGATAGAGTTCGCGACAGACATCAATTCTTGGGCTAACTAAGGCAACTGCCTCTCCTTTTTGGAGGACTGAGGCAACTGCCTGATAAGTCATTTCTGTTTTACCCGAACCCGTTACAGCATGAACTAGGATATCTTCCCTTTTCTCAACAGCAGAGACAAGTTTATCAGAAATTTCCTGCTGATAAGAAGTTAATTGTCCTTGCCAGCTTAAATGGGAGGCGAAGGAAAAGGCTTTTTGTTTAAAATAACACAGTTGGTCTGTACTTGTGACCCTGCCGAAGGCAATACAATTTCGGCAGTAATAAGAGCCATCTGGCAGCACCCAATCTGGTAACAAGTAGCTGTTACAACGGCTACAATAGATCTTCCCAGACTTTTTGAATGTAGCCGGTACAGTCTGAGCATGTGCTTTCAATGCTGGAGATAACTGCCAAGATAAAAATTGGCGACCATAGTAATTTTCTAAGTTTTCCATCTATTTATCTATTCGCATAAGTTTTGAAATATGATAAAATTTTTTCATGAATTATAAAACAATTGCCAAAGATACTACCAGAGAAGACATCATTAAAAAATCCCGCTTTATCTGCCAGATTAAACGAGTAACCAGTGAAGAAGAGGCACGTACCTATATCGCTCAAATCAAGAAGGAGCACCACAAGGCTAACCATTCCTGTTCTGCTATGATTATCGGTCAAAACTCTGAAATCAAGCGTTCAAGTGATGATGGGGAACCTAGTGGAACGGCTGGCGTGCCAATGCTCACCGTTCTAGAAAAGCAGGGCCTGACCAATATCGTTGCTGTTGTGACTCGCTATTTTGGGGGAATAAAATTAGGTACAGGCGGCCTTGTCCGTGCTTATTCTAGTATTGTCGCTGACACTATTAAGAAACAGGGGGTGGTTGAGGTCAAAGATCAAGCAGGTATTCAAATCGAACTTTCCTATCCCCAGTATCAAACCTTTGCCAACTTTTTAGCTCAAGAGGTCCTGCAAGAGCAAGATACAGAGTTCTCTGATAGGGTCCGAACCACCATTTATGTCGATCCTGATAAAATAGAAGCTACTTATTCAGCCTTGGTTGAATTTTACCAGGGTAAGGTTACCAGTAAGAAATCCGGCAGTAAAGTCGTCGAAGTTCCAATTAGCTGATAATTATTCTTTATCACTTGATAGAGAATTTGTATTTTACAAAAGTTCTTTTGACATCTATACTATTAGCAATTCTAAGATTCTTTTGAGAGGTGAAAGTATGACAAAAATCTATAATAATGTTACAGAATTGATTGGCAATACTCCCATTGTTAAATTAAACAAGAGCGTCCCCGAGGGGGCAGCCGATGTCTATGTCAAATTAGAATCCTTCAACCCTGGTTCTTCTGTCAAGGATCGGATTGCTTTATCAATGATTGAAGACGCCGAACAAAAGGGCCTCTTGAAACCCGGCGGTATCATTGTTGAGCCAACTAGTGGGAATACTGGTATCGGTTTAGCTTGGGTTGGAGCTGCTAAAGGTTACAAGGTTATTATTACTATGCCAGAGACCATGAGTGTTGAGCGTCGCAAAATCATTCAGGCTTACGGTGCTCAGTTAGTCTTGACACCAGGCAGCGAGGGGATGAAGGGAGCCATCCAGAAGGCTAAAGACTTAGCTACAGAAATCGGAGGCTGGGTACCCTTGCAATTTAATAACCCTGCTAACCCCGCTATCCATGAATCCACTACAGGTGCAGAAATTATTGAAGCCTTTGGTCCAAGTGGTTTAGATGCTTTTGTTGCTGGTGTTGGTACAGGCGGTACTCTTTCTGGTGTTTCTCATGCTCTAAAAAAAGCTAATCCATCTGTTAAAGTTTATGCTGTAGAAGCAGATGAATCAGCCATCCTTTCTGGAGATAAACCTGGTCCTCATAAGATTCAAGGCATTTCTGCCGGCTTTATCCCTGAAACCCTAGACACCAAGGCCTACGATAGTATTGTTCGGGTGAAATCCGATGATGCTATTGCAACTGGTCGCCTTATCGGTGGCCTAGAAGGCTTCCTCCCAGGCATCTCTTCATCAGCCGCTATCTATGCCGCTATCCAAGTTGCCCAAGAACTAGGTGTTGGTAAAAAAGTCTTAACACTTTTACCTGACAATGGTGAACGCTATCTATCAACCAGTCTCTATGACTCTGAAGAATGAGTATAATTACAACTAACATAAACTAGAAAAAGGTTGACATTTGGTATCAGTCAACCTTTTTTCTATTAAGGTAATCTAAACCTTCTTCAACCCATATTTCCATATTGTCTGCCAAAGGTTTAAATCCAATCTTATAACGGCTGTTCGAAAAACGATGGCGGTGAGAAAAATGGTGCCCTTCTTCCTCTAAGGTTCGCATAGAGAGACTGGCTTTTTCACTGAATTCATCGTAGTCCAAAACTTGGACAAGTACTTCTTGATCAAGCTTGAGAGTGTCAAAAATATTTTCAATATAACCGGTCTTGATTTCTGAAATATGAATCAGGCCAGTCGTCCCGTTCTCAAGGGCAACAAAGGCCCCGTAGGGCTTGACACCTGTAATGACTCCCTTATATTTTTCACCAATCTTCATCAATCCTGAACCTCAATTGTTTCAATAAGGACATCCTGAATCGGTCTGTCTTGAGCACCAGTTTCGACAGCGGCAATGTTATCCAAAACATCAAAAGATGCCTCATCCGCCAACTGACCAAATACCGTATGACGGCGGTCTAAATGCGGGGTCCCGCCTGTCACATAGGCATCTGCAATAGCTTCTGGCCAACCACCACGTTTTAGCTCCTTAGCCGAATATGGAAAATTCTTATTTTGGACGATAAAAAACTGGCTACCATTGGTATTTGGACCCGCATTGGCCATCGACAGAGCTCCACGCAAATTGTAGAGTTCTTCTGAAAATTCATCTTCAAAACGTTCCCCATAGATGGATTCACCACCCATGCCAGTGCCCGTTGGATCGCCACCTTGAATCATAAAGTCTGGGATAATACGATGGAAAATTACACCATCATAATAGCCATCTTTCGCTAGGGCAATAAAATTGGCAACGGTTTTAGGAGCCTGTTCAGGGAAGAGCTTTACCATCAGATCTCCTTGACTTGTCTTGATAGTAGCAACAGGGCCACTATGATTTTCTAAATCCAATTGTGGAAAGTGTAATTCTTTTTCAACCAAACCTAATTCCTCCAAGGCATATAAAATACCATCTTCTTCTACTGTTTTCGTAACAAAGTCCGCTTTTTCCTTTAATTCGGGAACAGCATTCCCCATGGCAATCTTGAGACCAACATAGTCGAACATTTCTAGGTCATTTGGACCATCGCCGAAGAATAAAATATTCTCTGGCTTGAGGTTTAAATACTCTACTAGTTTTGAAACACCTAGGGCTTTAGAGATATCCTTCAACACAACATCAAAGGAGTGATCATGCCATCGCACTAATCGTAAGTGCTCAGCTAAATATTCTGGTAAGTTCAAATCCTCTAAAGTATCTTCAAAGGTCCACATTTGATAAACATCATGATTCTTATCAAAATCAGGGTTAACATCTAAATTAGAGTAGACAATGTCAATAGCATCACTAATCACATCGTTACGGTAGGACAAGACCGCTTCGTGACGACCAGCCAGACCGTAATAAATACCAATTTCATCGGCCCAAGCCTTGAAGGCCTTAACCAAGTTCGCAGGGATTGGGCGCTGAAAAATAATATTCTTATCCTTGTCCTTGACGTAAGCCCCATTCAATTTAACACAGTAATCAGCATTTAGATCCTGTACCTCTTGGGGAACGCCATAGCGAGCTCGCCCAGAAGCAATACCAGTGATAATTCCTTTTTCTTTTAATTGTTCGAAGACTTTTTTAACAGACTCCGGCATATAACCAGTGTCTTTCGTCCGAAGAGTATCATCAATATCAAAGAAGACGGCTTTAATCTTTTTAGCCTTATATTTTGTTTTTGCGTCCATAACATCACTCCTATTGAGTACTATTATAGCAGAAACTTTAGGAAAGATAGCGTCAGAATGGTTATTCGCTCAGAGCCTTCAGGTTATGATAAACTAGTCCGCACAATTGAATAGAGGCCGTTCGGCATAACGACGGCCCAATTTATTTTTTTAAAACAGTAATCACCCAAACGGCTGACCGGTCCTTGCTTTGTGAGAGATAAGCTTTGAGTAGCCCGTTGTACAGAAGAAGAGTCTGGAAAAGTCCTGCACCTTTTGCATTGACCTAGTTTACTAGATTGACGCAGTAGTTGGTAGTAAGACTTGTTGACTATGCCGAGAAGGCTTACCCCTGTACAATTCAACAGGTTCATTAGTACTAGCACCAATGAACCATTGCTGATTGGCGGTCCTTGTCTTGGGACTGCAGGCCCATTTTCAGGCACCTTCTTCAACAATCCACTGGACTGCAAGGATAGGTCAAACAGTCTGGGAGACCGTTTGAAAAAGACCAAGATCAACTGTGCGGAGGTGGGATTGAAATGCTCCAGTGGACTTTGGCAGTCTGGGATAATCTACCACCTAAAAATAGGAAAGTGGCAGAGCTCTGAGCCCCAAAATAAGAGGACGAGGAAAATCAAAATTGTGATTTTATCACGATTTACTGATTGAGTCCAACTCTCCAATTTGTTATTACGCTAAATATTTAATATCACTGCTAAAACAGAACGAAAAAACCCTTTTTCTGTAACCTTAGACAGCCATTATTAACGTCTATAAACATTGGAGATAATTCGTTCAAATAGTATCCTTATGCTGGATTGCCTGCCAATCGGCAGCAAAATCATCCACTGCTTTAGCGATCGATGGCATAGCAAAAGCTGCTTCGAAAACATCCGGCCCTGCAGTTACCGCTTGTGCTCCGCAGGCCAGGGCCCTAGTCACCTGGCTGGCATTCTTAAAGCTGGCCGCCAAAATTTTACTAGAAGAATCTGTACGTTCAATGGCTTGGGCCAATTCCATAACAACCTGTTCAGCATTAATATCTAAGTTCTCCATGCGGTTAAAATAGGGCGCCAAATAGTCAGCTCCAGCAGAGATGGCCAACAAGCCCTGCATAGTAGTATAAATGGCAGTGGCTGTAACATTATACCCTTTTGCCTTTAAGCTTTTAATGGCAGCAAGGCCATCTGGAGTTACAGGTACCTTGATATAAATCTGATCATCCGTTTTTTGACGGATTTTTTTAGCATCAGCCAAAATACCTTGATAATCTTTGGCAACGACCTGAACATGCAAACTGGCATCCAAACCAATGATTTTTCTAACTTCATTGATACGTTGGAAAAAATCAATCTCGCCTTCTTTTTTAGCAATACTGGGGTTTGACGTAACGCCAGCCAGGGGTAAAATGTGGTGCCATTTTTTTATGGCTTCCAAGTTCAATGTATCTAATAAAAATTCCATAAGTGCCTCCTTAAATAGTATGTTTGTTAAATTAAATGATTTATCATCTTGTATCAACTTAGAAAAACAGCAAAGAAGGCCAAGTCGCCTGCAATGCGGATTAATTAAATAACGATGATTTTACACTTGCGCATCCTATCAAAATCTTGCGTGAAACGACATGATATTGGATGTAATAACCATATAAACAATTAAAGAGTTCCTAAGCAAAATCATCAGTTTTTTGCTTATCTTATTTTGCTAAACTCTGTGGGCTAACTTTCGATCGGGGAAGCTCCACCAATAATCTCTTATTTGAGCTGTCTCAATATTTAATTAGACCTAGCAGTTTCCTGCCATTCGGTGAGAGTAACTATAAACTTCTTCAGCGAGATTGCCAAACGATTAGCATTTCAGCTCATTCTCCTAGATTTGTACTAAGATATTTCTCTCAAACATAATATTAGTTATTTTAAAAAACAATTTAGCTAGTAGTCATGGCCTATTTTTGCAACCTATGCAAATAGCTGACGATTGCTTGGGGGAACGAAGTCAAGAAAGTGCGATGCATCTCTCGGCTATAAAATAATTTTTATTGATCGTCTTGTGAAACCAGATTATGTTGGAAAGCATAGACAACTGCCTGCGTACGGTCTTCAACATTAAGTTTAGCTAAGATATTCGAAACATGAGTTTTAACTGTCTTGAGCGAAATAAAGAGTTCATCAGCAATAGTTTGATTGTCGTAACCCTTGGCCAAGAGAGCCAAAACATCACGTTCTCGTGCTGTCAAGTCATCATGCAAGTCTGGATGCTGGTCGTGATACTTGATTTTCTTATCAACCTCTGTCTCAATTGCTACTTGGCCCTGAGCTACCTTGCGAATACTGTTGAGAATCTCAGCAGCACTGGAAGTTTTGAGCATATATCCTTTGGCGCCCGCCTCAATAACCGGATAAATTTTTTCATTATCCAGATAAGAAGTCAAAACGAGGATTTTAGCAGCCTTCCACTTCTTGAGAATGGCCAGAGTAGCTTCAACCCCATCCATCTCGGGCATAACTAAATCCATGACCACAACATCTGGTCGCAAATCAAGAGCCATTTCAACTCCATCTTTGCCATTGTCAGCCTCACCGATAACCTCAATATCCGGTTGCATATTAAAGAAACTTTTCAAGCCCAATCGGACCATCTCATGATCATCAACTAGGATAATTTTAGTCTTTTCCATCGTGTTCATCCTCAACTTTCTCTTCTTCATCGTAATCATCTAAAATTGGCAAACGGATATCCATCGAAACGCCTTTTCCCTTACTGCTGAGCATAGTCACGGTTCCTGCTAAATCATCAACTCGATCTTGGATGTTTTTAAGACCGTAACTGAGTTCCCGGCTAGCATCCATATCGAATCCCTGCCCATTGTCAATCATTTTAAACTGAACTTCGTTTTCAATTTGGTAGAGATAAACTTCCAACCGACTGGCTCGAGCATGCTTGAGGGTATTAGAAATAAACTCTTGTGCAATCCGAAAAAGATTGTCCTCAATGATTTTTGGCAACTGGCCAACTTCTTCTTGAAAGACCGTCTCAATGTTACTTTTGTCCTTGAGCTCCTTCAAAAGCATGGAAATACCTTCAGAAAGTGTGCGATCCTGCAGCTCAATTGGCCGCAAGTGCAAGAGCATGATTCTTAAATCATTCTGGGCACTGATAAGAGTCGTTTCAATTAAATTTAACTGTTCTCTCAGTTTGTCTTTATCTAAGTTATCTAAATTTTGTGCTACACCAGACAGCATCATAGAGGAAGCAAAGAGCTCTTGACTGACTGTATCGTGTAAGTCACGAGCAATTCGTTTACGTTCTTGAGTAACAATAGCCCGGCTATTGGAAATATAAGCATTCTCAGTTTTTTGCAGATTAGCTGTTATCCGACTCATCTGCTTTGACAAACGCTCAATATTTTTACCAACTTCTGATTCTGGTTGTTTGCCAACTGCTTGATTATTAATAATCCGCCGCAAGCTTTTATTTAAGTGACGTTTACTATTGTCATCAACCACCAACCAGACCAAAATCAGGAGAAAGCTGACAGAAAACATGAGCAAAGTAACCGAAAAAACAAACTGTTCCAAGACCCTCGGATCAGCAAAAACCAGTCTAGCATCTAGGTTGAGACTATCAAAAATTATAAAAATGATAAATCCTACGGTTACGCAAACATAGAGAAAAATTAACAAAAAATCATTTCGCTTCATGCTCGCACCACCTCTACAGAACCAGCAAAGATATTAACAACCACTTTAACCGATCGCAAAAGTTCTTGATCATCTTTTTGTTCCAACTTAATCGATTGATTGCGGAGATCATATTCAGGAAAACCCAGGTAGGAAACACTAGCATAGATAGCACTAGCGTCTAATTTAACCGCAATATCCCGTGGAACAATAATCTTGGTCGGCCCATAAATCTTTCGTATAATCACGACATTATCCCGCCCTGTTACGATAACCTTAGTTAAATCAATAGTATCAGAGCCACTAATTCTAATAACGTTGATATCATCAAAAGTATAAAAGTCCTGACTGATATGGCGACTGACACCAATCCATTGGTTAGGTTTGGGGGTAACCGCGAGATGATCCTTTTCAAATTCTATGACAGCGTAGCGATTGCGATGCTTAACCTCCGAAAAATGGTTGATAATGGTATAGGCTACCGCTAGCAGAACCGCTGCAATTATATAAGGATTGAGCATAAAGACCAGAAAAAGAAAGAGGGAACTAACCGTCAGTAAAAAGCTCCCTCGATTATCCTTGTTAAAGAAGAGGAGGGCCAGCAGAGTCAAAGCCAAAATTAAAATAAAGGCGGTTAAACTTTCTGACAAGATGGTCAATAGGGCCATGCTCAAAAGCAAAGCCTCTACCAACAAGAAAAATTGAAATTTTTTCATGGTTTTCCTTCATCGACAACTAGACGTTCGCACCTAGTTTCCCTATCTGTATTACCTGCCCATTGTACCAAAAATCCCTCGAAATTGCAGTAGGATTTGAGCTATCAGCTTTAAAGATAGGTCTAGAGACTAAAAATCCCCACTCAAATGAGCAGGGAGCTTGGGGTATACTTTGATTTGCTTTCTTTACCTTTAGATAAAAGGCTACTGTGATTGCGAGGGTTCCGAATCATCCGAACTGGATGAAGTCGTACTATCACTTGAACTATCTCCTTCATCGCTTGTGGAATTTAATGAGCTTGACTTTGATGAGCTCGATGAAGCATCCTGCACATAGAGGATGATATCATCATTGGAAGACAGGTCTAGGCTGGCTCCATAGTAAGGATTTTGACCAGAAATAATGCTGGAAGATGATGGCGAAGTCTCAGATCCAGTCGATGAAGAATAAATCTTAATTCGTGATGACTTAATACCAATCGCTGTTAGCGTGGATACAGCCTGAGAGTAGGTCATACCTGTCAAATTCGGCATCGTTGTCGAACCAGAGACAGCAACTGTAAACTTAATGGTATCATCACCAGATGGATTAAATTTATCTCCCTTTGATGGGCTCTGACTGATAATGGTTCCTTCTTCATAATCAGTCGTAGAAACTTCCGTAACTTCTATTTTTGATTTATCGACACCATAATTAGATGTCAGATCTTCTACAGCATCGTCAGAATTTTCCCCCGTATAGTCCTTCATTTTGAAACTACCGCCACTGCTGGACACATAGATATCAACAGATGTTCCCTCTTTTTTTGAGGTCCCAGCAGCTGGGTCAGTTCGAACAACCTTTCCTTTTTCCACAGAATCGCTTTCCACCTTAATAACTTGGCCTACCTTAAGACCTGAATCTTTAATTGTAGTCCTCGCAGCCGACAGTTCCTGACCAGATATATCAGGAACAGACACTGTCGATGGATTCCGCAGCATCAGAAAAGCAAAAATAGCGACTAGAACTAGAACTAAGGCAATTGCAACCTTGCTAAAAATACTATAGCTCTTATGCTTACGCTTGGGCTTAACCTTTTCATTAGGCTTGGGCGCAGGTTTTACCGGTGCTTTAACCTTTTTATCAGTTGCCTTGAGCAGCTGCTCTGTCGAAGCATTGGCTGTATTGGTATCAATTTTCGGTAAGGTTTTAGTATCCGCCACATCAGAAAAGACAAGCTTAGCTTCTCGACTGCGGTTATAGCTGAGACTGGACATGAGGTCTCGGCTCATTTCATAGGTTGATTTGTAGCGATCATTCAAACGCTTGGCTGTTGCCTTAATAACAACATTTTCCAGCGCTTGAGGAACGTCAGGATTAATCTCCCTAATTGATGGTAACGGCTTTTGGAAATGCTGCAGAGCAATGGTCACAGCACTATCACCATCATAAGGAATATGCCCAGTCAGCATTTCAAAGAGCATAATCCCCATGGCATAGATGTCTGATTGCACCGTTGCTTTAGAACCACGTGCCTGTTCAGGTGACAGATAATGGACACTGCCCAGCATGGAATTTGTCTGGGTTAAGCTAGTCTCCGCAAAAGCCACAGCAATTCCAAAGTCGGTCACCTTGACCGTGCCATCCTTAGTTAAAAGAATATTCTGAGGTTTCAGATCACGGTGAATGATTCCTTTTTCATGAGCCAAAGTCATGGCCGATAGGACTTCTTCCATAATCCTGACAACTTCAGAATTAGATAAGGGAGCCTTATCCTGAATATAATGTTTGAGGTCTGAGCCATCAACATATTCCATTACAAGGAACTGCTGCCCATCTTCTTCGCCAATGTCTCTAATTGAAACAATGTTAGGATGGCTGAGTTCAGCCATGGCACGCGCTTCTCGCTGAAAACGTGTCACAGCTACTTGGTCAGTCTGATAGTTGGTCCGAAGCACCTTGATGGCAACCTCTTCTCCTTCCAAAATCAGGTCATTAGCCAAGTAAACATCAGCCATACCACCTCGACCGACGGACTTGAGAATGCGATAGCGACCAGCAAATAATTTGCCAATCTGGATCATAATGCCGCCTCACCTTCTACGTGCAAGAGTCCCACGGTAATATTATCTAAGCCGCCAGCCTTATTGGCTTGAGCTACTAACTGATTAGCTTTTTCTGGAAGACTTTCATCATCAGCCAACAAGACATTAACGACAGTCTCATTGGAAATCATATTGGTCAAACCATCGCTGTTCATCAAAATGAAGTCCCCCGGTTCTAGCTGTTGAACCCCTAAATCAAGCTCGATTGGGCTTTGTTGACCAATGGACTGAGTGATGATATTTTTCTGAGGGTGGATTGCAGCCTCCTCCTCAGTAATTTGACCAGCCCGAAGCAACTCGTTAACCAAAGAGTGATCGGTTGTCAGTTGCTGGTACTGGCCATTTCTGACCAAACCAATCCGAGAGTCTCCTAGATGAGCATAGAGGACAGCATTACCGACAACAGCAACAGCTTCGATGGTTGTTCCCATACCACGGTAAGACTCTTCTTTCCCAAGCTCATGAATCTTTTGATTTTCTTTTTCAATAACATCAATCATCCAATCACGGATTTGACTCAAATCAGAAAAATCGGTTTCTTCCCAAATTTTCCCTAGGTCTGTCACTGTCAGCTCGCTGGCAATATTACCAGCACGATGTCCCCCCATGCCATCTGCTAAGATGATAAGGGTTATCCCTGACTTATTACTAAATTGATTGATAAAATCCTGATTTTCAGACCTCTTTTGACCGATATCAGTACGCAAAGCAATTTCCATGAATTGTTTAACTGTCCTTTCAAGCTAATAAATCCGCTTAATTTGAGCAATAAAGAAACCATCTGTCTGATAGAGTTCAGGTGTAATACTGATAAATCCATCTGTCAGAATGTCTTTTTGCCTATGTTCCAGTTTTACCTGCTCAAAATTCGGATGGGCCTCAAGAAATCTATCAATCACGTCCTGATTTTCCTCCCGAAAAATGGTACAAGTACTGTAGGTTATTATACCATTTTTGCGCAGGGTTTGACAAACACTGTTCAAGATAGCCAACTGGATGTCTGATAAGGCTACTAAATCCTGACTATCCTTGCTGTACTTGATATCAGGCTTACGTCGAATAAGGCCGATACCTGAACAAGGAGCATCAACCAATATTTTATCAAAACGGTCTGGCCCAAACTCCTGATTGGCCTGACCTGCATCCAACTTACGCGTTTGAACTTTATCAGCCACATGCAGGCGGCGGGCATTATCATTGATCAAGTCTAACTTATGGTCATAAAGATCTAAGGCTGTTACACGCCCTGTTGTAAGGTAGGAGGCTAGATGAGTCGTTTTACCACCAGGAGCTGCGCAAGCATCTAGAACCTGTTCCTTCCCTTCAAGCTTTAAGGTCGGTGCCACTAGCTGGCTGGATTCATCTTGAATGGTTAACTCACCGTTTTTAAAGTAATCTGTTCCAGCAAAATGGCCAGATTTTTTAACCAAACCGACCGGTGAGAGGCTGGAGCGTTCCGCCCCTGTCACTGCCTGAATCTCTGCCAGTTTGGCCGGATTAGTCACCCGAACACTAGCCTTGTTGCGGACAAAGAGACTAGCAAAAATTTTGATGGCGCGTTCTTCACCGTACTGCTCAATAATCTTCTTGACTAGCCAGACAGGCAGGGAATATTGAACCGAGTAACGCTTATTCTTGCGTTTAATACAAGCTGGATCCGGTAAGGGGCCCTTGGCTAATTTCCGCAGGACAGCATTCACTAACTTGTCCGCCCCTTTTTGACTATGGCTCTTAGCCAATTCAACTGCTTCATTAACAATGGCATGACTGGGAATTTTATCCAGATAAAGTAGTTGATAAAGACTGAGCAACAGTAGAGTGTACACCCAAGGCTCTAATTGATCGCGATCTTCGATAACATGAGCCAACTGCCATTCTAGAGTAATCTTCCTCGCCACTGTTCCATAGACCAATTCGGTCACCAAGGCTTTGTCCTGCTGACTAATACTCGAGCCTGAAAGCCCGTGATTGAGGGCAAGATTAGAGTAGGCCCCTTGCTGGAGGACCTCTTCAAGGATTTGTAGGGCTAGACCGCGGGCAGATTTTTCTTTTTTAACCGCCAAAGAAATCACCTACTTTAAGTTTCTGGCCCATCCCATTGAGAAAATCAGTAATTTTCATTTTAGGTTTGCCCGCTGGCTGCACTTCGATAAGAGAAAGAGCACCTTGACCCGTTGCGACGACTAGTGTTTTCTTTGTTTTTTCAATAATTTGACCAGGCTGGCCCTGTCCCTCTAACTCTAATGGTTGGGCCTGGTGGATTTTAAAACGCTGACCATTTAAAAGCGTATGAGCAATCGGCCACGGATACATTCCTCGAACTTGATTGAAGAGGGCACGGGCAGACTTATTCCAATCCAAACGTTCCTGCTCAGGGGTGATATTAGGCGAAAAACTCACTTGGGCTGGATCCTGAGGCTGGGGGTGAAGCTTGCCTGCCAAGTAGTCCGGAAGAGTTTCCAAGAGCAGGTCACGCCCAAGATCCGCTAATTTTTCAAAGAGGCTGCCAACATTATCCTCATCCAGTATGGGAAGACTAGCTTGAGCAACCATATCGCCAGCATCCATCTCCTTAACCATCTCCATGATGGTTACGCCAGCTTTATCATCACCATTAATGAGAGCATAATGAATCGGTGCGCCTCCACGATACTTGGGCAAAAGGGAGGCATGGACATTGAGAGCAAAGTCCATCCGATTAAGAAGCTTGCTGGGCAGAAATTGGCCATAGGCTGCAGTAATAATCCCGTCAGCTCCTAAAGCCATTAAATCTGCCATTTCCTGAGAACCAGATAATTTTTCAGGCTGATAGACTGCTAAATTATTGGCTAAGGCTACTTCCTTGACCGGAGTCATGCGAATCGCTTTCTTACGGCCGACTGCTCGGTCTGGTTGGGTCACCACAGCTAAAATTTCGTAGGCCTTGCTAGCAATTAAGCCTTCTAAGACAGTTGCTGCAAAGGCGGGCGTTCCCATAAATACAATTTTTTTCATCAATTCTCTTCGGCCTAAGGGCCTTCCTTTCTAGCTTAGACAAAACTTTGCGGTTCGTGGTCAATAATCAGACGTAAATCCTTATTGCTTTTATCTTGGGTCAAGTCTAAAATTTGATTGAGGACAGCCTCTAGTTTATCTTCAAAGCGATACTTAATCATAATTTGATAGTGATAGAGATTGTGAGTTCTGGCAATTGGCTTAGGAGTTGGCCCTAAAATTTTAACCTGATCACTGAGTTGCTCTTTTAATAAATGAAAGACTTCAAAAGCTTTCTGAACCAAGACTTCCTCATTCTTGTGAGAGAAGGTCAGTCCAACCGTATAAAAATAGGGCGGATAAGCCAGCTGATGGCGAACCTTCATCTCATAGGCATAAAAAGCCTCATAGTCCTGCTCCTTAGCCAGTTGGATGGCATAATTTTTAGGATTATAAGTCTGGATGATGACTTCCCCTTCTTTTTCAGCCCGTCCTGCCCGGCCAGCAACCTGGGTTAAGAGCTGGAAAGTCCGCTCTGCCGCCCGAAAATCAGGTAGGTTAAGGGAAGTGTCGGCATTGAGCACCCCAACTAGGGTGACATTAGGAAAATCCAGACCCTTGGCAATCATTTGAGTTCCCAGAAGAATATCGGCCTTCCCTTGGCCGAAGTCTTGGAGGATCTTTTCGTGAGCCCCTTTTTTTCTTGTAGTATCAACATCCATCCGCAGCACTCTGGCTTGCGGCAAAATTTCCTGCAATTCATCATAGGCCTTCTGAGTTCCTGTACCATAGTAGCGAATGCTACGGCTGCCACAATTAGGACATGCTCTTGGAATGCCCTTTTGGAAACCGCAGTAGTGACAGTTCATTGTCTTGGTATCCATGTGCAGAGTCAGGGAAATATCACAATTAGGACACTCATCGACATAGCCACATTCGCGACACATAATAAAACTGGAAAAGCCTCGGCGATTGAGCATAAGGACAGTTTGTTCCCCTTTTTCTAGGCGGTCCTTAATTTTATCGACTAAAGGCGGGGTAAAATTGCTAACTTCCTGTTTCCCCAGAAAATCCCTAAAGTCAAGAATTTGAACCTGAGGAATTTTGGCCATAGGATTAGCTCTTTGCGTCAGACGAATAAAATGGTAAACACCTCGACTAGCCCTGGCCCTACTCTCAATACTTGGTGTTGCTGACCCCATAACCAGAACTGCCTGATGGTAATTGGCCCGAAGGAGAGCAACATTGCGGGCATGATAGCGCGGATTAGATTCCTGCTTATAGGTGGCTTCATGCTCTTCATCAATGATGATAGCACCGATCTTTTCCAAAGGAGCAAAAATAGCCGATCGCGCACCAACAACAACCTTAGCCTGACCTGATTTTATTTTTCGCCACTCATCATACTTTTCCCCGTCAGACAGACCCGAATGCATGATAGCAACCTGCTCACCAAAACGAGAAATAAAACGATTAGTCATCTGGGGTGTCAAAGAAATTTCCGGCACAAGGACAATGGCTGTCTTTCCCAGTTTAAGAACATGATCAATAATATGGAGGTAAACTTCTGTCTTACCCGAGCCTGTGATTCCCTCGAGCAGATAGGGCTTATTGGACTGACCAATATCTGATACAATGCTTTCAACGGCATGAGTCTGCTCTTGATTGAGCTCTAAAAAGTCCGTCCTTTTCACCTTGTCAAAATAATCCTGACTGCGATTGACCGAGACCTCGTCGACGTCAAGAGCTCCCGCTTGAACAAAATACTTAATTTGGTCGCGAGAAAAAAGCTGTTGCAAATCAGATAGAAGAGCACGCTCAGGCTTAGCCAAGAGGTAGTCTTTCAATGCCTGACGCTTTTTAGCCCGTTTGGAAATTTCTAAGTCCGCTAAAACTTCTGGTTTGGCCTGATAATATTTAACGGTTTTGAGTGTCTTTTTATCCTTAGCAGAATAGGTAGTCTTAATTTGTCCCATGCGCACTAACTTAGCAACTCTAGCTTGACGTTCCTTATCCAAGCTTGCATAGGAAACCTTATTACGCCTAGCAAAAATCCAGTCTCTGTCCGAATCAGACAGGTCCTCTTGGGCCTCTAAAATACGATCATAATTAGAATTGAGAAGGCTGGGAATCATAGATTTGAGAATGGAAATCTTATAGGAAAAAACGGTATGCCTCATCTGTTCAGCCAAGTTCAGTTGCTCTTGGTTTAGAACTGGTTCAAAATCTAGCACGGATGTGACAGGCTTAAGATCTGTTATCTCTCCGTCTTCTAATCCTATGACAAACCCCTGTAACAATCGATTTCCCTTACCAAAGGGAACGTGGACCCGACTGCCTAGACTGATACTGTCTGACAAATCATCTGGAACCCGATAGGAAAAGGGCTTATCTGTCTGCATGAGCGGGACATCTACAATAATTTTGGCAATCTTCCCCATTTTTCCTTTCCCTTTCTAATTAAAACCATTTAAATCAAGCATTGATATACTTCTAGGGAGTAGGAGTAACCCCAAGAATTGAAAACTTTGGTTCCTATTCCCACCTTGGCACAGTTGGCTGGGCTTTACGCTTTGGCCTTGTGGCAAAAAGAAAACCAGCCAGCAGTGAGTCTGGGACAAACAGCCATGATAGCTTAGCCCTCACCCACAAAGCATTGTAATCTCTGAAGATTACGTATAAAAAGACCAGACTCATTAGCATTGTTTTAGATTTACCAGATTGACGAAGGCGGCTGGGAGTAAGACTTGTGGGCTAGGCCAAGAAGTCTTACCCCTGCACAGTTCATGAGGTGCTTTAGCACCAATGAACCACTGCTGATTGGCTTTTCTGTAACTGGCGCTTCTTAGTTTTTAAGCGTCCACCTTAAACAGCCCAGTGGGCTGTTTAACTACCATGCAAGTGAACCACTGCGCTAAGAGTGTATTCCAAAACAGGCATATTGGACGAATTTTTGCCTAACCTCGGCGGAAAAAAGCCTTAACTTAGTAAAGACTAGCTAACTTCCCGATTTCAATAAAGAGTTTCAATAAATATGGGCTGAGCATCTCCTTTTGCTCAACCCTATTTTTTTCTAAATGACTAATCCGATTTCGCTTAGATTTTTTCGCCTTCTTCTTCTTTTTCTTTGGCGATTTGCTCTTTAATCTTGCGTTCTTCTTCCTCTTTAGCTAGACGTTCCGCCTCGGCACGCGCACGAACTGCCGCACGCTTAGCTTCAGGATCTGGGTGGATGGTTACATTGCCAGACTCAATCTCTTCAAGTGCTTGCAGGGTCGGTTTGACAGACTTGAATCCTTGAGTTGGCTGTGCGCCTTCCTCCAATTCATGTGCCCGCTTCGCTTGCAAAATGCAGAGGGAATACTTGGAAGGAATGTGATCCAATAACGTATCAATAGAAGGTTTTAACATCATAAGGCAATATCTCTTTTCTAACTTAAATATCTTTAATCATCTTGTTGTAGTGGCCAATAACGCGATCAACTCGGTAGTGCTCCGCTTCGATAATCCGCTTGACACGTTCAGCAGCCAAAGGCACTTCATCATTAACAACGGCGTAATCATACTCACGCATAAGAGCGATCTCTTCCTTAGCTCGCTCAATCCGCTGGGCAATAACCTCATCGCTATCCGTTCCACGGCCAACTAGTCGGTCTTTCAACTCATCCAAATCCGGCGGGGTCAGAAAGATAAAAACACCATCTGGAACTTTTTTCTTAACCTGTAAAGCTCCTTGAACTTCAATTTCTAAGAAGACATCAATCCCCTTGTCCAGCGTTTCATTGACATAAGTCAAGGGAGTTCCATAGTAGTTATTGACATACTCCGCATACTCAAGCATTTGACCCTGACGAATAAGATCTTCAAATTGCTCTCGGGTGCGGAAAAAATAATCTACGCCATCCTTCTCACCGGGACGTTGACTACGGGTTGTCATTGAGACCGAATATTCAAATTTATGGTCTGGTGTGGAAAAAATTTCCTGACGAACCGTTCCCTTGCCAACCCCTGATGGCCCGGAGAAAACAATCAACAATCCACGTTCGGACATAGCAGACTCCTTAAAATTTCTTATGCTTTAGTTTAACAAAAATAGCAGGTTTTATCAAGCACTCAAGTGAAAGCCACACCGTAAAAAGGCGCTAGGACAGGGCACTTTCAGGCAGAATTTTTTCTGCAAAACTCTCCCACAAATAGGCTCTTTTGTAGTATAATGATATGGTGTGCCTTAAAGGCAAAATCAGTAACACGAGGAGGGGTTCTCATGAAACAAATGTTTCTTTCTGCAAACAATCAACTCAATGAAATCGAAACATTCGAGCCCGGTGCTTGGATCAATCTTGTAAACCCTTCCCAGGAAGAATCTGTTCGCCTCGCCGAAGCATTCAATATTGATATTACTGATCTGCGAGCACCGCTGGATGCAGAAGAAAGTTCTCGGATTAGTGTTGAGGACAACTACACCCTGATTATTGTTGATGTTCCAACTCAGGAAGATCGTAACGGCAAAAGCTACTATGTTACCATTCCGCTTGGTATCGTGGTTACAGAAGATGCCGTGATTACAACCTGTTTGGAGCCGCTGATACTCTTTGAGAATTTTCTCAACCGCCGCGTGCGTGGCTTTTATACCTTTATGAAAACGCGCTTCGTCTTCCAGCTACTCTATCGCAATGCAGAGCTCTTTCTGACCGCTCTGCGTTCCATTGACCGGCAGAGCGATCGTATCGAAGCACAGCTGGAAGATGCCACACGCAATGAACAACTGATTGACATGATGGAGCTGGAAAAATCCATCATTTATCTAAAAGCGTCCTTGAAAATCAACGAACGAATTGTTAAAAAGTTGAGCGGCAATGCATCCAGTCTTAGAAAATACGTCGCCGATGAAGACCTGCTGGAAGATACCCTGATTGAAACCCAACAGGCCATCGAAATGGCTAGCATCTATGAAAATGTCCTCAATGTCATGACCGAAACGTCTGCTTCGATTATTTCCAACAACCAAAACTCAATTATGAAGACTCTGGCCTTGATGACCATGGCACTGGATATTCCCACTGTTATCTTTTCAGCCTATGGGATGAATTTCAAAAACAATTGGCTGCCTCTCAATGGTCTGGAACACGCTTTTTGGTTTATTGTGGCTATTGCCGCCGCCTTGAGTGCCACAGTCGTGATTTACTTCATCCGCAAACGCTGGTTTTAAGCAAAATTATTACTACTACTTAAGAAAGAGAGTCCTGTACGACCATGGATTTACAAGAACTGACCAAGAAAAATCAAGAATTTATCACCATTGCTCGCCATCAGTTAGAAGCAGATGGCAAAACAGAACAAGAAATCAAAGACATTTTTGATGAAGTCTTACCAATCATCCTAGAAAATCAGAAAAAAGGAAATACCGCCCGCCACTTGCTCGGCGCTCCGTCAGCTTGGGCCAAGTCATTTAGTGATACCGCTATCGAAAGTGGAAGTGTAACTAGTGATACTAATAAAAATCCTTGGCTCATGTGGCTGGATAGCAGTCTACTCTTACTTGGTTTCTTTGGCCTGCTCTACGGTATTGTCGGACTCACCAATAAAAACTATAGGGCTAGCTATGGTATCTTGACCACGGTTATCATCGCCTTTACGGGTGGGGCTGTCCTCTATGCCCTCTATTATTTTGTTTATCAACATGCTGGTAAACCCAAGGGAGAACGTCCAAACCTTTGGAAATCTCTAGCCTATATGGCAGTGTTTACCCTGCTCTGGATTGGCATTGTCGGACTGACAGCGCTTATTCCAAAACAATTGAATCCCATTCTGCCGGGGCTGGTGACACTGGCTATCGGTGGGGCTAGCTTTGGACTTCGCTACTATCTCAAGAAGCAATACAATATTCAAAGCGCTTTGGCAACCCAAGCTCCTGAAACTTCTAATAAGAAATAAATGTTATAACAAATAAAGCTCAGCCAAATTCGGCTGAGCTTTTTAATCTTCATTTACAAATGGCATAAGTGCCATCACGCGAGCACGTTTGATTGCTGTTGTTACCTTACGTTGGTTCTTAGCTGACGTTCCTGTTACACGACGAGGAAGAATTTTCCCACGTTCTGAAACGAAACGGCTGAGCAATTCTGTATCTTTGTAATCAACATATTCAATCTTGTTAGCTGCGATATAATCAACTTTTTTACGGCGTTTGAATCCGCCACGACGTTGTTGAGCCATGTTTATTCTCCTTTATATTATTTTTTGACTTGTTTGCAGCAAGCCCTTGTCTTTTGTCACTTAGAATGGAAGGTCGTCGTCGGAAATATCCATTGGATTTGAATTGCCAAAAGGACTTTCGTCACGGCCAAAGTTCGGTGTTGTTTGCTGTTGAGTACCGCCAAAGTTTGACGAAGTATTGCCACCAGCATTATAGGAACCTGTGCCATTAGCTTCACGCGTTGCACGACTTTCCAGAAGCTGGAAATTGTCAGCGACTACTTCAGTTACATAAACCCGTTGACCTTGTTGGTTCTCATAATTACGAGTCTGAATACGACCAGTAATTCCAATCAAAGCTCCCTTCTTAGCCCAGTTAGCCAAGTTTTCGGCTTGCTGACGCCAAATCACACAGTTGATGAAATCGGCCTCACGTTCACCGTTTTGGTTTTTAAAGTTGCGGTTAACAGCCAAGCTGAAGGTTGCAACGGCTTGATTAGACGGGGTGTAGCGAAGCTCTGCATCACGAGTCATGCGCCCCACGAGTACGACATTATTAATCATAATCTACCTTCTTAAGCGTCAAGCTTAACAATCATGTGACGAAGAATATCGTTGTTGATTTTTGACAGACGGTCAAATTCATTAAGAGCATGTGCGTTGTCAGATTCAACATTAACGATGTGGTAAAGTCCTTCACGGAAATCTTGGATTTCGTAAGCCAGACGACGTTTTTCCCAATCTTTTGATTCAACAACAGTTGCACCATTGTCTGTCAAGATAGCGTCAAAGCGTTCTACCAAAGCGTTTTTAGCTTCTTCTTCAATGTTTGGACGAATAATATAAAGAATTTCGTATTTAGCCATTGATGTTTTCCTCCTTTTGGTCTAATGACCCCCAGTCACTGCAAGGGGTAAGTGAGGGATACTCACAAAACAATATTATACAGGAAAGCTGCGCCGATTGCAAGAAAAAATCCCATTTTGCATTTTTGTCCTGTGTGCCTGAAAATAGTGATAAAAAACAAGAAAGGCGGTCAAGCGATACTATTTCCAAGCTACTCATCTCAAGACTAGATATCGTCAATGAACTGACTTTTTAGAGTAGAAAAAACACCCCTATGTATCTAGAAACTAGATTTAACAGAAGCGTTTTATATCTAAAAATTAATTACATAAATAAGTTAAGGCACTAAGGCACCAGTAACGGATCTACCAGCAAAACTATCATAGTCTATCAGCTACGCCACCGATTAAAAGTTCCAAACCCAGAATAGGAGTAATCGGAACAATCGGAGAACCCAGAAAGAATCGCCTTAAAACTTTTTTGCTTTAAATCGTCATTTGGTCAGTCTATCATCGCCAGACTGACCTTGTCTTAGCTTATGGACTATTAATAGTCTGAAAGGGCTCCGGCAGCAGCTCCTGCTACTGCACCCACACCCACTGGTGGCAACTCAGCAAAACCAGCACCGATAGCGACGCCAGCAGCTGCACCAGAAATAGGATCTGGATATGGAATTGGGCCTGGGAAAGGTGGATCTATTAGATATCCTCCTGAAACAACTGTCAATTCTTCTTTATTTACTTTTTCAAATTCTTCAAATACCACTGTATTCATCATAATCTCCTTTTTGCTATAATAGTTAGGATTTGCTTAAGATATTCAGATAGAACTATACGTCATTATCATACTATTCAATTGTACAAGAATCCGCACTACCATTTGCCAACATACCTGCACCAACACCTGCACCAAAGATAAGGGCACCCCCCGCCCAACCAATTGGACCACTTCCTATTGCAAGTGCTGCTGCAGAGCTTGCAGCAAGGCCTCCACCTTCCATAGCCTCAAGACAGCGTAAAGGATCTTTGTACCCCCCACCATTAAAAGTGGTTAAGCTTTCTGTGTTCATCACTTCAAATTGTTCAAATGCGATTGTATTCATGCGAATACCTCCTTATTTTTGCTCGGTCGTCTACTACTTCACGTAATCTGACCCGTTTGGTTATTTATCAATCAAAATTATTTTCAATTGACAGTAGTCATTGTAAGGGATAAAAGACCTAGAATCAAGCGATTTCGAGCGGTTTAATCAAATTATAAGACCTCTGATACCAGCCACTAAATTTTCTATTTATTTTCATTTGAAAATAAATAGAAAAATTCAATCCTAAGAACCTAGAATCGAACTTAACTATTTTTAGTCTTATTTTGATCAATTACTGAAAACATGATTTCAGAACCAACCTTCAAGTTTGCTTAGCCGAGTGCACACTGGTCTATTACGAGATGACGATTACATCTTTTACAATTGAATATGCATTATCAACAGCGGTAATAACTGTCTCAACTGTATCAACGAAATCCGTCACACTATCAAAGAAGCCACCTCCTGTGATGGTGTTCAAGTTTTCTGAGTTCATTTCTTCAAAATTTTCTAAAATGTTTGTATTCATGTGAATCTCCTTCTTGTTTTTTACATGGTCGTCTACTACTTCATGTAATCTGACCTGATTTTTTACTTATCAATCAAAATTATTTTCAATTGACAGTAGTTATTGTAAGGGATAAAAGACCTAGAATCAAGCGATTTTTAGCGGTTTAATCAAATTAAAAAGTCTCTGATAAGAGCTGCTAAATTTTCTGTTTGTTTTCATTTGAATATAAATAAAAATCCAACTCAGTTTGAGTCGGATTGTGAATCGAACCTAATTCTCCATTTTATGCAGAAGTTTATCTTTAAAGTAGTCAAAGTAGGTCTTCTTATCAATTACCGTAACGGTCTTACCAGTCATG
>NZ_JAAKDU010000019.1 GCF_011038795.1 Streptococcus tangpeifui
CTTATTCTGAATTTTTAGCACAGAAAAAGACTACTAGGGACGAGCTAGTAGTCTAAATATAATTTTTTTCGCTTTGATTATATCATAGGGAGGGAATTTTTGCATTCTTTGTAGTTTTCGTATAAAACTCGTCCAGCCTTCCTGTTTTGTAATAAACTTTTGGCGCAGTGGTTGGGAGCAAGACTTGTTGGCTACGCCAAGAAGTCTTACCCCTGCACCAAATCAGAAAACCTAAACGAATGTGATGGCCATCGTTCATCTTATTTCCAGCCTCAATTCAAAAGGTCTGGGAGACTTTTTGAATCGGGAAATAAAACTTGCAAAGCAAGTGTCAAAAACGGTCTGAGGAGAGACCGTTTCAGGTTATCACTTTAAAACCAGGATGTGGGGAGAACCAAAATTTTCAATTTTTGGTTTTTTCCACTCCCTTTCTTTTAGTTCCAAAAAAAGGTATAATATCAGAATGATTAACGGTATTATTAATCTTAAAAAAGAAGCTGGTATGACCAGTCATGATGCAGTTTTTAAATTGCGAAAGATTTTGCAAGAAAAAAAAATTGGCCACGGAGGTACCCTTGATCCCGATGTGACGGGAGTTCTGCCTATTGCGGTTGGCAAGGCAACCCGTGTCTTAGAATACATGACCGAAAGCGGTAAGGTTTATGAGGGGCAGGTTACCCTAGGTTATTCGACTACTACCGAGGATGCTAGTGGCCAGCTTGTTCATAAAACTCCTATTAGTAGGGAGGAGCAACTGACAGATGAACAAGTTGACCAAGCTATGTCTAGCTTTTTAGGGAAAATCACACAAGTACCGCCTATGTATTCTGCTGTCAAAGTCAATGGTCGCAAGCTTTATGAGTATGCTAGGGCAGGTGAGACTGTTGAGCGTCCTCGGCGTCAAGTGACAATTGGAGAGTTTGTTCGGACATCTCCCTTAAGCTTTGAAGATGGTGTATGTCATTTTGATTTTCGAGTATCCTGTAGCAAGGGAACCTATGTTCGGACTTTGGCAGTTGATTTAGGGGCTAGGCTTGGTTATGCCAGCCATATGTCTGCTCTCAGGCGAACTGCTTCAGCCGGATTGCAGCTTGAGCAAGCCTATACTTTATCTGAACTTGCTGATAGGGTTGCTGCGGGAGACTATGATTTTCTTTTGCCAATCGAGTATGGTGTCTTAGATCTTCCCCATGTAGACCTGTCTGATAAACAAAAGCAGGATATCTCATTTGGTCGCTTTATTGACTTGCAAACTGAAGAGTCACAAGAACAGATCTTGGCGGCCTTCTATCAGGGACATTTGGTAGCTATTTTAGAAAAGTGTGATCAGAGCTACAAACCGCGTAAGGTTTTTATTTGAGAAACAATGGAAATTATTTCAATTAAAGATTATCACGATATTCGACAAGAAGAGGAAACAGTCCTTGTTTTGGGCTATTTTGATGCCCTTCATAAGGGACATAAGGTTCTTTTTGACCGCGCCAAGGCATTGGCTGAGGAAAAACAGTTAAAAATGGCTGTCCTGACTTTTTATGAGTCTCCTAAATTAGCTTTCTCACGTTTTGAACCTGATTTACTTAATCATATTCTTTCCCCAGAGAAACGCTATGCTAAGTTTGCGGATTACGGGGTGGACTATCTCTATCTGACAAATTTCACGTCAAACTTCGCACAAATAGCTTCTGATGCGTTTATTAAGACCTATATTAAGGCTCTGAAAGCTCAAACGATTGTTGTTGGTTTTGATTATAAGTTTGGCCATGATCGAAGCGATGCGGATTACTTGGCAAGAAATTTTTCTGGTCAACTTGTCAAAGTGGCAGAAGTCACCCAAGATAGGCAAAAGATTTCCTCTACTCGCATCCGTAACTTGATTAGTCAAGGTCAAGTTGACAAGGCTAATCAGCTCTTAGGACATGAGTTTTCAACTAGAGGGCTTGTCGTTCATGGAGACGCAAGAGGCCGAACTATTGGTTTTCCAACAGCTAATCTGGCTCCTCTTGACCGGACTTTTCTTCCCGCCGATGGGGTCTACGTCACGGATATCTTGTTAAAGGGACAGAGGTACCGAGCCATGACTAGCATTGGTAAGAATGTTACCTTCGGCGGGACTACCCTCCGTTTGGAAGCCAATATTTTTGACTTCTCTGGGGACATCTATGGTGAAGAGCTTGAAATCATCTGGTTATATAAAATTCGTGAGATGATTAAATTCAACGGAATAGATGACTTAGTTGACCAGCTCCGGCAAGATCAAAAACTGGCTAACGATTGGCCCTTCTAAATCTCTAGTTAGTGATATGGGTTGGCTTAATTTTATCTGGAATTTTTGGCTTTTTTTGTGTATAATGGCAGGGTGAAAGGGTTATTAATGACTTTATGATTACACTATTTTTATCGCCTAGCTGCACTAGTTGTCGTAAAGCCCGCGCCTGGTTAACCAACCATGAGGTAGCTTTTCAAGAACATAATATTATTACCAGTCCTTTATCGGCAGATGAATTACGAGCTATTTTAGCTTTGACCGAAAATGGAACTGAAGATATCATTTCGACACGCTCAAAGGTTTTTCAAAAACTTGATATAGATGTTGACGATTTATCCATTTCAGAATTAATTGATTTGATTGCTAAAAATCCAAGCTTGCTTCGTCGACCAATCATCTTGGATAAAAAGCGGATGCAAATAGGTTTTAACGAAGATGAAATTCGAGCCTTTTTGCCTCGCCATTATCGGGAGCAAGAGTTACGTCAAGCAACAATTAGAGCAGAATTAGAGAGAAATCATGACTAAGAATTATTCTTATCCGCTCGATTCTTCATGGAGCACTGACGAGATTTCATCAGTGCTTTCTTTTTTGAATCGTGTTGAAGAGGCTTATGAATCCAGAGTTGATGTTAAAGCCTTTATGGAAGCTTATCGGGACTTCAAAAAGGTGATACCAAGCAAGATGGAAGAAAAACAGATTGACCGTGCTTTTGAAAAAGCTAGCGGCTACTCCAGCTATCGAGCTCTTCAAGCAGCAAAAGCAAAAAGAAAAGAAGAAGGGTGGATTTCCCTTGGACATTAAATTTAAATTTGCTCAGAACTTAATTCGACAGGCAGCGGATTACGTCCGTAAACGGATGACAGAAGATTTACAGATTGAGGAAAAGACCCGTTTTGATGATCTGGTCACTAATATTGATAAGGATACGCAAGATTTTATGGTTGAGTGTATTCAGCAAGCCTATCCTGATGATTATATCCTTGGAGAAGAAAACGGCCTCTATCATGATCTCCAGTTAGGTCATGTGTGGGTCTTGGATCCAATTGATGGAACGGTCAATTTTATCGCTCAAAAGCGAGACTTTGCGATTATGATTGCCTACTACGAGGAAGGAATTGGCAAATTTGGTCTCATCTATGATGTTACAGGCGATAAGCTTTATAGCGGCGGTGGCCATTTTGAAGTAACTTGTAACGGTCGTCCTTTACTCTCTTATCAGGCTCGTCCCTTGAGTCGCCAACTGCTGGGAGCAAATGGCAGTATGTATGCTAATAACTACCTTGGCTTAGCTGACTTTTCCAAGGAGCTTCTTGGTGTCAGAGTCTTAGGTAGTGCTGGTATCAGTATGAGTCGGGTTCTGGAAGGTGAGTTCTTTGGTTATTGCTCGTCGATTTCCCCTTGGGACTATGCAGCGGCAACTATTATGGGAAAGAAATTAGGTTATGAACTCTTAACCATGGCGGGAGAGCCCTTAGATTACAAAAATCGTCAGGCGGTTATGTTCATTCCACAGGCAGAGGTAGCAAGGGTCAAAAAAATCATTCATAAATAAACAAAGAGGAAGTTGGGAGTAGGATTCAATCAGTAAATCGTGATAAAATCGCGGCTTTGATGTCCCTAGCTCTCTTGTTTTAGGACTCAGATCTTTGCCCCTGTCCTGTTTTTAAGTGGCAGGCTTTGGCAGTCTATTATTCCCAGACTGCCAAAGTCCACTGGAGTATTTTGACACTTGCTTTGCAAGCTTTATTTCCCGATTAAAAAGCTCTACCAGAGCTTTTTAACCCACCTCTGCACAGCTCAAACATACTAAGATTAGTAGTGAGGAAATCTCCGACGGGAGACAGTGACAGTCCTCACTACTTTTTCTTTATGATAAAGTAGAGGTGTCTTGTTAAGTCGTAAGACCTTTTGAGGATGGAGATAGGATGAACGGCGTTCATCACAATTTAGGCTGGCCACTACTCCTTGCGTAGTCCTTAAACAGTCCAGTAGTGTTTAAGGTAGGTGTCTAAAAATTAAAAAGCACCCAGTTGCAAAATAAGCCAATCAACAGTGGTTCATTGGTGGTAAAGTATCTCATGAACTGTGCAGGGATGAGACTAAGTTGGGCTAGCTAACCAGTCTTATTCCCAACCACTGCGTCCATCTAGTAAATTTAAAACAATGTTAAAGAATCTGGACTTTTGTCTCAGATTTTTTTCTTGCCTTTCTTTATAGAGCTGCACGAAGATTTTTTAATACTTTTTAAAAATCGAAACAATAAGTCAATGACTTCAGTTTACTGTATTTTTGCTTCGCCTGCACTGAACCAAGCGTTTATTCCAAAATAGGAATACTGGAGAGTTTTTGCTCAGTCTCGTATTGTATTAGATTCAGCGATAACGGGTTTATCTAAGGCCTTGCGATACGAGCCGAAGCAATCGATATTATTGCGGTAGGCGAGTTAGTGAGGGCTTTAGCCAAGATCCCATAGGACTTGCCGTGTTAAATCCAGTGATAACGGATTTATCTAAGGCCTTGACTTGTTTGCTTCTAATTTTTTGAGCCTAACTAAGTGCAAACAATTGAAGCCAATTTTGATTTGAAGTTGTCTTTATTAAAAAACAGGAAATATTTTTGTAAAATTAATATAACTGACTAGTAATAAATCCAATGATATGTTATGATAATTAGGATGTTGAAATATTTTGATGAGAAATACTATTTCAATTATCGAATAAATAAAGATAAAGGAGTTTTTCATGGAGAGAGAAACAAAATTGCATTACAAGATGCGAAAGGTTAAGAAGCGCTGGGTAACTGTGGCCATTGCGACAGCAGCCGTTTCAATGACGCTATTGGGGGTAAGCACTGTAAATGCAGACTCGGTAGTGACTAGCGATGCGTCGGCAGCTGATCAGGTTCTTGTAACTAGTCAAACCGCAGTTGCGGAACCCCAAACTGTGACAGAGCAGCAAGCCGTTCAGATTGCGCCGTCAGCTCAAGTTGATCTTGTCCAAACAGAAGTTGAAGAAAGTGCTGATCTTTCAGTGAACAAGGGTGCCGATCAAGCCAATGTTACAAGCCAAGTCAGTCAAGCGCCTGCCGAGGCAGAAGAGAGCCAGTTACAAACCACTCAAGCGGCTGTGGCTCAACCGAGGGCTGCTAGGCAAGTTAACCGCCTGGTGCAAACCAAACCAGAAACAGTTAAGACAGACGTTAATCGTTTGGTTGCTGAAAGACCTGAGCTGACGACTCCTAAGCTTGATAATTTAAACTTATCTAAGTTAGTACAGACACCATCAGTGAATGATTTTGCAACCAATAATCAGGCTTATAGCAATCAGGCCAGCAGTTTTGAAACAGTTGATAACTACCTGACGGCTGATTCTTGGTATCGTCCTAAAGCTATCTTGAAAAATGGTCAAACGTGGACAGCCAGTGGTGAAAACGATTTTCGTCCTATCTTGATGTCTTGGTGGCCAGATACAGCAACCAAGGCTGCCTATGTTAATTTCTGGGCTAAGGAAGGTCTAGTTTCTGGTACCTATACACAAAATTCCCGTAATCTTGATAGCGCTGCTCAGGCTATTCAGACCGCTATTGAAAAGAGAATTGCTTCCGAAGGGAATACGACTTGGTTGCGCAATAAGATGAGTCAGTTTGTTCAATCGCAATCTCAGTGGAATATCAATTCGGAAAATCCAACAGCTTACCCTAATCAGGACCACTTCCAAGGGGGAGCCTTACTCTTTAGCAATAACGAAGCAACGGCTCATGCTAACTCAGATTGGCGCTTGCTCAACCGCAATCCTACTCAGCAAAATGGCCGTGTCAATTACCATAAATCTTCTTATGGTGGTTATGAGTTACTTTTGGCTAACGATGTTGATAACTCTAACCCAATCGTTCAAGCTGAACAACTCAACCATTTCCATTACCTCATGAACTGGGGTGAGATTGTCATGGGTGATAAGGAAGCTAACTTTGATGGCGTTCGGGTTGATGCAGTGGATAATGTCGATGCTGACCTTTTGCAGATTCAGCGCGATTACTACAAGGCCAAATACGGTATTGACCAAAATGAAAAGAATGCCATTGATCATTTGTCAATCTTAGAAGCTTGGTCTGGTAATGATAATGATTATGTCAGAGATCAGGATAATTTCTCCTTGTCTATCGATAATGACCAACGCAGTGCTATGTTGAGAGCTTTCGGGTATGCGTCAGCCTACCGTAGCGATTTGAGTACTTTAGCCACAGCTGGTTTGCAAAATCGCAGCCGAACCAACAGTGCTGATCCGGTTCCTAACTACGTCTTTATTCGGGCTCATGATTCGGAAGTACAAACTCGGATTGCCACCATCATTCGGGAGCGTTTAGGAAAAGCGAATACCGATGGTCTAACCAATATCACCTTAGATGACTTAGAAAAGGCCTTTGCTATCTATAATAAAGATATGTACGCGACAGATAAGCAGTACTATATCAACAACCTTCCAATGGCCTATGCTTGGATGCTGCAAAATAAAGATACAGTGACCCGTGTTTATTATGGTGATATGTACACAGATGACGGTCAATACATGGCCACAAAGACCCCGTTCTACAATGCCATTGAAACCATGCTCAAGGCACGTATCAAATACGTTGCTGGCGGTCAAACTGCAGGGTATAATAGAGATTGGAATGGCGGGATTTTGACTTCTGTCCGTTACGGTAAGGGAGCTAATAGTGTAACAGATCGTGGAACAAGTGAAACACGTACATCAGGTATGGCGCTCCTGATAAACAATATACCAAACTTCCAAGCTAATCGTGGTGTGACTCTCAATATGGGAGCGGCCCATACTAATCAAGCTTACCGTCCGCTCTTGCTTTCGACTTCAACAGGTATTGCGACTTATTTGAATGACAGTGATGTTAAGAGCAGTCAATATAAATATACTGATAACCAAGGACGGTTAATTTTCAATGCCTCAGAACTTCGTGGTGTTGCCAATGCTCAAGTTTCAGGGATGATTCAAGTTTGGGTACCAGTTGGTGCTGCTGACAATCAGGATGTTCGCATTGCTCCTAGCACCAGACGTAACAAATCATCTAATATCTATACTCAGAGCGATGCCTTGGATTCCCAAGTGATCTATGAAGGTTTCTCTAATTTCCAAGCTTTTGCTAAGACACCTGAACAATATACCAATGCGGTGATTGCTAAGAATGCAAATCTCTTTAAATCATGGGGCATTACCCAATTTGAAATGGCACCGCAGTATGTGTCATCAGAAGACGGAACCTTCTTGGATTCTGTTGTTCTAAATGGTTACGCCTTTAGCGATCGCTACGACTTGGCCATGAGTAAGAACAACAAGTATGGTTCCAAAGAAGATTTGGCCAATGCTATTAAGAGCTTGCACCAAGCTGGTATCAAGGTTCTATCTGACTGGGTACCAGATCAAATGTATAACCTGCCAGGCAAAGAAGTAGTCACAGCGACTCGGGTTGACCAATATGGTAGACCTAAGGCTGGTGCGACGATCAACAAGACGCCTTATGTAGTCAATACCAAGACTTATGGTGATTACCAAGAGCAATATGGCGGTAAATTCTTAGATGAGCTGCAAAAGCTCTACCCAAGTCTCTTCACGACCAAACAGATTTCTACAGGAAAACCAATTGATGGTTCGGTTAAGATTACTAACTGGTCGGCTAAGTACTTCAATGGTTCTAATATTTTAGGCCGTGGAGCTAAATATGTGCTGGGTGACAGCAAGGGCTATTTCAATCTGACAGACAATAAGCTCTACTTGCCAACAGCCTTGTTTAGTAAGTCAACAACTCCGTCGAAACCATCTGAGCCATCTCAGCCTTCAAAACCTTCTCAGCCTTCAAAACCATCTGTTTCAGGTATTTCTCATGATGGTAAGGGCTATGTTTACTATAAGAATGGTGTACAGGCGAAATCTAGCTTTATCACTGAAAATAATAACTTGTATTACTTTGATCAAAAGGGATACATGGTTACAGGTATGCAAAAGATTAACGGTGCAACTTATTACTTCGGAAAAGATGGTAAGGCTCTGAAAGATGGCATTTATACGGATAATGCCGGTAAGAGCTATTACTTCAACAGTCAAGGAAAACGCCTTGAAAATGGCTACTATCCATTTGGCGATAAATGGCGTCATTTTGAAAATGGTGTCATGGCTGTAGGTCTAACCCAAGTCAAAGGTAAATCCAAAACTTATACCCAATACTATGATGCTCAAGGTTTCCAAATCAAAGGAGAACTTGTAACTGATAAAGACGGTAAGGTGAGATACTTCGATAAACAGTATGGTAATATGGCCGTGAACCAGTTTATCACCAATGCTCAAGGTAAAAAATCTTATTTCACTGGAGATGGTACGCGTTACGAGAATGGCTACTATCAATTTGGTAATAAATGGCGTCATTTCACCAATGGCATTATGGATGTTGGCTTGACTCAAGTCAAAGGTAAGTACAAGACCTACACCCAATTCTACGATGCTTATGGTTTCCAAGTTAAGGGCGGCTTTATTACTGATGATAAAGGTAAAGTAAGATATTTCGATAAAGAGTACGGGAATATGGTTTCTAACCAGTTTGTTAAAAATTCAGACGGTGAAACGTTCTACTTTGATAAAAATGGTATTGCCGTAACTGGTTGGCAGGTCATCGATGGACAACGACTTTACTTTAATGCAAATGGTGTTTTAGTCCAAAGGTCAAGACGATCTAGCAATCAGATTTATGAACGTCCTCGTCATCAGAATCGTTATTCTCTAAATGGATACTTCTATCATTATCCACGTCATACTGAAAGGAATCGTTATGGTTACAGTTTCAGAGATTATGGCTTCGGCGGTTATGATTTCTTTGATCTTCGAGATTTCTTCCCTTGGGGCAGATTTTAGAATGTAGGATTCATCAGCGAAAGTAAGTCTCTCGCTGTAGATAGAAAATGCTTTTAAAAAGGTTAGAATGGTGCAAACCACTAGCCTTTTTTGGTATAATGCTTTTATGACATTACCTAAGGACTTTATTGAAAAATATCAAGCAATTTTAGGGGATAGCAGTGATGAGTTTTTGACAAGTCTGCAGCAAGAAGCTGTGTCCGCTTTTCGCTTAAACCCTTTAAAAAAAGTACCACAAAGTTTTCCTAATGCAATCCCTCATACACTCTGGGGCTATTATGGCAAGATTTCAGGCAAGTCTATTGAGCATGTTACCGGTTTGGTCTATTCACAAGAACCAGCTGCTCAGATGGTGGGGCAAGTTGCCGCTCCGGCCAAGGGCATGAAGGTTTTAGACTTGGCGGCTGCTCCTGGTGGTAAGACAACTCATTTACTTTCCTACTTAGATAATACTGGACTCCTCGTCAGTAACGAGATTTCAAAAAAACGCAGCAAGGTTTTAGTGGAAAATGTCGAGCGTTTCGGGGCGCGTAATGTTGTGGTGACAAATGAGTCTCCCCAGCGTTTAGCTAAAATTTTCCCAGCTTATTTTGACCTGATTGTCCTTGATGCTCCCTGTTCCGGCGAAGGGATGTTTCGCAAAGATACAGAGGCTATTCAATATTGGTATCAGGACTATCCGGTTCAATGTGCCGGCTTGCAAAGAGAGATTCTAAAAGAAGCCATGACTATGCTGGCTCCTGGTGGCCGTCTTGTTTACTCTACTTGTACTTGGGCTCCGGAAGAAAACGAAACTGTTATCTCTTGGCTTTTGAAGCATTATCCTGATCTACGTTTGCTGCCAATTGAAAAAATTAATGGGATGGTTGACGGCATTGATATGCCTGAAACCGCTCGAATATATCCTCATCGTTTTAAGGGAGAGGGACAGTTCATCGCTCATCTGCAAGATAGACGGCCTGTGCTCAAGAAGCCCCTAAAAGTCAAATCTCCTAAGAGCAATTTGACTCAAGAGCAGAAGCGCCTCTGGCAGGAGTTTGCGGACCGGCTATTAAACATCAAGCTAACAGGTATACTGCAGACCTTCGGTGATGAGCTCTACTGTCTTCCTAAAGACCTGCCTGATTTGTCGGGCCTAAAGATAGCCCGCAATGGACTCCATCTTGGAACCTTTAAAAAGAAGCGATTTGAACCTTCATTTGCTTTGGGGTTAGCTCTGACTAGTGATCAAGTCAATTATAGCTTGACCTTAAGCGAAGAAGACTTCAGAGCCTATGTCTCTGGGAATACAGTAGCCATTGATGGTGAGCACAGCAATGGCTGGTATCAGGTTTTAGCGGGCGGCAATGGTCTTGGATTTGCCAAACTGGTTAATGGAACCTTAAAAAATTATTTCCCTAAAGGTTTGCGCTTTTCCCCATGATGTAACAGTTTTGTTACAATGAAAACTGGTATATCCAAAATAAAAGTAATGTGTTATCATTAGGAGTGGAGGTTTGATGCTTCCAATTATATATTACAATCGCTTGATTTTAGAACTAAATTGACAGGAATTGAAGATGAAAAAATGGAATAAAAAACGTTTGTTTCTCCTTGCGATGATGGGGGCAGCTCTCTTTTGTCTGTCTGCCTGCGCCAGCTGGATTGACAGAGGAGAGAATATTACTTCTGTTGGATCAACAGCCCTGCAACCTTTGGTAGAAGGAGCAGCTGACAGTTTTTCTGAAAAGAATCAAGGTAAGATTATCAACGTTCAAGGCGGTGGATCTGGAACAGGCTTATCTCAAGTTCAATCCGGTGCGGTCCAGATTGGTAACAGTGATGTCTTTGCTGAGGAAAAAAGTGGTATTGATGCCAGCAAACTCGTTGATCATCAGGTTGCTGTCGCAGGGATCGCCGTTATTGCGAATAAAGAGGTAGGGATGAAAAATCTAACGCCCGAGCAGCTGCAAAAAATCTTTACTGGAGAATATACCAATTGGAAACAATTGGGCGGTAAGGATTTGGAAATTACCATTATCAATCGCGCAGCTGGCTCAGGAACCCGCTCAACTTTTGACAGTGTTATCATGAAAAATAAGGAGAGCAAACAGAGCCAAGAACAGGATTCAAACGGTATGGTTCGCTCTATTGTGTCACAGACTCCTGGAGCTATCTCATATTTGGCTTTTGCTTACGTTGATGATAGCGTAGCGACTGTTAAGCTTAATGGACATGCCCCAACTGCAAAAAATGTCACCACCAATGATTGGCCTCTCTGGTCCTATGAGCATATGTATACCAAAGGGAAAGCTACAGGTTTAACCAAGGAATTCTTGGATTATATCCTTAGTGATGAGGTTCAAAATGGGGTCGTTAAAGACATGGGTTACATTTCCATTAATGATATGAAGGTCGTTAAAGACGCTGATGGTAATGTGACAACTAAATAAGAGGAGTTTTCATGAAAAAACAGGATTTGGCGACACAGTTAACTTCGCCATCGAAAAATTCACGGCTGGAAAAATTTGGCAAGACCATCTCCTTTCTTTGTTTGATGCTAATTGCCTTTATTGTCGCCATGATTTTAATTTTTGTAGCTCAAAAAGGCTTATCAACTTTTTTTGTTGATGGTGTCAATATCTTTGATTTTCTATTTGGAAAAAACTGGAAACCATCGGTCAAAGATGCTCACGGGCAATATATGATGGGAGCTCTACCGATGATTACGGGGTCTTTCATTGTTACTATTTTATCGGCCTTGATTGCAACGCCGTTTGCGATTGGAGCTGCTATCTTTATGACAGAGATTTCTCCCAAGCGGGGAGCGCGCCTGCTTCAGCCTGCTATTGAACTTCTGACAGGGATTCCATCAGTAGTTTATGGTTTTATTGGTTTGCAAGTGGTTGTACCAGCTGTCCGTACACTGTTCGGTGGTACCGGTTTTGGGATCCTTTCGGGAGTTTTTGTGCTCTTCGTCATGATTCTGCCTACTGTTACCTTTATGACAACGGATAGCTTGCGTTCGGTTCCTCGTCATTATCGTGAAGCTAGTCTGGCTATGGGGGCTACACGTTGGCAAACAATTTGGCGCGTCATTCTACACGCTGCTAAGCCAGGGATTTTCACAGCTGTTGTCTTTGGAATGGCGCGTGCTTTTGGTGAAGCTTTGGCTATTCAGATGGTTGTCGGAAATTCAGCTGTTATGCCAACTTCGCTGATTACTCCAGCGTCAACCTTAACGTCAGTTCTAACCATGGGCATCGGAAATACTGTTATGGGAACAGTTCAGAATAATGTTCTCTGGTCCTTGGCCTTGGTTCTGTTGATTATGAGTTTGGCCTTTAATATGCTGATGAGGTTTATTACGAGGGAGAAAAAAGTAAACTATGAACGCTAAACAATTTGATAAAGTTATGACGGCAATCCTCTACACGATTGCTGGTATCATTGTTACTATACTGGCTGCTTTAATTCTCTACATTTTACTCAGAGGACTGCCGCATGTCAGCTGGCACTTTCTGACAGGGAAGTCTTCTTCGTATGAAGCTGGGGGCGGTATCGGTGTCCAACTCTATAATTCCCTCTTTTTATTGGTTATCACACTAATCATTTCCATTCCTCTTTCTATGGGAGCTGGGATTTATCTGGCTGAATATGCTAAAAAAGGACGTTTGACAGATTTTATCCGAACTTGTATTGAGATTTTGTCCTCGTTGCCCTCTGTTGTAGTAGGCCTCTTTGGTTATTTGATTTTTGTTGTCCAGTTTCAATATGGCTTTTCTATTATCTCGGGTGCTTTGGCTTTAACTGTCTTTAACTTGCCGCAAATGACACGGACAGTCGAGGATAGTTTGCGCAATGTCCATCATACGCAGCGCGAAGCAGGGTTGGCATTAGGGCTTTCTCGTTGGGAAACAGTGCTTCATGTGGTTATTCCAGAAGCAATTCCTAGTATCGTTACGGGGGTTGTATTGGCTTCCGGACGTATCTTTGGTGAGGCAGCAGCGCTTATCTATACAGCAGGGCAGTCAGCTCCTGCTCTTGATTGGAATAATTGGAATCCTTTAAGCGTTACGAGCCCTATCTCGATTTTTAGACAATCTGAAACGCTGGCTGTCCACATTTGGAAGGTTAACAGCGAAGGGACCATCCCTGATGCGACCATGGTGTCGGCTGGTAGTGCCGCCATCCTTCTCATTTTCATTTTAATCTTTAATCTCTCTGCTCGCTATCTGGGCAAGAAATTGCATGCTCGCTTGACATCGGCGAAATAAATAAGGAATATATATGGCAGAATATAATTGGAATGAGCGTCATATCATGACTTTTGAAGGCAAAGAATTGGCACTTGAGACCAAGGATTTGCATGTTTATTATGGCCAAAATGAAGCCATCAAGGGCATTGATATGCAGTTTGAAAAAAATAAAATTACAGCCTTTATCGGCCCATCGGGCTGTGGGAAATCAACTTTCTTGCGCAGTCTCAATCGTATGAATGATACCATTGATATTGCTAGGGTAACGGGTGAGATTTGGTATGAAGGGATTGACATCAATCGTCCTGAAATCAATGTTTATGCTATGCGCAAGCATATTGGCATGGTTTTTCAGCGTCCTAATCCTTTTGCAAAATCTATCTATAAAAATATCACCTTTGCTCACGAGCGTGCTGGTATAAAGGATAAACAAGTCTTAGATGAGATTGTTGAGAAATCACTCAAGCAAGCAGCACTTTGGGATCAGGTCAAGGATGATCTTCATAAGTCTGCTTTTACCTTATCTGGTGGGCAACAGCAGCGTCTTTGTATCGCTCGGGCTATTTCGGTTAAGCCAGACATTCTCCTAATGGATGAACCGGCTTCAGCCTTGGATCCGATTGCGACCATGCAGTTGGAAGAAACAATGGCCGAGCTCAAGAAGGACTATTCGATTATTATCGTTACCCATAATATGCAACAGGCTGCCCGTGTCAGCGACTATACAGCCTTCTTTTATTTAGGGGATTTGATTGAGTATGACAAGACGGCTAAGATTTTCCAAAATGCGCAGTGTCAATCGACCAGCGATTATGTTTCTGGCCGTTTCGGATAGAAAGGAATCTTATGACAGAACCTATTTTGCAGGTGAAAGACCTGTCGGTCTACTATAATCAAAAAAAAGCTCTGAATAATATTACTATGGATTTTATGCCTAATGAGATTACTACCTTGATTGGACCTTCTGGTTCAGGTAAGTCAACTCTGCTGAGGGCTATCAACCGTATGGGAGACCTTAATCCTGAAGTAACCTTGACAGGGGCCATCACTTACAACGGTCATAATATCTACGGACCAAGGACTGATACGGTAGAATTACGTAAGGAAATTGGTATGGTCTTTCAGCAGCCCAACCCATTTCCTATGACCATTTATGAAAATGTCACCTATGGTCTTCGTATCAAAGGAATTAAAGATAAGGCTGTTTTGGATGAAGCAGTAGAGACGTCCTTGATTGGAGCTTCCATCTGGGATGAGGTTAAAGACCGTCTGCACGATTCAGCCCTGGGCTTGTCTGGTGGGCAGCAGCAGCGGGTTTGTATTGCTCGTGTATTAGCAACCAGTCCCAAAATTATTTTAATGGACGAGCCGACATCTGCTCTTGATCCGATTTCTTCGGGGAAGATTGAAGAAACCCTCTATGGTCTGAAAGATCAATACACCATGCTCATTGTGACACGCTCTATGCAGCAAGCGTCTCGGATTTCCGATAAGACAGGTTTTTTCTTGGATGGTGACTTAATTGAATTTAATTCAACCAAGGAAATGTTCCTCAATCCTGCCCATGAAGAGACTGAAGATTATATCAGTGGTAAATTTGGTTAGTCTCGACGACTAAATAGATAGAAAGAAATGATTTTATGTTACGTACACAATTTGAAGACGAATTAGATAAATTGCATAATCAGTTTTATGCTATGGGGACTGAAGTCAGTTCCCAAATCAGTAAGACAGTTCGCGCTTTTATCAGCCACGATCGGCAGTTGGCCAAGGAAGTTATTGAGTCAGACGAGATTGTCAATAACTATGAAACGAAATTAGAAAAGAAATCTTTGGAAATCATTGCCCTGCAACAGCCTGTATCGACTGATTTACGTTCAGTCATTACTGTGCTCAAGGCATCTAGCGATGTTGAGCGTATGGGAGATCATGCTTCAGCTATTGCTAAGGCTACTATTCGGATGAAAGGCGAAGAGCGAATTACATCGGTTGAAGAGGCCATTAATAAAATGGGGCGTGCTGTCCGAGATATGGTTGAGGAAGCCATGAATGTCTATATCAAGGCTGATGAAGCGGCTGCCTATGCGGTAGCAGCTCATGATGAGCATATTGATAATCTTTTTATTGAAACGCAAAATATGACAGTGGAGGCTATCAAGGCTAATCCAGATGCCGCTTTTGCGGCTAAGGAATATTTCCAAGTCTTAATGTATTTGGAACGCATTGGAGATTATGCTCGCAATCTCTGTGAATGGGTTGTCTATCTTAAGACAGGAAAAATTATCGAACTTTAATAATGATTATGTTATAATTGAGATTGGTTTTGACCAATCTTTTTTGGTCTAAGAAGCAGGATAAAGTCTTGTAAAATTTATAAAAAATTGAGGAGTTTTATGAATTCAGTAGAACATTTTATCGAAAAATTTGTACCTGAAAATTACAATATTTTTCTGGATATTAACCGAAAGGCAAAGACTTTCTCAGGGAATGTTGCTATCAGTGGTGAGGCCTTAGATAATCAGGTTTCCTTTCATCAGAAAGATTTGATAGTCACTTCGGTCCTTTTGGATAATCAGGAGGTGGAGTTTAATCTGGATTCTGAAAAGGAAGCGGTCCATCTCGACTTGCCTGAAACGGGGAATATGACTCTAGTATTAGAATTCTCAGGTAAAATTACAGATAATATGACGGGGATTTATCCGTCTTATTATACGGTTAATGGTGTCAAAAAAGAAGTGATTGCCACACAATTTGAAAGTCATTTTGCTCGAGAAGCCTTCCCGTCTATCGACGAACCAGAAGCTAAGGCTACCTTTGATTTGGCTATTAAATTTGACCAAGAAGATGGGGAAGTAGTCATCTCAAATATGCCTGAGACTAATATTGAATTACGTCAGGAAACAGGCATTTGGACCTTTGCGACGACACCAAGAATGTCTTCTTACCTTTTAGCTTTTGCTCTAGGTGATTTGCAGGCTAAGAAAGCTCAGACTAAGAATGGTACCGAGGTTGGTGTTTTTTCTACCAAGGCCCATAAGGCTTCGTCTTTAGACTTTGCTCTGGATATTGCTGTCCGTGTTATTGATTTTTATGAGGATTATTATGGTGTTGCTTATCCCATTCCTCATTCTTATCATTTGGCTCTGCCTGATTTTTCAGCAGGGGCTATGGAAAACTGGGGGTTGGTAACCTATCGTGAAGTTTATTTGGTGGTTGATGAAAATTCAACGGTCAGTACCCGACAACAGGTGGCTTTAGTGATTGCCCATGAATTAGCCCATCAGTGGTTTGGCAATCTGGTTACTATGAAATGGTGGGATGATCTTTGGCTCAATGAGTCCTTCGCCAACATGATGGAATACGTTTCGGTTGATGCTATTGAGCCAAATTGGAATATCTTTGAAGATTTCCAAACAACAGGTGTTCCTCTAGCTCTTAAGCGAGATGCTACCGATGGGGTGCAGTCTGTTCATGTAGCGGTCAATCATCCTGATGAAATCAATACTCTCTTTGATCCAGCTATTGTTTATGCTAAGGGAAGTCGCCTCATGCACATGCTCCGTCGCTGGTTAGGAGATAAGGACTTTGCAGCAGGGCTTAAAAGTTATTTCGAAAAACATCAGTATCGTAATACGATCGGTCGCGATTTGTGGAATGCTCTTTCAGCAAGTTCCGAAAAGGATGTCGCTAGCTTTATGGATGCTTGGTTGGAACAGCCAGGCTATCCAGTTGTGACTGTCCAAGTCCTTGATGATAATCTGATTCTCAGTCAGAAGCAGTTCTTTATTGGAGAACATGAAGATAGGAATCGCTCCTGGCAGATTCCACTAAATAGTAATTGGTCTGGCCTTCCGGATACTTTGTCTGAAGCTAGTTTGACCATTCCTAATTACTCAAGTCTAGTCGCTCAGAATAAAGGGGCTGGGGCATTGCGTTTGAATACCGACAATACAGCCCATTATATTACTAACTATCAAGGCAAACTTTTGGATGACGTTCTAGCCGATTTTGCTAATTTAGATAAGACAGCCAAACTGCAGGTTTTGCAGGAACGCCGTCTGTTAGCTGAAAGCGGTGAAGTTTCTTACGCTGATCTTGTTACCTTGCTCAATAAGCTGCCAGAAGAAAGTTCCTATCTGGTCGCAGCAGCTGGCCAACAAATTATTTCAGGTTTGGATAGCTTTGTTGATGAAGGAACAAGCACCGAGGACAACTTCAAGAGCTTGATTAAGAAGGTCGCGGAAAACAACTTTAATCGCCTAGGTTTTGAAAAAATTGCTGGAGAAGCTGATGAAGATGAAATGGTTCGTCAATCAGCTATTCATCTCATGCTCAAGGCTGATGATGAGAGTGCCATTGCGCAAGCACACGCTATTTTCCAAGAATATCAAGCTAATATCGAAGCTATTCCGGCCTCAATTCGCTTGTCAGTTTTAGTTAATGAAATGAAACATTCTGAGACCCCAGCTTTAGTTGAACAGTATCTTTCTGCCTATGTGGCAAGTACAGATGGAATCTTTAAGCGCCAACTCTCTAATGCGCTTTCTTATACTAAGGATCCTGCAACTTTGGTTCATATTCTAACTCAGTGGAAGGATAAAGATGTTGTGAAACCACAAGATTTAGCAACTTGGTATGCTTATTTCTTGCAGCAAGACTTCACTCAAGGTAAGGTTTGGAATTGGGCCAAGGAAAATTGGGAGTGGATCAAGACGACTTTGGGTGGTGACATGAGCTTTGATAAGTTTGTGATTTACCCTTCTAATAACTTTAAGACAGATGCACGTCTAGCTGATTATAAGGCTTTCTTTGAACCTCAACTTGGTGATAAAGCCATTGCTAGAAATATAACAATGGGTATCAAGGAAATCTCTGCTCGCATTGACTTGATTAAAAAAGACAAGGCTGCGGTTGAAGTAGCTATCGACCTAGCTGTTGCCAAATAAAGCCTAGGGTCTGGGACAAACAGCCATGATAGCTTACCCCTGCACAGTTCATTAGGTACTTTAGCACCAATGAACTACTGCTGATTGGCTGTCCTTATCTTAGGGCTAGGGCGCAGTCTCATTTTCAGGCTCCCCTTAAACAGTCTACAGGACTGTTTAATTACCACGTAAGTGATAGCTTCAACAGTTTGTAAAACTGTTGGAGGTTACTAATCTGATGAACCTTGTTCATCTTATTTCCAACCTCAAAAGGTCTTACGACTTAACAAGACACCTCTACTTTATCATAAAGAAAAAGTAGTGAGGACTGTCACTGTCTCCCGTCGGAGATTTCCTCACTACTAATCTTAGTATGTTTGAGCTGTGCGAAGGTGGGTTAAAAAGCTCTGGTAGAGCTTTTTAATCGGGAAATAAAGCTTGCAAAGCAAGTGTCAAAATGCTCCAGTGGACTTTGGCAGTCTGGGGATAGACTGCTAAAGCCTGCCACCTAAAAATAAGAAAGTGGCAGAGGCCTGAGCCTTAAAGCGGGAGAGCGAGGAAAATCAAAGCCGTGATTTTTATCACGGTTTACTGATTTTTATCCCACTCTCTTTTTGCTTAGACAGGTTCAGTCGCTTTTTAGCAAGTCTTGCTAGACTGGTGTCAGTCGAACGACTTATTTTAACTTTTTGAAAATCAAAACTACATGTTGTTAACCTCATCTTGTCATGACCAAATACTGTCTACGTTTTGTTGCCCGACTTATTTTTTGATTTTCTCTGAGTATTAGTGATTAGTTCGCGCATTCTGGATAGAATTTATTAGGTAAAAATTCTTATTGTCAGATTAAGTTTTCGGCGACAAGGTACTGGATTTATGATAAGATAGAGGAAAGATTGGAGTACAGATATATGATTAAAATTTTATTAGTAGAAGATGACCTTAGCCTTTCAAATTCTGTTTTCGATTTTTTGGATGACTTTGCTGAAGTTACTCAAGTTTTCGATGGGGAGGAAGGCCTCTTTGAAGCAGAAACTGGTGTTTATGATTTGATTCTGCTCGATTTGATGTTGCCGGAAAAAGATGGTTTTACTGTCTTGAAAGAGCTGCGTGACAAAGGTATCCCAACCCCTGTCTTGATTACAACTGCTAAAGAAGCTTTGGATGATAAAGGACATGGTTTTGAACTCGGTGCCGATGACTACTTGACCAAGCCATTCTATTTGGAAGAATTGAAAATGCGGATTCAAGCACTCTTGAAGCGTTCTGGTAAAATCAATGATAAGCTTCTTACTTACGGAAATTTAGATTGTGATACGTCAACTAATACGGTAACCGTTGATGGTAAAGTTGTTGAACTTTTAGGTAAAGAATTTGATCTTTTGGTTTATTTCCTTCAAAACCAAAATGTTATTTTGCCTAAGACACAAATTTTCGATCGCATTTGGGGGTTTGACAGCGATACAACTGTCTCAGTTGTTGAAGTTTATGTTTCTAAGATTCGTAAAAAGCTCAAAGGAACAGATTTCGAGCAAAACTTGCAAACACTACGTAGTGTGGGGTATATCTTAAAGGATGTTCAATAAGTTAAAGAAGGGTCTCTTTTCTGAAGGATTCTCGACTTTTCTTCACTTCCTATCTGTCTTCACCGTAATTTTCTTGGTGATGACCATTTTGATTTTGCAAATCATGCGGATTGGGATTTATTCATCAGTTGATGACAACCTCGATAAGGCAGCTGAAAGTGTTAACTCCTATATCTATATGAATATGTATAAGGCGAGTCTTTACTCAGCCTTTGATGGTAATGATGATTCAGATCTCTCCATCTTTACTGATGGGGATGATTTTTTGGGAAATGGGACGACTCTTCCCGCTGATGCAAATGCTTCAGGTAGTCCAGAACAAAACAAATCCCATGTGGAATTGAATGCTACGATTGAAACAGTCATGTATGATAAAAATGGCAAGGTACTCAATAGCTCAGAAATTTTTTCCGGACTGAACAAACTGAAAATGAATCGGGATGAACTGGGTGATGTCAACGAGGTTAGTATTGATGGTAGTTTTCGCGAGAAGGAACACTACCGCTATAAGACCATTGCGGTATCAGACAAGCAATTTCCTAAGGTTGCTTATGTCACTATTGCCATTAGCGTCAATCAGCTGGATAGTGTTAATTCTCGTTATCAAATTATCATTATATCGGTGATGGTAACCTTCTGGCTATTGTCAGTCTTTGCCAGTGTCTATCTGGCCAATTGGTCACGTAAGCCGATTGTGGAAAGTTATGAAAGGCAAAAGAATTTTGTTGAGGATGCCAGTCATGAATTGCGGACACCTCTGACGGTTTTGCAAAACCGTTTAGAGAGTCTTTTTCGTAAGCCAGACCAAACGATTTTGGACAATTATGAAACTATTGCTTCTAGTTTGGAAGAAGTCCGGAATATGCGGATTTTAACTACCAATCTGTTGAATTTAGCTAGGCGAGATGATCATCTTAATCCTAACATTGAAGAAATTGAGCCAGCTTTCTTTGACAGTATTTTTGAGAATTACCAAATGATTGCTGAGGAAAATGGCAAAAGTTTAACCTGTCGTAATCAGCTTGATTTACCGATGAAATCTGATAAGACATTAATTAAGCAAGTCATGACCATTCTCTTTGATAATGCTGTTAAGTACACAGGAGAAGATGGGGCTATTGATATTAGCGTTACTAGCGAAGCAGGCAAAATGCTTATCTCAGTTGCGGATAATGGGGCTGGTATTAGCGAGGAAGATAAGATAAAGATTTTTGACCGCTTTTACCGGATTGATAAAGCTCGCAATCGTCAGACCGGTGGTTTTGGCTTAGGGCTATCTTTAGCTAAGCAGATTGTGGATGCCTTGAAAGGAACTATCTCTGTTCGTGATAATGAACCGACAGGAACTATTTTTGAAATTAAATTAAGCGCTTAAAAAAGCTGGGCAAGACATCCATGATGGCTCCGCCCTCACCCACAGAATAATGAAAACGGACACACAGCCCTCACTAGGTGTATAATCTTAGTGAGGGCTTTGTGGTTGACGAGTTAATGATTCTAGTAATCGAGGGCAAAACTGATCCACTCTACTGACGAGCACCCCAAAATATGCGATAAGCATGAGTATAAAAATACGACTAAAATTCGGTAGATAAGCTCTCT
>NZ_JAAKDU010000001.1 GCF_011038795.1 Streptococcus tangpeifui
AGATGGCAAAGACGGTAAAGCAGGTGCCGCCGGTTTCGTCGATGTTGTGGATAACCACAACGGCACCAAGACGATTACGACTGGTACGGATACCAACGGTGATGGCATCGTTTCTGACGATGAAAAGAGCAGCGTGACGGTTTCCGATGGAGCCCAAGGCGCTAAAGGCGACAAGGGAGATAAAGGCGCTAAAGGAGATACTGGAGCTGCCGGTCGCGATGGCCGTGACGGCGTAGATGGTAAAGCTGGTGCGGCTGGTTACGTCAATGTTGTTGATAACCACGATGGTACCAAGACAATTACAACTGGTACAGACACTAACGGTGATGGCATCGTTTCTGACGATGAGAAGAACAGTGTTACTGTTTCTGATGGTGCCAAAGGTGATACTGGTGCCAAAGGCGATAAGGGTGAAAAAGGAGACACCGGAGCTAAAGGTGACAAAGGCGATACCGGAGCTGCAGGTCGCGATGGTGTAGATGGCAAGGACGGTAAAGCCGGCGCCGCAGGCTTCGTTGATGTCAAGGATAACAACAATGGCACTAAGACGATCACCACAGGTACGGATACTAATGGCGATGGTGTGGTCTCAGAAGATGAAAAGAGCCATGTCACTGTTTCCGATGGAGCCCAAGGAGCTAAAGGAGATACCGGAGCCGCAGGTCGAGATGGCCGAGATGGCAAAGACGGTAAAGCAGGTGCCGCCGGTTTCGTCGATGTTGTGGATAACCACAACGGCACCAAGACGATTACGACTGGTACGGATACCAACGGTGATGGCATCGTTTCTGACGATGAAAAGAGCAGCGTGACGGTTTCCGATGGAGCCCAAGGTGCCAAAGGTGACAAGGGTGATAAAGGAGACACAGGCGTTGCAGGTCGCGATGGTGTAGACGGTAAAGCAGGTGCCGCCGGCTTCGTCAATGTTGTAGATAACAATAACGGCACCAAGACAATTACGACTGGCACCGATACTAACGGCGATGGTGTCGTTTCTGACGATGAGAAAAACAGCGTGACAGTTTCAGACGGAGCCCAAGGTGTTAAAGGTGACAAGGGTGATACCGGAGCTACAGGTCGTGACGGCGTAGACGGCAAAGCAGGCGCCGCGGGTTACGTCAATGTTGTCGATAACCACAATGGCACCAAGACAATCACCACAGGTACGGATATCGACGGTGACGGCATCATTTCTGACGATGAGAAGACCAGCGTAATTGTTTCCGATGGCGCCCAAGGTGCCAAGGGTGACAAGGGCGATACAGGTGCCGCCGGTCGTGATGGCGTAGATGGTAAAGCTGGTGCCGCCGGTTTCGTCGATGTCGTGGATAACCACAACGGCACCAAGACAATCACTACAGGTACGGATACTAATGGCGATGGTGTAGTCTCAGAAAATGAGAAGAGCCGTGTCACTGTTTCTGATGGCGCCCAAGGCGTTAAAGGCGATAAGGGTGAAAAAGGAGACACCGGTGCCCAAGGTGCCAAGGGTGATACCGGAGCTACAGGTCGTGACGGCGTAGACGGCAAGGACGGTAAAGCCGGCGCCGCAGGCTTTGTCAATGTCGTGGATAATCACGACGGTATTAAGACGATCACCACAGGAACCGATACTAACGGTGATGGCATCGTTTCTGACGACGAAAAGAGCAGCGTTACCGTTTCCGATGGTGCCCAAGGCGTTAAAGGCGATAAGGGTGACAAAGGAGACACCGGAGCCGCTGGTCGTGACGGTGTAGACGGCAGGGACGGTAAATCGGCTACTGCAACCGTTAAAGATAACGGAAATGGTACATATACTATTACGCTAATGAATGGCGATGGAACAACCTCATCAGTAACTGTAAGAGATGGTAAAGACGGTAAAGATGGTAAAGCACCAATCGTACAAGTTACCGATAATCATGATGGTAGCTATACGATTACAGTAACGAATGCAGATGGATCAACGTCAACAGTGACTGTTAGGGATGGAAAAGATGGTCGTGGCGGTATCTGTGGTTGTCCGCCGGTAATTCCTGGTCAACCTCTGCCTCCGCTCCCTCCAATTGTACCTAATGCCCCTACTCCTGATTCATCTGACGATCCGGGGACTCATGATACTGATCTTCCAAATTCAGTTTCTAGTGAGAGTAGAAAGACCAGCGTCGTTGTTAATGAAGTACCTGTACAGTTGGTGACGAAAAAGCATGATAGACAGTCAAAACGTTTACCAGAGACAGGTGATAAAAATCTAAGTTTTGCTAGTCTTGCAGGTAGCGCTCTTGTCCTTGTAGTCATGGTTGGGGTATTTGGAAAAAGACAAGATGGCGATATTTAATTAACGCAATACGGAAGTTAAATTTAGCTTCATTTAGGTCTAAGTTGATAAATAGTCCCATACAGTAAAAGCAACAGTTGATTGACTGTTGCTTTTTAGCTTAAAGTGATTTGAGTTTTGTGGTATCTGTATTGATGTAGCAAACATTGATCATTTCATCATCAACTAACCGAGAAAGATAGGTTATGCAATAGTGTTTATTCGCATAGAAGAGGAACATTTCAATGCCAAATTTAAGACTTTTCAATTATAGTTTATTCCTATCGCAATCAAGGGAAGCGATTTGAGTTACGAACTGAATTAATTGTAATCTGACTTATTTTTGAATAAGCCTATTAAATCTGACTATCCATAGCAGGCTGCCAGATACTTTGTTGTTAGAAAAATAAATGGCCAATTCAACCTAGTATTTTGAATGGATTAGGCTAGTTGAATTATTGTATCGGTATGGCTTTTATGATAAAATATGATGTTAGTGACTATCGAAAGGAAAAGAGATGGCAAATATTTTACGCAAGGTCATTGAAAATGACAGAGGCGAAATTAGAAAATTAGAAAAGATGGCCAAGAAGGTTGAATCTTATGCGGACGAAATGGAAGCATTGTCAGATTCAGAACTTCAAGGCAAAACTGAGGAATTTAAGAAGCGTTATCAAGAGGGAGAGACGCTGGATCAATTGCTGTTTGAGGCATTTGCGGTTGTTCGTGAAGGCGCTAAGCGGGTGCTTGGCCTCTTCCCTTACCGTGTGCAAATCATGGGGGGGATTGTTCTCCACAATGGTGATGTTTCAGAAATGCGGACTGGTGAAGGTAAAACGTTGACGGCAACTATGCCTGTTTACCTCAATGCCTTAGCAGGCGATGGGGTTCATGTTATTACCGTCAACGAATATCTTTCCGCTCGTGATGCCACTGAGATGGGAGAGCTTTACAGCTGGCTTGGTCTCTCGGTTGGGATTAACTTGTCTTCTAAGTCGCCAGCTGAAAAGCGGGAAGCTTATAACTGTGACATTACTTATTCAACCAACTCAGAAGTCGGATTTGATTATCTTCGTGATAACATGGTTGTCCGCAAGGAGGATATGGTACAGCGTCCGCTTAACTACGCTCTGGTTGATGAAGTTGACTCGGTTCTAATTGACGAAGCGCGGACACCTTTGATCGTATCAGGGCCTGTCAGTTCCGAAACTAGTGCTCTCTATACACGGGCTGATAAGTTTGTTAAGACGTTGGAATCTGTCGATTATGCTATTGATGTCCCTTCTAAGACCATTGGCCTTATGGACTCAGGAATTGATAAGGCTGAGGAATTCTTCAATTTAGAAAACCTTTACGATATTGATAATGTTGCCTTGACCCATTATATTGATAATGCTTTGCGGGCCAACTATATCATGACTCTTAATATGGACTATGTGGTTTCTGAAGGAGAAGTTCTCATTGTCGATCAGTTCACTGGTCGAACCATGGAAGGACGGCGTTTTTCTGACGGTCTCCACCAAGCCATTGAAGCTAAAGAAGGTGTGCCAATTCAAGATGAATCCAAGACGTCGGCTTCAATCACTTATCAAAATATGTTCCGGATGTATCGTAAGCTCTCAGGGATGACTGGTACTGGTAAAACTGAGGAAGAAGAGTTCCGTGAAATTTACAACATGCGGGTCATTCCGATTCCAACCAACCGACCTGTCCAGCGTATTGACCACCCAGACTTGCTTTTTGCAACTACAGATGCTAAGTTTAGGGCGGTTATTGAAGATATTAAGGAACGTCATGAAAAAGGACAGCCTGTTTTGGTCGGTACCGTAGCAGTTGAGACTTCTGATTTAATCTCTAAGAAGTTGCAAAAGGCTGGTATTCCGCATGAGGTCCTAAATGCCAAGAACCACGAAAAAGAAGCGCAAATTATTATGAATGCGGGGCAACGCGGCGCTGTTACCATTGCAACCAATATGGCTGGTCGGGGTACAGACATTAAGCTTGGTAAGGGTGTTGTAGAGTTAGGCGGCCTTTGCGTTATTGGTACAGAACGCCATGAAAGCCGCCGGATCGATAACCAGCTGCGCGGTCGTTCAGGTCGTCAAGGAGACAAGGGAGAATCTCAATTTTATCTATCCTTCGAAGATGACCTGATGAAACGTTTCGGGTCTGAGCGAGTTAAGTTCTTCTTGGAGAGAGTCTCGCCAGAGGATGAAGATGTGGTGATAAAATCGCGCCTTCTGACCAGTCAGGTGGAGTCTGCTCAAAAACGCGTTGAAGGAAATAACTACGATATTCGGAAACAAGTCCTCCAATACGATGATGTCATGCGGGAACAGCGTGAAATCATCTATGCCGAGCGTTATGATGTTATTACGGCTGAACGCGATCTTGGCCCAGAAATTAAAGCGATGATTCGGCGGACCATTGACCGTACCATAGATGGTCATAGTCGCAATAGTAATGTTGACGAAGCCTTGGAAGCTATTCTTAATTTTGCTCACAATAATCTCCTGCCTGAAGATTCTATCAGTATGGATGACTTAGATGAGTGGTCTTATGAAGAAATGAAGGATGAACTCTACGACCGCGCTATGGACGTTTACGATTCGCAGATCGCTAAGCTGCCGGATCAAGAGTCTGTTATCGAGTTTCAAAAGGTGCTGATTTTACGAGTTGTGGATAACAAATGGACCGACCATATCGATGCTCTTGATCAATTGCGTAATTCCGTTGGTCTGCGTGGGTATGCCCAGAATAACCCTATCGTTGAATACCAATCTGAAAGTTTCCGCATGTTCAATGATATGATTGGAGCCATTGAGTTTGATGTGACTCGTCTGATGATGAAGGCACAAATTCATCAGCAAGAACGGGAAAAAACAACAGCTCAGGCTCATACAACTGCAGCGGCTAATATTGCAGCTCAAAGGTCTGGTCAAGTAGTAGCAGATCAAGACCTTGACTTCACCGATGTCAAGCGCAATGATCCTTGTCCGTGCGGTTCTGGTAAGAAGTTCAAAAATTGCCACGGCCGTCGTCGGGTTAGTTAGGCAGGCAGATTGTTGAGCCGTTTAAAGTCAGCAGAACTTAGAAACTGTATTCACAAGTTTAAATTCTTAGCGTCAGCTGGGAAAAGCGACCATAAGGTCGCTCAAAACAGACAGTTGCCGCCGTGGTAAAAAGACGATTGTCCTATTTAAGTCAATCGTCGAGGGGATTTTCAAGACTCTGGCTTGAAAATGAGCAATGGAACTCCGTTAGGAGGTCGCTTGCGTCCCTACCACATAAGGCTAACTGTCAAAAAATGTGAATACAAGTTCTTAATGCTGGTATAGAGTTGCATAACTGTCTAAAATCAGATTGAAATAAGACTAGAAAGTGATATAATGTATTTTATATCACTTTTACTTTTACAAATTCAAAATGTTACTGGGTTGTAAGGGCAATTTCCTCCCAAGTTTTTGGAGTTACCCTAGCAAATCTAGTCTTCAAAATAAGTCTCTTCGGAGTTTTATTTTATATTAAAAGGGAGGCAAGTATGGCATTTATTCCAGAAAGTGACAAAATTGATGTTGAGAAGGTTCGGCAGATTTCTAAATTAACCGGCCAAGCCTTATCACGTAAGGAAGCACGTGATAAAGAGCTAGAGGCGATTATCAAGGGAGAGGACGACCGTCTGCTCTTGGTTATAGGTCCTTGCTCATCAGACAATGAAGATGCTGTCTTAGATTATGCCCATCGTTTGGCTGATTTACAAGAAAAGGTCAAAGAACGCGTCTTTATGGTGATGCGGGTTTACACCGCTAAACCGCGGACCAATGGTGATGGGTACAAGGGTTTGGTTCACCAGCCAGATGCTCAAGGTCAGCCCAATCTGATTAATGGTATCAAAGCTGTTCGTAATCTCCATTATCGGGTGATTACCGAAACTGGATTGACCACGGCAGATGAAATGCTTTATCCAGAAAACCTCTCTTTAGTTGATGATTTGGTATCTTATATTGCTATTGGAGCTCGTTCGGTTGAAGATCAACAACACCGTTTTGTAGCTTCGGGTATTGATGTCCCAACTGGCATGAAGAATCCAACTTCAGGTAACCTCAATGTTATGTTCAATGGCATGTATGCTGCCCAATCTCCGCAGAACTTCCTCTATAACGGTCAGGAAGTCAAAACAACAGGAAACCCTCTAGCTCACGCTATTTTGCGGGGGGCTCTCAATGAGTATGGTAAGAATGTGCCAAACTACTATTATGATGATCTTCTGGCGACCATCGATCAGTATGAAGAGATGGGCTTGGAAAATCCATTTATCGTTATTGATACTAACCACGATAACTCTGGAAAGCAGTATCTGGAACAGGTGCGGATCGTCCGGCAAACCCTGATTAACCGTGACTGGAGTGATAAAATTAACAAATTTGTTCGTGGCTTTATGATTGAGTCTTATTTAGAAGACGGCCGTCAAAACCAACCAGATGTCTATGGTAAGTCTATCACTGACCCTTGCTTGGGTTGGGATAAAACTGCTGAACTCATCCACGAAATATACGAAACACTAGGAAAATAATATGGGAATTCATCAAAAGAGCCAAAAAATTAACGTTGCTCAAGTTAAACAACTGTCAAAACTTGAAGGAGAGGCACTGGCTAAAAAAGAAGCTAGAGATAAAGAACTAGATGCTATCATTAAAGGAGAGGACGATCGCCTGCTCTTGGTTATCGGACCTTGTTCATCCGATAATGAAGATGCTGTTTTAGAATATGCTCACCGCCTATCTGCCTTGCAGGAAGAAGTTAAAGACCGTGTTTTTATGGTTATGCGGGTCTATACAGCTAAGCCACGGACTAATGGTGATGGCTACAAGGGCCTGATTCACCAACCGGATACTTCAAAATTACCCGATCTCATCAATGGGATTGCAGCAGTCCGAAATCTGCACTATCGTGTGATTACCGAAACTGGTTTGACCACAGCAGATGAAATGCTCTATCCCTCAAATCTACCCTTAGTTGATGACTTGGTTTCCTACCATGCGATTGGGGCGCGTTCAGTTGAAGATCAGGAACATCGTTTTGTGGCTTCGGGGATTGATGTCCCAACTGGTATGAAAAATCCAACTTCCGGCAATCTTAATATTATGTTTAATGCTATCTATGCAGCTCAGAACAAGCAGAACTTTATCTATCATGATGCTGAAGTTGACACTGATGGAAATCCACTGGCTCATGCCATTCTGCGTGGAGCAACGAATGAACATGGTGAAAATGAGCCTAATTTTTACTATGATATTTTAGTCAAGGCCATTGAACGTTACGAGCAGATGGGATTAGCTTATCCCTTCATCCTGATCGACACTAATCATGATAATTCTGGCAAGAACTATCTGGATCAAATTCGAATTGTTCGGCAAACCTTGATTAATCGTGATTGGAATAAGCAGATTAACAAGTATGTGCGTGGCTTTATGATTGAATCTTATTTAGAAGATGGCCGTCAGGACAAGCCAGAAGTCTTTGGTAAATCTATTACGGATCCATGTCTGGGTTGGGATAAGACCGAAAAATTGATTCGAGAAATCTACCAAACCTTAGGTAAGGATTCCTTTGAAGACTTTTTAAATAACTAATGGTCGGGAGCTGGGAAAATCTCAGCTCCTTTACCGTGAGATTAAGGTGGAAGTCAGTGGCTAATCTCTTTTTAAAAATCACGCTTTTTAAGCTGAACGAGGGATTATTTTACTGAAACATACTGCAATAAGAAAGAGTCAGCCCGGGTTTCTAGGCTGGGATGAATTTTATGTGAAGGATAAAAGATGATTATTGGACACGGTATTGATTTGCAGGAGATTTCGCGGGTTGAAGGAGCTTATGTCCGCAATCCTGCTTTTGCTCAAAAAGTTCTGACCGATTTAGAGTTTCAGCGTTTTGACTCTCTCGAAGGTCGAAGAAAAATGGAATATCTGGCAGGACGCTGGTCAGCCAAGGAAGCTTTTGCCAAGGCCTGGGGGACTGGAATCGGTAAATTACGTTTTCATGATATTGAGGTGGCAACTAATGAAAAAGGAGCTCCTATTATTACCAGCAAGGTCTTCTCAGGTAATGCTTTTGTCTCTATTTCTCATAGCGGTGGTTTTGTTCAAGCCAGTGTGATTTTGGAAGTGGATTAGCGGAAGTTAGAATTTTTTTACTGTCTTTGAAATAAAATCAAAAAAGAGGTTCTGATATGATTTCAAGTTTACACCGACCAACTCTGGCTAAGGTTGATTTGTCAGCTATTTCAAATAATATTAAACAGGTTCAGGATCGTATTCCTCAAGCAGTTAAAACCTTTGCTGTTGTTAAGGCCAATGCCTATGGACATGGAGCTGTTGCTGTTGCCAGCCATATTCAAAGGTTGGTAGATGGTTTCTGTGTTTCTAATATTGATGAAGGGATTGAGTTGCGTCAGGCTGGAATAAGAAAGCCTATTCTCATCTTAGGTGTGGTTCTGCCAGATGAAGTTGCCCTAGCTCGAGATTATCGCCTGACTCTGACAGTAGCCAGTTTAGAATGGTTAGAAGCAGCTCAGCAGAAGCAGCTTGATTTAGAAGGAATTTTGATTCATGTTGCTGTAGATTCAGGTATGGGGCGAATTGGGGTTCGCAGTCTGGCTGAGGCTAACGACTTGATTTCAGGACTATTGAAGGCTGGCAGTCAGGTCAGAGGGATTTTTACCCATTTTGCTACAGCTGATGAAGCTGATGATCATAAGTTCCAAGAACAACTGGCTTTTTTCAAGGAGTTAGTAGCAGGCTTAGATTATTGCCCAGAAATTGTTCACGCGAGTAATTCGGCAACGAGTCTTTGGCACAGGGAGGGCATTTTTACCGCTGTTCGCTTAGGCTTGGTTATTTATGGTCTCAATCCTAGCGGTTGTGAGTTGACTTTACCCTATACAATAAAACCTGCTCTGACCTTGGAGTCTGCCTTAGTTCATGTGAAAAAAGTTCCGGTTGGCACAGATATAGGTTACGGGGCCACTTATACTAGTTCTGAGGAAGAATGGATCGGTACCCTGCCTCTTGGCTATGCGGATGGCTGGACCCGGGATATGCAAGGATTTGATGTTTTGATTGATGGGCAGAGATGCCCCATTGTCGGACGTGTGTCTATGGATCAGATTACAGTCAAATTGCCTCAAAGTTATCCTTTGGGGACAAAAGTGACTCTAATTGGTACAAGCGTTGATCAAACCATTTCAGCCACCGATGTGGCTCAAAAGCGGGGAACGATTAACTATGAAGTACTCTGCCTACTTAGTGATCGTGTACCGAGAGAATATGAATAAAAAGTAATCAAACAGCCCTCACTTAGCAACCGTTGTTGTTTCAGTGGGGGCTATTTCTATTATTTAAGGGGGGATTAAGCCTATTTTTCAGCTAGTCTCGTTAGCTTTTATCCTTATCCGTAAGAATTGCATATAGCAAAAGGGAGAGGCCAAGGAGGTTAATCACTTGCGCTAATAATCCCAGATGTCTAAATAAATTTGTGATTCCTAAAACTACTAAAATCAGTAAGGATGCTAATTTTTGTTTTCGCATATCCTGCTGGCCTCCTGATATGGTGAAAATGCAAGAGATGAACTTGATAAGAATTTAGAAAAATTTTCTTCAAATATATTAGGCAGGAATATAGTAGCATAAAATGTCAGTGATAATATATACTTGTCGTGAAACGGTCAAAATATGTCGTGAACGGGATATTATTATAAAAATCTGATAATTTAATTTTGGCAATCATAGGAATCGGCTATAGTAGCTGAGTATCCTTCCAGTCGGACGGTATGTTATAATAAACTCATGTTATGTGACCAACCAATTGCGGTACTCAAGGGATTTGGGCCCAAGTCCGCTGAAAAATTTACCAAGTTAGGCCTTTATACAGTGGAGGATCTCCTACTTTACTATCCTTTTCGCTATGAGGATTTTAAGGCTAGGTCTGTCGCCGAACTGATCGATGGGGAAAAGGCTGTTGTTACAGGAACTGTTGTGACACCTGCCAATGTTCAATATTATGGTTTTAAGCGCAATCGTCTATCCTTTAAGCTCAAGCAGGGTGATGCTGTGATTGCAGTCAGTTTTTTCAACCAACCTTATCTAGCCGATAAAATTGAGCTGGGGCAAGAAGTTGCTATTTTTGGCAAGTGGGATGCTCGCAAATCAGCTGTGACAGGTATGAAGGTCCTAGCTCAGGTCCAAGATGATATACAGCCAGTCTACCATGTAGCCCAAGGAATTTCGCAAAATGCCTTAGTCAAGGCCATCAAGGCAGCCTTTGATAGCGGAGCTTTGGAAGAACTTGAAGAGAATCTGCCTCAGGACCTGCTAGCAAGGTATCGTCTTTTAGATCGTCAGACAGCAACTAGGGCTATGCATTTTCCAAAAGACCTAGCTGAATACAAGCAGGCCTTGCGACGAATTAAATTTGAAGAACTCTTTTATTTTCAGCTCAATTTGCAGGTTCTTAAATCGCAAAACAGGGCGGCAAGCAACGGACTAGCTATCCCTTACGACGAGCAGGCCCTCAAAAAAGAGATTGACCAGCTCCCCTTTAGTTTGACTCAGGCCCAGAAGCGGAGTTTGGAAGAAATTTTAGCGGACATGAAATCAGGTGCTCACATGAATCGGCTTTTGCAAGGTGATGTGGGCTCTGGCAAGACAGTCATCGCCAGTCTGGCTATGTATGCAGCCTATACAGCAGGCTTTCAATCAGCCCTGATGGTACCGACAGAAATCTTGGCCCAACAGCATTTTGAGAGCCTGATTAAGCTCTTTCCTGATCTTAACATTGCTCTCTTGACTGCTGGCATGAAATCAGCGGTTAAAAAGGCAGCTCTGACTGGGATTGCAGACGGTTCGGTGGATATGATTGTTGGAACTCATTCCTTAATCCAAGACGGGGTTTCCTACCACAAGTTGGGGTTGGTCATTACCGATGAGCAGCACCGTTTTGGCGTTAATCAGCGCCGAATTTTCCGTGAAAAGGGGAATAATCCTGATGTTCTCATGATGACAGCTACTCCTATCCCTAGAACTTTGGCCATTACGGCTTTTGGCGAAATGGATGTCTCTGTTATTGACCAGATGCCAGCTGGGCGTAAGCCCATTATTACCCGCTGGGTTAAACATGAGCAATTAGAAACAGTCCTAACTTGGTTGCAGGGAGAAGTAGGCAAAGGAGCTCAAGCCTATGTTATTTCCCCCTTGATTGAAGAATCCGAGAGTCTGGATTTGAAAAATGCTCTTGATTTGCACCAAGAGCTGGTTGATTTCTTCGGAGCCCAAACTCAGATATCCCTCATGCACGGTCGCATGAAAAATGATGAAAAAGATCAGATTATGCAGGACTTCAATGATGGAAAGCTGCAAGTTCTGGTTTCAACGACTGTGATCGAAGTCGGAGTCAATGTTCCCAATGCCACAGTCATGATTATTATGGATGCCGACCGCTTTGGTCTCAGCCAACTCCACCAACTGCGAGGCCGAGTCGGTCGGGGTGATAAGCAGTCCTACTGTGTTCTGGTAGCCAATCCTAAAAATGAGGTTGGTAAACGGCGGATGCAAGCCATGTGTGAGACTACTGATGGTTTTGTTCTGGCTGAGGAAGATCTGAAAATGCGGGGGTCTGGTGAAATCTTTGGTACCCGTCAGTCGGGAATTCCGGAGTTTCAAGTGGCAGATATTGTCGAAGACTATAATATCTTAGAGGAAGCCAGAAAAGTTGCCAGTCAAATTGTTACTCAGAAGGATTGGCAGGCTGATCCCCGTTGGTCTATGCTCTCAGCCAATTTAAAAGAACAAGGAAATTTTGATTAGAAAACAATAAAAAATTCAGAAAAGAAATTTTTCCTTTCTGAATGGTTAAGTGGTTTAGGCTAAAACTTCCTTGATGACCTTAGCAGCATTTAAAACTCTAGCAATACCACAATAGTTGATGTCTTGAATCAAAATCTCAACGATTTCTTCTTTGGTCACACCAGCAGATAAGGCAGCATAAGTGTGCATCCGTAGCTGTTCTTCACAGCCTCCCATAGCCAGCAAGGTAGATATGGCTATAAGTTCCCGTGTTCTTAGGGATAATCCTTCTCTTTTGTAAACATCCCCAAACATTTCAATGACCATTCTAGAAAGGTCAGGCGAAATTTGGTCTAAATTTTCTTTGGTGGCCTGTCCTAACTCCCCGTCAATTTCAGCGAATTTTTCTAAACCAATGTCAAAGCGCGATTGTGTCATAAGATTTCTCTTTTCATTTTTTATTTCACAAATTCATGTGATATACTGATTGTAAAACTTAAAGGGAGGTTTAAGTCAAGGGAAAAATGAAAATTAGTGAATTTGCTAAAAAAACGGGGATTAAAGAGAGTACATTAAGGTATTATGAAAAGCAAGGTTTCCTGCAGGTCCAACGTCATAATGGTATTCGTGAGTTTTCGGAAAAGGATTTAGAATTTGCTGAGTTCATTAAACGCTTAAAGGCCATGGGAATGCCCTTATCCCAAATCAAACGCTATGCCGATTTGCGATATCAGGGTGAGGAAACTGTTAAAGAGCGTTTTGACATTTTACAAGAACACCAACTTTTTCTGGAATCTAAGATAGCCGATTATCAATTGTTTATGGAAAATTTGAAGGATAAAATGGCTATTTACCGAGATATGATGAAATGAAGAGAGTGGGACAAACAGCCATGATGGCTTCGCTCTCACCCACAAAACATTGTAATCTTTGAAGATTACGTATAAGAAACCAATTTTTTATATAAATTGACTTCGTCGTCCCATCTCCGCACAGCTGACTAGGATGGCCGCTAACAATTGCAGAGTAGTTAAACAGTCCAGTGGACTGTTTAAGGGGGTGCCTGAAAATGGGACTGCACCCCAAGATAAGGACCTCCAATCAGCAGTGGTTCATTGGTGCTGACTAAAGTACTTAATGAACTGTGCAGGGGTAAGACTTCTTGGTATAGCCAACAGGTCTTACTTTCAACCACTGCGTTAAACTGTTATTACTGCAAAAAAATAGAAGGCTGGAATACTTTTTTCCAGCCTTCTATTTCGAAATAGCTCTCTTAACGTAGTGGGGATTCGTGATGGTAGACTGGATGCTTTAAGCATTAATCAGTATCAGCGAGAATACAGTATTATACCTATAGGTTAAACAGTCTGGCGAATTAAGTTGGTCACCGAGTGCGGCTACTGGTCTTGTTCTTCCTCCATTGTTATCCCTCAATATATTCTTTTAATGCTTTTCCTTTTAACCCAGCACTGAGAGCGATAAGAAGCTTGAGTCTGGCCTTTTGACTATTGAGTTCCTTGACAAACATAACCCCAGATTCCTGCAATTTAGCGCCCCCACCAGGATAGGCGTAGACGGGCTCGGCAATGCCATTGAAGCAGCGAGAGACAAGCACAACTGGCACGTTTTGACTCATCAGCCATTCCAACTCACTCGCTGCTTCGGGTGGTAGGTTTCCAGCACCTAAGGCCTCGATAACTACCCCATCAATTTTCTGCGGATCTAAAAGACTGATAATCCCCTCGCCCACTCCCATGCCAGCATAAGCCTTGATGATGGGCACCGTTCCGGTGATGGTATCTAAGTCAAAACGGACCCTAGGTTCTGCCGTTTTAAAAAAGAGAATGTCATGTTTCATAATAATGCCAAGGGGACCGTGGGTTGGGGTATTAAAGGTAGCCACATTGGTGGTGTGGGTCTTGGTCACATACTTGGCTGCATGAATTTCATCGTTCATGACTACCAGAACTCCCTTGTCTGTCGCCTTATTGTGACTGGCTACTCGAATGGCTGACAGGTAATTATAGACGCCATCACTTCCCAGTTCATTGGATGACCGCATGGCTCCTGTCAAAACAATGGGAATCTCTGGGATTGCCATGGTATCCAAAAAATAGGCTGTTTCTTCTAAAGTGTCAGTCCCATGAGTGATGACCACTCCATCAAACTGATCGGCGCATTCCCTAATCTTATGGTAAAGGGCCAGCATGTGGTAAGGAGTCATGTGGGGGCTGGGAATATTAAGAAAATCAAGAACGGTTAACTCAATGTTGGACAAGTCTAGCCCAATATGGTTCATAGGGTTATCCTTGCTGGAGTTAACTTGACCAGCATCGTCTGCCTGCATGGAAATAGTACCGCCAGTATGGAGAACAAGGATTTTTTTCATCGTACTTTTTTCTTTCTGAAATTGTGTTATAATTTATTCTATCATAAAAGACTGGAAAGGAGCCGGCGTTTTGGCAATTAAGGCAGTATTTTTTGACATTGATGGCACGCTTTTGAACGACCGTAAAAACGTTTCGCGGACGACCCAGCAAGCTATTGCTGAGCTGAAAAATCAAGGCATCTTTGTCGGCCTAGCTACTGGTCGCGGTCCGGCTTTCGTCGCTCCTTTCATGGAAAATCTGGGGTTGGATTTTGCGGTCACCTATAACGGTCAGTACATCGTCAGTCGCGATCGGGTTATCTACCAGAATCAATTACCCAAATCAACTGTTTACCGCTTGATAAAATATGCTCAAGAACGCCGAAGAGAGGTTTCTCTAGGGACATCGGTCGGCCTCTTAGGTTCTAATATCATCAATATGGGAACTTCCCGCTTTGGTCAAGTGGCCAGTCGGCTGGTCCCCAAACGTCTGGCCAAGTTTGTTGAGCGGTCCTTTAAAAACATTATTCGTCGTGTCAAACCTCAGAACTTAGAGGCCCTAAAAACTATTATGCGAGAGCCTGTCTATCAGGTCGTCATGGTGGCAACTGAAGGCGAGACCAGTAAGATTCAGGAAAAATTTCCTCATATTAAAATCACTCGTTCCAGTCCTTACTCAGCTGACTTGATTTCAGAAGGTCAGTCCAAAATTAAGGGAATTGAACGCTTGGGTCAGATTTTTGATTTCGAGCTATCTGAAGTCATGACCTTTGGCGATTCGGAAAATGATATTGAGATGCTGCTGGGTTCTGGTATTGGTATTGCCATGGGGAATGGGACTGAGGCGCTCAAGCAGACGGCTCACTATATCACTGACTCCAACAATCAAAATGGTATTGCCAAGGCTCTGTCCCATTATGGTCTCATCCATCTGGGAAGTGAAAATGACTTTCTGTCAGCTGATGATAATTTCAATAAAGTGCGTGATTTTCACCGGCTTATGGATGGGGCAACTAACAATACTCCTCGAGTTTATGGTCTTGAAGAAGCAAGCCATCGGGCTGACTTTAAATTGGAGGAAATTGTTGAATTCATTTATGCAACCTGTCAGACCTCAGATGACTTTGAGCAGGCCCTAGCTAACTTGCATACTGCTTTAGATAAGGCAGCGACCAAGGTGCAAGCCAAGAAGCATCCAGAAAGTCCGCTGGTTGGGCAAGTTGATGCTTTGATTGATTTGCTCTATCTAACCTATGGCTCCTTCGTCCTGATGGGCGTTGATCCTAGTGGTGTTTTTGATATTGTTCATGCGGCTAATATGGGGAAGACCTTCCCGGACGGCAAAGCCCATTTTGACCCAGTGACTCATAAAATTTTAAAACCAGATGATTGGGAAAAGCGTTTTGCTCCAGAACCTGCCATTAAGCGAGAAGTTGATCGCCAGCTGCATAAAGCTCTGCGGCGAAAAGCCAGCGAGACTAGCAGTCTAAATGATTAGCTTTACTTTCCTAACTGAAAATAGCCGAAGCTATCAGAAAAATCCTTGCTCAACAGGCAAGGATTTTTCATCATTTTTGCAAACAGCTACTAGCTGATTTACAAAGTCTTTTGTTCATCACGAACAACTAAAATATCCACCTTGGCATGACGCATGATATACTCAGAAGAAGAACCAATTAAAAGACGTTCAAAATTATTAAGACCGGTCGCTCCTAAAAGAATCAAGTCAGTCTTTTCACGTTTAGGAATATCAATGGCTAAAAGACGTTTAGGGTTGCCGAATTCGATTACTTTACGGACTTCTTTGACGCCGGCTTCCTTGGCAGTTTTTTCGTAGCCGCCTAAAAGAGCATCAGCTTCTTTTTCAAGGTTTTCGTAGGTGAAGGTATCAACGGCAGCGATGTTCTGGATAGCCCGAGTATCAATAACATGGGCTAAGACAAGTTCGGCATCATTGCGCTTAGCAACAGCAATCCCTTTTTTAAAAGCCAATTCGGCCTGGTCAGAACCATCGACAGCAACGAGGATATGTTTATAAGCTTGAATCATAGGATTGTTCCCCCTATTCTTGTTTTCGTAAGTTTATTATACCTCTTTTTCAAACTTTATGAAAGCGATTGCTAGAATTTTCGGAAATTTCTTCCAATCCTCTCAGCTATCTTTTTTAGCGAAAGCTCTTAAAATTGTTTCCAATTTTTTATTAATTCAGCTATAATAAAGCGACAGAGGTTACAAGTAATGAAGCAATTTAATAAGTCATCCAAACTCGAACATGTGGCTTACGACATTCGTGGGCCGGTCCTTGATGAAGCTAATCGTATGTTGGCTAATGGTGAGAAAATTCTCCGCCTCAACACAGGGAATCCTGCAGCTTTTGGATTCACAGCTCCTGACGAAGTTATCCGAGACTTGATTTTAAATGTCAGAGAGAGTGAGGGGTATTCAGATTCTAAAGGAATTTTTTCTGCCCGCAAGGCTATTATGCAGTATTGTCAGACCAAGGGCTTCCCACCGGTTGATATTGATGATATTTATATCGGTAACGGGGTTTCTGAGCTGATCTCTATGTCCCTGCAAGCTCTGCTAAATGATGGGGATGAGGTTTTGGTTCCTATGCCCGACTATCCTCTTTGGACGGCTTGTGTCAGTCTAGCGGGAGGTAAGGCTGTCCACTATCTCTGTGATGAGCAGGCTGAATGGTATCCGGATCTCGATGATATCAAGTCCAAAATTAGCTCAAATACCAAGGCGATCGTGGTCATTAATCCCAATAATCCAACAGGTGCCCTTTATCCTAAGGATATTTTGGAAGACATTGTTGAGCTTGCTCGGCAGAATGATTTGATTATCTTTGCGGATGAGATCTATGATCGTTTGGTAATGGATGGGGCACAGCATATAGCCATCGCCAGTCTGGCTCCTGATGTTTTCTGTGTGTCTATGAATGGTCTCTCCAAGTCCCATCGTATCTGTGGTTTTCGGGTTGGATGGATGGTTTTGTCCGGACCTAAGGAGTCTGTCAAGGGGTATATTGAAGGACTTAATATGCTGTCTAACATGCGACTCTGCTCCAATGTTTTGGCTCAGCATGTTGTTCAGACTTCCTTGGGCGGCTACCAATCTGGTGATGAATTGTTAGTCCCAGGCGGTCGAATTTATGAGCAGAGAGAGTTTATCACTAAGGCTATCAATGATATTCCTGGCTTAACAGCCGTCAAACCTAAGGCTGGCCTCTACATCTTTCCTAAGATTGACCCGAATATGTATAGGGTCGATGATGATGAAGAATTTGTTTTGCGCTTGCTTAAGCAAGAGAAGGTCATGCTAGTTCCTGGTAAAGGGTTCAATTGGAACAAGCCTGATCACTTCCGCATTGTTTATCTGCCCCGAGTATCTGAACTGGCAGAGGTTCAAGAAAAGATCACTCGGGTCTTGGCTCAGTATAAACGTTAAAGTTATAAAGTCTATTATTGGAGAAACTTCCCTAGAATTGGGAGGTTTCTTTTTTCTGGCGTTTGCCAAGCATTGCAAAGATTTTCTTCGTAAAAAAGCGATAGCAGCTTGATTTTGAGCAAGATACCAGCGGGGCTATTATGTAAAAAGGGAAAAAGATCCATTAAAATCCGAACATTTTTATTAAAATTGTAAATTATTGACTATAATTTTGGAACTATAAGAAATTTTCTGATAATTGATTGCGATTTCAAAAAGACTCTGATATAATGAGGTGAAATCATAAAGAGGGAAAAGAGAAATGCCTAGCTTATTAGAAAAAACAAGAAAAATCACATCCATCTTGCAACGCTCGGTTGACAGTTTGCAAGAGGATTTACCTTACAATATTATGGCCTTGCAGTTGGCTGATATTATTGATTGTAATGTCTGTATCGTTGATGGTGGGGGAACGCTTCTTGGCTATGCCATGAATTATAAAACCAACACCGACCGTGTTGAGGAGATTTTTGACGCTCAGCAGTTCCCTGATGACTATATGCGGGGGATTAGTCGGGTTTACGATACCGAAGCCAATATCCCTGTCTCCAGCGAGTTAACCATCTTTCCAGTAGAGTCCCGAGATATCTATCCGAGAGGTCTGACCACTTTAGCACCGATCTATGGTGGTGGCATGCGGCTGGGATCTTTAATTATCTGGCGCAATGATGATGAATTTACCGATGATGACTTGATTTTGGTTGAAATTGCAGCGACCGTTGTTGGGATTCAATTGCTCAATCTGCAAACAGAAAATTTGGAAGAAACCATCCGCAAGCAAACAGCTGTTAATATGGCCATCAATACCCTGTCTTATTCGGAAATGAAAGCTGTAGCTGCCATTCTTAATGAATTAGGAGGTCTTGAGGGGCGTTTGACTGCTTCTGTGATTGCTGATCGGATTGGAATTACTCGTTCGGTTATCGTCAATGCTTTGCGAAAGTTGGAAAGTGCCGGTATTATCGAAAGTCGTTCTTTGGGAATGAAGGGAACCTACCTTAAGGTTATTAACGAAGGTATCTTTGATAAGATTAAAGATTTTGAGTAGTAGAAAAATCCTGTCCCTATGGCAGGATTTTTTAGTATAATGAAGAAAATATCTATGTCTAAAATGGAGGATAAAAATGACTAAAGCGCTGATTTCGATTGATTATACCTATGATTTTGTGGCGGATGATGGCAAACTGACAGCAGGTCAGCCTGCTCAGGCCATTGAAACAGCCATTGCTGCTAAAACCCAGACAGCCTATGAAGCTGGTGATTATATTTTCTTTGCCATTGATGGCCATGATGAAGGAGATACTTTTCATCCCGAAACCAAACTCTTTCCACCCCACAATATCAAGGGGACCAGCGGACGCAACCTCTATGGTCAGCTGGCTGATGTTTATGAAGCTATCAAGGATGACAGTCGGGTTTTCTGGCTGGATAAGCGCCACTATTCAGCCTTTGCGGGAACGGATTTGGATATTCGGCTGCGGGAAAGGTGGGTGACAACTTTAGTCTTAACTGGTGTTCTCACTGATATCTGCGTCCTTCATACAGCTATTGATGCTTATAATCTGGGTTATGATATTGAGATTCCTGCTTCCTGCGTGGCAAGCCTGACTCAAGAAAATCATCAATTTGCCCTTGATCATTTCAAGAATGTCTTAGGGGCGACTGTTACAGAATGAAAATCGAATCGCTATTTAAGCGATGACTAGGGGCGCAATTTTCGGTAAGCTTTACCTACTGAGTGCCATAATTTCAAACTTTGGGTAATACTCCCCCTTCTTTAAGTAGACACAAAAATAACCAACTGGATCTCAGACGGAAAAATTTCCTGATGTCCAGTTGGTCGCTTGAGTATGTGTCTGACTTAACTTAATGACAGTGGATTTATACGCAATCTTCAGAGATTCCCATATTTATGGGTGAAGGCAAAGCCATCATAGATGTTTGTTCTGGACTGGGGTGTCTTCCTGAACCTTATAAAAGGAGTGGCGGCAAAAGATGAAGAGGACTACAAGAGATATCAGCCAGATAGTTATTAAGATAGGGTTAATCGCTGAGGCAGGGAATGAGACTAGAAGACTTTTGAGCAGAATACTGAATACTATTAGAAAGAGCAATAGGAGCAGTAAGGAAAGTTTGTTGCTTACCTTTACCACAGATTCTCTATCTTCTCGAATATTTATAGTCAGTACTGGACTGGTAAATCCTAAGATATCTTTGACATAAACAGTGTGTTCGCTCGCTGGGATAGAGCATTCCCTCGGCTTGATAATTGTCAGTTGGCCAATATTCTTATTGTCAAGTATGAGAAAGAGCGGACTTCGGACGTTGAAAAGACTGATGTTTCGATGGATAGATAGCCTTGCCATAATGCGACCTCCATATTTTTGATTATTTTTGATAAAATCCTCGGACAACTAGAATCATATCCGCAACCTCTTGGGGAGATTCTTGAGCACCTGTTAGCATCCAATGAGCATAGATGCTTTCAATGCTGGCAACATAGGTTGTCAGCCTATAATCTTGGGGGAGGGGTAGATCTGGGTTGACCGCATCATAGAAGAGGGCAGGATCGTTCTCGACCAGCTCAGTAATAAACTGGCGTGTTTTTTGTGAAAAATTTATCGGTGCTATATCAATGATGAGCTTGATAAATTCTTGCTGGCTTTGTAGGTAATTGAGACTGTGAATGAGTTTTTCTTTAATACTGGCAGGATCATCGCTCAATTCTTTGCGGAGATGGTCAGTGATTTCGTGCATAAGCTTTTCAATCAAGTCATATTTATCTTGATAATGAAGGTAAAAAGTGCTGCGGTTGATGTGGGCTTTTTCAGTGATTTGACGGATAGTGATATCTCCAAATGCTTTCTTTTCTAGCAGCAGCTCGGTAATAGCTGCTTTTATTTTGGCCTTACTTTGTGTGTGACGTTTTTGAGTCATAGGATATCCTCTCTTTAAATAGACAAAAGTCTATATAATGCTGCTTGTTTTTCACTTTAGTCTATTATATACTAAAGGAAAGATTAAAGCAACAAGTGTCTAAATAAGGAGATGGTTAGATGAGTTATGTTGAAATGAAACATTCCTATAAGCGTTATCAGATGGGAGAAAGAGAAGTTATCGCCAATAATGATATCAGCTTTGGGATTGATGAAGGAGAGCTGGTTATTATCTTGGGAGCTTCTGGTGCCGGCAAATCAACGATTCTTAATATTCTTGGTGGTATGGATACGAATGATGATGGGGAAGTTTGGATTGATGGTAATAATATTGCCGCTTACAGTCCCAAAGAGTTAACGGCTTATCGCCGCAATGATGTTGGCTTTGTCTTTCAATTTTATAACTTGGTTCCCAACTTGACAGCCAAAGAAAATGTGGAACTGGCTTCAGAAATAGTGTCTGATGCTAAAGATGCTGCTGAAACCCTAGAGGAAGTTGGGCTTGGAAATCGGTTAGACCACTTTCCTGCCCAGCTGTCTGGGGGAGAGCAACAGCGAGTATCTATTGCCCGTGCTCTTGCTAAAAACCCTAAGTTACTTTTATGTGACGAACCTACAGGAGCTCTGGACTATCAAACAGGTAAGCAGATCCTAAAACTCTTACAGAATATGTCTCGTCAAAGAGGGGCCACTGTTATAATTGTCACGCATAACTCGTCCTTGGCGCCAATTGCTGACAGAGTGATCTATCTGCATGATGCCAAGGTTAGTAAGATTACCTGCAATGATCAGCCTTTAGATATTGATAGTCTTGAGTATTAAAGGGGTGATTTTATGAGAAAAAAGGTTTACTGGGAAACGATCTGGAAGGCCTTGTTGGGATCAAAAGGCCGCTTTCTTTCTATTATGCTTTTGATGTTTTTAGGATCGTTTACCTTTATCGGTTTAAAAGCAACAAGACCCAATATGCAAGGGCGAGCTGATGAGTATCTGCAAGCCCATCAAACAGCAGATTTATTTGTAACAGCCAGCCATGGTTTTAGTCAGGCTGATCAGGAAGAGTTAGAGCATGTTGATGGTGCTAAGGTAGAGTTTGGGAAAGTAACAGATGTGACGATTGAGGATACCGACAATGCTGTGAGGGTGTTTTCCAAAAGTCAGACCATCTCGACTTACCAGTTAGAATCAGGCAATTTACCCAAGAAACAGAATGAGATTGCTCTGGCTGCTCCTTTGAAAAAGAAATATCAACTGGGTGATAAATTATCCTTTCAGCTTTCTGAGAAGTCTAATTTGGTAGAAAAAGATTTCAAAATAGTCGGTTTCATCAAGTCATCTGAAATTTGGTCTAACTTAAATTTAGGATCATCGACAGCAGGAGATGGTAATCTGACAAGTTATGGTGTTGTGAATTCCTCAGCCTTTGCGAATAGCACCAATACTTTGGCTAGAATTCGCTATGACCGACTGAAAAAGCTTAATCCTTTTTCCGATGGTTACACTAAAAAAGTGAATAGTTATCAAGACGCGTTAGATACAGTGTTAGAGGATAATGGCCAAAAGCGTCTGGCAGACTTGAAAAAGGCACCGCAGAAAAAAGTTGACCAAAGTAAAATAGCCTTGGCTGACGCAAAAAAGAAGCTGCAAGAAAGTACAGCTGCTCTAGCATCAGCACCTCCTTATCAGCAAGAGTTGGCTCAGCAGTCTATTAGTCAAGCGCGCCAATCAATCGCTCAAAAGGAGCAGCAGATTCAAAAAGCTCAGGCTCAAATTGATGCCATGCCAAAACCAATCTATAATACTTATACACGTTCGACCATGCTGGGCGGAGAAGGTTATACGGTCTATTCTGCCAATGCAGACAGTATGGGCAATCTCGGCAATATTTTTCCTATTGTACTCTATGGTGTTGCTGCCTTGGTTACCTTTACGACGATGACTCGATTTGTTGATGAGGAAAGAAACAAATCGGGTTTACTGATAGCTCTGGGCTATACGAAACAGGATGTTATCCGGATATTTCTTATTTATGGTTTTGTAGCTAGCATGCTGGGCAGCCTCTTAGGTATTATCGGAGGCCATTATTTACTTTCAAGAATTGTGCTACAGATTTTTTCAGGGAATATGGTCTTGGGCAGTCCCCATTTATCCTTTTACTGGTCTTATACCTTAATCGCTGTTTTGTTAGGATTGGCGAGTGCTGTTTTACCGGCTTATCTTATTGCCAGTAAGGAGTTGGGTGAAAAACCGGCTCAGTTGCTGCTGCCTAAGCCGCCTGTGAGAGGGTCGAAGATCTTTTTAGAGCGGATAGGGTTTATGTGGCGGCGTTTGAGTTTTACTCATAAAGTGACCGTCCGTAATATTTTTCGCTATAAGCAGCGGATGCTGATGACGATTTTGGGGGTGGCTGGTTCAGTTGCACTTCTTTTTGCAGGATTAGGAATCCAATCCTCTTTGGGAAAGGTGATTAGGGAACAGTTTACGCAGTTGACCCCTTATCATCTGGTAGCTATGAAAAAGGAAGGTGTCAAAGATAATGATAGCTTAACGAACTTTTTAAGGTCAAAGGACGTTGCGCGTTATCAGAGTATTTATTACACTAACTTGACTGAAGAGGTCCCTCAGTTAAAAGACCGGCAGAGTATTGCTGTTATGGCAACGGATGGCGACAACTTTGACGACTTTGTTCGCTTAAAGGATGCCCGTACTAATCAGGACTTAAAACTGCCTAAGCACGGTGTCGTTATCTCTGAAAAATTAGCCCGCTTTTATAAGGTCGATGAGGGTAAGAGTTTTTATCTTAAGGACAGTGATGGTAAGAAGCGCCGTATCAAGGTTGCTGCCATTGCCAAGATGAATGTCGGCCACTATTTATTTATGACTCGGTCAGTCTATCAAGATATTTTTGGTCAGAAGCCCGATGATAATGCTTATTTTATCAACCTAAAGGATGATTCTTCTTCTCATATTAAGGATATATCAACGAAATTACTGGCTATGAACGAGGTTGCATCGGTGACTCAAAATACATCTCGGATGAAGATGATTAAAACAATTGTTACCTCTTTGAATGCAGCCATGATTGTTCTGGTTGTCAATACAGTTCTTTTGGCCCTTGTTATTCTTTATAACTTGACTAATGTCAATATTGTTGAACGTATTAGAGAGTTATCCACGGTAAAGGTTCTTGGTTTTTACGATAGTGAGGTTACCTTGTATATTTACCGTGAAACGATTGTTCTTTCAATGGTAGGAAATGTTTTGGGACTCTTAGCTGGTCATTATTTGCATCAAGTAATCATGGAGATGATTGGTTCTGATAATGTATTATTTGGGACAAATGTTGATATTCAGGTTTATGTGATCCCAATTGTTTTTATTTGTCTTATTCTTGTAGGATTAGGGGTATTTGTTCACTATCGACTCAAATATCTTGATATGCTGGAAGCTTTACAGGCAGCAGAGTGATAAATTTCCAGCAGAAGTGTTGGTGATATCATCCTCTCTGCAGGTTAAAAGAGGTTGGGAACGTTCCCAACCTCTTTATGATGTGCAAGATCCATTTACAAGAAGAAAGCTAGTATATGCAAGATCCAAAGATGGACAGGGTAAAAGATGTAGAAAAACCATCTGTGGATAGGCTTAGTGCTGCCTTTTTGCCCGTTATAGAAAAATAGGAAGGGAAGGAAGAGGAAGCTCATAGCATCGCTGTTGTAACAAAACATCTCAAACCAGACGCCCAGACTTGGGTAATGACTGATATTAAGGTCTGGTCCCATTATGATAAAGAGCAAGACGCTCCATAATCCAAAGACGAGCAGCTGCCTTTTAGGACTGCCGTAGAATCCCCAAAAAATCAGCATAAGAAAGAGAATTGGGACACCGCCTTCCAGTGTCAGGCTGAGGTGCTGGCCAAGAGGCAGACCGATAAGCGATAGGAAAAGTCCCATGATGAAAATCACTGTTCCCAAGATAAGATTAAGGCTGCGCTGATTGGTGGAGTCTTTAGCTTTTTGCCAAAAATAGATCATGCTGTAACCTAAAGCGAGGGTTAAAAAAATATTATCTACGATCTGGTGCTTAGATCCTAGGAGCAGCAAAGATAGGAAGTCACCCAGCTGCATGAGAATGGCAGCCACCCACAATCGAAGCAAATGTTTTTGCCGATTTCTGGTATGAAAGAAACCTTCCAGTGTTAAATAAGCAAAGACAGGAGCAACAAATCGTGTCATGAGATGCAGCCAGCTTGGCAAGCCAGGGAAGGCAAAAAATGCAGAATCCATTACCATAAAAGTCAGGGCGATGTATTTAAGCTGATTAGTATTCCATCCTTTTAGTGTTTTCATGGCATCTTCCTCCTTAATATCAGTGTACCAAAATAATGAAGCCCTGCCCTTACAATTTTGAAAGAATGTTTTTATCTTTAAAAGTGTGATATAATTTTGAAGACTATGTAATGCTTATAGGAGAAAAATGGATGAAAATTTCTGAAGAAGAAGTTCGCCATGTAGCGGCTTTGTCAAAGTTGTCCTTCTCAGATGAAGAAACGGCTGAATTTGCGACTACCTTGACCAAAATTGTCGACATGGTTGAGCTGTTGAATGAAGTTGATACGACTGGTGTGCCTATTACAACAACCATGGCTGACCGCAAGACAGTTATTCGCCCTGATGTGGCTGAAGAAGGAACTGATCGCGATCAGCTCTTTAAAAATGTACCGGAGTCGAAAGATTATTATATCAAGGTACCGGCGATCTTAGATGACGGAGGAGATGCCTGATGTCTTTTAATCATAAAACAATTGAAGAATTACACGACCTTCTGGTCAAAAAAGAAATTTCTGCGACTGAACTGACTGAGGCGACACTCGAGGATATCAAGGCGCGTGAGACGGCTGTTGGTTCTTTTATCACGGTAGCGGAAGAGGCGGCTTTGGAGCAGGCTCAGACTATAGATGAAGAAGGAATTGATGCGGATAATGTCCTGTCAGGAATTCCTTTAGCGGTTAAGGATAATATTTCGACTAAGGGGATTTTAACAACTGCTGCATCGAAAATTCTCTACAATTATGAACCCATCTTTGATGCGACAGCTGTTCAAAATGCCTATGGAAAAGGTATGATCGTCGTTGGTAAGACCAACATGGACGAGTTTGCCATGGGCGGCTCAACCGAAACTTCCTACTTCAAGAAGACTAAAAATGCTTGGGATCAAAGCAAGGTCCCCGGTGGTTCATCAGGTGGTTCAGCGACAGCAGTAGCTTCTGGTCAGGTTCGTCTGTCACTGGGATCTGATACGGGTGGTTCCATCCGTCAACCGGCAGCTTTTAATGGTGTTGTCGGTCTTAAGCCAACTTATGGTACGGTGTCCCGTTTTGGCCTGATTGCTTTTGGCAGCTCGCTGGATCAGATTGGTCCATTTTCGCAGACTGTTAAAGAAAATGCCCAACTGCTAAATGCTATTGCCAGCGAGGACAAGAAGGATTCCACCTCTGCTCCTGTTCGGATTGCTGATTATACCAGTAAGATTGGGCAAGACATCAAAGGGATGAAAATTGCCCTGCCTAAGGAATACTTGGGCGAAGGCATTGATCCACAAATTAAAGAAAATATTCTAGCAGCGGCTAAGCAGTTTGAAAACTTGGGAGCCATTGTTGAAGAAGTTAGTCTGCCCCATTCCAAGTATGGTGTGGCGGTTTATTACATCATTGCTTCTTCAGAAGCTTCCTCCAACCTGCAACGCTTCGATGGGATTCGCTATGGTTTCCGAGCAGAAGGTGCCGAATCTCTAGAGGATATCTATGTCAAGACTCGCAGCCAAGGTTTTGGTGATGAAGTTAAACGCCGTATCATGCTGGGGACCTTCAGTCTGTCGTCTGGTTACTATGATGCCTACTTTAAAAAGGCTGGTCAGGTACGTAGCTTGATTATTCAAGATTTTGAAAAGGTCTTTGTCAATTATGACCTTATCCTTGGTCCTACAGCACCGCAGGTAGCTTTTGGCCTGGATACACTCAATCATGACCCTGTTGCCATGTATCTAGCTGACCTTTTGACCATTCCGGTCAATCTAGCTGGGCTGCCAGGAATTTCGATCCCGTCAGGCTTTGTGGAAGGGTTGCCAGTTGGATTGCAATTAATTGGTCCTAAATATGGTGAGGAAACTATCTATCAAGCAGCCTCTGCTTTTGAAGCAGTGACTGACTACCATAAGCAGCAGCCAGCAATTTTTGGAGGTGAGAACTAATGAACTTTGAAACCATTATTGGGCTGGAAGTCCATGTGGAATTAAATACCAATTCAAAAATTTTCTCACCATCATCGGCTCATTTTGGTGAGAATCCCAATGCCAACACTAATATCATCGATTGGTCCTTCCCGGGTGTTTTGCCGGTTATGAATAAGGGTGTTATTGATGCAGGCATAAAAGCTGCTTTGGCGCTCAATATGGATATTCATCAGACCATGCACTTTGACCGCAAGAACTATTTCTATCCAGATAATCCTAAAGCCTATCAAATTTCACAATTTGATGAACCAATCGGTTATGATGGCTGGCTGGAAGCGCAGCTGGATGATGGTTCAACAAAGAAAATTCGTATTGAACGGGCGCATTTGGAAGAAGATGCTGGTAAGAATACCCACGCTGATGATGGTTATTCCTACGTTGACCTCAATCGTCAGGGTGTGCCTTTGATTGAAATCGTTTCTGAGGCTGATATGCGCTCTCCTGAAGAGGCTTATGCTTATTTGACAGCTTTAAAGGAGATTATCCAATACACCGGTATTTCTGATGTCAAAATGGAAGAAGGCTCCATGCGGGTCGATGCCAATATTTCCTTGCGTCCCTATGGTCAAAAGGAATTTGGTACTAAGACCGAACTCAAGAATCTCAATTCCTTCAGCAATGTTCGCAAGGGCTTGGAATATGAAGTAGAGCGTCAAGCTAAAATCCTGCGTTCCGGTGGTGTGATTCGTCAGGAAACCCGCCGTTACGATGAAGCTGGAAAACAAACAATTCTTATGCGGGTTAAAGAGGGTTCGGCCGATTACCGTTATTTCCCAGAGCCCGATCTGCCAATCTTTGAGATTTCTGATGATTGGATCGAGGACATGCGGAGTAGCCTGCCTGAATTTGCCAAAGACCGCCGAGCTCGTTATGTGAATGAATTGGGTCTGACGGACTATGATGCTAGTCAATTGACAGCGACTAAAGCGACATCAGACTTCTTTGAAAAAGCTGTTGGCCTAGGCGGCGATGCCAAGCAGGTTTCCAATTGGCTCCAAGGTGAAGTGGCCCAATTTCTTAATAGCGAAGCTAAAACCATTGAACACATTAATCTGACACCAGAAAATCTGGTAGAAATGCTGGGCTTGATCGAAGATAGCACCATTTCATCTAAGATTGCTAAAAAGGTCTTTGTCCATCTGGCTAAAAATGGCGGTTCTGCGCGTGACTATGTGGAAAAGGCTGGTTTGGTACAGATCTCCGATCCAGATGTCTTGATCCCGATTATCCACCAAGTCTTTGCGGATAATGAAGCAGCTGTCGCTGACTTCAAATCAGGTAAACGCAATGCCGACAAGGCCTTTACTGGTTTCCTCATGAAGGCAACCAAAGGCCAAGCTAACCCGCAGGTGGCTCAAAAACTGCTCAAGGAAGAGTTGGCAAAACTATTAGATTGATATAAACCTAAACCCTAAGAGAGAGTGGGACTTAATCAGTAAATCGTGATAAAATCACGATTTTGATTTTCCTCGCTCTCCCTTTTTGATATAACTAATAACTATGTTTTTCTATATAAAATATATATTTTACACTTATAGCACCCTCTGATACAATGAACCTATAACAATCAAGAGGTAGAATACATGACAAAAAAATATTTTGAACACGTAGGTAGCTTTTTACGGCCAGCAGAATTGAAGGAAGCACGTGCAGCTTTTGAAGCTGGTAAGATTTCGAAAGCAGACTTGACTGCAGTTGAAGACCGGCTGATTACAGACTTGGTCGATAAGCAGGTTGCTGCTGGTCTTGAAAAAATAACTGATGGTGAGTTTCGTAGGGCTAACTGGCATGTGGATTTTTTCTGGGGCTTTGATGGCATTAAGCGCTATCAGTATGGGGAAGGTTTGGCCTTTCAAGAGGTAGAAACTAACGATGATTCGGCTATCGTTACTGGTAAAATTGGTTTTACCAAGGAACATCATCCCTTCATCAAGCACTATCAGTTTTTGAAGAAACTGGCTGATGAGCGTGGCGTGGAGGCTAAAATCAGCATTCCCGCACCAGCTCAGTGCTTGGTTGAATTGCAACGCGGCACTAATATCCAAAAGGCCTTAGCGGTCTATCCTAATCAGCAAGACTTGATTGACGATTTGGCTGCAGCCTATCACGATGCTATCCTTGCTTTTTACGAAGAAGGTGCTCGTACGGTTCAGCTGGATGATTGTACCTGGGGTATTATCATGGATGATGAGTTTTATAAGACCGTAACAGGTGGTCAGATTGATAAGGATGCCATTCGTGAAGGGTTGCTTTATATCAATAATAAGGCCTTGGAAAATCTTCCAGAAGACCTCCAAATTAATACCCATGTCTGCCGTGGAAATTACCAGTCAACCTATGCGACAACAGGACCTTACACAGCAGTGGCTGAGACACTCTTTGGTCGCGAACGGGCGACAGCTTACTTCCTTGAATACGATAATGAGCGGTCTGGTGGATTTGAACCTTTGGCAGAATTTAAGAATCCTGATAAGGTAGCTGTTCTTGGCTTGATTACGACAAAGGAAGGAAAACTAGAGGATAAAGAGGCTGTTATCAAGCGTATCCGTCAAGCTCAGGAGATTTTGCCCCTGGAACAACTCTGGCTAGCAACTCAATGTGGCTTTGCTTCAACTCAAGAAGGCAATCTCATCACAGAAGAAGATCAGTGGAACAAGCTGGCTCTTGTTAAAGAGATTATTGATGAGGTTTGGGGCTAAGCGCATCTCGCTCAACGACTACTAGCAAGTCATTCTTAGGAATGGCTTTTTTTTACGGCTTCAGCCATCTTTAGGTGTTGGCTAGCTTTATAGCTTATGCTCTGATTCCACATCACTAATTAGGAGTCTCAGGATGTCAATTGAGCTGGTGCCGTGAAAATTATCGGCTAGTTTTAGCTTGAGCGATTGGCTGATAAAAGTTCACGAACTTTACCACGTTTTGCGGGTTAATCTTGGTCAGCAGTCTGCTGAAAGATGGGTAAGAGAACTCGAAGATATTTTCACAAAATGCGGATGACTGGAACCTTTGCTATTTAGATCAAGTCCCGCTATAATACTAGAAAAGGGAGGTTCTTATGCTCAAGATTGGTTCAGTATTGTTCAGGACTAAATGGGATGAACTTAGAAAAGATAAAGATGCTAGTAAGGCACTGCGCTTCCTTCTGGAAAGACTGGATCTGCCTAGGGATCTATCAGGAGATTTGACAGAGAATCAAGCCTTGGTCGCCAGGTTTTCAGAGGACTTAGCTCCTCACGATAAATTTTGGGCTGATCTGGCCAAACAGGTTCGTCTAGCAATGAAGGGGCAGGATTTTCAAGAGCAGACTCTCTTTAATCGTCAGCTTCATCAACTTCGATACATCATTTCAAGTCAGCAGGCTCAGTATGTCCGTCGATTTTATAGAAAATCAAGCATGACAGATCAGGAAGCCTTGATTGCTTATCTGCGGGATAACTATTTGCGCCCTAGTCTTTGGGATCATGCCCGCTTGCATAATAAACGGTGCTTGAAGGCAGGTGATTTTCTCTTTCCAGATGGTCAAGAATCTTATAATATAAAGGTTTTACTCCAGTTCCGGACAGAATTTATTATTGACAGTCACGGGAATTTTCTCAATGAAGTTGATGCTGAAAGAATGACTGCCAATGGGATTATTAATGGGGCTAGTTTTAATTATGGCAACACAACTAAAAGTCATTTCCGTCTTGATGTTTATCCTGTTGGTCCGCACGATCCTGCATTTCGCCGTCAAGCAACCAAGGGCTATCGCTCCCCTAATCGAACGGGTAGAGTCCGACTGGCTCGATTTTGGAAGGAAAGAAAAACAGCTGACTTTGACCGCAGCTTTTATAATAAGAGAGGCGGTTATGCCAAAGAAGGGCAAGCCTTGATCAGTTTGGTTAAAAAGCAGAAGAAGAGCTTCAAAAGAGCCCTGAAGGCCAGAAACTAGCCGAGTAGGTTAGCAAGAAACCTAGTATTTACAATAAGAGAGGCCAGATTAGGCCTCTCTTATTGTTATTGTCTAAAGGAATAGAATTTATAAAATAGCATCAAAAGATTCTGGCAAAATCTGTCCGCAATCTTTGTCCGATAATGTAGTAGTGAGCTTCTTTTGATGCAAGGAAGGCGTCAGCTGTGCTAATATCCCCAGGAGCTCCCAATGTGTGTATCGGTATAGTTTTTTTTCATTTCATTTAAATAGGATTGACCTTGGGCAATCAGGCCTTCAGTTAGAACATTGCCCGGTTGAACGGTATTGATAGTGATACCGTTCTTTGTGTATTCTAAGGCAGCACTGCGCATAAAGCCCAATTGACTAACCGATTTTAGTGCTTAGTCAAAAACTCCACTTCTTTGTAACGTTATTGACATATTATATATATATATAATAGTTTTGTAAAATTAAAAAATGGAGGAAAAGAGATGAAACCTGTTAAAGAAGATGAGAAGAAAGTTTTGGGGATCATTGCTTTAATCTTTGGTGGTATCGCCTTGGTGACTTCATGGATACCCTTTGTCAATAACGCCTCCGCCGTTCTAGCGATTATTGCCTTTGTTTTGGGAATGATTGCTTTGTTCATTAACCTGAAAAAGAAAAAATTGCTAGCTCTAATTTCAATTATGATTGCCATCATTTCTTTTATCGTTGTTCTGGTGACACAGGCGAGTTATGGGGCTGTACTGGATAATGCTTTGGGGAAAAATGATAAACCAACAAGGCAAAGCGAAAAAAGAGGTTCAAGTATTTCCAAATCGTCAGAAAGTCAAAAGACTTATAAGGTTGGCGACAAAATCACTTTTAAAGGGGAAGTTGAGTACACCATTACGTCAGTTGAATGGACGGATGAGCGAAATGAGTTTGAAGATACGCAGCCTAAAAAGGTATTGAAGGTTACTTATGATGTTAAAAATTTATCAGACGATGACTATGTTATTGGAGATGATTTAGAGCTTTATGCAAACGGAGCTAAAATGGAATCTTATGCTAATGACAATACTTTCGAAACTATTTCCGCTGGTCGCGATTATAAAGGGGCAACTCAACATTTTGCTGTTAACAGTGATGAAGATTTAGAACTAGAAATTAAACCGTATTTTTCGTTCAAAGGGGAACCAGCAGTTGTTCCGCTGGAATCAGAGTGATTAATTGATAATTTCGCAGAGTTGGAAGTAGGTGTCATTCGTGAAATATTTATCTGTTATATTAGTTATCCTCGGAGTATGTTTAGCCTTTTTAAATCTTTGGTTAGGAATAATTGTAATAATTTTAGGATACCTTGTGAAAGGGAATTAACCATGATTAAAAAGACTTTAACCTATTTCGTTTGGATTGTGTGTATTGGGCTTGTAGTAATTTTTATTATGGGATCTGGCTTCTTAAATAGTTTTTTTGAGCAAAAGCCAACTACAACTGTAAGTGCTAGGATTACTTCCTTAGAAAAAGTTAATCAAATTACGTTCCTTAATGTTGGTATCCAAAAAGTCATTACTTCGAAAGAAACGACGAAAGTCCTTTTTACAGATTTAGATCTGCCATTTTCCGAAAAGGAAGCTATTATCATCCTTAATTATAAGGCAAAGTTTGGTATTAAAAAACCTGTAAAAGTGCAGAAATTGGGAGAATCAAGCTATAAAGTTATCGTTCCAAAATTTGAGGTTATAGGTTTTGAATTAGCTAAAGACAATCCTTACCAATTGTATGATACTTCTGGTGGCTTCTTAAGTGGAGCAACTGATGATGTCGATACTGGAAAGCTTGTTGCAGGTGGTCTAGCTGATAAGGAACAAGAGGGTTATCTAAAGGAGTACAAGGAAATGATCAAAGATTCTGCTAAAGAATACTATCGGCAACTTCTAACTTCTATTGATAAGGATGCAAAAGTAGAATGTGAGTTTCAGGATTGATTGGTAGGTCAGTACTTGTAGCACTTGATAATCTTTGTCGTTTTTGCTAAATCATATTAATAATCTCACAGAGGCTGGGCGAAAACTCGTCCAGCCTTCTTGTTTCGGAATGAACTCTTACCCCTGTACGTTCATTAGAGAGTGGGACAAACAGCCATGATGGCTTCGTTCTCACCCACAAAACATTGTAATCTTTGAAGATTACGTATAAGAAGTCGATTTTTTATATAAATTGACTTCGTTGTCCCACCTCCAACCAACCACTGCGTCAAACTGTTATTACTGCAAAAAATAGAAGGCTGGAATACTTTTTCCCCAGCTTCACTGAACCACTGCTAGCTGGACAAGATCAAATTGGAAAAACTAAACAAATGTGATAACCAGCGTTTATCTTATTTCCAACCTTAAAAGGTCCCTTGGATCTTTTAAGCTGTGCGGGGGTAGGGAAAGGACAGTTTCAGGTCACCCCCTTAAATCAGGACGTGGTGAGAGCTGAAATTTTCAATTTTAGGGCTCGTTCTCACTCTTTTTGCTTTTCTAAATGAATGAGGACAGTGATTGCCTCAAGAATGTTGACGCTTACATTTTTTGTGCTAGAATATAGGTGTGTAGATAGATGACATGCCATGGAGTTACTGATGCAAGTCAGTACAGACAATGGGAAGTTTGGAATATACCACTGTAGTCTCTCAGACTGCTTGTCTCATTATACTTCTGGCGATGGTTGGCTTCAGAAAGTGAAGCTTTTGGACTTTCCATTCTAGTGTCAGCACTTGTAAAATTTTTTAGTAAAGGGGAAAGGATATGAGTAAGAAGAAGTTAATATTAGGTTTTCTAGCTTTAAGTTTTTTGATCGTTGGTTGTTCAGGCTTGAAAGGAGATTCAGGTGTGGCTATTGATAAAGTAAATCTTGGTATTAAAGGATATGAATTTGGTCCGGCTGTCCGTCAGTTGGTTATTGACCTGGATAGTGCTGTCACCAATGTTTCGTCAAAAGACTTAAGCGTCACTACGGCTGGTGTTAAGCAAAAAGTAGAAACAGTTTTTCTCTCTGATGCTGAGGGCAATCGGACGTCTAAAAAATCCAGCCATCATGTGACGATTCAGCTTCCTGTTTCTTTTGATACTAAGAAAAGTGCAGCGGTTGCCAGTCCTTTCAGCTTTGATTTGGATGATTTCCATAACCATTGGGTGACGGCTTATACGGTATCTATTAAGGGACTTAAAGTCTCAAAGAGTGGGAAGACAACGAGTCTAAACTATAAGGAAAACGTTATTGGCAATCGGATCTTAACTCAGGCAGATAGCTTTAATAAACGTGATGACTTTACAGGCAATTATAGCAATCCAATCACTCAGGTTAAGGAAAACCTTACCCTGCGTTATGCGGCCTATGAGCCAGATTCCTTAGCTGGCGGTAAGAAAAATCCTCTGCTTATTTGGCTTCATGGACAAGGTGAAGGCGGCGATGACCTGAATATTACGCTTCTAGGCAATGAAGCCGTTGCCTTGGCACAAAAGACTATTCAAAATCACTTTACAACTGGGAAGACCAAAGGAGCTTATGTCTTGGCGGTGGAATGCCCGACCTATTGGATGGATGAAGGAGATGGCAGCAATGGTTCTGGTTCAGGAAATTCTCGTTATACTGAGGTTTTGATGGCAGCGATTAAAAAATATGTGGCTAGTAACCCAGATATTGATACCGATCGTATTTATTTGAGTGGGGGCTCTAATGGCGGCTATATGACACTCAACATGGCTATTCATTATCCTGATTACTTTGCAGCCCTTGTTCCTCAATCAGCAGCCTATTCTTATTACAATTATGAACGTAATAATGATGGAACCTATAAAATGGTGGCCAGCAAGGACAGTCTGTCAGGCTATGCAGCCGTGAGGACGGATGAGGTTTACTTTGATACTGAAAAAGTAGCCGCCTTGAAGGATATACCAATATGGTTTATCCACGCAGAAAATGATAAGGTTGTTAATCCAGAACTTTATGCTCTGCCTGTTTACAAAGCCTTGGTGGATAGCGGTGCCAAAAATAAATGGTTCTCTTTCTTTAAGTCTGTTGAAGGTTCTGATATGAAAGGAATCCACTATAATGGCCATTGGTCTTGGACTTATTACTTTAACGATAAGGTCAAAGGTGTTCAGGATGTCCAAAAAATCAGTAGTCATGATGACTTAACGGGTTTCCAAGCTGACAACCAATCAGCCGGCGGTACTGCTCAGGCTGAGGTTGATGGTAAAGCTTACGATAATCTCTTTGACTGGCTGAATGATCAGCACCGGTAAAGTTTTTTTCTGTGTGATAGGACATTTGGATTTTTGAGTATCATTTTCAGATGTAAACAAGCCTTAGTACTACTGGGGCTTTTTACATACTCATTCGTGGACAGAGATGTTTTTGTATATGGCATCATAATTTGAGAGGCCATAGTCCTATTATCGTAAAGGTAGGATAGTAAAGAATGCTACTAAGGATAAATTTTTTTCTCCCCTCAAAAGAGCTCTAAATTATGCTATAATAGGGCGTACTATCATATTTTGGAGAAAGCTGTGAGTATTGAAGATTACATACCCACCTTTGCGGTGGAAGCTGTTTATGATTTGAAGCCTGCAAGCTTGCGTAAGCATGGCATTGCGGCGGTGCTGGTGGATTTGGATAATACCTTGATTGCTTGGAATAATCCTGATGGCACACCAGAGCTGCGGGAGTGGCTGGATGATATGACAGAGGCTGGTATCCCAGTGGTCGTCGTCTCCAATAATAAATTTGAACGTGTGAAACGTGCGGTTGAACCTTTCCATGTGGATTTTGTCAGCCGTGCCATGAAACCCTTCACTCGTGGTATTAACAAGGCGATTGAGCGCTATAGCTTTGATCGCAATGAAGTTGTCATGGTTGGTGACCAGCTTATGACGGATATTAGGGCCTGTCACCGAGCAGGTATCCGTTCTATCTTGGTCAAACCGTTGGTGAGGTCGGATGCCTGGAATACCAAGTTTAATCGTGCTAGGGAGCGGCGGGTTATGCGCAAGATTACTGAGAAATACGGTGAAATTACTTACAAAAAGGAAATTTAATGGAAGAATTATATTGTATTGGCTGTGGCGCTAGGATTCAAAGTGAGAATAAGGATGCTGCTGGTTATACGCCCCGCTCCAGTATTGAGAAGGCAGCAGAAGGCGATGGTGAACTATACTGTCAGCGTTGTTTTCGTCTGCGCCACTACAATGATATCGTTGATGTCCATATTAGCGATGACGAATTTTTGACCTTGCTTCATGAAGTTGGGGATAGTCAGGCTTTAGTCGTCAATGTTGTAGATATTTTTGATTTTAATGGCTCTGTTATTCCAGGTCTCAGCCGCTTTGTATCTGGGAATGATGTTCTCCTAGTAGGGAACAAAAAAGATATTCTGCCCAAGTCTGTTAAGGATGGCAAGGTCACCCAGTGGCTGCGTGAACGCGCGCACGAAGAAGGCTTGCGACCAGTAGATGTTGTTTTGGCCAGTGCTCAAAATCATCATGCCATCAAGACTTTGATTGAGCGGATCGAGGAGCTTCGTGCTGGCCGTGATGTTTATGTGGTCGGAGTGACCAATGTTGGGAAATCAACGCTGATTAATGCTATCATTAAGGAAATCACTGGAGACAAGGATGTTATCACGACCTCACGTTTTCCAGGGACAACACTCGATAAGATTGAGATTCCACTGGATGATGGTTCTTATATCTTTGATACACCGGGGATTATTCATCGCCACCAGATGGCCCACTACCTGTCTGCCAAGGACCTCAAGTATGTCAGTCCTAAAAAGGAGATTAAACCCAAGACTTATCAGCTCAATTCTGAACAGACCCTATTTTTAGGGGGGCTGGCACGCTTTGATTTTATTCAGGGAGATAAGCAGGGCTTTACGGCCTACTTTGACAATAATCTCAAGCTCCACCGGACTAAACTTGAGGGAGCTGATGAATTTTACGACAAGCATACGGGCAGTCTTTTGACACCACCATCTGCTAAGGACAAGGATAATTTTCCTAGACTGGTTCGTCACGAATTTACCATTAAAGATAAGGCTGATTTGGTCTTTTCTGGTCTTGGTTGGATACGCATTGCTGCCAAGCCTGACAAACCTGTCCTTGTTGCTGGCTGGGCTCCTGAAGGTGTTGGAGTGCTGGTTCGCAAGGCTTTGATTTAAAAAAGAAGGAAATTATTATGTTAACATCAAAACAACGTGCCTATCTCAATAGTCAGGCTCATGCGATGAAGCCGATCGTTCAAATCGGTAAGAACGGCCTCAACGACCAAATCAAGACCAGTGTTCGCAATGCCTTAGATGCGCGTGAGCTCATCAAGGTCAAGCTGTTGCAAAATACTGATGAGACGATTCATGAGGTAGCTGAAATTTTAGAGGATGAAATTGGAGCCCAGTCGGTTGCCAAAACTGGCCGCATCCTTACTCTTTATAAGCAATCTGCCAAAAAGGAAAATCGAAAACTATCTCAGAAAGTCAAGGAAATTTAGCGTTTAGTGTCTTATAGTTTTGTGAAAGTATAAGCCTTGTTAATAGTCTTGAAAAGTAGTCTTATCGCTTTCAACCAGCCGTTTTGTCGGCTTTTTCTTTTGCCCTATTTATGCTATAATGAAAGCTAAAAGAGTTGATACGTAAAGCATGAGGAGAAGTCTATGGCACTTGATTTAGTAACGCCATTTACTAAGGTGGAATTGGAGACAGCTGTTGAGAAAACTGGTCGTAAGCAGGTTGGAATTTTAGGCGGCAATTTTAACCCTGTTCATAATGCTCATCTGCTTGTCGCTGATCAGGTTCGTCAGCAGCTGTGTCTAGATGAAGTTTTTCTGATGCCGGAATTCATTCCTCCTCACGTTGATAAAAAGGAGACCATTGCTGAGCAGCACCGTCTCAATATGCTCATGTTGGCTATCAATGGTATCGAAGGTTTGGATATCGAGACGATTGAGCTGGAGCGTCAAGGCATTAGCTACACCTATGATACGATGAAGTATCTGACGGAGAAGAATCCCGATACGGATTATTACTTTATCATCGGGGCGGATATGGTGGAATATCTTCCTAAATGGCACCGCATTGACGATCTGGTTGAGCTGGTGCAGTTTGTTGGGGTGCAGCGTCCCAAGTATAAAGTCGGGACGTCTTATCCGGTTATCTGGGTTGATGTGCCCCTAATGGATATTTCCTCAACTAATGTTCGGGAGTTGATTAAGACTGGCCATACCCCCAACTTTATGGTACCTCAGTCAGTCTTAGCCTATATCAAGAAAGCGGGGCTCTATCGCTGATGTATCAAGATTATATTGGTTTTGGCTATGATCGAGATGGGCTTTTGTCTCTTATGGCATCAAGACTCAGTCAGAAGCGTTTTCAACATTGTCTAGGTGTGGAAAAATCAGCTATGACATTAGCTAGGCAAAATGGTTATGAACCTGAAAAAGCAGGTTTAGCAGGGCTTTTGCATGACTATGCCAAGGAACTCTCTGATGAGGAGTTTCTGGCTCTGATTGACAAGTATGGGCTGGATCCAGACTTGAAAAACTGGGGCAATAATATTTGGCATGGCAAGGTCGGTATTTATAAGATTCAGGAAGATCTAGGGGTAACAGATTCTGAAATCCTAGCTGCTATTGAAGATCATACGACAGGAAGCAAGGATATGAGTGTCTTAGCTAAGATTGTCTATGTAGCTGACTATATCGAAGACAATCGTCATTTTCCAGGCGTTGAAGAAGCGCGTCAACTGGCCGAAGTATCTTTGGATAAGGCTGTTGCCTATGAAACAGCCCATACCATTGAGCATTTGGCTCACCAAGCTGTGCCCATCTATCCGCAGACCATTGAGACCTATAATGCTTATGTCAGTTATTTGAAGGAGACCTAGATGGTGACAGCTTTATTGGTTGTAGATGTGCAGAATGGATTAATGGCGGAGCAGCCTTATCAGGTGTCGCTTTTCTTAGAAACTGTGGCGCAAACCATAAAACAAGCACGTACACGTCAGACTGAGGTAATTTATGTCCGCCATCATGATGATGACTTGCCAATGGGCAGCAGGGAGTGGAAGATACATGACTCAGTAGCGCCTCAAGCAAATGAATTGGTTATTGATAAAGCCTATAATTCGGCTTTTAAAGAAACAGGTTTGCGAGCTTATTTAGCAAGCAAGGGTGTGGAGCGGTTGATTATTGTAGGGATGGCAACTGATTACTGCATCGATACGACGGTCAAGGTGGCTTTTGAGATGGGTTATGAAGTTGCTGTGGTGGAACATGGTACGACGACCTTTGGGACATCAGATATCCCAGCAAATATCTTGATTGACTACTATGAGACGATTTGGCATGACCGCTTTGCTCAGGTTTTGCCTCTGGAGAGACTATTTAATTAAAGGAAATAAAGATTAATGACTAAAGACGAACTTTTAGAATTGGTTGTTAAAGCTGCTGATGAAAAGCGGGCTGAAGATATTGTTGTGCTTGATCTAGCTGGTTTAAGCAGTTTGACAGATTATTTCGCCATCATGAGTGCTATGAACAGCCGTCAGTTAGAAGCTATTTCGGATAATATCCGTGAAAAGGTCAAGGAAGCTGGTGGTGATGCTAGCCACATTGAAGGGGATAGCAAAACCGGTTGGGTTCTCCTTGATCTCAATGACGTGGTCGTCCATATCTTTACCGAAGAAGCGCGCGACCACTATAATCTGGAAAAACTCTGGCACGAAGCACCGATGGTGGATGTGACGGCCTATCTTGGATAACAATGAGCAGTCGCTGAGACTGCTTTTTTAGAATAGGGATAAGAGATATGACAACTTATGAAACTTTTGCGAGAGTCTATGACAGTATCATGGAGGATTCACTTTATGATCAATGGACGGACTTTTCGCTGCGCCATTTTCCAAAAACAAAAAATGCCAAACTCCTAGAATTGGCTTGTGGGACGGGGATTCAGTCCATTCGTTTTAAACAGGCAGGATTCGATGTGACAGGGCTGGACTTGAGTGACGAGATGCTGAACTTAGCCCGTAAACGTGCCCAGTCTGCCCATCTTGACATTCCCTTTATTCAGGGGAATATGCTGGATTTATCGCCTGTCGGAATCTTTGATATGGTGACTTGCTATTCGGACTCTATCTGCTACATGGAAGATGAGGTAGATGTGGGTGATGTCTTTGCGCAGATTTACGCTCATCTCAATGACGGTGGTGTTTTTATCTTTGATGTGCATTCTACCTATCAGACAGATGAAGTTTTTCCAGGCTACGCTTACCATGAAAATGCGGAAGACTTTGCTATGGTTTGGGACAGCTACGAAGATGAAGCGCCACATTCAGTGGTGCATGAGCTGACTTTCTTCATCCAAGATGAGGATGGTCGATTTACCCGCTTTGACGAAGTTCACGAAGAGCGCACCTACGAGCTTCTCACCTACGATGTCTTATTGGAACAAGCTGGTTTTAAAACGGTCAAGGTCTATGCGGACTTTGAAGACAAAGAGCCGACAGCAACCAGCAAAAGATGGTTCTTTTTGTGTGAGAAGTAGGGAGGAACAGTTATGAAGGATTTAGCTTTTGTCATAGGCTTGGCGTTAGCGGGCATTGATCCTGTTGGCATGATATTGCTGATGACCATGCAGGCAGTAGGTTTACCTCTTAAAAAAGTCTATCTTTTTGGTGGCTTAATCCTGTTTGGAACAGCTTTGCTAGGTTTCAGTTTATCACTCATATTGGGTAATGGGATATCTAATCTAGCACAAGCCCTTGGTCAACTTCCTGATAGAGTATGGGTTTGGATTTATTTGGTACTTATTGCTGTTTTAATAGCTTGGGGTATCAAACGTCTGCTGGCAATAGAAGATCTGGGCAATCAAAATAGTCAAAAGAATAGCAAGGGAATCTACGCAGCAGCTCTCTTCATGATTTCCACAGCCATTATGGATCCAACTTTTTTAGCCGTGCTAGCTTTGTCTGGTCAAGTAAATGATACTTTCTTATCGCTGCTTTACAATTTTCTCTGGGTACTGATCAGCCAAAGTCCGCTCTTCCTGCTGATTTTAGCTGTTATGTGCAACAAACATCATGTCTTTATTGGTAAATTTAATACTTTTTATAAAAGATATCGGCAACCTATCAGATGTGGTATAACAGGAATGATTTTTTTATCAGCTATTATCTTGATAACTGATTTATCATCTTATTGTTTTTTAGATAGCTGGCTTTTAGGCTAAAATGGAGGAAACCTCATGACCTCAACAGGCATTATCGCTGAATTCAATCCCTTTCACAATGGGCACAAGTATCTGTTGGATCAGGCAGAAGGTATCAAGATCATTGCTGTGTCTGGTAATTTTGTCCAGCGGGGGGAGCCTGCCCTTATTGATAAATGGACACGGACCCAGATGGCTTTAGAAAGCGGTGCTGACTTAGTGATTGAGTTGCCGTTTTTGGTGTCGGTTCAGTCAGCTGATTATTTTGCTCGGGGGGCTGTGGATATATTGGCACGATTGGGCATTGATCAGTTGGTCTTTGGAACTGAGGAAGCTTTGGATTACCAAGCTATTTCAGATACTTATGCAGCGAGGGGGACTGAGATGGAGACCTTTCTTTCCCAGTTACCTGACAGTCTGTCTTATCCCCAGAAGACTCAGAAAATGTGGGAAAAGTTTGCAGGTGTAGATTTTTCTGGAAATACTCCTAATCATATTCTGGGTTTAGCTTATGCCAAGGCTTGCGCAGCCTACGGTATCAAACTAGCACCTATTTCGCGCATTGGGGCAGGCTATCATTCCGACAGCAAGCGAGAGCAAATTGCCTCAGCCACTGCTATTCGTAAACATTTGAATGATCGAGAGTTTTTAGGGAAAACTATGCCTGCTCCTCAGCTCTTAGAGCAGGCAACGAAGGTCAATTGGGCGAATTATTTTCCTCTACTCAAGTATCAAATTATGACAAATCTTGATCTGACTGCTATTTTTCAGGTCAATGAGGAGCTGGCTAGCCGAATCAAAGAGGCTGTTAAGACGGCGGTTAACTTTGATGATTTGGTGGATAAGGTGGCGACTAAACGCTACACTAAGGCACGGGTGCGACGTATCCTGACCTATATTTTGGTCAATGCTAAAGAAACAGCCTTACCAGAGGCTATTCATGTCTTGGGCTTCACGCATAAAGGCCAGCAACATCTCAAGTCCGTGAAAAAATCTGCGGAGATTATCACTCGTATCGGTGCCAAACCGTGGGATGCCATGACCCAGCAAGCTGACAGAGTTTATCAACTAGGCAGCCTAGATATTCAGGAACAAAACTGGGGGCGGGTGCCGGTGAGAATCACCAAGGAGGAAAAGGAGCATGAAAAGAATTAGCTTAGAAAAATTTAAAGCCAATCTAAATGCCTATATAAAGCAAGCCAACCGAACTCTTCAACCTATAGAGGTTGTTTCAGATAATGAAGATGAAGCCATAGTTGTCCTATCTAAGAAGGAGTGGGATGGTTACCAAGAAACGTGGGCAATCGCCCAAAATACCTATTTGTCAGAAAAAATTAAAGCAGGTTTGGCTCAAGCTAGAAGTGGAAAAGTCAAGCAAAGATTATAATGACCTAGTTTGTGCTAGGTCTTTTTGATATACTTGAAGAAATGATATAGTGAGGTGATTACGCGTGAGAGAAGAAAGTAAGATAAGGAAAGGGATAAGTTCTTTGACTTCTAATGATAGATGGTATATGAGTTATGTCAAGAGAAATGGGTGGGATCAAAAAATAAATAAGGAATTTCATAAATTATTGAAATACAGGCGTACAGTGCTTAGTTTCTTTGGAATTGATCTTATAGCTGTAATAGTGATTAATTTGTGGTCCAGATTATTTGATGAAATTATTTCTTTATACAGTATATTTAAATTTCAATATCAAACTGACTGGATGATAGCTATAATAGTTTTTATTTTTGCTATATTAAAATCTTTTTTACTTGTAAGTTACAGTAAGTTAGAAGGTACAACCCATTCTAAGGTATATAGTCTATTTTTAATTATTTTTAATTTATTGCCGTTTTTAGTACTTGAAGTAATATTATGTCGAAGCTTAAGAGCGGGTATCGTAGCTTTTATAATAGAGATTATTATTTATCTACTTGCTGACTGGTTTAGGAAATTTAATTTGTTCCCACATATAATAGCGGACATTGCTACTTTTATAATGTTATCTATAGTGTCATTATATTTTGAGAATTTGAATGACACTTATATGACAGCTTTTTCTATAGGAATTATTTTTATACGATACCTTATGATTACTATTTTTAATAGAGAATGGAGACGAACTTGTATTAACTTTAAAGACTTGCTGTATTATAATGGCCAATTTCATTTTTTCTCTGAAGTTTTTTCAACCTCTTTGTTATCAATCGTAATAACGGTAAGTAGTAAATGGCAGGAGAGTGGTGTGATTTTATCTTTACTTTTAGGCGGATTTATTTACTATTTGGCAATGCCTTTCAGATTATTTTGCTACACAAAATATGGAGTAAAGTCAAAGGAAATGATTCATTGGTCTGTCGGAGGCTTATTGTTGTTTATATACATTGGATTAGTTAATTGGATTGATCCAGATGGTTTTTTATCGTTTTTTCCATTAGTGTTAACATTAATATTTAATAAATTACCTAGACTGGCAGAAGATAAATGGAAAAATTATGAATTAAGAATAAGTGAGGAAGGGAAGAAAATTTTTACGAGGTTCGAATTATTTTTTGCTATAGTTATTTTTACTAACTATGTTTTACTAAAAAAGGGTTCTAATTGGTTATCTAAACAAGGTTGGTTTCGAATTCCCGAAAAAATAATGCCTCCTCCATTTAATCAAGATTATTCTTTTATCCCTATTTTATCCATTGTTATTGGGGCAATATCTATTGTAGTATTGCTAAAGCTGATTAATTTATTTATTATACAAAATAATTATTTAGTTGATAAAAAATTAAAAGAAGGGGTTGACCCAACTGATAAAAACGTTAATTCTTGAGAGATTCTCAAAAAAGCAAAAACAATATCAAAATTTATAAAAGTCCCCCCTTGACCCTCACGTCACGTCATGGTCTATACTCATAGTTGAGGTGAACAGAGCCTACACTTCTGTGAACATAGCTAAGTCTTTCTAAGTGTTTGATTACTTTTGTCGGGCTTGTTAAGATCTTGGAGTGTAAGAGCTTAGTATCCTCAGTAGAGAGGAGGTTCCTATGAAGACCGTTAAGGAGATGAGTCAGCTGTCGGGTATCAGTGTGCGCACGCTGCATTATTATGATGAGATCGATCTGCTCAAGCCCAGTCAGGTGGCTGAGAATGGCTATCGCTATTATGATCATGAGGCGATAGAGCGCCTTCAGGAAATCTTGCTGTTTCGGGAGCTGGAATTTCCTCTCAAAACCATTAAGAAGATTGTGGACAGTCCGAGTTATGACCGTAAGGTGGCTTTGACCAAGCAGATAGCCCTTTTGGAAGCCAAGAAGGCACACTTGGAAGGCGTTTTGGCGCATGCTCGTCGTCTGCAAGAAGGAGGAGATAAGATGACATTTACCGCTTATGATAAGTCTCAGCTGCAAGCCCTTGAGACTGAGGCCAAGGAGCGCTGGGGTGACACTCAGGCTTACCAAACTTTTGAGGCCAAGACGGATAAGGAAGCTTTTGCCCAAGTGACTGATGAGATGTTGACTATCATGGCTGAGTTTGGACGCCTGAAAGATTTGGATGTCGTTGATGATAAGGTTCAAGCCCAAGTTAAGCTCCTGCAGGATTATATCTCAGAGCATTTCTACCCTTGTAGCCCAGAAATCTTAGCCGGACTTGGGAAGATGTATGCGACTGATAATCGTTTCAGTCAAACCATTGATCAAGCTGGCGGAGCAGGAACTGCTGATTTTGTTAGCCGTGCTATTGAACGGTATTGCCTATAGTGAGTATATAAAAAAGGAGAGTGGGACAGAAATTAATCATTTCAAGAATTTGATTTCTCTCCGCTCTTTTATTTCTAGGCGTTCGACCTGAAACGATCTGCCAGACCGTTTCACTACCACCTCCGCATAGCTCCAAAGATCTGGGAGACCGGAAATATGATGAACAAAGTTCATGATATTAGATAACCTCCAACAGTTCCCCAAACTGTTGGAGCTATCACTTGTAGAGTAGTTAAATAGTCCAGTGGACTGTTTAAGGGGGTGCCTGAAAATAAGAATGCGCCCCAAGATAAGGCTATCCAACCAGCAGTGGTTCATTGGTGCTAAAGCACCTAATGAACTGTGCAGGGGTAAGACTAAGCTGGCACAGCCAACAAGTTTTACTCCCAACCACTGTGCCTAGCAAATAAAATTGACCAAATAAATAAGGCTGAGAACTTTTGTCTCAGCCTCTTTTCTTTTTGGTGAGGATTAATGAATTAAAGTAGCTTTCCCTTTATCGTCAAGTTGGTAGGTATGTCCCTCGTAGTCCAGTGTGCGATTGACCCAAAGTTCACCAGAGTCAGGGTCGAAGTAGTACTGATTGCCATCAATGTCGACCAATTCTCCCTTGACTTGGATACCAGTGCTTTCTGTAAATTGCAGGCGCTTATATTCGTCACCGACACCCTTATCAATATGACCAAGACTGAAGTAGTAGGTTTTGCCATCAATTACCTGCCAGCCGGTCAGGACTTTTCCATTGGCATCTAGATAGCGCCACTCATTTCTATCTGGGTATGCTTGATACCAACCGCTTGGCTTGAGTTCTCCGCTGTCTTTATCAAAACCATAGACATCCTGATCAACGCCGTGAACTCCGTTTGCACGTGTGTATGACGGCTGATAGATATCTGCATTTTCGGGTTCTACGGTATAGTAGGTTTTGCCATCTTTTTCATACCAACCTTGTTGCAGTTTACCATCAGCACCAAAGTAGCCAACCTGATTATTATAAGATGGATTATAGCCAAATGATGCGAGGCCATACTGCACTAAGGTGTCTGTGACTACTTGGTCATTCTTGATATAGTAAAGATCATCTTCTACATAGATAGGGCGTGGATAATTGCTGGAAACAGATTGACCGCCATCTCCAAAGTAATAGCGTTTGCCATCGATAGTTTGGAAACCTTTAACCCCATAGCCATCTTTGCCAAAGTAATAGGTGCTGTAGTAGCGACTACCCTGGAAACCGTAGAGAGCGTGGTCTTCGTCCAAAATAATTTTATTTTTTACCATTTCCCCTGTTTCTTTATCGAAATAATAATTTTTATGATCGATAACGATTAAGCCCTTGGCATAGTTGCCATCTTCTAGTTGATAATAAGTTTTGCCATCTTCCTTGGTAATAAAACCGTAGTTTTCCTGGGCTTTGCCATCCTGTCCTAGGGTGTAATCTTTTCCATCAACAGTTACTGTTTCTATCTTCGGATATCCCAGAGGCTCTGAAGGATTATTGTTTTTATCAATAGTTACTGTTTTATTTTTTACCAGCTCACCAGTATTTGGGTCAAAGTAATATTTGGCACCATCGATGATCAGCATTTGCCCCTTAATCTGTCCAAATCTAGTCCGATGATCATAATAGTATGTTGTGTCTTCTGGTTTAGCGAAGTAGTAGGTTTTACCATCAATGGTTTTCCAGCCTTCAGCCAATTGTCCATCTTCGTTAGCATAGTAATAGCCCTGATAGTCTTCGGTATTCACTTGAATAAAGGCATTTTTTACAGGACGGCCATTGCTGTCAAGATAGTAGTAGCCGGCAGCACTGCCGTCTAAGCCTTGTTCTTGCTGGTGATAGACGGTATTTTTATATTGACCGCCGTACTTTTTATCAAAGTGATAGAGCACTCCGTCGATAAGCTGATCGCCTTTGACGGCTTTGCCATCTTCTCCAATATAGAGCCAGCCTGTTTGATGGGCACTTCGCTTGATATTAGTTGGATAGTCTCTATCATAGACAAAGCGGTTGCTGACAGTATTGCCGTTTTCATCATAATAGATAATATCAGACTGGCCTTTGGTGAAGGTTCTGCTGACTTGGTCACGGTACTGAGCTGTTCTGGCTGCTTCTCCTTCTAGGATAATACCTGTATCTTTATCTGTGACGATAGCTTTTCCATACTTATCATAACCGATTCCTTTAAGCTGACGGCCGTCTTGTTTAAAGTAGTAATTCAGACCATCAATCGTCTGATAACCATAAACTAATCGTCCGTTTTCGTCAGCATAGTAGTAAACGAGTTGTCCTGAGTCTTCATCAATGTGAGGGACAAATTGCTTCTTAAAGAGTGTACCGTCTTGGCTGTCGAAGTAGTAACGGGAACTCTGAACTTTTTTGAGTCCACCTGTGCGGTTTACATTACCGTTTTCATCAAAATAGTAAGTCTTCCCGTCAATGTCCGCAAAGCCATCTGTTACTTGGTAGCCCTTATTGAAATAAACTTGTTTGTTATCGATGGTCTGCCAGCCAGAGAAACCCTTGCTGTCGGCAATACTGAAATCATCGTTGAAATAATAGGTCTTCCCATTAACTTCGTGTAAACCAGTGACATCTAGTCGACTACCGTCTTCAGCAAAGTAATAGGTCTTAGAACCAGGGGTAACCCCAATTTTGTCAGTAATGACTTGTCCGCTGTCCTTATCAAGATAATAGGTTTTGCCATTGTTCTCAGCAATGTTGCCTCTAACTTGGTTGCCATCTTGGTTGAAGTAAAACTTTTTGCCATCGATGGTCTGCCAACCAGTCACCTTTTGTTTATTGGCGTCAAGGAAGTACCACTGGCCGTTTTCTTCGTTAAATGAATTAGCCGCTTGGCTGTTGTTTGGTGCTTGGATAGTTAATTCAGCAGGCTGAGCCGGAGTTGCTGGTTGTTCTGCCTGATTGTTGGCTGGTGCCTCTTGTTTTTCAGCTGCTTTGCCATTTTGAGCAGCCGCTTGATTGGCAACTTGTCCCTCTTGTTTCTCAGCTGCTTGGCCATTTTGGGCATCGGCTTGTTTATTATTAGCTTGGATATCTTGATTATCAGTTGCCTTGTCGTTTTGTTCAGCGGCTTGCTTAACTTCTCCAGGCTGACCTTGGTCACCGCCCGTTTCGTCTTGGTTTGGAGCCACCTCAGGTGTGTCTTGAGCTTGTTTTTGTTCGGCTACTGGAGTTTCTTGCTGCACAACAGGTGCCTGTTCTGCTTTTTGATCACCAGCCTGATTGGCTGGGGTATCTTGCTGAGCAGCTGCCTGTTCTTGAGGAGCTGGTGCCACTTGGTCAGCGCTGGCTTGACTGCCCGCTGCAAAAAGTGCTGTAGCAGCTGTTGCGGTTACCGCGATAGTCACCCAGTGTTTTTTGACTTTATGCAGTTTGAAGCGTGTTTGTTTTTCCATAGAAAATACCCTCACTTTAAAATAATTTTTAGATTATTCTAGCATTTTTTGGAATCGATTTCCTGAAAAATTTTAAAATGATAAAGAATTGTAAATTGTAGATATTATTAAAATATAAAATGACATATTTATAAATAACTTTCTTGTGGCTATTTAAGGTATTAGTGCAATTATTCTTAATTTGATGGAATTGATAAAAAAGGTCAAAAAAAGTCAGAAAAACTATTGACCTTTACTGACCAAAGTGGTATATTAGTATCACAGGGTTAGGAGATGAGAGGAGAGCCCTGATGAAGAAGCTGGCAGCTAAAAAATTAGATTTGGCTTTTTATTTTTTATATAAAGGTCAGAACAGTGCTTTACTCGTAGAGCTAGCTGTTCTGAAAAATTTTTCAGCTAAAGGTCAGTAATGGTCAAAAATTTAAATAGAAAAGTAGAAGAGGTAAAGCTATGAACAACAATTTTGGATTTAATAATATGGATGATATTTTCAATCAACTGATGGGGAATATGGGTGGTTTCAATTCGGAAACTCGCCGATATCGTATCAATGGCCGGGAAGTCACTCCTGAAGAATTTAACTATTACCGTCAAACCGGTCACCTGCCTAATCAAGAAGCGGTGCAAGAAGAATCTGCTCAAGCTGGCAAAGGTCAGCTCAAACAGGATGGTATTTTGGCTAAATTGGGCCGTAACTTGACTGAGGAAGCTCGTCAGGGTAAGCTGGATCCTGTAATCGGGCGGAATCAAGAAATTCAGGATACGGCTGAAATCTTGGCTCGCCGGACTAAGAATAATCCCGTTTTGGTGGGGGATGCCGGTGTTGGTAAGACTGCGGTTGTCGAAGGCTTGGCTCAAGCCATTGTCGCTGGGGATGTTCCAGCGTCAATCAAGAATAAGGAAATCATCTCTATCGATATTTCTGGTTTGGAAGCTGGTACCCAATATCGGGGGGCCTTTGAAGAAAATATCCAAAAACTGATAGATGAGGTCAAGACTGCTGGAAATATTATTCTCTTCTTTGATGAAATTCATCAAATCCTCGGAGCTGGTAGTACTGGTGATGGTCAAGGTTCAAAGGGTTTGGCTGATATTATCAAACCTGCCCTCTCTCGTGGTGAGCTGACGGTTATTGGGGCAACAACCCAAGATGAATACCGCAACACCATTTTGAAGAATGCGGCTTTGGCTCGCCGTTTCAATGAGGTCAAGGTTAATGCTCCTTCGGCAGAAGACACTTTTGCTATTCTGAGAGGCATTAGACCTCTCTATGAACAACACCACAATGTGGAATTACCAGATAAGGTCTTGAAGGCTGCGGTAGATTACTCTATTCAATATATGCCACAAAGGGCCCTGCCTGATAAAGCTATTGATTTGATTGATGTCACTGCAGCTCACTTGGCAGCTCAACATCCAGCGACCGATGTTAAAACCCTAGAAGCTGATATAGCTAAGGCGCGTGATCGTCAGCAAGCCGCGGCTGATAAGGAAGATTATGAAGCAGCTTTGGCTGAAAAGGTTAAGATTGATGAGTTGCAAAAACAAATCGATAACCACACTGAAAATCAAAAGGTTGTGGCGACTATTAATGATGTTGCTCAAGCTGTTGAGCGTATGACCGGTATTCCTGTTTCGCAAATGGGTGCTTCTGATATTGAACGCCTGAAAGAAATGGGCAGCCGCCTTAAAGGTAAAGTCATCGGCCAAGATGAAGCTGTACAGGCTGTTAGCAAGGCCATTCGCCGAAACCGTGCGGGCTTTGACGAAGGAAATCGTCCAATCGGTAGCTTCCTTTTTGTCGGACCTACTGGTGTCGGTAAGACTGAGTTGGCTAAGCAATTGGCTTTGGATATGTTTGGCACCAAGGATGCGGTTATCCGTCTGGATATGTCAGAGTACAGCGATCGCACTGCCGTTTCTAAGCTGATTGGAACAACTGCCGGCTATGTAGGCTACGATGATAATGCCAATACCTTGACCGAACGGGTCCGCCGCAATCCTTACTCCATTATCCTCCTAGATGAAATCGAAAAGGCTGATCCACAAGTTATTACTCTGCTCTTGCAAGTATTGGATGATGGCCGTCTGACTGACGGTCAAGGTAACACCGTCAACTTCAAGAATACTGTGATTATCGCAACCTCTAATGCTGGTTATAGCTTTGGGGCTGCCTCAGAAGAGGATGGTAAAGAACTCAGTCTGCGCGATAAATTGGCCCCATTCTTCCGTCCAGAATTTCTCAACCGTTTCAACGGTGTCATTGAGTTCTCTCACCTCTCGAAAGAAGATTTGAAAGAAATCGTTGATCTTATGCTGGATGAAGTTAACCACACTCTGGCTAAAAAGAATATCACATTGGAAGTGAGCGAAGCAGCCAAGGCCTACCTAATTGAGGAAGGTTACGATGAAGCCATGGGGGCTCGGCCTCTGCGTCGGGTTATTGAAGGCCAAATTCGTGATAAGGTAACAGATTTCTACCTTGATCATCTTGATGTTAAAGCACTTAAGGCCGATATGGTAGATGGACAGTTGGTCATTTCTAAAGCCTAGGTTTTTGGAGCTGATAAATTCGTTTATGAAGACTCTCGCCTCCATGAGGTGGGGGTCTTTTAGCAACTTAAAAAACGGACAGGCTATCTGAGGCGTGCTATAATGAAAAAAGAAAGTGAGGCAAACTATGACGGTTATTGCTTTAACAGGGGTGACAGGCCATCTAGGCGGTCTGGTTGCTCAAGCACTAGACGGAAAAAAGATGGATTTGCGTTATTTAGCCAGACGCCCAGAGCGGGCTCCCAAGGTTGCTGGTGTTCCTGTTTTTCAATCGGCCTACGATCGGTCTCAAGAAACATTAGAAGCCCTGACTGGTGTGGATGTTCTCCTCATGGTCTCGGCTAGTGAAAGTGTGGATAGATTGGAGGAGCATAAGGCTTTTATTGACAGTGCCAAAAAGGCTGGAGTCAAGCAGATTGTCTATACCTCTTTTTATGGTGCTGAGCCTGATGCGACTTTTACGCTCAGCCGCACCCATGCAGGGACAGAAAATTATATCAAAGAGCAGGGCTTTACCTATACCTTTGTTCGTGATAATTTTTACTTGGATTTCTTTGTTGAATTGGGTCGAGCCTATGGTCAAATTAAGGGCCCTGCTGGAGATGGCAAAGTTTCAGCGGTGGCCCGTCAAGATGTTGCTCAGGTCTTGGCCAAGATTTTAGAAAATCCAAGTAAATGGGCCAACCAAACTTTGAATATGACAGGGCCTGAAGAGCTGACAATGGGCGAGATAGCTCGGATTCTCAGCCAAAGTCTGGGGAAAACGGTCACTTATGTCCCAGAGACGGTCGAAGAAGCCTACGAATCCCGCAAGGCTTGGTCAGCAGAGGATTGGGAGTATGACGCTTGGGTGTCCACTTATACGGCCATTGCCAAAGGAGAACAGGCTGGGCTTTCAAATGACATCGAGCGCGTCTTGGGACGCAACCCCATCGGTCTAGCAGAACTAACCAAGTGAGAGCACTGAGCCTTAGGCAAGATAAATGAAAAAACGTTGGAATATTCCAGCGTTTTTTGCTCTGCATTTTAAAAATAACAGTCAATGCCGTGTTTCAGAAAAACAGCTTGGTAATCATAAAGATCTTCTGGATGAAGGGCTGCATAGTCAGACATTTCGTATTTGCGGTTTAGAAGTTTATATTTATTTTCTCCAAATTGATGAAAAGGGAGCAGCTGAACTTTGTCCACTTGAATATCATTAAATAGTTTTGCAAAGTGTTTGGCATCCTCTAATGAGTTATTAAAATCAGGAATAACGGGAATTCTTAAAACAATTGTTTTATTGTGTGTAAAGGCATAATTGATATTTTGAATAATAAGATTGTTATTGACACCTGTCACCTTGCGATGACGAATCGTATTGTAGTGCTTTAAATCTGTGTAAATAAAATCAACATATTGGATTAAGTCAGTAAATTTTTCGTGTTCGGCAAAAGCTGTTGTTTCAATGGCTGTGTGAAGCCCTTCTTCTTTAGCACGTTTGAGAATGGCTTTAGCAAATTCAAACTGTGCAAAAATTTCACCGCCAGATAGAGTAAGACCGCCACCGGATTCTTCATAAAAATCGACATCTTTTTTTACTTCAAATATAATATCGTCCACTGTCTTTACTTCTCCCATAATCGTTGGAAGCTTTGTTTCAGCATCCAGCATTTGTTCAGGCTGACGCTTTTGAGATTCAGGATTGGAACACCAAGGGCATCGCAAGGGACAGCCCTTTAAAAAAACAGTTGTACGAATGCCTGGGCCATCATGGATAGAGAAATGCTGAATATTGAAAATGATTCCTTTTTCACCAGTCATGGTTTTACCTTCCTTTTTTATCTTAATGTCAGTCTATCACAAAAACGAAATTCAATCAATTACGAACGTAATCTTTTGCTTTGCTTTCTTTTTTAATATTTATCTGTTAAAATAAATCCAGAGGTGATTGTATGAAGCGTTTAGATGATATTATTAATTTAGTTTCTCAAGCTAAAAAAATAGATGTTAATACCCTATCTGAAAAGTTAGGTGTATCAAAAGTAACTGTCCGTAAAGACTTGGACAAGTTAGAAAGTAGAGGCTTACTGCATCGTGAGCATGGCTATGCAGTATTGAATAGTGGCGATGATTTAAATGTCAGACTTTCTTATCATTATAAGATCAAAAAAGCCATTGCGGAAAGGGCAGTTGAATTGGTCAGTGATAATGAAACGATTATGATTGAATCAGGATCGACCTGTGCTTTATTAGCAGAAGCCATTTGTCAACATAGACGTAATGTTAAAATTATTACTAATTCTTGTTTTATTGCGTCTTACGTTCGAAAGTATGATTCCTGTCAGGTGATTTTGCTTGGCGGCAATTACCAAGCTAACTCTGAAGTAACGGTTGGACCTTTGCTAAAAGAGATGGTTAAGTCGTTCCATGTTGAAAAATTATTCGTAGGGACAGATGGCTTTGATAAAGCATTAGGTTTTATGGGAAAAGACATGATGCGGTGTGAAGTTGTTCAATATATGGCTAAATCAGCTGATGAATTAATTGTTTTAACAGATTCAAGTAAGTTTACTAAACGCAGTTTGGTCAATCAATTTGCTTTAAGCCAAGTCTCGCAAGTCATAACAGATTCTGATGTTTCAAAAACCTTACGTGAGCATTTAAGGGCTAATCATATTAATCTAAAATTGGTGGACTAAAAATAATAATAGTGTAAAACTGCTATGAATAAAGAAAAAAGACGTTTGCTGGCTAAAACATCAATCATTTGGTGACTGACAAGTCTACTATTTTAAAAGTTTTAGAGTTAGATCAGGATCTTGATACAGCTAATCTAGGATAAAAATTCAGTTGACATTGTTGGTTAATAAAAAAGTTTTTGGTTTAAAATAAAATCTAGAAATCTGGCTTTGTCCAGATTTTTTTGTTAAAATGTTTAGGTTTGCACAAAAAGCAAAAAGGGTCAGTGGTTTCATTCACCAAAGCTGATCCTTTTTTAAAAAAAACGATTGTATTTTAAGAAAAATAATTGCATTTCAGGGAAGATACTGTTATTATAATTTCGAAAGAAAATAAAAAAATTACGAACATAAAAGGAGGAGGAAATGACAGTTCAACTTTTAACTCAAAAATATACCAATGATGTTCAAAAAAATTCTCAAAAACACTTTGGTTATTTAACAGAACGCATGTATAACTACCGTGATAAGGTTCTTGACAAGAAGCCTTACATTGATGCAGAACGTGCCCTTCTTGCTACTGAAGCTTATAAAGAACATCAGGAAAAACCAAATGTTCTTAAGCGTGCTTACATGCTTAAAAATATCTTGGAAAAAATGTCTCTCTATATTGATGACGAGACCTTGATTGTTGGTAACCAAGCTTCCGGTGATAAAGACGCACCAATCTTTCCTGAATACACCCTTGAATTTGTTTTAAATGAACTGGATCTTTTTGAAAAACGTGATGGGGATGTTTTCTACATTACAGAAGAAACCAAAAAGCAAATTCGTGAAATTGCTCCTTTCTGGGAAAATAATAACCTGCGTGCTCGAGCAGGTGCTATGCTTCCGGATGAAGTGCAGGTGTATATGGAAACAGGCTTCTTCGGCATGGAAGGTAAGATGAATTCCGGAGATGCTCATTTGGCTGTCAATTATCAAAAACTACTTGAACTAGGACTCATTGGTTTTGAAAAGCGTACGCGTGAAGCTAAAGCCAATCTTGATTTGACAGATCCAGCCAGCATTGATAAATACCACTTTTATGATTCTATTTTGATTACAATAGAGGCTGTCAAGACTTATGCAGAGCGTTTTGCAGCTTTGGCAAAAGAAATGGCAGAAACAGCTAATGCTAAACGTCGCAAAGAACTGCTTGACATTGCAGCGATTTGTGAGCACGTACCTTACCATCCAGCCAGAACCTTTGCAGAAGCTGTCCAGTCTGTCTGGTTTATCCAATGTATTCTTCAGATTGAATCAAATGGTCACTCGCTTTCTTACGGGCGTTTTGACCAATATATGTATCCATATATGAAGGCCGATATCGAAGCAGGTCGTGAAACTGAAGAGTCAATTGTTGAGCGCTTGACCAATCTTTGGATTAAGACACTGACGATTAATAAAGTGCGCAGCCAAGCCCACACCTTCTCATCTGCTGGATCACCGCTTTATCAAAATGTCACTATCGGCGGTCAGACACGTGATAAAAAAGATGCGGTTAACCCTTTGTCTTTCCTTGTTTTGAGATCAGTTGCTCAAACACATTTGCCACAGCCTAACTTGACGGTTCGTTACCATGCTGGACTTGATCCAGATTTCATGAATGAAGCTATTGAAGTGATGAAATTGGGCTTTGGTATGCCAGCCTTTAACAATGATGAAATCATCATTCCGTCTTTTATCAACAAGGGTGTAACAGAAGAAGATGCTTATGATTATTCAGCAATTGGCTGTGTGGAAACGGCAGTTCCTGGTAAATGGGGCTATCGCTGTACCGGCATGAGTTATATGAATTTCCCTAAAGTATTGCTCATTACTATGAATAATGGTATTGATCCAGCTTCTGGCAAACGCTTTGCCCCAGAATTTGGTCACTTTGTCAACATGAAGTCCTATGAAGAACTCAAGACTGCTTGGGATAAGACCCTTCGTTATTTGACGCGGATGAGTGTCATTGTAGAAAATAGCATTGACCTAAGTCTTGAACGTGAGGTTCCAGATATTCTTTGTTCAGCTTTGACTGATGACTGTATCGGTCGTGGTAAGCATTTGAAAGAAGGCGGTGCAGTCTATGACTACATTTCCGGACTTCAAGTTGGGATCGCTAATCTTTCTGACTCTCTGGCTGCTGTTAAGAAATTGGTCTTTGAAGAAAAACGTTTAACAACGGCTGAACTTTGGGAAGCTCTTCAATCAGATTATGCTGGTAAGCACGGTGAAGAAATCCGTCAAATGCTTATTAATGAAGCTCCTAAATACGGTAATGACAATGATTACGCAGACCAATTGGTATGTGATTGCTATGATGTTTATGTTGATGAAATTGCTAAATACCCTAATACACGCTATGGTCGTGGTCCAATCGGCGGTATCCGTTATTCAGGAACATCTTCTATCTCAGCCAATGTTGGACAGGGCCGCGGAACTTTAGCCACTCCTGATGGCCGTCATGCCGGAACACCGCTTGCTGAAGGCTGCTCGCCATCCCACAATATGGATAAGAATGGTCCAACATCTGTGCTTAAATCTGTTTCTAAATTACCAACGGATGAAATTGTCGGCGGAGTTCTTCTCAATCAAAAAGTAAATCCACAAACCCTAGCAAAAGAAGAGGACAAACAAAAACTTATTGCTCTGCTTCGAACCTTCTTCAACCGTCTTCACGGCTATCATATCCAGTATAATGTGGTTTCCCGCGAGACTTTGATTGACGCTCAGAAATATCCTGAAAAACATCGTGATTTGATTGTTCGTGTTGCAGGTTATTCAGCCTTCTTCAATGTTCTTTCTAAAGCAACTCAAGATGATATTATTGCACGGACAGAACACGCATTTTAAGAAAAAGAGGAAAAGAAAATGGAATTTATGCTTGACACACTCAACTTAGAGGAGATTAAAAAATGGGCTGCCATCTTGCCATTAGCCGGTGTGACATCCAACCCATCTATCGCTAAAAAAGAAGGGGAGATTGACTTTTTCGAACAGATGAAAAAGGTTCGTGCTATTGTTGGCGAAGAACCAAGTCTTCATGCTCAAGTTGTTGCAGAAGATGTGGAAGGTATCATCAAAGATGCTCATAAACTTCGAGATACACTTGGAGGCAATCTCTATATTAAAATACCTGTTTCTCCAGAAGGTCTGACAGCTATTAAGCAGCTTAAAAAAGAAGGGTTTCAAATTACAGCAACGGCTATTTATACTGTTTTTCAAGGCCTTTTGGCCATTGAAGCTGGAGCAGATTATTTAGCACCTTATTACAATCGTATGGAAAATCTTAATACAGATCCAGTTGAGGTAATCAGTCAGCTTGCTTTGGCTATTGAGCGTAAACAAGCCACTACAAAAATTTTAGCCGCAAGCTTTAAAAATGTTTCTCAAATGACCAAAGCTCTAGCTGCCGGTGCTCAAGCTGTTACCGCTGGAGCAGATATCTTTGCTGCTGGTTTTGCCAATCCGTCTATTCAAAAGGCAGTTGATGATTTTACTGCGGATTGGGAAAGTACCCAAGGACGTTCAACTATATAGTATTATAGTATTTAAAAATTTTTGAGATAAAAGGAGATCCTACGATGAGAATTTTTGCCAGTCCCTCTCGCTATATTCAGGGAGAAAATGCCTTATTTAATAATCCAAAGGCCATTATCAATTTAGGAAGTCGCCCAATTCTACTTTCTGACGAGACTGTTTATCAGATTATTGGACAGCAGTTTGAAACTTATCTTAATCAAGAAGGCCTGCTTGTAAAATATGTTCCTTTTAATGGAGAAGCTTCGACAAAAGAAATTGACCGAGTTGTCTCAATTGCAGAAGAAAACAAGAATGATTTGATTATCGGCCTTGGCGGAGGCAAGACGATTGACAGTGCAAAGGCAATTGCAGATATCCTAGAAATACCTGTTGTCATTGCTCCGACCGTAGCGTCCACAGATGCTCCAACTTCAGCCTTATCAGTTATTTACACAGAAGAAGGAGCGTTTGAAAAATATATCTTTTATTCAAAAAATCCTGATTTAGTTTTGGTAGATACGGCTGTTATCAGCAAGGCACCCGTACGGTTGTTGGCTTCAGGAATTGCTGATGGCTTGGCAACCTGGGTAGAGGCAAGAGCCGTGCTCCAAAAAAATGGCCAGACCATGGCTGGTGCCGGACAAAGTTTAGCCAGTCTTGCAATTGCTAGATCTTGTGAAGAAACTTTATTCGCTGATGGTTTGCAGGCCTTATCAGCTTGTAAAGCCAAAGTAGTGACTAAGGCTCTTGAGAATGTCATTGAAGCCAATACTTTATTAAGTGGTCTAGGATTTGAAAGCGGAGGCTTGGCTGCTGCTCATGCCATTCATAATGGATTTACAGCCCTAGAAGGAGATATTCATCATCTAACACATGGTGAAAAAGTTGCTTATGGAACATTGACACAGCTTTTCCTTGAAAACCGTCCAAAAGAAGAAATTGACAAATATATTCATTTCTATAGAGCTATTGGAATGCCAACCACTTTAGAAGAGATACACTTAGAAAATGTTGATGATTCTGAACTTCTAAAGGTCGGCAAACAGGCGACAATTGAAGGTGAGACAATCCATCAAATGCCGTTTGAAATCAGTGCTGGTGATGTTGCCCATGCACTTTTAGCAGTCGACCAGTACAGCAAGTCGCTGGAATAAAAAGCAATAAAAGTTAGTGAAGTATTCCTAATGAATAAGGAATGAAAATCAAAAAATATTAAAAGGACAGTCTGATTTTTTGAATACCAAAGAATCAGACTGTTTTGTGTTTGAAAGAGCTAGAATAGAGGTAGATCAGAAGGATGAGTAGATGTAATTGTATATAATAGACTTGTTAGAAAAACACTGCTGTTGAAATCCTTCGCTTCTTTATAATAAATAATGGCAGCTAATTGCCGATGACTTAGTGAAAAAAGTACCTAAAAAAGCATTATTATATAAAAGCCTCTCCCACTAACTAATCGTCTTGTGGTAATAGAAAGAAGATTGCTTAACTTTCCAGCCTTCTTTTCTACCTTGATTTTTAGGGGCTGACTTGCTATAATAACTTAGGATTTAGCTGATTTTCTAACTTTGAATTTCAGCTTTACTGGATAAATCAAAATTGATAAAAGGAGACTTACCCATGGGACGTAAATGGGCCAATATTGTTGCAAAAAAAACGGCTAAAGATGGTGCTAACTCAAAGGTTTATGCTAAGTTTGGTGTTGAAATTTATGCAGCTGCTAAACAAGGGGAACCAGATCCAGAATCTAATTCAGCCTTGAAATTTGTTTTGGAACGGGCTAAGCAAGCGCAAGTACCTAAACACGTTATTGATAAGGCGATTGACAAGGCTAAAGGAAATACTGATGAAACCTTTGTTGAAGGGCGTTACGAAGGTTTTGGGCCAAATGGTTCAATGATTATTGTTGATACTCTTACATCAAATGTTAATCGGACAGCAGCTAATGTTCGCTCCGCTTTTGGTAAGAATGGTGGAAACATGGGAGCTTCTGGCTCTGTTTCTTATATGTTTGACCGCAAAGGAGTCATTGTTTTCAAGGGGGATGATGCGGACAGTATTTTTGAAACCCTTCTTGAAGCTGATGTTGATGTTGATGATGTCGAAGCAGAAGATGGTAGCATCACTGTTTATACAGCTCCAACAGATCTTCATAAGGGCATGGAAGCCCTGCGTGCCAATGGTGTGGAAGAATTCCAAGTGACCGAATTAGAAATGATTCCTCAGTCAGAAGTTACCTTGTCTGGTGAAGATTTGGATGTTTTCCAAGGCTTAATTGATGTTCTGGAAGATGATGAGGATGTGCAAAAGGTTTATCACAATGTGGACCTTGATGACTAAAATATTTAGATTAGAAGAGGTAGGGAAACATTCCTTATCTCTTTTAAATGCTCAAAGATAGACAGGTTGTAGGCAGCTCAAAAGTTTTAGGAGGCCTCTTGAGGTTTCTGGAATGGATAACCTGAGCTTTAAACTATGGTGAGCTGAAAGAAGGTACAAAACCATCAAAGGTTAAGCAAATAGGATGCCTCCTGCCGAAGGGTCATTTAAGATTCTAGATAGGGCTATCTTTTTTGCCCTGTCTTATGGGCGTGTTCTATCTGCAACGGCTTATGGTTTTGATTTTCAAAGGAGATATGACTAGCTATGATAAAAAGTTGATTCTTAGAATCCGCTGCAAAGCATTACTGGGGTTCTTTGGCAGGTTTTTATAACAGAAATATTTGAAAAAATCATGAAAATATTGAAACCGTTCTCAAAAAAATGATATAATAGGATTGCGATAGGGGGCAGGAAAGGTCTGCTCTGTTAAATTTTTAGTGTCTAAGTGAGGTTGATAGATTATGGCTGTTAGAGATTTTATGACCCGAAAGGTTGTCTATGTATCACCTGATACGACCGTTGCCCATGCGGCGGATATCATGCGGGAACAAGGCTTACGCCGTTTGCCAGTTATTGAAAATGATAAATTAGTAGGGATTGTGACGGCTGGAACCATGGCTGAGAACAGTCCATCTAAGGCAACCAGTCTGTCTATTTATGAAATGAATTACCTGCTCAACAAGACCAAGATTCGTGATATCATGATCAAGGATGTGGTAACTGTGTCGCCCTTTGCCAGCGTAGAAGATGCCATCTATCTGATGATGACGCACAAGGTTGGTGTGTTGCCGGTCGAAGAAAACGGTGTGGTTTCAGGGATTATTACCGATAAAGATATTTTCCGTACCTTCTTGGAAGTCTCTGGTTATGGTGAAGAGGGGGTGCGTGTCCGTATTCTGGCTGATGATAGCGTTGGCGTTTTGGAAAAGATTGTCAGCACTATTACCAAAGAAGGTCTCAATATCCGTCGGACAGTAATTGCTGGGGCTAAGGATGGTAAGGTTGTCAATGAAATCCAAATTGATGGTAAAGCTGACATTGCTGATCTCAAGGCCAAGTTAGAAACTGTTGGCTTGGTAGTTGATGGTATTCAAGAGACGCAAGCTAAGGTTTTGTTTTAACTAGAGATTGGGAAATTCCTTGGGTAGTTCCTTTAGTTCGTCAGAAATGAAGGTTGATTGATATTCATATTTTGGAGACTGGTGGGAGAAATCTTACCAGTTTTTTGGTAAAATAAAGGTGTTATGGAAAATCTGAACACGCAAAAACAAGGGCATTTGATTACCCTTGAGGGACCTGATGGGGCTGGTAAAACCAGCGTCTTAGAAAAATTGGTCCCCTTACTAGAAGCTCAAGGCTTTCAAGTGGTGACCACTCGGGAACCTGGTGGGGTAGCTATCGCTGAGAGTATTCGTCAGGTCATTTTGGATGTCAATAATACAGCCATGGATGAAAAGACAGAGCTCTTACTTTATATCGCAGCGCGGCGACAACATTTGGTTGAGAAAGTTCTGCCGGCTTTAGCTCAAGGCAAGTTGGTTCTGATTGACCGTTTTATTGATAGTTCAGTGGCCTACCAGGGCTATGGGAGAGGCCTGTCGGTTGCTGATATTGACTGGCTTAATAATTATGCTATTGAAGAAACTAAACCAGAGTTAACCTTGCTTTTTGATCTGCCTTCAGAGGTTGGTTTGGCACGTATTGAGCAAGCTGAGGTTCGAGAAGTGAACCGTTTGGATTTGGAAAAGCTGGATCTGCATCAACGGGTGCGACAGGGGTATTTGGATTTGGCTCAGAGTCAGCCCGAGCGGATTAAGATTATTGATGCTGCTCAAGACTTAGAAAAAGTAGTCGCTGATGCTTTAGCGACTATTCAGCTGGCACTTGCAAAGGATCGAGGATGACATTAGCTGATTTACAACCTAAGATTTTTCAAGAATTTCATCATATCCTGAAGACGGGCAGACTCAGCCATGCCTACCTTTTTTCGGGGAATTTTGGCAGCTATGAAATGGCTCTTTTTCTGGCTCAAAGTCAATTTTGTGAAAACTTGCAAGATAGTCTGCCCTGTGGACAATGTCGGGAGTGCCGTTTGATTGCTGAGCGGGATTTCTCAGATGTCAAGGTAATTGAGCCTCAGGGCAATGTCATCAAGACAGATACTATTCGCGAGCTCCTGCGTGATTTTACGCGGTCGGGTTTTGAAGGCAAGTCTCAGGTTTTCATTATTCGAGATGCCGATAAAATGCACATTAATGCGGCCAACAGTCTCTTGAAATTTATTGAAGAACCTCAATCGTCTTCTTACATGATTCTTCTGACGTCAGACGAGAGCAAGGTCCTGCCAACAATCAAGAGTCGCTGTCAGATTTTTCGTTTTCCAAAGAATCAAGAGTATTTAAAAAATCGCTTGGAGCAAAATGGTCTTTTAAAAGCTAAGGCTAGCTTGATTGCCGCTGTGGCTGATGATGAAGCTTCAGCGTTAGCGTTGACAGAAATGACTAAATTTGACGACTTGTGTCGCAGTTTAGAAAAATTTATTGCTGGCTTAGATAAGGATCCTGACCAGTCTTTTTTGCAAGTGACACGTCTAGCTAGTTTAGTAACTGATAAAGCGGAGCAAGATTTGGCTTTTAAACTCTTGCTGGTGATGCTGGGACGGACTCGGCAACCTCGTCAGGTTACTAAGGTTTATCAAGCTAGACAGATGTGGCTTAGTAATGTCAGTTTTCAAAATGTTTTAGAATATATGGTGTTAGAATGACAGAAGTAATAGGGGTAAAATATGAGGAAAATGATCTCATTTCCTATGTTTTGCCAGACCAAACTTATGAAAAAAAAGATTTAGTGGTGGTTCGCTTGCGTAAGGGCAATCGTCTGGCTCAGGTGGTTCAGGCTAATATTGATTTAAAAGAAGCTGATCTGCCTGTTAAGATGGATCGGGTTCTAGGGCTGGCCCGGCAAGAGGATCTTGACCGCCATCAAGCTAATCGTCGTTATGCTCATGATAATATAGCGGCGGTTAATCAGATGATTACCAAATGTCAATTAGATATGAAGCTCGTTAATATTGCCTTTCCTTTGGATCGCAGTCATGTCTTCATTTCCTTTACAGCTGAGCATCGGGTGGATTTCAGACAGTTGCTTAAGGATCTAGCTGCTCATTTCCGAGCACGGATTGAATTGCGGCAGATTAATACCCGTGAGGAAGCGAAAATCTTTGGCGGTCTGGGTCCTTGCGGCCGCCCCCTTTGCTGTTCCAGTTTCCTCGGTGATTTTCCGCCGGTTTCGATTAAGATGGTTAAGAATCAAGGCCTTTCTCTCAATACTGGTAAGACAACTGGCCTTTGTGGTCGTTTGCTCTGTTGTCTCAGTTTTGAAGATGATTTTTACCGAGAAGCCAAGCAGAAATTTCCTGATTTCGGCAGCCCAGTAGAGACTGCTGAAGGTAGGGGGACTGTGGCAGGGATGGATGTCTTTGCTGAAACTGTTAAGGTTCGTTTTGAAGATCGGGCTAGCTTGTTGACCTATAGTTTGGAGGAGATTAGCTTACATGGATAAAAATGAACTCTTTGCTGCCTTCGACGATGTTTCCAATAATTTGATGGAAAATTTTGCTCAGGTCGAATTGATGAAGAAGAAGATGCAGGAAATCATGGAGGAAAATTCCCAGCTGCGGTTGGAAAATGCCAAACTGCGGGAACGTCTATCTGATGTCGATGAGAAAATGCCTGCCAAATCTTTCAGTCAGGGCCGAGAAAATTTAGAGTCTATCTATGAGGATGGTTTTCATGTCTGCAACAATGATTATGGCAAACGCCGTGATAATAACGAAGATTGTCTCTTTTGTATGGAATTATTGAACAGGGAGTAGGGCATGCAGCTGCAAAAATCTTTTAAGGGAGAAGAGGGGACAGGAAAGCTCTACCTCGTGCCGACTCCAATCGGAAACTTGCAGGATATGACCTATCGCTCGGTAGAAATCCTCAAATCTGTTGATTTTATCTGTGCCGAGGATACTAGGAATACTGGCCTTCTGCTCAAGCATTTTGAAATTGCTACCAAGCAGATTTCCTTCCATGAACACAATGCTTATGAGAAGATTCCGGCTCTCTTGAATTTGCTGTTGGCTGGGAAAAATTTAGCTCAAGTTTCCGATGCCGGTCTACCTAGCATTTCTGACCCAGGTCATGATTTGGTGCAAGCAGCTATTGAACAGGGGATTTCTGTGGTTGCCTTGCCGGGGGCTTCGGCTGGGATTACAGCCTTGATTGCCAGTGGTCTAGCTCCTCAGCCTCATGTCTTTTATGGTTTTTTACCGCGCAAGAAGGGGCAGCAGGAGGAATTCTTCAAACAGAAGCTAACCTATCCAGAAACACAGATTTTTTATGAATCTCCTTATCGCTTAGTGGATACTCTGACCAATATGAGATCAATCTATGGCGACCGCCAAGTGGTCTTGGTGAGGGAACTGACCAAGATTTATGAGGAATATCAGCGGGGATCAATTTCTGAAATCCTCGTCCATCTGGCGCATACTCCTGCCAAGGGGGAGTGTCTCTTGATTGTCTCTGGCTCGAGTGGTCAGCAAGCACAAGCTGCTGAGCTGGATGATTCGGCGATTACAGGTTTAGTGGAAGAAGCGATTGCTCAGGGTGTCAAGCCCAATAAGGCCATTAAAGAAGTCGCTAAGACTTATCAGCTCAACCGCCAAGAGGTTTATAAGCTTTATCACGATTTATAAGGATCAGGCATTTTTGGCATGGATTCATAAATTGATAGACAAACAAAACACTTCTATTGGAACTAGTATAAGTAGGAAAACAGGAGTGTTTTTAGTATACCTAAATTGTCAAATTAGCTTGGGCAAACTGACTTAGAAAAATTTGATGAAGTATTTGATAGTTGGAAGACTTATGTGGGATTGTATTTTTGCCATCTTTGTCAAGAGTTGCATACTGGATGGCTTATGTTCGAGTTTGAGGGCACCGGAAGAATAATAAGCTTATTCGCCCCTTGCTCCAATTATGCTGACTTAAAAATTAACTCATATTCTAGTCCACAGGAGGTGGCCCTTATGTCTGAAAAAATTTTTATGAAAAAAGGCGCTTTACAGGTGCCTGATTATCCAATTATTTCTTATATCCAAGGGGATGGTATCGGTCAGGATATCTGGAAAAATGTCCGTCGCATTATTGATGAAGTCATAAAAAAGGTTTATGCAGGCTGCCGCCAGATTGACTGGCAAGAGGTCTTGGCGGGTGAAAAGGCCTTTACCTTGACTGGTCAATCTTTGCCGAAGCAGACTTTGTCTGTGATTAAAGAAAATCTGATTGCTATCAAGGGACCTTTGGGGACGCCAGTCGGACAAGGCAGACGTTCGCTTAACGTAGCTCTGCGTCAAGAATTAGATCTCTTTGCCTGTGTGCGTCCTATCCGTTATTTCAAGGGTGTGCCCAGCCCGCTCAAGGAACCTGAAAAAACTCAGATGACCATCTTTCGTGAAAATACCGAAGATATTTATGCAGGTATTGAATGGGAGGTCGGAACGGCGGAGGTTAAAAAAGTTATCAATTTCTTACAAGAAGAAATGGCTGTCAAGAAGATTCGCTTCCCTGAGACCTCAGCCATTGGCATCAAACCGATTTCAGTTCAGGGAAGTGAAAGGCTGATTCGTTCTGCTATAGATTATGCTCTGACCCATGGTCTAACAAAAGTCACCCTAGTCCATAAGGGAAATATTCAAAAATTTACCGAGGGTGGTTTCAGAAAATGGGGCTATGAATTGGCCCAGCGAGACTATGCCGAAGCCCTTGCAGATGGCTGCTTGGTCATCGATGATATCATTGCTGATAATTTCTTTCAGCAGATATTGCTTCATCCGGAAAACTTTCAAGTGGTGGCTCTGACTAATCTTAACGGCGATTACGCCAGTGATGCTTTAGCTGCACAGGTTGGTGGAATTGGCATTTCCCCGGGTGCTAATATCAACTATGAAACGGGTCATGCTATTTTTGAAGCGACCCATGGAACGGCACCGGATATTGCAGGTCAGAATAAGGCTAATCCTTGTTCCTTGCTCTTATCAGCTGTTATGATGTTGGACTACATGGGATGGACAGAAGCTGCCGATCAGATTGAAGCTGCGCTAGAAGAAACGATTCAGGCCAAACAGGTCACGGCTGATTTTGCTTCTGCTATGGATGTTGAGGCCCTCTCGACTAGCGATTTTGCTCAGAAGATTATTGACAAACTTTAAGACAGGAGACAGGCTAACCGACGAAAAAATGTTAGTATGATTTTATTCTATTTACCTGTACTGGCTGGACAAGTGATTCATCTTAATCATATTAGCAGTCAGTAGCTAATTGGCTCTCTCAAAGTTGGCTATAAAACTTTCAGTTTTAAGAATTAGTCCCAGCAGCTCAAAAGGCTGGGAACAAACTTGTCCAGTATTTCTGTTTTGGAATAACCTCTTAGCACAATGGTTGGGAGCAAGACTTGTTGGCTATGCCAGCAACTTAGTCTTACCCCTGCACAGTTCATGACGTGCTTTAGCACCAATGAATCACTGCTGGCTGGTTTTGGTTTTCCTTTTGCCACAAGTCCAAAGCGGAAAACTAAACGAATGTGATGACCATCGTTCATCTTATTTCCATCTCAAAAGCTCCCTCAGACCTCTTGAACTGTGCGGGAGTGGGTTAAAAAGATTTGGGAGACCTTTGTAATCGGGAAATGAAGCCTGCAAAGTAAGTGTCAAAAACGGTCTGGGGGGAGATCGTTTCAGATTATCACTTTAAAACCAGAACGTAGTGAGAACCAAAATTTTCAATTTTGGGGTTGATCCCACTCTTTTTTCACCTATTAATTATCTTTTCTTGCTAATATTCGGCTTTAGCTAAAATAAAGGAATCGTTTTCATGAAAATCTTTACAAGATTCAGACAACTATGCTACAATAAAGCCATTAAAATTTTGGAGGTGTCGTTATGACTGTTTACAATTTCTCAGCAGGACCTGCTACTTTACCTAAACCAGTTTTAGAACAAGCACGTGATGAGCTGCTTGATTATCAAGGTTCCGGAATGTCCGTGCTAGAAATGTCCCATCGCTCTCCAGAATTCGACAAAATTATTAAAGATGCGGAAAAACTCTTGCGAGAACTGATGGCTATTCCTGATAATTACAAGGTCATGTTCTTGCAGGGTGGGGCTTCCCTCCAATTCACCATGGTACCGCTCAATCTTGCTCAAGGTAAGAAGGCTTATTATTTAGTCGGCGGTTCTTGGGGTAAGAAGGCTTACAATGAAGCTGTAAAATTATCCAAGACCATTCCTTTTGAGCCAATTCTCTTGGCCTCTTCAGAAGATACGGTCTATGATCATATTCCTGACTTTGATCCAGCCAGTATTGATAAAGATGCGGCTTATGTCCACATTACAACGAACAATACGATTGAAGGAACATCTATCTATGATCTGCCTAATACTAATGGTGTTCCAATTGTGGCCGACATGTCTTCCAATATTTTGGCGGCTCGTTATAAGGTGGAAGATTTTGCTTTGATTTATGCTGGCGCTCAAAAAAATATTGGCCCAGCAGGGGTGACCGTGGTTATTGTCAGAGAGGATTTTCTCAATGCTCAGCCCCAATTATCTGCTATGCTGGATTATCGTATTCAGGCAGAGGCGGGTTCGCTTTACAATACGCCACCAGCTTATAGTATCTACATTTCAAAACTTGTCTTTGAATGGGTGAAGAATACTATCGGCGGAGTTGATCAGATGGCAGAGATTAATCGTGAAAAATCTGGCTTGCTCTATAATTTCATCGAGCAATCTGACTTCTATACCAGTCCTGTGAAAAATGTTAAAGACCGTTCTGTCACCAACATTCCTTTTGTGACCCCAAGTAAGGAATTGGATGCTGAATTTGTCGCTCAGGCTGATAAAATTGGCTTCAAGAATATCAAGGGTCACCGCAGTGTTGGCGGTATGCGCGCCAGTCTGTATAACGCTTTTCCAAAACAAGGCGTTTTGGATTTGCTCGATTTCATGAAGCAGTTTGAAGATCAACATAAGTAGAGAATGGAACTAATCCCTTTTTGATATGTGTAAGTAGGAGAGAATAATGGAAATTCGTCTGGCCCATCCGAACGAAGTGGACAAAATCATGACAATTATTGAAGAAGCGAGGAGCTACTTGGCTCAATCAGGTAGTGACCAATGGCAAAATGGTTATCCGAGTCAAGAGGATATCTTTGAAGATGTCCTCGAGGGACACGCTTGGGTGGGCCTAGAGGAAGGACTCTTGGTGGCCTATGCTGCAGTTATTGAAGGTCATGAACCTGCCTACGATGGTATTTATGATGGCAAGTGGGAACACAATAATTATCGTTATGTTACCTTTCATCGAATTGCTTTAGCGGATTCAGCCCGAGGACGGGGGGTGGCTCAAATCTTTTTGCAGGGTCTGATTGAAGGGCACGATGGTCCGGATTTTCGCTGTGACACACACGAGAAAAATAAGGCCATGCAGCATATCTTAGAAAAATTGGGCTATCACTACTGTGGGAAAGTTGTTTATGAGGGTGAGCGTTTGGCCTATCAAAAAATTAAGTCAAAGGCTGAAAAAGGCTTTTATCAGGAAGTGGATGAGGCTGATCATCATATCATCTAGACTGGTGAAAAGAGCTATCAGGCTAGTGTTCCTAGATAGCTCTTTTCGTATTAGTTCTTAGTAATAGATTATAACAAGGAGTAAATTATGGTTTACAGTGTAAAAACCTTCAATAATATCAATCAAGTTGGCTTAAAAGAATTGGGGAATAAATTTCAGGTTGATGGGGATTTAGCAGAAAACCCAGATGCTTATATTATCCGAAGTCAGAATTTGCACGATTATGCCTTTCCGAGCAATCTTAAGGCTATTGCGCGTGCCGGTGCAGGGACGAACAATATTCCGATTGATCGGGCAACAGAAAGTGGAATTGTCGTCTTTAACACCCCTGGTGCTAATGCCAATGCGGTGAAAGAGGCTGTGACAGCATCTATTCTTTTATCGGCGCGTGATTACATTTCAGCTAACGCTTGGGTTAATGGGCTTTCAGGTGCTGATGTTCCTAAACAGATTGAAGCTGGTAAAAAACAATTTGCCGGTACTGAAATCCGTGGAAAAACACTGGGTGTTATTGGGCTTGGGGCTATCGGCGCCCGTATTGCGAATGATGCCAGACGATTAGGCATGTCTGTTTTAGGTTATGATCCCTACGTTTCTATTGAAGCTGCTTGGAATATCTCCCACCATGTTAAGCGAGTTCAAGATATCAAGGAAATATTCGCCAATGCCGACTATATTACCATTCATGTTCCTCTGACAGACGATACCCGTGAGACCTTTAATGCCAAGGCTTTTGCCCTTATGAATAAGGGTACCGCCATTATCAACTTTGCTCGGGGAGAGTTAGTGAATCATCAAGATCTTTTTGAAGCCATTGAAGCAGGTGTGGTTAAACGCTACATCACAGACTTTGGCAGCGAAGAATTGCTCAATAAGGACAGGATTACGGTCTTTCCGCATGTGGGCGGTTCGACAGCAGAAGCAGAGCTCAACTGTGCCATAATGGCTAGTCAGGAAATTCGTCAGTTTATCGAAACTGGTGAAATCACCAATTCAGTTAATTTTCCCAATATGCACCAAGCTCTCGAGGCCCCTTACCGTATCACTTTGATCAACCGCAATGTTCCTAATATCGTGGCTAAGATTTCGACAGCGGTTTCTGATGCTAACATCAATATTGCCAATATTCTCAACCGTTCCAAGGGGGATTTTGCCTACACTTTGCTGGATCTAGATGAAACCGATAAAGAGAAGATTAATGCTCTAGTAGCGGCCTTTGAAGCCAGTGACAATATCATCAAGGTACGCTTGATTAAGGCTTATAAGTGAACCCCTGTTCTTTTGCCAAAAACAATGTCTCTTTGAAGGCATTGTTTTTTCTATAATTTGGTACAATAAGACCATTGACTATGAGTTAGGAGAATCTTATGGATAAAAAAGATTTAAAAGATTATCAGAAATCGTTAGGAGAGCGGTTTTATGCGCTTCATTTTACGGCCAAAGGCACAGGTATTCATGGAGTGGATATCTTGTATGTTGATTGTGAAACAGGTATAGAGTATCTTTTTGTTGGTGTCTCTGGAGGCAGTTTAATACCTTTGCTTAATCCTGATGGCAGTCCAAAAATCAATGAAAAGTGGCGAAATGGAGAATTATGATTTGTAAACAAATCTATCAATCTCCCTTGGGACCTATTTCCTTGGTTGCTGATGGCCAAACTCTTTTAGGAGCCTGGTTTCTCGGCCAGAAATACTATGAAAGAGGTTTTGAAGAGACTGATATAGTCTTCAAGGCTAATTCTGTTCTTGAACAAGCTAAGGTTTGGCTAGATGCTTATTTTGCGGGTCAAAATCCCTCAGCTGTTGACTTTCTGGCTCCTCAAGGGACGGCTTTCCAGAAGCGGGTCTGGCGGGTTCTCGTTGCCATTCCTGCCGGATCCACCCTGACCTATGGTCAAATTGCCAAAAAACTCAACTGTCGGTCTGCCCAAGCCGTTGGTTCTGCTGTCGGAAAAAATCCCATTAGTATCTTTATCCCCTGCCATCGTGTGCTGGGGAGTCAAGGAAAGTTGACGGGTTATGCTGGTGGTCTTGATAAAAAAGCTTGGCTGCTTGAGCATGAGGGTCTGACTATCACATTGAAAAAATAAGAGAGGAAAAACATGATTATTTTTTATCAATATCCTAAATGCACAACGTGTAAACGCGCTAAGGCAGAATTAGATGAACTTGGATGGAACTATGAAGCCATTGATATTAAGGCCAATCCGCCCAAAGCTGAGGAACTTAAGAAATGGATTGGAGACAGTGGAGGAGAGGTAAAAAAATTCTTTAACACCTTAGGCCAGTCTTATCGAGCACTTGATTTGAAGGACAAGATTGATAAAATCAGTCTGTCGGAAGCCGCTGATTTACTAGCAGCCGACGGTATGCTGATCAAGCGACCTCTCCTCGTGAAGGACGGAAAACTCTTGCAGATTGGTTATCGTACCCCTTATAGAAATTTGAATCTATAGCATATTGAAACCGCTTCTTGTTTTGAGGCGGCTTTTTTAATAACCATTCACGACAAAATAACGCCAATTCATGATATCGATAATCCAAAAATAAAAAAAACGAGTATAATGGATTTATCAACATAACGCTAACTGTGTTGATAAAGGAGGAGCGAGGAGATGTAAGTTGACTATTGGAAATCTTGCCAGACGTTGAAATTAGCTTAGAAAATATAGAATCACTTATAACTGATAATTTATTGTGCTAACTAGATGAGTCATTGTAATGATATATATAGAATCTTATTGGAGGAGAATTGAGATGTTGGGAAAATCACTTGAACTTGGCGAACTCTATAAAGAACTTAGAGTGGCCAGAGGACTGAAGCTGAAAGATATTGCTCGTGATAATCTATCGGTTTCTCAGCTATCCAAGTTTGAAATGGGCAAGACCATGTTGGCGGCAGACAAACTTCTTTTAGCCATTGAAGGAATTCACATGACTTTCTCAGAATTTGGTCACGCGTTGACGCAATATCACGAATCTGACTTATTTAAAACTGGCAAAAAGATTGTGGAGTTTCAAGCTAAAAGGAATATTAAGGGCATAAAGAAAATATTGAAAGATTATCAAGATACAGAGACTTACGATGTTTATAATCGGCTTAATAGACTTATTATTAAGGCCACAGTTCATAGCCTAGATTCTAGCCTTGAAATTACGAATGAAGAAAAGGAATTTCTAACTTCTTATCTTTATGCTATTGAGGAGTGGACAGAGTACGAGCTTTATCTTTTTGGCAATACTCTATTTATTTTATCCGATGATGATTTGATTTTTTTGGGTAAGGCTTTTGTGGAACGAGATAAACTGTATCGGGAACTTCCAGAGCATAAGAAACGTTCTGAACTAGTTTTAATAAATCTTATTCTTATCTTGATTGAACACCGAAATTTTTATCACGCTTCTTATTTTATTGAAAACCTTGAGAATATGCTTACTTATCAAGATATGTTTGCTAGGGTGGTTCTGAATTTTTTAAAGAAGGTGATGAACTACCTTAAAGGTGAAACAGCCGATTTATCAGATGTGGAAGTGTATATTAGTTTAATAGAGAAGCTTGATAATCCTACATTAGTCATGTTTCTCAAAACAAATTTGGAACAGATTACAAAGAGAAAATAGTTTTCAAAATATAATAAAAGGCATCGAGCTATTAAAGGAGTCGGTGCCTTTCTTTTGGGAGAATATAAAGATGGAAATATAAAGTATTTTATTGCCTTGTTAACTACAAAAGTGGTAGGAGTAAAAACGGCAAGCAAATGGTGAAATAAATAATTCTTTTTAGCATAAGGCACCTCAACCTCCTTCATACTTATTCTACTAAGAAATTTTTGTAAAACGGCATATTCGCAAATATGAAAATTTTCAAAAAAAAAATATCAGATTTGCGAATTTCTAAAAGACAGTAAATGAGATGGTATATTATTAGCGTAAAATATTTAATTAGAATTTTACATTTTCAATTTGCTAATTATTGTTAGTGAGTGCAATGCTAGCTAGTACTGTGCTAATAATAATTTTAGAAAGTATAATGTAGATACATTGGGAATCCCTCCCCTTACCATCGATACTTATGAAGATAAGTTTAATTTATCTCAGCGGCAAGAGAGATTTTTAAGAAACTTCATGAGTAAAAAAGAGCGTTTAAGTGAGTTTTACTCAATTTTTGATGCTTCTAAAAAAGTTGAAGAATTGTCCTATAATTTTATGGTCTATCAGTATCCAAATGGGAAATCTTTCAAGAATTTCATGGATTTAGATGAATTCTTTAAAGAAATGGCTGAATTTGTTTTTGAAAAAATAAATTTAGGTGCCCTACGTTCAGGTTTTTTTGAATTTGCTGACTATCCTTTGATAGCTTTTGTTATCAAAAGAATCTGCTCATCTAATTCACAGTCCGTTCTCTTTACAGAAGAAGATTTAGAAGAACTGTTAAAAATGTTAAAGTCAAAAAGATATAATTCAGATCACTCCTATGCATTCTTTGCTCAAATTGGTCAAGATGGTTTATATTTAAACCATGTCTATAAAGGTCTAGGAATCTTTAATAATCGATATCGAGAGAACTTTTTTGTTAGTGATTTTGAACAAAATTATAATTTTGGAGAAATTCTAGATATTCCTTATTACTTTGGCTTTAATGCTAATAAAAGGCCTGAGCATCCAAGCTTTGATGTTTTGGGGTTATCTGAGTATTCGAAGGAAAGTAAGTTGGATTACCGAGATATAACGATAACCGTTGACAATTCAAAAAAATGTCTTAGATTTTTAGATAATCATGGCAAAGAGTTTTATTTTTCATTTTTAGGAAATATGACGCCGATAGTATTTCCTAGAACATTAGCCATGTTCAATAGTTTGTCATTAACAGGTGGAATGTATTTTGACTTGTCTGATTTGGTTTTAAGAAAGAAATATGCAGAGAATAAGGATTTAGATGTTTTTGATTCTCCTCAGATTTATTTTCTAGATAAAGAAATTATTTTATCCAGAAGGAAAACGTTAGTGCGAACGAAGTTTCTGAGAAAAATTTTTAATGATAGTCAAAATAATGCTCAAGTTTTACTGGGGCTAAAAAAAATCTGCCCCTACTCTTCATTATTTGTTAGAGAATTTTTTATTGATAGTAATTTCAAAAATAAAATAAAAAAACCAATTTTCGTAAATCTAAATAGTTCTTTGGGGCTAGAGAATCTTATAGATTATGTTAAAAAGGTAGACTGGGTAACGCTCGAAGCACCTCAACCTGAGTTTAATCAGGATCATCTAATAGAATTTATTCTTGAAAGTAAAAATACAAATTCTGGTGAATAGCTATTAATCGTGGTAAAAGTAAGAATTCACAACGAAGCAGGTGTAATTCCGTACATAGTAAAAAGGAGATGTAGATGTTTACATTAACTAATATTGAAAAAGCATTTGGTGCAACGAATAAGATTTTACAAGATATTTCTCTTTCAATTGAAGATGGTGAGCGAATTGCTTTGTTGGGAAGTAATGGTGCTGGCAAAACTACTTTGTTAAAAATTATTTCCGGACAATTGAAGCGAGATGGAGGGACGATTGACACGGAATTGGATTTTCAAAGTGAAATTGGCATGATGCCGCAAGAAGATATTTTGATTAATGATTTAAAGGTAAAAGAAATAGTAGCTTTAAAGACTTATATGAACCACCTAGGTAGTTTAGATATTGATGGTCTTCTAAATAGGGTTGACTTAAAGAACCAGAAAGATAGCTTTGTATCCAGTCTTTCTGGTGGACAAAAAAGGCGTCTCTCTTTATTATTAGTAATTTTAAACAATCCTAAATTGGTTTTTCTTGATGAACCAACTACTGGAATGGATTTAGAATCTGTTGATCGGTTCTGGGAACTACTAAAAAAACAAAACGTAACCTCAGTAATAGTAACTCATGATTTTAATCAAATTGATAAGTTTTTTTCCCGAGTATTGATTTTGAAAAATGGTAAGATTTTTGCTGATGAGAAAGTTGAGGCTATTCATCAACAGGGTTTAACAATTGAAGAATTTTATAGGACTATTAACGGTAAGGAGGAGTAAGATGCCAAGGTTCATTCAGTTAAAACAGGTCATACGGAACAAACGGTTTTTGCTATTCACGATTTTTATTCCCGTAGTTTGGTATGCTTTTTTGCATAATGTTCAAAGTGATGTCTCATCTAATATTATTTTAGGGATTGCAGTTTTTATTGGTATTATCGGTAATAGCTTAGCGACATTTAGCAAAAGAATCTCGTCTAATATTGATTTCTATTCATTTGAATCGCGATTTACTCATTATAGTGTTAAGAAGTATCTTTTTGACCAGACTTTTGTCCAAATTGTTCTCAATGCTCTAATTTTCTTTGTTCTTCTTTTTTCGGCTGTTGTATTTTTTAACTTTTCTATATCAAATACTGTTTTTGTTCAGTGCTTACTTTTAATGTTTATGGGGCTCTACTTTAGTATCATTGGTTTTGTTATGGGGGTTCGATTGGATTCGAAAATTATTGATACAGTTAGCTTTCCGATTATTATTTTAGCAGCTTTGATGATTATTCCTTTCAATAACTTAGGAGCTTCAGGAAATTTTGTAGATTTTTTGACTAAAGTTCAAATGATATTTCCAGGCTACTACTATAGTAATCTTATCAATGAACTAATAAGAGATAATCCCGTTAAAACAAGTGATATTCTTTTGTTCATAGTAACATTTTTCCTTAATATTCTTGTGTTGTATTTCTTGATCCCGCATGGTCAGTTGAAACAAAGATCAGCTAAATGAATAAAACATAATTTAGATTAGAAATAGGGGTCGGGGGACTGCCTTTCGAGATAAAGCCAGCAGTAAGGTTATTATCGCTTATACAGCTACTAATAATGATGGCAATGAATTGCAAGATGCTCTGGGAGCCGATTTAATTGGGATTGGTTTAGCACATGGGCAACATTACCAGCCAGCTTATGATTTTTACGATAAGATTGCCAACCAGTATGGGGCTGGGAACATTGTTATTACCGGTCATTCCTTGGGTGGCAATGTCGCTCAGCGGGTAGCCTTGAAAAAGAATGTTGCCACAACGGTTGTTTATAATGCAGCCCCGCTTTATATTCCATCTGTTGCCTATTTAGGGAATAAAGCTTATGATTCCCTTCGGGAAAACCTTCAGGGAAAATTTAATCTCCCTTCCAATAAGGCTGAGGCTCAGCGAACTATTGCGGATATTAAGAGTGATATCAAGGCTTTTACGGGTGATGTTATCCGTATCACAACCCAAAAAGACTGGTTCAATAATGCTATGCGATGGTTAGGAGCGGTTTATCTTGGTAAAGAATATGTGATTCCCAATTCTGGCAATCACGATTTGAAAACGATTGCGGAAGATGCCAAGCAGGTGGCTAGTGTGAAACAATGGACTACCATTTGATTTTCTAATTAAAATAACTGATCTTCTTTAAACAAAGGCAAGGAGGTCAGTTTTTTTGAAAAATTATTTGAATAATCTAAATTTATGTTATTTTTCGTTAATGTATTAGAAATATTTTTGTGATATAGTTGTTCTACTATACAATTGTACCAAGAAAGTATAACAATAGAGAAAGGTTTTTAAAATGAAAAAAGCTAAAGCGAAAAAGAAGATGAAGAGACGAACTAAGCGAGTCTTATGGGGGACAGGAGCAGTTTTAATCCTAGCTTTGGCTGGTGGTAGTTACTATGCCTATCAGAATTTCATTCCTCACAAGGCGGGCTTTGATAAGGACGCAACGGCTCAGTCCAATTTTTTCCAATATATCAATAAGGACTATTTAACCAAAACAAAGATTCCTAAGGATAGAGCGACACAAGGTGTTACTGAAGAGCTTCAGGACAAGGCGGACAAGCAGCTTATATCAGATTTGGATGGACTGGTTGCTAAGAAAAAGTCTACCAAGGTTGATGGGATGAATGTGGTTATCGACTACTATTCTATGGCGGCAGACAGTAAGACCCGCAATAAAACTGGTACTAAGCCAGCTCAGAAATACCTTAAGCAACTGGATGATCTTGATAGTCTTTCTCAGCTCAATCAATCTTATAAAGATCTGGCAATGGAAGGGATGGTGCTGCCCGTTAATGTTTCTCTGGTTCCCCAAGATACTGATACCAGTCGCTATATTTTAAGTTACAGTGAAACTGGTGGAATTCTTCCTGATACCAGCATTTATAGGGATAAGAATCAATCTCAGCAATATTTCAGGGCCTATAAAGAGGCGGCGACAGCTGTTATGAAGGATATGGGTTACAGTAAGTCTGAGTCCGAAAAGATGGTTGAGCAAACTATTTCCTTGGATAAGAAGATGGCTAAATATCGCATGTCAGCAGAAGATGCTTCAGATCAAACAAAAATCTATCATGAAGTTTCTACTAATCAGTTCAAATCTTATTCAAAAGATTTGGACTTGATGGGCTTGGGTAGTAATTTGGTTGGACATTCGGTCGACAAGGTGAATGTGACCAATCCTAAGTATTTTAAAGCCCTCAGTAAGTTTATCAATCAGAAAAATTTTAAAGAGGTCAAGGCTTGGATCTTAGTTCAAAACGCTATGAACATGACAAACTATCTGGATCGCTCTACGCAAGAAGATGCCGGTAAGTATCAAACGATGATGACAGGACAAAGTCAGCTTCCAAGCCAGAAGAAGCTAGCTTATAACTTGGTCTCTCAATCATTTTCAGATAGTCTGGGTGTTTATTACGGTCAAGAGCATTTTGGTCAAAAGACTAAGGATGATGTGACAAAGATGGTTAAAAACATCACTAAAACCTATAAGAAACGTCTGGAGAATAATAGCTGGCTATCTCAAGCTACCAAGAATAAGGCTATTGAGAAGCTGGATAGTATTACCTATAACATCGGTTATTCCGATTATGTCGAAAAGGATTTTTATCAAAATATTTCAATTGATAAATCTAAGTCTCTTCTTGATAATGATATGGAAATTACCAAGAAATGGATGTCCTATCAATTTTCAAAATATGATCAGCCTGTCAATGAACAAGCAGATGGAGTTTCTTCTTTTGATGTTAATGCCTTCTATGATCCAACGAATAATTCTATTAATTTAGATGCTGCTATTTTGCAGGATCCATTTTATTCGAAAAAGAATAGTGATGAAGATAACTATGGTGGTATTGGGATTGTCATTGGTCACGAAATCAGTCACGCATTTGACAGTAATGGTGCCAACTATGATAAAAATGGCAATCATAAGAACTGGTGGACTAAGGCAGACCGCAAGGCTTTTGATAAGAAGATTAATACTTTGATTAAGCAATGGAATGGTCTGGAGTACGCTGGTGTTAAGGTCAATGCTAAGCAGACTGTAACTGAAAATGCTGCCGATTTGAGTGGTGCCAATGTCGCTCTGCAAGCTTTAAAAGAACAGAATACTTCATCTCAGCTGAAAGATTTCTTTGAGAGTTATGCTGTTAGCTTTCGTGAGGTCGGATATGTTCAATATTATAAATCAGTGATTCCTACAGACGTTCACGCTCCAGCTGAACTACGGGTTAACCAGGTTGTCAAAAACATGGATGATTTCTACAAGGCTTATGATATTAAAAAAGGCGACAAGATGTATATGGATAAGAAGGACCGCTTAACTATTTGGTAATTATCTTGTCTTAGCTAAAAAAAAATTCCTATCTCATTTGAGTAGGAATTTTTGCGTCTAGTATTAGAGATTTATCTCCAGCAAAATCGGTCCGTGGTCTTGGCGGTCGCCTGAGTTGATCATATCGGATTTGATGATTTTATCGGCGGTGCGGGTGCTGGTCTGCCAGTAGTCGATGCGCCAGCCGGTGTTGTTGGCTTTATTGATTTTACTGCGCCGCGTCTATCAGGAGTAGATATAATGTCACTGCACTTATAGTAGAAAGTGTCGGTGAAACTCTGGGCTAGCGTAGTAGTGAAGCCCTATAATCTTTATCGATGAAGTCAAAAAAACAGCGTTTGGTTTGACTTAGTGAGATTGCATTCTTGGTGAGAGGTATGTAATGTTACATTTCAAGGATATCAAGAATTTTTTCTAAAATAATGTTATAAGACAGTAGCCGGTATTGGTTACTGCCTTATTTTTTGTTTGCCTAGATTATTTAAATAACTTGTATACCTTGTATCAAAAATTTTGATTCCTAAAAACGAAAATCAAGAAGTAATAAGATTAAGAGTTACTTAGCAACGAAGATTTTAATAATAAAACATCATCCAGAAACTTTAGATCCTTACAAAATTGTAAGAAAACTAGGGACAGCTGTAAGGTTGTTGGAGCATGCTTTTTAGTAAACTGTCATTAGATATGAGGCAATTGAACACGCCTACACTCCTATGGAATTAAATAAAATTTCCTAGGTGTCTTATCTCCTATCACCTAGGTCAAGTTCCCTAAAATTCTTTGAGTCGCTTAACAGCTTTGTATCTTGTTAATTGCGGCACTTCGAACCTACGGTCGATTATACCGAAGGTTCGAAGTTAGTAATTGGCATAGCAAACTATCATAGTAGTTTGTGTAGTAGAGCAAGACCTAAGGTCTTAGCGATACTTTGTCAATTGAACACGGGCTGCGGATTGTGTCAAAAAGATGAGTCCTCCTAGAATCCTTAGTGATTCGTCGTCGTACTCCCTATTTTAACTTTATCCGCGGGCGCCCTTTGTATCTTATGAAAGGATAACTAGTTGATATGACAACAATGATTGAACTCAACCAAGTCAGAAAGACTTTTGGACAGCAAACGGCTGTTGATCTTAATCATCTAAAAATTGAGCAGGGAGAAATCTATGGCTTGATTGGTCCAAATGGTGCTGGAAAATCCACTATTATGAAAATGATTTGTGGGCTTCTGACACCAACATCTGGTCAGGTTAATGTCGCAGGTTCTGTTATGAGTGAAAGCAATCGTACCGCTATTTTGAAGCAGATTGGTTCTCTCATTGAAGAGCCTGCCTACTATGATAATCTAACGGGCTACGAGAATTTGCAGATCCTTAAAGAGCTGAAAAATCTGAAGGATCAAGATGTTATTGAAGCTCTGGCCACTGTCCATTTGACAGAGAATAAAAATAAACAGGTCAAGCATTATTCATTGGGGATGAAGCAGCGTTTGGGGATAGCTATGGCAATTATGGGGCGTCCTAAACTGATTGTTCTTGACGAACCAACCAATGGTCTTGATCCGCAGGCGCGTGAAGAGATCCGCAAGCTTATTCGTGCGTTGCCTCAAAAATTTAACACGACTGTGATGATTTCCTCACATGCTCTGGATGAGATTGAAAAAATGGTGACTCAGATAGGGATTATTGGTAAGGGAAGGCTACTCTACCAAGGGACAATTGAGCAGTTTAAGAGTCAACACAGCAGCAATATTTGTTTGAAAACTTCAGATGACGAGCTTGTGGTATCTTTACTGGACTTTGCGCCGAATGATGTCAAAGCGACTGAACAAGGCTTGCTTCTACCGCATTTATCGGATGAGCAGATAGCAGAGATTGTCAAACGTTTATTGGCTGCTGATGTGGATGTCTATCGTATTTATGAGGTAACCAAGTCTCTCGAAGAGCTATTCATTGACTTTACGGCCGAAGATACTTTGTAAGGCGGTGTTTACGATGAAAAAATTATTTCAGATAGAAATGCGAAAATATCATGGTCTGCCTGTTGTGCGTTTGCTGGGACTTTCTGTTATCATAAATGTTGCCATCTGTGCCCTTGTGATCTTTCGGGTAAAAGGAGCGGACCAACTAGGGGATATCGTAAAACTTTATCAAGTGTTTGACAACAATGCTGTTTTCAAAATTATTTCTGCTCCGATTATATTGGCTAGTCTAGCCAGTATGGCGGTGCAATTGGAAAATCGTCATAAGATGTGGAAGATGCTTTACAGCAGCGGAGTCCATTATAGTTCTATTTACGCCGTTAAATTTACCTGTATTTACCTTTGTTACTTAGTATCTCAAGTTATTGAATGGGTAATCATCCTGCTATTGGTTAAAATTCATGGGTTTACTGTCAATATTCCACTGGCGCGTCTGGGGCTTTTTGCTTTTTCTATGGTTTTGGTGTCAGCCGTAGTGCTCCTCTTGCACTACCTTTTATCTCTAAAATGGAGCAATCAGCTCATCAGTCTATCAATTGCTCTTGTGGGGTCTTTGGTTGGTCTGCTTGTTCTCTTTATTTCTAAAGGATTTGCTCATATCTGGATTTACAGTTGGTATGGCCTTTTAATATCAGTTGATATGGAGAGGGTGGGCAGTGAATTTATTGGACATCTGAGAAGTTTCAATGCTTTTCCTCTTATAGCTTCTCTTATTCTTGGGATTGTTCTCTTTCAATTAGGCAAACATGTAAAGGTTGGTGATTAGGATGGCTCTAATAAAGATTGAACTGCTAAAACTGCGACGAGCTCGTTTCTGGCTACCACTTTTGGTTCTGCCACTCTTATCAGTTGTTTATGGCAGTGTTAATTTTGCTGGTAATATTGGAGTTCTTAAACGAGAATGGCTTAGCCTATGGACCCAAGTTTATCTTTTCTACGGAAGTTTTTTCTTTCCAGGTATGATCGGTATTGTGTGCGCCTATATTTGGAATAGTGAGCACAAGCGTAATAGTTTAAAACTTCTTTTAACATCTGCTTACTCATTTTCTAGTATTGTTTGGGCAAAAATAATCGTTGCCTTTGGCTTAATTTTAATATCGCAATTATATTTTTTGAGTCTTTATGCCATCAGTGGGCTCCTCTTTAAATTTGAGATGGCTTTTCCAACACCCCTGCTTTTATGGGCCATTTTAGCTAGCCTTTTTTCAGTATCACTAGTTGCTATTCAGACCTACTTGTCTTTGCGGATCAAAAGTTTTGCTCCACCTGTTGCCCTAGCTATGGTGATCGGTGTGTTTGGATTTATTTTAACGGCGCAACATATAGTCCCAGAATTAGGTTATGTGCTCCCTTTTGCTAAACTGGCCGCTTCCATGAATCAGATGACTGCTGTTAATCCAGAGATTACAAGTTTTGAATGGCTGAGACTGATTCTCTATACTGTGTTACTTGTTTTAGGAGCTAGCTTTTTACAGATTCGTCATCTTAAAAAAATAGTATCCTAATGGTTCAATAGGAAGATAAGATGTGAGGCACTTTATTTCTATGGATAGTAAGGTCTATCGTGTTAATAGTAATAAACATTAACTTCAATAATACAAATAAGCCACCATACCATTTTGTATAGGTGGCTTTTCTATATGGAATGTTATAACTCTATCTCCAGCAAAATCGGTCCGTGGTCTTGGCGGTCGCCCGAGTCGATCATATCAGATTTGATAATTTTATTGGTGATGCGGTTGCTGGTCAGCCAGTAGTCAATGCGCCAGCCGGTATTGTTGATTTTGCTGGTTTTACTGCGCTGTGCCCACCAAGTGTAGCGATCTGGGATATCTCCGTGCACATGGCGGAAGGTATCGGTAAAGCCTTTAGCAAGCAGGTTCGTGAAGCCTTCACGTTCTTCGTCGGTGAAGCCGGGAGAACGGCGGTTGCTATTGGGATTAGCGAGGTCAATTTCTTTGTGGGCGACATTGTAGTCACCACTAGCAAGGACAGGCTTTTGGGCATCAAGTTGGACTAGGTAATCGGCGTACTTTTGATCCCATATCTGGCGTTCGTCCAAGCGTTTGAGCCCGTCTCCGGCATTTGGGGTATAGACTTGAGTGACGAAGAAGTCATCAAATTCTAAGGTAATAATCCGCCCCTCACTATCCATGGTGGAAGGAGCGTCTATTTCTGGATAAGTGATAACTGGTTTTGGCAGGCTGGTTTTATAGAGGAACATGGTGCCTGCATACCCCTTACGAGCGGGTTCGACAGATGAGCGCCAGACACGACTGTAGTCTGGGAAATAATCCTCTAGGACTTGTATATGCTTTTTGGTTGGTCCTTTGGCTGATAGTTTTGTCTCTTGAATGGCGATGATATCTGCATCGTGTGCAATAAGTGTATCGAGAACTTGACGCGAAAGAAGTGCCCGAGCTGAATCGCTTGTTAGAGCTGCATTGAGCGAATCTATATTCCAAGAAATAAGTTTCATAGTCATATCCTTTTTTTCAAATTTCCTCTATTATAGCAGATTGGTCAGCAGGCTGTGAATTATTTGGCTGAATAGGTCATGAGAAGTAAACCTGTTAAAGTTACAAAAATTTACAGAAAATTTCAAAAATAGTCTTGACAGTAGTTTTAGAAGACTTTATAATAGGAAGCACATTTGACAGAAAAGTCAGAAAATTATGGAATTGCGAGGTAGCTTTATGACAGAACAAGTGACATCCACTTGGAAGACAAAACTCAGGGCTATGGGACCTGGAATCTTGATGGCTTCAGCGGCCGTCGGTGGTTCCCATATCGTTTCTTCAACTCAAGCCGGTGCTATTTATGGCTGGCAGTTGGCCATTGTTATCCTCTTGATTAATGTTTTTAAGTATCCTTTCTTCCGCTTTGGTTCGGAATATACCATGCAGACTGGTAAAACATTGATTGAAGGTTATGCAGAGCGGGGAAAACTGACTCTTTGGGTTTTCTTTATCCTGAATGTTTTTTCGGCTATTGTCAACACAGCAGCTGTTGGTATTCTCTGTGCGGCCATCCTTTATAATATTTTTCCAAATGGCTTTGGTCTGAGTATTTCTCAGCTGACTACCATTTTGATTGTCTTAATTTGGGCTATGCTCTTAATTGGCGGTTATAAATTCCTAGACGGCTTGGCTAAATGGGTCATGACGGCCTTAACTCTGGCGACGGTAGCAGCAGTCGTGATTGCTATGTTTAAACACCGTGAATATGCTCCTAATTTTGTAGCCCCCACGCCTTGGCGTTTAGCGGCCTTGCCCTTTATTGTCTCTCTAATGGGGTGGATGCCAGCTCCAATTGAAATTTCTGCTATTAATTCTATGTGGTCAGCAGAAAAACGAAAGAGCGTTAAGATGTCCTATTTGGACGGTCTCTTCGATTTTAATGTGGGCTACATCGGAACAGCTATTTTGGCTTTGATTTTCCTTGCTTTGGGAGCCTTGATTCAATTTGGCTCAGGCAAGGCTATTCAAGGGGCTTCGGCTCCTTATATTGCCCAATTTATTAAGATGTACACATCCGTTTTGGGAGATTGGGCTCGTTTCTTGATTGCTCTGATTGCTTTCTTGTGTATTTTTGGTACAGTTATCACCGTTATTGATGGATATTCTCGAGCTAATAATGAAACTCTGCGTTTGATTTTAGACAGAGAAAATTCATCCCAAAAGGCTCTTAATATTTGGATGACTGCCACTGCAGCAATCGGTCTTATTGTTGTTTACTTTTTCTCCGGAAATGTGGCTAATATGGTAAGATTCTCCATGATTGCTTCCTTTATCACCACACCTTTCTTTGCTTATCTCAATTATAAGCTGGTTATTAATGACGGTCATAAAATTGCCTCATGGCTCAAGTGGCTCTCTATCGCAGGTTTGATTTATCTCTTTGGATTTGCTATCTTCTTTATTGTTGCTTGGCTGACGGGCCATATTTAAGACAAGAAGTCGGGAAAAAGGCTTATCTCTAATACGTAATCTTCCCAAATTACAATACTTTGTGGATGAGGGCAAAGCCGTCATGGCCGTCTGTCTCACCCTCACATTTAAGATATTGAATACAAGTGAACAGCATAGAAAAATCGGATTTCCTTTTGGATGTCCGATTTTTTTATCTTATCGAAGGGCAATCAAAATGACTGTAACAATGTAGAAGATGGCAGTTAGCAGATAGCCCATCCGCCAAAACAGCTTGAAGAATCGCTGGTAAGAGAATATTTTCCGCCTGCTGTTCCGATTACGACGGACAATGAAAAGGCATGTTGCAACAGCCAAGAGGCACATCATCAGGAGATACTGAGGGAAGAGGCTGTGGGTAAAATAAGTGCCTGAATAATGAATAATAGCCCAAGCTAAGAAGGGCAAGGAGAGGTCGGGAAATTTGATACTAAATCGTTTGAGGTCGAAATAACGCACCAGTGATTGGGCTAAAAATGGGACTAAAAAGAAGTAAAGAATTGCGAGAATATATATCATAAGACTATTTTATCCTGATTAGAGAATAAAGTAAACTTATTCTAAGGAAAAAGTCAAAAATCCTTGCAAAATCAGCGTATTTCTGTATAATATTAAAGGTGTGTCTGGTTATCCAGATATACTTGTGGGAGGTAAAAATCTTTCCTTACCGCCAAAACCACAAAGGAGGAAATTACAAATGGCTAAAAAAGTCGAAAATGTCGTAAAACTTCAAATTCCTGCTGGTAAAGCTACACCAGCTCCACCGGTTGGTCCTGCACTTGGTCAAGCCGGAATCAATATCATGGGATTCACTAAAGAGTTTAATGCTCGTACAGCTGACCAAGCTGGTATGCTGATCCCAGTTGTTATCTCTGTGTATGAAGACAAATCATTTGATTTCATCACTAAAACTCCACCAGCTGCTGTTCTTTTGAAAAAGGCTGCAGGTGTCGAAAAAGGTTCAGGTGAACCAAACCGAACAAAAGTTGCTTCAGTAACACGTGCACAAGTGCAAGAAATTGCTGAAACAAAAATGCCTGACTTGAACGCTGCCAACATCGAATCAGCTATGCGTATGATCGAAGGGACTGCACGTTCAATGGGATTCACTGTTACTGATTAAGTGTGAATCGGGCTGCACCTGATATCATCGGATCTCGATGACGGTGTGGAAGATGAAAATCGATAGGACCACATAACACAAGGAGAATAGATAACATGGCTAAAAAAAGCAAACAAATGCGTGCTGCCTTGGAGAAGGTAGATACTTCAAAAGCATACAGCGTTGAAGAAGCTGTAGCATTGGCAAAAGAAACAAACTTTGCAAAATTTGACGCAACAGTGGAAGTTGCTTACAACCTTAACATTGATGTTAAAAAAGCTGATCAACAAATTCGCGGGGCAATGGTATTGCCAAACGGTACTGGTAAAACACAGCGCGTTCTTGTATTTGCGCGTGGTGCTAAAGCTGAAGAAGCGAAAGCTGCTGGTGCCGACTTTGTTGGTGAAGATGATCTTGTTGCGAAAATCAATGATGGATGGTTAGACTTCGATGTTGTTATCGCAACACCTGACATGATGGCGATTGTTGGTCGCCTTGGACGTGTCCTTGGACCACGTAACCTCATGCCAAACCCTAAGACTGGTACAGTAACGATGGATGTTGCCAAAGCCGTTGAAGAGTCTAAGGGCGGTAAAATTACTTATCGTGCTGACAAGGCTGGTAACGTACAAGCTATCATTGGTAAAGTATCTTTTGATGCTGATAAGTTGGTTGAAAACTTCAAGGCTTTCAATGATGTGATCGTGAAAGCTAAACCAGCAACTGTTAAAGGTGCTTACATCACTAACCTTGCTATTACCACTACTCAAGGTGTGGGAATTAAGGTAGATAATAACTCGCTTTAATGTTTTATTGTCAAAAGAGATTGGAATATCCAGTCTCTTTTTTTTACAGTTGTTCAAGAATTTTTTGAGTAGAATTATTTTTTAAACTGCTAGGAGAAAACTTTCTTTTATGATAAAATAGTAGGGATAAAATATGAGGAGAAGGAATAATGGTAGAACCCAAGTATAAACGCGTTTTAATTAAGCTTTCTGGTGAAGCCTTGGCGGGTTCCAAAGGTGTTGGCATTGATTTGCCAACCGTCCAAGCTATGGCTAAGGAAATCGCTGAAGTGCATGAATTAGGGATCCAAATTGCTTTGGTCATTGGTGGCGGTAACCTCTGGCGGGGCGAACCAGCGGCAGCGGCTGGTATGGATCGGGTTCAGGCTGATTATACCGGCATGCTGGGAACGGTCATGAATGCCTTGGTTATGGCAGATAGTCTCAAGCAGGTTGGTGTTGATACCCGTGTGCAGACGGCTATTGCTATGCAATCTGTGGCAGAACCTTACATTCGCGGTCGAGCTTTGCGGCATCTGGAAAAAGGGCGGATTGTTATCTTCGGTGCCGGTATTGGTTCTCCTTATTTCTCGACTGATACAACTGCAGCTCTCCGGGCTGCCGAAGTTGAAGCTGATGCCATTCTCATGGCTAAGAACGGTGTTGATGGTGTCTACAATGATGATCCCCGCAAGAATGCTGATGCCGTCAAGTTTGATGAATTGACTCATGTAGAAGTTATCAAACGCGGTCTCAAGATTATGGATGCAACAGCCGCTACAATGTCTATGGACAATGATATTGACTTGGTTGTCTTCAATATGAACGAATCTGGCAATATCAAACGCGTCGTTTTTGGGGAATCCATCGGCACAACTGTTTCTAACAAATCATCAAATTAAGGAAGAAAAGGAAAAAAGTATAATGGCAAATTCAATTATTGATAAAGCAAACGATCGTTTTAAACACTCGCATGAGTCACTGGCTCGTGAGTTCTCAGCTATCCGCGCTGGTCGAGCAAACGCTAGCCTTTTGGACCGCATCGAAGTGGATTATTATGGGGCTCCAACTCCCCTCAATCAATTGGCTTCTATCACAGTACCAGAAGCTCGTGTCCTTTTGATTTCACCATTTGATAAAAACTCTATCAAAGATATTGAACGGGCGATTAATGAATCAGACCTCGGTATTAACCCTGCTAATGATGGTTCTGTTATTCGCTTAGTTATTCCGTCCTTGACCGAAGAAACACGTAAAGAGCTGGCTAAGGAAGTGAAAAAGGTTGGTGAAAATGCTAAGATTGCTATCCGTAACATCCGCCGTGATGCTATGGATGAGGCTAAGAAGCAAGAGAAGGCTAAGGAAATTACCGAAGACGAACTTAAGTCATTGGAAAAGGATATCCAAAAAGCAACCGATGAAGCTGTCAAGAAGATTGATAGCATGACCAACGAAAAAGAAAAAGAATTGCTAACCGTTTAATGGCACTGAGGGGGTCTGGGACAAGAGCGTCTCGGACCTTTTTAGTCAATGAGGAAATAAGATGAACAATTTACTAGCAAAAACGATCACAGCTATGGTGACAGACCAAAATGATCACTATTACTATGTGCAAAAAGATGGCTTGACTCTAGCCTTGGATAAAAAGGAAGGGGAGTACCAACTGGGCCAGATGATTCAAGGATTTGTTTACTTAGACCAGCGTCAAAAGCTTCGCCTGACAACTCTTAAGGTCTCTGCTACTCAGGATAGCTATGGCTGGGGTGTGGTGACCAATGTCCGTAGAGATTTAGGTATCTTCCTCGATACGGGCCTGCCTGATAAGGAAGTTGTGGTCTCTTTAGATGTCTTGCCTGATATCAAGGAACTTTGGCCTAAGAAAGGGGATAAGCTCTATGTAAAATTAGAGGTTGATAAAAAGGACCGTATCTGGGCTCTCCCAGCTCAAGCAGAAGTCTTCCAAAAGATGGCTGGCCCTGCTTACGACAATATGCAGAATGAGAAGTTGCGGGCCATCGTCTATCGTCTCAAACTGTCAGGAACTTTCGTCTACCTGCCTGATAATAACATGCTGGGCTTTATCCATCCGAGTGAACGTTATTCAGAGCCCCGTCTTGGTCAGGAGCTGGAAGCGCGTGTCATTGGTTACCGTCACGTTGATCGTACTCTCAATCTTTCGCTGAAGCCACGCTCCTTTGAGATGCTGGAAAATGATGCTCAGATGATTTTGGTCTATCTGGAAAGTCATGGCGGTTTTATGACCTTGAATGATAAATCTTCTCCAGAGGATATTAAAGCGACCTTCGGTATTTCTAAAGGACAATTCAAGAAGGCTTTGGGGGGGCTCATGAAAAGTGGTAAGATAAAGCAGGATCCAACTGGGACAGAACTGATTAAAGGTTAGTGGGCTGAGCCGTTTTGGCTCGGCTTTTTCTTAGTTCGGATTGTTCTGATAGAGAAAGATTAAAGGGTGATAAAAATTGTCTATCGCTTGATAAGTTTTAAATAATTGTTTGCCTAGCTTAAAGATGATATCATGAGTTTACAATTAAAATTGTAAGGAGTTTTTTATGAAACTTAAAAATATTGTGAAATTAGGTGCCGTAGCTGTGGCCTCTGTTGCCATTTTGGCAGCCTGCAGTTCTAAGGGAGCATCTGGTGGAAAAGAGACTGTCAATTTTGCAACTGTAGGAACTACCGCTCCCTTCTCTTATGAAGACAAGAACGGTAATTTGACTGGCTACGATATTGAAGTGGCCAAGGCCGTTTTTAAGGGCTCTGATAAATATAAGGTTGAGTTCAAGAAAACTGAATGGTCATCAGTCTTTGCTGGGTTGGATTCTGGCAAATATCAAATGGGCGGTAACAACATTTCTTACTCTACTGATCGCGCTAAGAAGTATCTCTATTCTGAGCCAACAGGAACAACTCCAACTGTTTTGACTGTGCCTAAGGATAGTGATATTAAATCTTACGATGATATTGCTGGTCATTCTACTCAAGTTGTTCAAGGGACAACGACCGCTAAACAATTAGAAGACTATAATAAGAAGCACAGTGATAATCCGGTTGACATCAATTATACAGAAGAAGATGTTACTCAGATCTTAGGCAGCTTGAATGATGGTAAGTTTGATTTTAAACTCTTTGATGCTCCGACTGTTAATTCAGTTATTAAGAGTCAGAATCTGTCAAATTTGAAGACCATTGATGTACCTTCTGAGCAAAAACCATTTATCTACTTCGTTTTCTCTAGCGATCAAAAGGATTTGCAAAGCTATGTCAACAAGCGTCTAGAAAAGCTACAGAAGGATGGTACCTTAGCGAAGTTAGCAGAAAAGCATTTAGGCAATAAAGATTATATTCCTACAGCCAAGGAAATGAAGGTACCTGCTAAAAAATAAATCGTCATAAAGGAGGTCAGTCCTCCTTTTTTGTTAAAAGTCGCTCATGTTCGGATGCTAGCGATATAGTTATTAACTATAAGTTTATACAATAATAAACAATTTGAAAGCAGTCTATCCTTGTGGGATAATAAATTCACGATAATTAGAAAAGAGGTCTTCTATATGAAGTGGAAAAAGATTATTGGTATCATTACGGTAGTAGCTGCGGCGACTCTGTTCTTGACTGCCTGTGGTTCTAAATCAAATAGTAAAAATGAACTCAAGGTTGGGATTATGACTTTAGATGATACGACGAAACCTGTCTGGGATCAGGTTAAAAAGGATGCGGCTAAGAAAGGCATCACCATCAAGTATGTTCAATTTACAGACTATAACCAACCTAATAAGGCCCTATCGACTGGTCAGGTCGATGTCAATGCCTTCCAGCATTATTATTTCCTTAATAACTGGAACAAGGAAAATAAGGGGAATTTGGTAGCGGTAGGGGATACCCTAATCAGTCCAATCCGCCTCTTCTCTAAAACAACCTCATCTGGTAAGGAAGAATACTCAGATGTTAAAGATCTACCTGAAGGTGCTAAGATTGCCATTCCTAATGATGCTTCAAATGAAAGTCGTGCTCTCTTCTTGCTTCAGGCTGCTGGTTTGATTAAGCTTTCTACCAAGAATGGTGACCTAGCAACTTTGAAAGATATTACCGAAAATTCTAAGAATATTGATATCACAGAGGTTAGTGCTGAACAGTTGGTTACCAATCTCAAGAATAAGTCTTTAGACGCTGCGGTTATCAATAATGCTTATGCTCAGGAAGGTAAGATTGATTACAAGACGACACTGTATACGGAAAAAATTGATGCAACGTCTAAAGATTGGGTCAATGTTATTGCGGCTAAGAAGGATTGGAAAAAATCAAACAAAGCTGATGCTATTAAGACTTTGGTTAAAATTTACCAGTCTGATAAGATTGCAAAATTGATTAACAAGTCCACTCATGGTGTTGATCGGGCTGCATGGAAGGGTGCTCCAAAACCAGCATCATCCGGTAATAACTAAAGGCTAGATGATAAATAAGGGGAGCTGGATCGTAACTGTTTTCAGCTTCTTTTTTATTAATGGAACACGCCTATGACTCTGCAGAAGAAGATAACGTTTCTTAGATGTTGCAGCATCTGTGTTAACTTTCTATTTTCTATTGAGAATGGCTTAGTATTTTAAGTAGAGGAGATCAAAATGATGGGATCAAATGAGAAAGAGCAAATAGCGAAGTTTGAGAATGATAAACTTGCTCAGGAGTATCTTGAGGTTTTGAGAAAACTAATTGCCAAAAAATCTATCTTTGCTCAAGGAATTGGCTTGAAAGAAGTGGCTAACTATCTAAAGGATATTTTTTCTCAAGCTGGAGGGGAGGTCTTGGTTGATGAGAGTTATCAGGCGCCCTTGGTGCTTGCCAAGTTTAAGAGCCCTAATCCTCAGGCTAAGACCCTTATTTTCTATAATCACTATGATACGGTCCCAGCGGATGCCGATCAGGTCTGGACAGAGGATCCCTTTAAACTGAGCCTCAGGGACGGGTATATGTATGGCCGGGGTGTTGATGATGATAAGGGACACATTATTGCTCGCCTGACGGCTGTGTGTCAGTATATGGCAGAAGTGGGTGCCTTACCCCTTAATATAACCTTCATGATGGAAGGAGCTGAGGAGTCAGCCTCAACGGATTTAGAAGAGTACTTGACTAAGCATAGAGAAGACCTTCTGCCTGCTGATTTTTTAATCTGGGAACAGGGGATTAAAAATGCCAAGGGGCAGCTGGAGATTACTGGTGGCAATAAGGGCATTGTTACTTTTGATTTATCTGTGAAAAGTGCTAGCGTTGATATCCATTCAAAATTTGGAGGTGTTATTGAGTCTGCAACTTGGTACCTTCTTAGGGCTATTGACAGTATGCGTGACGATCAAGGGCGTATCTTGATTGATGGTATTTACGATCAGGTTCAAAAGCCGACAGAAAGGGAATTGGAATTGGTCGAAAAATATGCTATCGAAAATGGAAAAGGTCTGACAGATTTATATGGCTTAGAATTACCTGTTATGTTAGAAGATAGACAAGCTTTTCTGAAACGCTACTTTTTCGAACCTGCTCTTGGTGTGGAAGGAATCCGTTCAGGTTATCTGGGCCAAGGTGTCAAAACAATTATTCCGTCAACGGCTCAAGCCAAGATGGAGATGCGCTTGGTACCCGGATTGACACCGGCATTTGTTATTGATAAAATTAAGCGTCATCTGCTCAAGCATGGCTTTGATGCTGTCCAAGTAACCTACACTTTAGGGGAGGAAAGCTATCGTTCTGATATGTCGGCTGAGCCTATTCTTCGTGTGATTGATTTGGCTAAGCGATTCTATCCAGCAGGTCTAGCAGTCCTACCGACAGCTGCTGGGACAGGCCCTATGAAGATGATTCATCAGGCTCTTAAGGTTCCTATGGTCGCCTTTGGCTTAGGAAATGCTAACAGTCGAGATCATGCCGGAGATGAAAATATTTCGATTGCAGATTATTATACTCACATTGAACTAGTTAAGGAGTTAATAAAATCATATGAATGAAACTATTATTCAATTAGATCATATTGATATTACTTTCCATCAAAAGAAAAAAGTCATTGAGGCCGTTAAGGACGTGACGGTCCACATCAATCAAGGGGATATCTACGGAATCGTTGGTTACTCTGGTGCTGGGAAGTCCACCTTAGTCAGGGCCATCAATCTCTTGCAGATTCCTACAGCAGGAAAGGTTCAAGTTGCTGGCGATCCCTTATTTGATAAGGGAAAGGTGACCTTGGATTCTGCTAAATTGCGGCAGAAACGTCGTGAAATCGGAATGATTTTTCAACATTTTAATCTGATGGCTCAAAAAACGGCTAGGCAAAATATCGCTTTTGCCTTACGCCACTCAGATTTATCCAAGGAAGAAAAGGCTAAAAAGGTTGACCAACTGTTGGAATTGGTGGGATTGGCAGATCGCTCCGATAATTATCCAGCTCAATTATCTGGCGGTCAAAAGCAAAGGGTGGCCATTGCTCGTGCGCTGGCTAATGATCCAAAGATTCTGATTTCCGATGAATCGACCTCAGCTCTCGATCCCAAGACAACCAAGCAAATTCTGGCTCTTTTACAAGATTTGAATAAGAAATTGGGCTTGACAGTCGTTATGATTACCCACGAAATGCAGATTGTTAAAGATATCTGTAATCGGGTAGCTGTCATGCAAAATGGTTCTTTGATTGAAGAGGGATCCACTTTGGAAATCTTTTCTAATCCTAGGGAAGCCTTGACGCAGGATTTTATCAAAACAGCAACGGGGATTGATGATGCCTTGGCTAAAATTAATCGTCAAGAGGTGGTTGAGAATCTGGGAACAAATGATCGTCTGGTCTTACTGCGTTATGCTGGAGCTTCGACCGATGAGCCCCTTCTCAATCAGCTTTATAAGGACTATGAGGTTTCGGCCAATATTCTTTACGCCAATATTGAAATTTTAGGAGACACGCCTGTTGGGGAGATGGTCGTGATACTGTCCGGTCAACAGGTTGAGTCTGCTCTAAAAGTTATTGAAGAGGCAGATGTATCTGTTACGATTTTAAAGGGAGGTAGGAAATAATGGAGCTGATTGAAAAGTATTTACCCAATGCCTATGAGTTGGGCTGGTCTGGTGATTTAGGCTGGTGGTCTGCTATCTTGGCAACTCTCTACATGACCTTTTGGAGCTTTTTGATAGGGGCTTCTCTGGGACTGGTTGCAGGTCTTTTTCTCGTTTTGACGGGCCCAGGCGGTGTTATTGAAAATCGACCAGTCTTTTGGGTGCTGGATAAGATTGTTTCAATTTTCCGTGCGATTCCTTTTATTATTTTGCTGGCAATCTTATCAGGTATCACACTCTTTCTCGCTGGGACAACGCTTGGTGCGACTGCCGCCTTGGTTCCTCTTTCAGCAGCTACCTTCCCCTTCTTTGCCCGCCAAGTTCAGGTGGTCTTTTCCGAAATGGATAAAGGGGTGATTGAAGCAGGACAGGCTAGCGGCGCAACACTATGGGATATCATCAAGATCTATCTCAGTGAAGGTCTTCCTGAGCTCATTCGTGTTTCTACTGTTACCTTGATTTCATTGGTTGGAGAAACAGCCATGGCTGGTGCCATTGGTGCTGGCGGTTTGGGAAATGTGGCCATTGCTTATGGCTATCAGCGTTTCCAAGGAGATATCACTCTGGTAGCGACTATCTTTATCCTTCTTTTAATTTTTATCATTCAGTTTACTGGTGACTTTTTAACAAGAAAGTTGAGTCATAAATAATAAACAGCTAAGAAGAGTACCCTGCTTTGTCTGGATGAGAATCCAGCGGTGGGGTGCTTTTTTACTTTCTTACAATATTGTAAGAAAGTAGAGAACGATTGTAAGGTTCAAGGGGAAAATTTTCGGTAAACTAAAGATGGTTAAAGATCAAAGAACTTGTTAGGCCAATTCAGCTTTAAGCTGGCTGGTACTTAAGTTATAATAAATAGAAAAGAGGAGACCACATGCTGTTAGAAATTAATCATCTCAAGAAAATTTTCCGTACACGCTTTTCCAAGGAAGAGACCCATGCCTTGCAGGATGTTGATTTTAAGGTCGATACAGGCGAATTTATCGCCATCATGGGAGAGTCAGGTTCTGGTAAAACCACGCTTTTGAATATTCTGGCGACTTTGGAGAAGCCAACAGAGGGCTCAGTCATGCTCAATGGTCAGGATATTACCAAAATCAAGGAGAGTCAGCTGGCTGGCTTTCGCCTCAGAAATTTAGGTTTTGTCTTTCAGGAGTTTAACCTGCTGGATACTCTGTCTGTAAGAGACAATATCTTTTTGCCTTTGGTTTTGGATCGTAAGTCTTATCAGGAAATGAATCATCGTTTAAATGATCTGGCTCCTGTACTCAGAATTCAAGATTTATTGGATAAACGCCCCTTTGAACTGTCTGGTGGGCAAAAGCAGCGAGTAGCAGTGGCTAGAAGCCTGATGGCCAATCCGCAGGTTTTGCTGGCTGACGAACCGACAGCCGCCTTAGACTACCGCAATTCTGAAGACCTGCTCAACCTATTTGAAGCTATTAATTTAGATGGTCAGACTTTGCTTATGGTCACCCACTCAGCCAATGCCGCAGGTCATGCTAAACGTGTGCTTTTCATCAAGGACGGCCGGATTTTCCACCAGCTCTACCGTGGTGATAAGAGTAATAAAGATTTTAGTAAGGAAATCTCGCTAGCCATGTCAGCCCTGTTAGGAGGTGAGTAGGATGTTCTATCTCAAAATGGCTGTTCGCAACCTCAAAAACTCTATGAGTCAGTATGGTCCCTTCATGCTGGCTAGCCTCCTGCTCTTCTCCTTGCTATGTTCCTCTTGGCTGATTTTGCTCAGTCCTATGGGGAAAGGAATGAACACTGGGGCCACTACCTTGGTTTTAGGCATTTTTGTCCTGACCATCTTTTCTCTTATCATGGAGCGCTACAGCTATAAAATCTTACTCAAGCAGCGCAGCCGTGAGTTTGGCCTCTATAATATTCTGGGTATGAATAAAGCTCAAGTTGGAGTGATAGCGACGCTGGAGTTAGGAATGATCTTTTTGGGGTTAATTATTCTGGGATCGGTGTTCAGTGCTGTCTTCTCAAAGTTTCTCTATCTCATTTTTGTCAATATCATCGATTATGACAAGCTTAATTTAAAGCTGACCGTTCTGCCTTTTATTCTTACTGTTCTTATTTTTGCAGGGATCTTTCTGATCTTGGAGCTAACAGCTCTCTGGCATATCAGAAAGTCTTCCCCTCTCAACCTCTTTAGTAAGCAGGAGCAGGGGGAAAAAGAACCTAGAGGCAATATTATTTTGGCGGCAGCTGGACTCTTATCACTTGGGTGGGCTTATTATCTCGCTTTAACATCTACCAATTCTGCTGCTCTCGTAGTACTGTACCGTTTCTTTATCGCTGTGCTATTGGTTATTGCTGGGACCTATCTCTTTTATATCAGTTTTATGACCTGGTACCTCAAACACCGCCGTAAAAACAAGACTTATTACTATCAACCTGAGCACTTTGTCACCACCTCGCAGATGATTTTTCGCATGAAGCAAAATGCAACAGGTCTAGCCAGTATTACCCTGTTGGCGGTCATGGCTCTGGTCACCATCGGAACGACAGTATCCCTCTACAGTAATACTCAAAATGTGGCCAGAGAGACTTTTCCAAAATCCGTCAGAATTACCTATGGCACTAAGCATGGCGAAGGACGGCAGCGCTTGCAGGCTGATGTCTTAGATAAACTGGAGAAATCGGATAAGGACCTTATTGACTACACCACGAACCTGATCTTTATGCCCCTAAGCACTCAAAAATCTGTGCGTGTAACCGATAAGGATGTTCTAGAGGATGTTAGTCAACAAGGGTTTGTCTATGTCCTGACGCAGAAGGATTTCCGAAGACTAGGCAATAATCTCCCCCACCTAAAAAAGAAGCAGGCAGCTTTCTATATTCAAAAGGGGAAGAGTCGGCTAAAAACCCTCGATTTATTAGGACGGCATTATGATATCGTCAAGAACTTTAAAGCTGTGCAAATGCCAGACGTTGCTACGACCTATAATCCAGGCGTTCTGGTCGTCGCTGACCGTCAAGAAGTTAAAGCTATAGTAGCAGCGTATAAGCCCTATTTATCTAAGATGACAACAATGAGTGAAACGTATACGGCCTACTTGGATCTGTCTGATAGGGAAATAAAAAAAGTTGCACCAGATGGCATCGGTATCGGTCAGAGTAAAGATGCAAATGCGGGGCATCTGGACACACGCGAGGCCTCTCTAGCAGAAGGTTACCAGATTTTTGGCGGTTTGCTCTTCACAGGTGTCCTTTTAGGTAGCAGTTTTATTCTAGGATTGGCTCTGATTATCTACTACAAACAGTATTCTGAAGGGTATGAAGACAAGAAATCTTATCGTATCTTGCAAGAAGTCGGTATGAGTGAAGGACAGGTAAAAAAGACCATCAATTCACAAATTATCCTCGTCTTCTTTATGCCTTTGGCCTTTGCTGCCTTGCACTTTGTGATGGCTATTCCCATGCTCAAGCAGATGCTTCAAGTTTTCGGTGTGACCAGTTCCAATCTGGTCTACCTTGTCAGCGTTATAACGGTTGCGGTTATCGCCTTAATCTACTTTATCATCTACCGCCTGACCAGCCGCACCTATTATCGTCTAATTGAACGCTGAAGAGTAACTGATTATTAGGATTAAATGTCCAAGGACCCAGTCGATAGTTTCGACTCAGGTCCTTTTATGTTAAAATGAGTTAAAATGACTAGTAGTCTCGTTGCAAGAGCCAGCTATAGAAAGGATACTTATGAATCAGCCCAAAGGGAAAATTTATCTGGTTGAAGATGATTCGACCATCGTAGCGCTCCTTAGCCAGCATCTATCAGACCGGTATCAGGTTGCCAGTGTCCGTAATTTTCGTGATGTCCGTCAAGAAGCTGAAAATTTTAGACCAGATCTCATCTTAATGGATATTACCTTGCCTTATTTTAATGGCTTTTATTGGACAACAGAGATTCGCAAGTCTATGACTGTCCCTATTATTTTTATATCGTCCAGTGATGATGAGATGGACATGGTCATGGCTCTCAATATGGGAGGTGACGATTTTATTGCCAAACCTTTCTCACTGCCCCTTTTGGATGCTAAAATCTCAGCTTTTCTACGCCGAGCCCAGCAGTTTACGGCTGATGTTTTGCAGATAGGTGATTTTAGTCTGACACGTGACGGCCTTTTGTCTAATGGTGACAGGCAGGTTACCTTATCACCGACAGAAAATAAGATTTTAGCTATTTTACTGTCTCACAAGGATCAGGTTGTTTCTAAGGAAGAACTGTTGGAAAAGCTTTGGGAAAACGAGAGTTTTATTGATCAGAATACCTTGAGTGTTAATATGACCCGCCTGCGTAAAAAGATAAGCCCTTTAGAGTTTAATCATATTCATACGGTGAGAGGAGTAGGGTATTTACTCAAATGATTAGGAAGTACATACAAGAATACGGCCTTTGGTACTTGATTTATGGCCTTATAGCTGGTCTGTTTTGTCTAACTTTTTGGCTCTATCACCTGCCTTTGGAGTATTTTATCAATAGTCTGGCTTTAAATATCGTTATTTTGTTAGGGTTTAGTCTCTGGCTTTATGCCCATTTTTATAGTAAGCTACAACAACTAAATAATACTACAATTAATTTTGAGCCGGCGGATTTTAAAAGATGGCAGTCTCCTAGTGATCGAGCCTATCAGGCGATTATCGCTGATTTAAAGGCCAAAGAGGCTGAGATTTTATTGGATGCGGCTCAAGAACGCAATCGGTTGGAATCTATGATAAAAATGTGGTCCCATCAGATGAAAGTTCCTATCTCTGCCTTATCGTTCATGGCTCAAACCCAGCAGCTGGACAAGAGTGAAGTCGAGCAGCAGCTTCAACGATTGCAGCACTATCTCAATACCTTACTGGCCTACCTTAAATTCAGCCGGCATAATGATGACTTTCGCTTTGAACTTATCTCGGCGCGTGAGATAGCTGTCGATCTTGTTAAGAGCTATCGGACACTCTGTCTTTCTAAAAATCTATCGGTGTCCATTGAGGGTGATTGGCAGATCAAGACAGATAAAAAATGGCTGACTTTTGCCCTAGCTCAGATCCTGGACAATGCTATTAAATATTCTCAGGACAATAGCCAAATCAGATTTATAATGACTGATCAAGGGGTGACAATCAGTGATCAAGGTATAGGTATTTTACAAGAAGATTTGCCAAGATTATTTGATGAAGGCTTTACCGGTTATAATGGGCATGAGCACCAAAAGGCCACTGGATTTGGTCTTTACATGACCAAGCAGATATTAGACAGTCTAGGGCTTTCTATCCGAATAACCAGCCAAGTCGGTCAGGGAACCAGTGTCAGAATTACAAAATCATAGTTCTATATCACAATGGCCAAGTCCTTGATTGCTAGTCAGTCAATCTTAGTTCTTAACATAATAATAAAACCACCTGTTAAAAAGGTGGTTTTAAATTTATTATGACTTCCAGCCAGTTTTCTAAAAGAGAAAAACAAATAAACCACCCGTCAAGCGGGTGGCTATATTCCTATTATTTCATCGTAGGGAACAACAATACGTCGCGAATGGTTGTGGTATCGGTTAGCAGCATGACCAGACGGTCGATGCCGATACCCAGTCCGCCTGTTGGCGGCATACCATATTCGAGAGCCTCGATGTAGTCATAGTCGATACCAGTAGCTTCATCATCCCCAAGTTCTTTGGCAGCTGCCTGAGCCTCGAAACGTTCCAATTGATCAATCGGATCATTAAGTTCTGTAAAGGCGTTGCCGTATTCATTGGCCATTATAAAGAGCTCAAAACGATCTGTGAAACGTGGGTCATCTGCATTTTTCTTAGCCAGAGGAGAGACTTCAACTGGGTGTCCGTAGACAAAGGTTGGCTGAATCAGCGTTTCTTCAACAAATTCTTCGAAGAAGGCGTTAATAATATGTCCAACAGATGTAAAGTGGTTCTCAAGTGGAACATTTTTTTCCTGTGCCAGCGCTTGAGCTTCTTCTAAAGACATTTCCTGCCAAAAATCAACTCCAGTCACTTCCTTGATGGCATCAACCATGTGCACACGCTTGAAGGGGGCGTTGATTTTGATTTCAGTGCCTTGATAAATGACAGCAGCATCCCCCTTAACGGATTTAGCAGCATGCTGAATAATGCCTTCGGTCAGATCCATGATATCATTGAAATCCGCATAGGCCTGATAAACTTCAATAGAGGTAAATTCAGGATTATGGGTAGCATCCATTCCTTCGTTACGGAAGATGCGGCCGATTTCATAAACACGCTCCATACCACCAACAATCAGGCGTTTGAGGTGGAGTTCGGTTGCAATCCGCAGTACCATGTCCATATCCTGAGCATTGTGGTGGGTGATAAAAGGCTTAGCTGCTGCACCGCCTGCCTCATTATGAAGAACAGGTGTTTCAACTTCCAGAAAGCCAAGGCTATCTAAGTATCGGCGAATTTCAGAAATGATTTGTGAGCGAGTGACAAAGCGTTCGAAGCTGTCACGATTGGTAATCAAATCCAAATAGCGTTTGCGGTACTTAGTTTCTACATCTGTTAGACCATGGAATTTTTCAGGTAGGGGACGCAAGGCCTTGGACAGATGCGTAATATGAGTTGCCTTGATAGAAAGTTCTCCCATATCGGTCCGCATGATTTCACCTTCAACGCCCAAGAAGTCACCGATATCAGCCTTTTTGAAAATTTGGTAGTTTTCATCACCAACGGCATCCTTACGGACATAGATTTGAATTTGCCCTTCACGATCTTGCAGGTGAGCGAAGCCGACTTTCCCTTTACCACGTTTGGTCATGAGGCGGCCAGCAATAGTAGCGGTGTCGTTAAGCTCATGAAGTTCTTCCTTGGACTTATCATCATATTTAGCTTTGAGCTCAGCCGAATTTGCAGTTCGTTCAAAGCGTTGGCCAAAAGGGTCAATGCCCGTTTCGGACAAAGCCGCCATTTTTTCTCGGCGGACAATTTGTTGGTCATTCAATTCTTGCTTATGTTCCTGAGACATGTTTATCCTCCAGTAATTACTCCAATCTATTTTATCATAAAATAGGGACATGCGATATAGGAAAATAAGTGCTTTCTCTCTTTCTAGACAAAAAGAAAGAAGTGGTTCAGTAAGAACCTAAGAAAATAGGGAAATAGGTTGACAATGTTTTTGAAATTTTAATATAATATAAGTAAATAAATTGAAATATTTCTAATATTTATTATTTTTTGTTTTCTTGTCTTTATTATCGATGAAAGGCAGGAAAAGATAGTTTTGGGAGGATTATCAATGCGTAAAAAAGAAGTTCTGGGTTGTGCTCTGATGATGAGTGCTCTCGTTTTGCCAATGTCTGTAGAAGCTAAGGCGGCTGCCAATAGCTTTTATGACAATCAAACCAACGCTCAGCGGGCAGATATTACTAATTGGGTGGCTAGTACGCCAACACAGATTAGTCAAAATATGTCATCGCAAAAGATCAATGTGAATCATCTAGATGGTGAACGTTATATTATCCAATGGGGTGATACCCTCTGGGGCATTTCACAAGCGACAGGTATTTCTGTTCAAAAATTGGCCTACGATAACCACATTGCTAATGTTGACTTGATCTATGCTGGAGATATCCTGATTCTCAAGCGTGATGGTCAAGTACCAGCGGAATATCATTATAAAGGTTCTGGACACTATGTTGCCCAGACTTCGATTACTATTAATTTCAGTTATCAAGACAATAACACCATTGTTATTGTCAATAATACCTCATTCTATGAAGATAACCATATCGAACATACCTATCCTATTGTAGAAAAAGGTCGTAGTACTTCTTCATCTGAGGTAGAAAAAAATGAATCATCATCAAATAACCAAGACAATAGTACTACTTCATCTGCTAAAAAATCTGCTAAAGTAGAACGTGGTCAGTCAGAAAAAGATGAGACTTTAGACAATGAAACTTATCAGGATGCTGTTCAAAATGAGTTAAATGCGTTGCTTGATGATGGAATTAATTTCCTTCCACATAATTCAGGAGCTGATACGGCCAGTCGAACTAATGAATTGGAAGAGGAAGAACTCTATGCTCAAGATCAAACTGTAACTGTTAGTGACATCGCTTCTACGAACAAAGGTGCTAAAGCAGTGGCTCAAGCTATTTATGAACAGTTGAATAAAGATGGCTATCTAGGAAATTTGGTAGACGCTAGAGAAGTTCAACTGCATATTATGCAAGATGGCCAATCAACAATTAGTTTCAATGTTAGTGTCTACAATGAATCTGAGGAATCTGAAGAATCTGACGATAGTTCATCAAGCAGTAGCAAGGATAGTGAGGCTTCTGACAACAGTACAGATACTGATAATTATTCTTCAGATTCCAGTCAAACAGACTCACCGGATTCTGTTACGGAATTCAGCGAAGACGATTAGTAAAAGAGAATGGGAGAAATGATGACAAAACGTAAATTGATATCCATCCTAGTTGTATTACTTTTAGCCTGTATTATTGGGGGTGGTAGTTTTTACTATTATGCTAGCCACCATGTTGAAAAGATGATTTCAGGCCATGCCTATCAATATTCTAGTAAACTCAATGGCAAGGATAATAATCGGACCATGTATGTTACTTTTTCAGAAAATAGCGATAAGGCAATTGTAACTCAAGATAAATCAGAAGCACTAAAAGCTACACGAAGCAGTGGACAATTCGAGCAGGTCTATAAGGAACAGAGTAAAAATGCTAGTTGGAAATACAAGGCCAGTGATAATAAACTAACTTTGGGTAAGGTTGAAGGAAATCAACTTTCCCAATGGCAATATAATAATGTGTTGGCCTTTGGTAAACATTTTAGCTCTAGTAATTTTACTTATCAAATTGCCAAGGCGGGTCAAGGTCAAGTCAAACAAAAGATGATTTTTAAACAGATTGACTAGTATTAGAAGCGTTAGAGACATGGCTTCCAATGTTGCTATACATAATGTTTTTTACAAGAACTTAGTTTTGTGATGAAAACTAAGTTCTTTTTGATTAGAAGGTAGAATGGCAATATTTGCCTGAAACAAAGCATTAATGAGGTCTTGTCTGTAGTTTGTCGACTATGTTACAATAAGGGCAAGTATGATTACTTAAACACGTCTACACTCCTGTGATAAAAGGCTTATCGTCCCTGAGTCCTTAGGGGGGCACCATCAGATTCTCCATTTTCTTTGGAGTGCTTTACGTTTAGTACCTTATGAAAGGAAAGTTATTGATGAAAAAATTAAGTCAGAAAGAGCTGGAATGGATTGCAGCTTTTGAAGAAATCAATCATCGCAAACCGACGCCCAAAGAGGTTCAGGAAGCCTTTGCGAATCAGCAAAAGCAGGGTTCAAGTCAGGCTAAGACTGCCTCTAGTGATCGTAAGAATAAGCGTCAGCTGGCGCTCAGTCTGCTGATTTTTGTCTTATTAATTGTTATCGCAGTGTTGGTTTTTCAATTAAGGCAAGAGAAGTCCCAGCCTGTCCGCACTCAACAGACTAGTCAGAGAGATAGCCGTGTCAGCAAATCTCGCTCATCATCAAAGCCCTCGTCCTCTTCTAGTCAGAGTTCTTCCTCAGGTCAATCCTCCCATTCTTCCTCAGGAGCTGATCATCAAAACGCGAAATCCCAGTACTGGAATTCTAACAAGGCCAGTCAGTTGGCAGACTTTATGGATTCCTGGGGTAGACAGATGAAGCAGCCCAACTACCAGAAAATAGCGGTTGAACTCCCAGTCTATTGGCAGGATGGCAGCAAACTTAGCAGTGATGAGACAATTGTGGATGCTTATGAGTATTGGTACGGTAACGGTACCAGCGTCCATCGCTACATTTTTGTGATCAGTGCTTCTGGTGAACCTAAGGTTCTCTACTCGCAAGATACCAATGGTGACCGTTATGTTGTTAAGGAAACGGAAAACCAAGAGCTAAAAACTGGTTTTAGCGATATTGTGACTGGCGATTAGCGTTTGTCATTCTGCCCAAAAGATAGTATAATTTTTGGGAAATAAAATCGAAAGGTCTATCATGATTACTTCTATTGTTTTTGACGTTGATGATACGATTTATGATCAGCAAGCTCCCTATCGTCTGGCTATAGAGCAGTGTTTTCCAGACTTTGATATGAGCCAAATAAACCAAGCTTATATCAGGTTCCGTCATTATTCTGATATCGGTTTTCCTCGTGTTATGGCTGGGGAATGGACAACAGAATATTTCCGTTTCTGGCGCTGCAAGGAGACCCTCTTAGAATTTGGCTACCGCGAAATAGATGAAGCAGCAGGCAGCCACTTCCAAGAAGTGTACGAGCACGAATTAGAAAATATCACCATGTTGGACGAAATGCGGATGACCCTTGATTTTCTAAAGGAAAAAGGGGTTACTATGGGAATCATCACCAATGGTCCAACCGAGCATCAGCTCAAGAAAGTCCGCAAGTTAGGTCTCTATGATTATATTGAGCCGGGGCACGTTCTCGTTAGTCAGGCCACAGGCTTCCAAAAACCTGAGAAGGAAATTTTTAATCTGGCAGCAGAGCAATTCGGGATGAATCCCGCCACCACTCTTTACGTCGGTGATTCCTATGACAATGATGTGGTTGGTGCTAAGGCCAGTGGTTGGCAGGCCATGTGGTTCAACCACCGTGGTAGAAAGCTTAAGACAGGGACTAAGCCTGTCTATGATGTAGCTATTGATAGCTTTGAGCAACTTTTTGGGGCAGTGAAAATCCTCTTTGACCTTCCTAACAGCAAGTTCTTCTTTGATGCTAATGACACAGAAAATCCTGTTCTGAAGATGGGAATCGAAAACGGCTTGATGATGGCAGCAGAGCGACTTTTAGAGAGCAATATGAGTGTGGATAAGGTGGTTATTCTTCTGCGCTTGAGCAAGCAGCAAGAACGAGTATTGCGAATGAAATATGCCTTACGATAATAAAAAATATAGAAAAAGCCAAACTTGGAAATGTCTCAAGCTTGGCTTTTTTGCCTGTTTTGATAGGTCAGTTCCTGTACCCGACAGTCAGTAATAAAATCCTATCAAGGGTAGGGTTATTAGAGTGGATAAGGCCTCAAGTTGTCTTCTTATTTTGAGATGAGATGACTCAATATTGACGACGGCTTTAGAGTAAGGGAGATAGATGGCATAGTGCTTCCTTGTTAGTCACCAGCTGCTTTTGTCAGCGAGATAAGAATGGTTTTGAGCCTTTATTCCGCTGCTTGCTCCCACTTTTTGGAGAGGTGGCGGGAATAACTAGAAATACTGAAGTTAATTAAGAAGTAAAGAGCGGTGATGGTAAGGTAGAGTGCGAAAATTTGGCTGGTTTCAAAATATTTCCCCATCAGGATCTGACTTTTTCCGAAGAGGTCTTGGAGAGCGATAACCGAGTAGAGAAAGCTGGTATCCTTAACAACGGTAACAAACTGAGAGATGATTGAAGGCAGCATTTTGCGGATAGCCTGTGGCAAAACGATAATTCGTAAGACCTGAAACTGAGTCAATCCTTGTGAAAGGCCAGCTTCTGTTTGCCCACGGTCAATGGCATTGAGTCCTCCGCGGATAATTTCTGCCAAGGCAGCCGAAGTGAAGATGGTAAAGGCTGTAATCCCTGCCGCTGTCGCTTGAAGTTGGAAAACCAAGAAAACGATAAAAATCCAGAGAAGATTAGGAACATTGCGGACAAATTCAATGTAGATGCTGGCAATCAGCTTTAAAGCAGTATTTTTACTATTACGCATGACAGCCAAAATCATCCCAAAGATAGTCGAGAGAACAATGATGATAAAGGCCAGATAAATGGTTGTCCAGAGACCTTGGGCGAGGAATTTTAAGTTGTAAGGTGCAAATAATTCAGACATAAGTTTTCCTCCTCCCTATAAATCATAAGCTTTCTTATTAGCTTCTTCAACATGCCTGCCCCAGGTGGCAACGGGAAAGCACACAATGAAATAAAGCAGGGCAGCTCCTGCAAAGGCAGGAATATAGTTAGTTGTTTCGTAGGCCCAAGCTTTGGCAGTAAACATGATATCTGCCCCTGAGATAATCGCTACTGTCGCTGTATTTTTAATTAAATTGACGACTTGGTTAATCATCGGTGGAATGATGATCCGAATGGCTTGAGGTAGGATAATCATAGACATGGTTTCGCGGTAGGTAAACCCTTGAGAGAGAGCAGCTTCGGTTTGTCCTCTAGGAATAGATTCAATTCCCGAGCGGATGACTTCGGACATATAAGCTCCGGTATAGACGCCGACACAGATCACAGAAGTCCAGAAAGCTGGGACCTTGATGGCTCCATTGGTTAAAATGGAGAGTCCGTAGTAGACAAAGACAAAGTGAACCAGCAGGGGTGTATTTTGGAAAAGTTCTACATAAACACGAGCGATGGCCTTGGCTAACTTGTTGCGAGATGAAGACATAGCTCCGAAGACTAAACCAAGGACTAGAGCTAGCAAGAGGGCGCAAATGGCCATGCCTAAGGTGTAAAAGAAGCCTTTAGCAAATTGGCCAAAGTTGGCAAAGTAATCGGCCCAGCGTGAAAGGGCGTAAGGACTAGTTGTTGTCGTTAAAATAAACATAGACTCAGAGCTCCTTTCTACTTATTGTCAGGGCTGGCAGGCTTGAGGTTATACTTCTTATACAGCTTTTGCAGACTACCATCTTTTTGCCACTGGTCTAAGAGACCGTTGATGTATTGGGTGACTTGACTGTTTGATTTTTTGCTGGCAATCCCGTATTCCATGGTGTCAAAACCTTGATCAAGGATCTTGTTGTTTTTGCTGACATAACCTGTCAGAATAGACTTATCAACAGAGAAGGCGTCAACTCGGTAAGCTCGCAAGGCTGTAGCCAATTCAGGGTAGCTTCCTAGCTGAACATACTTGAATTTAATGCCATTATCAGAAGCAAAGGTTTCTAGGGAAGCCTTGGTTGTAGATCCTTGAGCGACACCGATCGTTTTTCCGTCCAAATTTTTGGGATTCTTGATACCAGAAGCCTTGTTGACTAAAAAGCCAATTTCATCATAATAGTAAGGCTTTGAAATACTGAAGTTAGCCTGGCGTTGGTCATTGATTGTGTAAGTGGCAATCATGATGTCAGTTTGACCATTATCCAGCAGAGCTTCTCGAGTTTGAGCCGTAACAGCTGTATATTGGACCTTAACACCTAAAGTATCAGCGATTTTCTTGGCAAGATCCACTTCCATACCGGTGTATTTATCTTTTTTAGAATCATAGTAACCAAAATTAGGAACGTCTTGTTTAACACCGACTTTGAGAGCTCCTGAATTCTTAATTTTTTGTACTTGTGCTGGCAGTTTGCCTTGGGTGGCTGCCTGTGCTGAATTTCCCTTGAAAAGGGAAAAGCTTCCTAAAGCAAGTAGCAAGGTTGCCAGTATGAGGGGTATTTTTTTCATGTGTCATCCCTCCTTATTCAATAGAAACTTTTTCACTGGTATGGTTGATAATCTTAGAAAGAAACTGTTTGGCGCGCGGTTCTTTTGGATGATCAAAGAAACCGTCCACATCAGTAGTATCTTCTAAAATTTCGCCATCAGCCATAAAGATGATGCGGTCGGCTACACTGCGGGCAAAGCCCATTTCGTGGGTAACCACTACCATGTTCATCCCTTCCTTGGCCAAATTTTGCATGACAGCTAGAACATCCCCGATAGTTTCAGGGTCCAAGGCAGAGGTAGGTTCATCAAAGAGCAGGAGTTCAGGATTCATGGCTAGACCACGAGCGATAGCTACCCGTTGCTTTTGACCACCGGACAGCATGCCTGGGTAAGAATCCTTGCGATCCCACATGTTAACATAGGTCAAGTATTGTTCAGCAATTTTCTCTGCTTCTTTTTTATCCATGCCTAAAACGCGAATAGGAGCCAATGTCACATTTTCTAGCACGGTCATGTGAGGATAAAGGTTGAAATGCTGAAAAACCATGCCGACTTCCTTGCGCAACTGTACCAATTCCTTGTTAGACGCATGAGAAATTTCATGACCATTGACTTTGAGGCTGCCAGTTTCGATACTTTCCAAGGCATTCATAGTGCGAATGAGAGTTGATTTTCCTGAACCAGAAGGCCCTAGCAAGACAACGACTTGTCCCTTTTCAATTTCAAGATTGATATGACGAAGGGCGTGGTAGTTACCATAGTATTTTTCTACATTTTTATATTCGATAAGTGCCATAGATTCCTCCTTTGACGAAGACGTTAGCTGATTTGAATTCCGATGTCAGAAAACCTAACGTGGTATAAATTTTATCATAAGAAAGATTTCTTGTCAATATTTTCAGAAAATTTATACAGACTTGAAATAGACTTGTAAACCCTTAGTATTTCTATTATTTCATGACTTTTGTTATAATAAAGGATAAAATATCAATTAATTAGGAAAAAAGAGGTAAGAATGATGAAAAAGATTCTTGTTGTCGACGATGAAAAGCCGATTTCAGATATTATTAAATTTAATTTAATTAAAGAAGGTTATGAGGTTGTCACTGCTTTTGATGGTAAGGAAGCCCTTAAGCAGTTTGAAAATGAAAAGCCAGATTTGATTATTTTAGATTGGATGCTGCCAGAATTGGAAGGGCTCGAAGTGGCTAAGGAGATTCGCAAGGGCAGTCATGTACCGATTATCATGCTGTCGGCTAAGGACAGTGAATTTGATAAGGTTATCGGTCTGGAAATTGGTGCCGATGATTATGTCACTAAGCCATTTTCTAATCGTGAGCTTCTGGCTCGAATCAAGGCTCATTTGCGTCGAACTGAAACGATTGAAACGGCCGTCGCTGAGGAAAACAGTATTTCAGACAGTGAGCTCATTATTGGTGATTTGCAAATTGTTCCAGATGCCTTTGTTGCTAAAAAACGCGGTGAAGAATTGGAATTAACTCATCGTGAATTTGAGCTGCTCCATCATTTGGCGACTCATATCGGTCAAGTTATGACTCGGGAGCATTTATTAGAAACGGTCTGGGGTTATGATTATTTTGGTGATGTCAGAACTGTTGATGTTACCATCCGCCGTCTCCGTGAAAAAATTGAGGATACCCCAAGCCGACCAGAATATATTTTAACCCGTCGTGGCGTTGGTTATTATATGAAATCTTATGAATAATAATCCTGTTGTTGAAAATCTTAATACCTTTGAATTAGCCCTACTTATTCTCTTGGCTTTGGTTGCCCTTTACTTTATTTATCAGGCAGTTCGAGAATACCGCAATGCTAAGACTATTCGGGCGATCAGTCAAAAGGTGACCAGTTTGATTGCTGGTGATTACACAGAAGATCTCCATTTAAAGGGCGACTCTGAGTTAATTGAGTTGGGGACCAACTTGAATGACCTGTCGGATGTCCTCCATCTGACCCATGAAAACCTTTCGCAGGAACGCAACCGTCTAGCTTCTGTCCTCTCCTATATGAGCGATGGAGTTTTGGCGACCAATCGAGTTGGAAAGATTACCATGATTAATGATACAGCCCGTAAACAGCTGAATCTGACCCGAGAAGAAGCTCTTGAGATGAATATCATGGATCTGATTGATTCGGATGACTATGATTATCGCGATTTAATTACTCAGACCCCAGAGGTGACTCTTTATCGCCGCAATGAATACGATGAATTTATCACCTTGCGGGTTAATTTTGCTCTCAACCGAAGGGAGAGTGGCTTTATCTCTGGTTTGGTTGCTGTTTTGCATGATACAACTGAGCAGGAAAAGGAGGAACGAGAGCGCCGTCTCTTTGTCTCGACCGTCAGTCATGAACTGCGGACCCCTTTGACTTCGGTTAAATCCTATTTAGAGGCTCTCAATGAAGGAGCTCTTAATGAAGATGTAGCCCCTAGTTTTATTCAGGTTTCGCTGGATGAGACTAACCGGATGATGCGGATGATTTCTGACCTCTTGCAGTTGTCGCGGATTGATAATGATACCAGCCATTTAGAAGTTGAAATGACTAATTTTACAGCTTTCATCACGGTTATTCTCAATCGTTTTGACCAAATTAAGAGTCAGCAGGATTCCGATAAGGATTATGAAATTATTCGTAACTATCCGCTCAATCCAATCTGGGTTGAAATTGATACTGATAAAATGACTCAAGTGCTGGATAATATTCTCAATAATGCTATCAAATACTCGCCTGATGGCGGTGAGATTACAGTTTCAATGACTACTACGGATACTCAGTTAATCATTTCGATCTCCGATCAAGGGCTGGGTATTCCTAAGAAGGACCTGCCTTTGATTTTCGATCGCTTCTATCGTGTAGATAAAGCACGCAGTCGGGCTCAAGGTGGTACCGGTCTGGGCTTGGCTATTGCCAAGGAAATTATTAAGCAACATCATGGCTTTATTTGGGCTAAGAGTGAATATGGTCAGGGTTCGACCTTTACCATTGTTCTCCCTTATGATAAGGAGCCCGACGACTTTGAGGATGAATGGGAGGAAGATGAGTCAGTCGATGACCAATAAAGGTTTTAAATATAGTATTTTAGCATCGGGTTCCTCAGGGAACTCCTTTTACTTGGAAACTCCCAAGAAGAAGCTCTTGATTGATGCAGGCCTTTCAGGAAAGAAGATTACCAGTCTTCTGGCTGAAATTGACCGTAAACCTGAAGATTTGGATGCTATATTAGTTACCCATGAGCATAAAGACCATATCCACGGTGTTGGTGTTTTGGCTCGAAAGTATGGACTGCCTATCTATGCTAATAAAAAAACTTGGCAGACCATGGATGCTCACAATATGATTGGTAAGATTGACCCAGAGCAGAAACATATTTTTGAGCGGGGTAAGGTCGTGACCTTTGGCGATATTGATATTGAGAGTTTTGGTGTCAGTCATGATGCCGTTGATCCTCAATTCTACCGCTTTATGAAAGACGACAAGAGTTTTGTTATGCTGACAGATACGGGTTATGTCAGTGATCGGATGGCAGCTCTGATTGAAAATGCGGATGGTTATCTGATTGAGTCCAATCACGATATCGAAATCCTACGCTCAGGTGCCTATCCTTGGAGTCTTAAACAGCGAATCTTATCGGATAAGGGTCACCTCTCTAATGAGGATGGCTCTGAAACCATGATTCGCACCATTGGCAATCGGACCAAGAAGATTTATCTGGGCCATCTCAGTAAGGAGAATAATATCAAGGAATTGGCCCACATGACTATGGAAAACAACCTGATTCAGGCTGATTTTGGTGTTGGTCATGACTTTAAAATCTTAGATACCTCGCCGGATGAGGCTACCCCGCTGACGGATATATAAAAACTACAGGCACTAATAAACAAAAAAACGGAGCTGGTTCTACCTAGCTCCGTTTTTTAGCAAGAGAGCCATTCTTACCGAACAGCTCCTTTTGATTTAGTCTTAATATTTAGACCAAGTTTTTGGGATAAAGAGGAGGAGAACCGGATAGATTTCCAGACGTCCGGCAATCATGGCTAGAGACATGAGAAACTTAGCCCAGGGACTGAAAATGGCGAAGGTATCCGCAGTTCCCAGCATTGGACCAATATTGTTGAAAGTGGAGGCGACAGCACTAACAACAATGATAAAATCATTATTGTCCAAACTAATTAATAAAATCAGTCCTATGAAAATCATAGCATAGACAGTCAGATACTTGAGAATACCGTGCTGAGTAGCCTTATCCAGCGGGCTATGGTTGATATGGAGGGACATGACCCGATTGGGGTAAAGGGTTTTTAGAATTTGATTTTTGGTAATCTTGCTGACAATCAATGAACGCATAACCTTGAAACCACCGGCTGTAGAACCAGCAGATCCCCCAATAATCATCAGCACTAAAAGGATAACCTGAGAAAAAAGGGGCCACTTGGTTAGGTCGGTAATGCCAAAGCCGGTCGTGGTGATAACATTGGAAACTTCAAAGAAGGAGTAGCGCAAACTTTGAGCCCAAGAGCCATACAGGTGGAAAATATTGAGGAAGATCAGTCCTGTAGCTATGGCTACAATGCTTAGGTAGGTTCGCAGTTCTTCATCACCAAAGAAAATCTTGAACTTCCGAATCAAGAGGAAGTAGTAGAGATTAAAATTCACTCCGAAAATCAAGGTTCCAATGGAAACGATAACTGTAATCAGGCTGCTGTGGTAGTGAGCAATGCTATCGTTATAGACAGCGAAGCCTCCAGTGCCGGCACCGCCCATAGCAGTAATGACACTATCGTAAAAGGGCATACCGCAAGACCAAAGAATGACTGCAAAAATAGCAAACATTCCCAAGTAGATAATGTAGAGAATTTGAGCGGTGTTCTTAAGTTTGGAGACTACTTTACCAAAGACGGGGCCAGGAACTTCTGCTCGCATGACTTCCAAGTGAGCATTTTTAGAATTTTCCATAATTGCCAAAGCAAAGACCAATACTCCCATCCCCCCGATTAAATGAGTGAAACTCCGCCAAAAGAGCAGGGCATGGGAGAGGACGCTGACATCGGGCAAGATAGTAGCGCCAGTCGTTGTAAAACCTGAACTGACTTCAAAGAAGGCATCCACTAGGCTGGGAATTTGACCGGAAAAGACAAAGGGCAGCGCTCCGAAGAAGGACCAGAGAATCCAACAGAGGGCGACAATCAACATCCCTTCCTTCGTATAAATACGATAGTTTTTGGGTTTAAAGGCAGAGCCTGTCAAGCCCAGCAGACCAAGAATTCCCATCGTAGTCAGTAGGCTGGCAAATACCTGCCAATCCTCATGGTAGATGAGAGCGACAAACAAGGGAACAGTCAGCAGACCGGCTTCAATCAGTAATAATTTCGCTAGGAGGTAGCGGACCATAGAACGATTCATTCAGGCCACCTCATTTCAAAAGATCGTAAATATCAGTGATATTAGTCAGCAGGGTTACCACGACGATTTTATCACCGACCTCATAAGTATCCTGTCCGGTTGGAAACAGCGGTTTGCCCTTACGGATGATAGCAGCCACCAAGACTCCTTTTTTGAGTTGCACATCAGCCAGATGCTTACCGGCGATTTTATTCTTTTCACGGATTTCGAACTGGAGAGTTTCGATCTTACCATTAGCAATATGGTGGACAGCATCCAAACTTGACGATTCTTGAGCATTGACCCGGCCGCGGATGAAATGCATCATACTGTCGACCGCAATGGATTTTGGTGTAACAATGCTGGAAAATCCATCGGTGTCGATAATTTCCAAAAGGCTGGTTCGATTAACCTTGGTAATGTTTTTTTCAATTCCTAAGGTATCAAGAAACATGGAAGAGATGATATTTTCTTCATCGACCCCTGTCAGTGTAGCCACAGCATCGTAGTTTTCAACACCTTCTTCAACCAGAATATTTTTAGCGGTTCCGTCTCCCAAAACAATAGGGATTTCTGGAAATTCTTGGCTAAAGTATTGGCTACGCTTTTCAGTAATTTCAATGACCTTGAGCTTAATTTTGGTGTTGCGCAAGAGATTGAGCAGATAGTAGGTAATTCGTCCTGCTCCAATAATCATCATATTCTTGATGACCTTGCTTTTGACAAAATTGTGGAAGAGAATCATTTCGATGCGGTCGCCGGTCACGTAGATTTTGTCACCAGTGAGCAGCTGATCATCTCCGTCAGGAATAATGACTTGGCCATCACGCTTGATGGCACAGACCAAGATATTACCAAATTTCCGGCGAAATTGATCGAGTGAAAGGTCGCAAAGCCTGCTCTTTTCAGTGATTTTGAATTCCATCAACATAATGCGGCCGTTGACAAAGTGTTCAACCGATAGAGCTCCTGGAAAATCAACACTGTTGGCAATGTAACGGGCTGCTAGAAGCTCAGGGTTGACCACCATGGAGAAGCCCAAGAAATTATTATCCTTAAAATAGGCATTGGAATATTCCGGATTACGGACCCGAACGATGGTTTCCTTGGCCCCCATTTTTTTAGCTAAGACGGCCGAAATCATATTGACTTCGTCTTGGTCGGAAATAGCAACAAAAATATCACAGTGCTGGACATCAGCTTGCTCCAGAATTTTATAGTTGGCACCATTGCCAACGATTCCCATAATATCTAAGCGTCTGCTAACACGCCCCAAGACCTCTTCCTTTTCTTCAATTAAGGTCACATCATGCTTTTCTTCGACTAGAGAACGACAAAGGGCGGTACCGACTTTACCACCGCCGACAACAATAATTTTCATTGCTTTTCCTTATATGTTAATCTATGGACCGAATTTTTATAAGCCTTAATGTTTTTTAAGCATGGGCTTACATTCATTGCATTTGTGCGATGCTTAGCTGAGATAAAAATCGGTTCTTTAGCTTTTTAAAATAGCCCAAAAAGGCTTAAGCTAATATATTATCTTACTCTTTTTTTGTAGAAAAATCACCCCTTTTTTTAAAATAATAAATCTTGAAATAAGATTGAAATGAACTAGTTTTAGGACTGTAAAGAAGAATTTTCTGAAACTAGTGTAAGAGTCATCCTTTTTGTAATATTTTAAAATTTTTATTTAGTAAGTGTTGACTTCTAGCTATAGAGTGTTATACTAAACTGTAGAGAATCGTTGATTTAAATCAAACCTGTTATGATTTAAGTTAATGAGCCACCACCAACCATGCTGTTTGCTGAGCTTGACTCCGGGCAGCGTGGTTATTTTTTTGTAAGTTGTGAAAAAATGAAATGGTAATGAAAAATCGGGAAAAATCTTGTGAGGTAGTTATGGTCGTTCAGCCCTTCATTCAGGAAAACTATCATGAGACCAAAGGTCGCAATCATGTGGTTCTCTTTCAGCCGCAAATTCCAGCTAATACGGGTAATATTGCTCGTACTTGTGCAGCTACTAACAGCCCCTTGCATATTATTAAGCCTATGGGCTTTCCTATCGATGATCGTAAGATGAAGCGAGCAGGTCTGGATTATTGGGATAAGTTGGATATTAGTTTCTACGATAGCCTAGAGGAGTTTCTAGCTCAATGTCAAGGGGCTGTCCATCTGGTGTCAAAGTTTGCTGAAAGCACTTACTCTGATATCGATTATGCAGATGATCAGGATCATTATTTCATCTTTGGGCGAGAGGACAAAGGCTTGCCAGAGGACTTTATGCGAAAGAATAGTGAGAAAGCTATGCGGATTCCTATGAATGATCAGCATGTTCGTAGTCTCAATCTTTCTAACACTGTCTGCATGATTGTCTATGAAGCCTTGCGGCAGCAGAATTTCAGCCATCTGGATTTAGTTCATACCTACGAAAATGACAAATTGAAATAAGATAAGTGATCACTAGTGTTCAAATGAGAATTTGAACAAGGTTATCTGCTTCAGAATCGATTCATTTCTAAATTGGTTAGCAAAAATTTCGGACTTAGCGGTCCGAGATTTTTTGTTTTAGTTTATGATAATGGGGATAATTAAAAGTCCCTTACCCATAAAGTAATAGTTCGTTTGATAAAGTAGGTAAGATAAAAAAACGATTCTAGTCTCCTTTTGTCAAAGAGATGATGGCTTAATGAGTGGTTCTTAGATGGGGACCAGTTTAACTTGAGAATGGGACAGTCCCTTATGAAGAAATACACTCATAAGGGACTGTCCCAGATGTTTCTTTAATTCTTGAATGACAATTTTCGTAGGTAATATTTCTTCCAAAACCATAAAGTTAAATTCAAAATTAAAAGTATGGCTTGTTTCGCTTTTGTGTCAGAGGTGTTTTACCTTATTTGAAAAAATTTTATAGGCTAGACAATACTTGACCAGATTAAGTAAGTTTTTAAGATTTATAATCTTGCTTTTGTCGGCCTTTTTTGTTATGCTTAGAATGTCTTCAGGGCAGGGTGAAATTCCCGACCGGCGGTGACGGCTTCCAAAGAAGCAGAAGTCCGCGAACCTTACGAGGTTGATGTGGTGGAACTCCACAACCGACAGTACAGTCTGGAAGGGAGGAGACAAGTTTTTTGTGCTACAAAGGAACTCTAAGGTAGCTGGGCTCATCTAAGGGCTAAGGTACCTAGATCTTTTGTTCTAAAATGACTTAGCCTCCTTCAATTTGGAAAAAATTGGAGGAATTTTTTATGTCAACATCTATCAAATCGACGCGTCGTTTGGCCTATATTGCCATTCTTTCGGCGGTGTCCTTCTTACTCATGTATTTTAGCTTTCCGCTGATTCCAGGGGCTAGCTTTTTGCTGGTTGATTTTTCAATTTTACCAGTGCTTCTAGCACTTGCTATCTTTGACCTCAAGAGTGCTTTTGCAGTTCTAACTTTCCGCACTTTGTTAAAATTGCTTTTAAATAACGGAGGTATTGGTACCTTGATTGGTTTGCCAATGAACTATATTGCTCTCAGTCTCTTTATAGCAACGCTGGGGCTGACATGGAAAAAAAAGCAGACACTTAAATCTTATTGTCTGGGAGCTGGTTTGGGGACACTAGGTTTAACGGCTGCCATGATTATTCTAAATTATATTTATGCAGCTCCTCTCTATGCTAAGTTTGCTAATTTTGATATTAAGGCTATTTTGGGAATGGCGAACTACCTTTTTGCCATGGTCCTTCCTTTTAATCTCATTGAAGGGGTAATTTTTGCAGTCAGCTTTTATTTACTCTACTTGGCCATCAGACCGCTCATAGCAAAATTATAGACCCTGTGTTATAATATCTTTATGCATAATCGACAAAAATATTTTATTCGAGCTAGCTTTGCAGCCCTGCTCTTTGTTATTTTAGGTTATATCGTTAAGTTTGACCCTCGTTCCCTGCAAGGGTTCGATAAGTCTATTCAATCTGCTGTTCGAGGGGATTTACCGGCTCTTCTGACAGCCTTCTTTAGGACTATAACGCATTCTTCAAGCTTACTGATTATATTTGTAGTGATTGTTGGTTTTATGATTGGCAGGAAATGGTATATAGAAACTGGTTTTTTGACTCTGCTGGGGATCATTGATTTTGTCTTAGTAGTAATTTTAAAAAATCTTTATCAGCGCCCTCGTCCATCAATTCGGCATCTGGTAGTAGAAACAGGGTATTCTTTTCCCAGTGCGCATTCTCTAGTATTGATGCTGATCGTTGGTGGTATGATTATTATCGCCCGTCAGCGGATTAAACAAAAAGTTATTCGTTACCTTGTAGAATTTTTGTTAGGATTAGTTATCTTTCTTATCGGTCTGTCGAGGATTTATCTGGGAGTACATTATCCAACGGATGTTCTTGCCAGTTTTATCCTAGGCTACGGTGTTTTAAATTTAGTCTATCCATTCTACGATGAGCTTCGCTTTGAGTGGCGCTTCAAAAATAAACAAAAGTGAGGGAAGATCTTCGGATCTTCTCTTTTGTATCCTTAATTTTCCCAGCCGTATTGACGAGTTCAGTCTTTTGTATTAAGATGGTTTCATACATCATATTACATTTCAGCTTTATAAAGAGGTAGAATATTGAAACGAATTTTATCAACGTGGAATCGCACCAGCTTATTGAAACGAATTGCCATTGGTGTTGTCTGTGGTGCTGTTCTTGGTTTGGTCCTTCCCAAGCTTACCATCATTGGTCTCCTAGGAAAATTGTTTGTTGGTGCTTTGAAGGCTATTGCCCCTCTTTTGGTCTTTGCCCTAGTAGCTAACGCTCTATCACAAACGCGTGAAGGACAAAAATCCAATATGACCACTGTTATCGGTCTCTATATGTTTGGTACCTTTGCAGCTGCTCTGACTGCTGTTATCTCTCATTATCTTTTTCCCATTAAATTGACTCTATCTGGTGCAGCGACAAAGGCAGCTTCAAGCCTTTCTCAATCACCTAAAGGGGTGGGAGCTGTCTTTCAGGCTTTGCTTTTGAAGATGGTCGATAATCCTATCCACGCTCTAGTTGAAGCTAACTATATCGGAGTTTTGGTTTGGGCAGTTGTCTTTGGTTTTGCCATGCGGACAGCCAGTCAGCATACCAAGGAATTGCTTAATACGATTGCTGAGGTAACTTCACAGATTGTTCGCTGGATTATTAATCTAGCTCCTTTTGGAATTCTTGGTTTGGTTTTTACAACCATTTCAGAGAATGGGATTAGTGTTCTTTCCAGGTATGGTATTTTAATCCTTGTCCTAGTGGGTACGATGGCCTTTGTTGCTTTAGTAGTCAATCCAATCATTGCTGTTATCATGATGCGTCGCAATCCTTATCCCTTGGTTTTACGTTGCTTGAGAGAATCTGGTGTGACGGCCTTCTTTACTCGCTCATCGGCTGCCAATATTCCGGTCAACATGAAGCTTTGTGAGGACCTTGGCTTGGATCCAGATACTTATTCGGTATCTATTCCTTTGGGGTCCACGATCAATATGGCTGGGGCCGCTGTCACCATCAATGTTTTGACTTTGGCAGCGACTTCAACTCTGGGGATTCATGTAGATTTTGCGACAGCTCTGATTCTGAGTGTAGTGGCTGCTATTTCAGCATGTGGGGCATCTGGGGTAGCCGGAGGTTCATTGCTTTTAATTCCAGTTGCCTGCAGCTTGTTTGGAATTGATAATGATACAGCCATGCAGGTGGTTGGAGCTGGATTTATCGTTGGTGTTATTCAAGATTCCTGTGAGACTGCTCTCAATTCATCAACCGATGTTCTCTTTACTGCAGTTGCTGAACTGTCAGCCTGGGGGAGAGAAAAATCGACTAATAAATCAGTTAAACTTTAGCTATAACAAAAGGGCTCTGACTATCCATGGTCGGAGCTCTTTGCTTAGATGAGGTTGCTTTGAAATTAGCTAACCTGCTGAGAGATTATTATAACTGGTTATAGAAAAAATCTAAGCTGAAGAGCTGGTCAAATATGCTATAATGAAGGGCAACAAGAATGAAAAGAAGGACATCTATGGCAAATAATTTATTGGTCTTACAATCAGATTTTGGTCTCGTTGACGGAGCTGTTTCGGCTATGGTTGGGGTTGCTTTGCAAGAAGCTGGTGATTTGAAAATTCACCACCTGACTCATGATATTACCCCCTATAATATTTTTGAGGGTTCCTACCGTCTCTTTCAGACAGTAGAATACTGGCCTGAAGGGACGACCTTTGTTTCTGTGGTCGACCCAGGTGTTGGGTCTGACCGCAAAAGTGTCGTTGCTCTGACAGAGAAAAATCAGTATATTGTTACACCTGATAATGGGACTTTGTCTTATATAAAAAAACATATTGGCATCAAGGCTGTTCGTGAAATTTCTGAACTGAAAAATCGTCGTGAAAATACGGAACTTTCCTACACCTTCCACGGTCGGGATGTCTATGCCTATACGGGCGCTAAATTAGCTTCGGGCCACCTTGCTTTTGAGGATGTTGGGCCAGAATTTTCGGTTGAGGGAATTGTTGAACTGCCGGTTGTTAAGACTGTGCTTGAGAAGAATCTGATTCGTGGAGCAGTTGATATCTTAGATGTCAGGTTTGGATCGCTTTGGACTTCCATCAGAAATGACGAGTTCAACACTCTGAATCCTCAATTTGGTGACCGCTTTGAGGTAACTATTTTTAATAATGATATGTTGGTATACCAAAATCAGGTCACCTATGGGAAATCATTTGCAGATGTGCGGATAGGACAACCGATTATTTATATTAATTCACTGTATCGTGTTGGGCTGGCCATTAATCAGGGGTCTTTTGCCAAGGCCTACAATGTTGGTGTTGGTCCCCAGTGGCGTATTGAAATCAAAAAGATTTAACTGGAGGAGATCTTTATGACAAATAATTCTATTAAAACTGTTGTAGCAACAGGAATTGGTGCCGCTCTTTTCGTAATCATTGGTATGTTTATCAATATTCCGATTTTTGGGAATACTAGTATCCAGTTGCAATATGCGGTGCAAGCCCTCTTTTCGGTTATTTTTGGACCTGTAGCGGGCTTTTTCATCGGTTTTATTGGCCATGCCTTAAAGGATGGGATTCAATATGGTAATATCTCCTGGGCCTGGGTTTTGGCCAGCGGTCTGATTGGTTTAGGTATTGGTCTTTTCCGCCGCTTCTATGATGTCAGTAAAGGGAAATTTGCTCTTAAAGAATTGATTGGGTTCAATTTGGTTCAGATCATTACCGTTTATATCGCTTACGGGCTCATTTGCCCACTTGGCGACCGCTTGATGTATAAACAGGCTTGGTCCTATCTCTTTGCTCAGGGATTTATTGCTGGGACAGCTAATGTTCTGACTATTGCAATCGGAGGCACTATACTGTTAACAGTTTATGCTAAGACCCGAGTTCAGTCGGGAAGCCTTTCAAAAGATTAATTATGAAGCCATTTATTGAATTTAAGGATTTTTCTTTTAAATATGATGCCCAAAAGGAGCCAACATTAAAGTCACTTAACCTGACTATTGAAAAGGGGCAAAAGGTCCTGATTATCGGTCCGTCTGGCTGTGGAAAATCAACTCTGGCTCAGACCATCAATGGCATTATTCCTAATACTTATCAGGGTGAAAGTACTGGCAGTTTGATGATTAATGGTCAACCCGCTTTTCACACGTCCATTTATGAAAAATCCCACTTGGTCAGCACGGTCTTGCAGGACACTGATGGTCAATTTATCGGTCTGTCCGTGGCAGAAGATTTGGCCTTTGCTTTAGAGAATGACTGCTGTCAGCAGGCAGAAATGGTTCACACGGTCCATAGCTGGGCAGACAAGTTAGAACTTTTGGATTTACTGGATCATCGTCCACAAGATTTATCCGGTGGTCAGAAGCAGCGGGTCAGTTTGGCAGGGGTACTGATTGATGAGAGCCCGATTTTGCTTTTTGATGAGCCGTTAGCCAATTTGGATCCTAAATCTGGTCAGGATACCATTGCCCTTATTGACCAACTTCATCAGGAGACTGGTGCGACGACCTTAATTATTGAGCACCGTTTAGAAGATGTCCTTTATCGCTCGGTGGACAAGGTCGTTGTGCTGAACGATGGTCAGGTACTTTTTGAAGGGACTCCGGATCAACTTTTAGCCTCAGAAATTCTGGCTGAGAATGGCATTCGTGAGCCTCTTTACATCACGGTTTTACGTCAGTTAGGACTGGATGTGGCAAGTTTATCGTCTCTTTCAGATTTAGAGAATATGAATCTTCCTCAGATTGATTTTGCCGGACAAGGGATTAGTCGGTCTAGTCAGCCTAAGGAGCCTCTTTTAAGTGTTAATCAGCTTAGTTTTGGCTATAGATTCAATTATCCTATATTGAAAGCAATCCACCTAGACCTAGCAAGAGGAGAACGCATTGCTCTTGTTGGTAAAAATGGTGCTGGAAAGTCCACCTTAGCCAAAGCTTTGACCAAATTTGTTGAAGCTGATGGTGAATTTCTTTGGCAGGGACAGGATATTTCGAATGATTCGATCAAGGAAAGGGCCAGCCGAATTGGTTATGTCCTGCAAAATCCTAATCAGATGATTAGTCAGACCATGATTTTTGATGAAGTTGCTAAGGGATTGCGTCTGCGGGGACTTGGGGAAAAAGCAGTAGAGGAAAAAGTTTTTGCCAGTTTAAAAACTTGTGGGCTTTATGAGTTTCGTCAGTGGCCGATTTCAGCCTTATCTTATGGACAGAAGAAGCGAGTTACTATTGCTTCTATTCTAGTTTTAGAACCGGAAATTATTCTGTTGGATGAACCAACGGCTGGTCAGGATATGCAGCATTATACTGAAATCATGGATTTTCTGGATGAGCTCAATCAAGCTGGGCAAACGATTGTCATGATTACCCATGATATGCAATTGATGCTGGATTATTCAGACCGCTGTTTGGTGATAGCAGATGGAAAGATTTTGGCTGATAAATCTCCTATAGAAGTTCTCTCGGATCGAGATCTGTTACGGAAGGCTAACTTGAAGGAAACCAGCATCTTTCGGTTGGCTGATAAGCTAGGACTGGATCCTCTGGCTTTGAGTCAGTTTTACCGTCACAGGAAGGAGGAGCTTACTGGTGGCAAATAAATTTATTGGTTATCGTCAAGGCCAGGGTTTTCTCTACCAGCTATCTGGTAGCAGCAAGATGATTTTCTTCATTCTAGTCTCCATTGCCTGCATGGCTACTTATGATACTCGCTTTATTTTGATGCTTGGCGTTTGTGCTGTATTTCTCTTTCGTTGGGCTAAGATTAAATGGGCAGATATTTCTTTTGCTATGACAGTAGTTTTTTTGATTGCCTTGTTTAATTTACTCATGGTCTACCTTTTTGCTCCGTCCTATGGGGAGGAAATCTATGGGGCTAAAACGCTATTATTTGCCGGCTGGGGACGATTCTATGTTACCAGTCAGGAGCTTTTTTACCTTTTTAATCTGATTCTTAAATATTTTTGCACAGTTCCCTTGGCGATTCTCTTCTTAATGACTACCCATCCCAGTCAGTTTGCTGCCAGTCTCAATCGAATTGGTCTGCCTTATAAATTGGCCTATTCTGTTAGTCTAGCTTTGCGCTATATCCCCGATGTTCAAGAGGAATTCGGTATGATTAAGTTGTCACAAGAAGCGCGTGGCTTGGAATTGTCTAGGAAGGCCAATCTAGTCAGTCGGATTAAAGGCAATTTACAGATTGTCATTCCTTTGATTTTCGGTTCTTTAGAGCGGATTGATACCATAGCGACAGCAATGGAATTGCGGCGTTTTGGAAAGTATAAGAAGCGGACTTGGTATCAGGCTCAGCCGATGACTGGAAAAGATTGGTGGGTTCTAGTTTTAGCTTTTATTATTTTGCTTTGCAGTCTAGCTTTAATATTTTGGAATCATGGGCGGTTTTATAATCCTTGGACTTAATCGATTTATACTCATTAAAAGCAAAGGTTGATTCTGCCTTTGTCGTTAGGATTGGTGATGGTTAATAACGCCTTAAGAAGTATTTGTAGCTATATTAGTCTATTTTATCGTTTGTAGGAAGAGTCTGGGACAAACCGCGATGATTGTTGTGCAATCACCCACAAAGCATTGTAATCCCTGAAGATTACGTATAAAAAGTCCAAACTCGTTAGCATTATTCTAGATTTACCAAATTGACGCAGTGGTTGATTGCGGTACTTATGTCGGGCGCATTCCTATTTTCAGGTGCCCCCTTAAACAGTCACTGGACTGTTTAACTACCATGCAAGTGACAGCGGCCAACCTGTACCTAATGTGATGAACTTTGTTTATCTTATTTGTTTAGATTTTCCGCTTTGACCTTGTGGCAAAAGGGAAAACAATCAGCAGTGTTTCATTGGTGCTAAAGCACCTCATGAACTGTGCAGGAGTAAGATTTCTTGGCATAGCCAAGAAATCTTACTCCCAATCACTGTGTCAAACTGTTATTACTGCAAAAAAATAGAAGGCTGGGATACTTTTTTCCCAGCCTCAGGTTTGTTCTATCATCCATTGCTTGATCTATCATTTTTAAATGGTTGTTGAATATAGCTGAGCTGATGTTCAAATACGTTTTTCCCAACAGCTTAGGGAATGCAGTTCTATCGGTCTAACAACTTGGATGATTGATAAGACCCTAAAGGCAAAGAGCCTTGACCATAGTACATCAACTCATGGTCAGGGCCCTTTGTCTTTTTATTTATTTTAAGTAGTTGAGATAGTCGTACTTTTCAAAGGTATCAGAACTAGCGACTGCAACGATGGTCGCTTGCTCTGGGAAAATAGTGTCAGGATTAATGTCTGTGTTTAGTTTGGCGTCTTTTCGGAGCCGATAGCCGATGACATTGAGATCATATTTATCACGCAGATTGAGTTTGGCTAGCTCTTTATTCTGCCAACTATCGGGTAATTCAAATTCTACGATAGAAACCCCTTCTTCCAGATAAAAGATATTATGAATACGATGCCGCATCAGGGTTGAAGCGAGTGTGCGACCAGATTCTCGTTCAGGTGAGATCACACGATTGGCACCGATTTCGTAGAGTACTTCTTCGAAGGTTTCATTTTTAGCTTTAGCGGCTATGTAGGGAACCCCCAGCTTTTTACAATGCATGATAGCTAAGACGGAGCTTTCTAGGTTGTTTCCTGTTGCAATGATAACTTGCTGGCACTGGTCAATTCCGGCATCCCTGAGAGTCTCAATATTGGTAATATCGCCTATAATGGCTTTGCTGACTAAATCGGCAATATCTTGTACATGGTTGGGTTTGTTATCAATGACGATAACTTCTTCACCAAACTTGGCTAGTTTTTCAGCCAAAGTGGCCCCAAAAATTCCCAAACCTAAAACACCAATAATTTTTTCTGACATAAAAAATTCCTCTTAAAATAAAATTTAGACGGAAGCATTCTATCCAGTATTAGATAGAAGCACCTAGTATTCTCACCTTTTAACCCAGAGTAAGGTCAACACGGGCATAATTAATTGTTTGCTTGGACTTTTGTCTTAAACTAAGAAGCACAGTGATTGGCCCGACTCGCCCAAAAAACATCAAAGCCATGATGACCCAACGACCAGCTGTTGATAAATGGCTGGTAACATCCATCGAAACACCGACAGTTGCGAGAGCACTGCAGGCTTCAAAGAACAGCCTAAAAGGGGAGATATTTGGTTCAAATTCTAGCAAACAAATATAGCCAATGACTAAAATGACAAAAAAGAAGATGAGGATAGTCAAAGTTTGTTTAACAATACGAGTTGGAATAGTACGGTTATAAACGCTGACTTGAGTTTGTCCCAAAAATTCCGATCGAAAGATAAGGAAGGTAATAGCGGTTACGATGACTTTGAGCCCTCCGGCTGTACCACCTGGAGCCCCACCAATTAGCATTTGAATCATAAAAATAAAGTTAACAGCATTGCCAGCCTTGGTGTAGTCAATTGTTGCAAAGCCAGCTGTCCGCATAGTGACTGTCTGGAAGAAGCTGACGAGAACTTGGTGATAGAAACTTAGGCTTCCAATAGTGCCAGGATTATCTTGCTCTAAAATCCAAGCCAGCAGGGTACCAATGACGAGGATGATTGCTGTGGTAGTGAGGACCAAGCGAGTTTGAATAGTTAAATTCCTCTTGAGGAGGCTAAGTTTATGGGGAGACGCCTTGAACCAAGATTTAGCAAGGTCAATCAGAGCCATCCAATTGCGAAAACCCAATCCACCCGAAATAATGGAAAAGGCTACGACTAAGTTGACAATCCAGTTGAGCTTGTAATGAATCAAGCTGGTTGAGCCAAGATTATCAAAACCGGCATTACAAAAAGCAGAAACAGCTAGGAAGAAACTGTTAAAGACACCGTTCTGCCAGCCAAACCTTGGAACGAAATCAATCATTAAGGTTAGGGCGGCGAGACATTCGATAGCGAAGGTGATTTTGTAAATCCGAAAAAGATAGTGCCTGAGATCAGCACTGGAATTATTGCCGATAGAAGATTGAAGGATTTCCTGTTGTCTGAGGGACATCCGTCTGTTAATACTATAATAGCTAAAGGCGATCAGGCTGACCAGCCCTAATCCTCCGATTTGCATCAGGCACATCACGAGAAATTGTCCCAAACCATTATAAACATCTCCAATAGGAAAAACAGAAAGTCCGGTCACGCAAACCATGGACACTGTGTTAAACAGATGGTCTAAATAGCTTGTGGCAGGGGCATTATCGTATTGTGTAATTGGCAAGGATAAAAGCAGACTGCCAATCAGGATAACAGAAATAAAGCTGGCGCTAATTTGCTGAGCAACAGATAAATTTCTAATAACATTAAACTTTGTCATAGGTAAAAGGACTCCAATCAGAGGGGCTTCTTATTTGGAAGACCAGCCTTTCGAGGATACTTCTTGGGAGTCTCTTTCTTTTTTTCGAGGACTATGAGAGTGCGGCTGTCTCCATTAGGTAGTTGATAAGTGTTATTGGATTGAACCTTGGCAAATAAGAGGCTAAGAGCTTGCTTGGCTTGGTCCAGTTCCTGATCAGCGGCAGTGGCTTTGAGGGCCAATAATTTGCCGCCAATCTTAAGGAAAGGGATGGTTAGCTCAGAGAGAACCTGCATTCTGGCGACAGCTCGGGCAGTGACAATATCAAAGCTGGCGCGAAAATCTTTATTTTGTCCGAAATCCTCGGCTCGTCCATGAAAGAAATGGACTCCTGTCAGCCCTAAGCCTTTTACAACTTCATTAAGGAAGTTAATTCGCTTATTAAGAGAATCAATAATGGTCACCTCAATCTCGGGACAAAGTATCTTGATAGGGAGGCTGGGAAAACCAGCTCCAGCTCCGATATCTAATAAGCGAAGAGGACGATTCTTGATTAACCCTTGTAGGACAGGTGCGATGGAATCATAGAAGTGCTTGAGATAGACGTCCTTCTTATCAGTGATAGCTGTCAGATTGATTTTCTCATTCCAAGTCACTAGCAATTCAAAGTAGTCTTCAAACTGCTTTTTCTGCTGTTCTGATAGGGTAAAGCCTTGGCTGGCTAGTAACTCGTAAAATTCTTGTGGTGTCATTTTTCTCCCTCAAATTGAATAATAGCTTTATTTTACCACTGTAGGTCTCAAAGCTCAATAAAAGAAGACTAAGCCTACTTGTTCTGCTGTCAGTTTTGTCAGGATTTTGATGAGAGTGAAAGAAATCCATTTGTCCGACTATCTCCTCTTAGCAATTTTTGCTATAATAAAGATGATCGTGGAGGGATTTGAGAATTTTTCTTGTTGATCATCCGGACGATTTTTTTGATTTGAACTTAGTTTAATTTATAAGAGTTTAGATGATGTTTTAAAATGGAGGACAATTTATGTTATGGATTATAGTTGCCTTAGTGGCAGTTTTAGTGCTTTTGGTCATCATCAGTTACAATGGCTTGGTGCGTCTGCGGATGCAGACTCAAGAATCCTGGAGTCAAATTGATGTGCAGCTCAAACGTCGTAATGACTTAATTCCAAATTTGTTGGAAACAGTAAAAGGTTATGCAGCCTATGAAGAAAAAACCTTAACGAAAATTTCGGAATTGCGGGCACAGGTGACACAAGCAAAATCTCCTGCCGAAACGATGCAAGCTAGTGACGCTCTTACTAAGCAGGTTTCGGGAATTTTTGCGGTGGCAGAAAACTATCCTGATTTAAAGGCTAATACTAGTTTTGTCAAATTACAGGAAGAATTGACCAATACGGAAAATAAAATTTCCTACTCTCGTCAACTCTATAACAATACAACGGCTAACTACAACGCTAAGTTGCAAATTTTCCCTAGTAATCTGGTGGCTGCTATCTTTGGTTTCAAACCTGTTCAATTTTTGGAAACAGCTGAGAATGAAAAAGCTGTTCCCAAAGTTGATTTTAACCTATAGGAATTGCCTATGTTATATCAACAGATTGCTTCCAATAAACGCCGTACCTTTGTGCTGCTGATTCTTTTCTTTGCGCTTTTAAGCCTAATTGGGGCGGCCGTTGGCTATCTCTGGCTGGACAGCCTAGTTGGAGGAACTATCATCGCCCTCATCATCGGAACTATCTACGCCGTTTCCATGATTTTTCAATCGACCAATGTCGTTATGTCCATGAACAATGCTCGTGAAGTGACAGCTCAGGAATATCCTGATTACTACCATGTTGTTGAGGATATGGCTATGGTGGCTCAAGTCCCTATGCCTCGAGTCTTTGTTGTGGACGATCCTTCCCTCAATGCCTTTGCAACAGGCTCTTCTCCAGAAAATGCTGCTGTAGCTGCAACTTCTGGTATTCTTGCAGTCCTAAACCGTGAAGAATTAGAAGGGGTGATCGGGCATGAAATCAGTCATATCCGCAATTATGATATTCGAATTTCTACGATAGCAGTAGCTCTAGCTTCTGCTATCACTCTGATTTCTAGTATCGGCGGCCGCATGATGTGGTGGGGTGGCGGTCGTAGCCGACGTTCCAACAATCGTGATAACGGCGGCCTAGGTATCATCCTGCTGGTCTTTTCTTTGGTGGCTCTGATTTTAGCTCCTTTGGCTGCCAGTCTGGTTCAGCTGGCTATTTCTCGCCAGCGGGAATATTTGGCGGATGCCAGTTCGGTAGAGTTGACCAGAAATCCACAAGGGCTGATCAATGCTCTTAAAAAATTGGATCAATCTCAGCCTATGCAACAGCATGTCGATGATGCCAGTGCAGCGCTTTATATCAATGATCCTCAAAAGAAAGGTGGAATGAAGGCGCTCTTCTTTACTCACCCACCGATTGCGGATCGAATTGCGCGACTGGAGGCGGCTTAAAAGGTTCGCTCTCGAAGGAGGGATAACGGATAAGGCTTGCGTGAGCTAATTCTGAATAAAATTTAGAGACTGCGTCCTTTTATCTTTAATATAACAAATCAAGTCGCCCCTGTAGGGCGATTTTTGTTTGATTGTAAAGAGATTGAAAACTATTTCTGTTATATTAAGAGCAATCATTTTAGGGAGAAATTGAGATTATCCTTGTGATTACTACCTAATCCCCTTGAAGATCAAAACGAAGGGGTGTTGGCTTCAGCAAGCTACGCTTTGTCGCGACACGAGCCAAAGCAATCAACCGTTGTTTTTCAGCTTTAAGGCGACAGGTTCGAACAGTTTACTGAGTTATTTGAGTAGGGTAGGTGAGTTACGATACCTATTTGCTTCAGTCTATGATAGTAAAGTTACTAGGCTAGGTGGGTAAAGTTGTATCAGGCAGATGTTTAAAAGATGACTGTCTTATTTTGTTTGATAAGTGAGAAGCGGTAGGTTCTAATTGTTAGTTTCGTTCGGTCATACTAAGGAGAAAGATGTTTAATATTGCAGAATTAAAGAAGAATCCAGAGGGACTTCATTTCGACCAAGAGTTAGATATTAAGTCGCTGCTTTTAAGTCGAAATCCAGAGATTATTGATGTTAAAGACGTTAGAGCCAAGGGATTGGTAGGATTTGATGATGGGCTTTTCTTGCTCAATTATGATTTGACTTATCAGTTGACCCTGCCGTCCAGTCGTTCAATGGAACCGGTTGCCTTTGATAATAACTGCTTTGTTTCAGAGGTATTTATTGAGGCTAGCCGGGTTGAAGCTAAGAAAGACTTGGTTGATGAAGACCTAGTTCTGATCTTGGAAACTGATACCATTGATTTAGAGGAAAGTGTTGTTGATAATATTTTACTCAACATTCCGCTCAGAGTTTTAACGCAGGAGGAAGCTGAGGATGATAGCCTGCCAGCGGGTAATGATTGGTCAGTTTTAACAGAATCGCAATACCAGGCATTACAGGAGGAAAATAAAGAAGCTAATAATCCCTTTGCTGCTTTGGATGGTCTTTTTGATCCAGATTAGTAGAGAATCGAATGTTTAGTTTATTTGGTGATTTAGCTAGTCTCAGATGAAAATGTGGATTAGCTAAGAAAAAGAAGGAGGTAGTGGATAATGGCAAAACGCATTCTATTAATCGAAGGCGAGAAAAGTTTATCAAGGTTGGTGTCCTTGAAGTTACAGGAAAAAGGCTATCAGGCATTTGTCAGTCAGAATGGTCATTCTGGTTTAAAAATGGCATTGGAAAGGGATTTTGAATTGATTTTTATTGATTTCAACCTCCCTGATCAGGACGGCTTGAAACTCATGCAAGAAATCAAGAAGGTCAAGAAAGTTTCTACTGTTTTGATGGTCAATCGTGAAGATGTGGAAAATTTACCCAAAACAGAGGGCTTGGCAAATGATTACTTGGTTAAGCCCTTTGCAGTGGAAGAGCTTTTGGATAAGGTTGATGAAATTTTCCAACGCAAGGGTTTGAAACGCAAGCCTCCTAAGTCTAATCAAACGGCTTATCAGGATTTAATTATGGATGAGGCCAGCCGTTCGGTTATCCGCAGAGGAGAAGCCATAGCTCTGACTAAAAGAGAATTTGCTCTTTTGTCGACCTTATTGCGGCATATCAATACGGTTATGACACGAGAGGAATTGCTGGACTATGTCTGGAGCTATAACGATGGCACAGTTGAGACTAATGTTGTGGATGTTTATGTTCGTTACCTCCGTGGAAAAATTGATATTCCCGGTCATGAATCTTATATCCAAACTGTTCGAGGCTTAGGCTATGTCATTCGAGAACATTAGAGAAAACTTAGATAGGATAGATTCAAAAATAGCGTAAAAATGGGATAAGATTAGGTTTGGCAGGGAGAGTCAATCCTTTTTTTATGTCCCAAAGTATGGTAAAATAAAGTATTACTAAAATATGATAGAATTGGGGTGTTTTTATGCGTTGCCCAAGATGTAATAATAATAAATCTAGCGTCATTGACAGTCGTCAGGCTGAGGATGGCAATACTATTCGTCGGCGTCGTGAATGTGACCATTGTGGGACTCGTTTCACTACCTTTGAGCGAATTGAAGAAGTGCCCCTCTTGGTTGTGAAAAAGGATGGAACTCGGGAACAATTCTCTCGTGATAAGATTCTCAATGGTATTATCCAAAGTGCCCAAAAGAGGCCGGTTTCTAGCACTGATATTGAGAATGTTATTAGTCGGATTGAGCAGAAAATTCGCAGTGAGTATGATTCCGAAGTGTCGAGTGAGGTGATTGGCAATCTGGTTATGGATGAGTTGGCTGATCTGGATGAAATTACCTATGTCCGTTTTGCCAGTGTTTATCGCTCCTTCAAGGATGTTGATGAAATCGAGAATCTCCTCCAACAAATTACCAATCGTGTTCGTAGTAAAAATAAGAAAAATAAGGTAAACGATGAAACCAATTGATGATTTTTCTTTTGTGAAAAATAATCAGGTCAGCAGGGATATGACCAATTTGATCAGGCTCTACCTGCCTATTATAGGCAGCGATGCTGCAGTGGTCTATCAATATCTGACTAGTTTTTATGACGGCGGAGGAAGAATTCATAAGTTCGCCGAAATCCTTAACCATACCCTCTTTGACCTGCCTCGCTTTGAAGCGGCTCTGGCGGTCTTAACTGGTATGGACCTGGTGGCATTTTATCAAGATCTCTCTAATTATATCATTGAGCTGAGAGAGCCCCTGACTGCCCAAATTTTTCTAGCGAATCCAGTCTATCGTCGCCTCTTAGAAAGTCATATCGGCGATGTGGCGGTAGCAGAGCTGGAAATGGAAGACATCAGCCATCTGCGTAATCTCTCTAAGAAATTTTCAGACGTTTTTTCTGATAAGGGAGAAGTGGAACTACATCCTGTGCAGCCCAAAACTAATTTTGATTTGGAGAGCTTCAAACAGCGGATGACTCTTGATGGTCTCTATTTCGCTAATGAAAAGCAGGATGTCATCGCCCTCAATAATATTTCTGAAAAGTTTCAGCTGACTTGGTTTGATGTTTATCAGCTGGCTAAGGAAACGTCCAGCCACCATAAGATTCTGCCCAAACGGATTGTTGTTAAGCTGCGACAAGGACAAGAATCTCAGTCGGCTGCATTCAGCCACGAGGAAGAGGTCATCCTCAGAGAAGCCAAGGCTTCTACCCCAGAGAATTTCTTAGCTAAAGTTAAAACTGGTTTGGGAGCTGTAACAACAACTGCCAAGGAAAAGAAAATCTTGGCAGATTTGGTGGAGATGGATTTCCTTGATGAAGTTATCAATATCATGGTTGTCTATTATTTCAAACGTAATAATTCGGCTACCTTGGGCAGGAATGCTATGATGAGTCTAGCGAATATTGTTTCCTCAAAAAAGGCGATTAGTGCGGAATCTGCCCTGACAGTGCTCAGTCAGCATAGCCAAGGTTATTCTAAAAGTAAAGGTCAGGGGGCGGCTAAGCAGACGACCTCCAGTGTGCCAGATTGGAGTAATCCAGATTATAAGGAAGAGACCAGCCCTGAGGAGCAGGCAAAATTAGATGAAATGAAGCGACAAATGCTCCAGCGATTAGAAAAAGGAGGTGACTAGATGGAAAGTATCGGACAAACTCTTAATCGGACAGGGCATGCCAGTCGGGTTAATTTAGACGATTTGACCAATCAAATCATGGCAGATCAGGCGGTAGCTAGTTTTATTTCAGAGCACCAGCTGAGTCAGGCAGAAATCAAACGCAGCCTCCCCAAGTTCAACCAATTCTTGGTGGAGCGACGGAAGTTTCAAACAGGCGATAGCAGTTACATAGCCAAGGGTTACGAGCCTATTTTAACCATGAATGAAGGCTATGCAGATGTTTCCTACAAGGAAACTAAGGCCCTCAAGCAGGCTCAGGCGCAAAGGGCTATCGAAGATCGCATCCATGTAGTCAGCCTACCTAAATCCTATAAGAATATCACCTTTCAAGATGTTGATCTTACAGGATCGCGTTCAGATGTCTTCCAGTATTTGGTCAATTTTGTTGATCGCTATCCAAGTCCGAATCAAAAGGGACTTTATATCTACGGAGACATGGGGATTGGGAAGTCCTTTATATTGGCAGCCATGGCCCATGAGTTATCCGAGAAAAAGGCTGTTGAGACGACCATGCTTCATTATCCCAGCTTTGTTATTGATATTAAAAATGCTATCAATTCTGGCAGCGTCAAGGAGGAAATTGATGCAGTCAAGGCGGTTCCAGTCCTTATCCTAGATGATATTGGGGCTGAACAGACCACTTCTTGGGTCCGGGATGAAATTCTCCAAGTAATTCTGCAGCATCGAATGTTGGAAGAATTGCCGACCTTCTTCACTTCCAACTATAGCTTGGCTAATTTGGAAGCTAAGTTTGGCAATATCAAAGGGGCCGATGAATCTTGGCAGGCTAAGCGTGTCATGGAACGTATTCGCTATCTCGCTAAGGACGTTCACCTCTTAGGTGAGAATCGGCGGTGATTTTGAGGGTAGCGCAAGGTGAATGGCTTCCTAGGCAAGGAACTTGCTCCTGTTTCGCCTGCTAAATTTAATTTGCCAGAAAGTATTGCTTGGCTCCCTAGGAGCTAGATTTATAAATAACTGACTCTTTTACCTATAAGTCAGACAAGAAAGGAAAACAAATGGCCTTACCTACTGTGGCTATTGTGGGTCGTCCTAATGTGGGGAAATCGACCCTTTTTAATCGGATTGCGGGTGAACGCATTTCCATTGTTGAAGATGTGGAAGGGGTAACCCGAGACCGAATTTATACTAAAGCGGAATGGCTTAATCGCCAGTTTTCTATTATTGATACAGGTGGTATCGATGATGTTGATGCTCCCTTTATGGAACAGATCAAGCATCAGGCGGATATTGCTATGACTGAAAGTGATGTCATCGTCTTTGTTGTTTCCGGCAAGGAAGGTGTGACAGATGCCGATGAATATGTAGCCAAGATCCTTTATCGCACCCACAAACCGGTTATTCTGGCCGTCAACAAGGTGGATAATCCGGAGATGCGTAACGATATTTATGATTTTTATGCACTGGGCTTAGGGGATCCTTACCCTCTTTCCTCTGTTCACGGCATTGGGACTGGTGATATTCTCGATGCCATTGTTGAAAGTCTTCCGGTTGAAGAAGACGATGACAATCCTGATATTATCAAGTTCAGCCTGATCGGCCGCCCCAATGTTGGCAAGTCCAGTCTTATCAATGCCATGCTGGGTGAGGAGCGAGTAATCGCCAGCCCTGTCGCTGGAACTACGCGGGATGCTATTGATACGGACTTCGTTGATGATGAGGGACAAGAGTACACCATGATTGATACTGCAGGCATGCGGAAATCTGGGAAGGTCTACGAGAATACCGAAAAGTACTCTATTATGCGTTCTATGCGGGCAATTGACCGTTCGGATGTAGTCCTCATGGTTATCAATGCTGAGGAAGGCATCAGAGATTACGATAAACGAATTGCTGGCTTTGCCCATGAAGCTGGTAAGGGAATTATCATCGTGGTCAATAAGTGGGATACCATCAAAAAGGACAACCATACAGCCAGCAAATGGGAAGAAGATATTCGGGATAATTTTCAATTCTTAAGCTATGCTCCGATTGTCTTTGTCTCAGCGGAAACGAAGCAGCGCCTGCACAAGTTGCCTGAACTGATTAAAGGCATCAGCCAGAGTCAAAACACGCGGATTCCATCTGCTGTACTTAATGATGTGATTATGGATGCGGTTGCTATTAATCCAACACCGACTGATAAAGGCAAGCGCCTGAAAATTTTTTATGCAACTCAGGTTTCGGTTAAACCGCCGACTTTTGTTATCTTTGTTAATGACGAAGAGCTCATGCATTTTTCCTATATGCGTTTTTTAGAAAATCAAATACGTGAAGCCTTTACCTTTGAAGGAACACCTATTCATTTGATTGCTCGAAAGCGAAAATAAGCTCAAGTGAAGCTGGAAGCCGAAAGATGCTTCTTTGCAACTGTATTTGCATTGTCGGATAGTATCAACGGTTTAGTAACACCAAATGCGTGCTGATTGGTCAAGCGTAAAGATTGAGTAAATTAGTGGAGACGGCCCATTTGTTTACTTAAAATAGTCAGGAATTATTGAGGTTCTGATAAAATAACAGCAAGAAGAAGCAGGTTACTGGTGCTCAAATGATTCACAATGTTTCTCGTAGCAATCGGCTATTATGTCAAAATCGATCGCTAGCGCAGGGGTGGGATGATCAGGTTGAACTGTGAAAAGCTAGTTGGATAGCTCTATTAAGCCAAGCTTACATCTAATGATATTCTCACGGACATTCTTTCACAGACTTGCTACTTTTGCAATGCCTACAATCGTCTGTTTCTTAACAGCACGAAGCTAAGGCTCCTAAGAGTTCTGAGAAATGGCTCTGTTATCTGATAAGCAGCGAGCACATAGAGCAGGAAGTAATCGAAAAAATGTTGTGGGCTTCTTTGAACCCTTGGTCAAGAAATTACTATGGAATGCGCTGTCGAACTTAACCAATTGCTTTCTTTTAAAATGGAGGCTCGATTGAATGAGTTCAATCGTGACTGTAAGACAGGACTGGGATTGACTTTCTCGGTCTTTTACTTTTGTTATTATCAATGTTTGTGCTTCAAATCCTGTTAGAAATAATTGCCTGTTTTTAAAGTTTTAACTTGACTGATAGCGGACTTCAAGGTGTAAAATGGGGATGAAATTCCTAAAGGAGGTCATTATCATGGAATATGTAAAATTAGGCGCAACAGGTTTGGACGTTTCTAAGTTTTGCTTAGGCTGTATGAGTTTTGGGGATGCCACACGGGGATTTCACTCGGGCTGGCTTCTTGATGAGGACCAGAGCCGTGTCATTATCAAGAAGGCTTTAGATCTAGGTATTAATTTCTTTGATACGGCTAATGTTTATGCGGCCGGCAGCAGTGAAGAGTACCTAGGGCGAGCTATTCGTGATTTTGCTAATCGTGAAGATGTCGTGCTCGCAACCAAATGCTTTTTCAGTGATTTACCTAATGGTAAAAGTAAGCCCAACAACCATGGTCTGTCACAAAAGGCGATTTTCCATCAAGTTGAGCGTAGCCTCAAGAGATTAGGAACCGATTATATCGATATCCTCTACATTCATCGCTGGGATTATCAGACACCGATTGAAGAGACTATGTCCGCTCTCAATGATTTGGTACGCAGCGGTAAGGTTCGCTATCTAGGAGCTTCAGCTATGTATACTTGGCAATTCCAAAAAGCGCAATACATTGCTGAAAAGAACGGCTGGACCAAGTTTGCTGTCATGCAAAATCACTACAACCTTCTCTATCGTGAAGATGAGCGTGAAATGATACCTTTTTGTCGGGAGACAGGCGTTGGCTTAGCTCCTTACAGTCCTTTGGCATCAGGCCGTGTCGTGCGCGACTGGATAGCTGATACGGCCCGCAGTAAGACGGATACAACGGCCCAAAGCAAATACGACAGTACACAAGAGCAAGATATGGCGATTGTTAAACGGGTCGCTGGACTCGCCGACCAATATGATGTCACCCGCACGCAAATCGCCTTGGCTTGGTTGTGGCAAAAAGGTATCCACTCACCTATTGTCGGTGTCACTAAGGAAAAGTATTTGGATGACTTTATGGGAGCTTTTGACCTTCACTTAACTCAGGAAGATATGGACTACTTGGATGAAAATTACCTGCCCCACAAGGTTGTCGGAGCTTTGTAATAAAATGAATTTAACCCTATACGACCTCTATCAAAAGATGTTGGCTCACATGGGGCCGACCAACTGGTGGCCAGCTGACAGTAAGCAGCAAATTATTATTGAAGCTATTTTGATTCAAAATACAACAGAGCGCAATGCTGTTCGTGCGTCACAGCTGATTAGAGCCCAGACTGATTACGATTTCCACCGTATTCGGCAGCTGCCGCTGGAAGATTTGGAGGGACTGGTTCGGCCAGCCGGCTTTATGAAGAATAAGAGTAAGGCGATTAAAACATTAATTCAGTGGTACTTATCTTATGATCAAGATTCTGAGGCCATTGTGGCGCAGTACGGTGAGACCCTGCGTAACACTCTTCTCCAGCTGCATGGTGTTGGTCCTGAAACAGCTGATGTGCTGCTGACTTATATTTTTGATCAGCCGCAATTTATAGCAGACAAGTATGCTCGTACGCTTTTTAGTCTCTTAGGTGTCGAGGGACTGACCAGCTACCAAAGTTTGAACCGCCAGCTGTCAAGACTGCCAGATCCTTTTACTTATCAGGACGCCCAAGAATTTCACGGCTTGATTGATGAGTTTGGTAAAGTCTATTTTCATCCCATTGATAATTTTCAGGACAGTTTTTTAATGGGGGACTGTCTAGACTGGGCAAAGATAAATGCCAATTCAACACAAAAATAAGCAGTAGAGCATTAACAAGATAAAGGGAGAGTGTTATCTAATGTGTCTATGTCAAAAGAGTCTGGAACCGCTTTGGGTTCCAGACTCTTTTATGCTGATTGACAGGACGCCGGCTTCTCTAGTCTTGCTCATAATCCCTGAAAAGTTTGCTTTCTCGAAACTTTTTAATAGGCTGTGGTTGGTCGTTTTTCTTCGCTAAGTCTTTTTCCAGCCATTTCATGTCATACCAATGTTCAAATTTATAGCCTGAATTTTTGAAATGCCCGATCTCCTTAAAGCCTAGGTGCTTGTGGAAGTTTAAGCTTTTATTGGTGAGATAGTCATCTGGATGCTCAGTTGTCGCGATGCAGGCCAGAATGGTCAAAATTCCTTGAGCTTTGAGACAAGTTTCTAAATGTTGGTAGAGAAGCCGGCCGGTTCCTTGGCCCTGAGCATAGGAGTCTAGGTAGATAGTGACTTCTGCCAGCCACTGGTAAGCCTCTCGTTGGTGAAAAGGCGAGGCATAGGCGTAACCTAGAATTTGGTCGTCCTGTTTGGCTATTAAATAAGGATAGGTTTGGCTAATGCTTTGCCAACGCTGGCTAAATTTTTGCAGGTTTGGAACTTGGTATTCAAAGCTGATAGCTGTTTTTTCGACATAAGGTGCATAAATAGCTAGGAGCTGAGGCAGGTCAGCTTCTTTAGCGTTTTGGATGATTATTGACAAGGCACTCTCCCTTCGTTTTCTTCTAGTATAGCATAAGCTTTGTCTCTAAACTATTTTTTATGAAAATGCTATTTCATTTTGTTATAATAAAAGGATAAGTTAATTTAGATTGGACATGGATAATTATGGCAAGATTGATTCCTGGACGGGTTCGCAATGAAGGTATCGCCCTGTCTCAAGCGGGTAAAGTCAACATTAAATCAACAGCGAATAAGATTATCAAGGCAGAAGTGGCTGATGTCGCCATCCAGTTCTCTTTTGATGATGATAAGGTCAGCTGTTCTTGCCCTACATTTGCTCAAAAGAACTATTGTTCACATTTGGCGGCCATAGAATTTTATCTGAAAAATGATTCTGCTGGCAGGGAGATAGTCGACCAGTTGAAAAATGAAGCAGCTAGTCAAAAGCAACAGGAGAGGTTACATTCCTTTGGTAGTCTCTTTTTAGATGGTTTGGCGGTTAATGAGGATGATAGCCTTAAATATCGTTTGTCCGTTTCAGGTGAGCAAGATTTGTATTCGTCTGCTATTTGGTGGACTATCCATATTAACCGTCTTCCTGATGAACGCTCATACATTGTACGAGACATCAAAAACTTTCTGCAGGTTTTAAAGCGCGAAGATGCTTATCAAATTGGAAAGAATTATTTTGAGCCAATTTCATACCTGCAGTTTGATGAGCCTAGTCAGGAATTTCTCGACTTTCTTTTGCGGCTGATTCCTGATGAAGACCTCAATCATTTGGATTTTCTTTTACCTAATCGTGGTCGTCACTTGGCTCTGCCTGGGGGTTTCTTCGAGGAAGGGATTCAACTGATGCAGGATCTTTATGATTTCCATGTTAACCTTAATGGACGAGATTATAAGGATCTTTATTTTAAAGAATTAACAAAAGAAGATAATCTCTTTCATTTTAAGATTCTTGTTCATCGGCAATCTTTAGAAATGGTTATCGCTGAAAAAGCCAGTCAGGCCTACTTTGATCAAACCTATTTGCTCCACCGACAGACCTTTTATCATCTTAATACTAAGCAAAGACGCTTGGTTAAGGCGATTAAGAGTTTGATGATTGATCAGGATTTGAATAAGCATGTTCACTTTGATTTGGAGGATCAAGGGAAGCTAGCGGCAAGTCTTTTAGATTTTGCTGAAATTGGCCAGATAGATGCTCCTAAATCCTTTGCAATTCGAGATTTTAAACCCATTTTTAAGCTTGATTTGTCTGAAAATGGTGAGATTTTACTAAATCTTATCTATGACTATGATGGGATTCAAGTCGGTAGTCGAGAAGAGCTGCAAGCCCTTCCTTTTACTAGTAATTTTAAGCGAGAAGAACGTATCAGTCAGGTTCTGACTAGTGAAGGTTTTGTGGGGCATTTCTCTGCTCGCCATCAGCCAGTCTATGATGAGAAACTCTATGATTTCTTTATGAGGACTATTCCTCACTTAGAGCGTCTGGGTCAGGTGATTTTGAGTTCAGATTTAGATGATTTGCGAGCCTACGAAAGGCCTCAGATTAAGGTTTCTACTGAAAAAGGCCTCTTAGATGTTTCTTTTGATTTTTCTTCAATCTATGAGGGAGATATTAGTCAGGCTTTACAAGCCCTTTTTAAGAATGAGGCCTACTATATCAGTGATAAGGGACATTTGGTTGTCTTTGATGAAGAAACTCAAAAGGTTAGTAAAACTCTGCAAGCTCTGCGGGCCAAACCAATAGCCAACGGTCACCTGCAGTTGGATAATTTGGCGGCCTTCCAGTTGTCAGAACTCTTCAAGGATTCTGAGCGGGTTGATTTTTCCAAGGACTTTCAACAATTGGCTTACGATTTGAGGCATCCAGAAGCTTTTGAATTACCTGAACTTGCAGTTAAAGCCAGCTTGCGTGATTACCAATTAGCAGGGATTAAATGGCTATCGATGCTTGACTATTATGGGTTTGGCGGTATTTTGGCAGATGATATGGGGTTAGGTAAGACCCTGCAAACCATAGCTTTTTTGACGGGTAAGATGAAATCGGACTCTAAAGTCTTGATACTCTCACCATCTAGCCTAATTTATAATTGGAAGGATGAATTTACTAAGTTTGCTCCAGAGCTTGATGTGGTTGTATCTTATGGGCTTAAACAGGAGCGGCTGGCTACGATAGCTGAAAATCGTCAGGTGACGATTACTAGCTACACCTCTTTCCGGCAAGATTTTGATAGCTATCAAGCTGGCCACTATGATTATTTGATTTTAGACGAAGCTCAGGTTATGAAAAATACTCAGACTAAGATTGCCCAACATTTACGGGCTTTTGAAGTCGGAAATTGTTTTGCCTTATCGGGGACGCCTATTGAAAATAAGCTCTTAGAAATCTGGTCTATTTTTCAGATTGTTTTACCTGGGCTACTTCCAAGTAAGAAGGAATTTTCAAAAATGGAAGCCAGTCAGGTAGCCCAATATATCAAGCCTTTTGTCATGCGGCGCAAGAAGGAAGATGTTTTGCCAGAGTTACCTGATTTGACAGAAACTACCCACTATAATGAATTGGAAGATAAGCAGAAAGCCATTTATCTGGCTCAATTGCGACAGATCCAAGCGAATGTCCGTCAGTCCAGTGATGCCGAACTCAATCGTCAAAAGATCCAAATTTTATCTGGAATTACCCGTCTGCGGCAGATCTGTGATACGCCGGCTCTCTTTATGGATTATCAGGGAGCTAGTGGCAAGGTTGAGAGTTTGCGCCAGTTACTCAGTCAAATCCAAGCGAGTGCCCACCGGACCCTTGTTTTCTCGCAATTCCGCGATATGCTTGATATTGCTGAGGAAGAAGTATCTAAACTGGGTATGACCAGTTACAAGATTACTGGCTCCACCCCAGCTGAAGCAAGACAGGAAATGACCAAGGCCTTCAATAATGGCAGTAAGGATGTTTTCCTAGTTTCTTTAAAGGCTGGTGGTGTTGGCCTCAATTTGACTGGGGCAGATACCGTCATTCTGATTGACTTATGGTGGAATCCTGCGGTAGAGATGCAGGCTATCAGCCGGGCCCACCGCCTTGGTCAAACAGAAAAAGTAGAAGTTTACCGCCTGATTACTCGAGGAACCATTGAAGAAAAAATCCTTGAATTACAGGATTCCAAGAAAAATTTGGTGACAACTGTCCTGGATGGTAATGAGAGTCGGGCTAATATGACTATCGAAGAAATCAAAGAAATTTTAGGTGTCAAAGACTAATATCCTTTTGACATGCTACCTTTTTAGGGTATAATAGAAATGTTAGAGTCATGCTCAAAAAATTGGGGGAAAGGATACTTATGGCTAGAAAAAATCGCCAGTTTCCACTCGTAGCAGATGATGAGTCGGTAATTGCAGCAGCTCCTCAAATGCACTTGTACGATAATGAAGATTTAATCAATAATATTCATGGAGACTATCAGGATAAGACCTTTCAGGACCAGCCCGATAATGATACTTCCACTGTAACGGCTTCCAAAAGGGGTCAAAGTCCGCTCAGTGATAGAAAGGCTGGTCAGTCTTACGCTGAATTAGCTCGGCAGGAAGCTAAGCAAGATCTCAAGCGCAAGCGCCAATCTTTTATTGCTAAAGAAGCGAAGTTGCCGAGTAAACCAAGTTTTCAGCGTCGAGAATCTGCTGGAACAATTACCAAGTCGACCAATTCAAAACCGACCCTTTTCTTTAATGGTCGGTTGGCAGATGCCAGTCAAGACTTGCCTAATAATGAATTAGCTCGTTTTAGCAAAAATCTCCATCAAGATCATTATATCTTAGCAGAATTACCTAGAGTTTATAAGGAGCCTAAGAATCCTTCTACTAAACAAAGTCAAAAGAATAGTTATGACTTTTTAAAACGCAGTCAAATTTATAATCAGGAAGAAAGCAGACAGCGTCGCACTCATCAAATTGCCAAAGAATTAAATTTGATGATGGATGAGGAGTAGGCAAAGGAGAAAAGAAGACTATGTCAAAAACCTATCATTTTATTGGAATAAAAGGCTCTGGAATGAGCGCTTTAGCTTTGATGTTGCATCAAATGGGCTACAAGGTTCAAGGATCTGATGTTGAGAAATACTATTTTACCCAACGGGGGCTAGAACAGGCTGGCATTAAGATTTTACCTTTTGATGAAAAAAATATCACAGCTGATGTTGAATTAATTGCAGGGAATGCTTTTCGGGAAGATAATAATGTTGAAGTGGCTTATGCGCTGCATCACGGCTTAGCTTTCAAACGTTACCATGAGTTCCTCGGTGACTTCATGAACCAATTTACCAGTCTCGGTGTCGCGGGTGCCCATGGGAAGACATCGACCACAGGTCTTTTGGCTCATGTCTTGCGAAATATTACTGATACTTCATTCTTGATTGGTGATGGAACGGGGCGTGGTTCTAAGAATAGCCAATACTTCGTCTTTGAGGCTGATGAATATGAGCGCCATTTCATGCCTTACCATCCAGCCTATTCTATCATTACTAATGTGGATTTTGATCATCCTGATTACTTCACCTCTATTAATGATGTCTTCTCGGCCTTTGATGATTATGCCAAACAGGTTCAAAAGGGTCTCTTTGTTTACGGCGAAGATCCTTACTTGCGAAAAATTACTTCTAATGCTCCCATTTACTACTATGGTTTTGAAGACAATGATGACTTTATTGCCTGTGATATTGTTCGTACGACTCATGGTTCCGATTTTAAGGTTCAGCATGAGGGCCAAATTTTGGGAAGCTTTCATGTGCCGGCTTTTGGCCGTCACAATATCTTAAACGCTACAGCGGTTATTGCAAATCTCTATGTTGCCGGTTTTAATATGGAGTTAGTAGCTGAGCATCTTAAGACTTTCATTGGCGTTAAGCGTCGCTTTACGGAAAAAATTATCAATAATACTACCATTATAGATGATTTTGCCCACCATCCAACTGAAATTATTGCTACCTTGGATGCCGCTCGGCAGAAGTATCCATCAAAAGAAATAGTGGCTATTTTCCAGCCTCACACTTTTACGCGGACGATTGCTCTTTTAGATGAATTTGCCGTAGCTTTAAATGAAGCTGACAGCGTTTATTTGGCAAAGATTTATGGGTCTGCACGTGAGCATGACAACGGCCAAGTTAAGGTTGAAGATTTAGCTGTTAAGATTAAGAAGCCAGCAGAGATTGTGACAGTTGAGAATGTCTCTCCTCTTTTAGACCATGACAATGCTGTTTATGTCTTTATGGGAGCTGGCGATATCCAGCTCTATGAACGCTCTTTTGAAGAATTGGTGGCTAACCTAGCTGCCAATACCCAATAAAAGTATTAATAGTCAAAAACTGGGTTTGCCCAGTTTTTCGTTTAGTTTATAGGAGATTTTTATGATAATTAGACAGGTTAGAATGGATGATTTTGGGGAAATTTTTGATATTGAGGAAGCCAATTTTTCTGAAGAAGAAGCGGCAAGTCCTCAAGCTCTGCAAGAGCGGATTGCTATAATTCCAGATACTTTCTTAGTCGCTGAACTTTCTGGGCGTGTGGTGGCTTATTTAGTTGGTCCAGCCAAAGCAGATCGCTATCTGACCGATGATCTCTTTGAACACGTTGACCCTAATCCTGCAGCTGGTGGTTTTATCCAAATTCAATCTTTGTCAGTGGCACCTAAGTACCAAGGACAAGGGTTGGGAACAGCTCTTCTAGCGGCTCTTAAAGATCTAGCTCTGGCTCAGGAACGGCAGGGAATTAGTCTAACCTGTCATGCTGAATTGATTCCTTACTATGAGATGAATGGCTTTCGTGATGAAGGTCTGTCAGATTCCCAGCATGGTGGTCAAACTTGGTACAACCTAGTTTGGGAAAATCGTTAAAGTTTTTTTCCTCTATTGCAGCTTGGTGATAAAACTTATAAAATTTGCATTTACCATTAATTTAAGATATAATGGCGACTGATAACTATGAGGAGGATGAGCTTTGACCGATTTTAAGGATGATAAGTCAAAATCTGTAGCCAGTGACAAGAGCTTTAAGGAACAGATTTTGAACGAATTAGAAGAAGCCAATCGCTTAAAAGGAATCCAAGATGACGGGATCGTTAAATCGATTGTTGAAAGTCTCAATGCTGACGGCAATCGTGAAATTGATCCCGATTTTAATTGGCAGGAAGCTGCTGCCCAACTGAAAAAGCAGGAGGAGCAGGCAGCTAAGTCAGCCGAGGAAGAGCAAAAACGTGCTCTGGCTGAGGCTCAGGCCATTAAGAAAATTCGCGAGAAGGAGCATCTCAGAGAGCTCAATGAGCTCAATCCTTTGGGTGAGGACTTGACTGATGAAGAGCCGCTAGAAGAGAGTAGTGCTTATGCTAGCACTGTTTCAACGGCAGCTTCCGAAGCTGCTGAGATTGCTGATGTAGATCTATCAGGTTTTACAGTCCCTATTCCTATACAAGATATTCATTCGGCTAGTCCGACAGTAAACTTGTCTGAAGAACAATCAAGTCGGTCACAGAAGTCTGAGACAGAGCCCCATTTTTCTTCTGTTTCGGAGCAGGAAGCTGGTTTTGCTTCCGAAAGTGACTCAGAAGTAAAAGTCTCATCTAATCAGTCGTCGTTGTCTCAAAATACTTATGACAATGACACAATTGAAGATAATGAGCTGGATGATGAAGAAGATTGGGAGGAAGAGGAGCCCTCTTCCCGTCGTAAGGATAACAAGCGTAAGCAAAAAAAGAAAAAACGTTTGGCTCGTCGTATCAGTACTTGGATTATCAGTCTTATCTTGCTCGCTCTCTTAGCGGGCGGCGGATTTGGTTATTATTATATCAATGCTAGTTTAGCTCCGCTGGATGCTCAGTCAACTAAGTATGTAACGGTTGAAATTCCTAAGGGAGCTGGCAGTAAACAGATTGGCCAAATCCTTGAGAAAAAGAGTATCATTAAAGATGCCAATGTTTTCAATTATTATACCAAGTTTAAAAATTACAGTAATCTCAAGAGTGGTTACTATAATTTGAAAGCCAGCATGAGTATTGATGATATTATCAAGGAACTTCAGGATGGAGGGACGACTGAACCAACCGATCCTAATGCTGGTAAGATTGTTATTCCAGAAGGTTATACTCTCGAGCAAATTGGTAAGGCTGTTGAGAATAACGCTAATACTAGAGTTAAGACGGATAAAACGCCATACAGCTCTAAAAAATTCCTCAACTTAATGAAGGATAAGGATTTCATCGAAAAGATGAAAGAAAAGTATCCTAAGCTCTTGGCAGACCTGCCAGAATCTGATAAGGTCAAGTACCAATTAGAGGGTTATCTTTTTCCAGCAACCTATAACTACACTAAGGATGTCAGTCTTGAAGATCTTGTGGATCAGATGCTAGGAACTATGGATTCCTATCTAAGTGAATATTATGATAAGATTGAACAGTCTAAGTACAATGTTAATGAGATGTTAGCGCTGGCCTCTCTGGTGGAAAAGGAAGGGCAAACGGATGAAGACCGTCGCAATATTGCTAGTGTCTTCTATAATCGTTTGGATGCTGATATGCCCTTGCAATCTAATATTTCAGTGCTTTATGCTTTAGGTAAACTTGGTGATAAGACTTCCTTGAAGGAAGATGCCAATATTGATACCAATATTGATTCGCCTTTCAATGATTATAAGAACAAGGGAGTTATTCCCGGCCCAGTCGATAGTCCAAGTTTATCTGCGATTGAAGCAGTTGTTAATCCGTCAGATACAAAATATCTTTACTTTGTTGCTGATGTTGAAACTGGCAATGTCTATTATTCTGAGACTTATGAGGATCACCAAAAGAATGTTGATACCTATGTTAATAAAAAAGTTTCGGATAGTAGCGAACAGGACTCAGAGAACAAAAATTAAAATTGAGCCTCAAACAAGAGTCTGTGACGAAAGTTCTCGGACTCTGTTTCTGTGTCAGACCCCTGATCAAAATAAAAAATAGAAAAGAGAAAATCATGGCAGAAAAAACTTACCCTATGACTCAAACAGAAAAGGAACAACTTGAGCAGGAATTAGAAGAACTCAAATTAGTTCGTCGTCCAGAAGTTATCGAGCGGATTAAAATTGCCCGTTCTTATGGTGACCTATCTGAAAATTCCGAGTACGATGCAGCTAAAGATGAACAAGCCTTCGTCGAAGGTCAAATTCAAATTATTGAAACTAAGATTCGTTACGCCGAAATCATTGACAGCGATGCCGTGGCTTCTGATGAAGTTGCTATCGGTAAAACAGTTGTTGTTCAAGAAGTTGGTACTAAGGATCAGGATACCTATTCTATCGTTGGAGCTGCTGGTGCTGATGTTTTCGCTGGTAAAATCTCCAACGAAAGCCCTATTGCCCAAGCTCTGATTGGCAAAAAAGTTGGTGATAGGACTACAATTGAATCGCCAGCAGGTAGTTATGATGTTGAAATTGTCAGTGTTGAAAAAACTCAATAACTCATTGAAGAGTTTGGAACTTTGGCTCATTATCAATCAACTGTAGTGGGTGACTTATAGCTAGACATGAGAGGAGACGCAGTCCGTCTTCTCTTTTTCAAACGAATGAGGCTGAGAAACCGGCAACCGGCAATGGCGATAAAGGGAATTTTAGACGGTTTTTGGAAGTCATACTTGATCAGATTTCTCCTGCAGTGCTTTCATTTAGGAGGATAATAATCTAGTGTAGCTACAATTTCGATAGGTGTATCGTGTTGAATGGCTTTATCCAAGGTGATATGTTGGTCTTTAATTCCGATGATTGGTGGAAGAAACAGCCTAGGTATGATTATGGTATTAGTCTTCAACATCAAGCGCAGAATACTTAGATAATAACATCCTGAGCATCTTGAAAAGCTACCCAGAAATGGGAATGAAAGGATCCTGAGAAATTTTTACTTGAGCTTAATCATTAAATGAGGGAAATCCAGACTTCGTTTATTAATTTCTGGCACGTCATCTTATAGACGACCAGATTTTTTGAGTGAGGAGTCGCAGTCTCTCTCTTTTTGGCTAATAAAAAAGATCTGCCCCATTATAACTGGGACAGATCTTTGTATTTTAAGCTATTTTTTCTTACGGTTTTGTTTACCAGCATTGCGATTTTGCTTTTTAGTTGTAATAGCTTTATTCGTTTGATTTTGTGGCGTCACATCTTTTCGAGCTGCTTTAGCTGCTTTAGGCGCCTTAGGCGGGTTCTTCTTGAATTCTTCTTCAACTTGTTTAGCAAGTTTTGGTTTGATCAGGAAGTTGGTAATCAGCTGTTGAATAATGGAGAAAATACCCCCAACGAACCAATAGAGGACAACAGCTGAGGGTTGTGCCAGTCCGAAGAAGACCATCATAATAGGGGTCATATACATGGTCATACCGGCCTGTTTGCGCTGCTCCTCTGGCATCTGCTTGACAGCCAGCCAAGACTGAACCAGATAGAGGCCAGCGATGATAATCATCAGAGGAATATCACGATGGCCCAAATTGAACCAAAGGAAATCAGACTTAAGAACTCCTGGGGTATAGCGAGCTGCGAAGTACATAGCCGAGAAGAAAGGAATCTGAATCAAAAGTGGCAGGCAGCCCATGCCTCCTAGCATACTGACGCCGTTTTCTCTTTGAGCCTGCATGAGCTCAGTTTGAGCAGCCATTTTTTCTTCCTGAGTTGTCGCTTCTTTCATTTTCTTATTGATAGGCTCAAAGATGGGAGCCAGATAGTCACGTTTAGCAGCTTGATAGGCAGCACTACGTGATTGATGGAGCCCAAGTGGAAGAATTAGTAAGCGCACTAGGACAGTAACAAGGATGATTCCCAGTCCAAAACCTAGTCCGAGATTATTAGCAAAAAAGGTGATAAGGTGTCCCATAGGTTCGCCCAAGAGATGCCAAACTGTTCCAGTTGGTTTGCCGTTTTTACCAAGGCGGACACAGCCAGACAAGACAAAGAGCATAGATAGGGCAATACCTGAGAGAAGTATACGTTTTGAAGTTTTATTCACAATAAGTTCCTTTAAATTTAGTAATACTGTTCTATTTTACTTTTTTTTAGACAAATACTCAATAGTTCCCTAGTAGGATTTTAGCGGATTTTTAAAATCCTACCTCGGATATCATAATGACGCCATTGACCTAGAGATTTTTTATAAAAAATTGTGGCTGGACAAGAATTTTAGTGTTTTGTGAGACTAGTTAATTAACATGGACTAAAGCCCAGTAAAAACGATGTAAATCCTAGAAAATCAGGATTTTCTGTCGCACTCCTATTCATACGGCTTTTTAAACACCCTAAGTATCTTTTTTAATTTGCCATGCGGAAATCTGTAAAGTCTTCGAAGTTAGCCATGGTAACATCCACATAGGTGACCTTGGCCCAAGGAGATGGCCCTTTGCGTATTTCTTGAATAAACTTAGCCATCTTAGCTGGATCAGCTGATTGGGCTAAGATCTCCACAGTGCCATCATCCTTGTTCCGAACCTGCCCATAGATATCGCCGATTTCTTTGGCAAGATTGAAGGTTGAATAGCGAAAGCCAACCCCTTGCACACGACCAGAAACAATCATTTTTACCTTTTTCATAAAAATTCCTCCTTTGGACTGAGCATTGATTTTTCTAGATATGCTATAATAATTATATGATTATTATAACCTCAAAAGCCAATAATCTCATCAAAAAGACAAAAAAATTGTTGCAAAAAAAACACCGAAAGCATTCTTATCTGATTGAGGGCTGGCATCTCTTCGAGGAAGCTCGTACGAATGGTGCAGTTTTTGAACATATTTTTGTCCTTGAGGAGATGGCTGACAGAGTGAGTCACCAAGAGAAAGTTGTTATGGTGACGCCAGAGGTGCTTAAGGAATTATCTGAGAGTCCTACCCCCCAAGGAATTGTTGCGGAAGTTCAGTTAGAACAACCAGCTTTGCCTGAGACTTGGCAAGGACCTTACCTAATTTTGGAAGATATCCAAGATCCGGGAAATCTTGGAACTATGATTCGGACAGCTGATGCTGCTGGCTATCAGGCAGTCTTTATCTCAGATAAGTCGGCTGATATCTATAATGCTAAGACGCTTCGCTCTATGCAGGGCAGTCATTTCCATCTGCCTATCTACCGCGGTCCGGTCATGGACTTTGTGACAACTTTAAAAAATGCTGGAGTCCGTTTACTGGCAACAACTTTATCAGAGCAATCCATTGACTACCGTGAGTTAGTTAAGCCAGCTAGATTTGCTTTGGTTATGGGAAATGAAGGCCAAGGGATTTCTCAGGAAATGGCTCAGGCAGCCGATCAGTTGATTCACATTAGCATGCCAGGCCGGGCTGAGAGCCTAAATGTGGCAGTCGCAGCCGGTATCATGATGTTCCAATTTATTTAGGAAATCCCAGCTAGTTACTAGCAAAAGGAGAACAGTATGAAAGCCTATCAAAAAGATAAAGAATTTATGAAGATTGTTGGGCCCTTGATTGAAAATCCTAGATTTCAACGCTTAGACGAGATTACCCATCATCATTATTCAACACGGATGAAGCATTCCATCAATGTGGCCTATACAAGCTATAAGGTTGCCAAGAAATTCGGTTGGGATGCTAAGTCAACAGCTCGTGGTGGTCTCTTACACGATTTCTTTTATTATGACTGGCGAGATACCAAATTTAATAAGAGTCATGCTTGGGTCCATCCTCGGATTGCAGTAAAGAATGCCAGAAAGCTAATTAACCTCAACAAAAAGGAAAAGGATATTATCCTCAAGCATATGTGGGGAGCAACTATTGCCCCCCCTCGCTACAAGGAATCTTATATCGTTACCTTTGTTGATAAATACTGGGCGATCAAAGAAGGTTCTTATCCTATGCGCCAACGCTTTAAAAATCGTAAGATTTTTAAACGTAAACAATTGGGTTCTCACAATCATTAAATTTTGTTAAAATAAAAGAAATTGAAAAAGAATTTGGAGGATATTTATATGAATATGAATAATATGGGGTCAAATCCCGTTATTACACAGGCCGACACTGGCTTGAGTCGTTTCTTTGCCAAGATTTATAGCTTAGTTGGAGTTGGTATTGGTTTATCAGCGGTCATTGCAGCTCTCATGCTCTTTGTCTTTCCAGAAAATATGATTGCTATTATGACCAGTGGCCGGCTGATCTATCTGGGAGCTATCGGTCTTGAGCTGGTTTTGGTCTTCGTGGCTTCGAGTGCTGCTCGTCGCAACACACCTTGGGCTTTGCCTATTTTCCTTATCTATTCAGCTTTGAATGGTTTTACCATGAGTTTTATTATTGCGGCTTATACAGGGGCAGAAGTTCTCGGTGCCTTTGTTAGTTCATCTGCTGTCTTCTTCATTATGGCGGCCATTGGTGCAACTACAAAGAAAGATTTATCAGGCATGGCCAAGGCTTTAATTGCTGGTTTGATTGGGATTATTATCGCAGGATTTATCAATATTTTCTTGGGGTCAGGCATGATGTCCTTCTTAGTCAGTGTGGCCTCCGTTGTGATTTTCTCTGGCTTGATTGCTTATGAAAATCAGCTGATTAAACGTGTTTACGGTCAAACACGTGGTCAGGTTCACGATGGCTGGGCAATTTCTATGGCTCTCAGCCTCTACTTAGACTTCATCAACCTTTTCTTGAGTATTTTGAATCTCTTTGGTCGTCGCAATTAGTCGGCTATAAAGGTGATAAAAGCAGTTGGTTTAAGAAAGCTAACTGCTTTTTTATTTTAACATGACATGAAAGAAATAGTCCTTAGCAATATTTTAGGTAGAAGCGAGAGAATTTTTGGATAATAAAAAGGTCCTGTGGACCTTTTTATCCCGAGCCTTAGAATTAGGAGGCGAGGCTGGTTCTGTGAACCTTTTATTGAACTAGGCTGCTGTAATCATCAGAGGATTTATAGAAGACCTGATTTTTAAATTGGTCCGTTCCACTTGAATCTAAAATGTCACTGTAGGCTGTAACGAGGCGGTCCTTGCTAGTATCGGATGGATCAACTTGGCCATTTTGAAAGTGACGGTCAGGAATGGCTTGACCAGCTCCATACATGAGAACACCAAAGCTAGTACCGTCATCATAGGTAACCGTCATTAAAGCTTCTCCTTTACCATCTCGACTAACAGAGATGCTGCCAGTTGTCCCTAGAACACTGATGCGTCCTTGAGGAGAGATGATGACCACTCGCCCGCTGCTATCTGCCCAGGTACCAGAAATGCTAGTATAGTCGCCTTTAGTTAGGGCCTCGAGATTAAAGGAGGAGCTGGCAGATGGTGTTTCTGCCTCCTTATTGTCTGAGTTGTTCCCTGCTTGGTTGCTTGAAGAAGATGGCTTAGCCTCTTGTTTGGTCGAAGCTTTGTGAGATGAGGCTTTAGCAGCTGATTCCTTTGATTTTGATGTCTGATGTGTTTTTGTCTGACTGGGTTTCTTATTTGACTTGTTGCAGGCAGTCATACCAATGCTTAGACAAACTACTAGGGCAAGCGATAGTAGTCGAAATGATTTTCTCATAGCCTTTCCTCCTTTGCTGTACTTGCCTTTAATCATACTATTTTTTGAAAGAAATGTAAAACGTTTTCAAATGTCTTTCAGCTTGTTAGATGGAACAATGAGGCTATAAAAAAACGGCCTTGAGGCCGTTTCTCACTAACGAGCAATGCGCCTGCGAGCCGCTTTTTTACGATTTTCTTCGATGAAAGCCGCTTTCTTTTCCTCAGGTTCAATAATTGTCTTTTTGACAGCAAAGACAGCACCTGCGACAGTTGCAGCAGTTCCAACAACGCCAGTAGCAAGGCCACGAGCGAAAGCATGTTTTTTAGCCATGATCGTTTCTCCTTCTTTCTTATGTTATAATTATACTAGCTAAATTTTAGATTATTTTCAAGGAAAAAGATGAAAACAAAAGTAATAGTGGTGGCTGGTCCGACGGCGGTTGGTAAGACCGCCTTGGGTATTAGTTTGGCCCAAAAATTTAATGGTGAAATTATCAGCGGAGACAGCCAACAAGTCTATCGTAAACTGGATATCGGAACAGCCAAGGCAAGTTCGGCAGAGCAGGCTGCAGTTCCTCACCATCTGATTGATGTGCGAGATGTTGATCAGACCTATTCTGTCTACGACTTTGTTCAGGAAGCTAAAGCAACCATTTCTGAAATTACTGATCGGGGGAAGGTACCCATTATTGTTGGGGGAACAGGGCTTTATTTACAGAGTCTGTTAGAAGGCTATCATCTTGGAGGACGAGTTGATCAGGAGGCTGTTTTAGCCTACCGAAAAGAGTTAGCAGCACTGTCAGATGCTGACTTGATGGCTCGAGCTCAAAGACTGTCACAAAAGCCTGACCAGCCTAATCGCAGACGATTAATTCGTGCCTTGGAGTTAGAAAAGTTTGGTAAAGATTTGGTTAATCAGGAGACTGAGTACGCTCCCCTTCTAATCGGTCTTAATGATGAGAGGGTTAGGCTGTATGATAGGATTAATAAACGGGTTGATAATATGTTGGACCAAGGGCTGCTCGAAGAAGCTTACTGGCTCTATGAGCATTATCCAGAGTCACAGGCGACTAAGGCTATTGGTTACAAGGAGCTTTTTCCTTATTTTAGGGGGGAACAAGACTTGCAGACGGTCATCGATAAGCTCAAACAGAACACCCGTCGCTTTGCCAAACGTCAGCTGACTTGGTTTCGAAATCGCATGGCTGTCAACTTTTATGAGATTTCTGATCCTGATTTTAAACAGGCAGTTGAGCATGCAGTGGGAGAATTTTTAGAGAAAGACTGAGCCAATTAGGGTTTAGCCTTTTTCTTAAGAAAAAGGCTAAACAAAATCACTGACTAGTACTAACAGCAGCCAATCCTGCTCTGTCGGCTTATTTTAAAGCTTTATGGTATAATAATAACGTTATGGAAAATTCTAATATTACTCTTATTGCTCAAAATTTGGGCATTAAGGCATCGCAAATTCAAGCAGTCCTAGATTTGACTGTCCAAGGGAATACCATTCCTTTTATTGCTCGCTATCGGAAAGAAAAGACAGGCAATCTGGATGAAGTCGCCATCAAGGCGATTATTGATCAGGATAAATCTCTGACAGCTCTAGCTGAGCGAAAAGAGACGGTTCTGGCCAAGATTGAAGAGCAGGGCAAGCTGACCCCTGAATTGAAAAAGGCTATTGCAGCTGCAGATAAATTAGCTGAGGTGGAAGAACTCTATCTCCCCTATAAGGAAAAACGTCGGACTAAGGCGACCATCGCCCGCGAAGCAGGTCTGGCTGATTTGACACGGTTGATTTTGCAGAATGTCCCTGACTTAGACGTTCGGGCTGAGAATTTTATTTCAGATAATTTCCCTACCGCTAACAAAGCTTTAGCAGGAGCGGTGGATATTTTAATAGAATCTCTGTCGGAGGATAATCGTCTGCGTTCTTGGACCTATAATGAAATTTGGAACTACAGCCTGCTGGTTTCCAGTCTCAAAGATACCAGTTTGGATGGCAAGCAGGTTTTCCAAATTTACTATGATTTTTCAGAAAAAGTCAAAGACCTGCAGGGATATCGGATTCTAGCTCTTAATCGTGGAGAAAAGTTGGGTGTGCTTAAGGTTAGCTTCGAACACCACTTGGATAAGATTATCCGTTTTTATCAAGTCCGTTTTAAAGTTAGAAATACCTACATTGATGAGGCTATTGCCAAGGCAGCCAGAACCAAGATTATCCCAGCTATGGAAAGACGGATCCGCAGTGAATTGACTGAAACAGCAGAAGATGGGGCTATTTCACTCTTCTCTGACAATCTGCGTCACCTGCTTTTGGTGTCCCCACTTAAAGGGAAGGTCGTTCTTGGTTTCGATCCAGCCTTTAGGACAGGAGCTAAGCTAGCGGTAGTGGATCAGACTGGTAAGCTCTTAACCACTCATGTTATCTATCCTGTAGCTCCAGCCAGTCAGGCTAAAATTGCTAAGAGCAAGGAGGAATTGGCTGATTTGTTACAAGCTTATCAAGTGGAGATTATTGCTATTGGTAATGGGACAGCTAGTCGGGAAAGCGAAGCCTTTGTAGCAGAAGTGCTCAAGGATTTTCCGGAGGTTTCTTATGTTATTGTCAATGAAAGTGGGGCTTCGGTCTATTCAGCTTCTGAACTAGCACGGCAAGAGTTTCCGGATTTGACGGTTGAAAAGCGCTCTGCCATATCTATTGCACGACGACTGCAGGATCCTTTGGCTGAACTGGTTAAGATTGATCCTAAATCTATCGGTGTTGGTCAGTATCAGCACGATGTCAGTCAGAAAAAGCTGACAGAAAATTTGGATTTTGTTGTGGAGACGGTTGTTAACCAAGTTGGGGTCAATGTCAATACGGCCAGTTCTGCCCTCCTTTCCCATGTTGCGGGTCTCAACAGGACTATTTCGGATAATATCGTTAAATTCCGTGAAGAAATGGGACGCTTAACTTCAAGGGAAGAAATCAAAAAGGTCCCACGTCTAGGAGATAAGGCCTTTGAACAGGCGGCAGGTTTCTTACGAATTCCTAATGGTGACAATATTTTAGACAATACAGGCGTGCATCCCGAGTCCTATTTGGCTGTAGAAGAACTTTTCAATCGTCTGGAAATTAGAGAGCTAGACCAGACAGCTAAGGATAAATTGACTGCGCTTGATTTAGCTCAGATGGCTTCTGAACTAGGTATTGGTCAGGAAACTCTCAGGGATATTATTGCTGACCTACTGAAACCTGGCCGAGATCTACGGGATGATTTTGAGACTCCAACCCTCAGGCAAGATCTCCTAGAACTCAAAGATTTACAGATAGGCCAAAAACTGGAAGGCACTATCCGTAATGTAGTTGATTTTGGAGCCTTTGTTGATGTTGGTGTCCATGAGGATGGTCTGATTCATATCTCTGAAATGTCCAAGAACTTTGTCAAGCATCCCAGTCAGCTGGTCTCCGTTGGTGACATTGTGACTGTTTGGGTTTCTAAGGTTGACTTAGAGCGCGAGAAGCTCAATTTATCTCTGGTGGCTCCACGTGAATCTAACTGACTACGTTAAGCAGGTCTCGCTTGAGGATTTCGGTCAGCCTTTTAAGCACCGAGCGTTTTGGAATAGACGACTTCGGACGACAGGCGGACGTTTCTTTCCCAAGGATGGGCACTTGGACTTTAATCCTAAAATTTATGAGGCTGTGGAGCTGACTATCTTTAGGAAAATTGTCCGTCACGAGCTTTGTCATTATCACCTGTACTATGCTGGCAAGGGCTATAAGCATGGCGATAGGGAGTTTAGACAGCTGCTCAAAGAAGTGGATGGCTTGCGATATGTTCCTAAGCTTCAGGAGCAAAATTTTCGTTATCTCTACCAGTGCCAAGCTTGTGGTCAGACCTACCCTCGACAGAGACGCGTGAACCTTAATAAGTTTCGTTGCGGTCGATGCCAAGGCAGGTTGATCTTGCTTGAGCAGACCTAGTTCTCATTTTCTGCCTTTTTTCTGATAAATCAGCCTTAGGGCTGATTTTATTTTTGGCAAGTAGCAGTATAATAAATTTGTAAGCTGAGGGGGAGTCTGAAATAGAACAGGAATTTCAGTCAACCCAGTCTTAGGAAGTGAGGAAACCATGATGACAGGTCTTTATAAGAAACGGCAGGGGCGGATTCTTGCTGGCGTGTTAGCCGGCTTGGCTGATAAGTTCGGATGGGATATCACCTTAGCCCGTGTGCTTTACGCTGTTTTTACCTATTTTTCAATTGGTTTCGGAATCTTTCTCTATGTCCTATTGGCCGTCCTTCTCCCCTACAAAGAAGATGAAGAACGTGATAAATACGGTACTGGTCCTCGTCGACGCAAGGATGCCGAAGTTGTTGATGATGACAAGTGGTTCTGGTGATTTTATAGCTTGCCTTGGCTTTATTAGAAGCTAGGGCATTTTTGTTTCCGTTTGCATTTATGTTATAATGGGGATATTAAATAGAAATGAGAAAAACTTATGGCAGTTACTGTTGAGATGCTGGCTAAGAAGGTTAAGTTAGAGCCAGTTTATTCCAGACCAGAACTTTTAAAAAAGGAAATTATCACCTCTGATATTTCTAGGCCCGGACTGGAGTTGGCTGGCTATTTTGATTATTATTCCCCTGAGCGAGTTCAGCTCATGGGGATGAAGGAATGGTCCTATATGATGACCATGACCCCTCATAATCGCTATTCGGTGCTCAAAGCCATGTTCAAGTCTGAAACGCCGGCTCTAATTGTTGCGCGGGACTTGGAGATTCCTGAGGAAATGATTCGGGCAGCCAAGGAAGGTGATACTCCGATTTTTCAGGCTCACCAAGCAACTTCTAGTGTTTCTGGTGAAATCTCTTGGTACCTCAATTCTTGTTTAGCAGAGCGAACCAGTGTTCACGGTGTGTTGATTGATATCTATGGCATGGGTGTCCTGATTCAAGGAGATTCTGGTATTGGTAAGAGTGAAACTGGTCTAGAACTGGTTAAGCGTGGTCACCGTTTGGTTGCGGATGACCGTGTTGACATCTATGCTAAAGACGAAGAAACCCTCTGGGGAGAACCAGCTGAGATTTTACGTCACTTGCTAGAGATTCGCGGTGTTGGTATTATTGATGTCATGAGCCTCTACGGAGCCAGTGCTGTCCGAAATTCTTCTCAGGTTCAGCTTTCTATTTATCTGGAAAACTTTGAGCAAGGCAAGGAATTTGATCGTCTGGGTAATGGTAATGAAGAAGTCGAATTGCAGGGGGTTAAAATCCCTCGAATTCGGATTCCCGTTAAAACCGGTCGAAATGTTTCAGTTGTCATCGAAGCGGCAGCCATGAATCATCGGGCAAAACAGATGGGATTTGATGCGACTAAGACTTTTGAGGACCGCCTAACCAATCTGATCACAGAAAATGGTGCTGACTGATGGCAGCTGTTATTGATCCAATCGTTTTTCAATTTGGTCCTATAGCGATTCGTTGGTACAGTATCTGTATTGTAACAGGCATGGTTTTAGCGGTCTGGTTGGCCATACGGGAGGCACCTCGTAAGGGAATGACCTCGGATGATGTCCTTGATTTTATCCTAATTGCTTTCCCTATCTCCATTTTAGGAGCGCGCCTCTACTATGTCGCTTTTGAATGGAAGTATTATCAGAACCATCTGAATGAGCTTCTGGCAACTTGGAATGGCGGTATTGCCATCTATGGTGCTCTGATAGCAGGAGCTCTAGTTATGCTGATTTTCTCTTGGAAACGGAAAATCAATGCCTATGATTTTTTGGATATTGCTGCTCCTGGAGTCATGCTGGCCCAGAGTTTTGGCCGTTGGGGGAATTTTTTCAACCAAGAAGCTTATGGAAGGGCAGTCGCCCATCTGAATTATTTGCCCAAGTTCATTCAGCATCAGATGTATATTGATGGCAGCTATCGGGTACCCACCTTCTTATATGAATCTCTCTGGAACCTGTTTGGCTTCGCTCTGATTATGAGTGTAAGGCATCGTTCAGGACTTTTAAAACGTGGGGAAGTTGCCTGGTTCTATTTCATCTGGTATGGCTGCGGTCGCTTTGTCATTGAAGGTATGCGAACAGATAGTCTGATGTTGGGAGGATTGCGAGTATCTCAATGGCTGTCTCTGATTCTGGTGATCTTTGGACTGGTCATGACCTATTACGGTCGAACCAAGGGACGGCAACCCGATTATCAACAAAATAAGAATTAAATTAGTAGGAGTAAAACATGGTAGGATATGCAATGTTAATTATCGCTTTGGCTTTTGTTGCTTTGGTCATCTATTTGGCTATCGTCTTGCACAAGGTAGCTGGAGCGGTCGACGAAACGAAAAGGACACTGACAGTTCTGACAGCAGATGTGGATGTCACTTTGCACCAAACTAATGACTTGATTGCTAAAGCTAATGTTTTGGTGGATGATATTAATGGTAAGGTGGCTACGATTGATCCGCTCTTTGATGCGGTTGCTGATCTCTCACTCAGTGTCTCTGATCTCAATAGCCAAGCTCGTGTTTTAGGCAAAAAGGCAAGCAATGCTGGTTCTAATGCTGCTAAAGCGGGGACAGTTGCGACGGCCCTGCGTTTTGCCAGCAAGCTATTTAAGAGTAGAAAGAAAGGGGAAGAATAATGGGAAAATTTTTAAAAACTATAGTTTCTAGCGCAGCTGTCGGAGCAGCGGTTGGTTATTTCTTAACGACTAAGAAAGGGCAAGAAATAAAGGAGAAGGCTGTAGATTTTGCTAACGGCTATAAGGACAATCCTGAGACTTATAATCAAGCTGTTAAGAAGAAGGCTAATCAATATAAGAATTGGGCCGTCAACACTTTCAATGATTATAAAGAAAAGTTTGAAACAGGTGAATTGACCAAGGAAGATGTACTTGACGTAGCTAAGGAAAAGGCAACTCAGGCATCTGAATTTGCCAATGACCAAGTTGTGGCCTTTCGTGATAAGTTTGTCAAGGCTAAATCAGAATCATCGTCAGACACACAGGCTGAGGTGGATGACATCGTGATTGACTATCCTGAGTCCGATGAAACTAGTCAAGAGAATTAGATTGAAGTCAGATGTGGCATAATGTTTAGCCTATCTGGCTTTTTATTTTCTTGGATATTCGCAAATGTAGATAAAATGAGAAAACTGTTAAGATTTTGATTCTTTTTGATTTTGTTAAGAGTTAGTAATTATTAATGAAAAGGCTTACTGCTTATGTTAGACTGTATTTAGTGGGGAGTTTATAAATTGAAAAGGAGGAAGGGCTGATGAAAAAGTTTATAAAAATTACAGTTCTCATTTTTACGAGTCTTTTAGTTTTAGGTGCCTGCCACAGTAAGGTAACGGATAAGTTAAAAAACACTCAAGCTAGAATGACTGTCAGTCAGCTGATAAAAAAGGCCAAAGCAGCTAACAAGAAGGTTGAGACTGTTCACTTTGACATGGATTTGAGCACGACTTCTCTTGGTGAGAGAAAAAACCAGAAAATGGAGGCTGATCTTGACTATGGTGATCAGGCTGGTGATGTGGAGAGAGCTAATGGCTTTATTTCTACGAAGCAGGATGGCTCAGAAGAGTATCAAGCCTTTAAAATGCCAGGAGGCGGTGATATCTACTCAAGGGGCAGTCGAGATGCTCCTTGGAGTCTCAAAAGCATTGATGGTTACAATGTTGATCCAGATTACTTTGATTTCCTCGATATTGTTTATTCCATGAAAGATGATCTCAAGCTTAAGGATGACGGAACTAACTACACTCTGGTTCTCAAAAGTCAAAATGTGGACTTGGTGTCTCTATTTGAAGATGAGTTAAACATGTATTTGACAGGTGATAGCCAGTCAAGTATGAAGAAAACATTTGAAGTCAGTTTTGATAAGGAGAATTTTCGTCTGAAATCTTTTAAACTTAAAATGGTAAGTAAGGTACGCGCTAACCGGCTATCTATGAAGGTTGAGTCTAAGTATTCAAAATGGAATAAGATTAGCGATTCTAAGTTTGAAGCCCCTGATAATGTCAGTGATGCTATTACCTATGATAGTAATGATGATGCGGGCGATACAAGTGATGACAGTCAGGAATTTTCTGATCTAAACTAACTGTGAAATCAGTTTAAAATTCCTGTTATTCAGTAGCCTAATTTTTTCTTAGATAAGTGCCTCTGCTGTCGTTATTTTAGAGCGAAGGGAGTGGGACAGACGGCTATGATGGCTTTGTTCTTAACTACAAACAGTTGTCATCTCTGAAGATTAGGATATAGAAAATAATTTTCATTTTAGAATTATGGTTCTTAGTTCTATTTCTTGATAGGAAAAATTAAAAAAACGGACAAAGTTAGAGACTTCGAAATCTAACTTTGTTCGTTTTTAATGTTATGATCAAATTTTTTATATGTCATCTACAAAGGAAGATGATAGTATTCTGTAGATAAGAGTGCAGCACTCAAATCAGTCTGTTTTAAACTCTTATTTTTTCTTCATTGAAAGGACAAAAGTCGAGACTGTTGATGTAATAGCAATTCCCAGTAAAATAGCTAGGCTAAAGGAAACGACTGTTCCCCAACCCATCGTGAGGAATAGGAAGCTTAGGAGGACAGATGAGATACAAAAGAGAGCGATGCGGGCAAAGAAAAGTAATTCCCGCAATTTAGCACTCTGCGTATCGACTTGGTAAAATTCTTGATATTTTTGTTGTGATTGATTAGCTTGATTGGTTTGATTTTGTGATTCCTGATTATCATAATAATCAAAATCGTGTTGGCGTTGGGCTGCCATAGCATTCTCCTTTCCACTGGAGTAGTGGGGTAAACTTTGTTACTTAGGTAGTATTCTATCATAAATTATTAAAATTGTCATGAAGATTTAGCGAGGGGCTGCTCTATAGACTCTTGCTTTAATGCGAAAATGTTGTGCACAGATGTTTTAGACCTTTTAAATCGTTTCAGATTTTCTATGAAAATTTGATATAATAATAAAGCTATGGATAAAATTATTATTACTGCAACAGCAGAGAGCCTAGAACAGGTTGAAGCTCTGTTAAAAATTGGTGTTGATCGAATTTATGTAGGGGATAAGGCCTTTGGTCTTCGCCTGCCTAAGACTTTTTCAGACAAGGATTTAAAGAAGATTGCCCAGTTGGTTCATGAGGCTGGTAAGGAATTGACCGTCGCTGTTAATGCTCTCATGCATCAGGGAATGATGGATGCTCTGCCTGAGTATCTGGATTTCTTAGAGGAAATCGGAGCTGATTATATCACGGTTGGAGATGCTGGCGTTATCTATATCTGTCAGCGAGACAATCGGCCTTTTAAGTTGATTTATGATGCGTCGACTATGGTGACTTCTAGTCGTCAAGTTAATTTCTGGGGTAAAACAGCAGGTGTTTCAGAAGCTGTTTTAGCTAGAGAAATTCCGTCAGCTGAGCTCTTTAAAATGTCGGAGAATCTAGAAATTCTAGCAGAAATATTGGTTTATGGAGCGAGCGTTATCCACCATTCCAAGCGTCCCCTCCTACAAAATTATTATAACTTCACCCATATTGATGATGAGAAGACTCGGCAGAGAGATCTCTTTTTAGCTGAACCTAGCGATAAGGATTCCCATTATTCTATCTATGAAGATAATCATGGGACTCACATCTTCGCCAACAATGATCTTGATTTGATGACTAAGTTGTCTGATTTGGTCGAGCATGGCTACTATCACTGGAAACTGGATGGTATCTATTGCCCAGGTGAAAATTTTACTAGAATTGCTGAGTGTTTTACTAGGGCGCGTGATTTGTTAGAAGTTGGCCAATGGTCGACCGACCAAGCCTTCCTCTTCGATGAAGAAATTCGTAAACTCCATCCTGCCAATCGGAATTTAGATACTGGTTTTTATGAATTTGATCCAGACTTAGTTAAGTAGGAGGTTCATTCATGTTTTATGCTTATTTACGTTGGCTGGTTTCTTTCCTAGTTTGGGTCGTCAATGGTAATGCCCATTACCACAATCAGGAAAATCTCCTAGATATCAAGGAAAACTATATTTTAGTTGCTCCTCACAGGACTTGGTGGGATCCTATCTATCTAGCCTTTGCCACCAAGCCTAAGCAATTCATTTTTATGGCTAAGAAGGAGCTTTTTAATAATCGCATCTTTGGCTGGTGGATTCGGATGTGTGGTTCTTTCCCCATTGACCGGGATAATCCCAGCCAGGAGGCTATCAAGTATCCTGTCAGGATGTTGAAGAAAAGCCATCGCTCTTTGATTATGTTTCCAAGTGGAAGCCGGCATTCAACAGATGTTAAGGGCGGTGTGGCAGTCATCGCCAAGATGGCTAAGGTTAAGATTCAGCCGGTTGTTTATGGTGGTCCAAGAAAATTTTCTGGCCTTCTAAAGGGAGAAAGGATTGACATGAACTTTGGTCAACCGATTGACGTGTCGGATATCAAACGTCTCAATGATGAAGGTATAGAGATGGTGGCTAAACGGGTTCATGATGCTTTTGATCAGTTAGATGAACAAAATGAAACTTACAATAACCATAAAAAGCTCAATCCGCTGACCTATATTTATCGGATTCCGCTGGGCATTGTTGCTCTGATTCTGGTTCTTTTGACCATGGCTTTCAGTTATGTGGCCAGCTTTGTTTGGACACCAGAAAAACATCTCAAATAAGCTTTGTATTGGGAACTAGTGGGGCTTAATTACTTAGTTTATATTCTTGTTAGCATAAATTATTTTGTAAGAGGTTGAGACAAAAGTTCTCAGCCTTATTTATTTGGTCAATTTTATTGACTAGGCGCAGTGGTTGGAGAAAGATTTGTTGGCTCTGCCAAGAAGTCTTTCCCCTGCACAGTTCATTAGGTGCTTTAGTACCAATGAACCACTGCTGATTGGCAGTCCTTATTCCTTTCGTAACAAATGAGAGTGGCCAGCCTGTACTAATGTGATGAACTTTGTTCATCTTATCTCCAACCTCCAAAGGTTCCCCGGACCTTTGGAGCTGTGCGGAGGTGGAATTGAAATGCTCCAGTGGACTTTGACAGTCTGGGGATAGACTGCCAAAGCTTACCACCTAAAAATAAGAAAGTGGCAGAGGCCTGAGCCTTAAAATAGGAGAGCGAGGAAAATCAAAGTTGTGATTTTATCACGATTTACTGATTTTTGCCCCGCTCTCATTTTTTATTTTCGGATAAATAGGTAAGAGGTTTTATGAAAGCAGAAACAATTTATCTATTAGCTGTTCTTGTCTTGTTAGGAATGATTTTGTTATTGGCTATTATTAGCGGGGGAAGTCTATGATTGAAGAATGGATTGAAAAAATTAAAGAAAATAAACTAGCGGCAGGGCTTGCTGTTGTGGTACTTATTCTTAGTTTAGCGTTGTTTGCTAGTTTGGCTCACCAAAAATCTTCCAGAAGTCAATCGGATTTTCCTCAAATTTCCAAGACTAGCCAAGTCAGTAGAAGCAATTCATCATTATCGACGGCTGAAAAATCAGCTACTATTGTGGTTGATGTCAAAGGAGCAGTTAAAAATGAAGGAGTTTATGAATTGCCAGCTGGCAGTCGAGTGACAGATGCTATCCAGAAGGCTGGTGGTTTAGCGGCTAATGCTAATAAGAAATCGGTTAATCTGGCGCAAAAGTTGGAAGACCAAGCAGTGGTTTACGTCGCCGCTGATGGTGAAGATGTTGATGAAGTTATAGACACGAGTTCTTCATCTGGCACTCAGGCAGGGACATCAGCCAGCAGTCAAGCCAAGATTAATCTTAATACAGCCAGTAAGGAAGAGCTCCAAACTCTTTCAGGGATTGGAGAGAAGCGAGCCCAAGATATTATTGATTATCGGGAGGAGCACGGTGGCTTTAAGTCTGTAGAAGAGTTAAAAAATATCTCTGGCATCGGTGATAAGACCTACGAAAAAATTGCTCCTGAGGTGACCGTATGACTAAGTATGTCCCAATCAGGCCAATTTACTTGGCTTTTTTGCTAGTTTTGCTAACTTATTTTATTTACTCTTACTATTGGTTGGTTGGAGTGATTTTGGCTTTTACACTCTTTCAGCTTTGGCGTCATCATGGCTTAAAAACAAGTGTTCAGGTTTTACTGATATTATTAGTGTTTGGTCTGGTATTTTTTGCCTATCAAGCTAAAGGAAATTATGATGATAGATCTGCTCCGAGTCAGCTTCAAGAATTAAGAATGATTCCAGATACTATCTCTGTTAATGGCGATCAGCTCAGTTTTCGGGCCAGAAGTCAAGGACGAATCTACCAGGTTTTTTACCGCCTGAAAACACCGGAAGAAAAGCAGTTTTATCAAAATGTGACAGTTGAGCTTGATTTGGTAGTCTCGGCTAAACTAATAAAGGCTCAACCACAGCGAAATTTCCATGGTTTTAACTATCGGGCCTATCTCAAACACGAGCGAATTTATCGACTGGTAGCTATTGAAAAAATTAAGTCTTTGGAACCAGCTAAACGACTTTCCTTACTTGATCACCTGCATATTCTAAGACGGCAGGCTCTGGTTAATTGCCAGCAGAACTTTCCGAGTCCTATGAACCACTACATGACTGGGCTCCTTTTTGGATATCTGGGAAAGGATTTTTCTGAGATGAGAGATATCTACACTGGCCTTGGTATTATTCATCTTTTTGCTCTATCGGGCATGCAGGTTGATTTTTTTATTGGATTTTACCGAAAATTTCTCTTACGCTTAGAAGTGAGACGAGACTGGGTAGATATCCTTCAAGTTCCCTTTTCTATCTTTTATGCAGGAATGACAGGTTATGCCCCATCAGTTCTTAGGAGTTTACTTCAGTCTTTCTGGAGAAATTTGGGCTTGCAGCGATTGGATAATCTAGCTTTTAGTGTGTTTAGTATGTTTTTACTAAGGCCAAATTTTCTGCTGACAACCGGCGGTCTGCTTAGCTTTGTCTACGCTTTTATTCTAGCTGTCGTAGATTTTAAAGGCTTAAGTAGACGTACAGCTGCGTTAGCCAAAGGGGTGAGCTTGGCTTTAGGGGCTTTTCCTATACTTGCCTATTTATTTGGTGTTTTCCAGCCACTATCTATTGTATTAACCTTCATTTTTTCGCTTATTTTTGATTATCTTATCCTACCTTTTTTGAGCTTAGCCTTTTTGCTAACTCCTTTACTCAAGCTGACTTGGGCGAATCCTGTTTTTATTTTGCTTGAGAAGACGGTCGTCTGGACTCATAATTTTATTGGCCGACCGCCTGTCTGCGGCAGTCCTAGCTTGGCCATATTATTGACTATGCTGGTCTTATTGGCTTTTCTCTATGACTATTGGATGCATAAGAAGATTCGCTGCCTGCTCATTGTGCTTTTCTTGATTCTAGTCTGTCTGGTTAAGCATCCTTTGACCAATGAGGTGACCGTTCTTGATGTTGGTCAGGGAGACAGTATTTTTTTGAGAGATAGTTGGGGAAAGACAATTTTAATCGATACGGGTGGTCGAGTAACCTTCGGGCAGGAAGAGGCTTGGCAAAAGGGAAATGAAGATAGTAATGCCGATAGGACGGTTGTTCCTTACCTCAAGAGCCGCGGCGTGGGGAAGATAGATCAGCTGGTCCTAACGCATACTGACACCGATCATATTGGTGACTTGGAAACTGTAGCTCGACACTTTAAAATTGGTGAGGTTTTGGTTAGTCGGGGAAGTTTGACCAGGCCTTCCTTTGTCAGGAGGCTCAAGACACTGAAAGTCAAGGTGAGAACGGTGGAAGCAGGAGACAATTTAGCCATTATGGGCAGTTGGCTTCATGTCCTCTATCCTAAAACGATCGGTGATGGTGGCAATAATGACTCTCTAGTCCTCTATGGCCATTTGCTAAATAAGAATTTTCTCTTTACTGGAGATCTTGAGAAAGAAGGGGAGGAAGATTTATTACGAACCTATCCTGACCTCCGTGTTGACATTCTAAAGGCTGGTCACCATGGTTCTAAGGGGTCATCCAGTCCAGATTTTTTAATGGGGATAAAACCAGAGACAGCCTTGATTTCGGCAGGAAAAAATAATCGTTATGGCCATCCTAATAAGGAAACTTTAGAGCGCTTTAGGGCTCAGAATATGGCTGTTTATCGGACAGATCAAGTAGGGGCAATTTCCTATCATGGGTTGTGGGAGTGGCATCTTGAAACTGTCCGCTAATTGTGAAGGTGGGTGAAATATCGCCGTTAAGGCCTGTTAACCTAAACTTTATCCCAGATTTAAACGATCTTGTTAAGTTTGTGTTTCAGCCTAAAATGTGCTATTCTAATAAATACCAAATTTATTTAGGAGATTGCTCATGTTTACAGCTTATGCAAATTTTTGGAAACACTATATTGATTTTAAAGGACGCACCAAACGTTCAGAGTTTTGGTGGCCTTTTCTCTTTAATAACTTGATTCGACTAGCTTTTTATTTGATTGTCTTGGTGGATTTGATTATTCCTTTCGGTCAGCGCATGAGGCTGATGGAAGACAGTGCCCTTTCAACCGACGGCCTTTCTATTTGGACAGATATTTCACCTCTGATGGTGACTATCCTTATCTTGTGGGGACTGTTTGAATTAGCTATTTTGGTGCCAAGTCTGTCTATCGGTGTCCGTCGTCTGCGTGATGCAGCTTTCCATTGGGCCTTTATCTTTATGTATGGAGCAGCCTTGCTTCTCAGCTTCATTCCATGGGTCGGCTGGTTCTTAGCGGCAGCCCTGCTGATTGCGAGCATTGTTCTCTGGGCCTTTCCAAGCCGTGAACCAAAGCCAAAGGCGAATGTTCTTTACGCTCCCCTTGGCAATCAATTTACAACAGGTCCTCAGCAATCAGCTGTCCCTCAACAAATGGCTGGTTTTCAACAGCCTAATCCAGCTATGATTCAAGCACAGCAGGCTTCGGCTACCCCTCAGCAGTCTGGCTTTATGAATTCACAAGTTTCTCAGCAGGGGCCAGCTGTTTCGCAAGGACAAATGCCGACTTCGTCTCAACCAGCTGTGGGACAAGGGGCTGTTCATCCGCAATTTTCTAATGTTCCGCAGCAAGGGATGCCTGTCAATGGTCAAGCCGCAGGTGGCCAGCAAACCGCTCCAAATCAAGGACAGGTAGCACCGCAAGGACAGGTTTTCCCACAAGGGCAAGTTGCTAATCCGGTGAATCCACAATCCAATCCATCTCCTCAAGACGGTCAAGTCCCTCTTGAGCAAACCAATAAATAGAATTTCTTAGGGAGTGGGATCAACCCCAAAATTGAAAATTTGAGTTCGTATCCTCCCCCCGTACAGCTCAAAAGTTTGAGGTGGGGACCCTTTGAGGTTGGAAATAAGATGAACGATGGTCATCACATTTGTTTAGGCTTTCCGTTTTGACCTTGTGGCCAAAGGAAAACCAGCCAGCAGTGGGTTTATTGAGGCTGGGAAAAGTATTCCAGCCTTCTTTTTTGCAGTAATAACAGTTTGACGCAAGTGGTTAATTTGAGGTCCTAACCCCTTATCTCCACAATTGTTAGCGGCTATCTTAATCAACTGTGTGGAGGTGGGATGACGAAGTCGATTGATATAAAAAATTGACTTCTGTCCCACTCTCTAATGGACTGTGCGGGGGCAAGACTTCTTGGCCTAGCCAATAAGTCCTGCTTCCAATCACTGCGCTAAGAGCTTATTTCAAAAGAGGAATACTAATACTGGGCAAGCTTTTGTTCAGCCTCTTTCTACTAGGGTAAAATAACTGTAATTTATTAAAGGAGTCTATTATGATAGAAGCGTATAAAAATTATTGGAAACAGTATGCTGATTTTACGGGTCGCACCGATCGTCCAGGCTTTTGGTGGCCTGCCTTGATGAACTTTATTATTTCATCTATTTTTGGCTTGAACTTTATTCTTCTCGTTGTGATTGTCGGCTTAGGAATGGTCGCAGAATATGATAGTACAGGTGACGTCACTTCTAGTGCTGTTGGCTTAGGAATCTTAGGAATTTTCATGTGGGTGATTGCTGTGATTTGGGTCCTTGTAAATTTTGTTCCAAACCTTGCAATTATTATTCGTCGTTTGCGTGATGCTGGCTATGACTGGCCTTGGATTTTCCTTGCCTTTGTTCCTATTGGGAATATTGTCCTTTTAGTTTTTCTTTGCCAGCCAACCAAGGCGCCAATGTTTACCAATTATCAAGGTTATTATAACCAAACTGGCTCTAACAATGGTTATCAGCAAGGCTTTCCAGGGCAAAACCCAAGCGGCCAACAGCTGATGAATCAAGGCCAAGCAGGTTTTACTAATCAGCAGATGTCTGGTCAAGTCCCTCAACAACCGGTGCAAGGAGCAACTGTTCAGCAGCCGGTTCAAACAGCCTTTTCAGAAAGCGCAGCTGCTCCTGTTCAGGAGTCAAATTCAGCAGTTGGTTCCGAATCAAATTACACCGGAAGTCCCTTCCAATAGATAGAAGGTAAATTCGTCAGCAGTTAGGAGGAAATTTCTAACTGTTTTTTTATACTTTTTATTTAAAGAGCCAAACGGCTTTTATGGTACAATGACTATATGATTGCAATTGAAGAAGCTGATGCTTTAATCAAGGAAAAACTTCCTTTGATTACGCTAGTAACGGGTGATGACTTGGGGCAGTACAGCCAGCTCAAGCAACTCTTTTTAGAACGGATTGGTTTTGACCCCAGTGATTTGACCTATTCTTATTTTGATTTTTCAGAAAATAACTTTGCTGATGCTCAGATGGATTTAGAAAGTCTGCCTTTTTTCTCAGATGAGAAGGTGGTGATTTTTGATAATCTTTTGGATTTGACAACAGCCAAAAAGTCTTACTTAGATGATAAGGAAGCTAAGAGTTTGGAAGCCTACCTGACCAATCCAGTAGAAACAACGCGGCTGGTTATCTTTGCACCCGGGAAATTGGATGGAAAACGTCGACTGGTTAAGTTAGTTAAGCGGGAGGCTAAGATTTTTGAAGCGAGTCAGCTCAAGGAAGCCGAACTGCGAACGCATTTTCAAAAGCTAGCTCATCAAGCAGGATTGGTTTTTGCCAAGGGGGCTTTTGATCAACTCTTGATTAAGTCTAATTTTGATTTCAGCGAAATTCAGAAAAATCTAGCATTCCTTAAGGCTTATAAAGCTGGTGGTCAGGTTGATCAGATTGATATTGACCAAGCCATTCCTAAAAGCTTGCAGGATAATCTCTTTGATTTGACCCAATATATTTTACAGGGAAAGATTGATCAGGCCCGTGATTTGGTTAGGGATTTGCGTCTACAGGGTGAAGATGAGATTAAACTGATTGCCATTATGTTGGGGCAATTTCGTCTCTTTACCCAAGTTAAAATTCTCGCTCAGGCTGGCAAGAATGAATCAGCCATGGTCGCCCAGTTATCGGATCTCTTAGGGCGGAAAATCAATCCCTACCAAGTTAAATTTGCCCTTAGGGATAGCCGTCCTCTAGCTTTATCATTCTTGAAAGAAGTCATGACAGTCTTGATCAATACAGATTACCAAATCAAGCAGGGAAGGCTAGATAAGGCCTATCTCTTTGATGTGGCCCTTTTGAAAATTGCTAGTTCTAGGCAGAAATAAGGCTGGATGGGCCTATTTAGCAGCAGATAATTCAACAATACTAACTAGTAATCAAAATCCTTGAAAACCCTATCCCTTTCCTTTACAATGTAAGTGTTTAAGGACTTTTATTCCTTCTTCCTTGCCCTGTTTTAGGGGCAAGCTCTATTAACAGAAAAGAGGTAACCTTTATGGCTATTATATTACCTGAACTTCCTTACGCTTACGATGCTTTGGAACCTTATATTGATGCTGAAACTATGACCCTTCACCACGATAAACATCATGCGACCTATGTAGCTAATGCTAATGCAGCTCTGGAAAAGCACCCTGAAATCGGAGAAGATCTTGAAGAACTCTTGTCAGATGTGGAAAAGATTCCTGCTGATATTCGCCAAGCCTTGATTAACAATGGTGGCGGTCATCTCAACCACGCTCTCTTCTGGGAACTCCTGTCACCGGAAAAGACTCAAATTACCAAGGAAGTGGCAGCTGCTATTGAACAAGCCTTTGGTTCGTTCGAAGCCTTCAAAGCTGATTTTACAGCAGCTGCAACTGGTCGCTTCGGTTCAGGCTGGGCTTGGTTGGTTGTCAATAAGGAAGGAAAACTTGAAGTGACTTCAACAGCCAATCAAGATACTCCTATCATGGATGGTAAAAAGCCAATCTTGGCTTTGGATGTTTGGGAACATGCTTACTACCTAAGCTATCGCAATGTTCGTCCTAATTACATCAAAGCCTTCTTTGAAATCATCAACTGGGACAAGGTAGCAGAACTTTATGCTGCCGCTACAAAATAATTGAGGTTATAGAAAAAAATTGCCTTAGGCTATCCTTCGTTTGGAGGGTGGCCTTTTAGCTTGATCGCACTTATTTTGCTAATAGTGTCAGACGACTCATCATCAGTGGCTATTAATCTAAAAACTTGTATTTACATTTTTTTGACAGTTAGCCTTATGTGGTAGGGACGCAAGCGACCTCCTAACGGAGTTTCATTGCTCATTTTCAAGCCTAGGGTCTTGAAAATCCCCTCGACTATTGACTTAAATAGGGCCAATCGTCTTTTTACCACGGCGGCAACTATCTGTTTTGAGAGTGGGACAGAAGTCGATTTTTTATATAAATTGACTTCGTTGTCCCACCTCCGCACAGTTGATTAGGATGGCCGCTAACACTTGCGGAGTCGTTAAACAGTCCAGTGGACTGTTTAAGGGGGCGCCTGAAAATGGGACTGCACCCCAAGATAAGGACCTCCAATCAGCAGTGGTTCATTGGTGCTGGCTAAAGCACCTAATGAACTGTGCAGGGGTAAGACTAAGTCGGCAGAGCCAACAAGTCTTTCTCCCAACCACTGCGTCAAACTGTTATTACTGCAAAAATAGAAGGCTGGAATACTTTTTTCCCAGACTTTTTCCAGTTGATGCTAAGAATTTAAACTTGTGAATACAATTTCTAAAAAATTTTGGATAGTGCTTGCAAAAAATCAATTTTCCCTTAAAATAATAGTGAGGAGAAACTATGTCAAAAAGAATTACGGTTGTTTTAGCGATCATTCTTGCAATTGTCCTAGGTATCCTAGGCAGTTTTTATTTGCAGCAAGGACAGAAGGAAACCCAAGAGCAGAAGCATCACCAGACGAGAGATTCGAGGCAGGCTAAGAAGAGTCCTCAGGAGTTGGTGACTCCAAGAAACAAGTCAGCTGAAGAGAAACAGGCAGTCATGGAGGCGGATAGTGAGCGGATGAATTCGTTGGGGCTATACTATGACTATGCCAATATGAGTCTTAACGACACCGTTAATGCCTTTCTAGCTGAGCAAGGGATTGATCAGTCTCAGGTAGCCTTTTCTTATAGGAATACAAGAACCAATGAGACTTTTTCCATGAACGATGCCGAATTGATGACAGCAGGTTCAACCTATAAGCTACCACTCAATATGTTGGTCGTTGATGGGGTTGCTGAAGGAAAATTTACCTATGATCAAGAAGTTGATATCACAAATCTGGACTATGAGTATCAAGGAGAGCACGATGCTTATGTTAATAATTATGGCGGTAGCATGACTATCCCTGAGATGCAGTATGGCTCTTTAGTCGTTTCAGAAAACACTCCTGCCTATGGCTTGGCCAGCTTACTAGGCGGTATGGAAAATGCCTACAGTCAATATACCCGCTATGGTAAATCCACTAATCCTGATGTGCCAGCCTTTCAATACGAAGGCAATAAAACAACCAGTTCTTATTACCTTCAGCTTTTGGACTATTTGTTTAAATATCAGGATAAGTATAAAGATTTGTTGGATTATCTTGGCCAATCCTTCCCAGACGAATATTATAAGACTTATTTGCCAGATGATTTGACTATCTACCAAAAGCCAGGTTATGTTCGTGAAGCCATCAATGTTGATGCCATCGTTATGGAAGATAGCCCTTACTTGATTGCCATTTACACCCGTTATTTAGGAGGTTCAACCGAGAGTAGCTCAGAAATTAATGGTGCCGGTTATAATCAGTTAGCTATGCTGACCTATGTCATCAATGAATGGCATCGGGTCAATATGAATTGAAATCTCCCATCTTGCTTAAGTTAGGGGGACATAGAGAAACTGCTCTTGGCTAATCTTGTGGCAAGTCTAGTAGAAAAGGTAAGCTTACTTTGTCCCTCAGAGTTTTTTCAACTTAGGAAAGATTGTGATATAATAGAGGCAATTTTGAAGTTTCACTAGCCATAGATATGATCTATTTTAAGACGAGTAATGGATTCTGGTTTTGTTTTCAGGCAATTCAGAAACCCAAGGCAATATTTTAGTTTTAATTGTTAAGAAAAAGGAGAAGTTATGCTGACATCATACCGTGACGGTCAAATAGACGATATTAAGAATAGAATGTACACCTACTTAACTGTAGTGCGCAATTGGTTCTTACTTTTCTTGCTGCTATTTGTAGCGTCTGTGATTTATTGGTTCTTGAACCCCAAGAATATTATGGGAGCGGCCTTTAGTTTGGTAAGTTTTTTACCTCTCTTGGCTTTGGCTGTTCAATATGTGCGGGAAAACAATATTTATCGTCGCGATTCTTTGAAAATTTTGACCGAGGATCTTGCCTTGGACAAGTATGAAGATATGCTGAGCTATGAATCGCAAGCTGCTCTCAAGACTAATTGGGATCGTACCATTATCCGTCAGGCAGAATTGGCTTTTTTACGGGGCAACTTTAATAAGTCGGCTGAATTTATCGAAATGGTCAATCCTGTGAAAACTCAGTTATCTCCTAAGGAACGGACACCGCTCCTGCTAACCTATTATGTTGTTGATTTTGCCAACAAGGTTTTGGGCAAAGAAGACTATGATCTAGAGGCTAGTTTGGCAGCTATCCATAATTTGGTCGTACAAAATGATATGGAACAGGTGCAAAAACGTTATAGCCAGCAACTTCTTCCGTTAATTGAAGCTGTTGTCTGTAAAGGAGAAGCTTTGGAAGACCTTGAGGACATACAAGCTAGCAATAAATTGGAAGAAGTCCTGCGTGACTACTTCTTAGCTGAAAATGCTCGCTTAGCTGGGGATAAGGCCCTAGCTAAGAAGCTCTTTAAGCATGTATCACAAGCAGAGAGTTCTCTCTTTATGGTTGAAAAAGCTAAGGGAAGTCTGAAAAAGATGAAATAAAAAAGGCCTTGAGAGGTCTTTTTAAATGCTCTTGAAAATACGGAAACGCAGGCTGGTCCAAGTCTAGCGGTTTTGTTCCTTCGGATGCAAATACGAGAGACTTTTCGTCCACTCTCTATACCCTCTGCACAGTTCATTAAGTGCTTTAGCACCAATGAGCCACTGTTGGATGGTCTTTCTTTTGCCACAAGGCTAAAGGGGAAAACTAAACGAATGCGATGGCAATCGTTCATTTTATTTCCAAGCTCAAAAGGTTCCACAGACTTTTTGAGCTGTGCGGGGGTGGGTTAAAAAGGTTTGGAAGGCTTTTGTAATCGGGAAATGAAGCTGGCAAAGCAAGTGTCAAAAACGGTCTGGGAAGAGAGTTTCAGGTCACCACTTAGAAGTTAAGAAGTGGTGAGAGCAAAAATGTTCAATTTTTGGGTTGATTCCACTCCCTTTTCTAAATTTTTAAATCGTTTGATCGCATTTTGCTAACTTATTTGACGAACATGGCATCACCGAAGCTAAAAAAGCGGTAGTAGTTATCAACGGCGTGTTTATAAGCCTCGAGGACAAATTCTCGTCCGGCAAAGGCTGAGACCAACATAACAAGGGTCGATTTTGGTAGGTGGAAATTGGTTGAGAAAGCATCGACAATCTTAAACTCGTAACCAGGCTTAATAAAGATATTGGTCCAGCCAGAATCAGCCTGAATATCTCCACTAAACTTATTACCGATAGTTTCCAAGGTCCGGATGGAGGTAGTCCCGACAGCAACGATACGACCGCCGGAAGCTTTGACCTGACGCAGAGTCTGTGCAGCTTCTTCGGAGAGCTGGTAAAATTCTGAGTGCATCTCATGGTCTTCAATATTATCGACAGAAACAGGTCGGAAGGTGCCCAGACCAACATGGAGAGTCAGGTAGATCAGTTTTACCCCCTTGGCCTCAATTTTTTCTAACAGTTCTTGGGTAAAGTGCAGACCGGCTGTTGGAGCAGCAGCAGAGCCATTCTCCTTGGCATAGACCGTTTGATAGCGCTCTTGGTCTTTTAACTTTTCATGAATATAAGGCGGCAGGGGCATTTCACCAAGACTCTCGAGAACTTCGAGGAAAATCCCATCATAGTGAAATTCGACAATCCGACCACCGTGGTCTAGTTCTTGGACAATAGTAGCGGTCAAGCGGCCATCGCCAAAGCTAATCTCGGTCCCGACATGCAGACGTTTAGCTGGTTTTGCTAGGACTTCCCATTGGTCATCTTGAGTATTTTTCAGCAGCAGAAATTCCACATGTCCATGGGTTTCAGACTTCTCCCCATGAAGGCGAGCAGGCAGAACCCGAGTGTTGTTCATGACTAGGGCATCGCCTGGATTTAGCTCATCGAGAATGTGATCAAAATGGCTATCTACCATGGTGTGGGTTTTGTGATCGATGACTAGGAGTTTGGAGCTATCACGTTTTTCCAAAGGAGTTTGAGCAATCAGTTCCTCAGGTAAATAAAAATCGAAATCTTGTGTATTCACTTTTTTCCTCTTTATTTTGTTTAATACTGACCTATTATATCACAAAATCGCTTGACAAAAATTGGTCTATACCATATAATGAAGATAATAATCGGTATAGACCAAAACAGGGGGTATCCAGCATGAAAATTATCACCGTAAAAAATCAAACAGAGGGAGCAAACTGTGCCTTAGATATCTTAAGAAAAAAATTATCTCAGGGGGCTAAGACTTTGGGCTTGGCGACAGGGAGTTCACCAGAGGCTTTCTACAAAGCGTTAGCTGCCAGTGATCTTGACCTATCGCAGATGACTTCTATTAATTTAGATGAGTATGTCGGCTTGCCAAAAGAAAATCCCCAGTCTTACCACTACTTTATGGAAGACCATTTGTTTCGGTACAAGTCAGTTAAGGAGCATTTTCTACCTGATGGTCAAGCGACTGATTTGCATCAAGCTGCACGTGACTATGATGATACGATTGCTCGGTATGGCATAGATTTCCAAATTTTGGGAATTGGCCGCAATGGGCATATTGGTTTTAATGAACCAGGAACCGATTTTTCTAGTGGGACTCATGTGGTTGATTTGACTCCAAGCACCATCGAAGCCAACAGTCGTTTCTTTGACAAGAAAGAAGATGTACCAACTCAGGCCATATCTATGGGGATTGCTTCTATTATGTCGGCTAAGTCTATCGTCCTCTTTGCCTATGGTAAAGAAAAAGCCCAAGCTATCGCTGGTATGGTTCAAGGACCAGTCACACCAAGTCTGCCAGCCAGCGTTCTGCAGGAACATCCGGATGTTACCGTTATTTTGGATCAAGAAGCTGCCAGTGAGTTATGAGACAAAAGTAAGGAGCTGCCTAAGCTTCTTTTGTGTTACAATGAATGTATGCGATTAGACAAACTATTAGGTCAGGCGGGTTTTGGCTCTAGGAATCACGTTAAGAAATTGATTCGTAGTCTGCAGGTGCGCGTGGATGGGCAGTTAGCGCGTTCTGACAGCCTCAATGTCGCTCCCAATCTGCAGACCATTACCGTGTCAGGTCAAAAGCTCAGTCATTCTCCAGACACTTATTACATTCTCAATAAGCCCAGCGGTGTGGTTTCAGCGGTAAGGGATACCCAGCACCAGACAGTCATTGATCTCATTGCTCCCAGTGACCGCAAAGAGGGTCTCTACCCTGTTGGCCGCCTGGATCGTGACACGGAAGGGCTGGTTCTGATTACCAATAACGGTCCCTTAGGATTTCGCCTGCTCCATCCCAAGCACCACGTGGACAAAACCTATTATGTGGAGGTTAACGACCAGCTTTTTTCTGATGCGCCTGCTTTTTTTGACAAGGGCATCGCTTTTTTAGAGGGTAGAGTTTGTAAGCCAGCTAAACTACAAATTATCAGCTCTAGTTCAGAGCTCAGCAGAGCTTATATTACCATTTCGGAAGGTAAGTTTCATCAGGTCAAGAAAATGTTCCTAGCCTATGGTGTTAAAGTTACCTATCTCAAACGTATCTCTTTTGGCCCCTTTGCATTAGGCGATTTACCTGTTGGAGCCTATCGGGAGTTGACAGAACAGGAAAAAGAAGGGCTGAAAAGGTATTTGGTTTAAGTCATTCAGTCAATAGGTAACAGCATTTCACATAAATCTGCTTTTATCATTTTATCCTGATAACGCTCAATGATGGGAGTAGGTCTCGGTGTGAGCTGATAGAGTTGAATCAACTTATCTAATTCACTGTACCAGTCAGCAACAGCTTGGACATTATGAGCCAACTGAAAGACAGCAAACTTGCCTCCAGTAAATTCACCATATTTTAAAGGGAACTTAGCAGAGGTTGTTGTATCATTCAGAATCAGACAAACATCGTATCGGCAATGCTCAGTACTTGTTGTTAGTGGATTATCTTGTGCAATACCAAGGATAGTAGGATTTTGAAAAAGATGTTGATTGCGAAGTTCCTGTTTAAATGTTTCCATCAACAGATGATTCTCTGCACCGTAAGCTCCGACTCTTCTCATGTAAAGAATCGGTGTTTTGGATATATATTCGATTTTCAATAGTTCCACCTCGTTTTTATGATATTAAGTCAACTTGTTTGATAGTATACTGCCAGTTAAAATGATTTTCAAGTCTACACTCTCAAATCAGTTGACAGACCAATACACCTGTGTTAGAATGGCGGCGTTAATAATTCTTCGGGGTCAGGTGAGAGTCCTAACCGGCGGTATAGTCCGCGAGCCATAAGGCATGAACTGGTGTAATTCCAGTACCGACAGTATAGTCTGGATGAGAGAAGAATTTAGCTGAAAGACCTCCTTAGCACTTGGAAACAGTTAAAAGGAGCTTATTTGCTAAGTCTCAAAAAAACCTCGCATTTCATTTCGAAGTGCGATTTTTTCATCATATAGCTATTTCGATCTAAGCAGTCCCAGTGTTAGTCGGCCAGCCTTGTTTTCGCATCAGTGAAGCAGTTTTCAAGGTAAGCTCAACAGTGCTAGCGATACTTTGAGAATTAAGCAATGGCAGATTCTTTGGAGATAGTTTCACCTATTTTTGAGTGACGAAAGAGTCTTTTGATTATTGCCTTGGGTAGAATGATGGTATTTTTACTGGATGGATGAAAAAGGGTTTCTCATAAAATTTTCCCATGATTGTTGACGCATCTAGAAAGGAGGATTTTATGAAAAATCCGAAAATAAAATATGTCACCTACACGGCCATGTTTGCAGCTATCGCAGGCGTCCTGATGTCTCTTGAAATTTCGGTTCCCTTCATGCCTGTCTTCTACAAGGTTGACTTTTCAGATGTTCCTACGATCATCGCAACCTTCCTTTTAGGCCCTACGTCAGGTTTGATTATCGAGGTTCTAAAGATTCTGATCAAACTTTTTACTGTCGGTAGCAATAGCATGTATATCGGTGAGTTCGCCAATTTAATTTCGGCTGTCTTCTTTGTCTATCCTCTGGGCTTGATTTTTAAAAAGAAAGGTAAGACTTTAAAAGCAGCAGTTTTAGCTCTCTTGGCAACGATTGTGATCAAGACCCTGTCTGCTACAGCCATCAATCTCTTTGTTAGCCTGCCCTTGTATGCAAAAGCTGTAGGAATTGATTTGGAAAGTTTAGCCAAGTCTTTTGGTTCTATTAACCCAGCCATTTCCAACTTGACTAGCTTTATTCTTTTGGCGACGGTTCCCTTCAACATAGTCAAGGTTAGCTTGAACGGAGCAATTGCTTACCTTTTATACAAACGCTTTATCTATAAGATAAGTAAAGGAGATAAAAATGGCTAGATATTATCGTGAATTAACAAGGCTTGATATGGAGGTGCTTAATAAAGAAGAGACAATTGTTATGATTCCTCTTGGAGCCATTGAACAGCACGGCAATCATGCCCCACTGGGGACAGATGATTTGATTGCTGAGAAAATGGCTAATTTGATTCTACAGGAAGTCAACCAGATTGACGAGAATTTTCCGCTCTTGATCCTTCCCAATATTTCTATTGGTTTGAGCACCGAGCATGCCAATTTCTGTGGCAGCCTTACCTTTTCGACAGAGACCTACTACCATATGCTGAAAGAAATCATAGAGTCTCTGTATCACCACGGATTTAGAAAATAGCCCTCCTCTCTTGTCATGGCGGAAATACCCCCATTGCTAATCTTCTCAGTCGAGAACTGCGCCATTCACATGATTTGGATATTTTTATTTTTAATTTTGGGGCATTTGATGATCCGCGCGTACAAGCGACAATTTCCGAAGGAAATACCTTCGATTTTCACGGTGGAGAGATGGAGACATCTATGGTCATGGCTATAGATGAAGACTTGGTTAAACTTGATAGAGTGCTTGCAGGACAAGCTACGGGGTACGTCTTTGATAGTAAGCTAAAGGAGTGCAACATCAATTTGAACTGGATCGCTGAAGATTTTATAGATAAGGACGGTAATCCAATTGGTATCGGTGGAGATCCTTCTGGTGCAAGTCCAGAAAAAGGGCAGATTATTTTTACTGTCAATATTGAAAAAATGGTTGAGGGATTAAAATATATAGCTGGTTATTGAGGGGAGCATCTAAAATATTTACCCCTTCTGAGTTTATAGAGTTTTCTCTTTTAATAGACTTGTTCAGTAACCAAAAGTGATACATTAAACTCATAAAAAACATATACAAGAAAATTCCAAGGTTTAGCTCATAAAATTTCCTCAGGTAAATGCTTTTGTTCAAGGCGATTTTACTGAAGATTTTATGAGTTTTTTTTATTGTACTTATATTGTAAATTCTAGTACTGGATTAAATTAATTTATGTTTTATTCTCGTATCATATTTGTTATTGATATTAGTAAACTCGAACACCCTTTGTTTTCTACCAATTGCTATGATAGTACAAGGATTAGATTTAGGTCTGATAGCAGGAAGGGTTAATAATTGAGCTGTAGCAAATTTGATAATTATTTAGCTCCTCACAAAGTATCCTTGTTTTGGGTTCTTTCTCCACTCTTTTTGGCATTAATTGTCATTATAATGTCGTTCATTGTTCTATACAAAAAGTGAACAATTGATTTATAATTTTGTGGAAGGAGAAAAAGATGCGAAAGGTAATTTTATTAACAGGTGCTTCTTCGGGAATCGGCTACCTAGCAGCACAAGGTCTGGCAAGAGCGGGACATAGGGTTTATGGTGGCGCCAGACGCTTGGAAAAATTGGAAGAGTTAAAGCAAGATGGTGTCCGGCCGCTTTATCTTGATCTTACCAATGAACAAACCATTAAACAGGCCCTTGCAGTGGTTATTCAAGCAGAAGGCAGGCTTGATGTCTTGATTAACAATGCTGGCTATGCTGCTTTTGGTGCGGTTGAAGATGTTGCGCTTGAGGCGGCTAGAAAGCAATTTGAAGTCAATCTTTTTGGTCTGGCTTGTTTAACTCAGGAAGCTCTTCCTTATATGCGAGCTCAGAAATCGGGGCGCATTATCAATATCTCTTCAATAGGTGGCCGCATCACTACCATTATGGGTTCTTGGTATCATGCCTCTAAGTATGCCCTTGAAGCCTTATCCGATAGCCTTCGTATGGAAACAAAAGCATTTGGAATTGAGACGGTGATTATTGAGCCAGCCAGTATTAAAACACCTTGGAGCCAGATTGCTGTAGAAAATCTAAGAATCTCTGCAGTTGGAGGGGCCTATGAAAAGATGGCCAAAAAGGTCTCCCAAAGTATTGCAAGAATGTATGCAGGCCGATTGGTTTCTGAGCCTGACCTTGTAGCAAGAAGGATTGTCAAAATTGTCAATGCCAAACGAGTTAAACCGCGTTACCTCGTTGGTAGGGGCGCTAAAACTATTGTTTTTCTTCACGCAATCTTGCCTGCTGGGGTATTTGACTGGCTGGTTGTTAAGAGTTTGACTTGAGGTTAATATTTTTAGACAATAAGATTATGAAACTTATTATCACTAAACAATTTCAGATCTTCTTAAAAGAATTAGGAATAGACATTAGGCTGATCTTACAAAAAGCACAGTTGCCAAACAAACTTTGGCAGGAAGAGCTGACTTATAGCGCTCAGGATTATTATCACTTTATAGCGACTTTGGATAAGCAAATTACAGATGAAGCCCTATTAGCATTGAGCAATATTGACAATATTAAAATGTTTGTACCAGCCCTTTTTGCTGCTTTATCAAGTCCAGATGGTTTGACAGCCCTACAGCGCTTCTCAAAATATAAAAGTTTGATTGGTCCAGTAAAGGTAGAGATTCATGAAAGAGACGATGAAGTTGCTGTAAGCTATGCCTATCTATCATTACACTCGCCGCTTCCTCGCATGTTACTGCTGCAGGAGCAGTTGCTACTTTTAAGTATTTTACGGACAGGAACAGGAGCGTCAGTTCTTCCCCGCAGGGTCAGTTCGCCTTATGATTACGGAGCGGTTATTGAGAATGAGGTAGGCATCCTCCCACAAAAATCACAAGGGGACTTCTTGGTGCTATCTAAAGCAGATCTTGAAAAACCTTTTATCACTGAGAACAATGTCATGTGGCATTATTTGGAACCGAGTCTTAATCGGCAGCTAGCTCAGGAGGAAAAAAGCAGCAGGCATTTCACACAGACGCTTCAAAACGAATTGCTGTCGGCTATCCCCAGCGGTCAGTTCTCCCTTACTGCCGTAGCTGAGAGGCTTGGCCTTAGCGCCAGGACACTGCAGCGCCAATTAGCTGCTGAAAAGACGACATTTAAGGAAGAGGTTCTACGTATACAGAAATCAATGGCCTTTTCTTATCTTGATTTATCCATGTCGGTTGATGAGATCGCTTATCTCGTAGGTTACTCAGAAACTTCCAGCTTTCTGCGTGCTTTTAAAAACTGGACTGGCAAAACGTTCAAACAGTATAGAGAAACTAACCAATCGAAGGAGGAGAAATAATGACCCCCACCTTGCTTGCTTTTCTTGCGCTCATGCTTTTTATGGTCCATGAGTTTGAAGAGATTATTTTAGTCTGTCCATGGATTGCGAAGAAAAAGAGTGATCCAAAGTTTACTAATGAAATCTTTGTCGCTGGCAGAGCACATTATCCTTCAACAGAAACAATAGCCGCTAGCATTTTGGAGGAATTTGTTTTAGCTAGTCTGATTTTGCTTGCAGGTATTCTTTTTAAATTACCAGAGTTAGTGCTGGCGATTACGCTGGGACATACTGTTCATCTTTTATCCCATATCAGTCAGGCCATCCGATTTCGAACTTGGGTTCCTGGCAGCATGACTGCAGTTTTCACCATGCCTTTGCTTATCTTCAGTATCTTTCTGTTTTGTCTGAACAATCCCCTTCATTGGCTATTGTTGTTGGTCATCACCCCGCTTATTTTTACAGCCCTCATCGCCAACCTTGTTTTTCTGCATCGGCAGGCTGAACAGGTTGAAAAATTCCTACACTCGTAAATAATGTATCTCAGTTCCTCTATCCTGCATCTTGGTTGATGCGGGATTTTTTGGTAGAAAAGCTGTGCTATAATGAAAACTATGAAATTACGAATTGAACAGGATGCCAGCTTCAAGGAGTTGGAAGTCAGCTTAAAATATAGTGACAAAAATAGGCTGGTTGAGCGGATTTTAACATTTTTGGAAAGTGTCGATAAGCAAATCAGCTGTTATGAGGATGGGGTTGAGTATTTGGTCAATCTTTCGGATATTTACTATATTGAAAGTGTTGACAAGAAGACTTTTGTCTATTTAGCAGATGACATTTATCAAACGGATTTGAGACTCTATCAACTGCTCCATGACCTGAAAAATGACGGGTTTGTTCAGATTTCTAAGAGCTGTCTGCTTAATATTAATGTCTTGGAAAGTATTCGGCCGCTTTTTAACAGCCGCATGGAAGCGACTTTGCTCAATGGTGAGAAGGTCATTGTCAATCGCCGCTATTTACAGGCTGTTAAAGAAGCCTTAAGAGGAGGTGAGCCAAAATGAAAAAATGGTTGGTTAATGTCTTTGCCACGACAGGCGTATCGTTGCTCTTATTAACTCTGGCTGCCTTGTATTTGAAGGCGGAGTGGCTCCTGCTAGTGAGTATTTTTCAGGTCTTTTTTCTTAACGGTCTCATCCAATTGCTGGTTTTATTTATACGCAAACTAGAGTGGGAATCCTTTATGTTGCAGGTGCTGGTGGAAATTGTAGCGATTGAAGGCTTGACAATGGGGATGGGCTGGCTCTTTCATTGGAATCAGCCTTGGATGTTTCTTCTTATTGGGATCGCTGTTTATGTCATTTCACAAGTCTTGGATCTTTTTGATCTCAGCCAGGAAGCGCGTGAAATTAATTTATTGATTAAAAACCGTCGTTAATTAAACACGCCTACACTCCTAGAAAAAAATGTTTCTTTGAATCTTTAGTGATTTATCGTTAGGTTCCCTATTTTTCTTTGGAGCGCTTAACGGCTTTTGTGTCTTAGTGTAAGGAGGATTATCTATGCTACCCAAAAAGAAAAAAATCGAGTTAGCAGTCTTGGCTATCTATCTGCTCTGCTATGGTTTGCATCTCTTTGACTATTTTATTTTACGAACCGATCAAACCTTCTGGAACGAAGCCTTTGTGCACAAACTATTGGGGATCGTGGTCATCTATGCAGTCCTCAAATTTTTTCAGCTCACTTGGCAGGAGATAGGTTTTAGGCAAGAAGGTTTCCTCAAAAACACTTGGAATGGACTGCTTTTTGGCCTTGTCGTTTTTGTGCTGGCTTATGGTGCGGAAATCCTATTGCTTGTGAGCCAGGCTACATTTCAAGGATTGGATGTCTATGTCAGTGCCTATGCTGTGGATAAGAACGTTGGCAGAGAAACCGGTCTAATCTTCTTTCTCATCTGCTTTGTAGGAAATGTCATCAATGTCATCATGGAGGAAGGAGCCTTTCGGGGACTGTTTCAAAAACTTTTTGAGCAGAAATACAGCTTTATAACCTCAGCCGTCTGCTCCTCAACACTCTTTGGCCTGTGGCATTTAGTAGGGCCACTGCGCAGTTACTTAGATGGGGGCATGAATTTTTCAGGATTTACACTTAATGCGCTGATGCTGGTTGTCACCTCTGCCATGGTAGGATTTAAGTTTGCACTCATGACCAGACTGTCAGGAAGCCTTTATATGGCTATGTCCCACCATTTTACTAATAACTTTTTGATCAATATCATTCATACCCTATCTGATACGGGGGCAGATGAACTTATGTTTGTCAGAGTCGCCATTGCACAAATCCTATCTTTTGTTCTGGTCTTGCTTTGGTATTTACTGACTGCAAAAAAGAGTAGAAAGGACGTTTCACAGTGAAAATTTTAGTGGTTGGTTTAGGTGTTATTGGGGCAACTCATGGCTATCTTTTTCAAAAGGCAGGTCATGAGGTCGAGCATTTGCTGCGGGATACAAGCCCTAAGCGAGGCATTAAATATTTATCCGTTGATTTATTGGATGGTCGGATAGACAGACAGGGGCAGGCTATCAAGGATACTTATCGGATTAATCCATGCAGTCAAAAGAAGTATGATTTTATTTTTGTCAGCGTGTCCAGAGGACAGGTTAAAAAAGTTATTGAAGACCTCGATCGTCTGGCTATTACGGGCAGTTTGGTCCTGGCCTGCGGTATCTGGGAGGATAGGACTAAGTTAGAGCGATGGCTGAGTCAGCGGGATTATTTGCTGGGGTACCCCGTTGCTGGTGGTAATTTGATTGGGAATCGTCTGGCCTGCTGTGTCTTTGATCACTTTATGCTGGAATCCGAGGAGAAGTCTAGGATATCTAATTATCAAGATCTGGTAAAACTCTTTAATAGCTGTCAGATTAAATTGGAATTTCCTTATGATATGTTGGAATGGATTTGGTTACACATGGCTATCAATGCCGGTGTTATCTCAGTAGCAGGCTGTTATGCAGATAGTGAAAATCCTAGTGCAGCTGCTGAAACTGTTATGAATTCTGCTAGACTACTTTCTCAGGTGATTAAAAGTATTCGTGAAACAGCTCAGATAGTGGAGAATAGGGGAGTCGATCTTAGGCACTACCGCACTGAACTGCTGCCTTATCATTTACCAATTTGGCTTTCAGCACCGCTCATGAAACGCATGTTTGCTAAAAACCTCCTGAGCCGCAAAATCATGACCTTGCACAGTAATCTGCCAGACTTGCTCTTTATCTGTCAAAAACTCTATAAGTTGGGGCAAGAAAGGCAAGTCGAGGCCCCAAATTTTTATAGAGCCTTTCAAGTCTGTTTAGAGAAATGGTACAATTAAAAAACAGCTCTGAGCTAGTCTTGTTCAGAGCTGTTTATGTTTTTTGATTTCGATGCCTAGACCAATTAACCAAAGCAGGACAAAGGCGTAATTTTCCAAACTGCCGACTAGATTAGCAGTGGCTGATGGTTGTGCTAACCAACCGAGTAAGTGATTGCTGGCGAAACCAAGACCACCAATTATGGCAGAGATGGCACAGACTTTTGTAAAAAAGTAATCTTTTTTATAAAGAGCAGCTAGAAATATAGGGATCACAGCCAGATTCCAAAAAGAGATTTCTCTTTGCCAGTCAGGAGCAAGACCGAAATTAGTCTGAGAACCAAGAATCTCTGGTCTGAATAATTGCAAGAAACTGGCTCCCAGCATGGCCAGAATCATGAGGATAAAATTAAAACGAAGGAGTCTATTCATGGATTTTCCTTTCACTAAAAAGACCGTCAACCAAGCAGTTGATCATGATTTTGACTGCTCGGTCATAATGGCGGCCAAAATCACTAGAGCGACTGGCAGAAGATAGGATAATCTCAATGATTATAAGGAGATCTTCTAAGGGGACTGCTGCTGTTAATCGCAGATCCTGTAAGAGGTCTTTAATGGCTAGTTTATCTTTTTTCTGCAGGTCTTTTTGTAATTCAGGGGGCAGGCGGCGAATAGTTTTTTCAAATTCTGGTCCCGATAGATTTTGTAACCAAGGGTGAACTTTTAGTTCCTTGATAATCAGGAGGAGGATTTTCTTAAGCTTTTCTTTTTCGGTAATGTCTTTATTGGAAGTCATTCGCTGGGCTTTTTTAACCATCTTATCTTGGGTTTGGTTAATAAGGGTGATAAAAAGCATTTCCTTTGTCGGGAAAAAATGGTAAAAGGAGCCCTTGGCAATGCCAGCCTCTTGCACCAAATCGTCAATGGTGATTTTACTAGGTCGCTCTTTGTGTAATTTTCTTTCAAAAATAGTGATCAGTTTTTGTCGAATATGTTTTTGTTCTTCGGCTGAAAATTTCTTACCCATACTCTCTTATCCCTTTAAATCCTTTGTAATTTTATGACTAAATAATCAAAAATAGTCATATAGTATTTTAAAATAGTCTTCTGAAAATGTCAAGATGGCTTTAATTCCTTTCAACTGACCCACCAAAGCTGAAACGAATTTGTTATAATAGAAATAAGAAAGTTGAGGCGTAAAGCATGGCAGTTGATATCGAGCGCTATAAAGATCTGGCTCAGCAAAAGCAGAAGGAACACCGCAAGTTCTTGGCAGGCTTGAAGAAAAAGGCCCCTAAAAACTTAGATAAACTTGTCCAAGAGATCCACAGAGAGGTCTTCAATGAGATTGACTGTACCCAGTGTGCCAATTGCTGTCGGACTCTAGGTCCCCTCTTTACCGAGGCCGATATTCAGCGGATTTCCAAGGTTTTTCGGATGAAGCTGTCGGTTTTTGAGGAGACTTACCTGCGGATCGATGAGGATGGTGATAAGGTTTTTCAGTCTATGCCCTGTCCTTTCCTTGGTGAGGATAATCTCTGTTCCATTTATGAGATGAGGCCTAAGGCCTGTCGGGAGTTTCCCCACACTGAACGCAAGAAAATTTATCAAATTAATCATCTGACCATCAAGAATACCTTGATTTGTCCAGCTGCCTACCTTTTTGTGGAAAAACTTAGGAAGCGCTTGGGCTAGAAAAACCTGAAAAAATTGCAACAATCATCCCAGTATCGTTGGCTTTGCTAACGATGCTTTTTATGTGTCATTTTTCGAATCAATAAGTAAGGTAATTTTAGTCAAAGGGAGGTGTAATAATGCTCGTCGCTAAAGACAATGATGGCCACTTGGTTTCTCTTTTAGAAGGACAAATTGAGGTTGGGAAAGCCCCTTTTACCTGTCCAGGTTGCGGAGCCTTAGTTCGTTTGAAAAAGGGCAAGATTAGGCGACCTTATTTTGCCCACCTTTCTCTGAAGAACTGTCAATTTTTTTGGGAAAATGAGGGTCAAGAACATTTGGGGCTCAAGTCTGAACTCTATCGCTCCTTGAAACCAGTCTGTCAGGTGCGGATTGAAGTGGTTCTGCCAGATTTACAGCAGGTGGCTGATCTCTTGGTTGAGGATAACTTGGCCTTAGAAGTTCAATGTTCGACTTTATCGAGAGAGCGTTTGAAGGAACGAACTCATGCCTATCGCTCTTATGGATTTCAAGTGCGTTGGCTTTTGGGCAAAAAGCTCTGGCTGAGAAAGTCTCTGACGGCCCTGCAAAAAGATTTCCTCTATTTTTCAGCTAATATAGGCTTTCATCTCTGGGAGCTAGATTTGGCAAAACGCTGTTTACGCCTAAAGTACCTGATTTATGAGGACTGGCATGGGCATGTTCACTATTTGATTAAAGAGTGTCCTTTTTCTGAGAACTGTTTGGACTTTCTGCGCCAGCCTTACGTCAGGCAGCCTCTAGCTTCCTATAAGGTCAAGATGGATCAGCAACTTCTTGGCTACATTCAGCGCCAGCTCTACAGCAGAAATCCTAGGTGGTTGAAGCGTCAAGCTCAAGCTTATGAACGTGGGGATAATTTACTAGCCAAATCGCTAGCAGACTACTATCCGCAAGTTCGACCTCCTAAGGGGCCTTTCTGCCAAATGAAACGAGATTTGACGACTTTTGAGAACAATTTTCTGGCCTACTATCAGACTGCTCATAATCAGACTGTACAAGTGCTTTATCCACCAGCTTTTTATGATAAAATAGAAGGAAAATCTATGAAGGGAAATTTTGAAAAGGTGCAGGTGAAGAACTAGCTTCTTCAGCGTCAATTCAAAAGTAAAGGCTTATGACCAATAATCGTGCTCATATTGATAAAAAATATAAATGGGATTTGACTAGCGTTTTTGCAACCGATCAGGCATGGGAGGCTGAATACCAATCGTTAGAAAAGGCGGTAGTCGAAGCAAAGGATTTGGCTGGACAGCTTGGTCAGTCTGCGACTAAGCTCCTGCAGGTAACGCAAATCTATCTGGACTTGGCTCGCCGGCTGGAGAAGGTCTATGTTTATGCTTCCATGAAAAATGATCAGGATACAAGAGTCGCCGCCTATCAAGCAATGGCTTCGAAAGCGACAACACTTTATGCTAAGTATGGTGAGGCTTTCGCCTTTTTTGAGCCTGAAGTTCTAACCATGGGGGAAGAAAAGTTTGCAAATTATCTGCAAGAAGATGCCAAGCTAAATCTTTATCAGCACTTCTTCCAGCAAATTTTTTCCCAAAAGGCTCACGTCTTAGCACCAGATCAAGAGGAACTCTTAGCTCAGGCTCAGGAAGTCCTAGGAGCAGCCGGTGAGACTTACGAAATTTTGGATAATGCTGACCTGGCTTTTCCAAGTGTCCTTGACGAAGCTGGTAAAGAAGTCGAGTTGACTCACAGCAACTTTATCACCTTGATGGAATCTCAAAATAGAGAGGTTCGCAAGTCTGCCTATCGAGCTTACTATAGTATTTATCAGCAATTCCAGCACACCTATGCCAAGACCTTGGCGACAACGGTCAAGAGTCATAATTTAACTGCGAGGATTCGCCATTATGATTCTGCCCGTCAGGCTGCTATGGCTGACAACCATATTCCAGAGGCTGTTTATGAGACCCTGCTTGCAACAGTTCATAAATATCTTCCCTTATTGCAACGTTACATACGTCTGCGGCAGGAAGTTTTAGGGATAGCAGATTTAAAAATGTATGATGTCTATACGCCCCTGTCCAAGCTGGACATGTCCATTACTTATGAAGAAGCTCAGGCCAAAGCTTTGGAGGTTTTGGCAATCTATGGGTCAGACTACACTGAGCGGGTAAAAGAAGCTCTGTCTCAGCGGTGGATTGATGTTCAGGCCAACAAGGGCAAACGTTCGGGAGCCTATTCAGGTGGTTCTTACGATACCAAAGCTTTTATGCTACTCAACTGGCAGGACACGCTGGACAACCTCTATACCTTGGTTCATGAGATGGGGCATAGTATGCATTCGACTTTTACCCGTGAGAATCAGCCCTATGTCTATGGGGATTATTCAATTTTCTTGGCTGAGATTGCCTCGACTACTAATGAAAATATTATGACCGAGACTCTGCTCAAGGAAGCGAAGACTGACAAGGAGCGTTTTGCTATTCTTAATCATTATTTGGATAGTTTCAAAGGGACGGTATTTCGTCAAACTCAGTTTGCAGAATTTGAAGAGAAGATTCATCAGGCAGACGCCCAAGGTCAAGTCTTAACGAGTCAGTATTTAAATGAGCTCTATGCGGACCTCAATCAAACTTATTATGGCCTAGCCAAGGAAGGTAATCCTGAGATTCAATATGAATGGGCACGTATTCCTCATTTTTACTATAATTACTATGTCTATCAGTATGCGACAGGTTTTGCGGCTGCCAGTTATCTGGCTGAAAAAATTATTCATGGTTCTCAGGAAGATAGGAAACGCTATCTCGATTATCTTAAAGCCGGAAGTTCTGCCGACCCACTGGAAGTTATTGCCAAGGCAGGAGTGGATATGACTCAGGCAGATTACTTAGAGTCTGCTTTCCAACTCTTTGGCAAACGCTTGGATGAATTTGATCGCCTAGTTAAAAAGAATAAGTTAAGGAGTTAAGTTAAAGAAGGATAATTTTTCAGTAAAGGCTAGCATGGCCCACGAGGGAGAGCAAGATGATTTTATCTGGCTCTCTTTTGAGCTTGAAAAAAATTTTACTCTTGCTTTTTAAAAACGTTTACATGCATTGCTGCCTGATTTTTGGGGGAATTCGTGCTATAATAATAAGGTTGAAAACTTATAGAATAATCGAGGAAGACATGACTAAACTTAGAGAAGATATTCGTAACGTCGCTATCATTGCCCACGTTGACCATGGGAAAACAACCTTGGTAGATGAGCTCTTGAAACAATCTCATACACTGGATGAACATAAAGAGTTGCAAGAGCGAGCGATGGACTCTAACGATTTGGAGAAAGAGCGTGGGATTACTATTCTAGCTAAGAATACTGCCGTTGCCTACAATGGTACACGCATTAATATTATGGATACCCCAGGACACGCCGATTTCGGTGGTGAAGTGGAACGAATCATGAAGATGGTTGACGGGGTTGTCTTGGTTGTAGATGCCTACGAAGGAACAATGCCACAAACACGTTTTGTGCTGAAAAAAGCTTTGGAACAGAATCTAATTCCAATCGTTGTGGTTAACAAGATTGATAAGCCAGCAGCTCGTCCAGCAGAAGTTGTTGATGAAGTGCTGGAGCTCTTCATTGAACTTGGTGCTGATGATGAACAGTTGGATTTCCCAGTCGTTTATGCGTCAGCTATCAATGGAACTTCGTCTATGTCAGATAATCCAGCTGATCAAGCACATACTATGGAACCAGTCTTTGATACCATCATTGATCATATTCCAGCACCAATTGATAACTCTGATGAGCCTCTACAATTTCAAGTTTCTCTTTTGGATTACAATGATTTCGTTGGCCGTATTGGTATCGGGCGTGTTTTCCGCGGTAAAATTAAGGTCGGTGACCAAGTTACCCTGTCTAAATTGGACGGGACAACTAAGAATTTCCGTGTTACCAAGCTCTTTGGTTTCTTCGGTCTTGAACGTCGAGAAATTGACGAAGCTAAGGCTGGTGACTTGATTGCCGTTTCGGGTATGGAAGATATCTTCGTCGGTGAAACTATCACACCAACCGATGCTGTTGAACCATTGCCAATTCTTCACATTGATGAACCAACCTTGCAAATGACTTTCTTGGCTAATAATTCACCATTTGCTGGCCGTGAAGGAAAATGGGTAACCTCACGTAAGGTTGAAGAACGTCTCCTGTCTGAATTGCAGACTGACGTTTCCCTTCGGGTTGACCCAACAGATTCTCCTGATAAATGGGTTGTTTCCGGACGTGGGGAATTGCACTTGTCTATTCTGATTGAAACCATGCGTCGCGAAGGCTATGAATTGCAAGTTTCACGTCCTGAAGTTATCATCAAAGAAATTGATGGTGTTAAGTGTGAACCATTTGAACGGGTACAAATTGATACTCCTGAAGAATATCAGGGAGCTATTATCCAGTCCCTCTCAGAACGTAAGGGAGATATGCTGGATATGCAAATGGTCGGCAACGGACAAACGCGCTTGGTCTTCTTGATTCCGGCTCGTGGTCTAATCGGTTACTCAACGGAGTTCCTTTCTATGACGCGTGGTTACGGTATCATGAACCATACCTTTGACCAATACTTGCCAGTTGTTCCTGGTGAGATTTCCGGTCGCCACCGCGGTGCCTTGGTTTCTATTGATAATGGTAAGGCCACCACTTACTCCATTATGCGAATTGAAGAACGCGGGACTATCTTTGTTAATCCAGGGACCGAAGTTTACGAAGGAATGATTGTTGGGGAAAATGCCCGTGATAATGACCTTGGTGTTAATATTACAACGGCTAAACAGATGACCAATGTTCGTTCAGCAACTAAGGATCAAACAGCAGTCATCAAGACTCCTCGTATTTTAACTTTGGAAGAGTCGCTGGAATTCCTCAACGACGATGAATACATGGAAGTTACACCAGAATCAATCCGTTTACGGAAGCAAATTTTAAACAAGGCAGCCCGCGATAAGGCTAACAAAAAGAAAAAAACAGCAGCAGCTGAGTAAGGAATGAGAGAGCAGTCGTAAATTTCAGCTGTTCGATGCTTCCTTGTACTTAGATGCTTAGCTATACTGGGATGGGGGCTAAACTATTAAAATTAGTGTTACCAGCTCATCACTGCGTTAGGAGGTACCGGCAATGTTTTATCTATTTGTTGCAATCTTGATTGCCATTTATTATTTCTTTGCGGCTCCTAAGACCGTAAAAAATACGATGAATATGATTTCAACCATGGGAATTGTTGCGGTCCTGATTGTCATGTCTATTCTCGGTTTTGTCAAACTGATTCAATCCCCCCCAGAAGTTTTTGTAGCCCTAGCTATGGTAGGATTGGCTTATTTCAGCCTCCGGGATGTTGTTGGTCTGTCTACTCGGCCCAACAAGCATCACAAACTTTGGGTTGGTTTTAAAAATTATATTGTCAATCATTTTAAGTCATGATAAAGAGAACGGGCAAAAGCTCGTCCAGTATCTTTGTTTTGGAATAAACTCTTGGTGCAGTGGCTGGTTTTCCTTTTGCCATGAGGACAAAGCGGAAAAACTAAGCGAATAAGATGAGCATCGTTCATCTTATTTCCAACCTTAAAAGGCCTGTGGAACCTTTTGAGCTGTGCGGGTGTGGAGTGAAAAGGTCTGGGAAGAGACCGTTTCAGGTTACCGCAAAGAAATTAGGAAGTGGTGAGAACCAAAATTTTCAATTTTTTGGTTGTTCCCACTCCCTTTTTTAGAGCCCTAAATAAACAGTTAGTCAAGGACAAATAAGTCTGCTTTGAAGGGAAAAGTCGAGAGGTCTTGTCTGTGGTGCTAGGCTTGAAAAACCACTCAATTAAAGGTAAAATAAAGAGAACTATACTAGTTGGAAGTGGGCTTATTATGAAAGCAGTTAAAGACTTTGAGAACAAGAAGGTGCTGGTTTTGGGATTGGCGCGTTCAGGCGAAGCAGCAGCGCGTCTTTTAGCAAAATTAGGAGCCATTGTAACGGTCAATGATGGCAAGCCTTTTGAAGAAAATCCTTCGGCTCAGGCTCTCTTGGAAGAAGGGATCAAGGTTATCTGTGGCCACCATCCCTTGGAACTTTTGGACGAAGATTTCGCCTATATGATTAAAAATCCCGGAATTCGCTACGACAATCCTATGGTGGCAAAGGCTCTGGGAAAAGGTATTCCTGTCTATACTGAAGTTGAATTGGCCTATCGGATTTCTGAGAGCCCAATTATTGGGATTACTGGTTCTAATGGGAAAACGACAACAACAACCATGATTGCGAATGTCCTTAATGCAGCTGGTCAGTCGGCTCTCCTGTCTGGAAATATTGGTTTTCCAGCTTCAGAAGTGGCTATGACAGCAACTGATAAGGATACTTTGGTGATGGAGTTATCGTCCTTCCAATTGATGGGAGTTGAGAGGTTTCACCCTCACATGGCAGTTATCACCAATCTTATGCCAACTCATATTGACTACCATGGAACATTTGAAGACTATGTGGTAGCTAAGTGGCACCTGCAAGATCAGATGACGGCTGATGACTATCTGATTCTTAATTTTAATCAAGATTTGGCTAAGGAGCTGGCTTCTAAGACACAAGCAACCGTCCTGCCATTTTCAACTCAGGAAGAAGTCGATGGTGCTTATCTCAAGGATGGTTACCTCTGCTTTAAAGGTGAGCAAGTCATGGCCGCAGATACTATTGGTGTACCTGGCAGTCACAATATTGAAAATGCCTTGGCAGCTATTGCGGTTGCTAAGTTATCAGGTGTAGATAATGCTGTCATCGCTCAAACTTTGTCCAGTTTCAGTGGAGTCAAGCATCGTCTGCAATTTTTGGGACAGGTAAAGGGCGTTTCCTTCTACAATGATTCTAAGTCAACCAATATTCTTGCTACTCAAAAAGCTTTGTCTGGCTTTGATAATAACAAGGTCATCTTGATTGCCGGTGGTTTGGATCGCGGAAATGAATTTGATGAGCTAATACCAGATATTGTCGGCTTGAAAAAAATGATTATCATCGGTCAATCTGCCCCTCGTGTCAAGCGAGCTGCAGATAAAGCGGGCGTTCCTTATTTGGATGCTGAGGATGTCAAAGATGCTGCAAGCATTGCCTTTAAAGAAGCGGCTCCTGATGATGTGATTCTCCTGAGCCCAGCCAATGCTTCTTGGGATATGTATAAGAGTTTTGAGGTGCGTGGAGATGACTTTATCGCTGCCTTTGAAAGCCTAAAGGGAGAGTGAGCATGGCTAAAAAAATCGTCTTTACCGGTGGTGGAACTGTCGGCCATGTTACTCTCAATTTGATTCTGATTCCCAAATTTTTGAAAGATGGCTGGGAAGTTCACTATATTGGTGATAAGCATGGCATCGAACACCAACAATTGCTCCAGTCGGACCTAGATGTTAAATTTCATAGTATTGCGACAGGGAAATTACGGCGTTACTTTTCTTTTCAGAACCTGTTAGATCTCTTCAAGGTTGGTTGGGGTGTCCTGCAGTCTTTGGCTATCATTGCCAGAATTAGGCCGCAAGCATTGTTTTCTAAGGGAGGTTTTGTCTCGGTTCCGCCTGTTGTAGCCGCTAAACTTTTGCGCGTTCCTGTCTTCGTCCATGAATCAGACCTGTCTATGGGGCTGGCTAATCGGATTGCCTACAAGTTTGCGACCAAGATGTTCACTACCTTTGAGCAAGGGCAGGGCTTGAGCAAGGCTCAGCACGTAGGAGCTATTACTAAGGTGAATCAGACCGACCAAACTACTCCTGATTCTGAGCAAATTAAGAAAATTAAAGCAGCCTTTGATTCCAATCTGAAAACTCTCCTCTTTATTGGTGGGTCTGCTGGGGCCAAGGTCTTTAACGATTTCATCACCAACAATCCTGACTTGACTGAGTCTTACAATGTCATCAATATTTCCGGTGATAAGAGCCTAAATGGTTTGCAGTCTCACCTCTATCGGGTTGATTATGTGACTGATCTCTACCAACCTTTGATGGATTTGGCGGATGTTGTAGTGACAAGAGGAGGCTCAAATACGATTTTTGAGCTTCTGGCTATGCAAAAACTCCATATCATTGTCCCTCTTGGTAAGGAGGCCAGTCGGGGAGATCAGTTAGAAAACGCAGCCTACTTTGAAAAAAAGGGCTATTCAACTCAGCTGCTAGAGCCTGACTTGACATTAAAAAATCTTGAAGCAAAGCTAAAGCAACTTTTATCCGCTAAAAAAAGCTATCTATCTGCTATGGCAGATACGACAGAACTTAAATCGCCAGAAGAGTTTTATCAGCTATTAAGCATGGCTATCTCTCAAGGATCATCGAAAAGCTAGCAGTTGTTTGTTTTTGTCGAAAAGGGGGAAATCTTGGCTAAAAAATCAAAAGATGAAAAAAATCAAAAGCAAGAGCAAGCTCCTCTGACTGAGTGGCAAAAACGCAATCTTGACTTTTTGAAACAGAAGGAAGAAAAGAAGAAGGAGCAAGAAAAGCTCAAGAAGGAGTTGGCCGATAAGAATCGAGCTCGTTTCACAGGCCAATCTTCGTTTTCTAAAGAAGATAATGAAAGCAATGGCAAGGGAAAAAAGCAGAAGTCTCAGGCTGGTTCTAAGAAAAAGTCTAAACCTGCTAAAAAGGCTTCAGTAAAGCCTTTGCCTAAAAAGCCCAAGCCTAAGTCAACTAAGTTCAAACGACGTCTGACCAGTGTACTTGTCCCTGCATTTTTAGGGCTTCTCTTGGCACTCTATATGATGACTCCGCTTAGCAAGATTAAACAGGTAACGGTTGAAGGGGTTAATCAAACCGATAGTCAGTCGGTCTTGAAGGCTTCTGGTTTAAAGGATAGCGACTATACCTTAGCTACTATCTTTAATCGTTCTCGGTTAGCCCAGTCGATTGCTAAAAATGATGTTTGGGTCAAATCTGCCACGGTTGATTATCAATTTCCCTTTACTTTCTCGATTAAGGTCAAGGAATACAGTATCGTTGCCTATGCTCAGACAGATCAGGGGTATGTCCCAATCCTAGAGAGTGGGACTCGTCTCAACAGTGTTGAAGCAACGGCTTTGCCTGATGCGTTTACGACTATAAATCTTGAAAATGGTAAGTACTTGTCCAGTTTGATTAGAAAACTGACCAAGATGGATAAATCTTTGATTTCTGAAATTAAGGTCATTACCTTGGCAGATTCTAAGACAACACCTGATCTCCTCAATTTGGAAATGCAGGATGGAAATACAGTGCGCGTGCCTCTGTCTCAAATTGATAAAAAGCTTCCTTACTATGATAAAATTAAGGATAGCTTGAAGGACAACCATATTATTGATATGGAGGTTGGTATCTTTGCGACCAATAATGAAGGCGAACAAGAAGATACTGGAAATTCTGATGGCGACAATCCTGATCAAGCTCCAGAAGAATCGCAGTCAGATGATTCGGGCGATCAAAACCCAGATCAGAATGCAACGGAATCTTCTTCAGAGACCGATGGCTCTGAGCAAGCTAACAATGATCAAACAGCAAATCCTCAGTGAGTTGCTGTTTTTTATCTCTTCTTTGGGAATTGCTGCTAATTTTTTAAAGGTATCAGTGGGATTGGCCTGCTGATGTTTTCTAGCTAGAATTGTCTTTCTTTTGAAATAAATCTTAAATTATCATTAAGATTGCTTTGCAAAGGTTCTAAAAACATGCTAGAATAATGATAATTGTTATTGACGGTTTAGTTATACTTTTTGAAAATCAAAACTATACATCGTTGACTTCTGCTTGCTGTACATCGGTACTGCCTGCGCTTCGTCGCCTTGTCTATTTTTGATTTTCTTTGAGTATTAGTTCTAAATGATAAAAAGCTAGTAGATATTACTGATGTATCCCTATCTTGTTTGAAGAAAGTATTTAGACTAGCTCTCTAACAAAAAAATAAGGAGATTTCCTCATATGGCAACCAAAGAAGAATGGGTAAACCTATTTGAATCCACTAAAGGTCGAAAACCAACAGCTGCTGAATATGCGCAGGCGATGAGAAACGATTTTGATATTAGCGAGTTTGCTCCGAGACAAGCTCAACAAACACCAGTTCAAGAACCAGCTACGAGTCAAGCGGATGCTCGAGAAGACTGGATGAAATTATTTGAATCAGTTTCTGGTCGAAAACCAACAGCTGCTGAATTTATGCAGGCTAAAGCAACCGGCTTTGATAAAGCTCAAATGGCTAGTATCCTTAACCCTGCTCCTGTTAGCAGTTCAGTGGCTGAAACAACTCAAACAAGTGCTGAATCTGAGAGTTTGACTTCTGAAGCTAGTCCAGAGATAACAAATTCAGCTGGTCAAGCAGACCAACCAGTCCGAGAGGCAGCGCCTTTGGTTCAGCCAGCAGAGTCAGTTGTTCAGCAGGGGGCACCTGTCCAGCCTGTTCAGGGACCAGCGAATCCAACTCAAGAGCCTGTTGAACCAGCAAATTCAGCCTTTAATCCAGCTGGTCAAATGCCAGACTCTGGTCTGTCTGCCTCAGCTCAACAAGTGTCAAGCCCAACATCAATTCAGACTGGTTTTCAACCGACTGCTTCAGCTATGCCGCAAGGACAGATGACAGGAGTGGCTCCGGCTAAGTCTAGCAACTTTCTGAGCCTAATTTTACCAATTATTTCCTTGACTCTGTCAGTGCTCTTTATGATTTTATCTTTCCTACTGGCAGCTCCCCTATTCTTAGGTTTATCGGTGCTTGGTTTAATCGGCGCTGCCGTCCTGATTATCCTGAATCTTAAAGGCAAGCCAGTCCTTTCGATTGTTGCGACTGGTGTTGCTCTGCTGGCTCTCATTGTTACTAGTGTTGCCACTTTTGCTTCTGTGTCGCATAAAACTACAGACACTAGTTCAGCTTCAATCAGTAAAAAAGATGGTAAGGTCAAAGATGACAGTACAGATGTCAATGACTATATTGATAAAGATTATAAATTTGAATGGAAGCAGGATGACTTCAAGGACTTGGAGGCCAAATCAGACTCGGTTTCTGATGTTATTGAGAAACATGGTAAGGCTTCTGACGCACAAATTTCGGGTGATCGTCTGACTTTGACTTATAAGGACAGCAAAGCTGGAAGCAACAATAGTGTCACGGTGATTTTTGAAAAGCAATACAATGGCAAGTTCGTTCTTTCAAGCGGAAATGCGAATTTTAATGCTGATGATATTGATTCGAGCAGGGATTATAAATCTGACTGGAAAAAAGAAGACTATGATGCATTGAAAGAAGGCGACAGTGAAACGGGTGCCGGCGGTAGCAGTTGGAATGATATTAAGAATAAGCATCCAAAAGTTTCTTCAGCCTATTATAATCTGTCTTTCTATGGTGACGAAGATATCAGCTATGGTTTGTCAGTCACTTACTCAGATTATGGTACTGATGATTCTCATTTGACCTATGTAGGTTTAACCTTTAAATCAGACGATGGCGGAAAAACTTATAACTTGTCTTCTAAGTATAGTGACAAGGATAACTAATGTAAGAGAGCTATAAAAAAGGGCTGGGCGAAAACTCGTCCAGTCTTCCTGTTTTGTAATAAACTTTTGGCGCAGTTGTTGGAGGGTAAGACTTACTAGCTATGCCAAGAAGTCTTACTCCTGCACAGTTCATTAGAGAGTGGGACAGTTGATTAGGATGGTCGCTAACACTTGCGGAGTAGTTAAACAGTCCAGTGGACTGTTTAAGGGGATGCCTGAAAATGGGGCTGCACCCCAAGATAAGGACTCCCAACCACTGCGCCAAACTGTTATTACTGTAAAAATAGAAGGCTGGAATATTTTTTCCTAGCCTCGATGAACCACTGCTGGCTAGTTTTCCTTTTGCCACAAGGCTAAAGCAGAAAATCTAAACGAATGTGATGGCCATCGTTCATCTTATTTCCAACCTCAAAAGGCCCCCAGCCCTTTTTAATCGGGAAATGAAGCTTGCAAAGCAAGTGTTAAAAACGGTCTGAGGGGAGACCATTTCAGGTCATCACCTAAAAACTAGGATGTGGTGAGAACCAAAATTTTCAATTCTTGGGGTGTTCCCACTCTTTTTGATTGTTAGGCTAAGTCTCAGAGTAAGTTTTAGAAACTGTATAGCTGGCATTTAGGTTGAGAATCCTACATGAAATTAACGGAATTTCGCCTCAGGCGACGTTCTGTTTTTGTTTACAAGAAAAACAGTTTCATAAGGGGGGCAGCTAAGCAGTTCCCCCGAAAAATGTGTACAGAAGGTACGAGACTTTAGGTCTTGCCATGGGAGCTTGAGTTGCTTTCACTTTCATTTTTAGCTATAATGAAAGGGTTGCAGAGTATTTTGGCTTGTGTCTAGCTGAAATTAGCTCTGCTAGATTTAGATTGAACATGATAAGATTGGAAAACAATGACTTTACAAGACGAGATTAAGAAACGGCGCACTTTTGCTATCATCTCTCACCCAGATGCTGGAAAAACAACGATTACAGAGCAGTTGCTTTATTTTGGGGGTGAAATTCGTGAGGCTGGTACTGTCAAGGGGAAAAAAACTGGGACTTTTGCCAAGTCAGATTGGATGGATATTGAGAAACAGCGTGGGATTTCTGTAACATCCTCGGTTATGCAGTTTGACTATGCTGGCAAGCGTGTCAACATCCTAGATACACCGGGGCACGAAGATTTCTCTGAAGATACCTATCGGACCCTGATGGCTGTTGATGCAGCAGTCATGGTAGTCGATTCTGCTAAGGGGATTGAGGCGCAGACCAAGAAACTTTTTGAGGTCGTAAAGCATCGTGGTATCCCCGTTTTTACTTTTATCAATAAGTTGGATCGTGATGGGCGAGAACCCTTAGACCTCTTGGAAGAATTAGAGGATGTCCTAGGTATCGCTAGCTATCCTATGAATTGGCCAATCGGTATGGGACGATCCTTTGAGGGGCTCTATGATATTCATAATCAGCGTCTGGAGCTCTACAAGGGTGATGAGCGCTTTGCTGAAATTTTAGATGGAGATACCCTCTTTGCCAGCAATCCCTTCTACGAACAAGCTAAGGAAGATATCGAGCTTCTGACTGAGGCGGGTAATGAATTTTCAGAAGAGGCCATTTTGGCGGGTGAGCTGACCCCTGTCTTCTTCGGCTCCGCTTTAACAAACTTTGGGGTACAAACCTTTCTAGATACCTTCTTGAAGTTTGCCCCAGAACCTCATGGTCACCGAACGACAGATAATCGTATGATTGATCCACTGGATAAGGATTTCTCTGGTTTTGTTTTTAAAATTCAGGCCAATATGGATCCTCGTCATCGCGACCGTATTGCTTTTGTTCGCATCGTTTCTGGTGAGTTTGAGAAAGGTATGTCAGTCAACTTAACGCGGACGGGTAAGGGGGCTAAATTGTCCAATGTTACTCAATTTATGGCGGAATCGCGGGAAAATGTAGAAAATGCTGTTGCTGGTGATATTATTGGCGTTTACGATACGGGAACTTATCAAGTTGGTGATACTCTTACCGTCGGCAAGAATAAGTTCGAATTTGAGCCGCTACCAACCTTTACCCCAGAACTCTTCATGAAGGTTTCAGCCAAGAATGTCATGAAGCAGAAGTCCTTCCATAAAGGAATTGAGCAGCTGGTACAAGAAGGAGCCATTCAGCTCTATACCAACTACCAAACTGGCGAATATATGCTGGGAGCTGTCGGTCAACTACAATTTGAAGTTTTTAAGCATCGTATGGAAAGTGAATACAATGCTGAAGTTGTCATGACCCCGATGGGCAGCAAAACTGTGCGATGGATTAAGCCTGACGACTTGGATGAGCGTATGTCGTCCAGCCGTAATATTCTCGCTAAGGATCGTTTCGATCAACCCGTTTTCCTTTTTGAAAACGACTTCGCTCTGCGTTGGTTTGCAGACAAGTACCCCGATGTGGAGTTGGAAGCCAAGATGTGAGAGGCCCAACCGCCTAAGTTTTGAAGAACTTGGTGGCGAATGGTGAGCTCATTCACTGACTTCGCCAAAGTAGTATTATTGGCTGCTTTGGCTCTATGTCATGATTGAAATCTGGAATTGAGTACGATGGTGCTTTGCCTATTCCCCTCACTCATTTAAAAGAGATGGCCATTTGACCATCTCTTTTTCATGTCATAATGCCCTAAAATTTAAAGGAGAAATTGAGTCCGGGACAAAAATCCATATCCGTTAGCATTATTTCTAGATTTACCAGATCGACGCAGTGGTTGATTGGCGGTCCTTATCCCTTTCGTAGCAAGGGATAGCGACTAACCTAATCAACTGTGCGGAGGTGGGTGAAATGCTCCAGTGAACTTTGGCAGTCTGGGGATAGACTGCCAAAGCCTGCCACCTAAAGATAAGAAAGTGGCAGAGACCTGAGCCTTAAAATGGGAGAGCGAAGAAAATCAAAGTTGTGATTTTATCACGATTTACTGATTTTTTATACGTAATCTTCAGAGATTACAATGCTTTGTGGGTGAGGGCTAAGCTATCATGGCTGTTTGTCCCACTCTCAATTTTTGTGTTCTAACTGAAATATTTCTACGTAAGTTCTGATGAATGTAATAGTCTGCGACAAGTACTGTAGGTACTTTGTTTACTTATTTTACTGACTTCATAAGGACAGTATGGTATATTGGGAATCTTTTTCCTTACTGTATGAAAAAGATTTCTAAGAATGGAATGAGCTTTTAAAAACATAACGGCGATCATCAAGAGGTCTCACTATTTCTTTTAGTGGGATAATTGTCGATAAAAGCTGCACCTTGGCTCGCAAAGTTCAAACCTTGCTAGCGCGGTCCTTCCCTCGATACGCCTGTTTTTTGAATGTTGAGTCTATCCAGGTGGGCTGAGCTGGCCTTTTTACTGCTCTCTTGATTGGTTTGTGCCAAGTTAGGAAGAGTGAGGATTTTCTTAGTAGTATCGCTGATTAGGTAAGCTTGAGCGGAGCCATTTCGATTACCATGATGGCCCGTCCTAGATCGTTGGCTAGGCTAGGCAAGAAAACACTATAAGCATCATGAGGATCACTGGTAATGCAATCAAGAGGTGCCTTTTCTGGTAGAAAGGCAGCTTCTTCCATGCCTAAGGCCTGATTTTTCCTTCTTTCTTTTTATGAAAGAAGTGTTAATGCAGGAATGTGATTTCAGTATGGTCAAAGCGGGTCTTGATAAATCTGTTAGAAGTCAGAATTTTTATAGGCATATTGAAAATAGCTCAAACAAAACTTAAATCAGACTTAAAAATTGTTTGATAGCGCAAAATGTGCTAAAATGACAGGGATTACAAGGAGGAATGATATTATGTCATTGGAAAAACATCAACGTTACAGTTTTCGTAAATTGAAATTTGGCTTAGCATCTGTTGCGGTTGCTGCCTTTTTATCAGGAACAGCTGGTTTAGCTCAAGCTGATGAAACAAGTGCTGATGAGCAAGAGAATAATAACCAAATTGCTGCACAAACAGGTAACGATCAGGACAATCAAGTTCAAACTGATACTGAGCAGAGTAGTTCTAGCCAGACTGCTGTTGCTCCAACTGAAGTCAATAATCAGCAAGAAGCCGTCACGCCGACAAGTACCAGCGAAACTAGTATGGTTGCTCAGCCTGCTACCGAATCAGTAGCGAATCCCGATGCGGCAACGACGACGTTAAATCTAGACCAAGGGAGTGAGACTGCCAGCTTTGAGGCTAATCTAGCTGATTCTAAGATTGCGACCGGGACTGGTGCTCAGGCTGATAAGCTTGATGCCGCCTTGGCTAAAAGAGCCGTCACAGCTGATGTTAAATACAAGAATACTTTTGTTGATGATGGACAGGGCAACTGGTACTATCTTGATAATAATGGTAACAATGTGACTGGCCGTCAAGATATCAACGGTCAAAGGCTCTATTTCGCTCAAGATGGGAAGCAGGTCAAAGGTCAAGAGGCTACCATTGATGGTAAGGTCTATTATTTTGATAGGGATAGTGGTGAGCTGTGGATCAACCGTTTCCGCCAAGCAGATGATCAACAAGGTTGGTTCTATTATGGTTCTGACGGTGCTCGTGTTGTTGGGAGCCAAGAAATCGGTGGCCAAAAGCTGTACTTTGATCCAACTACTGGCAAGCAGGCTAAGGGACGTTTGGTCACTGATAGTGATGGGAAGATTCGCTATTATGATCAAGATAGTGGCAATCTTTGGACCGACCGTTTTGCTCAAATTGATGGCAGATGGTATTATTTTGGTTCTGACGGAGCTGCCGCCACAGGTACTCAAACGATTAATGGACAAGATCTCTATTTCAATGCTGATGGTAGCCAAGTTAAAGGCGGTCTCGTTCAAGTTGATGGCAAAACTCATTATTATGATGAAAATTCAGGCCAAATGCTTAGAAATACTAGTCTGTTGATTGATGGTGTAACCTATAGATTTGATAATAATGGCGATGGTCAGGCTCAAGATAAGATTCAGGTTGTCAAAACCAGTATTGTGGTTGATAGCTATGAATTTGGCCCTGCTGTTTCTAAAATCATCTTACAATTTGATCATAAGGTAACCCCATCGGTTATTCATAATGGTGCCAGTGTTATGACCGCAGGTGTAGCTCGTCAAGTCTTGAATTCTTATGTTTCAGATGCGACTGGTCATGTGGTCTATTTCGACAGCAGCAATTATGTAACACTGGAATTGAACATCCCTTATGATAGTAATGATACCAGCAAGAATGCTTCTCCATTTAATTTTGATATGGCTACTTTTTCTAACCAGTGGGCTAGTGCCTATAATGTTAAAGTAGATGGCTTGTCTGTTCAATATGATGGTTCTGTTTATCATCAAAATCTTACTTCGGAACAAAATGCTATTGCTAACCGAGTGATTCCTGAGACAGAACGTTTCTCAGAACGTGCTACTTATGGCGATTTTCATTACGCAGCCTATACGCCGGAAAACGCCAAGGCTGGTGAAAAGAATCCATTGATTATCTGGCTGCATGGTATTGGTGAAGTTGGTACAGATGTTGATATTCCGATTCTTGCCAGCAACGCTGTCAACTTGACAGAAGATCCGATTCAAAGTCATTTCACTTCAACTGGCAAGGGTACCCAAAAAGGCGCTTATGTCATGGTATTGCAGAGCCCAACGTCTTGGGAAAAAGCAGATAAGACTCAAGTCATGGCCGCTATTCGCTCTTATGTTGCTGCCCATCCAGATATTGATAGTAATCGTATTTATTTGGCCGGTGCCTCAAATGGCGGCGGAATGACTTGGGCTTTAGCTGCTGCTTATCCTAATTACTTTGCTGCTCTAGTTCCGATTTCTGCACCGTATGATGTTATTTTGACTAACAATAATAATAATATTAAGGTGGATGTGCAAGCTGCTTTAAGGAATCAACCAATGTGGCTGATTTCTTCTAAGGCAGATGCAACTCTTGATGTTGACAATCATGTCTTGCCGTTCTATAAAGATATGTTGCAGGCTGGCGGGCAAAATAAATGGCTGTCTTACTTTGAAACCAATGTTGGTGAGTTTGCTAATCATCCAACTTACAATGGACACTGGTCATGGGTTTACTTTATGAACGACCAAGTTACCGGTGTGCAAAATGCTACTAATGCTGAAAATTGGGCAGGTTTGACCGGTATGGTACCAACCAATGCTACCCGCGGCGGTGATGCTCAGGCGGTCTATAAGGGCAAAAAATATGCTAATATCTTTGACTGGATGAATGCTCAAAATAAAAAGAATCGTAAAGCCTAATCAAGGAGAACACGGGCATAAATGCAAGTGGGACAGATGTTCATGAGCGATACGCTCTACTCACAGGTTCTGTCGTCTCTGAGATGACAGACAAAGGCTAGTAACAAATAAAAAGCGAGCAAAGTTAGATTTCTAATGACGAAAATTCTAATTTTGTTCGCTTTTTGGTTTTCTATATGAAGAAACATGAATTAATGGCAAAGATTTTTAACTCCCATTATCCCAATCATGTTTTGAGCTCAAGAGTCTGTAAACTCGATTTTTAAGAGACGGATTACTCTGTCAAAATACGAATCCTGAGGATCGATTTCTTTTTGGTTCGTTTTAAAATCAGTCAGTTTATCGGTAATGATCCCATTGACTGGGCTGTGTAAGAAACGGAATAAGAGACTATCATCATTGACGGTCCAAACATAGAGATCCTTTTTTTGTTGATAGGCAGACAGGGCCGCTACATTATTATAAGAGAATTCTTCAATAGCGTAAAAATCAACCTTGTGGGGCGGAAGTGGTCCAAACTGGAGAGAAACCAGATAGCCGGTATCAGCTTGGGGTAGCTTTCTTTCAATCGCTTCGATGACTGGCAGTTTCATGGACATAATCTTGTTGCCTTGAACGGCTTTTAGATCCTTAAGCTTCTTAAGAAATATATCAACATAGTTGGCTGGCTCATGTCCATAGGGTTTTAATTCGATAGCAATTTTCTGATGACAAGCCTGAGCGGCCTTCATAAATTCATCTAGTGAAGCAATATGATCGCTGTGGCCATTCTGGTAAGTTTTAAGTTTAATTACTTGGGCTAAAGTTAAATCAGAAATATTTTTATCTAAACCAGTCAGACGTTTGAGGTTATTGTCGTGACTGACGACGAATTGCTGATCTTTGGTCATGACAACATCCATCTCTGAATAATCTGCTCCAGCCTTGTGGGCGGCCTGCATAGCTGTAATAGAATTTTCGACACCGTGGGTATCATCTCCCCGATGGGCGATTAGGAGAGCCTGAGAATGGTGTGGCAGGAGGTAGAGGCTGAGGCCGTTGGAAATTAAGCAGGTTAAAAGTGTTAGTGGAATCAGGAGCCGAGTCCAGTGAGGAAAGCCCCAAACTGGTCTGTCTTCGGATCGGTAGGAAAGGTGTAACTGATACTTTTTATGCTTTAAGAGATGACTAGTTAGGAGGATAATCAGAACATATTTTAGTTCCAAAATAGTTCCAAAATTGAGGAATCGCACCAGATTGTCGAAGCTTGTCTGAAGTAGGAGGTTGTTACCTGCTTGATCTAGCTGGTCAAAAAGCAGGGCGGCCCCACTATAGATAAGGGTGAGGCCAAGTCCTGTAGATAGGCTGTAACAGCCAAAGAAGGCTAAGACTTTGATCTGAGTTCCTCTGGTTAGCTGCCAAGAGTCTCGCAAAACCTGACTGGGTTTGCGGTTGTTGATGGTATAGAGGGGGATAAAATAAATAAAACGGAGGTTGAAATAGACAATTAGGATCAGACCAGTCAGATAACTAAATTTTCCTAAGCTGGATTTTACTAATGGATCTGAAATGACATTAGGAATATTAAAGTGAGAAAGCAGACCGAATTTCAAGCCATAGACGGCCAGAGGCACCATGAGGGTAAGATAAAAAAGAAAGACTAGGAGCTGGCAGCTACAAAGCTCTCGCCATTTTTGAGGCAGATCTTTAATAATTTGACGAATAGAAAGAGGCTGGTAGGTCCTGGCAACAGTAATGGTTAAAATGGCAAATTCTAGGTAGATGGTTCCTGCTAAGACTAAGAGGTAGAGGCAGAAAAAGAGTAAAGCTAGCGGATGATGGCGGATAGCCGACCAACTATCAGGCGTCAAGTTGATGAGACCGGCAAAGCCGACCACTCTATTAAAGAGGAAGGAGAGCAGTCCCTTGGCCAAGTAGGCTAAGCCAATTTGCAAAATAATAGCTGTCAGTAGATAGGTCCATAGATGCTGCCACAAATTTTTCCAAGTCTCTTTTAAGAGGGCTCTAAACGATACTATCATGAGATTCCTTTCGTCAGAATAATTTAGTGCTATTGTAGCATAAAGTGGTAGTAAGCAGGAAAATGCTAAGACCTACTCTTTCTATTATAAAAAGACCTCATCGGTCTTTTTAACAGTCAAATATTGTCATGGAGTTGAGCAATTCAGTTTTGAATTGCTCTTTTTTATAGGCCTGATAGGCAGGATTCTTTCTAACCAGATTGTAGCGTTTGGAGAGGTTCCAGGTACCGCTGGGGTTAAGTTCGGGGTTGTCGGAAACAAAGTTAATGGTTAGATCCCACTCCCTGATATATCCTAAGGGGTGAGAGTGGTAGTTGACTCCATCTAGAATCACATGGCCATAGGAGCGATGCTCATGTCCAAAAATTACATGGGCTACACCATACTTGGCAAAGAGATGATGAAATTTTTGGCTGCCTAGGAAGGCATTGAAGGGAGCAAATTTTGGATGGGTCATGGTGAAATCTTGGTGGGGCACGAAGTGCATGGCGACGATAAGGTCAGTGGTATCTAATTGCTTGAGCTGATTTTCAAGCTTGGTGAGAATTTTTTCGGTAATAGTAGGGTCATCTGCCTGCCGGTGGAGTCGACGGTCAAACCAAAAAGTTTGCTTACGGCGCAGGATTTTATCCATCGGTTCTTGGCTAAATGAGTAATCGTACCAACCATGAAAGGCTAGGAGTTGGCGGCTGCCCAAACTGTAGAGCTGAAAGTCCAATCTATCAACTTCCTCATCTGTCAAATCCAACATATCATGATTGCCCAGATTATAGGTAACTCTCAGGCTTTTTTGAAGTTCATTGATAAAAGGCAAGGAAATATCCTGATGGTGATTAGAAATATCACCAGCTAGGTGGAGGTGATCAATGTCTTTTTCCTGCAAAGTTTCCAGAAGGGTCTTTTTTTCAAAATCACCAAATTTATTAAGATCGATGTGGAGGTCGCTCATAATCGCTAGTTTTGTCATAGGTCTATTCTAGCAAAAAAATTTAAAAAGATAAGAAAGGTTGGCCTGAAAGTGAGAACGAGTCTTGAAAGCTGGCGTATTTTCCATTATGATAGACTTATGGATATTAAGGCAGAAATTCAAACATTAGCCAAGGATCTTGGTATTTCTAAAATTGGTTTTACGACAGCCGATGATTTTGCTTATCTGGAAGAATCCCTGAGGGCTTCAGTAGATGAAGGTCGAAATTCTGGTTTTGAGCACAAAAATGTTGAAGAGCGAATTAATCCTAAACTGAGTTTGGCTTCGGCAAAGACCATCATTTCTATTGCGGTAGCCTACCCTAGTCAGCTGCCAGTTCAGCCGCCTAAAACTCAGTACAAGAGAGGGAAGATTACGCCTAATTCGTGGGGATTAGATTATCACCGTGTTTTGAATGACAAGCTGACTCGTTTGGCTAAAGGAATAGAAGATCTTTGTGCGAATTTTCCTTTAGAACATAAAGCTATGGTAGATACAGGAGCCTTAGTGGATACAGCGGTAGCCCAGCGTGCTGGGATTGGCTTTATCGGTAAAAATGGTTTGGTTATTTCCAAAGAGTATGGTTCTTACATGTTTCTAGGTGAGCTAATCACCAATCTTGAGATTGAACCAGATAGTCCAGTTGACTATGGTTGTGGGGACTGCCGGCGCTGTCTGGATGCCTGCCCAACTGCCTGTCTACTTGGCAATGGCTCTATGGATGCCAAACGCTGCCTGTCCTTCCAAACTCAGGACAAGGGGATGATGGCAATGGAATTTCGCAAGAAGATTAAGACAGTTATCTATGGCTGTGATATCTGCCAAATTTGCTGTCCCTATAACAAGGGAATTCAAAATCCTCTGGCAACTCCGATAGATCCCGAACTGGCCTGGCCGGAGCTTTTGCCTTTTCTAGAGCTATCGAATAGCGATTTTAAGAAAAAATTTGGCGAGATTGCTGGTTCTTGGCGCGGTAAGAATATCTTGCAGCGCAATGTTATTATTGCTCTGGCCAATGCTCATGATAAAAATGCCCTTGTTAAGCTCATGGAAATTATTGATAAAAATAACAATCCTATCCATACAGCGACAGCTATCTGGGCCTTGGGAGAAATTGTCAAAAAACCAGACCAAGCTATTAAGGATTATATGAAGGCTCTTAATCCTCGAGATCAAGCTGCTAAAGAGGAGTGGCGTTTAGTTTGTATAAAATGGCAAATTTAAGGGCTTTGTGTTAGAATAAGAACAATTGTGGCTAACTTCTATTAAGGAGTTTAGCTTTCTGAATCTACAGAATGGAGAAAAATTATGGAAGTGGCTGAAATTCGCCAAAAAATAGTAGAAAATCAAGAGAAGTTGACTAGCTTCAGGAGGTCTCTTTGACCTCGATCGCTTAGAAGAAGATATTGCTCTTTTAGAAAATAAGATGACCGAGCCAGACTTTTGGGATGACAATGTTGCTGCCCAAAAGACTTCTCAGGAGCTCAATGAGCTCAAGCAAACCTACGATACCTTTAATCAGATGGAAGAACTCTCAGAAGAAACAGAGCTCTATCTGGAGATGTTGGAAGAAGACGCCAGTGTCCAAGAGGATTTGGAGGACACCTTGGCTAAGTTGGATAAGATGATGGCAAGCTATGAAATGACTTTGCTTTTGTCTGAACCTTATGACAACAACAATGCCATCTTGGAAATTCATCCAGGATCTGGAGGTACTGAGGCTCAGGATTGGGGAGATATGCTGCTGCGGATGTACCAGCGCTATGGAAATGCCAAAGGTTTTAAGGTTGAAGTCTTAGATTATCAGGCAGGGGATGAAGCTGGTATTAAGTCGGTGACACTTTCCTTTGAAGGGCCTCATGCTTATGGTCTTCTCAAGTCTGAGATGGGTGTTCACCGTCTGGTTCGGATTTCGCCCTTTGATTCAGCCAAGCGGCGGCATACTTCCTTTACATCGGTTGAGGTTATGCCTGAATTAGATGATACCATTGAGGTTGATATTCGCGATGAAGATATTAAAATGGATACCTTTCGTTCAGGCGGTGCGGGCGGACAAAATGTCAATAAGGTTTCAACAGGTGTTCGCCTGACACATATCCCAACAGGCATTGTTGTGGCTTCGACCGTTGACCGAACCCAGTATGGCAACCGTGACCGGGCTATGAAAATGTTGCAGGCGAAACTCTATCAATTAGAGCAGGAGAAGAAGGCCGAAGAAGTCTCTGCCCTCAAGGGTGATAAAAAAGAAATCACATGGGGCTCACAGATTCGCTCTTATGTTTTCACACCTTATACTATGGTCAAAGATCACAGAACTGGCTACGAGGTTGCTCAGGTAGACAAGGTTATGGATGGCGATATTGATGGCTTTATCGATGCCTACCTTAAATGGCGATTAGAAGAATAGAAAGGAAATTAAATGGCACTTATTGAACTAAATCGAGTCTCTAAAAAGTATGCTCATGGTTCGACTGCCCTGCGTGATATTACCCTCGATGTAAGAAATGGAGAATTCGTCTATATCGTTGGTCCTTCAGGAGCAGGGAAATCAACCCTTATTCGCATGCTTTATCGTGAAGAAGAAGTGAGCCGAGGCTCTATCAAGGTGGGACAATTCCGCCTCAACAAGATTAAAAAACGGCAGATTCCCATTTTGCGCCGCTCTATTGGTGTAGTTTTTCAAGACTATAAACTGCTCAACCATAAGACAGTTTATGAAAATGTCGCTTTTGCTATGGAAGTTATCGGCGAAAAACCGCATTACATTAGAAAGCGGGTTAAAGAGGTCCTTAGCTTGGTAGGACTTAAACATAAGGAACGCTCCTTCCCTAATCAGCTCTCTGGTGGGGAACAACAGCGGGTGGCTATTGCCAGAGCCCTCGTCAACAATCCTAAAGTGCTTATTGCTGATGAACCGACTGGTAACTTGGATCCAGAGATTTCTGAAGAAATTATGCAGCTTCTAGAACGCATCAATGAGCAGGGAACGACTGTCTTGATGGCGACCCATAACAGCAGTATTGTTAATACGCACAAACATCGGGTGCTGGCTATCGAAGATGGTAGGTTGGTGCGTGATGAAGAGGAAGGAGAGTACGGCTACGATGATTAGAAACTTTTTCCGTCACATAAAAGAATCTTTTGTCAGTCTCAAACGCCAGGGGTGGATGACCTTCGCAGCGGTTTCCTCGGTAACTATTACTCTGACTTTGGTAGGAATTTTTCTTGCAGTTTTGCTCAATATCAATAAGTTGGGGACTGATGTGGAAAATAATTTGACCATTAATGTTTATATGGAAACCAATGTTTTTGATGATTCCCCAAATAAGGCTGATGGGTCGGTCAATGAAAATTACCATGCCATTTACAACAAAATTCAAGAAATCAACGGCGTCAAATCCATCAAATTCTCGAGTAAAAATGATCAATTAGCAGATTTACAAAAGCAATATGGTGACGCTTGGTCTTACGATGAAGGCTCCAATCCTCTCTTTGATGCCTATCTTGTCAAGGTTAAGTCAGCCAAAGATATGAAAAGTATCTCTAAGCAAATCAAGGAAATTGAGGGGGTTAATGATGCTAACTATGGCGGTGTTGATACGGACCGTTTGACTGCTGTTGTTGGGAAAATTAGGACCTGGGGCTTGGCTGGTACAGTACTTCTGGTTTTGGTTGCTATCTTCCTGATTTCTAATACGATTCGTATTACTATTATGTCGCGTAAGGATGACATCATCATCATGCGTTTGGTCGGAGCTAAAAACTCCTATATTCGAACGCCGTTCTTCTTCGAAGGAGCTTGGGTTGGGATTTTGGGAGCTATTTTACCTGCTCTGATTGTCTATTACCTCTATACAATTACCTATAATCGAATCAATCCTTCCATGGCAGCTGAAAATCTCGGTCTCTATCCTGCTAATCCTTATCTTTATTATTTAATCGGTGGGCTCTTCCTAATTGGTATTGTCATTGGTTCCATCGGTTCTATGATTTCTATTCGTAGATATTTGAAAGCCTGATGGCAAAAGTCTGTTGAGATTCTAAAGTTCTTTATAGACTACGGTAACACTTATCTTCCTACTAATGACCAAAGGGTGAAATCAACTTTGCTTTTCAAGACCCAAATCGTTAAGACCAATCAAACGGTTTAAAAGTTTTGAGTGATAGCGGTAGTCGTCAACTTGCCTATCTCTTACTAAATTCAAAGGAAAGCACATTCGTCTTTCCTTTTTTTGTGTCGTGGGGAGTAAGATTAACTTCATCAGTTAAGATAGGGCAAGCGTGAGGATAGCTTTCCTGTTTTCATCACGAACTATAGTATTGTCAGCCGTTAGTGTTTTGAGATTGTAAAGCAGGCTTGAAAATTGAGCGGATTGGGAAGCTGATTTTTAGCGATTTTCTCCTAGAAGGGCAAAGGATAACACTAGTTAGTAATGAAAAACCTTGATTTATCAAGGTTTTTTATCTAAAAACGTTATTGTTCTCTGATTCAATTTATAGTATAATGGGGAAGTATTCTAAAAGAAAACTGAATAGAAGCTTTGTCTCATTTTCTATGTTTAGTCTTGATTTGCTTCTTTATGGGGCAAGAGTTACATTCTGATAGAAATGGAATATTCAAATGCCAACATCAGTTTTTTAAAATGATAAGGAGAATAACATGAACAAACAGGATTGGATTGAATATTTTGAGGCCATCAATGGTCGAACACCCTCAGAGGCTGAGGTGGCCCAAGGACTTGCGGCGGGAGAATTTGTGGCAGAAGATGTGGCAGCAGCTCCAGAACAAGTCCAACCAGTAGCGCCGCAGGAACCAGTTGCTCCGCAGCCAGCACAAGCAGCAAACTCAGCAGAGGCCCAAGCTGAACAAATGGCGCAAACTCAAGCTCCCATTCAGCCACAAGCAGGACAGGAGTCTGTTCAAGCAGCGGCTCCGCAAGATTTTGCAGAGGCTTCTGGTCAAGCACAAGCAATGCCGAGCTTTCAAAATCCTCAGGCCGATCAAGCCAGTCAATTTGCTCAGGTCCAACAAGGTTCAGTTCAAGCTGGTCAACCAATGTCAGGTCAATTTACTCAGCCAGGCCAAGTAGCACAACCTCAGCAACAAGTCTATTATCAACAAGGTCCAGACGGTCAAGTTCAAGCGGTTATGGCTCCAGCACCTAAGCAACCCAATCCACAAGTAGAAGCCTTTAAGAAAGGATTTAAGGATTACTTTGCCTGGTTCTTGAAAGGCTTCAAGAATCCTCAAGCTAAGGAAGAAGAGGCTCATCCTGTTTTTGGTTTGGTAACGATTGGTTTGGCTTCTTGGTTCATTTCATGGGGCTTAGTCAACTTCTTCCATAGATTATTGATGATGTTCCCTAATGCTACAGCTGATGGTGAAAGCTTTAAGGAAGCAGATCATGAAGCCTATAAGGAAATTGTAAATAGTATTTCTAGTCATTTTGGTTTTCTTAAGACTTTCGCATTCATCTTTATCTTCTTTGTCTTTTATGTCCTTGTTATGGGGGCACCTGCTATTTTTGATAAAGATAAGACCAAGACCTTCTTCAAAAAATTTGGTCAATATTTCTCTTATAGTCCAATTGTTTTGGTCTTGAATATCCTAGCGTTCTTCAGTAGTTTTATTGTTACGAACCAGTTAGATGTTGATACCTCAGCAATGGATGCCTTTGATACTTCTGATTCTTTATTTGGATCTTTTGGAATGTTTGCCAAGCTGGAACAAGCATTGCCAGCTCTTAAAACGATTACTGTTGGCGGAGGATTTGTGACCTTCTTTGTTATTCTTGGTCTTCTTTTCATCTTTGTGGCTCTGCTCAAAAACATTAATCTTTCTCTTAAGAAAGTTAACAATTTTTACATGTCAGTGCTAGTTGGTTTGGTGTTTGCCTTGGTTCTGTTCATCGTTTACAAGATTTCAAGTTCGATGATTATTGGTGGTTTAAGGGATATTCTCACAGAGTTATCCTCTAACTTTTTCTAATTGACAATACATTAGGTGCGACTATGGCTACGAAAGAAAGATGGACAGAATTATTTGAAGATGTTGTCGGCCGCAAACCTACGCCTCAGGAATTTATGGCTGGGAAAAAAGCTGACTTTTCACCTAAGGAGATTCGTCGAATTGCTGGCTTGGAAAGTATTGATGGGGTTATTACAAGCGCCCAAGCAGTTTCTCAGGACAGTGATGTTACACAGAAAGCGTTTGTCTCCGATTTAGCCGATCAAGATTTTTCGAAAACAACTGCAGGTCAGGAGAAAGAGCCCAGTCAGTCTGTCGAAAGAATGTCCGAAACAGGGATTCATCAGTCCAATTTATCTGAGCAGGATGATCTTGATAAATTGCAAAAAGATGCTTGGATTTCAGCCTTTCAGAAATATGTTGGCCGTCAGCCTCGGCCAGAAGAATTTTTAATCGGTAAGGCAGCAGGGTTTGATCTGACGAGTGTCAATCAGTTTTTAAATTCTAGTCCCAAGCCTGTTAAACCACCGATGGCGACTTGGAAAAAGTTTTTAATCGCTTTCGCCACCCTGGCCGTTCTAGCCCTAATCAGTATGATTGTTTACGGCAGTCATTATTATTCGCGTGACGCTGTGGCAAACCGCTATTTGGCTGTAGCTGGTAAAAATTTTAAACAGCAACTAACCTATGAAGTTTGGGCTGATAATAAAAAGGCTATCAAGGATTCGGACTTAAAATACACGAATCCCTCTAAAGTCTTCTCGAATACCAGTAAGTCAGATCTGATGAAGGGCTCCAATATGGTACAAGTGGGGCGTGAGTATCTCCTATTTCCTAAATGGAAAGTGGCTATTCAGCCTGTTTCAGCAAAGGTTTCAACGAACACTAAGGATTTGAAAATCAGCATTAATGATGTCAACTTTTCGACTTCTGATAGCGATAGATACAGTTCAACTCTAAAGCGCCTTTATCCTGGGACTTATGATTTTGTGGCAGCGGGCAAGGTTAAGGGTCAGACTCTTGAAGTCAGTTCAGAAAAGAAACTGAAACCCGATCATTCAAGTAACTCTCTGACAATTGCTCTTAATGTCAAGTACCTTAGTTTCACTGTCAATAGTAATTTGACGGATGGTGATGTTTATGTCGGCAGCAAGAAAATTGGGAGCATGAAAAATGGTCAATATTCTGCCTCGAAATTGGCGGTTACAGACAGCGCCTCGGTCTATGTTCAGAAGAAATTTAGCGATGGTACTAGTGTTAAATCAGACACTACATCAATTGAAGATATCAGTGATGGTGACAGCTTGAATTTAGATGCGGATGGTATCTTAGAGCGTGATACAGCAGATGACCTTATGACAGCTGCCTATAGTAAAATGGAAGATTACGCTGCTGATAATACGACACCGGATGATTTAACTGACATTTTCCAAGGTGGTACGGATAACAGCATGTATAAGGATCTCAAAGATATGATTGACACCAATACCATTAATGCTAAGGTTCGTAAGGCGGATAGTGTTACCTTTAGCGATGTCGATGTCACTAGCGTTACCCAAACCAGTGCGAAAAGTTATACAGTGAATTTCACAGTAGTATGTGATTTCTACTATGCTTATGATTCAGACCATGAGTCATCTGGTGATATTAAGGATAAGGTGTCATGGTCTGCGAAGGTAGATTATAATGATGGCCAGTCTGCTGATTCAAGCAGTGACAACGATGATTATGATGATGATTCTAGTTATGAGGATTACGCAGACTATATTATTACAGGTAAGAATGGTAATTCGACTAATATTAGTCGGGAAGATACTGTGAAATAAGGTAAAATGGGGGAGGAAAGAATTCAAAAATTGAAAATTTTGATTCCCACCCCGTTCTGGTTTTAAGGTGGTGACCTGAAACGGTCTCTTCCAAGACCATTTTGACACTTGCTTTGCAAGCTTTATTTCCCGATTAAAAAGGTCTTCCAGACCTTTTTAACCCACTCGCCGCATAACTCAAAAGGTCCGAGGGATCTTTTAAGGTTGGAAATAAGATGAACGATGGTCATCACATTCGTTTAGGTTTTCCGCTTTAGCCTTATGGCAAAAGGAAAACCAGTCAGCAATCACTGCGCCAATCTGGTAAATCTAGAATAATACTAACGAGTCTGGACTTTTGTCCCAGACTCACTTTATTTTTTGATCATTGATAATGTCAAGGCTGTTTTCCTGTAAGGACAAGGGGTCGCTGTCTTGTCTAGTAACTGTTGACTGTTTTCAAAAGTTTCCAGAAAAATTCAGGAAAATCAAACTTTTATGCTTCAAGCTATTTATTTTTTAGGTAAATGGGAGTATAATAGCTTCATATTAAATTTTAAAGGAGGGAAAGCTTATGAAGAAGAGCTTTATTCACCAGCAGCAGGAGATTTCTTTTGTCAAGAATACCTTCACCCAATACTTGATTGATAAGCTTGATGTCGTTGAAGTGCAAGGACCTATTTTGAGCCGGGTCGGGGACGGTATGCAAGATAATTTAAGTGGGGTTGAGAATCCTGTGCGCGTGAATGTCCTCCAAATTCCTGATGAAACCTATGAAGTTGTTCATTCTTTGGCGAAATGGAAACGCCACACCTTAGCACGTTTTGGTTTCAATGAGGGCGAAGGCCTCTTTGTTCACATGAAAGCTCTGCGCCCTGATGAAGATTCTTTGGATCAGATTCACTCAGTTTATGTTGATCAATGGGATTGGGAAAAAGTTATCCCAGATGGCAGACGTAACCTCGCCTACCTCAAAGAAACGGTTGAAAAGGTCTATAAGGCAATTCGTTTGACAGAGTTGGCTGTTGAAGCTCGTTTCGATATTGATGCAATCCTGCCTAAGAAGATTACCTTTATCCACACCGAGGATCTGGTTGAGCAATATCCTGATTTAACACCTAAAGAACGTGAAGATGTGATTGCTAAGGAATATGGTGCCGTCTTTTTGATTGGAATCGGTGGTATCCTGCCAGATGGTAAACCTCATGATGGCCGGGCACCTGACTATGATGATTGGACCAGCGAATCTGAAGCGGGCTATCATGGTCTTAATGGTGATATTATCGTTTGGAATGACAGTCTAGGTCACGCCCTTGAACTCTCCTCTATGGGAATTCGTGTCGATGAAGATGCCCTTAAGCGTCAGGTTGAAATCACCGGTGACCAAGATCGTTTGAAATTGGAATGGCATAAGTCCCTCCTTAACGGTCTCTTCCCTCTGACCATCGGTGGCGGTATTGGTCAGTCTCGCATGGCTATGTTCCTCTTGCGTAAAAAACACATTGGGGAAGTCCAATCCAGCGTTTGGCCAGACCAAGTCAGAAAAGACTTTGATAACATTCTATAAAATGAAGAGCGAGTGGGTTAGGAAAACCTGCTCGCTTTTTTGCTATAATAAGAAGGCAGCAAGAGGTCAGAGGAGATGTTGTAATGATATTTGAAAGTCAATATTTTAAACGTAGAACCGTGAATGTCCAAAAATTATTGGATTTTGGCTTTAAAAAAGAAGGAACTGACTATCGTTATAATCGTGCTATTATGTCTGGGGATTTTCAAGCTCAAATTCTAGTGACTGAGGAGGGTCAGGTGTCCGGTCGACTCATGGATACCGACCTTGATGAAGAATACACGGCTATTCATGTCATCGGTCAAACCGGATCCTATCTAGGTCAGGTCAGGGAAGCCTATGGGGAGCTGCTTCAAGAGATTGCGGATGCCTGCTTTGAAGCCACACCTTTTGACCTACCTCAGACCAATCGTCTGGCCCAACATTTAAAAGATAAGTTCGGCGATGATTTTGATCATCCTTTTGCCAAGTATTCGCAATATGCTTCTTTTCGTCACCCGACTAACAATAAATGGTATGCTCTGGTCTTTCCTCTCAAATTAGACAAATTAGATAGTGAAACCAAGCCTCTAGTAGGATCAGATTTGGATCGGGAAGCTGAGGTTGTCAATATTAAAATTGATAAAAGACTCTTAGATGAGCTTTTGGAAAAGCCAGGCATCTATCCTAGTTATCACATGAACAAGCAGTCGTGGATTTCCCTGATTATGGACGATAGTCTACCAGATAAGGAACTTTTTGAGCTGGTGGAGGCCAGTCGTGCTTTGGTTGGTCCCAAGTCCTTTAAGGCCGAAGAAGGGCCGGACTACTGGCTGATTCCAGCTAATCCCAAATACTATGATATTGATGCCGAATTTGCCGTTTCAGATACCATTCATTGGACTCAGAAGGCCCAGATTAAAAAAGGGGACTGGGTTTTCATCTATATGACGAGTCCCATTCAGGCGGTTCGTTATGCTTGCCAAGTTTTAGCTAGCAATCTCCCCAATGAAGGCTATCGGGAAGGGTCAGATATCAAGGAGTTTATGACCATCAAGCGGGTCAAGACTTTTGCAGATCGAGAGTTTCCTCTGCCAGTCCTCAAGGAATCTGGAGTCAAGGCCGTTCGAGGGCCTAGACGGATGACCAAAAAATTGATTGATAAGATTAAAGTGAAACTCTAAGAGAGTTGGGGAAAAAGGAGACAGACAGAAGGCCTGTCAATCAGAAGTTCAAATAGTTAACAGATTATTGTGTTCGTGAGGGGAGAAAGAAGTGCTGCTCGCAATTCTTGTAGCCAGACTAAAAAAATTCGAGCTGGATTTTAATCCTTTATGGATTGTGAAATTTTGCTATAATAGCTGTTATGAGAATTATTGCAGGAAATTTTGGCGGTCGTACGCTTAAAACCTTGGAAGGACAAACTACTCGGCCAACCTCAGATAAGGTCAGAGGAGCTATTTACAGTATGATTGGTCCCTTCTTTGATGGGGGGCGTGTCTTGGATCTCTATGCTGGCAGTGGCGGTCTCTCCATTGAGGCTATTTCCCGAGGTATGGAGCAGGCCGTTTTAGTTGAACGGGATAGACGGGCCCAGGCTGTCATTGAGGCTAATATCAAGATGACTAACACCCAAGATCAGTTTCAGCTAATTAAGCGAGATGCTAAACAGGTCCTGCCAACCTTGAGGGGCCAGTTTGATTTGGTTTTGCTGGACCCCCCCTATGCTAAGGAAGAGATTGTTCAGACGATTCAACAGCTTCAAGACTATGACTTGCTTGCACCAGCTGCTATGATTGTTTGTGAAACTGACAAGGCAGTTGTGCTGCCAGAAACTATCAATGATTTAAAAATTTGGAAACAAAAAATATATGGAATTAGTAAGGTGACAATTTATGTCAAATAAGATTGGCTTGTATGCAGGCTCTTTTGACCCTGTGACAAATGGTCATTTAGATCTTATCAAGCGGGCTAGCCAGCTCCTTGATCAGCTATATGTAGGCATATTTTATAATCAGGATAAGGCAGGCTTCTTGCCGTTAGCCAAGCGTCAGGCTTTGCTGGAAGAAGTGGTTAAAGACCTTCCTAATGTTTCTGTCCTGACTTCGCACGACCAACTGACTGTTGATGTAGCTGAATCACTTGGGGCAACGATTTTGGTAAGAGGGCTTCGCAATGGTCAGGATTTGACCTATGAAGCTAGTATGGACCATTTTAACCATGATTTGGATCCGAAGCTAGAAACCATCTATCTTTTAGCTCAGCCAGATTTATCCTATGTTTCATCGTCAAGAATCCGTGAGTTGACGTATTTTGGCGCTGACATTCGGCCCTATGTTCCAGAAGTCGTGGCTTTAGAATTGGAGAAAAAATATGATGGTAAATAAGGCAGCAAGTCAGGTCAGTCCCCAAAAAGGGAGTTTTGTTAAACGCTTTAAATGGTGGCTGATTGGCGGTTTTGCCCTCTTGGCTCTGGCCTTCTGTTTTATAGTTCCTCTCCCTTATTATGTTGAAGCTCCTGGTGGTGCCTTTGATATTAATCAGGTTATGACGGTTAATGGCAAGACTAATAAGGATAAAGGTTCTTACAATTTCGTAGCGGTCGAAGTTCGGCCGGGGACAGTTGTTAATCTCGCTTATTCTTGGTTCAATAAAGACACAACCGAGATTGTTTCCAAGGAAAAGATAACCGGCGGTGCTAGCACCAAAGACTATGAACTGATGAATCAGTACTATATGGAAAATTCCCAGAATACGGCTGTTTATCAGGCCCTCAAGCTGTCTGGTAAAAAGGTTAATTTAGACTATAAAGGTGTCTATGTCCTTAATATCGCTGACAATTCAACCTTTAAAGGCATTCTCGATATTGCTGATACTGTGACAGGTATCAATGGCAAGAGCTTCAAATCTTCTAAGGAATTGGTCAAGTATGTCACTGGTCTTAAATTAGGGTCCAAAGTCACTGTCCAATATACCAGTCAAGGTAAGAAGGAGTCGTCCAAGGGTAAAGTGGTCAAGCTAAAAAATGGTAAAAATGGTATCGGGATTACCCTGACCGATCATACCGAAGTTAGCTCGCCTGAAAAGGTTAAGTTCTCCACCCAAGGGGTCGGCGGACCTAGTGCGGGTCTTATGTTTACCTTGTCCATCTATGATCAACTCAATAAGGAAAATCTGCTTAAAGGACGGATGGTTGCTGGAACAGGCACTATCGAGCCAGATGGTTCAGTCGGTGACATCGGCGGTGTTTCACAAAAGGTTGTTTCTGCTGATAAATCGGGTGCTGAGATTTTCTTTGTTCCCGATAACCCTGTGACTAAGGCGGATAAGAAATACTATCCTCAGGGAAATAACTATCAAGAGGCCAAAATGATGGCTAAGAAGATTGATAGCAAGATGAAAATTGTCCCTGTCAAGACAGCTCAGGAGGCTATCGACTATCTAGAAAAAACCAAATAAAAGTGAGCAACTGTCCGGGAAGGAGCAGTTGCTTTTGCTGTCAGCAGAGCTCAGGAGGTCTAGTAATCAGCATTTCAGTATTACAAAATGTCCAAAATAGTGTATAATATAAAGGTTCTAAGCTATTTAAAATCATAATAAAAAAGAAAGGAGCCCCATGCGAAAAGATATTACCCCTGATATGCTTAATTATAATAAGTTCCCAGGGCCCGAGTTTGTCTATTTTGATAATCAGGTTCGTTCGGAAGGTATCGAGTTAGAGCTGGTTGATAATTATAAAGACGGCTTTAAACTGGAAAATTTTCAGCAGCGTTTTTCACGTATTTTACTTAAATATGATTATATCCTTGGGGATTGGTCCAGTGATGAGCTCCGTTTGCGGGGGTTCTATAAAGATGAGCGAGTCGTAAAAACAGACAGCAAAATCAGTCGTTTGGATGACTACCTTAAGGAATATTGTAATTTTGGTTGTGCCTATTTTCTCTTAGAAAATCCAGAGCCAAGGGAACCTAAACAAGAAGAAGAGAACTGGCCTCGCCGCAAACGGGATAACCGCAAACGTCGCTCTCGTCAGAAGTTCAAGCAGGATTTTAAGAGGCATGAGCAAGATAATTCCTATAAGCAATTCAATCAAAGGCGTCATAAGTCGGGGCCAGATAGCAGAAGGCGTGACGATAAGAATCAGAACCAACATTTCACCATAAGAAAGAAGGGCAACTAAGATGGCAGCTACTAGCAAGAAGGATCAAGAAAATACAGAAATGAAACCATCAATCTATAGTTTGACGCGAGACCAATTGATTGACTGGGCTATGGCACATGGTGAGAAGAAATTTCGGGCGACACAAATTTGGGATTGGCTTTATAAAAAGCGGGTGCAGTCCTTTGAGGAAATGACCAATATTTCTAAAGACTTTATTGCTGTTCTCAAGGAAAATTTTGACTTCAATCCCCTTAAGCAACGCATTGTTCAAGAGTCTGCCGATGGTACTATTAAATATCTTTTTGAGTTGCCAGATGGCATGCTGATTGAAACGGTGCTTATGCGGCAGCACTATGGCCTGTCTGTCTGTGTAACAACTCAGGTTGGCTGTAATATTGGCTGTACCTTCTGTGCCAGCGGTCTGATTAAGAAGCAGCGGGACCTCAACAATGGAGAAATTACAGCTCAAATTATGCTGGTGCAAAAATATCTGGACGACCAAGGTAAAGGCGAAAGGGTCAGCCACGTAGTGGTTATGGGAATTGGCGAACCTTTTGACAACTATGACAATGTTATCCGCTTCCTAAGAACCATCAATGATGATAATGGCTTAGCTATTGGGGCTCGCCATATCACCGTTTCCACCTCTGGTTTGGCTCATAAAATCCGTGACTTTGCCAATGAAGGGATTCAGGTCAATCTGGCCGTTTCTCTCCATGCTCCTAATAATGAGCTGCGCTCGAGTATCATGCGAATCAATCGTTCTTTCCCACTGGAAAAACTTTTTGATGCCATTGAGTACTATATCGAGACAACTAACCGTCGGGTAACCTTTGAATACATTATGCTTAATGAGGTTAATGACAGTCCTGAAAATGCTCAGGAGCTAGCGGATTTGACTAAGTCTATCCGCAAGCTTTCTTATATCAACTTGATTCCTTACAATCCTGTATCCGAACACGATCAGTACAGCCGTTCAACAAAGGAGCGTGTAGATGCTTTCTATGATGTCCTCAAGAAAAATGGTGTTAACTGTGTTGTTCGTCAGGAACACGGAACGGACATTGATGCAGCCTGCGGTCAGCTGCGGTCTAACACCATGAAGCGGGATCGGCAAAAAGCGATGGCAAGGTAGCTAAAGATGGCTAAATTTATCAGGAGATTCTTTGACGAAGAGGCAGAATTGACACATTTAGGATGTAAGTTAGTTTGGTTTCTGCTGGAAGGGTATTTTCTCTGCCTGCTCTATCTTTGTTTTTGTCCTCAACCAATTAGTTTAAAAGGTGTTGATACGCCCAATATCCATTATTGGGGACGGGTGCCCTACCTATTAGTGCCCTTCAATTCCTTTGTTTCTATCGGCAAGCTAGATACCTTTAAAGAACTTTTCTGGGTTATCGGGCAGAACTTTTCCAATCTGCTCCTATTAACACCCTTGGTTTTGGGACTTTTGGCCTTGCGTCCGGATTGGCGGCCTTGGCCCAAAGTCTTGTTAATGAGCTTTGGCATGAGCCTGAGCATTGAAACAACCCAAGTTATTATTGACTGGCTTTTCAATGCCAATCGGGTCTTTGAAATTGATGACCTCATTTTTAATAGTCTGGGCGGATTGTTTGCCCTCTGGCTGGTGTCTGTGGTAAAATTCTTTATAAAGAAAGTCAGAAATAAATAGCCCAATGTTAGGGTTCAATAAGTATAAAAAAGGTTGGGAAATCTTCCCAGCCTCTTGTTGTGGTTGAAATTTTTGCAGATGCAGACTGGATGCGTTGTTTCTCTGCTCGGACATTGGTTTTTCAATCGTTCAGTCTCTATTACAGTAATCCATTTTTTGAAGGAAATAGCATGATTATAAAAAAACTCTGGTGGTTTTTCCAGCAGGAAAAGAGCCGCTATTTAATTGGGATTTTCTCCCTCAGTTTGGTCAGTGTCCTCAATCTGATTCCCCCAAAGGTCATGGGGCAGGTTATCGATTCCATTGATGCTAAAAATCTGACCCTCGGCTCACTTTTGACCAAGCTGGTCATTCTTCTTGCGGCTGCATTGGGCATGTATCTCTTGCGGCTGATTTGGCGGTTCTATTTACTTGGGACTTCTTATCGGCTTGGGAAAATTCTCCGCAGCCGCCTCTTTGAGCATTTCACTCAAATGTCTCCTTCTTTCTTTCAGAAGTATCGGACTGGGGATTTGATGGCCCATGCTACTAATGACATCAATTCCTTGACCATGTTGGCTGGAGCAGGGGTCATGTCGGCAGTAGATGCATCAATTACGGCCTTAGTGACCCTCTTTACCATGTTCTTTACGATTTCTTGGCAGATGACCCTGATTGCTATCCTCCCTCTGCCCTTGATGTCTTTGGCTACAGGCCGTTTGGGTCGCAAGAACCACGAATCTTTCAAGGCTTCTCAGGCTGCTTTTTCGGATCTCAACAACAAGGTGCAAGAGAGTGTTTCGGGTATCAAGGTAACTAAGTCCTTTGGTTATCAAAACCAAGAATCGGCCTCATTTGCTGAGACTAACCAGCAGACCTTTCAAAAGAACCTAGTCAGCATGCGGTACAATAGTATGTTTACTCCCGTCACTATGTTTTTTGTCGGGATGTCTTATGTTTTGACCCTCTTGGTTGGTTCCTACCTGATTACAGCAGAGACGGTCACGGTTGGTAGTCTGGTTACCTTTATCACTTATCTGGACATGTTGGTTTGGCCACTTCAGGCCATTGGTTTCCTCTTTAATATCAGTCAGCGAGGAAATGTTTCCTATGACCGGATTTCTAAGCTCTTGGCGGAAGAGAGCGATGTTCAGGAAGCAGACCAACCGCTTGCAACTATTGAAAATGGCCCGATTACTTATGCGATTAATAGCTTTAGCTATGATGATGATGCAACCCTGAAAGATATCCATTTCGAATTGGAAAAGGGTCAGACTCTAGGCCTGGTCGGCCAAACAGGTTCCGGTAAAACCACTCTCTTGAAATTGCTCTTGCGAGAATACGATGTTACAGATGGCTTTATCAGCCTTAATGGTCATAATATCAAGAATTATCGACTCTCAGACCTCCGCAGTCTAATTGGTTACGTTCCTCAGGATCAATTTCTTTTTGCTCTGTCCATCTTGGAAAATATTCGTTTTTCTAATCCAGATTTGACTTTAGACCAGATCAAGGAAGCCGCTAAATTGGCTCAGGTCTATGATGATATTACAGCCATGCCAGATGGTTTTGACACCTTAATTGGTGAAAAGGGAGTTTCTCTTTCTGGCGGTCAAAAACAGCGGATTGCCATGGCTCGGGCTATGATCATGGATCCTGAAATTTTGATTCTGGATGACTCCCTATCAGCTGTTGATGCTAGGACGGAGAATGCTATCATTGATCACCTTAAGGAAACTCGTCAGGGCAAGACTACCATGATTACGGCTCATCGCCTCAGTGCAGTGGTACACAGTGATTTGATTTTGGTTCTGCAGGATGGTCAGATCATTGAACGGGGGCGTCATGAAGATTTGCTGGCTCAAGACGGCTGGTATGCAAGAACTTACGCTTCACAACAATTAGAAATGGAAGGAGGAGAGTATGGAAGTGAAACCAATGAGTCAGTGGCAGACTTTTAAACGCCTGATGGCCTACCTAAAAAACTACAAATGGTTGACCAGCTTAGCTCTTATCTTTCTTCTCCTGACAACGGTCGTTCAAACTCTCATTCCTTTAGTGGCCCGTTATTTTATTGATCACTATATCCAAAATGTTAGTCAGACGGCGCTAGTCATTCTAGTTGGTTACTTTTTGCTCTATGTATGGCAAATGATTTTCTCTTATGTGGGGAATTACCTTTTTGCTAAGGTAGCCTATTCTATTGTTCGGGATATTCGTCAAGATGCCTTTGACAATATCCAGCGCCTGGGGATGGTTTATTTTGACCAGACCCCTGCAGGTTCTATTGTCTCTCGGCTGACGAATGATACCGAGGCCATTAGTCAGATGTTCACTGGGATTCTGTCCAGCTTTATATCAGCCATCTTTATCTTTACAACCACCCTTTATACCATGATTGTTCTGGATATTCGTCTGACTATTTTAGTTGCTTTCTTTCTACCCTTCATCTTTATTTTGGTTGATCTTTATCGTAAAAAATCAACCAGCGTGATTGAGGCCACACGGGCCCGACTCAGTGATATCAATACTAAACTATCTGAATCCATTGAAGGAATCCGGGTTATCCAGGCTTTTCGGCAAGAAGAACGACTTAAGGGTGAATTTGAAGCAATCAATTCCAGTCACTTAGCCTTTGCCAATCGCTCGGTTCTGCTGGATTCTATCTTCCTAAGGCCGGCTATGTCCTTGCTCAAATTGCTGGGTTATGCGGTCCTTATGGCCTATTTTGGACTAACTTGGCAAAGCATCGGCATCACAGCTGGACTTATGTATGCCTTTATCCAGTATATAAATCGTCTCTTTGATCCTCTGATTTCAGTTACTCAGAACTTCTCGACTCTGCAGACCTCTATGGTTTCAGCTGGTCGGGTCTTTACCTTGATTGACCGTGATACTTATGAGCCTAAACAAGCTAACCGAGATTTGCAGGTGACTCAAGGGAATATCGAATTTAAACATGTTAGCTTTTCCTATGATGGCAAGCGGCAGATTCTCGATGATATCAGCTTTAACGTCAAGAAAGGCGAAACGATTGCCTTTGTCGGGCCAACTGGTTCAGGAAAATCTTCTATCATTAATGTTTTCATGCGCTTCTACGAATTTGAATCAGGACAGGTTCTTTTAGACGGTCATGATATCAGAGACTATTCACAAGAGGAGCTTAGACAGTCTGTCGGCTTAGTCCTACAGGATCCCTTCCTCTATCATGGAACCATTAAATCCAATATTCGGATGTATCAGAATATTTCTGACCAAGAAGTTAAGTCGGCGGCAGAATTTGTCGATGCTGACGACTTTATTGAAAAGCTACCTCAGGGCTATGATGAACCCGTAACCGAAAGGGGTTCAACCTATTCAACAGGGCAGCGTCAGCTCCTAGCCTTTGCTAGAACAGTTGCTAGCCAGCCTAAGGTTTTGATTTTGGATGAAGCAACAGCTAATATTGACTCGGAGACCGAGGATGTTATCCAAAATTCCCTCAGGAAGATGCGACAAGGGCGGACGACCATCGCCATCGCCCATCGTCTTTCTACCATCCAAGATGCCAACTGTATCTATGTCTTGGATAAAGGTCGGATTATTGAAAGCGGTAATCATGAAGAGCTTCTAGCCAAACGAGGAACCTACCACCGTATGTATCAGTTACAAGCAGGTATGATGGACTAGATCGATATAACAGTAAGAAAGTCGAGCAATCAAACTCGGCTTTTACTGTTTTTAATCGTTAACTCAACCTTGAACTTTAATAGTAGTAGGAGAAGAAGCTTATTCTGAAGTGGACAGAAAAAAACGTTCCTCGCTGTTTTTACGAAGAACGTTTTTTAGAGTAGTCTTAATTTATCTTAGTCTTGACCTTGGATTTTACGTTTCGTTGCAAGTCCAAGTCCAGCCATGACCATAACAGCACCAATAGCTGTTACGGCAGTTTGAGCAGAATCACCTGTAGATGGAAGGTTCTTATCTCCCTTGGCGGCAGTAGCAGATGCATTAGCACTACCCATACCTGCTCCCTTGTTAGCCAATTCAGCTGTCTTAGGCATTACAGCAGGAGCGCCAGAACCAGCTTGGCCGTTACCAGCAGCTCCATTACCTGAATTGCCAGCTGCAGGATTGGCTGGATCGTTAGCTTGTGCGCCATTACCAGCAGCCGGATCATCGGCTTGACCGCCATTGTTTTGGTTTGGATCTGGTTTAGCATTAGGGTCTTTGGTAACATAGTGGAAGGTTGTCTTAGGTAAGAACAGGACTTGTTTACCGTTGTAAGTCAAGATCCAGTTGCCATTTGCATCCTTGGTATCAGCAGCAAAACCATCATCATTTTTCACATTAGAATTGCTACCGAATTCCAGCATAGCATAGAAACCGCCATTTTCTTTCCCCGTACCGTTAGCAAAGCCTAGAGCCATACCGTCTCCGCTATTGGAAAGGATAGAAAGGGCATGACCAAATGATGTCAGGCCATTTGCATCATCCTTGCTGCCAGCGATATTGAAGTAGTCAGCAAACCAGCTGAGGGCCAAGTAGTAAGCTGTTGCCTGATCAGAGCCCAAATTTTGGCCAGCTTGATTGGTTGGTGCAATGGAAGAGAGAGAATCTTCATGACCATCTTCTGAATAGACAGAAACACCGGAAGGGAAGGCCAATTTTGTTTGGTGATCAATGCTGTCAGCTTCGGAAGCTTCCTCGTTAGCACGTCCTTGAGCCCAGCTCTTCATCAAATCGTTAGCTGGCGGAACAGGAACATTGATACCGTTGATATTACGCAATTGTGTCAAGTACTCATTCAAGTACTTAGCAATGTTATCCGCATTTGGTGTATAAGGTTGGCTTGGATCATCAACCGTGATGTAGACATCCTGAGAACCGTTGTAGTTAACATCGGTAACAGGAGCCGTTTTTGCTGTACTGGTCAACGTTTGATTGAAGTCAACACTGCCGTACTCAGTTGTATCTGCTGGTTTAGTTGCGATATTATCAGCAGATTTTGGTTGTTGAGTATTTGTGTTCATTTGGCTGGCTGGAACACTAGCCTGATTGCTGTTTTCAGTGCTTGCAGCAGTGGCAGGTGCTTGTTGAACAGGTGCCTCAGCAGCGGTTGAAGTATTTTCGTTTGCTGCGGGAGCAGTTTGTCCAGCTGTTACAGCTGTTTGAGCAGGACTGCTAGCAATCGTGAAAGTGCCTGTCGGTGTCGTTACCTGTGTATCTTGGCTGGTATCAACAGGAGTCGTTTCAAAGCTTTTTTGGTCTTGCTTTGTATCTGCAGGGGTTGTTTCTTGAGCAGTTGCATCAGTAGCTGATGGTGCTGCCGTTTCATCAGCCTGAACGGTTGCGCCAACCCCCATAGCGATGGTCGTTGTAGCAAGGATGGCTCCACAGAGACCGGCGAATTTTGTTTTACGTTTGCTGAATGTGTTCTTCTGCATAATACTTCCTATCTAAAAATTTTATTTTTATTTTAACAGTAAAATATTCTATCACAGTTTTTGGATTACGCAATAAGGCTTCAGAGATTAAAATTGTCCTCGCAAACGATTTTTGCAAATAAGACAAAATGATTGCTAGTCAAAAATCCTTGCTAGATAAAGCCCAATTTTACTTTTGTACTTTTTTTAATCGGATAAAAGGTTAGAAAATTAAAAAAGCATGTCGAGTTTATTACAAAGGTCTCAAATGTGACCAGGCAAGCAACAAAGCTTGATTTAAAGCTATTTATGATAATTATCGAGTACTACCATTTTCAAAACTTTCCTGTCTATAATTTTTTAATCCATCAAAATCCTTGAAATTATCAGAAATTTTAACTTTTATTAGAACCTATTATTCCTCAACAACTTGGATTTTCTTTGGTGACTGCTTTACTGATATCTTGTTAATCAACGGGGAAGTGACAAGTGGCTTTACTGTTCTAATGGCTTACCTTGGTATCTTTTTAGTAATTCTAGGGATGTGTATGGTCAGCAGGTCAATAAAGAAAGTAATCCGTTCATGTTAAATTTGACTTTGAGTGTGTTTTTTCCACCTTGTTTGTCTGTAAACCAGCTGCTTCTTTGTTCATCAAAATCAGTTCTTGATGGTGCTCTTCTTTGTGAGGACTATGACGAGGTCTATTCGTTTTTTAACCTCAGCCATTTGGCTAACTTTAATGACTAAAAATTAGCCTTCTATTCAATTTTTGGATGACATTTTTGAAGCTTTCGAGGACTTGGCTCAGTCTTGAGTTTTAAATTGGCTAATAGAACCCAAAAACCATTAGAATTTGGTATAATGGAAATGTTTTATTAGAAAGAATGAAGTAGGAAGCAGCAATGTCTAAAATTAAAATTGTAACGGATTCTTCAATTACTATTGAGCCAGAACTGGTAGAGAGTTTGGGAATTACTGTTGTCCCCCTGTCGGTTATGATTGATGGGGTTATTTATAGTGATAATGATTTAAAGGAAGAAGGCAAGTTTCTAGATCTGATGCGACAGAGTAAAGAATTGCCTAAAACCAGCCAGCCGCCCGTTGGAGTCTTTGCGGAAGTTTATGAAAACTTGGTCCAAAAAGGTGCGGATCAAATTGTCTCTATTCACATCACTAACAGCCTTTCTGGAACGGTTGAAGCCGCTCGTCAAGGGGCAAGTATTGCTGGTGCGAATGTGACGGTCATTGATTCAACCTTTACTGATCAGTCTATGAAGCATCAGGTGGTTCAGGCTGCCCTTCTGGCTGAACAAGGAGCTAGTCTGGAAGAAGTTTTGGCTAAGGTAGAAGAAGTGCGAAAAAAATCCGAACTTTTCATTGGGGTTTCAACCTTAGAAAATTTGGTTAAAGGTGGCCGTATTGGGCGTGTTTCAGGAATGCTTTCTTCCCTTTTGAATATCCGAGTGGTGATGGAACTCAGAGATTCTGCCTTAAATCCTGTTGTTAAAGGTCGGGGACAGAAGACCTTTGTCAAATGGTTGGATAGTTTTATTGAGCATGCTAGAGGACGTAAGGTTGCTGAAATTGGTATTTCTTATTCAGGAACACCTGATTGGGCCAATACCATGAAGGATAAGCTTGAAGTTTTGGTTGATGGTGAACACATTTCGGTTTTAGAAACCGGATCTATTATCCAAACTCATACGGGTGAGGGAGCTTTTGCGGTTATGGTGCGCTATGAATAAGCGATTGTTTTTAGCTCCAGCTTTTTTTATCATCTGCCTCCTCTTTTTTGGCTTGATTCTTAATTTTCTCCTGCCCGGCGCTAAAGGTCGATTAACAAAGGCTGATTTTAAACATTCTAGAAAGGTTAGTACTTTTAGCTATGTGGCTTTGGGAGATTCACTGACAGAAGGAGTTGGTGACTCTACTAATCAAGGGGGCTTTGTTCCCATCTTATCTAGGCAGGTAGAAACAGATTATCATTACCGGGTGACATCAAAAAATTACGGTGTAGCTGGTAATACTAGTCAGCAGATTTTAACGAGAATGCAGGATAAGGCTGATATTCAAAAAGATTTGAAACAGGCTGATCTGATGACCTTAACTGTCGGGGGCAATGATGTCATGGCAGTTCTGAGAAAGAATCTAGCAGACTTGAGTCTTGATAGTTTTACTAAACCTGCTCAAGCTTATCAGGAGCGCCTGCGAAAGATTATTGAGTTGGCTCGTCAGGATAACAAGGATCTGCCGATTTATATCCTCGGCATCTATAATCCTTTTTATCTCAACTTTCCCGATCTAACTCAGATACAAGACGTTGTTGATTCATGGAATGACGGAACTCAGGCGGTAACGGACGAATATGATAATGTTTATTTCGTTCCTGTGAATGACTTACTTTATAAGGGCATTGATGGTCAGGAAGGAGTCGCAGAAGCCTCAGACAGTCAGTCTAATACGTCTGTTAAAAATGATGCTCTTTTTGAAAAGGATCATTTCCACCCTAATAATACTGGCTACCAGATTATGGCTAATGCTGTTTTGGAGAAAATTAATGAAACAAAAGACAAATGGTAAAAAAAATCTATGGAAGTGGGGCTGTCTTGCCCTGCTTGCTTTTAATCTTGCTTTCGTCAGTATCATTTTCTTGCGGATAGGCACTCTTAGAGAACCAGCTGGTCATATCAGCAGCCAGCAGAGCCAATCGGATGTTATGGTAGGGACCTTCAGTTCCTCGCGGAATCAGCTTAATGATACGGTCGAGGCTTATCTCAAGCAGTATCAGACTGATAATAACAGTTACAGTTTTAAGGCGACAGAAAAAGAAGTGGTATTTGAAGGGACCTATACTTTCTTGGGGTATCAGGTTCCTCTCTACGTTTATTTCACGCCTGTTGTCTTGGAAGATGGCAGTATTCAGCTTAATGTCAGCTCAGTTTCTGCTGGGACTCTGTCCCTTCCAATTTCTGATGTTTTGAAATTTATCGCTTCTAGCTATCAGTTACCTGATTTTGTTGAGGTTAATAGCAAGAAGGAAGCCATTGTGCTTAACTTGCCGAAAATGGATAATAAGGCAGGCCTCTATGTTAAAGCGACTGACTTCGATTTGGTTAATGATAAATTACGTTTTGCTATCTACAAGAGAAAGTAGTTTTTCGACAATTTCCCTAGCAATAAAAATTCTCCGACCTAGGAGAATTTTTGCTAGCTAAGACTTGTTGAATGCTTTAAATTGCATTTTTCCTTAATCTCTGTTTTGGCTGACTTTTTACAAATTAGTTTATACGGGGAAAAATGGCTTAAAATAACGTTTTATACTTGACCTAGCAAGGAAAATCAGATATGATAGTCATTGTTAAAGCTCAAGTGAAGACTTGAAGGCTTAATAATATTTGGAGGATTAGTTAAATGGCTAATAAACAAGATTTGATTGCAAAAGTTGCAGAAGCAACAGAATTGACTAAAAAAGATTCAGCTGCAGCAGTTGATGCAGTCTTCTCATCAATTGAAGAATTCCTTTCAAAAGGTGAAAAAGTTCAATTGATCGGTTTCGGTAACTTTGAAGTTCGTGAACGTGCCGCTCGTAAAGGCCGCAACCCACAAACTGGTGCTGAAATCAAAATCGCAGCTTCAAAAGTTCCAGCATTCAAAGCTGGTAAAGCTCTTAAAGACGCTGTTAAATAAGAATGATTTCTTGATAGCAAGAAGAGGCTGGGATTTGCTCCCAGCCTCTTTTTAGAAAAGTAGATAATATGACTAAAACAACATTTTTTATTGTCTTATTGATTTTGCTGGGGCTGACTTTTGTTAAACTTTTGATTTTTGGCTCTATGTTTAAAATTTTTAAACCGCAAGAAATGACGGAAAAAGAAAAAAGAGACTTTGACCGAGAAATGGACGGCGAAGACGAAGATGAAGATTTTGAGGATTTAACTTAAAAAAAGACTTCAAGTGATTCAACCATTAATATTAATTAAGCAGCCTTTTGCTCCAGATAATAGGGGTTCTGTTTGAACAGTTATATAAAAAAGCTTGGACGACTCAAGCTTTTTTATATACTTTATTTAACCTGTCCTCTTTGATAGGAATTATTGTAAGGCTTGAAATCGTGGTCATGCAGAACTTGAGCGGCATAGGCAGGCCAGTTAGGATTACGAATGAGACCGCGTCCGATTTCAATTAGGTCAGCCTGTTCGGTTTGCAAGAGATATTCGTTTAGTTCGGGACTATTTAGCAGACCGACTGCTGTCACAGGGATAGAGACAGCCTCTTTCATTTTAGCGGTGTAGGGAGCTTGATAACCGCCATAAATAGGGATATTTGGCCGGGTATCAAGCAGACCGCCTGTTGAAATATCTAGACAATCAAGGCCGTCCCTTTCAAGCCAACGGCCAAGAGTCTGCCAATCTTCAATGGTGTTTTGCTGACCGGACTCATCGTAGGCTGTCATTGACAGGCGAATCCAGAGAGAACCAGAGAAAACCTGACGAATGTCTGGCAGCATTTCTCCGACGAAACGATAACGATTTTCTAAACTAGCACCATACTTGTCTGTCCGGTGATTCGTTAAGGGTTCTAAGAATTGATTGATGAGATAACCGTGGGCTCCGTGGAGTTCGATTAGGTCAAAACCTGCTGCTTGAGCGCGCTTGGCTCCTGCGATAAAGGCCCTTTGGACTCGACTGATGTCGTCAAGAGACATTTCACGTGGTTTTCCATAGTTGTCATTGTAGGCTAGGGGACTGGGAGCCATTTTATCCTTAGCATCTTGAGCTTTGCGGCCGCCGTGGCCTAATTGGATACCAACCTTGCTTCCTAGACTATGGAGTTCATCGACCAAGGACTTAAGTCCAGAAATGTGGTCATCGCTCCAAATACCAAGGTCTTTATTTGTTAGGCGGCCATCTGGTTCAACGGCGGTTGCTTCCAAGATAATAAGGCCGACCTGACCGATAGCCCTAGATCCATAGTGGGCATGGTGAAAAGGTGTGACTTTACCATCTTCTTCATCGACCACATACATACACATAGGTGGCATGACCACTCGATTTTTTAATGATAAGCCTGCTATTTCGGCAGGTGAGAGTAGTTTGGACATGTTTATCCTCCTTCTTGCTTTTTGAGCTCATTATAGCAAATCATTTGTGATTTTTCAGATTAGGAAAATAGAATGGCATAATAAGTAGTTTCCCAACCACTGTGTCTAGCTAATAAAATTGATCAAATAAATAAGGCTGAGAACTTTTGTCTTAGCCTTATTTATTAAGTTAGTTGAGGTAGTTGAGTTTGCCGCGGAAATCCTCAAGACTGTGGTAGCCTTTTGCTTTCATAATTGCCTTGAGTTCCTTGGTGATTCGTTCAAAGATGGCCGGTCCTTCTTGATGAAGGGCGGTTCCGATTTGGACCATGCTGGCACCGCAGAGAATATGCTCGAAAGCATCACGACCGGATTTAACCCCGCCAGTTCCGACAATTTGGATAGAAGGGTTGAGACGTTGGTAAAAGGCGTGTACATTGGCTAGGGCGGTTGGTTTAATGTAGTCACCACCGATACCACCGAATCCATGCTTAGGTTTAATAACCACGGTTTCGTCATTAATAACTAGGCCGTTACCAATCGAATTGACGCAGTTAACGAAGGCTAATGGATATTTATTGAAAATAGCAGCAGCCTGATCAAAGTGAGCAATATCAAAATAAGGGGGCAGCTTAATTCCCAGCGGCTTGGTAAAGTAGGAGAAGACCTCGCTTAAAATGCTATCAGTCGTCTCGAAATCATAGGCAATCTGAGGTTTGCCAGGAACATTTGGGCAGGAAAGATTGAGTTCAATCAAGCCCTCGTAGTCGCTGTCTTGAACGGTCTTAAGGATAGTGTGGGTTTCCTCTTGGCTCATTCCGACCAGAGATAAGAAATGATTCTTGCTTGTCGGTTCTTTCTGCAATTCTGTGACATAATCGAGGTAGTAGTGGAATCCCTTATTGGGAAGGCCCATAGAATTGATAGAACCAAATTGAGTATCAGCGTAGCGGGGTTCGGGATTGCCAGAGCGTGCTTCTAAGGTTCCAGTCTTGGTGACAAAGGAACCCGCAGCAGAATCCTCGATTTCTGCTAACTCTTCTTTGGTCATGCAGTAAACGCCTGCCGCATTCATCAGACAGTTATCAAAAGCAAATTGGCCTATTTTTGTTGCTGTAGAAACCATTGTGTCCTCCTTGAATAGATGGTTTGGAATTACTTACATTCTACTATTTCGGTTTGTTAAAGACAAGTTAAAACGAAATATTCAGCAACATTCTTATACTAATATTCGCTTTTTACTAGTGACAAGCTGATTAACTTAGTTTGATTCAATTCAACTGGGACTTTTATCCGAGATTAGACTAGCTTTTTTAGTGATTTTCTTGTAAAATATAGGAGTAATAGCGTAATGCTGTAACCTAAATTAACCTTCGGGGCTATATTTTAAAAGGAGAATGACTAATGGTAAAATTGGTTTTCGCTCGCCATGGTGAGTCAGAATGGAACAAAGCTAACCTTTTCACTGGTTGGGCAGATGTTGATCTTTCAGAAAAAGGGACACAACAAGCGATTGATGCTGGTAACTTGATTAAAGAAGCAGGTATTGAATTTGACCTTGCTTTCACATCTGTTTTGAAACGTGCAATCAAGACAACTAACCTTGCTCTTGAAGCTGCTGATCAACTTTGGGTACCCGTTGAAAAATCATGGCGCTTGAACGAACGCCACTATGGTGGTTTGACTGGCCAAAACAAGGCAGAGGCTGCTGAAAAATGGGGTGATGATCAAGTTCATATTTGGCGCCGTTCTTACGATGTGTTGCCGCCAGCTATGGCTAAAGATGACGAATATTCAGCACATACTGACCGTCGTTATGCATCACTTGATGATTCTGTTATTCCAGATGCAGAAAACTTGAAAGTTACTTTGGAACGTGCGCTTCCATTTTGGGAAGATAAAATTGCTCCAGCCCTTAAAGATGGTAAAAATGTTTTCATTGGTGCTCATGGGAACTCAATCCGTGCCCTTGTAAAACACATCAAGCATTTGGGCGACGATGAAATCATGGGTGTTGAAATTCCTAACTTCCCACCACTAGTATTTGAATTTGACGAAAAACTCAACGTTACAAAAGAATATTATCTTGGAAAATAGGGAATGAGATAAAATCGCAACTTTCTAGAAATCGATTTTGTTCTTGCCCCTACAAGACTGATTCAGCTTGTACTATGAGTAAAGAAGCTGAAAATCAGTTTAAAGATAATAGAGGAAAAGCAGGCTGTGAAATCTAAAGTTTCAAGCTTGTTTTCTTTTGTACAAAACTTCTGAGATGAGTTTTTTAAGGAAATTAAGATGAACAATGTGATTTCCTAGAAGGTTATTTTCTGGCTATCGTAAGACGATAGGCTTTTGCTGTAATGCTAAGTAGTCTCAGTTATTGTAAAGATAATAGTGATAATAGTAACTAAAAGAATTGCTGATCCGTTTTTTTAGCTAGAGCATTTGGAATCTTGGTTTTCGAACGGAACAGCCTTTAAATGCTTTTAATCCGATTTTTAACTAGCTTTTTGGTAATCAAATTTTAAAAATTCCTTACTGAGAAGCTAAGTTTTTTTACTTGATTTGTGATAGAATAAAATCATTAGATTTTATCGAAATGAGGAGACTATGGATCTGAAGAATCTGTTTAAAAAAAGAAAAAAGAAAAGCGATAAACCTGAAACCAAAGTGGAAAAAACATTGGCTAGAACTACTCGAAAAAAACTGAGAAAGCGAACGGGTTTTCTTTCTAGCTTAACCAGCCGTCTTTATATTATTTTTGCCTTGGTTTTGACTCTGCTGACGGTGCTCATTAGTCGCTTAGCTTATATGCAGATTAGCCACCATTCTTTTTATTTAGGTAAGCTCAATAAACAGACCACTTATACGGTTAAGCAGTCTTCTGAACGGGGGCAGATTTATGATGCGACAGGACAACCCTTGGTTGATAATGAAAAGAAGACTGTTGTAACCTACACGCGCAGTAATAAGGCAACAGCTGCTGATATTCTTAAAAATGCTAATGATTTAGCTAAAATGGTTAATTTAACTGAAACCAAAGTGACGAATCGTCAGAAGCGGGATTATTACTTGGCCAATCCGAAACATTATCAATCAGTGGTAGATAAACTTCCTGATAAGAAAAAGTTCGATAATTATGGTAATAATTTGACCGAATCGAATATTTATAAGAATGCAGTCGATGCAGTCCCTAAGAGTAAGATTAATTATTCGGAGGAAACGCTCAAAAAGGTTTACATCTTTAATCAGATGAATAACGCTTCCAATTTCAGTACCGTCAATCTGACAACTGGAGATTTGACAGATGATCAGATTGCCTATATTACTGCTAATAAATCTAAATTGCGCGGTATCAGTATTGGGACAGACTGGAATCAAGAAGTAACAACCTCTTCTTCATCTCTGTCAGATATTATCGGAACACTGTCAAGTGAGAAGACTGGTCTGCCAGAAGAAACGGCCAAGGAATACTTGGCTAAGGGCTATTCTCTTAACGACCGTGTAGGAACGTCTTACCTGCAAAAGCAATATGAGGATATTCTTCAAGGGAGTCGAACAACAAGAAAAATTAGTGTCGATAATGATGGAAATGTTGTTAAGACTAAACAAACAACCAAGGGAAGCAAGGGCAATAATCTGAAACTGACAATTGATCTTGGCTTCCAAAATGGTGTTGAAGGTATTCTCAACCAATTCTATGGCTCAGAGGTTTCTTCTGGAACAGCAGCTAATTCGGAAGGGATCTATGCGGTTGCCCTCAATGCTGATACAGGATCCGTCCTGGCCATGGCTGGTCTGGCTCATGACAAAGATACCGGTCAACTATCCTCGAATGCTCTGGGCAATGTCACAAACGTCTTTGTTCCGGGGTCTGTGGTCAAAGGAGCAACCTTAACAGCTGGTTGGGAATCTGGTGTGCTAGAAGGCAATCAAACCTTGACCGACCAAACCATCAGTGTCAATGGTTCTAATCCTATCAAATCGTGGTTTACCGACCAAGGCAGTCGTTCTATCACAGCTACTCAGGCTTTGGAATATTCATCCAATACTTATATGGTTCAAGTGGCTCTTAAGATGATGGGACAAGACTACTATCCTGGAATGAGTCTTAGCGATGATGGTGTTGACAGCACAATGGAGAAACTTCGCAGTGTCTATGCTGAGTATGGTATGGGAACTAAGACAGGTATTGACCTACCTAATGAGTCCGAGGGCTACACGACCAAGGACTATAAGCCTGGTAACGTCTTAACAGAAGCCTTCGGTCAGTTCGACAGCTATACGCCTATGCAGTTGGCTCAGTATGCTGCAACAGTTGCTAATGGTGGCAATCGCGTCGCTCCTCACCTCGTTCAGGGTATTTATAATAACAATGCTGATGGTGGCTTGGGCGATCAAATTCAAGCAGTTGATACTAATGTTCTTAACAAGGTAAATATTTCTGATGACCAAATGAGTTTGATTCAACAAGGTTTCTATTCGGTGGTTAATTCATCTTCTGGTTATGCGACTGGTAAAGATATGGCCAGCAGTTCGATTTCCATCTCTGGTAAGACTGGTACAGCTGAAACTTTTGCTAGTGATGGTAATGGAAATACTGTTCCAACTGTAAATCTCAATGTTGTTGCCTATGCAACAGCTAACGATGGTACTCGTGTGGCCGTAGCGGTTATGTATCCGCATGCTGCTAATTCAGAAACCAAGGCTCACCAAAATATTGCGCGTGAAATTTTAAATCTTTATCAATCCATGTATGGTGGTGGCCATTAAGAAAGATAAACGCTATAATAGAAAGGCTGGAAGAATTTCCAGACCTTTTTAGTTGAAGGAGAGAGAAGTGCTGTATCCAACACCTATTGCAAAATTGATAGATAGTTTTTCTAAGCTGCCTGGTATCGGAACCAAGACTGCAACCAGACTGGCTTTCTATACCATTGGTATGTCAGATGAAGATGTCAATGATTTCGCTAAGAACCTTTTAGCGGCTAAACGGGAGCTGACCTATTGTTCGGTCTGTGGTAATTTAACTGAGGAGGATCCCTGTGTCATCTGTACCGACGAAACTAGAGATAAATCAACTCTCTTAGTCGTCGAGGAGAGCAAGGATGTGACAGCTATGGAAAAAATCCAAGAGTACCACGGTCTCTATCATGTCCTGCACGGCCTTATTTCTCCGATGAATGGTGTAGGACCTGATGATATCAATCTCAAGTCACTGATTCATCGTCTGATGGATAGCGAAATTAGCGAAGTCATCGTGGCGACTAATGCTACAGCTGATGGGGAAGCAACGTCCATGTATATTTCTCGTGTTCTTAAACCGGCGGGTATTAAGGTTACTCGTCTAGCGCGTGGACTGGCTGTCGGCAGTGATATTGAATACGCTGATGAGGTTACCCTCCTTCGTGCTATCGAGAATCGAACAGAATTATAATCGTTAATGTGGTATCCATTAATCTGTTATATCTAAGGTTATTAAAACGAGGCTGAACGTTTGTTTCAGCCTCGTTTTATGTTATAGATTTTTTGCTTTTTGAATAATTTTATTTAAGGCTTTTTGTCGCTCCTGATCAGAAATTTTTTCAACACCCGTAATTTGACTAATGGTAACGGGTGAAATGCCACAGGATTTAAGGATCTGATTTTTCAGAACTTTACCGTAATCTTGTGCTAATGGGGTGATAAAGGACGGGGTGTTGTGTGTGATAATTATCCACGCTTTGCCCTTGAGATGGCCCTTCAGGCCGGTCTTAGTGTTGTGATAGGCAAAACCGGCGACAAAGACCCGATCAATAAAGCCTTTGAGCATTGCCGGCATTCCCGACCACCAAATGGGAAAGATAAAAATGAATTGGTCTGCCCAAGTTACCAAATCACGATATTTGGCGGTTTCAGGATCAGAGGCCAAGTCACGCCTACGATGTCTACTATCAAAACGCAAAATGGGATCAAATCCTTCAGCATAGAGGTCTATTACCCGAAGTTTATGGGATTTATTTAAGTTTTCTTGCACTTGTTTTGCAATATAGGCATTAAAACTTTGTGGGTTAGGGTGAGCGGTAATCATTAAAATATTCATGCGTTTTCTCCTTTGATGTAAATGTCAAGCATATTTTCGATCATGGTTCGAAGAGATGCTTGTGAAAAGTCCGTTCCAATAGGACTTTGTGACAAAATGGCCAGACCAGAAATGAAGCTCCAGAAGTGAAAAAGGGTTTCAGCTTCACTATTGTGGAATCCTTCCTCCTGTCTTAAATTGAGAACAATACGCTTAAAAGCATCAAAACCGGGTAAGTCTTTGTCTGCTAAAATAGTATCTTCAGAAAGCTCCATGTATTTAAAAGGATATTTAATAAAAAGAGCTTCAAAGACATAAGGATTTTTTTGTGCGGCTAAAACAAAGTTAAATCCCATTTGAATCAATTCATCTCTCGCTGGTGAGGATGACTTGATGTTTACGGTCATCTCATTGGCCCAGAAATTAGAGAGACGTGATAGAACGATTCTGAGATAACCATCTTTACTGCCAAAGTGTTTATAGGGAGCACCATGTGTGACACCACATTTTTGTGAGACGGTCCTTAGCGATAGATTATCTATGCCATGCTGGCAAATTTCTTCTATTCCTGTTTGAATCAAATTTTCCTTGAGCTGTGCTGTATTTCGTTTCACATAATCTCCTTTCTCAAAAAAAGTATACATTGACTACTTTATAAATAAAGTATACGCTGTCTACTTTTGTATGTCAAGAAAAAATTTGACAACCTACTGCATCTTTGCTATTTTGTTAAGTAGTTTAACAAAACAAGGAGAAAAACAGTGGCAGATAAGATACTCGATTTGAGCCAAGACTTGCAGATATTTGTAGAAAGATATAAAAAACTGGAGCAGGAGCAGCACCATATACCTAATAAAGATCTGACGATGGCTGAAGTTCATCTGCTAGTCTTAGTTGGACAAGAGAGCGGTATTGGTTTATCACAGATTGCCAAAAAACGGCAAATTTCCCGCAGCGCTGTCACCCAGCTGGTCAATAAGTTAGTCCTAAAAGGCTATCTGCAAAAGAAACTTTCGCCATATAAGAAGAGTGCCTATGGCGTGATTTTAACAGAATTAGGGCAGGAAATTTATCAGATACACCTCTACCAGCATGAGTTTCTAAGGCAAAAGCTGCAAAAGATTTTCGCAGCTTATCCTGAACATTTTTTAGAAGGAGTAAGACAGTTGATGTCGGATGTAGAAGGTGTCTGGGATGCTTTAGCACAGAAAAATCAAGAAGGCTGGAGTAATGAAAATTAGACTTATTAGCGACAGTGTTCTGGCTGATAGCACTTTTGATCTCATCATCAGTGGGTTAAAGCCATTTAGTTCCTATCGGTTAGAAATGACTCTTGAAAATTACTACAATATCAATGCTCCCATGGACTTAAGTTACCTAGTTCCATGGCGAGCTAGCGGCCTTTACTATTCGGATCAGCAAGGCTCTATCAGCCTTAACGAAACTGTTTGCCAGTCTGGTTCCTATCAAGGTCAGTATCCTATGGGGCTGTTTTTTAACAGTAGGCCAGACAAAATAAGGAAGATGAACTTGCCTTCGCGTTTAGAAGACATTCCATTAAATGAACGTTTTGACGTTCTTTTGGAAGTGTTCGAAGGGAAGCAAAAGCTGGGAGAACTGAGGTTTCAGCGTTATTATCAATTGCTTCATATCAGTAGGCAAGATGTTTCCTTTTCCCAAGCTAAAGCCAGACTTTTTTACCCAGAAAAGGCTCGCAATTTACCAGCTATCGTTGTATTGAGCGGCAGCGACGGTCGGATTGAAAAAGCCCAAAATATAGCTCAATTACTGGCCAGTCATGGTTTTGTTACTCTAGCTGTAGCCTATTTTGGTTTGGAGGGCACTCCTGAAGCTTTAGATAGAATTGACTTAGGTTTTATGGAAGAAATCCTACCTTATCTTAGCTCTATGTCTCAAGTTGATAAAGAAAGAATTGGGATTTATGGGCGGTCCAAAGGGGCCGAATTAGCTCTGATGGCGGCTGCTTTTTTCCAAGATTCAAATGTATTGTTGTTAATTCCCCCTCTTGTGCTGTACTTGAAGGTATGAAGGGTTATCGCAACTCGGGCCATTCGTCTTGGGTCTATCGAGGACAGGAGCAGCCTTTTACTAAATTTTTGCTCAGAGATTTTTTGGTAAGTAAATTATCGAGAAAACCGCAAATTCATTATCAGGCAGATAGTTATATTCCAGTTGAGACCATTCAAGGGCATCTCTTATTGATAGGAAGTAAGCAGGATGAAATCTGGCCAGCTAATGAATCTATTGAAAAAATTTCAGAGCGATGGGCGCAAAGAAAAGATCAGATGTATCATTTAGAAAAACTGGTTTTAAACCATAGCGGTCACATGCTGACGGTTGCCTACCAGCCTAATAATCGTTATAAAAAAATAGCTTGGCAAGAAATTTTGTCTGATAGTTTGCGGTCTTGGCAAGCTACGATAGGATTCTTTCCAAAGTATTTGTGAGCTCAAATTTGCTTCCCCCCACTTTTGTTTTATGATATAGCAGTATTTCAACACGAGGTAGAAAAAGGCTCAGTACGGTTATGCTGGGCGTTTTTGACATCGTTTACGCTTACGGAGCGGTTTTATCTACCGATTCCAAACTCCCTGCAATTTATGCTATAATAAAGGGCGAATAATTTGCTAGAAAAGAGAAATCATGTCAAAGAAAACTCTGATTTTATTGTATGGTGGACGTTCGGCAGAGCGTGAGGTTTCGGTCTTATCGGCTGAAAGCGTTATGCGTGCCGTTGACTATAATAAGTTTACTGTCAAGACTTACTTTATCACCCAAGCTGGTGATTTTATCAAGACGCAAGAATTTACCAGTCAGCCTAGCGAAGCAGAAAAGCTCATGACTAATGCGACTGTGATTGCTAGTCAGACTATCAAACCTAGTGATATTTATGAGGAAAATGCGATTGTCTTCCCTGTTCTTCACGGACCTATGGGGGAAGATGGTTCCATTCAAGGCTTCCTTGAGGTGTTGAAGATGCCCTATGTGGGAACGAATGTCCTCTCATCTAGTGTTGCTATGGACAAGATTACCACTAAGCATGTTTTAGAATCAGCCGGTGTTCCTCAGGTAGCTTATGTCACTTATATGGAGGGACAGGATATGGCAGCCACTATTGACCAAGTGGCTAACAAGCTTGTCTATCCCGTCTTTGTCAAACCGGCTAATATGGGATCTTCTGTGGGGATTTCTAAGGCTGAAAATGATGGGGAATTGCGTGCTGCCCTTGAACTAGCCCTCAAATACGACAGCCGCATCTTGATTGAGCAAGGTGTCAATGCGCGTGAAATTGAAGTTGGGATCTTGGGTAATAGCCAGATTAAAACGACTCAGCCTGGTGAAGTCGTCAAAGATGTGGCCTTTTACGATTACGAGGCCAAGTATATCGATAACAAGATTACTATGGACATTCCAGCCAAGGTATCTGAGGAGATTATGGCCAAGATGCGGACCTACGCTGAGACGGCCTTCCGAGCTATCGGTGGCTGCGGTTTGTCTCGCTGTGATTTCTTTCTAACTGAGAGCGGTGAGATTTATCTCAACGAGCTTAACACCATGCCAGGTTTTACCCAATGGTCAATGTATCCCCTACTTTGGGAAAACATGGGTCTTCCATATAAAGAGTTGATTACTGAGCTGGCCCATCTGGCTCAGGAAGTGTTTGACAAACGAGAAAGTCACTTATTATAAAAATGGAAAGCGGAGAATTGTCTTCGTTTTTTCTTTTGGAACAGGATGTAGTTAGCACTTGTTTGAAATGTTTTTGGAAAAGGATATTGAATTTGCTAAAATTTCTGCTAGATTTTTGAAAAGATAATTTAAAAAATATTTTGAAAATTACAACAAATAGGAGTACAATAGGGGTATTCTTATTAATTAAACATGCCTACACTCTGTGAAATTAGGCTTACCTTTCTAGAATTTTTAGTGATTCTTTATCTGGTTTTCTAATTGCTTTGAGTTGTTTAAAGGCTTAATATCTTATAGGAGGTTCTTATGCAAAAAGTTGAACAGTTTAGCAAATGGCTTAGCAAATGGTTCACGGTCATTGTTATCATTTGGGCAGCGTTTAACTATGTCCTGCCGCAAACGAGTACTTGGGTTATTCCCAATACATCTTATCTACTGGGAATTATTCTGTTTGGGATGGGTTTGACCTTGACGACAGAGGATTTTGTTCGTATCTCAAAAAGACCTATTCCTGTCATTTTGGGGACAGTAGCCCACTATATCATTATGCCGGGCTTGGCTTGGCTGCTCTGTCTGCTTTTCCACCTAAAGGGGGCAACAGCAGCTGGGGTTATTTTAGTTGGCTCTTGCCCTAGTGGGACATCATCCAGTGTTATGGCCTTTCTTGCTGGTGGAGATGTTGCCTTAGATGTCTCCATCGAAGTCTTATCGACCTTGCTTGCCCCCTTGATGCTGCCGACTCTCCTGTCCCTTTTGGCAGGTCAATTTATTGCAGTACCGGCGGCTAAGCTCTTTCTATCAACGCTCCAAATTGTTGTTGTTCCAATCGTTTTGGGGGTTATCGTCCATCGGCTTTTAGCTCATAAAATTGATTTAGTTATTAAACTGATGCCTCTGATATCACAAGCAGCTATCCTTTTGATTATTGGTGCAGTCGTATCAGCTAATCATGCTAATATCTTTACTTCAGCAACGGCTTTAGTTATTCCTGTTGTGATGCTGCATAATCTTTGTGGTTATGGCTTAGGCTATGGCTTTTCTAAGTTACTGCGCTTGAAAGAACCTCAGCAAAAAGCCATTACTTTCGAAGTCGGTATGCAGGATTCAAGTTTAGGAGCAACACTGGCCATTAAATACTTTGCTCCCCAAGCAGCCATTCCTTCAACCATTTTCTCTATTTGGCATAATATCTCTGGTTCGATATTATCATCCTGGTGGAAGAATCATTCCAAAGAAACCTTGATGAAAGAGGATTAATAAACTTTAGCTTCATCACGAATGTGGTGAAGTTTTTTAGTCCCCCTGTTTAGTGGCCATTAACCTTATAAAAGTTAAACAACAGCCTAATTGCTATTTATTAGGCTGTTTTGCTGCGATTTTAGCTTGTCTCGCTCCGATAGATATAAAGCAAATAAACTACTCGTTTAACAAGTGAGCATTATTATCCACTTTGAGTACAATATATGTGGTAACTTCTTTAGCTCATTAAAAATAGAAAAAAAGCGTGCACATGTCACATTTCGATAGCTATTAATATTTTAATTTTGATACTGAAACGTCTTGATAAGCTAAATCAAATACACTATTTTCTAGAAATCCTGTTTTAACATCTAATGAATTAGCAGTTCCTGCTGCGGAACCATATTTTAATACATCAACAAAGGATCTGTTCTTATCAATAGCAGACAAGATACCTCCAACGGTTGCATCACCGGATCCCTGCGTATTAATAGCATTAACTTTTGGAAATGTAATTTGATAGAATTCATTTTCATATTTGATAAGTGATCCATTAGCCCCTAATGATACAAAAATGACAGGGATATTAGAAAGCAACTCATCAGACATAATGTTTTTTTGCAGTGTTTCCACATCGGCTGTTATTTTCGTATTGAGTAATTCAGCAATCTCAGTTTCATTAGGTTTAATAATATCTGGTAGAAAACCTGAATCTAGGCAATCCTTTAATGCATTACCGGAAGTATCTAACAAAATTTTTATATTCTGATTTAATCCCCTGATTTTTTGTATTAAATCAGAATAAAAATGACGCGGACAATCTAGTGGCAGGCTGCCATTAATTGAAATTGCTGTGACCTTTTTAGTTTTAACATAAGATTCAATTTTTCCATCCAGTTCATTTAAAACCGATTGAGTAACGCTTGCTCCTAATTCATTTATTTCTGTTTTCATATTTTCTTTATCTAAAATGACATAGCAGTTCCTAGTTTCATCATTTGTACGAATAAAATCTGATGTGAACTTATCATTTTTTGTTTGAGAAAGGATGTAATCTCCATTCATTCCGCCAATAATACTGATAGCAGTGGCTTCTGTGCCAAGTATTGCAGAAACGCGTGCAGCGTTAATTCCTTTTCCTCCTACCATTTTGGTTATTAAATTTACTCTGTTTAATTTCCCTGGAGATAAGCTATCAACTTTATAGAGGTAGTCTACAGAAGGGTTCATGGTAAGTGTGATAATCATATAAGATTCCTTTCCAGACATTATAATATATTGACATATTTTGAGTACTCTTCTTTTTTTATGGGATCCCAGTTATCATCGCTGACTAAGCTATCAAATGCTTCCAGAGGAGCAAATGTTATCATATCAGATATTCCAATTTTTGATGTATCTGCTACAATGATTTTTTTATCCGCACATTCCATAGCGGTTAACTGTATGCTTCCCTGTGTAGAATTGCTTGTTGTAACTCTATTTTTGCTAATACCATTTGTTGAACAGAGAGCAAAGTCAATGTTTAGGTCTTTAAAAGAAGCTTCGGCAATTGGTCCTAAAAACTCGCCGGTTTTTTTATAAAACTCACCGGCAGTTAATACGATCTGATTGTCATATTCCAATAGTGCTTGAAAAGCAGGGTAACTGTTGGTGACAAATCGTATATTTTTAGTGGCTAAGTGCGGTATTGCTAAAAGAAGTGTGGTACCTGCACCGAGATATACAGTGGAGTTGCTGGGAATTAAATTACCTAGCTTTTTTCCTATACTATTTTTCTTTTCGACATTAAGTAGCAGTTTCTCATCTGTTGAAAATTCAATATGTCTTGAACGATCAATGGATAAGGCTCCACCATGCTCGCGTTTTAGTTTTCCGTGTTCTTCTAATTGTTTTAAATCGCGGCGAATGGTGACTTCAGACACCCCAGTTATGGAAGCAATTTCAGAAGTTGTCATCATTCCTCCGTTCATATTGATTAAATCAATGATTTTATTCCATCGAATATTTTTAATCACTATCTCTATACCTCTCGTTAATGTATTTGCTTTTATTATAGTATACAATGAATCAATAATCAATAAATAATCATCTTCAAAAAAAAACATTCAAAAAAGTTTCGAAAATGATTGACTTATGAATTATTTTGATTATAATTAAAGATGTAAGCGATATCATTCAAGGGAGGAGAGATTACCATGATTAGTGAAATGTTCAAAGAAGATTTGATTGACTTGGATGTTATTGTATCCGATGAGGCACAGCTGTTCGACTTAATAGGAATGAGAGTTATAGAAAAAGGTGTTGCAGAATTAGGATACATTGCTGGTTTAGAGAAGCGAGAGTTATCATATCCGACAGGATTACAATTTCCTGAGATATCTGTTGCATTCCCACATGTAGATAGTAAGTATATCAAAGAGCCATTTATCTACATTGCAAGGAACAACGGCGTCTTAGAGATTAGGCAAATGGGCGATGCAGCTGAAATGTCTTCCAGAGATTTCCTGTTTTTAGGAATCAAAGATGGGTCGAAGCAGCCACAATTATTAGCAAATATGATAGCAGCGTTTCAAGATAGTGAATTTGTGAATAAATTTAAAAACGTTACAACCAAAGAAGAAATGTACGATTTGGTTGTCAGCAATTTTGAAGAATAAAAGGAGTACTATTATGAAAACAATTCTGGTGTGTTGTGGTTCGGGTGTCGCTACAAGCCCCCAAGTAACGAATAAAGTGAATGAATATCTGACTTCAGTAGGACTAGATGGATATGCTAAGGCAGCTCCTAAACCTATTGAAACAGCTAAATCAACTATTGAAAGCGATCCAAGTATCATCATATATATCGGCATTGCCCCAGCGAATAAAGAACTTCAAGAAGTACTTGATGAACATGATGTTGTTGGAATGGTCGGCTTGCCATGGCTGACAGGTATGGGACAAGATGGGGCAAACGAACGTATTAAAGAAGTCGTTGAAAAATATAAGTAAGTATAATTAAAATTTATAGAATTCTCAGGGGGAATTTATTATGAACTGGAATGATATTGTTCAAGCAATATTGGGAGTTGGATCTACTGTTCTTATTCCCATCTTTATTGCTATTCTGGGTTTAATCTTCGGAATGAAACCTTCTAAAGCTCTGCTGTCAGGTCTTTATCTAGGGACTGGTTTTATTGGGATGAGCTTAGCTATTAATCAGTTAACTGCAGCAGTTAGTCCAGCAGCGAAAGCCTTGGCGAAAAACACAGGGATTAACTTGCCAGTTGTTGACTTTGGATGGACAGGAGCTTCAGCAATTACTTGGGCTTGGCCACTTGCATTTACATTCTTTGCGGTTGAACTTGGGATTAACTTAGTTATGCTGCTTAGTAAAATGACCAAAACATTGAATGCAGATATGTGGAATGTATGGGGAGTTGCTCTGACTGGTTACATTGTATATCAATTCTCTGGTAATCTTGTTTGGGGCTTTATTGTTGCTGGTATTCAGGTCATTATCGCTCTGAAATTGGGAGATATGTGGGCAGATGAAATTAAAGATATGTTAGGTTACGAGGGTGTAACTGTAACACACATAGAGACATTTACTGCTGTTATTATGAGTCCTGTCAATAAATTGATGGATTATATCCCAGTGTTTAATAAAAAATGGGATGCCGATGCCTTAAAACGTAAAATTGGAATTTTGAGTGAGCCTGTTGTGATGGGGGCAATTATTGGCTTGCTTCTAGGACTGATTGGACAATACGGGATTGCTAATTCATTGAATCTTGCAGTCACAACTGGTGCTGTAATGGCAATCTTTCCAGTAATGGCTAAATTCTTCATGGATGCGTTGACGCCATTTGGTACCACAATGAGCGACTTCATGAAGAGACATGTAAAAGGTCGTGAGTTTGTTATTGGTTTAGACTGGCCAATTGTTGGTCAAAGTACAGAACTTTGGGTAACGATGGTACTTTTGATTCCTGTATCTATTCTGTTTTCTGCGGTGTTGCCAGGCAATGAGATCTTGCCTCTTGCTGGTGTCATTAACTATTGCCTAGGTGTAGGTGGTCTTTTGTTGACAGGTGGCAATCTATTGAGAATGCTTGTCCTAGGTATTATCTATGAACCGCTGTTTTTATATGGATCAACTTATTTTGCAGGCATCTTTACAAAATTAGCCAAGAGTACTGGTGCTATCAATGTTCCTAAGGGATCAGAAGTTTCATGGAGTTCTATCGAAGCACCAGATTTCCGCTTCTTAGCAGGCTGGGCTGGTCGCGGCAATGTTATGGCAATTGTTGGTTTTGTGGCACTGTTAGCTTTGTTCTATATTTTATACAGGGGATTTAAGAAAAATCCAATTCCAACAAATAAATACAAAGACTAGTAAATTTTTAGAAGGGACTGAGTATGACTGTAAGATCTAAAGCATTTTGGACTTTCCTAAGTTTTCTGGCATTTTTACTATTTATAGTAGCTATTTACACAAAATTATATTGGTTAAATATTTTTGTGATTGTATTGGGTCTACTAGTAAATAAAGAGGGAACGTCTATTTTGTTCCCTAACTATTTGGAAAAGAAAAAGATTGTACTGGAAAGAAGTAAAGTAATACATGAATCTAAAGGAAAATAGAAAGGTCGATTAGTTATGAGATATCCAGCAGGTCGTATTCCATTTGAATATGAACGTGAAGATTTAGCAAAAGTTGTTAAAACAGTTATGGATCGTCGTGATACCAATATTGTTGGCGGAAATATTAGTATTCGTGTGACAGATGAAGAAGGGAACGACTATTACGTAATGACTCCAACAATGATGTCGGAAGCTTATTTGGGCCATTTAACGGCTGATCAAATTTTGGTCATTGAACCACATACGCGAAAGGTCCTTTCAGGTAATGGTAAGGTGACGCGCGAAATTAATATGCATGAAGCAATTTATGATGTTAATCCAGATATTAAATGCGTATTCCATTCACATGCTGATCAGTCGATGTTTTGGGCTACTATTGGGCTAAGTATGCCAAACTTGACAGAAGCAACTCAAAAATTAAAAGAAATCCGAACATTGGACTGGCACCCTATGTGTTCTGAAGAACTAGCAGAATATGTTGCTGAAGAAATTAAAAAAATTGGCGATAAAGCTTTACGAAATGGTTTCTTATTGAATTCTCACGGGACCTTATTCACATCTGGTGGAAAGGATATGGATCCAATTACGGCTCTACATAAATCTCTAGCAGATGTTGATATCACAGAGTGGAATTCTAAAGTAGCCTATGAGCAGACCATTTTACAACACGAAGGTATTTTAGATGGTTACTATTCAGAAGGTGTTAAAATCGGAACATGGGAAGATGTTAAGGCTGGTAAAGCTTTATATAATACTGTGACTGTCCAAAATAAAAATGGGGATTAATCATAAGGAACTGCCAGAGTGCTATACTTTTCTTAAAATAGACACTAAAGAATAAAAATTTAAAAGTGAAAAGCACCCTAACCAAAATAATTGCACGGTTAGGGTGCTTTTCTAATGAAACTGTTTACTGGACAGAGAAATTTATTAAAAATCGAGATTTTATAACGGTTATTTTGGATTAATATTAATTAATTGTCGCCAGTCTCTTAACTTTTGCAGCTGGGTCATCACTAGCATAGTTAGAATGACACGGATTGGAATTTCAAAGATTTTTAACCAGCGGCCTGAGATAAATTGGGCGGCAATAGGCACTTTGTAGTAGATTTGGATCAAAAGAGGTGTAAAAATAAAGCTTCCAATGCCCATAATGATTAGCGTTGCTACGCTGACATAGGCCCAGTCTTTTTTAGAGGTCCAGCTTAGTGGTTTTCTATAGAAAAAGAAGCCGTAGAGGGCACCTTGAACAGCTTCCAGCAGGGTCCACCAGATAATGAAGTTGGCTGTTCCAGCTGTCATCATATCAATCAGATCAATCAAGGCTAGGATAATAAATCCATAGGCTGGACCGCCGATAGCACCGATCATAGTTGAGATGATGAAAGTCAAGCTGATGACCAATTGCTGGGGAATGATAGGAATGGACAGTTTTCCCATCACGATAGACAGAGCCATGAGCATAGCCAAGCTAACCAAGTGTTTGGTTGATAATTTTGGAAAAAAGGGTTTAGAAAACATAAAAAGCTCCTATTCTAAATTAAGTGGAGCTGTTTAAAATGGAGACGCTCCAGTCCTAAAAATGAGAAAATCAGGATTGAGCGTCCTTAATTAAAAACAGCGGATGCAGTGATTTACCGCGCTCTTGCTTCGTTATGTGACAACATCCCATTCACATACACTTAACGCAAATCACTTACTCTGTATTTTGAATACAGTTCTAGTCTAGCATGTTTGCAGGAGTTTTCCTAGATTTTCAGAGAATTCCATAATTATTGTTCGTCTTTTCTTAGTCGCTTTCAATGGCATGGCCTATTTTGAGTCAGATTTTTGTGGTATAATTTCAGAGAAAATCACTTTTATACTATAAGAATAAGGAATACTAATGAAATTAAGTTTATATGAAATTGCTGAAGTAGTCGGGGCACGCAATGATGTTTCCCAGTTTGAGGATTTTCCCATCCATGCTATTGAATTTGACAGTCGCAAGATTACTTCTGGCGACCTCTTTTTACCCCTCAAGGGGACTCGTGATGGTCATGAATTCATTCCGACAGCCTTTGAAAATGGGGCAGTGGCAACTTTTTCCCGTATTGAACTGGATGAAGTCCCCTACATCTTGGTTAAGGATCCTTTAGCTGCCTTTCAGGACTTAGCCAAATATTATTTGAAAAAGATGGCAGTTGATGTGATTGCAGTGACAGGTTCAAATGGTAAAACGACGACCAAGGACATGATTCATGATGTCTTGGCGACGACCTATAGGACCTACAAGACTCAAGGCAATTACAATAATGAAATCGGCTTGCCTTATACTGTTTTTCACATGCCAGATGATACTCAGAAAATTGTTCTTGAGATGGGGCAGGATCACTTGGGGGATATTGACTTGCTGTCCAAGATTGCTCAGCCTAAGATTGGCATCGTGACCTTAGTCGGTGAAGCCCATCTGGAATTTTTTGGCAGCCGTGAGAAAATTGCTCAAGGAAAGATGCAGATTGTTAATGGTATGGCGGCAGATGGAACCTTGATTGCTCCGGCAGATAAGATTATCAATGATTACTTACCTGTTGATCAGAAGGTAGTCCGCTTTGGTCCTGATCAAGATATTTTCTTGACAAAGCTAGTAGAACGGAAGGACAGTCTGCAGTTTTCGGTCAGCTTTATGGACGATCTGATTGAACTGCCTGTTACAGGTAAGTATAATGCCACTAATGCTATGTTGGCGGCCTATGTTGGTCAACTTGAAGGAGTAGCAGATGAGGTTATTGCTTCAGCCTTGAAGCATTTGAAGCTGACTAAAAACCGAACGGAGTGGAAGAAGGCCAGAAATGGGGCTGACATTTTAGCTGATGTTTATAATGCTAATCCGACAGCCATGAAATTGATCTTAGAAACCTTCCTAGCCATTCCGGCTAATGAGGGCGGAAAGAAGATTGCTCTCTTAGCTGATATGAAAGAGCTGGGAGAAAACTCGGTTCAGATGCACAGTGATATAATTATGGCCATCAATCCGGAGGATTTGGATTATCTAATTTGCTATGGAGAAGATATTGCCGAGCTGGCTCAATTAGCTAGCCAGATGTTCCCACTTGGCAAGGTATATTATTTCAAGAAAACAGATCAAGAAGACCAATTTGAGGATTTGGTTAAGCAGGTTAAGACTCTCTTGCAGCCGGCCGATCAAATTTTACTTAAAGGATCGAACTCTATGGACTTAGACAAGGTTGTCAAGGCTTTGGAAGAATAGCGTTAATTGAACACGGGCTGTGGACTTAGCTAAAAAGATAGTTTCTCTTATTTTAACTGTGCCCACGGATGCCCTCTGTATCTTAGATAGAGGAGATAGATACTGTGACAGAATTTTGGCAGAATTTTTTTACAACTCAGCAAACAACCGTACCGATCATTTCGGGCTTCTGGTATGGTATGATTGTCTTGGGAATGGTTCTTTTGATTTGGTTGTCTTATCGCTATCATCAAAGTGTTGTTTATATCCGCCTTTTTAAGGGGATCCAATTGGTTCAATTATTAGCACTCTATGGTTGGTATTTAGTTTATCGTATTCCACTGGACTACAGTCTGCCTCTCTACCATTGCCGTCTAGCCATGATTGGGCTAGTTTTTTTGCCAGACAGATGGTCGTTTAAACAGTACATCGGTCTGATGGGCTTTAGCGGGGCAATTTTTGCCTTGGGCTATCCGGTCATGGATCCTTATACTTTTCCGCATATTACAGGGATTTCTTTCTTGGTTGGTCACTTTGCTCTTTTTGCCAATGGCTTAACCTATCTGCTTAATTACTTTAACAGGGATAATCTCAGTCTGACTGGTACTGTGGTCTATACTTTTGTGCTGGATCTCTTCTTGGTTGGAGTGAATCATCTGACTGGAGGAAATTACGGTATTCTGCGAGAACCTCCTTTTATTGATAATAGCAATGTCTGGTTCAATTACCTCGTTGTTTCAAGTATTCTGAGTTTGGCTTTGGTCTTGACAGAACTTGGTTTTAGACGATTTAAAAAAGTTTCCTTAAAAATTTAGATAGTGGATTTATTTGGTAAGTCAACTTATTATGGCTTCATGCTATTCTGAGTCATTACCTCATTTCAAGCCTTCGAGACCTTGATTTTAGCCTCAGTCTGACAGGTGGTACTAATATTATACTAACGGGTCTAGGGCAACCTTATGATTTTGTGACTTATTCAGCCTAGATAATTTGTAAGCCTCACAACTGCTTGGATATCCTGTTCACTATTTCTAGAAAATCACATGCATGATTTTACGGAATTCAAAAAAGTGCCTAGGCTGTTTGTCTGAGAAAAGCCTTGTTTTTGTGTTGGAATATCTAGAGTTTCTCGGTTTTCATAAAAATACCTTTGTTTCAGCTAGGAATTCGAGACATCGTTACTTGACTAATAAAAACACCTCAACGGAGAGATATGGCTATTCCTAAATCATTATATCGTCATATAGTATTAAAACTTATATTTTTCTACTGGCTATTGTATATTTAATCACCTTTGGACATGTGTTAACTAGGAAATGGGAAGACAATTATAATAATGAAATGGAATAAAAATGATAAATGATCAGTATTTATTTGAAATCTTTCGGCTATTAGACAATTCTTTTGATGACTTAGGCTGGTATCCTGGTGATAATGAGACTGAAAAATTACTTGGTATGATTTTAGTTCAAAATACGAACTTTACTAATGTTCGTTATTCAATTAGGAATTTAAAAGATTTTTTTCTGTTGAAGCTCTCCTTGCGTTAAAGCCAGAAGAGCTTCAAGAAAAAATCAAACCAAGTGGTTTTTATGTTCAAAAAAGTAAAACCATACGTGAGGTGTTTGGCTTAATCCAGACTTGTGGTGGCTTTGAAGCTCTAAAAGCCATTGATATTGATTGGTTTAGAAAGCAGCTTTTGTCAGTAAAGGGCATTGGAGATGAAACGGCAGATGTTATCTTATTATATTTGCTAGATTGTAAAAAATTCATCTCAGATGCCTATGCTAGAAGAGTGTTTGGACGTTGTCTTGGATTAAAATTTCGTCGTTATCATGATATGGGACAGGTTAGTGATTATTATCTAGAAAACTTATCAGTCAATCAATTGCAGCAGTTTCATGCGATGATTGATGAGCTGGGAGGTAACTTTTGCAAAAAACGACCGATTTGTTCTTTATGTCCTTTGCGACCACTTTGTGATTTTTATAAAGGGAACTATGACTCTGAGGTATTGAGGTAGATATGACATGGAAGATAGTTTTGAGCATTTGATGTTTAGTGATACTGTGGCTACGGCTAAGGCTTTGCTTGGCATGGAGCTCTACTTAGAAGATAGACTGATTGGAAGAATCGTAGAAACAGAGGCTTATCTAGGCGCTAAAGATAGTGCCTCTCATAGTGCAGGTGGTAAGCGAAGTAAGAAAAATGAATCTATGTATCTTTCTGCTGGTCATTGGTATGTGTATCAAATGTATGGACATCACATGCTTAATTTGGTCACCAGGAAAAGTGGCATTGCCGAGGCTGTACTGATTCGTGCGTTAGAAGTTAAAGAGGAGCAATCAGTTGCCAATGGACCAGGGAAATTAACTCGCTTTGCTCACATTACTAAGAGTTTTGATGGTCAACCTATTGATAATTGTGCTTTATCGCTTAAGGAGGGTGTAAAGCCTGTATGTATTGATAGCCGTGCTAGAATAGGTGTAACCTGTACAGATCATTGGAAGACAGAGCCACTTTGCTTTTATGTCCGAGGCAATAGGCATGTTTCGAGGATAAAAAAGAAAGGCCTATTGATGGATAATGATACTTGGTTGCCCATTGATTAAAGGCTTGTGTGGAAGAGTATCTTTATCTGTTGCCTAATTTGTCATCTCTTGTATATGAAATCAGTAATTTCATAACACTTTCAAAGGGGACATGGCTTACAAGGATTAATTAATGATGTCGAGGGACTGTTGTATCCAATAGGAGGTATTTCATATTTGGCCATCAGAATCTTATTTGTGTTGATACCCAATAAATGTCACGAAAAGGCTAAAATAAGTCGTGAACGGGATTTTATTAGAATAATCTGTGGTTTTTAATTATGTTTTTCTATACTAGAATCCAACTTGACCATCTCCTTCCCCCGACGGTTTGCTTCTATTTATGCTATAATACAAGGGACTGTAATTCGACTTAGCTAGGCCAGTCATAGAAATTGGATCAGTTAAGGACCGTTGGTAAAGAATAAGATGACAGTTTGGTCATCAGCAAGAATAAAATATTTTAAAGGAGTTTATCACCATGAGTGATATTAAAATTATTGCCCTAGGTGGGGTGCGTGAAAATGGTAAAAACCTCTATCTAGCAGAGGTTAATGAGTCCATTTTTGTTTTGGATGCTGGGCTCAAGTATCCTGAAAATGAACAGCTGGGGGTTGATGTGATCATCCCTAACATGGATTATTTGGTTGAAAATAGGAAACGCGTGCAAGGGGTCTTCCTGACTCATGGGCATGCGGATGCCATCGGTGCCCTGCCTTATCTTTTGCAAGATGTGCGGGTTCCTGTCTTTGGTTCTGAGTTGACCATTGAATTAGCTAAATTAGTGGTTAAGAATAATTCTCAGGTCAAGAAGTTCAACAACTTTCATGTGGTTGATGCTGGGACGGAAATTGAATTCAAGGATGCGCTTGTTTCTTTCTTTAGCACTACTCACTCTATTCCTGAAAGTTTGGGAATTGTCTTGGGGACTGACCAAGGAAACATTGTCTACACTGGGGACTTCAAATTTGATCAAGCAGCTAGTCCAGGTTATCAGACTGACTACGGCCGTTTGGCTGAAATTGGTCGCGAAGGTGTTCTGGCTCTCTTGGCGGACTCAGCCAATGCCGACAGCAAGGTGCAGGTAGCCAGTGAAGCAGAAGTTGGCGAAGAAATGGATGATGTCATTTCGGATGTTCAAGGACGCATTATTGTTGCTGCTGTTGCCAGCAACTTATCTCGGATTCAGCAGGTCTTTGATGCAGCTGCCGAGTACGGCCGCCGCGTTGTCCTGACAGGATTCGATGTGGAAAATATTGTCCGTACAGCTATTCGTTTGAAAAAACTCAGTGTTGCTGATGAAAAGCTGATTGTGAAGCCTAAGGACATGCATAAGTATGAAGACCATGAGCTGATTATCTTGGAAGCTGGTCGGATGGGGGAACCAATCGAGGGGCTCCGCAAGATGGCTATTGGTCGCCACCGGTATGTGGAAATCAAAGATGGTGATTTGGTTTATATTGTTACCACCCCTAGTGTTGCTAAGGAAGCCGTTGTGGCACGTGTGGAAAATATGATCTATAAGGCCGGCGGTTCTGTTAAGTTAATTACACAGAATCTGCGCGTGTCCGGTCATGCTAACGGCCGTGATTTACAGCTTTTGATGAATATTTTACGTCCGAAGTACCTCTTCCCTATTCAAGGGGAATATCGGGAATTACAAGCCCATGCAGATTTGGCTGAAGAAATCGGTATGCTGCCTGAAGACATCTACATCATGAAGCGGGGAGATATTATGGTTTTAGGTGATCAAGGCTTCATGCATGAAGGCGGTGTGCCTGCCAGCGATGTTATGATTGATGGGAATGCCATCGGTGATGTTGGTAATATTGTTCTGCGGGATCGTAAGATTCTTTCTGAGGACGGTATTTTCATTGTAGTTATTACGGTCAATAAGAAGAAAAAGACCATTGTTTCCAGAGCAAAAGTCCACACCCGTGGTTTTGTCTATGTGCGTAAGAGCCGTGATATTTTGCGGGAAAGTGCTGATTTGGTCAATAAGACGGTAGAAGATTATTTGGCAACCGATGGTTTTGATTGGAGTGAGCTTAAGGGTTCTGTCCGTGATGAGCTGGGCAAATTCCTCTTTGATCAAACCAAACGTCGTCCAGCTATTTTACCAGTGATTATGGAAGTGCGATAAGTCTCTGCTTAGTTTTGACGGCTTTTTGGAAAACTTAACTATTGAACGCAATTATAAAAAACAAAAAGAGGTTAGGCTTGGTCTCACCTCTTTCTTATAGGAGTCAATTATGGCATTTTTTCAAATCGAATATCATTCAAAGGTTCTTGGTTTTGAGCGTCAAGTCAATGTGATTTATCCAGATAGTTTTGAACTGACTCAAGAAGAAGCAGACAGTAAAGATGTTCCCGTTCTCTACCTCTTGCATGGCATGGGGGGAAATCAGAATTCTTGGCAGAAGCGGACTCATATTGAACGCCTTCTGCGTCACACGAATCTGATTGTCGTTATGCCCTCAACGGATCTGGCTTGGTACACTAATACAGCTTACGGTCTCAAGTATTTTGATGCAATTGCCAAGGAGCTTCCTCAGGTTATGCATCGCTTTTTTCCCAATATGACGACCAAGCGAGAGAAAACCTATATTGCTGGTCTTTCCATGGGTGGTTACGGAGCTTATAAGATGGCTCTTTTAACCAATCAATTTGGTTATGCCGGCTCTTTTTCAGGTGCCCTCAGTCTTGATATGGATAGTCTGCAGAATGATGTTGATGAGAATCTAGATTACTGGCAAGGAATTTTTGGTCATCTGTCTGCTGTGGATATTGACCGACATTATTTGACTAATATGGTGGCCTCTCATGATATGAAAACTAAGTTCTATGCTTGGTGCGGCCAGGAAGATTTTCTTTATCAGGCTAATGAGAAGGCTGTTGCCGATTTTAAAAAATTGGGTTTGGATATCACTTACAGCACAGCGCCTGGTAGGCATGAATGGTACTATTGGGAAAAGCAGCTAGAAGCCTTTTTACGCTGGTTACCGCTAGATTACCATGAAGAAGAGCGTTTGTCTTAAACTTATCACTTCTCTAACAAAACAGTGACAGCTGGGCTGTGACTTGAGTTTTGAAACTGAGCTTGTTATACTTGTGGACACTTGAAAGATTAATGAAGAGGGAGAGAATAGTTATGAAAAGTTTTTTCAAAATTCTATGGGCCATTCCTAGGGCCGCTCTCAGCTTTATTTGGCATTTTTTCTGGGGCTTCATCAGAACTTTGGCCATCTTTGCCATCATTGTTTTTGGTTTGGCTTGGTATGCGAATCACAGTCAGTCTCAATTTGCGCAAACCTTACAGACTGGCTTGACTAACGTTACTAGCCATTTTTCACCTAAGGCTGATTTTAAGCAAAATCTCCAAAATCTGGCAACTGATGCAGCATCTGACCACCAAAACCAAGGGGCTCGTTGGGAGACCAACTCGGCGACAGTTTATCTTGATTCAACAGATTCAACTTTTGTCTCAGCCTATAAAGAAGCTGTCGCAGCTTGGAACGACACCGGTGCTTTTACTCTCAATTTTGTGTCGGATAAGGACTCGGCTGATATCATTTTGACCGATCAGTCTGATAGTTCCAGTCAGGCTGCCGGTGAAGCTAAGACAACTACAGAATCTCTGTCCAACCGTATGACTCATGCTGATGTCTATCTCAATTCTTATTATCTGCTCAATGATGCTTATGGTTACAGTCAGGAGAGGATTGTCAATACAGCAGAGCACGAATTGGGCCATGCTATGGGACTGGATCATAATGACGGTCAGGCCTCAGTGATGCAGTCTGCAGGTTCTTATTACTCTATTCAGACGGTTGACATTGATGCCCTGCAAAAACTTTATGCGAACTAGGAGTGCTTATGTTTTCTGTGTTAAAAAATTGGGCTGGCCGTTATCCTGAACAAGCCTTTCTGTTACTTTTTAACAGTGGGGTCTTTGTTTGGTTGCGGCTGGCTGGAGCAGCGGTTTCAAATAAGTTGGCTTTAGGCTGGGACCATCTGGCTCATTTGCCCAATTGGCTGGTTAGTTTGAGTCAACATAGTCAAGCTGGCCTGCAAGGCTTCTTTGGTCATACGGCTATCACTTGGCTGATTGTGTCTATGGTCTTGACTCTCGTCCTGCATTTTATCAAGGGTTTAGTTAAATTTCTGCTCTTCTTCTTGATTGTAGGTGTAGGGGTCTATCTAGTTTACCGCCATCAAAGTATTCTGGGGCAGCTACCTGGTTAAAATGAGATTAATAACTCAATGACTGCAACTCCTATCCTACTGGAGTTGCATTTTTTCTAGTTTAACAGATGCAGGGTTACTAACAGTGTAAGAAAAGTAGTCCTTTCTTTTTCTGATTCTCACCGTCAGCAAAAGTGCCTAGAAGACTGATTTTTGCTATAATGATTCTATGATTATTTTACAAGGAAATAAGATTGAACGCTCCTTTTCAGGAGATGTCCTTTTTGAAAATATTAACATTCAAGTTGATGAGAGGGATCGGATTGCTCTGGTTGGCCGAAACGGGGCTGGAAAATCAACTCTGTTGAAGATTTTAGTGAAGGAAGAAGCTCCAACATCGGGTGAAATTAATACGAAGAAAGACCTCAGCTTATCTTATCTGGCACAGGATAGCCGTTTTGAGTCTGAAGATACTATTTATGATGGCATGCTGCGGGTTTTTGAGGATCTGCGTCAGCAGGAAAAAACTCTGCGGACTATGGAGATGAAAATGGGAGAGCTATCTGGTGCAGAGCTGGATAAGCTCATGCAGGACTATGATCGTTTATCTGAGAACTTTCGAGCTCAAGGCGGTTTTACCTACGAAGCTGATATTAAAGCAATTTTAAATGGCTTTCAATTTGATGAGACGACTTGGCAGACCCCTATTTCGGAACTATCTGGTGGTCAAAACACTCGTTTGGCTTTAGCTAAGATGCTTTTGGAAAAGCCCGAGCTTTTGGTTTTGGATGAGCCGACCAATCATCTGGATATTGAGACTATCGCTTGGCTGGAGAATTATTTGGCCAATTATCAGGGGGCCTTGATTATCGTCAGCCATGATCGCTATTTCTTGGATAAGGTAGCAACGGTAACCTACGATTTGACGCCTCATTCGCTGGATCGTTATATGGGGAATTATTCCGCATTTATGGATGCTAAGGCTGAAAAATTGGCCAGTCAGGAGAAGGCTTATGAAAAACAGGCTAAGGAAATTGCTAAGCTAGAAGATTTTGTTCAAAGGAATATTGTCCGAGCCTCTACGACTAAACGGGCCCAAGCCCGCCGTAAGCAGTTGGAGAAGATTCAACGACTGGATAAGCCTCAAGCCCAGCAGAAGTCAGCCAATATGACCTTCCATGCGGATAAACCGTCTGGTAATGTTGTTCTGACAGTTTCGGAGGCTGCTATCGGTTATGACAATCAGATCTTGTCCCAACCCATTAATTTGGATGTTCGTAAATTTGACGCTATTGCTATCGTTGGCCCCAACGGTATTGGTAAGTCTACTCTAGTTAAGTCTATTGTTGGTCAAATCCCTTTTATTAAGGGGCAAGGCCACTACGGAGCTAATGTCGAAATGGGTTATTATGATCAGACCCAGTCTAATCTGACTCAAACCAATACCGTTCTTGATGAGCTATGGAATAATTTTTCGACCACAGCGGAAGTGGAAATCCGCAACCGTTTGGGCGCTTTTCTTTTCTCAGGTGATGATGTCAAGAAGTCTGTGGCTATGCTCTCTGGTGGGGAGCGGGCTCGATTGCTTCTGGCTAAGCTCTCCATGGAAAATAACAATTTTTTGATTTTGGATGAGCCAACCAACCACTTGGATATTGACAGCAAGGAGGTTTTAGAAAATGCCTTGATTGATTTTGATGGCACTCTGCTCTTTGTCAGTCATGACCGTTATTTTATCAACCGAGTGGCCACCAAGGTGTTAGAAATTTCGGAAGCTGGTTCTAAACTTTATCTGGGGGATTATGACTACTATCTGGAGAAAAAGGCCGAGGAAGAAGCCTTGGTTCAGTTAACTCAAGCAGAAGCTGACAAAGATATTTCTATTTTAGCTGAGTCTGGTGGTAACTCAAGTCAAGATTACCAGATTCAAAAAGCTAATCAAAAAGAGGCTCGCAAACTGACCCGTCGTATAGAACAGGTAGAAAATGACTTAGAAGATATTGATAATAGGGTTGCAGCCATTTCAGGGGAAATGGAGCAAACAAATGACACTCAAGACTTAGTGGATTTGCAGGCAGAGCTTGATAAACTCACCCAGCAGCAAGACAATCTTATGTCAGAGTGGGAAGAATTGAATGAACAGTTAGAAAAAATTTAGTAAAAAGTTTGGATTCCTCGTCCTTAGATTTACGGTTGGACGGGGAATTTTTTAGTTTGTGAAAAAATATTCAATTTTGTTTTGAAATCCCTTTCTTTATTGTGATATCAATGAGCGTCTTTTTTGCAGTTTGTGAAATTTTTGGATAGAATAGGCTTATAAAGGATTATGGGAGGTCGTTATGACACAACTTTCTAAAGAACAGTTATTAGACTTGTACTTGAAAATGGAACGCATTCGTGAGTTCGATACGCGTATTAATAAATTAGTTCGTCGTGGCTTTGTTCAAGGGATGACCCACTTCTCAGTGGGTGAAGAAGCAGCCAGTGTGGGTGCTATTGCTCATCTGACTTACGACGATATTATTTTCTCAAACCACCGTGGTCATGGTCAGTCTATCGCTAAGGATATGGACCTCAATGGTATGATGGCTGAGTTGGCCGGTAAGGCTACAGGTGTTTCAAAGGGTCGCGGAGGTTCTATGCACTTGGCTGACTTTGAAAAGGGTAACTATGGAACCAATGGTATTGTTGGCGGTGGTTATGCGCTCGCAGTCGGTGCAGCCCTTACCCAACAGTACAATGACACTAACAATATCGTCGTAGCTTTTTCTGGTGATGGAGCGACCAATGAAGGGTCTTTCCATGAGTCTGTCAATATGGCAGCAACCTGGAAGCTCCCGGTTATCTTCTTCATCATCAATAATCGCTATGGCATCTCAATGGATATCAACAAGGCGACAAACACCCCTCACCTCTATACCCGTGCAGAAGCTTATGGTATCCCAGGTTACTATGTCGAAGACGGTAATGATGTCATGGCTGTCTATGACAAGATGAAAGAAGTTGTCGACTATGTCCGTGGGGGCAATGGCCCAGCTATTATAGAGGTTGAGTCTTACCGCTGGTTCGGCCATTCAACAGCCGATGCTGGTAAGTATCGCAGCAAGGAAGAAGTAGATAGCTGGAAGGCGAAAGACCCGCTTTTGAAATTCCGTGACTTTGCGGCTAAAGAAACAGATATCACAGCAGAAGAGCTGGATACTATCCATGAGCAAGCGGTTAAAGAAATTGCCGATGCTTATGAATTTGCTCAAAATAGTCCGGATCCAGAGCTTTCAGTAGCTTTTGAAGACGTCTGGGTAGATTAAGTTGTAATCATTTTTCGAATGTAGTTGATAGATTAATGGAGAACACAATGACAGAAACAAAAACTATGGCCTTGCGCGAAGCTGTAAACCTCGCAATGACAGAGGAAATGCGTAAAGATGAAAAAATTTTTTTAATGGGTGAAGATGTCGGTATCTACGGCGGTGACTTTGGTACCTCAGTTGGTATGTACGACGAGTTTGGCCCCAAACGCATCAAAGATACGCCAATCTCAGAAGCTGCTATTGCTGGATCAGCTATTGGGGCCGCTATCACAGGACTGCGTCCTATCGTGGATATCACTTTTATGGATTTCTTGACGATCGCCCTTGATGCGATTGTCAATAATGGTGCTAAGAATAACTATATGTTTGGTGGTGGTCTCAAGACCCCTGTCACTTTCCGCGTGGCATCGGGTTCTGGTATCGGTTCAGCAGCCCAGCACTCGCAATCTCTGGAGGCTTGGTTGACCCACATTCCAGGCATCAAGGTGGTTGCCCCTGGCAACGCCAATGAAGCCAAGGGCCTCCTCAAGTCAGCCATTCAAGACAATAACATTGTTGTCTTCATGGAACCAAAGGCCCTCTACGGTAAAAAAGAAGAGGTTAATCTCGACCCTGATTTTTACATTCCGCTGGGAAAGGGAGAGATCAAGCGCCAAGGAACTGACCTGACTGTTGTGACCTACGGTCGCATGCTTGAGCGTGTCCTGCAGGCCGCTGACGAAGTAGCAGCACAAGGTATCAATGTTGAAGTTGTTGACCCTCGCACTCTCGTGCCACTTGATAAAGAACTGATTATTAATTCGGTTAAGAAAACGGGTAAGGTTATGCTGGTCAATGATGCCTACAAGACAGGCGGCTTTATCGGTGAAATCGCAGCTATGATTACTGAGAGTGAAGCCTTCGATTACCTTGATCATCCAATCGTACGTTTGGCCAGCGAAGATGTGCCAGTTCCTTATGCGCGTGTTTTGGAACAAGCCATCTTGCCAGATGTCGAGAAAATTAAGGCTGCAATGATCAAAATGGCAAATAACGGAAATTAAGAACATCACTCTAACAGCATTAGAAAGGATGGTAGCAAGCCAGCTCAGAAAGCGTCGTGCTTGCAAAAAATAGATTATGGCAGTAGAAATTATTATGCCCAAGCTCGGTGTTGATATGTCTGAAGGCGAAATCATCGAGTGGAAAAAACAAGAGGGTGATACTGTTGCTGAAGGCGATATCCTTCTTGAAATTATGTCGGATAAGACCAATATGGAAATTGAAGCCGAAGACTCTGGTGTCTTAGTCAAAATTGTCCACCCTGCTGGTGATACTGTACCCGTTACCCAAGTTATCGGGTATATCGGTGAGGCTGGGGAAGTGATAGAGGCTAGTTCAGCTAGTCAATCAGTCTCAGCTGCTGTTCAAAAAACAGCATCGATGACAGTTCCTCAAGAAGTGCCGCAAGCGACTGAAACTCAAGCAAAAGTGCCGGTTCAAGAGTCGGCTCCGCAAGTGCAAGCTGGTTCTACTCCTACCGCCAAACCGCAGGGTTCTGGTAAAGTTCGTGCAACCCCGGCAGCCCGTAAATTGGCAGCCGAGCAAGGAATTGATCTTGGACAAGTACCTGGAACTGGTCCTCATGGCCGTGTCCATAAGGACGATGTTGAGAACTTCAAGGGTACTCAGCCTAAGGTAACACCTTTAGCTCGTAAGATGGCAGCTGATCTAGGTGTAGACTTGACAAGCATTTCGGGTACAGGAATCTTTGGTAAGGTGACTAAGAAAGATATTTTAGCTGCTAGCCAAGTGACAGCGCCGGCTCAAGCAGCTACGCCGACTTCCGAGGTACTTAAAGCTAAAGCAAGTCTTCCAGAAGGTGTTGACATTAAGCCAATGTCTGCGATGCGAAAGGCTATCGCTAAGGGTATGACAAATTCTTATCTGACAGCACCAACCTTTACACTTAATTACGATATTGACATGACCAACCTTATGGCGCTTCGTAAGCAAGTCATCGACCCAATCATGGAAAAAACTGGGCAAAAAGTAACTTTTACCGACCTGATTGGTTTAGCTGTTGTTCGTACTCTAATGAAACCAGAGCACAAATACCTCAATGCTTCTCTGATTAATGATGTCAAGGATATCGAGCTGCACCGTTTTGTCAACTTAGGCATCGCAGTTGGTTTAGATGATGGTCTTGTAGTACCAGTCGTTCATGGTGCTGACAGGATGAGTCTGTCTGAATTTGTCGTCGCTTCAAAAGATGTTATCAAGAAGGCTCAGGATGGTAAGCTTAAGGCGGCCGAGATGTCTGGTTCAACCTTCTCTATTACTAATTTGGGAATGTTTGGAACCAAGTCTTTTAACCCAATCATCAACCAGCCAAACTCAGCTATTTTGGGTGTGGCAGCAACAGTGCAGACACCTGTTGTCGTTGATGGTGAGATTGTTATCCGTCCAATCATGCAGCTCTGCTTGACCATTGACCACCGGATTGTCGATGGTATGAATGGCGCTAAATTCATGGTTGACCTCAAGCACATCCTTGAAAACCCAATGGAATTGTTGATTTGACGGCGAAATAACGAGATAGGCTATCAGTAGAAGAATTTTTAAACAAAATCACAATAAAGAAAGGATGTAGAGCGAGAGAAAGAGGAAACTGAACTCGAGCGGGAAGCTCGGACAAAAGACCAGTCGTTTGGAAAATCAGGATTTTCTACGATTTCCTAGATTCAGTTGCTTTCTTTTCGCTCTTGGTATCTTAAATATGGCAGTAGAAATTATTATGCCCAAGCTCGGTGTTGATATGTCTGAAGGCGAAATCATCGAGTGGAAAAAACAAGAAGGAGACACCGTCCAAGAAGGGGATATCCTCCTTGAAATCATGTCCGATAAAACCAATATGGAAATCGAAGCGGAAGACTCTGGTATCTTGGTTAAAATTGTCCATCAAGCTGGTGAAACAGTACCAGTGACCGAAGTTATTGGTTATATTGGTGCGGAAGGTGAAGTTGTGGATACTGGTACTGCGTCAGCCCCTGCTTCTCCAGAGCCAGTTGTCGAAGAAGCGACTGCTAATTTAGAAGCCGCAGGTCTGCAAGTTCCTAAGGCTCCGGTTCCTGATGCTGTACCAACCCCTGCAGCCCTAGCTGATGATGAGTATGATATTGTTGTGGTCGGCGGCGGTCCTGCTGGTTACTATGCCGCTATTCGTGGTGCTCAGCTAGGCGGAAAGATCGCTATCGTTGAAAAAGCAGAGTATGGCGGTGTCTGCCTCAACAAAGGCTGTATCCCGACCAAGACCTATCTGAAAAATGCAGAAATTTTGGATGGTCTAAAGATTGCTGCAGGCCGCGGCATTAATCTCGCATCAACTAACTACAGCATTGATATGGACAAGACTGTTGACTTTAAGAACTCAGTGGTTAAAACATTGACTAGTGGTGTTCGCGGTCTCCTCAAGGCTAATAAGGTTACCATGTTCAATGGTTTTGCCACAGTAAATCCCGATAAGACCGTGACAATTGGCTCTGAGACAATTAAGGGTCGCAGTATCATCTTGGCAACGGGTTCAACAGTCTCTCGTATTAATATTCCGGGTATTAATTCTTCATTAGTATTGACTTCTGATGACATTTTAGACCTGCGTGAAATGCCTAAGTCGCTAGCTGTGATGGGTGGTGGCGTTGTTGGTATTGAGCTAGGTTTAGTATGGGCCTCTTATGGTGTTGAAGTTACTGTTATTGAGATGGCTGATCGTATCATTCCTGCTATGGATAAAGAAGTATCGAAGGAACTAGAAAAAATCCTGACGAAGAAAGGGATGACAATTAAGACACAGGTCGGTGTCTCTGAAATTGTTGAGGCCAACAATCAACTGACGCTTAAACTTAATAATGGCGAAGCAGTAGTTGCTGAAAAGGCTCTTCTATCTATCGGCCGAGTACCACAGTTAAAAGGTTTGGAAAAACTTAATTTGGAAATGGAGCATGGTCGTATCAAGGTTAATGATTACCAAGAAACTTCTATTTCTGGAATTTACGCACCGGGCGATGTTAATGGTATCAAGATGTTGGCCCATGCTGCCTACCGCATGGGTGAGATTGCTGCTGAAAATGCTATTTGGGGTAATGTCCGTAAGGCTCATCTTGATTATACACCGGCTGCCGTTTATACTCATCCGGAAGTGGCCATGTGTGGTATCACAGAAGAAGATGCCCGTCAACAGTATGGCAACATTTTGGTCGGCAAGGCTAGCTTTACTGGCAATGGTCGTGCTATTGCGTCAAATGAAGCTCAAGGTTTTGTAAAAGTCATTGCCGATACCAAGTATCATGAAATTCTTGGTGTTCATATTATCGGTCCGTCTGCTGCTGAAATGATTAATGAAGCTTCGACTATTATGGAGAATGAACTGACCGTTGATGAATTGCTCCAGTCTATTCATGGACATCCAACCTTCTCTGAGGTACTTTACGAAGCCTTTGCTGATGTGCTTGGAGAAGCCATCCATAATCCACCGAAACGCAAATAATATGCTGATTCTGCTCATTTATGTATAATAAAGGAAGAAAGAGTTCTGGTTGATCTGAACTCTTTTGTTTTGAAAATCTTGTTAAATCGTAATATTAACAAAATTTGAATGAGATATGAGGAGTTACTACATGAAATATATCGTCAATAAGTCTAACAATCCTGCCTACAATGTTGCCTTGGAAGCGTATGCCTTTCGAGAATTAGTCGATGAAGATGAAATCTTTATTCTCTGGATTAATGAGCCAGCTATTATCATCGGTAGGCACCAAAACGCTATTCAGGAGATCAATAAAGAATATACGGATGCGCATGGTATCCATGTTGTTCGTCGTTTATCTGGTGGTGGTGCTGTCTACCATGATCTTAACAATCTCAATTACACCATTATTTCTAATAAGTCTGATGAAGGGGCTTTTGATTTTAAAACCTTTTCGGAGCCTGTGATTGCAACATTAGCTGATCTGGGGGTTACAGCAGAGTTTTCTGGCCGTAATGATTTAGAAATTGATGGTAAGAAAATTTGCGGGAATGCCCAAGCTTACTATAAGGGGCGGATGATGCACCATGGCTGTCTACTATTTGATGTGGATATGACCGTCTTAGGTAATGCTTTGAAAGTTAGTAAAGATAAGATTGAATCTAAGGGAGTCAAATCTGTGCGTTCACGCGTGACTAATATTCTAAGTGAACTGCCAGAGAAGATTACAGTTCAAGAGTTTTCTGATAAAATTTTGGATAAAATGAAAGGAATGTATCCTGATATGACTGAGTATGTTCTCAGTGCTGATGAACTGGCTAAAATTCAAAAATCTTACGAAGAGCAATTTAATACATGGGATTGGACTTATGGTCAGGCACCAGAATATACCATTGAACGCAATGTTCGTTATCCTGCCGGTAAGATTAACACTTTTGCCAATGTTGAAAATTCAATCATTAAAGGAATTAAGATTTATGGTGATTTCTTTGGTGTCTTGGATGTTGCCGCTGTAGAGAATATCTTATTGGGGTGCCGATACGAATATATGGATATTTTGGAGCGCTTGAAAACGGTGGATATCAGTCGCTATTTCTCTGGTATGAGTGTTGAAGAAGTCGCTAAAGCAATTGTAGTTTGATAGAAAAATTACACCAAAATAACAAATATTACTTTGGAAATACGAAAATATTGAGTTTTTTTATAAAATATCCTTAAACGCCTCCTGAGATTGATTTTTAATAACTAATTTGTTACACTGTTTGACATAGCAAATCTTTTACAAATAAAATAATTTTGTAACAATTGCTAAATTTCTATAATCAAGAAGGGTTATTAAAATGGGAAAGAAGAAATTGACTCAGTATTCACTTCTTAGCGGTTTAGTTTTAACTTCAATCGCTGCTGGCCAACAGGTATTGGCTGATGAAGCAACTGATACAACTGCTAATACAGCAGCTGATAATCAAGCGTCACAAGTTGCGACTACTGGACCTCAAGTTAAAGTTGTTGATCAACAAACTGAAGGTAACAAAACAACGACGACATCAGAAGTTACTTCACCTGAGTTGACTCAAGCTGTCAATGATGTTAATAACTTCAATGAAGCTAACAAACCATCAACTGGCAATACTGATAAAGGTGATGTCAACAAAGATGGGGCTCAAGATGCTAATACTACACAATCAAATGTAGTTGTTCCGCCTGTAACTATTTCGCAAGGTGAAACTAAGACTTATGATACTGTTGAAGAAGCAGATGCTGCTAATAAGGCGCAAGCTGAAGAAGTTAAAAATACTTTGACTCAGTATCAAAAAGATGTTGCTGATTATAAAGAAAAATTAGCTAATTACAACAAAGAAAATGAAAAGTACATTGCTGATAAGGCTGCTTATGATGAAAAAGTTAAGGCTTACAATGACTACCAAGCTAAAGTAAAAGACCTATCAAATCCTGAAAACGCAACAGTTGCTAAGGGACTTATTTATAACAATGAACCAAACGCAGTGGTTTCTATTGACGGTGTTAGCCAATATGTGACTAAAGAAGCACAAGCTAACCACGTTCAAGATGAAATTCTTCAACAATTTAATACGGATAAGTATCCAGGATCTGACTTCACATCAGAAAATCCATACGCTAATAATGAAGATGCATGGTTCAAGATGAATGTTGGTGATACCGTTACGGCTACTTACACTGGCCTTGAAAATGCAACTTACCTTGGTACTAAGATTGGTAAGGTTGTCGCAACTTATAAGTTGAACAGTACGACTAGCAATGATAACACTGCTATTGTAAAACTTTATCATGACCCAACCAAGACAATCTTTATTGGTGCTCAAACATCAGATGATCCTTCTAAGGAAATCACTGCTGATTTGCAAGTGAAGTTCTACGATGAAAATGGTCATTTGATTAATATCAATGGTGACAACTCAGTTATCAGCTTGTCTTCACTCAACCACTGGACAACTGAATACGGTGATCACGTTGAGAAAGTTCTTAACATTGGTGAGAATAAATTTGTTGGCTTTAAAGATTCATCTGTTAAGATTAATCCTGATGGTGCTATTTATTCACCATCTGATAATGAATTTGTTGCTAATGGTGCCGCTCTCAATAGTGACGGTGAAGACGGTTGGGATAAGATCAATCCAGATGGAGAAAAACGGACCAAAACATCTGCTTATGGTGCCGCAGCAATGACTTATAATGGTGAGCCATTCACCATTTCAGCTTCTGGTAACAATGTTGGAGTTCCAACAGCTATCTGGTTTGCTGTGAACTCCTTGGCTGTTAAAGCTCCGGGTGAAGCTCCAAAAGAACCAGAGAGACCTAAGCTATCTGCTGTGAGCGTTAAGTATAACAAGGCTATTGTTAAGGCGGTTGCTGAAATGCCAACTCCAGGACAACCAACGCCGCCAACACCAACAACACCAGGTGAACCAACGCCTCCTACTAGTCCGGAACCTCCTAAGTCACCAGCACCTTCGCCAGCTCCTAAAGTGCCAGAAAAGCCTGTTACAGCTGCTCAAGGTGCCCAAGCTACTCCAACGATGCAGAAAGCTCAAGCTCTGCCGCAAACTGGTGATGCTAACAGCTATGGTGTTGCTGCCTTCGGTGCTGGAATTGTAGCCTTCTCTACTTTAACACTTCTTGGAAGTATGAAACGTAAAGAAGACTAAGCTCAGTTTCTATATTGATAAAATACTTAAAAGATCTGCTCATCATTTGGATGGTGGGTCTTTTTTATGGCTCTCTGTCAACGGTGACTTATAGCTAGACACGAGAAGAGCTTTTTTTATTAGGGCTTCCAGCTTTTCTAAGAAAACCACCGGCTAAACTGGTGGCTGATAAGGCTTCTAACTTCCATTTATTGATTTATAATGGTCAATTGCTAATTTTTTTGCTAGACTAAACTTATGATGTTTGAATCGAGAAATAATCCTGCGCTTACTAATCATCAAGAGGAACGGTGCCATCAGTTTCAGACTGAGAAGGTCAAAGAGGCCAGTATCCTGTTTATGGGAGATTCCATTGTTGAATTTTTCCCTTTGAAAAAATATTTGGGGCATAATTTTAATTTTGTTAACCATGGTATTGCTGGTATTTCGGCCCATTGGCTGGCTGATCATATTCCAGAAGTTTTGGGACATCAGGAGCCCGATAGAATTTTTTTGCTGATTGGCACCAATGATATTGGTATGGGATATGATGTGCCAGCTATTGCTGAAAAAATTGAAGAATTGATCCATCATATGCAAATTGAAGCTGTTGGCTGTCCTATCTCGCTCCTATCTGTTCTGCCAATAAATGAAGCGGAAAGCTATCAAGCTAAAGTTAAAATTCGGCGCAATCAGACTATTCAAGCTTTGAACCGAGAGCTGCTGAACATACCAGCAATTGAGTTTGTTGATGTCTATGATGCTCTGCTTGATGAGCAAGGACAACTAGCAGAACCTTATACCCAAGAAGGGCTACATTTAACGCAAGAAGGGTACAAAGCTTTATCCAAAGCCCTGAAATCCTACCTTTAAAGGATAAGTCTAGGATAGCAATAGCTTGAATTAGGTAAGCATTAAAGATTACTAGGTGGGATAAACGCACTTTTTAAAATCCTTTTTTGAAATGAAATTCTTTGTTTATCTGTTAAGATCGTTTTCTTTTGATGGAGCTGCTAATCCAGTTGACTTGAGTGATACTAATCATGAATTTCTTGAGTTTGCTGCTAGTACTTTTACTTTGGTGTTTCTATTTTAACAGGTCTTAAATACAAAGAGAATACCCCTTCTGCATAACTCTTAAGCGTCTAAAGCTTTCAGTTCCTGGCTGGAGGTTTTTTAGATTTCTTTTTTGTGAGAAAAGTGGTAGACTAGGTCAGAACGAAGCGTAAATTTTTGAAATGGGAGGAAATCAAATATGACAGCGGATGAAAAAATTTTAGCTTTGGTAAAACCAGAATATATGGAAAGAATTCCTAAAATGTTTCGGGGACATGCTACCAAGGCAACGGTAAAAAAGATTGCTCAGGAACATCCAGACCTTTATGCTAAGGTAGAGGAAGCTGGGGAATTACCAGATGACTTGGCTCAAGAATTGTCCAGTATTATCAATGGTATCTTTGAAGCTAAGATGAAAAAGCACAATTTCTAAATTTTTGTTTTGAAAGCCGGTTCAGTTTGGGACTGGTTTTTTATTTTACTGCAACTTTGATGGAGTGACAGATACAGACAATAGCAATGGGAAGAAGATAAAGCTCAGTAGGGCGGAATAAACTCAAAAATTATTTGAATATTAAAGAAATTTTTACTATAAAATATTTTCAGTAAACAAATTAGTTTACAAAACAATTACTGAATGTTACGATAGGAAAGATGAGATAACGATTCAATGTGTGAGAGTGTTGAATGAGTTATGGGAGCTCATCGAATAAATAAACTTTTTTAATTTTAATTATCATTGGGAGGATAATGAAATGTCAACAAAAAAATTCAAGAGCTACACGCTCTTTAGTAGTTTACTTTTGGCTACTGTTTTTGCAACGAATACAGCTTTTGCTGATGAAGCCGCGAACGGCAGCGATCAAACGAATCAGCCAGCGGTGTCACAGGAGCAGGCAGCACAGTCTGGGCAAGCTCAAGGCGGTCAAAGCCAAGATGCTCAAACTGATAGCAACAATCAAGCAGTGCCTGTCACTGATCCAACCGTTACAGAAATTGACAGGCAAGATAATGGTGATGGAACGTCAACCACGACATCAGAAGTGATTTCACAAGATTTGGAAACAGCGAAGGCGGATGTTTCTCAGTTTAACGAAGATAATGTGGCTACTGTTAGTCCAGCTGTAAATTTTTCAGAAACTGACGTGAAAGAACAGCCTTCTGTAGAAGCAGCACATGCTGATAATCAAGCGCAGGCTAAGGCGATTGAAGACGCTTTAACAGCTCAAAAAGGGAAACTTGACCAATATAAAACTGATATGGAAAACTATCAACGTGAGCTTGATCGTAAACCAGAGTTGGAAAAGAAATATCAAGAAGCTTTAGCTAAGTATGAAGAAGATCTTAAGGAATATGAGGCTCAAAAAGCTGCCTACGAAGAATACCAAAAGCTACTTGCTGAAGGTATTGATGCTGGTCGTATTGAGAAGGCACAAGGTTTGATTTACCAAAATGAACCAAATGCTACTATCGCTTTAGAAGGTGTTAGCCACTTCTTGACGAATGAAGCTGTTGCTAAGCACCATGCAGATGGTATCTTAGACCAATTTAATACCGATAGGTACCAAACTAACGGCAAATATAATGCTGATGAATTTACTGACAAAAATCCAACAACTGGTAAAGAAGATGTTTGGTTCCGCATTCCAGTTGGAAAAACCATAACAGCAACCTACACTGGACTGGAAAATTCTTACTACGATGGCAAAAAATTGAGCAAGGTTGTCATTAACTATACACTTAATAGTACAACTAATAACGATAATGATGCCTTGGCTAAACTTTTCCACGATCCAACTAAGACGATTTTTATTGGGGCACAGACATCGAAGGAAGGCCGTGGTGATAAGATTAGTATCACTATCCATCCAACCTTCTTCGATACTGATGGGAAACAAGTTGATTTGAGTACCAACAAGGCTATCATGGGCTTATCTTCTCTTAACCACTGGATTACTGAATACGGTAATCACTTGGAAGCAGTAGAAGTGGGTGATAACGAATATATCCAAATTCCAGGGTCATCTATTCAAAATCACAATGGTTCAGCCTATTCAGAAAATGATAACCAATACAAGACCAATGGTTCGGCCTTCAATGGTGACGGTGAAAACGGTTGGGATGCTATCAATGATGATGGTACCCCACGGTCTAAAACAGCATTCTACGGTGCTGGTGCCATGACTTATAAGGGGCAACCATTCACAGTTACTGCTGGAGGTAACGATCAATACCTGCCAACAACCATTTGGTTTTCTGCTAACTCAGTTGTTTCAGTGCCGAAAGATCCAGGTCAAGCTCCTGAAAAACCAGAACCAGTCGAAGATCCTAAGAAGCCTGAAGCTCCAAAAACTTTAGAATTAACTTGGCATAAAAATATTGTCAAGAAAACCGCAGTGAATCCGATACCGGTTATTCCAATTGTTCCGACAACAATTACAACTGTTAAAACACCAGATCCGCAGCCTCAGCCACAAACACCAACCACTCCAATCCCGGTGAAGATGGCTGAACCAAAATCTGTTGCTGGTTCAGTTCAAAAACAAGCAGCTCTTCCACAAACGGGTGATTCAAATGGTTATGGTCTTGCAGCATTTGGTGTTGGTATTGTTCTCTATGCAGCTCTTACTTTACTTGGTAGCCGTAAAATGGATGAACATGAAGACTAAGTAGGCCTAATAAGAAGTAGTAGAGGACGTCTTACGTTAAGATTATAAAACTTCCATCTCATAAAAGGTGGAAGTTTTTGCATGTTTTCAGAACAATTTTAATAGGCACTTAATGGCACAACAAAAGCCCAGCAAGTTCTTGGGCTTTCTTAACATCTAAATTCAAAAATAGTGGCAGTGGTCTGGTCTTATTTTTCGAACTCAGCCTTGCTCTTAACGTCTGCGTATTCTTCGGGGACTTCTTGGGATAAGATGTCATCGTAGCTGGCCAGCTTGATGTCTTGACCGTATTTGTTTCGTAGCGCTGTTGTAACTAAGCGATAGGCTAGGTTAGCATTGCGAGAAAGGATTGGGCCATGGAAGTAAGAACCAAAGACATTTTTGTAGTGGACCCCCTCGGTGCCGTCTTCTTTGTTGTTACCATTACCGTAGAGGCAGACGCCTAAAGGCTTTTCATTATCGGCAAGGAAGGTACGACCTTGATGATTCTCAAAGCCATAATAGGTTTCATCAAATTCCTCATTGTGAATCTTGATGTCACCGATATAGCGATTGTTTTCTTGATTGAGGGTATAGTGGCCCATGACACCGATGCCGTCGATTTTTTCGCCATTAGCTTGAACATAGTATTGACCTAGTAATTGGAAGCCACCACAGATGGCTAGGAGAACCCCGTCATTTTCGATATAATGTCCAATAGAGTTCTTAATGCGAGGGAGATTTTTGGCGACAATAGATTGTTCATAGTCCTGACCGCCACCAAAGAAGACTAGATCGTAGTAGCTGTCATCAAAGTCGTCATCCAAGGAGACGATATCAACAGAGATCTGGGCTCCCAACTTTTCAGCCACGTATTTGAGCATAAGGATATTGCCGTTATCGCCGTAAGTATTCATGAGGTTGCCATAGAGGTGGGCAATATGAAGCTCAAAATCATAATCTCGATGACTAGGAGACTGTAAGGAAGTATAAACCATTAATGCATCTCCTTTCCAACAGCATGTTGGCTGGCCAAAATGTCTCTGAATTCCAGCATGGCTGTGTAGGTGGCTAGAATGTAGGCATGCTCTTCATCCTGCTGTTTAATCAAGGTCATGATGTCCTTGAGACTCTCAGCTTGGGTAATTTTGTCTTCGGGATAACCGGTGACCCGTAAACGTCTGGCAATTTCAGAGTGACGGACACCACCGGCATTGATTTCTGGAATATTCATGTCTAGGATAGACTCGAAATTAGCATCCCAAATCCAGCTGGTATCAATACCATCAGCATAATTGGCATTGAGCAGAACAGAGAGACTGAAAGGATAAGGGGCTAACTTAATCATATCTAGGGCCTGACTGGCACCAACAGGGTTCTTAATCAGGACCAAAGTACAGGACTTATCACCGATTTTAAAAGTTTCTTGACGCCCAAAGACTGCACGGCTTTTATCGAAGCCAGCCTTGATTTGACTTGGTTCCACACCAAAGAATTCGGCTACAGCCACAGCAGCTAGAGCATTGTAGATATTGTAGAGGCCGCCAACATTGATTTTATAAGCTTGACCATCAATGATGAACTTAGAGGTCGTATTGGTGATTTCAGTTAACTTCGTAAGCGCATAGTCTAATTTTGGCCGTTCAAAGCCACAGTTAGGGCAGATATAGTCTCCTAAATTGGCATAGGTATTGAGACGGTATTCCAAAATATGCTGACACTTGGGGCAGAGAATGCCTTCAGTGTTATAGTGAGCCTGTTTAGTCTCCTCTTTGTCTGTAGCAAAACCGTAGAATTGCACAGGGTTGACAACCTTTTTGGAATGAAAGAGAGGGCTGTCCCCATTGGCCAAAATAGTGGCCTGAGGAGCTTTGGCAGCCCCATCTAAAATCATCTGGTAGGTTGTGTAAATCTCTCCGTAGCGATCCATTTGGTCGCGAAAGATATTTGTAAAAACAAAGAGACTAGGAGTGAGGTAATCTGTGATTTTTGGCAGACTGGCTTCGTCAATTTCCAGTACTGCAATTTTCTTGCCAGACTTGGCTTTCTTGGCTGTCAAAAAGGTTGATGTGATGCCAGTAATCATGTTAGCACCACTCGGATTGGTTACAACTTCCCCAAAGGCCTCTTTAAGAATACCGACAGTTAAGGCGGTTGTTAAAGTTTTGCCATTAGTTCCTGTTATGACCACGATTTCGTAGTCCTTAGCAATACTATCTAAAATATCCTTATCAAATTTTAGGGCTAGTTTACCAGGCAGGGTTGACCCTCGTCCCATCTTACTGAGCATGAAATGTGCTGACTTTCCCGCCGTAATCCCTAGTAATGTTTGTAATTTCATAAGAATATTTTATCATAAAAAAATAGTCCAGTGGACTATTTTTTCCCGAGCATGGAAATAAGAAAGCGAGGCAAGTCCAGTGGACTATTTTTTCCCGAGCATGGAAATAAGAAAGCGAGGCAAGTCCAGTGGACTATTTTTTCCCGAGCATAGAAATAAGAAAGCGAGGTAAGGAAGTGTTAGATAATTTTCTGCTTCCTCTGCTGTTAAATCCTTGAGAGTAGGACAAAAATTGGTCAATCACTATTTCATGGCAGTTTTGATTTTTCTCCCAATTTTAAATCGGTAGGCTTGGGTGGCAGTCTATCTCTGGACTGCCAAACACCACCACTGAGATATCGCTCCTATCTTCGTACAGTTTTATCAAGATACAAAGCCGTTAAGCAGTGCAAAGGGATTTGGGAAGATCACCGCAGGTGATAAAACACCTAAGAGATTTTCTGCTTTCAGTTGCCATATTTGTAAGAACAACAGCTAGGGATCTAATTTCACAGCACTGCAGGCGCGTTCAACTATTAATTATCACTTGCATGGTAGGTAAGTCTGGGACCAAAGTCCAGACTCGTTAGCGTGGTTTTAGATTTACTAGATTGATGCAGTGGTTGATGAGGACAGGTAAAAACTTGTCCAGTATTTCCGTTTTGGAATAAGCTCTTGACGCGCAGTGATTAGCTGGTTTTCCTTTTGTCATAAAGCCAAAGCCGAAAGTCAGTCAACTGTGCGGTTGTGGAAATATGAACCAGAAATTTCAGTTTTTGGAGTAATCCCCTTCTCAATGACTGCGGAATAGTTAACACACAGAGGAACTTTTGGTTCAGCCTCGCTATCATTCACAAAAACATAAAATAGGGAAGCTAGTTATCACTGTTTTGTTAGAGTAGAGCGCACTCTGGCTATTCTTTTATACAACTTTAAAATGGAGCTGATTATGTGTTAGACCACTTTTGTTTATTTAATCCAAGAAAAAGGAAACAACGGCAATGACGATAACTGCCCCAGCAATGGAGGGAATCAGAGCCATACCAGCCAGCGATGGTCCCCAGTAGCCAAAGAGAGACTGCCCGACAAAGGATCCAATCAAGCCAGCAATGATATTGGCTAAACAGCCCATAGAATCGCTCTTTTTTGTAATAGCTCCGGCCAGCATTCCGATAATTGCTCCAACGATAATTGAACCTAGCATAATTTCTCCTTTTTAGTGAATTAATTTGTTGCTATTGTAACTAATTTTCTGATGTTTGACAAAGCCTAGCCTCAGATTAGGATAAATTGGAGCTCTCCATATTCTTAGTAATATAGAGGAAATTCTGACCTACAGAATTAAATTTCCTAAAAGGTAGAATTTTGGAGAGCATTGATTATTAAAACTCGGCTCTTCTCTTTATCAGAATGATAAGGAAAAACCTATTAAAAAATGCTATAATAAAAGGTGCTGATTTTTACAGTAGAAAAATAAGAAGAGAGGAATTCATGAACGATTTAATCAATTTAGATCCTGACTTTTGGCGGTCCATCTTTGATTCCCCTTGGGCTGTTGTTGTCAATATCCTAGATATTTTAATCGTTGCCTATCTCATCTATAAGTTTATCAATGCTCTGGCCGGAACGAAAATTATGTCACTCGTTCAAGGCGTTGTCCTCTTTGTTCTTTTGCGTTTTTTAGCGCAGATTATCGGTCTGACGATGGTTACTTACCTGATGAATCAGATTATCACTTATGGAGTTATTGCAGCGGTTGTTATCTTTGCACCGGAAATTCGGACGGGGTTGGAGAAGTTTGGACGAACACCTCAGGCTTTTATTCAAACGAATAATATGACGGAAGATGAGCGCTTAGTTGATGCTCTGATGAAGGCTGTAGCCTATATGAGTCCGCGAAAAATTGGGGCTTTAATTGCGATCGAAGGGACACAGACCTTGCAGGAATATATTGCAACTGGTATTGTTCTGGATGCTAATGTGACCAGTCAACTGCTGATTAATATTTTCATCCCTAATACACCGCTGCACGATGGTGCTGTTATTATTCAAGGAAATAAGATTGCGACAGCTTGTTCTTACTTGCCTCTCTCTGAATCTGGTAATATTTCTAAAGAATTTGGAACCCGCCACCGGGCTGCCATTGGTTTGTCGGAAAACTCCGATTCGTTAACTCTGGTTGTTTCTGAAGAAACAGGTGGTCTATCGGTGACCTATAAGGGAGAATTCCTTCACGATTTAAGTCGGGATGATTTAGAAGATTTTTTGCGGGATAAACTGATCAAGGCTGAGCCTAAAAAAACAAATCTCCTAGACCAGTTAAGAGGAGGTCGTCGCCATGAAAAATAAGAGATTGCGCTGGCATCAAAGGCGCCGATTAATCCGACAGGTTGGTACTGGAATATTCTCTCTATTTTTAGCTATTCTAATCTTTATGACTGTAGTCAGTGGCGATGGTATCAACAAGGGAAATTCGAGCGGAGTTAATTCGTCTAATTTTAGTGATACTGTTGAAAATGTTCCTATCAACTTTAAGTATGACAGCAATGAGTACTACATTTCTGGCTATGCTTCAACAGTCACGGTGACGTTGAGTTCATCTAATCGAGTTAATCTGACAACAGAAACTAATAAGTCAACTCGCAATTTTCAGGTAACTGCAGATTTGACTAATCTAAAAGAAGGGACGTCCAAGGTACAACTGGATGTTCATAACTTGCCGGCTGGTATGACGGCTAAGATTTCGCCGAATACTGCGACAGTTACCATTGGTAAAAAGGAAAGTAAGACTTTTGCGGTCAAAACAGAAATTTCTGATGATCAGGTAGCCAAGGGCTATGCAGTAAGATCAACAAATTTAGACATTGATGAGGCTAAGGTGACTAGTAATGAAGCAACAATTGCTCAGATTGACCATATCAGAGCAACTCTGCCTGATGATGAGCCAGCTTTGACTGAGGATTATGACGGTAAGGTCAACCTACAAGCGGTTGATAGTAATGGCAATGTTTTAGGGGCTACAATTTCGCCAGAGACAGCTGACCTCTCTGTGGAGGTTGTTCTTCTGACAAAGAAGGTTCCCAATGTTCATTAAAGTCAAATTTTCAGGAATATGAGTAATGCCTTATCTAATATCAGTTATTCCCTTGATCGCTCGATGGTTCTGGTGCATGGCAATCCAGTCAGTCTTAATAATATTAGTGAACTAACGGCTGTTTGGGGGATTTCTAATGTGACCGAAACTACAAAAAAGATCAAATTATCGGCGAATGGTGCAACAGTTGATCCACCTGAGATTGATGTCAAGTTGATCACCACAAAGAACTAAGAAAAATTGCAAGATTAGGAATGGAGGAAAGTGCTTAGCACTAACATCTTATGGGAAAATATTTTGGAACGGACGGAGTCCGTGGAGAAGCAAATATTGACTTGACACCAGAATTGGCTTTTAAACTGGGTCGTTTTGGCGGTTATGTCCTCAGTCAGCATGAAACCGATCGTCCGAGTGTTTTTGTAGCTCGTGATACCCGAATTTCAGGAGAAATGCTAGAATCTGCCTTGATTGCTGGTCTGCTATCAGTTGGAATCGAAGTCTATAAGTTAGGTGTCCTAGCAACTCCAGGTGTTTCTTATTTGGTAAGGACGGAAAAAGCCAGTGCTGGTGTCATGATTTCAGCCAGCCATAATCCTGCTCAGGATAATGGTATCAAGTTTTTTGGCGGTGATGGTTTTAAGCTGGACGATGACCGAGAAGCTGAAATTGAAGAACTGCTAGACGCTCCAGAAGATAAGCTTCCTCGTCCCTCGGCCCAGGGGCTGGGGACTCTGGTTGATTATCCAGAAGGTCTGCGTAAGTATGAAAAATTCTTGGTTGATTCAGGCACAGATTTAGAAGGTATGAAGATTGTCCTTGATACAGCAAATGGTGCGGCTTCAGTTTCTGCCCGTGATGTCTTCCTAGATTTAAATGCTGATATTACGGTTATAGGAGAAAATCCAGATGGTCTCAATATTAATGATGGTGTCGGTTCAACCCATCCCGAGCAGCTGCAGAAAGCTGTTAAAGAAGCAGGGGCAGAAATCGGTCTGGCCTTTGATGGCGATAGCGATCGTTTGATTGCTGTTGATGAAAACGGTCAGATTGTCGATGGTGACCGGATTATGTTTATCATTGGGAAGCACCTGTCGGAACAAGGTAAATTGGCTCAGAATACTATCGTGACTACCGTTATGTCCAATCTTGGTTTCCACAAGGCTCTTGATACGCAAGGAATTAACAAAGTTGTCACAGCTGTTGGTGACCGCTATGTGGTTGAAGAAATGCGGAAGAATGGCTATAATCTCGGCGGTGAGCAGTCTGGTCATGTTATTATCATGGATTATAATACGACTGGAGATGGTCAGCTGACGGCTATCCAGCTGACCAAGGTGCTCAAAGAAACTGGTAAGACCTTATCGGAGTTAGCAGCCCAAGTGACCATTTATCCGCAAAAATTAGTCAATATCCGTGTAGAAAATGGTATGAAAGATAGAGCTATGGATGTGCCGGTCATTGCTAACGTTATCGAAAAAATGGAAGCCGAGATGGCAGGCAACGGTCGTATCTTAGTTCGTCCCAGTGGTACTGAACCGCTTTTGCGGGTTATGGCAGAAGCACCGACCACCGAGGAAGTCGATTATTATGTTGATACCATTGTTAAGGTTGTTCAAGATGAGATTGGCTTAGACTGAAGTGAAGGAAATTAAAAGCTAATTAAGACAGTAGGCTTGGCCGTTAAGGTCAGGTCTTTTATATTAAATATACTAGGGTGAATTTTAAGCAAGCTGGAGTTGGAAAATCGTACGCTTGGATAAATTTTTGGCAGTCTGTAGTATTGGCAGTCGCAGTCAGGTCAAGAATTTTTTAAAGAAGCTGGTTCAGATTAACAGAAGATTGAAAGGTTTCACCCAAACGACAGATTGATGAATAGGGATATTAGGTCATTTTGCAGAAGAAGTCCTCAAACATGAGACCATTGTTTGCTACCTACTCAATAAAGGTGAGGATTAAACCATTATGCCTGTCCACTCTCTTATTCAGAAATTGAGGAGAAGTCAATACTGAATCATTCTCGAATTACTGAGTGAGACAGCTAGGCAAAAACAAGTTTTTCTTGTTGAGCACTTGGAATATAGATACGACTGGTCTTTTGCTCTTGAACAATAATGGCCCACTAGCCCATGCTTTGCTATCACCTCAACACCCTGTTGGTTTTATCAAATCTGAGGGACTGATGATGACCGAAGATGTAGAAGTTTTTTCCAAAGAATTGAGTTGAAAGGCTTGGTCTGTCAGTCAGCAACATTGCAGATCTTAGAAATCGACCAGACTGGTCAAACTAGCTTGGTGCCAATTCGGATTGCAGAAGGGAAGTTTCACCAGATTAAACGCATGGTAGCCAGTCGAGGTAAAAAAGTAGTGGAAATCAAACGATTGAGCACAGATTCCTTGTGTCTACCAAGGGATTTAGCTTAAGGTCATTATCACCGCTTATAATAGACTAGAACTTGGCTGATTTATCTGGCTTTCAAGTTGATTTGTAGGCCTAATCATGGTAAGATAGGTTAGAAAAATGCAATAAAGAGGTAGAAAATATGGCTTTTGGAGATAATGGCCCACGTAAGAAAACAGGATTTGAACACCTAACGCGCTTTGTTATGCTGATTATGATCATTGTAACGGTAGCTGCTATTGTTTTGGGAGCGCTGGCTGCTATTTTCTAATGTAAAGGCTGGGACAGAGGTGTTCTGGCCTTAAATTTTGTATGGGGTCAATAGGGGTAGAGATATAGGATAGTGATGAGATTCTCTATGCTTTGCTGAAAAGTCGAACATAGCGTTAGTTTAATGAGCCAGTAAAGTTAATCCGATAGATTAAGGTTGAACATGGAAAGAGTAAAAGGGCGGATTCAGCTCTTTTTCGCTGAGTGATACTCAAATAGCCTGCTCGGATGACGTACTGCTAGAGATTATGGAGAGCAGAGTCGGCTATCTGTCTTACTCCTTTTTTAGAATTTACAAGATAGGAACTAGTTTGAATGAGTATGTTTTTGGATACAGCTAAGGTCAGTGTCAAAGCTGGTCGTGGCGGTGATGGTATGGTGGCCTTTCGCCGTGAGAAATATGTCCCTAATGGTGGACCATGGGGCGGTGATGGCGGCAAGGGTGGCTCAGTCATCTTCAAGGTCGATGAGGGCTTGCGCACTCTGATGGATTTTCGTTATAACCGTAAGTTTAAGGCTAAAAATGGCGAAAAGGGAATGACTAAGGGCATGCACGGACGTGGTGCCGAAGACTTGATTGTCGCTATTCCACCCGGTACAACGGTACGAGATGCTGAAACTGGCAAGATTCTAACTGATTTAGTTGAGAATGGTCAAGAATTCGTGGTCGCTAAAGGTGGTCGCGGTGGCCGTGGAAATATTCGCTTTGCAACACCACGCAATCCGGCACCGGAAATCTCTGAAAATGGGGAACCAGGCGAAGAACGTGAGTTGCAGTTAGAGCTGAAGATTTTAGCAGATGTAGGACTGGTTGGCTTCCCGTCAGTCGGGAAATCGACCTTGCTTAGTGTCGTAACCGCAGCTAAGCCCAAAATAGGAGCCTACCATTTTACAACGATTGTGCCTAATCTTGGGATGGTACGTACCAAATCGGGTGAGAGCTTTGCTATGGCGGATTTACCTGGTCTTATTGAGGGGGCCAGTCAAGGTGTTGGACTTGGAACTCAGTTTCTCCGCCACATTGAGCGTACCCGCGTGATCCTGCATGTGATTGATATGTCTGCTTCTGAAGGACGTGACCCTTATGAAGATTACCTTTCTATCAACAATGAATTGGAAACCTATAATCTCCGTCTCATGGAGCGTCCGCAGATTATTGTAGCGAACAAGATGGATATGCCTGAGGCGCAGGACAATCTCAAGATTTTTAAGGAAAAACTCGCCGCTAACTATGATGAATTTGAAGACCTACCGATGATCTTCCCAATCTCAAGCTTGGCGCATCAAGGCTTGGAAAATTTATTAGAAGCGACGGCAGAGCTACTCGATCAAACGGATGAGTTCTTACTCTACAGCGAAGAAGATATGGAACAAGAGGAAGCTTACTATGGCTTTGAATCTGACGAACAGCCATTTGAAATTTCGCGTGACGATGATGCGACTTGGGTCTTGTCTGGGGCTAAACTGGAAAAGCTCTTTGTCATGACCAATTTAGAGCGTGACGAATCTCTTATGAAATTCGCTCGCCAGCTGCGCGGTATGGGGGTTGACCAAGCTCTGCGTGAGCGCGGTGCTAAAGATGGTGACCTCGTTCGTATTGGAAATTTTGAATTTGAATTTGTGGATTAACTTCTTTAGCGATCTTACTAGCTTGAAAAGCGAATTGTTTTTCTTACGCTGTAGCCTTTTAGATAGAGGGTGCTGTGAAGGCCGTGTATTAAGCAGGCCGCTTCAGTCTGGTTATTTACTAATTTAAATTCTAACACGTGAGGTATTTTTATGGGAGATAAACCAATATCATTTAAAGACAAGGATGGCGATTTTGTTTCCGCAGCTGATGTCTGGAATGCTGAAAAGTTAGAAGAATTATTTAACAAGCTTAACCCTAACCGTAAGCTGCGCTTAGAGCGAGAGAAAAAGGAAGCGGATCGGGCTGCTAAAAATAAAGGAGATGGAGAGTAGGGCAAAAACTCGTCCAGTATTCCTCTTTTGAAATAAACTCTTGGAGCAGTGTTGGAAGTAAGGCTTGTTGCTAGGCCAAGAAGTCTTACCCCTGCAATTTATTAGGTACTTTAGCACCAATGAGCCACTGCTGGCTGGTTTTCCTTTTGGAGCTTTTTGAAAGAGTTGGGAAGCAAAGGTTTTCATTTTAGCAATTCTTTATGACCAACTCTCATTCTACAAGCTATAGAATGTAAAACGAACAATGATGAATTTCACATGATTAAAATTCTAACATTGTTCGTTTTTTGATTAGTGGCTGAACTTTTGTCGCAGTTCTTCATTATTTTTGCCGGCTAAGTTTATCGTTGGTTAGTTGATAAGTCGTCTGGGTTACTTGCTCAATAAAAGTGCGGTCATGCGAGATGCTGATGATAGCACTGGGATAGTCTGCAAGAAGTCGTCTGATTTCTGGTTGGGAAGTAGGAGAGAAGTGTCGGGTCGGTTCATCAAGGAGCAGGACGTTATTGCGTTCAAAGACCATTTTTGCCAAGAAAAGCTTGGCTTTTTGTCCGCCTGATAACTCACTGATAGGATGGAGAATTTCCTTGCGATTGAATTTGAGACTGGCTAGTAGTGTGCGTGCTTCCTCTTCACGGCCGGTTTGACTGAGGAAGTTTAGGGCTGTCTGGTTTTGGTCAATTGTTTCTGTGTATTCTTGGGGGAGATAGCCAACAGAAATGCCGGTCTTAGCTGCCAAATCCTGATAGATTTTTCGGATGAGCATGGTCTTGCCAATTCCATTGCGACCGATGAGGGCAATTTTCTCTTGGCCTTTGATGGTTAGGTCAATGACTTGGCCTGTGATTAGCTTTTCTGCGTGATAGGATAGAAGTACTTTCTGAGTTGGCAAAGGTTCAATATCTGCAAAGAAGAGAGCAATTGTATCGGGGTTGTCAGGTAATTCAGTGAAGTTTTCTGCTTCTCGGTTAAAACGTTTTTCCCGTGATAGCAGGTTTTTCATTTTTTTAGAAAGCAGGCGTCCTTGAACGTCATTCTTTGTGACTGTTAGGTCGTGTCGTACTGCAGATTTGGCACGATTGAGTTTTTCTAAGCGTTCTTGTTGCTTCTCGCGCTCTTTCCGTGCTGTTTTTTCCTGCCTTATCCGTGCTTTCTGACGGTTGTTTTTGTAAGTCTTGTAATCAATAGCAGAGCTGGTCGATTGAGCTTGACTTCCCTTTTTGATTTGCTCCAAGTGAATGATATGGGTCGCAACCTTGCTGAGCAATTGTTCATCATGGGAGATAAAAAGAATCGTCAAGGGGCTTTGGGCGATAAAATGTTCCAACCAAGTAAAGGTTTCTATATCTAAATCGCTAGACGGTTCATCGAGCAAAAGCAGGTCGGGTTGATGGGCTAGAATTTTTAAGAGCTGGAGTTTGATTTTTTCACCACCTGAAAGTTGTCCGACCGTCTGTTTGTCGTCCTCAAAACGCTGACGGTCAAAGTGCAGGGTTGCCGCGAATTGATAAAGCAGGTGGAAGTCGAATAAGTCATAGTTTATGTCTTTGTAGAGGTAGTCCCTAATAGATAATTGATTGTCTTCCTGAGGTAAGGTTTGAGGCAAGTAGCCCATGGCACAGAAGTGATTGACGATCTGTCCTGATACGTTGGCATAATTTGCAATGAGCTCAGGCGAATAGATGTATTGGAGCAGAGTTGATTTGCCAGTGCCTTCTTCCCCGATAATTGCCACCTTGTCACCGGCATTGATGGTCATCGTTAATTTTTCAATCAGAGTATGCCAATCTTTCTCTTGGATAATGGTTAAATTTTGTATTTGTAGCATAAAAACCTCCGTACAGGGATTAAAAAAACAAGTCCTACCTTATCCAGTAGAACTTGTTTGGTTGCACAAAAAGGCCAGAAACTAGTCAAGTATCGGAATCAGTGCACACAAAAAATTTTCTTCTGGTTTAAGGATACTATCACTTTGGTGATTTCAATTCTAAACGAAAGGTCATCAAGCAATGACCGTAAAGAATTGAAATCAAATGAGAAGAAAATTAATTGTTCAATGCACCTTTACCTCCATTTATTCGTTTTTATTATAACATAAAGTTTTGGTAGGACAAGGAGTAGAAAAAGATTATTAATTGTGGAAATACGAAAAACACCTTGACATCGTCAGGGTGTTTTTCGGCTCTATAATATCTGTAATTCCTTTGTTTCTAGGCATTCAACACCTTGTCTAAAAATTCTTTAAGACGGGGATGCTGAGGATTATCAAAGATTTGCTCTGGGGAACCGTCTTCGAGGAACTGACCGCCATCGGTAAAGATAACTCGGTTGGCTACCTTGCGGGCAAAGCCCATTTCGTGGGTAACAATCAGCATGGTCATACCTTGTTCGGCTAGGTCTCGCATAACGTTGAGAACATCGCCGACCATTTCTGGATCCAAGGCTGAGGTTGGTTCGTCAAAAAGCATGATATCAGGGTTCATAGCGAGGCTACGTGCGATCGCCACCCGTTGTTTTTGTCCTCCTGAGAGGCTTTCGGGGCTGACATCACGCTTGTCGGAGAGACCTACCTTTGCCAACAGATCCATTCCAACTTTTTCAGCCTCTTCTTTGGAATACTTGCCTAATTCAATTGGAGCGAAGGTGATATTGTCTAAAACTGACATGTGGGGGAAGAGGTTAAAGTGTTGGAAAACCATTCCGATATTTTCCCGAACCTTATCGACATTGGTCTTCGGATCGGACAGTTCATAACCATCAACAAAAACTCGACCGCTGGTAATGCTTTCCAAGAGGTTGAGTGTCCTCAGGAAGGTTGATTTTCCCGAACCAGAAGGACCGATGATACAAACGACATCGCCCTCATTAAATTGGGCATTGATGCCCTTCAAGACTTCATTGTCCCCATAAGATTTATGAAGGTCTTGCACATCAATTTTCAAGTCTGCCATTATTTCAGCTTCCTTTCTAATCGTTTTGCCAAGCGGGTCAAGAGAGTAATGATGACCAGATAGATGATCGCGAGAATCGCGTACATTCGGAAGGACTGGTAGTTGCGGGCAATGATAATCTTACCAGTTTGGAAGAGTTCAACCAGACCGATTGCTGAGACGATAGTTGTATCTTTCAGCGAGATAACGAATTGGTTAATGAAATTTGGTAACATCACACGGACAGCTTGTGGTAGGATAACCTTACGCATGGTTGTGCGGTAAGAAATACCTAAGCTTCGGCTGGCTTCCATTTGTCCTTTCGGCACGGCCTCGATACCGCCGCGAACGATTTCTGCGATATAGGCCGCAGCATTGAGGGAAAGGGCGATGGTAGCGGCCACGAAATCGTTGATAGGTGATTGATGGCCAGTGATGGATTCAATCAGGTTTGGAATCCCCCAGTAGATGAAAGCTGCTACAATCATCAGCGGGATACCGCGCACCACATCGACGAAGATGCGAGAGATAGTCTGCAGGGTCTTGTTAGGAGCGACAGCCATCATACCGAAGATAATGCCGATAACCATGGCAATAGCGAAGGAGAGGAGGGTCAGGGTAACTGTGATTCCAAGACCTTGCAAGAGTTGCTTGTAATTGTTTTGGATGAGGCCGATAATGGTAGTTTCATCAGCGGTTTTCTTCTTACTTTCTTTGTCGCTGGCCAGATATTTATTGACAATCTTATCGTATTTGCCTGATTTAACGAGAGAAGCTAGGCCGTTGTTGAACATTTGAATGAGTTCAGGATTAGCCCCCTTCTTAACCGCGAAGCCAATGTCACCAGACTTTTCGCCCTTGATTGGGGTCTTGAATTTGCGGCCTTGCTTGATAGCATATTTGAGGACAGCTTCATCGTCCATCATAGCATCAACGGATCCATTTTGCAGGCTATCATAAAGAGTTGAGCCATCATCGTAGGCACGCACACTATAACCATACTGATTTGCATGCTGGGTCAACCAGTCGTAAGAAGCTGTTCCCTTCTTGGCACCGACAGTCTTTCCTTTGAGGTCAGCATATTTTTTTACGTTTGAATTGGCTGGAACCGCGATGATCGTATTAGCGGAGTAGTAAGCATCTGAGAAATCAAAGGTGTTCTTACGTTCATCTGTAATGGTCATGCCGGCGATAACGGCATCAGCCTGACTGGATTGAACGGCATTAAGGGCAGCGTCAAAACCAGGGAACTGCAATTTGACTTTAAAACCTTGTTGCTTAGCAATGGCTTTGATTAATTCAACATCAATACCGGTATAGCCACCAGAACCATTTTGGTATTCGAATGGAGCAAATGAAGAGTCCAAAACAATAGTATAGCTCTCCTTGACTGGTGTTGCTTTCTTGCTGGCGTCACCCGTTAAATGCAGACTAGCTGACGGTGTTTTAGAGTTTTCATTGACGGAATCTCCCAGCCATTTTTTCATGATCTTATCATAGGTTCCGTCTTTCTTCATAGCTGCCAGAGCTTTGTTGAAGTCCTTGATGAGGTACTCTTTTTTACTGCCTTTTTTGACGCCAAAGGCAAAGCTACCAACAGATTCACCATCCATATTCATATCGTACGGCTTACCTTGCTGGATAGCGTATTGAACCACAGGCTTATCATCCATAGCCGCATCAACAGCCCCTTGATCCAAGCTGTTATTCATCAGGTCGCTAGTATCGAAAGTTTTAACCGTATAGCCATATTGATCAGCATGTCGGTCCAACCAGTCTTGGGCAGCGGTACCATTTTTAACCCCAACAGTTTTGCCTTTTAATTGGTCGTAGCTGGTAATGCTAGTTGTTCCTGACTTGGTGTAAACAACGATTGAAGTATCATAGTAGGTGTCAGAAAATTTGAAGACCTTTTTGCGGGCCTCGGTCACGGTTGTCCCAGCCATAAGGCCGTCAGCCTGACCAGATTGAACGGCATTGACAGCAGCATCAAAGCCGGGATAGGTTTGTTTATAGTCCCAACCTGAACGTTTGGCGACTTCCTTAATGATGTCAACATCAATCCCTTTATAGGTTTGATCACTATCCTTAAATTCAAAGGGAGCGTAAGCTGTATCGGAAACGATGGAAATCTTTTCAGCAGCCTGAGCCCTTCCTGTAAAAATAAGAAGAGCGGACAAGACACTTAACATAAGCGCCAGAAGTTTTTTCTTCATGTTTGTCTCCTTATGGTAAATTTCCTCTCTATTTTACCAGAAAATAAGGCCTCAGGCAAATTTTTATTGATTTTATGTCAGAAAACCTAACACGTGATTTGGGTAAATTTTTTTAAGAGGTCCATAAACTGTGTTAAAATAGTAGTTAAAACAGGAGTAGAAAAGAAGACCATTATGATAGATAGAACAGATCAAAATACCTTTAAACTAGTATCAAAATACCAACCATCTGGCGACCAACCGCAAGCCATTGAGCAGCTGGTAGATAATATCGAGGGAGGCGAGAAGGCGCAGATTTTGCTGGGGGCGACAGGGACAGGTAAGACTTATACCATGAGCCAAGTCATCAGCAAGATCAATAAGCCGACCTTGGTCATCGCCCATAACAAGACCTTAGCAGGTCAGCTCTATGGAGAATTTAAGGAGTTTTTCCCTGATAATGCTGTCGAGTACTTTGTCTCTTACTATGATTATTATCAGCCAGAAGCCTATGTCCCCTCGTCCGATACCTATATCGAGAAGGATAGCTCGGTCAATGACGAAATTGATAAGCTCCGCCACTCAGCGACTTCAGCTCTATTAGAGCGCAACGATGTTATCGTTGTAGCCTCTGTCAGCTGTATCTACGGTTTGGGTTCGCCTAAGGAATATGCTGACAGTGTAGTCAGTCTACGGCCAGGTCAAGAAATCTCCCGCGATCAGCTTCTGAACGATTTGGTTGATATTCAATTTGAACGCAATGACATTGATTTCCAACGGGGGCGCTTCCGAGTTCGGGGCGATGTGGTTGAGGTCTTCCCAGCCAGCCGTGACCAGCATGCCTTTCGGATTGAATTTTTTGGAGATGAGATCGACCGCATCCGTGAGATTGATGCTTTAACAGGTCATAACCTTGGTGAAGTAGACCATCTGGCAATCTTCCCAGCTACTCACTTTATGACCAATGAAGAACACATGGAGACTGCTATCCGGAAAATCCAAGCCGAACTGGAGCAGCAGTTGCAGCTCTTTGAATCCGAAGGCAAGCTTCTGGAAGCTCAGCGTCTCAAACAGCGTACGGACTATGATATTGAGATGCTCCGTGAGATGGGTTACACCAATGGTGTCGAAAACTATTCCCGTCACATGGATGGGCGCAGTGAAGGGGAGCCGCCTTATACCTTGCTGGATTTCTTCCCAGAGGATTTCCTCATTATGATTGATGAAAGCCACATGACAATGGGACAGATCAAGGGTATGTACAATGGAGACCGCTCCCGCAAGGAGATGCTAGTTAATTATGGTTTCCGCCTGCCTAGTGCATTGGACAATCGTCCCCTACGTCGTGAGGAGTTTGAAAGCCATGTCCACCAGATTGTCTACGTGTCTGCCACGCCAGGTGACTATGAGATGGAACAGACTGACACAGTGATTGAGCAGATTATTCGCCCGACTGGTTTGCTTGATCCAGAAGTTGAAGTGCGGCCTACCATGGGGCAGATGGATGATTTGTTAGGTGAAATCAATGACCGTGTAGAAAAGGGTGAGCGTACTTTTATTACAACCCTGACTAAGAAAATGGCAGAGGACCTGACCGACTATCTCAAAGAGATGGGGGTTAAGGTTAAGTATATGCACAGCGACATTAAGACTCTGGAGCGAACGGAGATTATCCGCGACCTGCGTCTGGGCGTTTTTGATGTTCTCATTGGGATCAATCTCCTGCGTGAAGGGATCGATGTGCCTGAGGTCAGTTTGATTGCCATTTTGGACGCTGACAAAGAAGGATTCTTGCGCAATGAACGCGGCCTCATCCAGACCATTGGTCGTGCTGCTCGTAATAGCGAGGGTCACGTTATCATGTATGCCGATACGGTGACAGAGTCTATGCAGAAGGCTATGGATGAAACCGCTCGTCGTCGGCAAATTCAAATGGCTTATAATGAAGAGCACGGTATCGTTCCGCAAACGATCAAAAAAGAAATTCGGGATCTTATTGCTATTACTAAGACCAATGAGGAAACACAAGTGGCAGAGGAGATGGATGTATCGACCATGTCCAAGAAAGAACGTCAAGAAACCATCAAGAAGCTCCAAAAAGAGATGCAAGAAGCTGCCGAGCTGCTTGACTTTGAACTGGCCGCTCAGATCCGTGATATGGTGCTGGAACTAAAGGCGATGGATTAGTTGTTCAAGAAATAAAGTAGAAAGAGGACTGCTATGCAAGAGCCTGTTACAAAGCATAAATACTTATTTCAAGGGATTTTTGCCATTGCTGTTTGGTTTATTTTATTTGGCTTAACGGTTAATCTTGGTGTGTCTCATGATCTTCTCAGTCGTTATACGGATGAAAAGGGAGTGATTATCGGTGGTGTGCTGCTTAATTGTGTAGGGCTGGCAGTTCTTGCTTTTAGTCACCGCCAATGGACTGAATCTCTCATAGCGGTCAGGCAAAAGAAAACATACCTGCTTTATCTCATCTTACTGCTGGCTGCTGGGAGTGTGCTGCTGCATTATCACTGGACGGGACTGCCGGCGGTCTACTATTTACTTTTTACGACAGTATCTGTAGTTTGGCAGGATTACCTTACTTTTGGTCTTTTGCAAAATTATTTGCGACAGCGCTTCTCTTTTAAACAAGTTTTAATCCTATTGCCAGCACTGTTTATTTTGGCGCATCTATTCTATGTTTCTCACTTTTGGCGTAACCTCTTTTTATTAGCTTTAACGGCATTGATGGCTCTGCTTTTTACTTATTTGAGAGAAAAAACGCAGACCTTGCACTGGCTGATTTTTCTTCATTTAATGTTTTATTTTGTGACAGCTTAGAATGTACTTCATGGTCAATACAAAAATGCTGTAAAATAGGGCAATTTCCAAAAATGCTACGGAAAGTAGCAGCAGTGTTAGTGAATGTTATCAAGGATTGCTCGTTTGTGGTGCTTCTTTTGATTAAACTTGGATTGTTCATCAGTAACCAATAATTTTTAGGGGAAGATGCATATAATATTTGAAACACGCTTGCGTGATTATCGTAAACAGTTAGTTAGGGTTATCGCAGGAAAAATTAGCAGAAGAACGCCATATCTTTATGCTGACCCCCTCCCAGATCTGATGGCGGTTTTAGAAAATAGCGATGATGCTATTGACATGTATCTACATTACCTACCTGAGAAGATTTAAGATTGGCGGGAGAAAATTAAGCGTAGTGACTTAGCTGTTGAAGGGACTAAAATTACCAGATCTCCACTTAAATGAAATACAAGAAGCCGCCGAGCTGCTTGACTTGGAATTGGCCGCCCAGATCCGTGATATGGTGCTGGAACTAAAGGCGATGGCTTAGAAATGAGAAGGGGTTACTCTGTTGGTTGCCCTCTCTAAAAAGGTAAAAAACAGAGCTACTGCCTGAAGCTAGCTCTGTTTTTTCTGACAAATAAAACCGATATAGGATGGGGTATCTTTAATGGTAATTTTGGTAAAACCTTGTTGGTTTAGTAGAGCAACAAAGTCGTTTGGATCACTGTAGGCCGGTAAATGATAATTGATTTTGTCCTTTTCGCTGCTGATAAGGAGTTTCCCCTCCTTTCTTAAAACGCGTGCGCATTCTGCCAGACCTTTAGCGAGTTCATCCCAATAGATGTGGGTCTGTGTCGCCACAATGAGGTCAAAACATTGGTCTGGAAAAGGGAGTCTAGTGACATCGGCTAGACTGAGGTGAACTTGTCCTTTTTGGATGAGTTGCCGATTCACTTTGCTCGCTTGTTTATAGGCTTCTCTAGAAATGTCAATGCCATGAATTGTTGATTTTTCAGTCATTGAAGCTAGGTTTTGGATGTTAATGCCGCCGCCAAAGCCGATATCAAGAATTCTAGCGCTTTGTGGTATAGTCGTTAAATTCAGCGTCCAAAGGCTCAGTTTTTGAAAATAAGTTGACCAGATTTTAGTGAGGATACGCCCACCAAGGCCAGAAGGACTTTTGCTTTGTGCTATTAAATAATTGATAATAGTAGACATGATGGTTTCATTATACCCATTCTCCTAGCCGTGTCAATCGTAAACAGTTGGTAATCGTTGCAAGCAAGAATGGCTCTTGTTTTTGGGTAGGGAATGCAGGTATATTCATAAAACGTAAGAAGGGGAGAATTATAATAGATGAGAGCTCTTGAATAGTAAGCAAGTGCTAACGGTTAACTTAATGGCTGAAAACGATTTGAAAAATTAGAAAGTGACATCATAAGGTAGGTGTAAACAACTCTAGCCAGAGATAAGGCTTCCCTCAGCCGCCTTTCATTTTGCTTTTAGTCGTGATAGAATAATAGCTAATTTAAAGTAATACTCAATGAAAATTCAAAATAGACAAGGCAACGAACTGCAGACAGTAATGGCGTAAGGCAAACTGAGTTGACGAGGGCTATTTTGATTGTTGAAGAGTATGAAAAGGAAGTGTTCTCATGCCTCTTGGCGTTATTGTAAACAGTCTGTCCATTATCTTAGGCGGTCTTTTAGGCGGTTTATTTGGTCATCATTTGGATGATACCTTCAAAGAGAAGATGAATATGATTTTTGGGGTATGTTCCATGGGGATGGGGATTACCTCCATCACCAAAATGTCCTATATGCCTGCCGTTGTTTTTGCGGTTGTTTTGGGGACCATCGTTGGTCTCCTCCTTGATTTTGATCGTCTGCTTTTTAAGGGTGGATTTATCATGCAACGCTACATGTCTAAAGTTTTTCCCAAACAACCCGATATGCCTAGGAAGCAATTTCTCAATTCCCTCGTAACCGTCATCGTTCTCTTTTGTGCCAGCGGAACTGGTATCTATGGGAGTTTGGTCAACGGAATGACAGGAGATGCCTCCATCCTGATTTCTAAATCTATTCTGGATTTTTTCACAGCAGCAATCTTTGCTTGTAACTTAGGATATGTAGTGGCTGCTATCGCTCTGCCTCAGTTTGTTATTTTCACGGCTCTCTTTTATTTAGCCGGTATCATTGTTCCCCTAACAACACCAGCGATCATCGGTGATTTCACAGCATGCGGTGGTTTTCTGATGGTAGCAACAGGATTTCGGATTATTCAGGTCAAGATGTTCCCGACCGCTGACATGATCCCAGCCATGGTTTTAGTGATGCCTATCAGTTGGCTTTGGATAACCCTTGTTTTGCCTCTTTTGTAGAAAGGAAAGAATTTTTATGTCTCGTGCGTCTCAAGTTATTCTAACCAATATGTGCCTAATTGAAGATGGTAAGGGCAATATTGTTATGCAAATTCGTGACCCCAAACGCTATTCTTGGTCAGGAGCCGCCCTGCCTGGCGGTCATGTAGAAGGTAGGGAATCTTTCCACGATTCGGTAGTACGAGAAATTCGGGAAGAAACAGGTTTGACCGTGGAAAATCCTCGTCTGGTTGGTCTGAAGAATTGGCACACTGAGGAAGGCATTCGCTATATTGTTTTTCTCTATAAGGCTGAATCCTATTTCGGACATCTGCGTTCTTCTGATGAGGGAGAAGTTCGTTGGGTGAATCGTCAGGAACTGCCAGAGATGGATTTGGCTTATGATATGTTGGCCTTACTCAGAGTCTTTGATGAAACAGAACTGTCGGAATATTTTTATCACGATAAAATCGATGGCGAGTGGCAGAAGACGTTTTACTAGACCTGCGATTTTATGCAGAATTCCACTGTCTAATCCGTAGATTCATCTTGACAGATGTATTTTTATAAGCTAGAATAGTATAAAAATTAAGGACGATAGAACTTAAGCCCGCCCTTTTCAACAATGGAGAATTCTATGTCAATTAAAAAAATAGTTACAGTTGCCCTGCTGGCCTTAATGTCAGTCAGTCTGGTAGCTTGTTCGCATTCATCGAAATCGGCTCAGGAGGACACTTCTCTGTCGGATGTCCAGAAGCGAGGCACGCTAGTTGTCGCCACCAGTCCTGATTTTGCACCTTTTGAGTTTAAACGATTGGTCAACGGTAAGGATACAGTTGCTGGCGTTGATGTTGAGCTTTCTAGGGAAATTGCTAAGGAATTGGATGTCGATGTTCATTTTTTAACAGTGTCTTTCACGAATGTTTTGGGAAGTGTATCTATTGGTAAGGCTGATTACGGGATCTCGGGGATTTCTGTCACTGAGGAACGTAAAAAAGCTTTTGAATTTACCGAACCGTATTTTGAGTCTAAAAATGTTGTAATTATTCGCAAGGCTGATTTGGCTAAATATACTTCGGTTGACAGCTTTGCTGGAAAATCTGTTTCTGCGCAAAAGGGTACTATCCAAGAGGGAGTGCTAGCTGATCAAATTCCAAAGGCTTCGGCTGTCTCTCTTACTCAAAATAGCGAGGGTGTTAATGAGTTGAAGAGCGGTCAAATCGAGGGTATCGTCATGGAGAGCGCCATTGCTCAAGGGTATGTTTCCAGCAATGATGATCTTACTGTGGCAAATATTACTCTCAAAAAAGTTGATGGGTCTTCCTATGCCATTGCCCTGCCAAAGGGATCAATAGCTCTGCGAAACCGCATCAACGGTATCATCAAGAAACTGAAAAAGGAAGGTAAGATTGATGATTATGTTAAGAAGGCTAACCAAGAATCGGAAGCTGGAAAATAAAATCATTAGAAGCTGAGAATTTTCCAGCTTTTTTTCTATGTCAGACGAACGTCTGCTTTTCCAGAAAGCTAATTTACTTTGACAAGGTAACAAAGAGTTAACATTTTTTCATAAATGACTTGTAAGTATTGACATTCCTGCTAAAATTCGTTATTCTAATGGGGAACGTAAAAAGCGTTACATTATTCTTGAGGAGGTGAAATCCATGGCAAAAACAGTGGTACGTAAAAACGAATCACTTGACGACGCTCTTCGTCGTTTCAAGCGTTCAGTCACAAAAGCGGGAACTCTTCAAGAGGCTCGTAAACGTGAACACTATGAAAAACCTTCTGTAAAGCGGAAACGTAAGTCAGAAGCAGCTCGCAAACGTAAAAAATTCTAAGTGAGCTGAACAAACAGAAAAATCCTTAGTCGGCGTGGCTGAGGATTTTTGTTGTCTGAAAAAGTGCCGGCAGGCAGCCTGCGTTAGAGCCTGGTTAGTAGCCTCCAGTAAAGATATAAAAAAGCCTAGCTCATAGGAGCCAGACTTGGATTGTTTAGCTTATTTTTCTTTAGCCAAAAGATCGCGGATTTCAGTAAGCAATTCTTCTTGTGAAGGACCGGCAGCTTCTGCAGCTTCGTCTTCTTGCTTTTTGTTGAGAGCGATGGCTTTGTTGCCAGCTTTAACTATGAAGAAGAGGGTCGTTCCGACGATAAGGAAATTGAGAACAGCACTTAAGAAGCTTCCATACGTGATACCATTCCAAGTCAGTTTGGAGAGATTTTCAACACCAGCAGCCTTGACAACTGGATTTAAGATAAGTGGTGTGATGATATCACCAACTAATGAAGTTATGATGGCGTTGAAAGCAGCCCCCATAACAACGGCTACAGCAAGATCAAGGACATTGCCCTTGAATAAGAAGTCTTTTAATTCTTTAATCATTTTAAAAAATTGATTTCCTTTCAAAATTTGATACTTGTCCAGTATAGCGAAAAGAGATCGGGCAAGTCAAGGGAATTGCCTAGAAAAAGTAATTGTTATAAGTATTTAATTTCCGTGTTATATTGAGTATCGTGCAATGGAACTTTTGATATTTTACAAGACTTAGGGAAACGTGTTATAATAAGGGGTAAAACTAAAATTATCTTTTAGTAGGGAGGTAATGACATGGCCCTTGATAAATCAGTTATTTCTGAGATTAAGCATAACGTCAATATTGTTGATGTGATTGGTGAAGTGGTCAGTCTGACAAAGTCAGGTCGAAATTACTTGGGCCTTTGTCCCTTCCACCAAGAGAAAACCCCTTCTTTTAATGTTATTGAGGACAAGCAGTTCTTTCATTGTTTTGGCTGTGGCAAGTCAGGGGATGTCTTCAAATTTCTAGAAGAGTATCGCCAAATTACTTTCATGGAAAGTGTCAAGATTCTCTCTGAAAGAATTGGCATGGATTTAGCCATTGAACCATCGCATCAACAGACTAAGATCCGTCAGAACCCTCATCAGAAGCTCTTTGATATCAATCAGGATGCTAGCAAGTTTTATCAGGCCGTTTTGAAGACGACTAAGATCGGAGAAGCAGCTAAGCAATACCTTTATGATCGGGGGCTAGATGACCGGCTGATTGATTACTTCAATATCGGTCTGGCTCCTGATGAATCGAATTATCTCTATCAAAGTTTGTCCCCTCGTTACGATGAAGATACTATCCTCAATTCTGGCCTTTTCAATTTATCAGAAGCTGGTTCGATCTTTGATAGTTTTCGCAATCGGATTATCTTTCCACTGACGGATGAGAATGGGCATGTGATAGGCTTTTCGGGTCGGATTTGGACTCAGGCTGATCAAGATCGCAAAGAAGCTAAATATAAGAATACTAGAGCAACGACCCTCTTTAATAAATCCTATGAATTGTACCATCTGGATAAGGCTAAGCCGGTGATGACTAAGAGTCATGAAGTTTACCTGATGGAAGGATTCATGGATGTTATTGCTGCTTACCGAGCTGGTATTGAAAATGCGGTAGCCTCTATGGGTACAGCTCTGACACCTGAGCATGTCAGTCACCTGAAAAAATTCACCAAAAAGGTCATCTTGACCTATGATGGTGATAACGCTGGTCAAAATGCTATTGCCAAGTCGCTGGCCATTTTGCAGGATTTGACAGTTGAAATCGTTCGAATGCCCAATCAGATGGATCCTGATGAATTTATCAAGGCCAACTCGGCTCAAGAGCTAGCCAAACTCCTGAGTCAGTCGAGAATTTCCAGTACAGAGTTTTGGATTCAATACCTCAGACCGGAAAATGTTGATAATCTACAAGCGGAGATTGCCTATGTTGAGAGAATTGCTAAAATTATCGCTGGGGTAACTTCCATTACTGCTCAGAATACCTATATCAATATGGTGGCTGAGAGTTTGCCAGACTTTGATTATTTTCAGGTGGAGCAGTCGGTTAATAATGAACGGTTGAAATTGCGGGCTGGTGCAGGAGGCAATCAGCTTAATGAGCCTAGAACAAGTTCGGGTCCGCTTCTAACTGAGTTGCCAGTCAGTAAGACCTTGACAGCTATTCAGCGGGCTGAAAACCAACTCTTCTATCGTCTGCTTCAATACGATTATCTTCTCAATGAGTTTCGCAATCGAGACGATTTTGCATTTGAAAGCCCACAACTTGCAAGTCTTTATCAAATCTTATGTCAGAAGGGGGAAATTTCTGATTTAGATTTGGCTCAGATGGCGGATGATTTACGTCAGGCCTACTACAGTGTTCAAGAAGAAGATTTGCCTGAGGAGTTAGCTGATGGTGAGATAACTGGTTTAGAGCAGCGCATAGAAAAATACCGTCAGGAACAGGATTTGCGCAAACGCAGTAAATTTATCCGTGATAGCAGTAATCATGGGGATGATGAAAGAGCCTTGTTAGAGTTTCAGGCTCTCGTTGCTCAGAAGAAAAATATGGAATAGAGGAAACTATGGCAAGTAAAAAAACAAATACAACCTTTAACGTACAAGTTGCTGACTTTATTCGCAATCATAAGAAGGAAGGAACAGCCATTGACGACGAAGTCACTGAAAAATTGGTTATTCCTTTTGTTCTTGATGCTGACCAAATCGATGATCTGTTGGAGCGCTTGACTGATGGTGGTATTTCTATTACTGATAAAGATGGTAATCCATCTAGTAAGTACGTAATTGAAGCCCCTGAACCAGAAGAGCTGACAGATGAAGAACTTATTGGCAGTAATTCTGCCAAAGTCAATGATCCTGTCCGCATGTATCTTAAGGAAATCGGGGTTGTGCCTCTTTTGACTAATGATGAGGAAAAAGAATTAGCCATTGCTGCTGCTGAAGGTGATTTGATGGCTAAACAGCGGCTGGCTGAAGCTAACTTGCGTTTGGTGGTTTCTATTGCTAAGCGTTATGTTGGACGTGGAATGCAGTTCCTTGATTTAATTCAGGAAGGTAATATGGGACTGATGAAGGCTGTGGATAAATTTGACTATTCCAAAGGTTTCAAATTCTCAACCTATGCTACTTGGTGGATCCGTCAGGCCATCACTCGGGCTATCGCTGACCAAGCCAGAACTATTCGGATACCTGTTCACATGGTTGAAACCATCAATAAATTGGTCCGTGAACAGCGCAATCTCCTGCAAGAATTGGGACAAGACCCAACTCCGGAACAAATTGCAGAACGTATGGATATGACCCCTGATAAGGTTCGGGAAATCCTCAAGATTGCTCAAGAACCAGTTTCTCTGGAAACTCCTATTGGAGAAGAAGATGATAGCCATCTGGGAGATTTTATCGAAGATGAAGTTATTGAAAATCCCGTTGACTACACGACTCGGATTGTCCTGCGGGAGCAACTCAATGATGTTTTGGATACTTTGACCGACCGTGAAGAGAATGTGCTACGTTTGCGTTTTGGTCTTGATGATGGTAAGATGCGGACCCTAGAAGATGTTGGTAAAGTCTTTAACGTAACCCGTGAGCGAATTCGGCAAATTGAAGCTAAGGCTCTCCGAAAGCTTCGCCACCCAAGCCGCAGCAAGCAACTTAAAGACTTTATGGAGGATTAAAAACCTCTAGTGGGGGTTTTTAACTGCCGCCTAAAAATGGGGAGGCGACGCCTGTCCAGTGGGTGCTTTTGATGTCACCTAAAAATTAGAAAGTGACCATACCTAGTGGAAGATTTTAACTGTGGCACGCAGTTTGACTAGTTAATAGTGCTAATCAAACGGAGGCAGTATGGGAGAACGGAAAGCCACTCTGGCGATTATTGTAACTCACTTTTGAGACTAGCAGTTAGAGACTGAGACAGGTCCAGTGAAAAATTGATTGCTTCTTCAGGCTTGCAAGTGCTCTCTATTCGTTTAATAGCCTACCTATTGCTTAGATAAGGTGTCAGACTCTTATCCCTTGACAGAAAGGATAGTTTTGATGTCAGAGAAAAAATATACAGAACAAGAAGTTGAAAAAATCAAAGACCATATTCTTGAGGTTCTGGAAATGGTGATTGACCCAGAATTAGGTATTGATATTGTTAATCTTGGTCTGGTTTATGAGATTCGTTTTGAGGATAGTGGTTATACCGAAATCGATATGACCTTGACAACCATGGGATGTCCTTTGGCTGATCTTTTGACTGACCAGATTTATGATGTCATTCAAGAGGTCAAGGAAGTAACCAAGGTTGAAGTCAAGTTGGTTTGGACACCGGCTTGGACTATCGATCGTATGAGTCGCTATGCTCGCATCGCATTGGGAATTCGCTAGATAGGACTAGAAGTATGAAAAAGTTGAGTATCGTTGTGCCTTGTTATAATGAAGAAGCAACCATCTATCCGTTTTTAGCTGAGACACAAAAAGTAGAACAGGCTATGGCTGGAGAGTTGGTCTTTGATTATCTCTTTGTCAATGATGGTTCAAAGGACCAAACTCTGCAGGTCTTACGTGAGGTGAGTCAAAAGTTTGCGAATGTTCATTATTTGTCTTTTTCTCGTAATTTTGGCAAGGAAGCTGCGCTATTGGCTGGTTTAGAGGCTGCTGATGGCGATTTGATAACTGTCATGGATGCGGATTTACAGGATCCCCCCGAACTCTTACAAGATATGTATCAAAAAGTTCAAGAAGGGTTTGATGTGGTCGGAACTCGTCGGGCAGACCGCAAGGGAGAACCTGTTATTCGATCATTCTTTGCGCGTGCCTTTTACTGGTTGGTTAACAAGATTTCTGATACTGAGATGGTTGACGGTGCACGGGATTTTCGTCTTATGACACGTCAGGTTGTTGATAGTATCTTGGAATTAGGAGAAGTCAATCGCTTCTCCAAGGGCCTTTTCTCTTGGGTTGGCTATGATGTCACTTATCTGCCCTATGAAAATCGTGAGCGGGTCGCAGGTGATACGTCTTGGAATTTTTGGTCCTTGCTGCGGTATTCGATTGATGGCTTTGTTAATTTTTCAGAAGCTCCGCTTAATCTGGCAACTTGGGCAGGTTTGACTAGCTTTGTTTTATCAATAGTTGCTATCTTGTTCGTAGTTATTCGACGACTAATTTTTGGCGATCCGGTCAGTGGTTGGGCATCAACTATCTCGATTATCATGTTTTTAGGCGGTCTTCAGCTCTTGGCTCTAGGTATTATTGGCAAGTACGTCGCTAAAATTTTCCTAGAAACCAAAAAGCGACCTGTCTATATTATTAAAGAAAAGGGGTGAAATTACCCCTTTTTTTTGTTAGAATAAGGAAGCAATAAAGTTTAGCAGGGCTGATGTTTGGCTTCTAACCTACTTGTAAGCCCTGTTTGTGCAAAGGAGAATTCAATGATTTTAATTACTGGAAGCAATGGACAATTGGGAACAGAATTGCGCTATTTGCTGGATGAAAGAAATGAAGAATATGTAGCTGTAGATGTGGCAGAAATGGATATTACGAATGCTGCCAAGGTTGATGAGGTCTTTGCACAGGTTAAGCCAAGTCTAGTGTATCACTGCGCAGCCTATACTGCGGTGGATGCGGCAGAAGATGAGGGAAAAGAGTTAGATTATGCCATCAACGTTATTGGGACCGAAAATATTGCTAAGGCTGCTGCTAAGTATGGAGCTACTTTGGCCTATATTTCAACCGACTATGTTTTTGATGGGCAAAAGCCTGTTGGAGAAGAGTGGTTGGAAACTGACCAACCTGACCCACAAACTGAATATGGTCGTACGAAACGTTTAGGTGAAGAAGCGGTTGAAAAATACTTGGATCACTACTATATTATTCGGACAGCTTGGGTTTTCGGTAACTACGGGAAAAATTTTGTCTTTACTATGCAAAATTTGGCTAAAACTCATTCTCGTTTGACAGTTGTCAATGATCAACACGGTCGTCCGACTTGGACCCGTACCTTGGCTGAATTTATGACCTATGTCACCGAAAATCAGAAGGACTATGGATATTATCATCTGTCCAACGATGCGACCGAAGACACTACGTGGTATGATTTTGCTAAGGAGATCCTCAAGGATACCGATGTCGAAGTGGCACCAGTTGATTCCAGTCAATTTCCTGCTAAAGCCAAACGTCCTTTGAACTCAACCATGAGTTTGACCAAGGCCAAAGCAACCGGATTTGTTATTCCAACGTGGCAAGAAGCTCTGCAGGAATTTTATAAACAAGAAAAGAAGTAATCACATGAGAACCTGAGTTTGTTAACGCAGGTTTTTTTAGGTGCCAGTGGAGGTGCGGTCACTGTTCACTAGGCTAGTAGGATAAGGTGCATAGGGAATTAGAGCGTTTCAAGTGGTCCTATCTTAAAATTTCGGGAGCTTTTGAAAGTTTAACGTCCTGATAATTTAGCTCAATCCCTGAAATGATAACCTATTTTATGGTATAATAGAGTGATTGTATTGCTAGAATGGAGAACTTGTGTATGCAACACGTTTTTATCATTGGAAGTCGGGGCTTGCCTGCTAAGTACGGAGGGTTTGAGACCTTCGTCCAAGAGTTGGTCAAGAATCGTCAATCTGATGACTTAATTTATCATGTTGCCTGCCTTTCTGATAAGGAAACTGGTCATCATTCTACATACATGGGAGCTGACTGTTATACGGTCAATCCGCCCCAGTTGGGTCCCGCCCGAGTGATTGTTTACGATATGCAGGCCATCAATTACGCATTGAAATTGATTAAGCAACGAGCTATCAAAAAGCCTATCTTTTATATCTTGGGCAATACAATTGGAGCTTTCATTGCTCCCTTTGCTCGTAAGATTCACAAGCTGGGTGGCCAGCTCTTTGTCAATCCAGATGGACTGGAATGGAAACGATCTAAGTGGTCGAAGCCAGTGCGGACTTATCTCAAATATGCTGAGAAAGTTATGACTAAGAAGGCTGATTTGATTATCTCGGATAACCAAGGTATTGAAGATTATATTCAAACTAGCTATCCTTGGTCTAAGACAACCTTTATTGCTTATGGAACTGACCTGACACCTTCTAGTTTGACAGCTGGATCGAGCGAGGTTAGAAACTTTTTTACCAAGTGGCAGACCGAAGAAAAGGGTTACTATCTGATTGTTGGTCGCTTTGTTCCTGAAAATAATTATGAAACGGCTATCCGGGAGTTTATGGCATCTGGTACCAAGAGGGACTTGGTTATCATTTGTAATCAGGAAGGCAATCCTTATTTTGAGGAGTTGCGACAAAAGACTAGTTTCGATCAAGATCCTCGCATCAAGTTTGTTGGAACAGTTTATGATCGTGACCTTTTGACTTATTTGCGTCAGGCCGCTTTTGCTTATATTCATGGCCATGAAGTTGGTGGGACTAACCCAGGTCTCCTAGAAGCTCTAGCACATACAGATTTAAATCTGGTTCTGGGGGTTGATTTTAACCAGAAGGTGGCTGGTCGGACGGCTTGTTACTGGACTAAGGAAGCTGGTGACTTAGCTGACTTGATTAATCAGGTGGATAGTCAAACGGATTTTAGTCAGCTCGGACAGGCAGCCAATCATCAAATGGCTGACAACTATACTTGGTCAAAAATTGTTAGGGAGTATGAGGAGTTGTTTTTAAATGAAAGTTAATATACTCATGTCTACCTACAATGGTCAGCGCTTCTTGGCTCAGCAATTGGACAGTGTCTTAAAACAGACCTACAAAGATTGGACCCTCTTGATTAGGGATGACGGTTCTAGTGATCGGACGCCTGAGATTATCGCAGATTATGCTAGTCGGGATTCTCGAATTCACTTTATCAATCCAGATAAGCGGGAAAATCTTGGAGTTGTCAAAAACTTTTATACCCTCCTTAAGTATCAAGAGGCTGACTTTTATTTTTTCTGCGATCAAGACGATGTCTGGTTGCCAGAGAAGTTGGAGGTTTGTCTCAAGGAAGGCCAGAAGTATTCTCAGACTGCTCCACTCTTGGTGTATACCGATCTTAAGATTGTTAATCAGGGTTTAGCAGTGCTACATGAAAGTATGATTAGGACTCAGTCCGACCATGCTAATACTAGCCTTTTGCAGGAATTAACGGAAAATACTGTTACTGGCGGTGTTGCTATGATTAATCAAGCAACTGCCGAAAATTGGAGAGGGAAAGACTTGGATAAAGTTATCATGCATGACTGGTACTTGGCTCTGGTGGCGGCAGCTAAAGGCACTCTGATCTATTTGGATCAGGCTACTGAGCTTTATCGTCAACATGATAACAATGTTTTAGGGGCACGAACATGGTCAAAGCGCATAAAAAATTGGCTGCAGCCACATAAGCTAATCGCTAAATATTGGTGGTTGATTGATGCCAGTCAAAAGCAGGCCAAACTTTTGTTGAATTTAGAATTGGCCTTGACTGAACGTCAGCTAATTGAAGCCTATGTTTATTTGCTCGATCAGTCTTGGCGTCAAAGACGACGTATCCTTAAACAGTACGGTTTCGCTAAAAATAGGCCTTTTCATACATTGGTCTTTAGAACTTTAGTCACAACGAAAATTGGTTATCGTCATTATCAGAAATATGGCTATCAAGCATAGGAGAATATCATGGATTTACTTAGTAAGAAGAATCGTATCCTACTAAAAGAACTCATAAAAACAGACTTTAAGCTGCGTTATCAAGGCAGTGTCATCGGCTACCTCTGGTCAATTTTAAAGCCGTTGTTGCTCTTTATGATCATGTATTTGGTCTTCATCCGCTTTCTGCGTTTAGGCGGAGATGTGCCTCATTTCCCTGTAGCACTTTTGCTAGCTAATGTAGTCTGGTCCTTCTTTATGGAAGCGACTAGCATGGGGATGGTTTCTATTGTTACTCGTGGCGATTTGTTGCGTAAGCTGAATTTTTCAAAATCAATTATTGTCTTATCAGCAGTCTGCGGAGCCCTAATTAATTTTGGAATTAATCTAATTGTTGTGCTGATTTTTGCCTTGGTCAATGGTGTTCATATTGGTTGGGATGCTGTCTTTTCCATTCCACTCTTCTTTGAGCTCTTTATCATGGCTTGGGGTGTGGCTCTCTTATTGGCAACTCTCTATGTCAAATTCCGTGATATTGGCCAAATTTGGGAGGTTGTTCTTCAAGCAGGGTTATATGCGACTCCGATTATCTATCCTCTGACCTTTATTACTAATCAAGGAGCTAAAGGAGTATTAGCGGGTAAGGTTATCATGCTTAATCCTTTGGCACAGATGATTCAGGACCTGCGTTATCTCTTGATTGATAAAGCCAATTTGACTATCTGGAATTTAATCAATCACTGGTGGTATTATGCTATTCCTTATGTCTTACCATTTATCATTTTTGCTATTGGTTTGACAATCTTTAATCGTAGTTCTAAGAGATTTGCGGAGATACTATAATGACAACAGAAAATAATATTGCAGTAAAGGTTGACCATGTCAGCAAATATTTTAAATTGCCTGTTGAAGCCTCTAACAGTCTGCGGACAACAATGGTCAATCGTTTTAAAGGTGTGAAAGGTTACAAGGAGCAGCATGTGCTGCGTGACATCAATTTTGAAGTGGAGAAAGGTGATTTCTTTGGAATTGTCGGTCGAAATGGCTCGGGCAAATCTACGCTTCTAAAAATTATTTCGCAGATTTATGTACCGGAAAAGGGTTCTGTGACCATTGATGGAAAATTAGTTTCTTTTATCGAATTAGGTGTTGGCTTTAACCCTGAATTGACAGGTCGTGAGAATGTTTATATGAATGGGGCCATGCTAGGCTTCTCAACTGAAGAAGTTGATGCCATGTATGATGATATTGTTGAGTTCGCTGAGCTTAAAGAGTTCATGAATCAAAAACTCAAGAATTACTCAAGCGGGATGCAGGTTCGCCTAGCCTTCTCTGTTGCTATTAAAGCGCAAGGTGATATTCTCATTCTTGATGAAGTTTTAGCTGTCGGTGATGAATCTTTTCAACGTAAATGTAATGATTATTTCATGGAGCGTAAAGAGAGCGGTAAGACTACAATCCTTGTTACCCATGATATGGCGGCTGTTAATAAGTATTGTAATAAGGCAGTCCTGATTGATGATGGCTTGATTAAAGCTTATGGTGAACCTTTCGCTGTTGCCAATCAATATAGCTTGGACAATTTTAGTGTAGAAATCCCAGAAACTGATGAGGTTGATGATGAGGAAGTTAAAGAAGCTAAAGTTATTGACAATTTTAGTGCTAAGCTTCTAACCAAGGAAGTCGTATCACCTGATGAAGATATCGAAATTGAGTTTTCTTATGATATTCTAAAAGAAGATTTTGATACTTACATTGCCCTGTCATTTGTGGATATTTCTGATGGAATTGGCCTTTATAATGATAATTCATGGAATTATAAATTAACAGGTGTAGGTCACCATAGGATAATTTATAAGTGTAGGTTACCCTATTTTAATACTGTAAAATTACGAGTTCAAGCGAATGTTCGTGATGAAAATAATCGTGATATAACAGTCTTATCAATGTCGAAACCCCCAGTATTTACGGTACGAAGAGAGATTGATGAAAATAATTTTTCTTTGAAAGATTCTTCAACTGGCTTGTTGGAGAGACAAGGTGACTGGGTCAAATAATAACAGCGGGGTTAGGATAATGCGAGTACTATTTATTTCACCTGTCGGTGCTTTCTTTAGTGGAGCAGAGGTGGCTGCTGGGAACTTGATGCGTTATTTGCAAATGCAGGGTCATCAAGTTTATAATGTCATTCCTGATAATGGTGAACACGCTGATAATGACTATCTAAAATTTATGGAAGACCATCACATTGAGCTTTTTCAACTTAAAACGAATAAGTGGTGGTGGCCAGAAGCTTATCAGCTTGAACAGACTGATCTTGCCAGTGTTTTTGCTTACCAGCATAAAAATATTTTTCAGATTCGCCAGCTAATAAATAATAAGCAGATTGACCTAGTTATTTCAAACACTGTTAATGTTTTTCAAGGTGCCATGGCTGCGGCATTGGAATCTGTAGCTCACTACCAAATTATTCATGAATTTCCAATCGGTCAGTTTAGTTATTACAAAGAAAAAGTTGAGCTAATTAATCATTTATCGGATAAAATATTTGCTGTCACAGGAGAACTTTATCGAGAATTAGGTCAATATTTTCCGCAAAAAAAGCTTTATCCCTTTATCCCTTATTCACAACTTGATATATTTCCACTGAAAAATGTAAAAAACTATAGAATCGTTTCGATTGGCGGTATTAATCAATGGAAAAATCAGTTAGAACTCATTCAAGCCTATGAAAAATTAACTATTTCTGATATTGAGCTTGTTTTCATAGGGAACTGGGAACCAGATTATAAAAAGGAACTGGATAATTATATCTCCGAAAAAGGACTTGATAATATCACTTTTCTTGGATACCAAAAGTCACCTTTTTCAATATTGACAGACAAAGACATATTAGTCCTACCTTCTAAGATAGAAACGTTTGGCTTAGTCTATGTTGAATCCATTCTGTCGGGTGTTCCAACAATTGTTTCAGATAATCTGGGACATAAAACAGTTAGTGAGTATTTTGGTACGAAAAATCAGTATCCTTTAGGAGATACTATGGTCTTAGCTAACAAAATTAGCTGGCTACTTGAAAATTTTGAAAGTGAGAAACAACTTGCTTTGGAGTTGAGTCAAAAGGCTAGAGAACTTTATACTCTTGAAAAGACTTCTCAAATTTTCCTTGACGAAATGGTGGATATCCATAGAACGGAGTCCAGAAAGGATTTCAAAGCATTAAATCATTTTTTCGGTTGGGATTTACCTTTCCCTTTGTTAGAGAGCGTTTCTAATCAAAAAGTAACTATATATCATAGTAATGAGCAGCCATATTATAAGAAAGAGACTTATGAAATTATGGCAAAGGATGATCTAACCATTGAAGTTGGCCTAGCTGACTTTATCAGAATTGATTTAACAGAGGAAGCTGGTCTTTATGATGAAGCAATAATGGTTGATCAGGTGACTGGTAAAGTATTGGAACCTGTTCATTCTAATGCTTTTAGACTAAGGGATAGGTTTTTGTTTCTAGATAAAGATCCTCAACTGGTTTATGATACATCAATGTTGCACCATCACAAGCTAACTTTTTCGTATGTAAAAGGTGAATTTAGCGAGTTAACTGAGAATGTTCAAGAATACATAGATGATAAATTGGAGCTTACTCGCTTGGTAGATATTGAAGCTAGATATCAGAACTTAGAACGTGAATACAGTTCGGTCGTCCACTCTCGCCGTTGGACCCTTACAACTAAAATCATCAATTTCTTTAGGAGAAAATAAAACATGAAGCGTTTGCTTTTGTATGTTCATTTTAATAAATTTAATCGCCTGAGTTCGCATGTCCATTATCAATTGGAGAAAATGCGGCCGCTCTTTAGCAAGGTAGTCTTCATTTCTAATAGTTCCTTTAAAACAGCGGACCAAGCTATGCTCAAAGAGCAAGGTTTAATTGATGATTTCATCCAGCGTGAGAATAGTGGTTTTGACTTTGCAGCATGGCGTGATGGTATGGTTCAAGTCGGGTGGGAGAACTTAGCAGGTTATGACTCTGTTACAACTATGAACGATACCTGTTTTGGCCCTCTATGGGATTTGGGATCGATCTATCAAAAGTTTGAGACTGACCCTAATGTTGATTTCTGGGGACTGACCAATCATCGAAAGACCAAGAGCTTTCCTGAACATATCCAGAGCTACTTTATCAGTTTCAGTCAAAAGGTAGTTACTTCATCAGCTTTTCTTGATTTCTGGCAAGGAATTGAAGATTTTACAGATGTCCAAGAAGTTATTGGGCAGTATGAAACCCGAGTAACAACAGCTTTGACCGATGTAGGCTTCAAGTATGATGCAGTTTTTAACACGCTTAAGACTTCCACAGAAGGAATGCTACATCCTGATTTTAGTTATTACAATCCGACAGCTATCCTTGATGCTCGGGTGCCTTTTATCAAGGTGAAGACCATCGATGCTAACCAGTCTATTACCCCTTATATCCTTAATCAAATTGAGGGAAGTTCGGACTACCCTGTGGATCTAATTGTCAGTCATATGACTAATATCAGTCAGCCTGATTTACCTTATCTTCTAGCTCGTAAATATCTGGGGAAGACATCTGAAGTAAATCTACCGGCAACTTGTAAGGTTGCTGTTCACCTTCATGTTTTCTATGTGGATCTTTTGCAAGAATTTTTGGACGCCTTCAAGTCTTTCCACTTTATCTATGACCTCTTTATTACAACAGATAGGGAAGAGAAACAGTCCGAGATCAAGACAATATTAGAGCAGAATCGAGTTCTAGCCCAAATCTTTGTGACTGGCAATATTGGCCGTGATGTTCTGCCTATGTTAAAATTGAAGGAACAGCTTAAAAAGTATGACTATATTGGTCATTTCCACACCAAGAAATCCAAGGAAGCAGACTATTGGGCTGGCCAATCATGGCGGCAAGAATTGATTGCTATGCTAATTAAGCCAGCGGATAAAATTCTGACTCAGATGGTTAGTAATGACAGACTTGGAATTGTCATTGCTGATATGCCAACCTTCTTTCGTTTCAATAAAATTGTCGTGGCCTGGAATGAAAATCTCATTGCTCCTGAAATGGAAAAGCTCTGGGAAAAGATGGCTTTGAAAAAGTCTATTAATTTCGAGTCCATGGATACCTTTGTTATGAGCTACGGTACTTATGCTTGGTTTAGATACGATGCTCTTAAGCCCCTCTTTGATTTGAATTTAACAGATGAAGATGTTCCGGCAGAGCCTTTGCCGCAAAATTCTATTCTCCATGCTATTGAGCGCCTATTGATTTACATCGCTTGGGCTGGCCACTATGATTACCGTATTTCACAAAATCCGATTACTATGACACCTTTTATTGAGAACAAGATGCTCAATACACGTGCCAATAGTAGCCCAAATACTTATGTCGATTTTACCTATATGGGAGGAATTAAGGGAGCTTTGAAGTATATTATTATCGGACCGGCTCGGGCGGTGAAGTATATTCTGAAGAGGCTTTTTAAAAGTAAACTATGAGAAAAATTATTAAGGATATAGATTGGTACAAGATTTTGCACATTGTGCTTATTTGTCTTTTTGTCTTTTGCATCAGTTTCTTCTTAGTCAATCAGCAGCTGTTGCAGGGTCATCGTGCTCACAAGCTGTTGAAGGCCTTTAGGGCATCCAGTGCTCTCAATGATGCTCTGTACGGAATCTCTATACTTGGATTAGCCGTCTATGTCAGTCGGGGATTGAAATGGTGGCTTTGGCTGCAGTATGGGCTTGGCTACCTAGGTTACCTCTTTGTCTCTTATTTTTTATTAGTAACGAGAAATCTTAATAATGGTAAATTTAAGTGGGAACGATTCAGTCATAATGATTTCTTTCAGTCTAAAACACTGTTAACTGTTTTAGGTATCTTAGTCCTAGCGGGAGTCATTCAGTTTTTGTCGGATAAACTGCGTGAAAACTATAAGAAGAATCAATCTAAACATTCAAAATTAGAAGATAGTCTGCTTAGTCTAGACAAGCCCTTGAAACATTATAAGAGTTATCAGTTGCCCGTATTCGCTTTTCTTGGGATGGCTATTGTCAATGATCATTTAACTATCGCTGCTATGAAACCGTCTCTTTTAAGTCTCATTAAGAAAGCAGAGCTTCCTGATTATGCTTGGGCGATGGGGGTAAATTTGATTATCTGTCTGGTATTGTATTCGGCCTTGTGCTTTGTGGTTGCTAAGGGGATCGCCGATGCTATGAAAAAACGGGCGTCTATCTCATTAGCAGTAGCAACAAGTTTTTTACTAGCGATTATCTTTAACTATATTTTTCAAGCGACTATTAAGGCGGATGGACCTATACTAGGCCGGTATATTTTTCCAGGGGCTAGTGTCTACCAAATTTTAGTTTTAGCCCTGGTCAATATTGTCTTCTATATGGTGGTTAACCGTTACCTGATTGCGACCACAACCTTGATTGCTATAGGTTCCCTGCTATCTGTTGCTAATAGTATTAAGTTCAGTATGCGTAATGAGCCAGTTTTATTTAGTGATTTAAGCTGGATCAAAGATATTGGGCTCTTGCTTTCTTATGTCAATGCGACTGCCATTTTTCTTGCTATTCTTGCTATTCTTGGTTTGGCAGGATTGACTTATTTACTTTGGAAACTCTTATCATTTAAAGATATCATCCATTTGGATTGGCGATGGAGAGTAGCTGTATCGCTTCCTATTTTAGTGCTTTTTACTACAGTAGTCACGATTTTTGGCCAACAGGATAATGGGAAGATTGCAAATAATATTCCGATTTTATCTAGTCTCAACAATACAGAAAATATTGAGTGGATGGGACAGTCTGTGGTGGCAAGGGAGCGTTCTTTAATGTTCGTTTGGACTAAGCAGCTGACTTCCTCTAAGATGGAAAGACCCTCAGGTTACAGCAAAAATACTATAGAGAAACTTGCTCAAGAATATACTCAAAAGGCTGATGTTATCAACAAAGGCCGAAAAGGTAGTATTTCAGATCAGACAGTTATCTTTGTTTTGAGTGAAAGCTTTGCAGATCCTAGTCGTTTATCAGATGTCAGCCTTAATCGTGACCCTATTCCGTATATTAAGTCAGTTAAAAAGAATTATACAAGCGGTCTAATGAAGGCAGATTCTTACGGTGGTGGTACAGCCAATATGGAATTTCAATCATTGACTGGATTGCCGATGTATAATTTATCATCATCTATTTCGACGCTTTATACTGAAGTTGCTCCTGAAATGAAGCGAATGCCTTCAATTAGTGATTCCTTTGAGTCAAAAAATAAGATTGCCATTCATTTGGGTGATGCTAACATGTATTCACGCAAATCAATTTATCGACATCTTGGATTTGATGAATTTATTGCAGCTGATGGTGGGACAAAAAAAGCTAAACATTTGGGAACTCTAGGAGTTTATCCAAGTGATGCTAATACCTATCAGACCGTTACAGATAATATCAATCCTTCGCAGAATCAATTTTTCTCGGTTATTACCTATCAAAACCATGCACCTTGGAATTATACAGATAAAACACCATACGGTGGTTCTGGTAAAGGATTTGATCCAGCTGAGAATAGTTATACCAATAATTATGCAAAAGAATTAAAACAAACTGATGATGCAACGAAAGAGTTTTTGAGTGAGTTATCCAAATTAGACAAAAAGGTAACAGTTGTCTTTTATGGGGATCACTTGCCAGGTTTCTATCCGGATAGTACGTTTAAAGATAAACCAGAAACTCAGTATCAGACAGATTACTTTATCTGGAGTAATTATCCTACTCCTAAACAAAACCACCCTTATATTAATTCCAGTGATTTTTCAGCAGAGTTGTTGTTGACAACGTCAACAAAGGTATCTCCTTATCAGGCTTTGTTAACAGAAGTGATGGATAATGCCAGCATTGATAAAAAGCATACAACTAAGAAACAGAAAAAAGTAGCACATGATCTAAAGTTGATCGAATACGACTTGATTTCTGGTAAGGGGTATATAGCTTCAAATGACGATTTCTTTAAAGTAAAGGGAGAAAAGTAGCGTGAAAAAATTTTATTTGCCAGTATATTATTGCTTTATGAGTTTACTCTTTACATTGCAGTCCATTGTCTATATCAATGATGTGGGAGATCAGATTAGTTTTGCTCGTTTGTCTAGACGTTATGGTTTCTTTGAGTTTGCTATCCACCGCTACGAAGTGTGGTCAAGTCGTCTCCTCATTGAGTCAGTTACCATGTTTATGTCAGCTCATTATCTAATTTTTGATATCACGATGCTGATTGCTGTAGCTGCATTCTTTTATTGTTTTAATGGTATTTTCCTAAAGGATGATAAATATTGGGGACTTCGTTTTATTATTCCAGCTCTATTCTTATTGGTTTTCCCAAGTATCTTTTTCACCAGTGCAGGCTTAATTGCAACAGTAACTAACTATCTTTTTCCGATGATTGCTTTTGTGATAGCTTGGTATTGTCTGGAGCAAAAAAAGATTAAGTGGTTGCTTACATCTTTTCCTTTTATGATTTTCGCCTGTATGCAAGAGCAGTTTACAATTTTTGCTCTGATTATTTTTGCTTTTCTGTTGCTTAAAACTTGGCTTATTCATAAGCAGATAAATGCCTATTATTTATCAGCTGTGGTAATAGCGTTTGTGGGGACTATTTCTGCTTTAGTAGCACCAGGTTCTGCTCATCGTACGATGATTGAGTCTAAAACTTGGTATCCTGGTTTTGACAAGTTATCTTTAGTCGTTAAAGTAGCTAAAGGCTATATGGAAACTAATCGTGTTTTATTTGTTACCTCAGAGCTAACGATTATTTACTTACTGCTCATAGCTGCTCTCGTTTTGGCTTTGCTTAAGCGGCGGTATGTTTCATCAGTTATGTCAGGCGCCGTTCTTTATACAATTTTAACGAATCGTCTGGGAAGTACAAGTCTATTAACGGCTGTGCAAAGGGTTAATGATTTTCAAAGCCAGCAGCCAATTACCAAATTTAGCTTTAAGGCAAATCTTTATCCATTGTCTCTGTATACTATTTTGTTAGCAGTGATTGCTATTTCTGTTTTCTTGATATTTGAAAATCGATGGCAGGCGGGAACGGCTATAGTTGTTTTAGCAGTTGGCTATGTTGCTCGGATGACAGTATCTCTATCACCGACAATCTATGCTTCAGGGCTGCGAACCTACACACCGCTTATTTTTTCTGGACTTATTATTATGATGATGATATGTTGCGAATTTATTGATACGATCAGTTTGCAAAGGAAATGAAAGGGCCGTAGTCTTCCCCAATAGTTGATGTAGTAGAGGTAAAACATCATATAAAAGGGTGTTTTCGAGAGTTATTTTCGATCGCCTTTTTGTTTTTTAGGAGAGTCATATGAAATTTCTATCTATATTAGGACAGAGAGCAATTCTCTTGTGGTCTTTGCTTGTTTCTATTTTATTTAGTCTGTCGAGTTTATTGATTAGGACAATAATGCCAATGGATGGCTCTGAAATGTCCCAGATTTGGCATACCAATATAGTCTTTTTTATAATGTTGGTTATTTTTGTGGGCTTATTTCTGTTTCTTATATACCTATCTCAATATTTGAAGGCGTCACATTTATTTTTGCTGGGAAGTGCTTTGTACCTCTTGTTGGGAGCCTATTTGATATTCCATCAAAATGATATGATTAGGCACGATTCTCTTCAGGTTTTGGAAAGTGCTAAAGCTATGAATAGAGGAGATTTTTCGCAATTAACTGATTTAACAGGTTACCTGCATAGGTTTCCTCATCAATTAGGTTTAGTGTCATTTGAGCGTTTAATACTTATATTTTTTGGAAATAATAATGTCAAAATCTTTTTTGTTATTAATTTGCTCATGGCTATTGCTGATAATTTTTTATTATGGCAAATGACGGAGAATGCCTTTCATAATTCTAAGGTGACAAAAATTACTATTATTTTATCTTTTATCTTCTTGCCCCACCTGTTCTTTATTTTATTTGTTTATGGCTTAACGTATGGTCTCTTTTTTGCCATGCTAGGATTATATAATTTTCAGCTTTATCTTCAAAAGAGAACTTGGTTAAGCTTAGGATTGACAGTGATATTTTTAAGCTTATCTAATCTGATTCGCAGTAATAATAGCATCTTAATTTTAACAGTTTTGGTTGTGGCTATCTTGGATATTTTGAGTAACCATTTGAAAAAGAGTGTGATATTAGTTCTCGCTTTGATTTTATTCGTGATAGTAGCGAATAAAGTTATTGGGTGGCATTATAACACATCAAAAATTGAAGGAGAGCCTAAAATTGCTTGGGTAGCGATGGGATTAGATGATAAGTCTAATATTTACCACCGTATTCCAGGATGGTATAATGCTTACCTTGAAGATGTTTACGTCAAATACAAAGGCGACCCTGATGAAATTAAAAAGGATAGTCATAGGTTAATTGCAAGACGTTTAAAAATTATGCAGGATAATCCTGATTATGGATTTACATTTTTCAAAAATAAGTTTTTATCAACATGGACGGATAGCCTATTTGAATCTATTTGGTCTGGGCCAGTGACCAAGATGCCAGTAGAAAATCAGAAGATTTCGGGACGTCTGATGGTTAGTATTTACGAAGGAGGTCTTGCTTTTCGTTTAATTTATTATTTCTCTGCTTTACTACTATTTATCGTCTATTCAGCAGTTTTACCATTTTTATTTAATCAGTGGCGAATAATCAAAGAGGAAGAGAATAGATTATTCTTATTGGTTCCTCTTGTTTATCTATCAGGCGGTCTGATTTTTCATTTATTATGGGAAACCAAGAGTCAATACGTTTATCCTTATGTTTATTTGTTGCTTCCTCTGTCAGCATTTGGACTTTATTCCTTGTATAATAAGGTAAAAGACATTTTTAAAAGACATTTTTTTCCAGGCAGATAGGGCTATTTTTGCTAATAAGATTATTGGTATGTTATACTAAACAGGAGTTAGTTTAATTAGTGTAACAGGTATAAGAAAATGCAAAAGTCACCTGGTTGTTGTGCGCTGTTACAACGAAGAAGAATTGATTTTACTTTTTAATTGATAGATCTAAGTATACATTGTAGGTTCTAGGAGAAGTGGTCAGTTATCCCAATGCTTAGTTAGTCTCATTTTGCATAATTCTGGAAAGGAAGTTGGACTTTTAGCGAGTCTTGAAAAAGTGTGTGGTGACTGATCCTCCTTGTTTGGAATTTTTATCTGAGAGGTGTACAAGAAGATTAAAAAAGGCGTATTATTGGGCGAGGTGGACAAGATTGGAAAGTGGCCCCTATCGTTGTTCTTTGCTAATTTTTGTCGAGATTAAACATCAGTTCTTTTACACTATTAAAGAGTGAGCAGCATTTCAAATGGCTATTTTGTTGCTTGGCAGTGAAGGTTAGAGAGAGGAATTGAAATGACTATAAAACCTAGGTTATGTATTGTTATCCCTTGCTATAATGAGGAAAAAGTCCTTCCTATTACAGAGCCAATCTTTGTAAAAAAATTGCTTGAGTTAATTGATAAGGGAAAAATTTCAGAAGATAGTAGAATTTTATTTGTAAATGATGGTAGTAAAGATAAGACTTGGGCGTTAATTGAGAATTATGCTAATGAGTCTGCGTATATCACTGGAATTTCTCAAAGCAGAAATCGTGGACATCAAAATGCTGTTTATGCAGGACTTATGGAGTCCAAAGATAAGTTTGATATTACTATTTCTATTGATTGTGATGGTCAAGATGACATTAATGCAATGGACCAGATGGTAAATGAGTATTTAGATGGCTCTGAGATAGTTTACGGTGTTCGAGATAACCGTGATACTGATACTTTTTTCAAAAAAGCAACTGCTCAAGGCTTTTACAAAGTCTTAAATTTAATGGGTGTTGAATCAGTCTATAATCATGCTGATTATCGCTTAGTTTCCAGTAAGGTTTTGAGAGAATTTGCAAACTTTAAAGAAGTAAATCTCTTCTTAAGAGGGATGTTTCCGCTAGTCGGTTTTAAGAGTACGAGTGTTTTTTATAAACGCCATGAGCGTCTTGCTGGCGAGTCTAAATATCCTTTAAGTAAAATGATAAATCTTGCTATTGATGGTATTACAAGCTTGAGTGTGAAGCCTATCCGTTTAATTGCTGGTCTTGGTTTGATTGTAGCGGGCTTTAGTTTTTTAGCGATCGTTTGGATCTTAGTTCAATACTTTTTGGGGCATACTGTTAGTGGATGGGCAAGTAATTTGGCTTTAGTAATGATGGTTTCTGGTATACAATTGGTTAGCTTGGGAGTCATTGGTGAGTACATTGGAAAAATTTACTTGGAAGTCAAAGAACGGCCTAAGTATATCATTTCTGATAGAGTAGGCGATAAAGCTAGTAAAAAAGGTTAGTAGTTGCTAATTAAGTTGTTAAAATCTAATATTACAATTAGAGTTTCTTTAGCTGAAACTCTTTTTTTGCCTACTTGTCAACTGTAGTAGGAATATGATAATTATTTGTAGGAAATTTTTAGTTTTTTTTACAACTCAAGATAATTTTCTGACATTCTTAGAATTTTTAAGTCTTTTTAAAGGGGGGGGGAGAGTATACTATACTCGTACTGCGCAGTGCTAATACGGTATTTCTAAGCTATATCATGATTAATTAACTTTGTTGGTTTACCTTTTATCAGGCTGATTTATACTTTTTTCCATTTTTTATCATTGGTTTACGAATAACTTAAGTGGAGGAGCCTTTGTTAGTAAGTTAGTGATAAGTGGCCTTTGACTCAAAGGCTTGGTTCTTGTCCAGTTATGCTAGAAGGTGCAGTCCAAACTATTATAAAAGTGGGAAGTGATTTATGGTTCGTTAATTTGATGATAAAAAATATTGAAGCCCTATTTCACTATTTAAAAAGGAGTTATTATGACACAAGACAGAAGGAAAATGCGCAAGCACGAACTCAAAAGACAGGCTTATCTAGCTGGGCTTACGACAATGGCGGTGGGAGCTGTAGCTCTGACATCAGGATTTGTTCATGCTGATGAACAGACAGTGGCTACTAATCCATCATCAGATGGCGTCAACTTAATTACTCAGCAAGGTACTAATCAAGGACAGGTTCAAGGGCAAACAGATCAGGTAATTACAGGTAGTCAGGTTGATTCTGAGAATCAGCAGCAAGTTCAGGGCACAACAAATCAACTTATTCAAGATTCAGCAAATGAAAGTCAAATCGGAGTTGAACCAGAAAAAGTTTCTGCAATTCCTGAAGAAAATATTCAAGCCAATTCTGAAGTTAGCGCTGCACAAGATGTTTCCGCAAAACCAGAAATGGCTCAGGAGGTAATGGAAAAGAGTCAAGAAGAGAATTCGGCTGTTAAAAAAGCATCGGTTGTTACTGTTGTGGAAAGAAAATCTATTAATACGGTATCTGCCGCAAGAGGCGATGATTACCCAGCTTATCTAAAAAACGCTGCACCAGATAGTGTGATTGACCCTTGGCGACTTTATAATCGAGAATGTACATCATTTACAGCATGGCGCTTAAGCTCTGTTAATGGTTTTACCATTCCTGGCGCCTACGGTAACGGTGGCCAATGGGGCTATCGGGCGCGACGTGAAGGGTACCGTGTTGATAATAATCCTGCCATTGGTTCTGTTGGTTGGTTAGATGATGGTTCTTACGGACATGTTGCCTGGATTTCAAATGTAATAGGTGATAATGTTGAAATTGAGGAATATAATTATGGCTGGAATTACAACTATCATAAACGTATAGCCCATAAAAGCGCTTTTACAGGATATATACATTTCAAGGATTTGGTAGTTACTTCAAAACCAACCGATGGTCGATATGATATTGCTACTTTAGTGCCAAGTGATAGAACCATATCAGATGGGGATTATCATATTGTTCTTGCATCTAACCCTGAGTTTGGAATAGATGTTTCTGGAGCAGGTTCTGCAAATGGGACTAATATTCAACTTTATAGAAATACTACATTTGATAATCAGATATTTACTGTTTCTTTCTTAGGAGATGGCTTTTATAAACTTATTCATAAGGCTACAGGGAAAGCTTTAGATGTAAATGCTGGATCAACTGAAAATGGAACTAATGTGCAACTATGGGAATCAAATGGGACAGAAGCACAGCAGTGGGTTATCAAGCAAAGTAGTGGCAATAATACGTATGAGATAGTATCACGTAGAAATGGTCTGGTTCTAGATGTTGCTAATGGCACGGTAGCTAATAATAGTAACCTACAAGTGTATATTCCCAACCAGTCGGCAGCTCAGAAGTTTAAGTTTGTAGCTGTTGATAAGGATGCAAAACGCACAGTTGCGGATGGCGATTACCATATTGTCTCTGCTTTAGATGAAAATATGGCTTTAGATGTTGAAAATGAATCAAAGGAAGATGGTGCTAATATTCAAATTTACCCTAATCTGACTAATTCTAAGGAAGTCTTTCATGTGCAATATCTGAATAATGGCTATTACACGATTACTCATACCTACTCAGGTAAAATGATTGATGATTCAGGCAATGGAACTTTTAATGGAAATAATATTTCGATAATCACACCTAATGGCTCTGAAAGTCAGCAATGGATGATTAAGGCAAGTACTATTAATGGCTTTTTTGAAATAGTTTCCAAGCATAAGGATAAAGTTTTAGATATTTCTGGAGGTGTTGCTAATCCAAGGACAAATGTGCAGCTTTATTCTCGCAACAATACTAAGGCACAAGCTTGGAAATTCATTCCGGTGAAGAAGGATTAAATCAGATCAACTGAAAAAGTCACGAGCTAATTGTTATTAGTTTGTGGCTTTTTAGAAAGATATCCTGTGTTTATACTCAGTTAAAATCAAAACTTTCATTTTCGCTTCTTTCTTAAAAAGTGCGGACGCAAGAAGAAATTATCCAGTGGATGATTTCTTGGAATCCAAGGAGTTTCATTGCTATATTTTGAGCCTAATCTAAGATACAAAGGGCGTTAAAAACGACTAGGATTTTAGGAAGGTGACGCCGTGTGTTTGCACACAAGGAAACTTATCTAAATCCTAAGTTTTTAGCTTGTGTTCAATTAGTCTCAAAATGTTCGTTGGGCTTGGGACAAAAGTCCTAAACTTGATTCTGTCGTGCAGTACTAAACTATTGACGCAGTGATTGGAGTTCTTATCTTGGGGCACCTCCCCATTTTCAGGCGCCCCTCTTAAACAGTCCACTGGACTGTTTAAAAAAATCAAGATCAACTGTGCGGAGGTGGGATGGAAATGCTCCAGTGGAGTTTGGCAGTCTGTGGATAGACTGCCAAAGCCTGCCGCTTTAAAACAGAGAAGCGGCAGGGAGGTCCGAGCCTTAAAATAAGAAGGCGAAGAAAATCGAAATTGCTATTTTATGACGATTTACCGATTTTTGTCCCACTCTCGAATACCACTAAAACGAAAGAAGCGTTTTAGTTTCACTGTATTTTTAGTCTTTTAATGATATTAAATTTTTTAAAGTGAAAGTTTTGAATTTAAATCAGTATTAATTATCCCAGACTTTCAGAGTCGGGTGGAGGGTGCTTAAGCTTTAGACTAGCTGGTGTGAAGAGTAATGTTTGTAGGCTAGCAGTGGTGTCGTCTGTGATCATCTTGAATTTTACAGAGTAAGCTAAAGAAAGGACAATAATGTTCGAAGTGGAATGGTCAAGAGATAATATGTTTTTAAAACAATGTCCTCAATTCCAATATTCACCAAAAAGAATGTCATCGTTAAAATGGGCAAAATCAGGAGCGGAGTCTCCCAGTTGGTCAGCTTAGCGGCTTGTTTTAATAGTCATATTCGCCTCTTAATCCCTAAGAGCTTGATAGTTGCTGTCAGGAACTTCTTCCAATCGAACATGTTTAAGCCCTTGCCAGCCCCCTTAAGGGAAGGTGGCTAAACCAAGAGTTAGACTTGTTTAGGTTTGTATAGGAATGATGACGAATCCTGCTTTTAGTTCAACGGCTCCTTGTTCTCTTTCTAATATCAATTTTTCTAGTTGGTGATGAGGACTTGATTGCTACTCTAACTGGCCTTGTGAATGGCGGTATTCATATTCGAGTTGAGAGTGACACTATAGAAGTGTGGTACCTAAAATTTTGAGGTAGGGCTGATTATTAAAGAGTCGGGTGTAGTTACCATTGCTGCCCCCAGTCCAAAAGCATTGACCTAATCAGCTTCTTCCTTTTTGTGGTTATAAAGACCGTAAAAGGTAGGTTTAGATAAGGAAACTCCCCTTTCACAAGTTGAAAAGGGAGTCTTTTTAGTTCAAGAGGATTTTTTCCAAGTCTTTAAAATTTCTAGCAATAGCAGTAGCGCCAGCTTCCTCCAGTTCTTCTTTGCTACCAAAACCCAATAGGAGTCCGATAGCAGATAAACCGTTGGTTCTAGCTCCTTCGACATCGTACTTGCGGTCGCCAACCATGATGGCCCGATTGGTGTTTTGTATGCCAGCTTTCTTGAGAACATAGGCAATGACTTCAGACTTTTGACTACGGCTGTCATTTAGAGTAGCACCAGCAATGACGGTGAAGTAGGAGCTGATATCGAAATAGTCGAGGATCTGTTTGACGAAAACTTCCGGTTTAGAAGAGGCGACTAAGAGAGTCTTACCAGCATCCTTGAGGTCGTGGAGAAGTTCTTTAGTCCCTGGTAGAAGTCGGTTTTCCTTCCAGCCATTGTCCGAAAAATACTGGCGATAGTAGCTAATCGCTTCTTGGGTTTCTGACTCAGAAAGACCACAGAAGTCTTGAAAGGATTGACTCAAAGGTGGCCCGATAAATGTCATTAGGTCACTTTTAGGGGGGGAGGGCAAGGCCTAACTTTTTAAAGGCATAAGCCAGACTGTTGATAATGCCTGTCTGGGAATCCGTTAGGGTCCCGTCTAGGTCAAAAATAATGGTTTGATAGTTTGTCATAGGTTTACGTCTATAGTGGAGTTGGGGATGTAGATGCGATGGGCTTGTGATGGTGTTAGTTGCTAAATTGTCCAGTTTCGATTCTCTTTAATTGAGAGGCGTCGAATAAAAATTTATCTAATTTTCATAGCTTGGATTTTTTCTTCATTTGGTGTGACCCGTAAGGTCTTTTGGCCAGTATAGGTGACAAAGCCGGGTTTGGCTCCACTTGGTTTATGGAGCTTCTTGTTGTCAATCATATCGACCTGAACGAGATTGGAGAGGCGAGCCTTAGAGTAGTAGGCAGCTAGTTCGGCAGCGTCAGTCTTGACTTCATCAGAAGGCTCCAGATTGTCCCTGATGATGACATGGCTGCCGGGAATATCTCTGGCGTGGAACCACAGTTCACCTTTTTTGGCCATTTTGAAGGTTAGCTCTTCATTTTGCAGGTTGTTACGGCCGACCATGATAATGGTCTTGCCATCGCTGGCTAAGTATTGTTCAGGTTTTTTACGTTTCTGCTGTTTATCGTGTTTGCGGCGGCGAATAAAGCCAGTTTCTACCAGTTCTTCACGGATTTCTGCAATTTCGTCCAATGAGGCTTGGGACAGAGCTAGTTCAACGGATTCCAAGTAGGAGATGGTCTGTTTGGTCTCTTCAATTAGACCCTTGAGGTGTTTAACAGCTTCCTTGAGTTTCTGATATTTTTTGAAATACTTCTGAGCGTTCTGGCTGGGGCTGAGGCTGAGGTCTAGGGCAATGGTGATCTTCTCACCTGTGTAGTAGTTGTCCAGCTCAACCTTATCCTTATTATTGGGGACCAGATTGAGATAGGTGGTTAAGAGTTCACCTTTTTGACGGAAACTTTCAGCTTTTTCTGTGGCTGCTAGCTCCTTCTTTTGCTTAATTAGTTTCTTTTTATTTTTTTCCAAATCATTTTGCACCCGATGAATGAGGTCGCTGGCCTGTTGGGCCACACGGTCTCGCTCAGCTTTGTCCTGATAGTAGTAGTCCATCAGTTCGGATAAACTGGGAAAGTCCATTAGATTATCACTAAAAGCTACAGGAGCAAAGCTCTTTTCAGTCAGAGTAGGTTGGCAGGATTGATTAAAGAAGGTCCGAAAGTTTTTAAGTTTATCTGACTCCAATTGCTTGGCCAATTCCTGAGCGGTATCGCCTCCCAAACCCTGAAAGCGTCTTTGTAGACTCTTGGGACTCAAATCCTCAGTCTGTAAAATTTCAAAGAGCCGATCTTCCTTGACCGTGAAGGGATTGAGAGCATCGGTCTTGGGTGGGGTGATATAGGTTGATCCTGGCAGAATGGTCCGATAGCTATTCTGCGAAAAGCCAATGTGTTTGATAGCTTCAATAATCTTGCCCTCGGCCTTGTCTAAGAGAATGATATTGCTGTGCTTGCCCATGATTTCAACCATCAAGGTTACCCTGACTTGGTCACCGATTTCATTTTTGTTAGAAATGGTCAGCTCCAAAACTCGGTCATTCTCTAGTTGCTGCAGGTCTTCAATGACCGCTCCCTGCAGGTATTTTCGCATAATCATAGTATAGGTATTGGGATTTTTCGGATTCTGAAAATCAGTCTTGGTCACCTGAACCCGACCAAAGACAGGATGGGCTGATAGCAGTAATTTGTAATTTTGCCGATTGTTGCGAATGGTTAGGACTAACTCTCTTTCAAAGGGCTGGTTGACCTTTTGGATGCGACCGTAAAGAATTTGATCGCGAAGCTCCTGAGTTAGATAATGTAAGAAAAAGCCATCGAATGACATAGTGTTGATTTCCTCATCTTTTCTTGAAATGTACTTCTCTTATTATAGCACAGAAAATTAACCTTAAGCTGTCAGTAAAGATTAGATATAAAATGGTTGTTAGTTTAAAAACTTTCATCTTTCTGATATAATGAATTTAAGTAAAAAATGGAGTACAGGTATGAAACTACTACACACTGCTGATTGGCATATTGGCCGTCAGCTCAATAATAACGGCCTCAGCCTTTTGGACGATCAGGCTTATGTCTTACAGCAAATTCTGGATTTGGCTAAGAAAGAAGCGGTTGATGGGGTTATCATTGCAGGAGACCTCTATGATAGGGGACTGCCTCCGGTTGAGGCGGTCAATCTCTTTAACCAAATTCTCAATCGTTTCCTTTTTGAAGCTAAGATTCCTGTCTATGCTATTACGGGCAATCATGATTCGGCCAAACGCTTGGAGTTTGGTCAGGAATTTTTTAAACGCCAAGGATTTTATCTGGTTTCCAATTTGGCCGATAGTTTTCAGCCGATTGAGCTGGAAGGGGTTCAGATTTTTCTTTTGCCCTTTATCGACCCTATTGATGCTAAAATCTACTACCAAGATTCTGGGATTTCGACTATGGATCAAGCTATCAGACGGATTGTGGCTGATATGAAAAAGCTTTTTGATCCAGTTAAAAAACAGATTTTAGTAACGCATTTTGCAGTCAGTCAAGGGGCAGATGATAGTGTTTTGCGGGAGCAGATGCTTTCAGAAACGACCAGAACTGTTGGTGGGTTGACAACCTTGACTAGTGATCTTTTTGATGATTTTGCCTATGTGGCTTTGGGACATATTCATACTCGTTTGGCCTCGCCAACTGAGACAGTTGCCTATAGCGGTAGCCCTTTAATTTTCAACAAGGATGAAGCTAAGCGCAAGGATATTAAGGGGGTCTATCTGGTTGAGATTTCTGATGATGGTATCAATAAGGTCTTCCATCCGCTCAAACCCTACAAGGACTTTTTCGTTTTGGAATCTCCTTATCAGGACTTGTTGCATCAGGATTTTTATGAATCTTATCCGAGGAAAGCGGCTCGCTTTGCCTTTGACATCTTGGTGGAGGACAGAAAAGAATTGGAAGGGATTAACATCCGAGCCCAGCTGGAAGACATTTATGGAAAAGACATCATAGATTTGCGAATCAAGGAGACTAAGGCCAGAGTCAGATCTAGTCGGGCTAATTTTAATCCCACCAAGTCAACCTTGTCTGAGGATCAGTTAATTGCAACCTTCTTTTCGGAGATGACCGGAGGCGATCAGCTCTCAGCCTATCAACAAGCCTTGGTTCAGGAGTTATTAGGAAGGGGTGAAGAGAAATGAAGCCGATTCGCATTGAAATGACTAATTTTGGTCCCTACCGCCGAGAAGTTCTTGATTTCTCTTCTCTTGACGAAAATAGTCTCTTTCTTATCAGTGGTCGGACAGGGGCTGGTAAGTCCAGTATTTTTGATGCTATGACCTATGCTCTCTATGACAAGACATCGAGCGATCGTCCTGTTAATGAACTGCGTTCAAGCTTTGCAGAGCTCAAGGATCCTAGAACCAAGGTTGTTTTCTATTTTGAGCATCATAACCAGCTCTATCGTTTAGAGCGGGAGCTGGATTTAAAACCTCGAAAGGGGCTTGATCGAGGCAAGGGAATCGGCACTAGTAAAGCTAGTCTGTCGGTTGTTGACGGTGTCGGTGGTCTGGAGCTGGATAAATTGGCTGGCAAACCTAAGGATACTAATCAAGCTGTTGTTGATTTGCTGAGACTGACTAGTGAACAGTTTAAACAGATTATTCTCCTGCCCCAATACCAATTCAGCCAGTTTCTCAAGTCGCCAACCAGCGAGAAAATTCCTATTTTGCGGCAAATTTTTGGGACTCAGGTCTTTGCCCAATTTGAGGAAAATTTAGCTCACAAATGGTCTCAGGCTAAACAGAAGCAGAGTCAGTTTCAAACGAATTTAGATGCTCATTTTGCCAGTCAGATTTGGACACCAGAAGAACGGACAACATTTGCTGAGTTGACTAGTGAACAACGACTCTCACAAGCTCATGAACACTTACAACACTATCAAAAAGAGCTGACAGCAGCTAAGCAGAAAAAGGCAGTGGCTGAAAAAAGCGCTAGGGAGGCGGACTTAGCTTATCAAGCGGCCCAGGGGTTGGCTGCCCAATTTCAGGACCGTCGGAGCAAGCAAGTCCAGTACCAAGAACAGATTGTAGATCAAGCTGAGGATTATCAGAAAAAACAAGCTAAACTAAACCAGTTAAATTTTGCGGCAGGTTTGTCCGATTTAGTCAAGGAAGAAAATAGTAAGCAAAAAAGAGCCCAAGAGCTGGATCGTTCGCAGACCAATTTGCAGGAAGAAGTTGCTAAAAGGCAGGAGAAGCTAGCACCGTTAGACAAACAGCTAGTTAAGTTGCAGGGACAGAAAATCCAAGCAGAAAAAAGTCAGGCAGAAATTGAAAATCTGAGTTTGGCTTTGAGTAGTGCCCAGACGCTGACCAAACAAACAGCTGAGTTGACAGCAGCAGAGTTAGGCTTGAAAAAATTAGCGGATGACCAGAAAAAATTGCTTAATCAAGAGCAAGAACTTAGCCAGAACAAGGCTGACCTTGAAGCGAGTTTGATCTCTGAGCAAGAGCTGCAGGATTTGAAGGAGATTCGGCAGGAGGCTCAGCATTTGATAGATGGCGACTTGTCAGATAGCTTACAAAAATTAGCTCAGCTGCAAGAAGAGCAGAAGTCCCTCTCTGACCGGCAGGTGGCCATTGGTCAAGCTCAAGATAAGCTGGAAAGTGATTTGATTGATGTACGTTCTCGGCTTAAGACAATGAAGCAAGACCAACTCAAATTGATGGTGGCCAAGCTTCAGACAGAATTAGAGGAAGGCAGTCCTTGCCCAGTCTGTGGTTCGTTTGATCATCCGGGGGTTCAAGTTGGGTCGGTTGATGAAGAGACTCTAGTCGATCTCTCCCAAAAAGTGGAGGATTTAGAAGCACAATTAGTTAATAAGCAGGAAGCCCTGCAAGCTAAACAGTTTGAAGCTGACCAGCTAAAGAGTCAACTGGCCGATAATAGAAGAATAAGGAAAGATCTGCAAGAAAACTTAGCATCTAGCTACCAAATCTTGCGGGAGAAAACATCCAGTTACTTGAGTGACTTTATATGGGAAACAGCTTATTCTGATTATTTTGGCCAAGTGATTAAGCACCAGCTTGATCAACAATACCAAGATATTGTTGCCAAGAAAACTAAGCAAATTCAGCAGCTGGAGCAATTGACTCAGAATTTAGCAAGCTTGGATCAAATCAAGCAAAAAGTCCAGCAAGATATGGCTGGTCTGTCGGGTCAGATTAAAACGTTGAAGCAAAGTCAAAGCCAACTCAATGAAGTTTATCCGGATCTTAAAACACCGGACTATTATCAACAAGAGATTGCCAATCGCCGAGAAGCTTACCAACAATTTCGCAGAGAATTTGAGTCTTGTCAGCAACAAGTGGCTAGTCAGAAAGAAGCTTTATCCAGTCTCCAAGGCCGATTGGCTAGTCTGACTGAGAGTCTGCAGGCTAACCGAGCAGATCTTAAAGCCCTGACTAAGCAGCTAGAGAGCAAGTTAGCAGATTCGAGAGCTCTGACTCATGAACGTTCTGAGCTCCAAGAATGGTTGACAGAGTTAGCAGCAGGCCAGCAATTGACCCTGCAAGCTTGGCTGACTGAGTATCAGCAGCATCGCCGAAGTTTGGAGGCCAGTTTAGCTGATCTCAACCAAGTTCTGGCGGATCAGAGTGAGCCTGATTTGTTAGTTCTGGCTCAGCAAAAAGAAGAGGCAGAATCTGCTCTTAATCAGGCTGCTAGTCAATTAGCTCTCAGTGAGCACCATCGGGACCAAGTTGTCCAGTTAGTGGCTGAAATTGAGAATATAGTAGCCCAAGCTGGCCATCATTTGGAAAAATTTAGCCAGCTGACCCAGCTTAAAAATATCATCAGTGGAACTGAAACAGGTAGTCAGCGGCTCAAACTGGAAACCTATGTCATCCAAGCCTACTTGGAGGAAATTCTAACCTACGCAAATGACCACTACATCGGCTTGCTGAGTAATCAGCAGTTTGAATTTTTGATTGGTAGGGAGGGGTCTGGTAACAGTCAGTCGGGACTGGAAATCAATATCTACGATCGAACTAATAACAAGGAATTACCAGCTGCTTCCTTGTCTGGCGGTGAAACCTTTATTGCTTCGCTGGCTATTGCCCTGTCTATGTCAGAGGTCGTGCAAAATACCAGTAATGGCGCTTTGGTTGAAACTCTCTTTATTGATGAAGGTTTTGGATCACTAGATGAGGATACCTTAGATAAAGCCATTGCTGTTTTGGAACAAATTGGACAAAACCGGATGGTCGGTGTTATCAGTCATGTTAAGGAAATGAAAGATACCATTCAGCAACAGGTCCTTATTGAAAAGGGACTTGATGGTTCCAGCCGGATTAAGGTGAAAGCAACTAGTTTTTGAGACTGATAGAGTTTGACAAGAGTTGGAATCAACTATCTAATTGGCTTGCTAAATTTTCTGAAAATTCCACTTGACAGCTTTTTCAAATTGAGTATAATAGAACTTAACAGAAAAGTAAGTTGTCATGATTTTCAGGGAGCTTGTGGTTATTGTGAACAAGTAGTTGTGGCTTCTGAAATTGGGCTGTTGTGAGTGGTTCATCGGTTTGACCGGTGAATCAGAGATATGAGGATAACACATAGTCCTCGGGTTTAGCACACTGTATCCTGCTAATCGTTGTTAGACGATCTAGAGATGAAAAGACCTTTGTTTACTAGTCTTTTCAATTGAGGTGGCACCGCGTGGACTACGCCCTCACATTCCTTAGGGATGTGAGGGCGTTTTAGTTTTCTCCATAACTAAGTCCTGCTTTTCTGGAGGGGTTGGCACTCTTTTAGGTGTTGCGGCCAACAATTATAATAGTACTCCGAGTGCTGGATATGTGATCGATTCCTAAAATGTGGTTTTTAGGATGTCACCTAGGTTATCTGAGACTTGGTGGTTTGAGGAGGATTTCTATGAAAAACAAGCGTTTGTGGGCAGTTTTGTCCCTCTTAATCATCTTTACCCTAGCTCTGGTTATTCGGGATGAGTGGCACTTGGGGCAGGCAGGTAAAAGCAATCGTGTGGTCAAAGTTGGCGTTCTTCAATACGTTACCCACGAAGCTCTGGACGATATCTATGATGGAATCAAGGATGAATTGGCCAAGGAAGGCTATTCTGGTGACCGAGTTAAGATTCAATTTCTTAATGCTGAAGGGGATCAATCAAAAATTGCTACGATGAGCAAGCAATTGGCCGATGGTCACAATGATGTCTTGATTGGGATTGCAACGCCAGCAGCTCAAGGGCTGGCCAATGCTAGTAAAGATACTCCCGTCGTGATGGGAGCTATCAGTGATCCGATCGGTGCTAAGCTGGTGACCGATATGAAGCATCCGACTGGCAATGTCACAGGGACATCTAATCAGGTGCCGATCGCTGATACGGTTAAACTGATTCAAACGGTGACCCCGCAAGCCAAGACTGTTGGAATCCTCTATGCCAGCAGTGAAGATAATTCGGTTTCGCAGGTAAATAGTTTTAGCAAGGAAGCTCAGAAGAAAGGGCTTAAGGTTAAGACCTATGCTGTCCCATCGACCAACGAAATTACCACGACCATGAATGTTATTAGTAAGGAAGTGGATGCTCTCTGGATTCCTCAGGACAATACGATTGCCTCAGCTTTCACAACAGTTGTTTCTATTGCTAATAGTAATAAGTTACCGGTCTATCCAAGTGTCGATACCATGCTCAAGCAAGGCGGTTTGGCTTCGGTTTATCAGAGTCAGCATCAATTGGGTGTGGAAACTGGTAAGATTGCCGTGCAAATTCTTAAGGGCAAGAAGGTAGCTGATATTCCAGTCAAGGTTGTGGATACTGGCAGTCCAGCTGTTAATCTCAAGGTTGCCCAGCAGTTGGGTGTTGATATTCCAGATTCAGTTCTTAGGGATGCTAAAAAATCTGGTCTAGTGCTTAAATAGGAGAAGATATATGGTTTCAACAATTTCACAAGGTCTTTTGTGGGCTGTCCTAGGGATCGGGATTTACCTGACTTTTAGGATTCTCGATTTCCCAGATATGACAACAGAAGGGAGTTTTCCTCTGGGTGGAGCAGTGGCGGTTACCCTTATTACACAGGGGGTCAACCCGCTCTTAGCGACTCTAGCAGCGGTCGGTGCTGGCTGTTTGGCTGGTTTTGCGACAGGACTGCTCTATACTCGGGGTAAGATTCCGACAATTTTGGCTGGGATTCTGGTCATGACTTCTTGTAACTCGATTATGCTGATGGTCATGGGTCGCTCCAATCTAGGTTTGCTTAATCAAAAACTTTTACAAGACTTCTTGCCTTTCAGCAAAGAACTCAATCTCTTGATTTTGGGAACTATTGTCGTTATTCTAGTCATTTTCTTCATTATCTTTTTCCTCAACACCCGTTTGGGGCAGGCCTATATTGCTACAGGGGACAATCGTGAGATGGCCCGTAGTTTCGGCATCAATACGGATAATATGGAGCTGATGGGATTGGTCGTTTCTAATGGTATTATTGCCCTGTCTGGTGCTCTGGTCAGCCAACAGGACGGTTACGCCGATGTTTCTAAAGGAATTGGCGTTATCGTTATTGGCCTAGCCAGCATCATTATCGGGGAAGTCATGTTTGCCAATCTGACCATGTTGGAGCGTTTCATTGCTATTATGATTGGGTCTGTCCTCTATCAAATTTTGATTTGGGCAGTAGTAGCACTTGGTTTCAATACTAATTATCTCAAGCTCTTTAGTGCACTAATTTTAGCTATCTTCTTGATTGTGCCAAGATTCAAGGAAAAATTCTTCAAGGGGGTTAAATTATCGCGATGACAAAGATTGTAGAATTAAAAGATGCCACTGTCACTGTCAGTAATGGTTATGATGATGTAAAAACGATTTTGGATCAGGTTAGCCTAGACATTTATGAGCATGATTTTATCACTATTTTAGGTGGGAATGGGGCTGGTAAATCCACCCTCTTCAATGTAATCGCTGGTACCCTCATGCTTACTTCTGGCTCCATCCATATTATGGGTGAGGATGTAACCCATCTTCCGGCTCAAAAGCGGGCCAAGTATTTATCTAGGGTCTTTCAAGACCCTAAAATGGGAACAGCTCCGCGGATGACAGTAGCTGAAAATCTTCTGGTGGCCAAGTATCGCGGTGAGAGCAGAGGATTGGTCCCACGAAAAATCCATACTTTTCGTGATGATTTTCAAATGTTGATTGCCCAGATTGGCAATGGCTTAGATAAGCACTTGGATACACCGACAGGCTTTTTGTCGGGTGGACAGCGTCAGGCTCTCAGTCTGCTTATGGCAACGGTTAAGCGACCTGATTTACTGCTTTTGGATGAACATACAGCGGCCTTGGATCCCAAGACTAGCCAATCTCTGATGGCGTTGACTGACAATATTATGAAACGGGATCAATTGACCGGCCTTATGATTACCCACCACATGGAAGATGCCCTCAAGTATGGCAACCGTCTGATTGTTATGAAAGATGGTAAAGTTATTCAGGACCTTGACCAAGATGCCAAGAACCAGATGGCCCTCAGTGACTATTATGCCTTTTTTGAATAGATTAGCAGCCAGTTCAGACAATGAGCTGGTTTTTCTGTTGCAGTTGGTAAAGTAACTCTGAAAAGTTAGAATAAACTTGATTTGCAGCAGTACCTGCCATGGCAACCTACTTATGATACCCTCCTCACTAGTGGACAGTAAAAAAACAAAAATTCACCAGACACTGTGAGAAGAGTTTTTATATGTCCAAATGCAGTTAGTGAGATCAGTCATCAGCTATGGTAGGCAGTTCTCATTTGGGGCGACAGGCAAAGTGAACGTTAGACATGTTTTTAAGCAAGGAAGGTCCAAAAAAGAAGCAGATGGCTGTCTGCTTCTTATCAAGAGATTAATCTTCTTTTTTACGGCGTTGGCTGCCTAGTAAACCAAGACCAGCCAGAATCGCACTCACGCCTAAAAGTGGCAAATAAGCACTGTCTTTGCTGCCAGTCTGTGGCAAAAGGCTGGCCTTTGCTGGCTGCGCTGTCGCGTCCTCAAAGTGATAGGTCACGGTTAGCGGCATCCGGTCATGATTAGGCGCTGGCGGCGTAGAATCGGCTGGATCCTCCGGCGTCGTTGTCTTAACCGTATTGGAACTGTAAGTTACACCGTTAATCGTATTGATATAGGTGTTCTCAAAGGTGCCGACAGCTATCCGTTTCATCTGAATATAGCTTTCCGCTTGGAAACTAGAGTCCAGCGAAACCGAACGCAAGAAGGCTTCCTGGAATCTGATGACAATGAGACCATCGGCTTCATTGACGTCTGCCGTCGTATAACCAGTCACATCCGTTCCCGCTGCGATTACAGTCCCATCATTACGGGTGATGTCAGACTTGGCGTAAACCTTATACTGTCCGGTATACTGATCCCCTGTTTGGTCATAGTCATCATAGAAGTTATACTCAAACAGCTCATCGGAGCGATTGCCCGGAATAATGCCACCGATCAGACGGTAATTAAAGACTTGGTTGAGCGCTACGGTCTGACCGTCGATGTTGCTGGTATCGGCTGGATCTAGGGTCAAGGTAACATCCTTCTTAGGATCCACCTTAGGCACGTTATTAACCACAATATTGGATTCATAGCCATTGCCAAAATCAATTTGGTAGGCCTTGTTCTCATAAGAACCGCCGGTCTTACCCATCTCGGCTTTAACGGTCATTGGAGTGACAATAGTCAGATCAATTCCTTTAACCACATAGGCTTCATAGAAGGCTTGCGGATCATCCGCTGTGAAGAGCTGGAAGGCCCCTTTTGGTGTGATGTTAGCCTTTTGGAGCATGGTCCGAACGTCCTCTGGGGCAGCGTCAAGACTGGTATAATCAGTGACACTGATCCCTTCAACAGCCTTTCCGCTAGCATCGACGATTCTAACGAGAGTTGGATTCAAGTTCAGCGCTTCTTCTGGGTAATCATCCAAGTAGAAGAAGCCTTTTTGGATGGTATCTGGGGAAGACTTATCGCCCTTGTATTGATCCAGATCCCATGTCAATTCGTAGTAATTGACCGTGCCGGCTAGGACGGTTTTGTCATCAATGACAACCCCCTTGTCATTTTTATTGACCTTGTGCGGTTTGATATAACTGTTGCCTGGATCTTCAGGGTCTTCTGGTTTACCTGGGGTGGTTACCCGAACGATATTGGATTTAACCCCATAAGCGTCGTTCACTGTTAGGGTGAAGTTATTCTTGTAGACAGCCCCGTCATTCATGACCTGACCGACAATGGTTGGGACTGGAGCGGTGACGCCCTTGGTGAAGTCCTGATTGAGCAGGGCCAGCGTTTCAGCGGTGGCTGTGAAGGTCACCGTATGCGTGGCTTGATCATAGGTGACGTCAAAGTCTGGGCTGGCCACCTTGGTCGCTTCCAGATTGAACTGATAGCCACTTGGAAGAGGGTCGACCAAGACGAAGGAGGTGGTTTCCTCACGGTTGGCCGGCAGTTCAGCCGTTCTCAGTTGGAACTTGACCACTGACTGTTTAGCCACTCGAGTCTTGTCAATATCGACTCCTATGTTATTGGTGATTGCCTTGTTAACCTGAGGCTGGATGGCGTATCTTGCATAGTGGTAGCGGATCGTTGGGACTGCTGGTTCTAGCAGTGCAGTTGGCGGAACTGGTGCAACTGGCTCAGTTGGAGGTGTCGGTGCTACAGGCTCTACTGGTTCAGTGGGTTCTATTGGAGGAGTTGGTGCGACCGGTTCTGTTGGGAGCGTCGGTGCAATCGGCTCTATTGGGCTAGCTGGTTCTGTTGGGGGTGTTGGTGCAACTGGTGCTGTTGGCTCAGTTGGAGGAGTTGGCGCAACTGGTTCTATTGGCTTAATCGGAACACCGACTGCTTTAATATCAGAGTTAAAAGCAAACCAAACTAAGTAACGACCTCTTGAAGCGATGTCGAAATTAACATCGCTACCATTAGCCTTACCGACGATCGCACCATACCACTTAAGTGAACTGAGTTCTGTATCCCACTCAGCATAGTCAAAGCGTGAGCCTTCTGCTATAGAATCTGTAGAGTGATCAGCATGAACATCACCGTTTGGATGGGGGACAATAGCAGAGCCTGAAATTGGGATCATGTCACCATTAAAGCCAGAGACCCACTCCACTGATTTGGAATCTGCATTCAAGGAAGAAAAACTGAACAAACCGCCTGTTAAATCAATTAATTGGCCATCGGCATCATAAAATTTTGCAGCCATGTTAATCTTAACGCTTCCTCCCATAGCAGGGTACCAGAGGGTTTTAGTTGGATCCTTATATAGGACTATAGGCAGTTCTTGGTCAGTAATACTAGCATCTTTTAGAGTGTAGGTATAAGTTATTTTTGAGATCTTTTTACCATCAAAAGTTGAATTTTCCAGATTGGTATAGGTAACAGTAAGCGGGACACCTTTTTTTAGAACAACCCTGGTACCGTCTGCTAAATCCTCCATATTATTGATAATATCAATGATTTCTTTAGAAGGAGTGTCGATGGGTAAGGCTGCAATATAATCTGTTAGTTCGTCCTTAGTGTACTGTTTTACAGAAGGTTCTAAGCTAGTGATGGCATTATCTTCCTGCCTAAAAATTAAGGGCTGTGCCATTGCTTGGGATAGATAACCCTCCTCGTTTTTCTTTTCTTCAGCTTTTTTAAGCGCTTCCTGATATTTAATAATATCTTGGTCATATAATTCTTTATCAAGGTCATAAGTATGCTTATCTTGATCATACTTGGCCTTGGCCGTGTCGTAGGCTGTCTTGTCTTGATCATATTTGGCCTTGGCAGTATCGTAGGCTGCCTTATCTTGATCATATTTGGCTTTAGCCGTATCATAGACCGCCTTATCTTGATCATACTTGGCCTTGGCAGTATCGTAGGCTGCCTTATCTTGATCATATTTGGCTTTAGCCGTATCATAAGCTGCCTTGGCACGATCGTATTCAGTTTTAGCGATACCGTAGGCTATCTTATCCTGATCATATTTGGTTTTGGCGGTATCATAGGCCGCCTTATCTTGATTATATGTGAGTTTGGCGGTATCGTAGGCTGCCTTGTCTTGATCATACTTGACTTTGGCCGTATCATAAGCTGCTTTATCTTGATCATATTGTGACTTAGCTATATCATAAGCTGCTTTATCTTGATCGTACTGAAATTTAGCATTATCATACACCTCTTTTTTGGCATCATAAATGGCTTTAGAAGAGGAATAATCGGCTATTATTTCCTTAGATTGTTGAACTTGCTGGGCATAGTCTGCTTCAATCTCTGCTTGCTTGGCAGCGGCTTCATCAGGAGTCTGTGCTGTCCCTTGATCAACCACATCATCGCGCTGAACTTTCACGCCTGCTTGGTAGGCATCTTTTATGGTCTGTTCCAACTCCGGCGATGGGACATCGACTATTAGCTCACCTTCACTTTGCCCTGCCTGTTTATGGCTCTGATTAGCTGCGTCGCTGGCTGGCCCTTGGGCTTCCGGTAGATTAGTGGCTGGGTTGTCTGTCCTGACAACTTGAGTATCAACACCGCTTGTTGTGGTGGATCCCATAACTTCTTCGGCAGCGGCTCTATGGCTTGTCAATGCCATCAATGCTGTAGCTCCCAGTACAGCACCGCATAGAGACTTCACAGCCTTATTTTTTCGAAAACCGTAAATTTGTTTGACTTTCATTTGTTTTCTCCCAATATTTTTTAGCAAATGATGATTTGCCAATTTTATTGTAACATAAAAGCGCTTTATATGAAATATAATTGTCATTATTTTAATCTTAAGGAAATCTAAAATATATTTTTTTGATTATTATAATCTTTTTGCTATTAGTATCCACAATAATACTTACTAGAAAAGCTTATGGATTTTCGACAATCATGCTATTTTGACATTGAGTCCATTTTTTATTATGGCTTCCAGCCAGTTTTTCTCAGAGAGAAAAACAAGAAAATCACCAGCTAAGCTGGTGGCTGATAAGGCTTCTAGCTTCCATTTATTACTTTCTGCCGCTGGCAATATTAATCTTCTCTGAAAGTAAGCACGACATCACTGTCATTGAATACGCCTATACTACTGTAGAAGTAGGTAGCTGTCGTTAGATTCTTAATAAATAGTTACACTATTTCTGCGCCTCCACGGCATTTGCTCTGTAGGTTTTATTTCAATATTCTGCTTAATGTAAAAATAGGGGTAGAGTCACTGCCTAATTTTATTATTTCACTGTCCACTTGACAGGGAGCTGTTCACCATTTTCAGGTCTCTGTTTGTTAGATTTTCTATGCTATAATAGAAGCTAAGTTCAGCAGTTTTGGAGGATGGTCATGAGATTACTTTATACGGCTATTCGTGATAATTTAACGGATCAGCTGGCCCAGCTGGCGCAGGAGCAAGCATTAGCTGGTCGTCGGGTCTTTTATATTGCTCCCAATTCTCTCTCTTTTGAAAAGGAGCGGAGAGTTTTGCAAACGTTGAAAGAGAAGGCTTCTTTCAATATTACTATTACGCGTTTTGCTCAGATGGCCCGCTATTTTGTCCTCAATGATGTATCAGATAAAAAGCCTGTGACCGATACGGGGCTGGCTATGATTTTCTTTCGCATTCTTTCTCAATTTGAGGAAGGTGATTTAAAAATTTATGGCAGTTTGAGAAAGGACAGCAATTTTATTCAGCAGCTGGTTGACCTTTATCAAGAATTGCAGCGCTCTAATCTGACAATCTTTGACTTGGAAGGATTAGCGTCGGACCTTAAATATCAAGATTTAACTACTATTTTTTCTGCCTTTTATCAAGTTTTGGAAGAGGAAAATTTTGAAGTTCAGACTAAGATTGCTCAGTTTTTAAAGCATGTCAACAGTGGCGAATTGGATCAAGTGTTAGAAAATCTCGTCGTTATTATTGATGGTTTCAGCCGTTTTTCAGCAGAGGAAGAAGCATTGGTGAGTGCTTTGCACGAAAAAGGCGTAGAAATTATCATAGGGACCTATGCCAGTCAGAAAGCCTATAAGGCAACTTTTCTAGGTGGCAATCTCTATCAGGCTAATGTCGAATTTCTCCTGGATTTAGGACAAAAATTTGGCCTTCAGGCTGAATATATCGGTCACTCTTCAGGAGATAGTCTAGCCCATCTCTCTGATTATTTGGAAGCTCGCCATGATTTTTCAGTTGATTTGCCTAGATTGACAGAACAGGATAAGCAGGCTTTGACGATCTGGGATGTGGTTAGTCAGAAAGAAGAAGTGGAACAGGTGGCCAGAGAAATTCGTCACCTGCTCAATGACGGTGTTCGCTATAAGGATATTCTTGTTTTATTAGGGGACCCCGAGTCCTACCAGCTACAGATTGGTAAGATTTTTAAGAAGTATGACATTCCTTTCTATTTTGGCAAGGCTGAGCCTATGAGTCATCACCCTCTGGTTAATTTTATTGAAAGTTTGGAGCGCATCAAACGTTATAATTTTCGGGCAGAAGATGTCCTTAATCTTTTAAAATCAGGCCTTTTCAAAGATTTTAAGGATACTGACATTGATAAGTTTGATCAGTATCTCAAATATGCTGATATCAAGGGTCAGGCACAATTTAAAAAGGACTTCACTGCTAATATCCAGCAAGGAGTCGATGACAATGGGCAAATCCTTTATAAATACGATTTGACTGCTCTCAATCAAACTCGTCGCTCTTTTCTTGATCCCTTGTTAGAGCTCTTTTCCAGCCGAGCCTTGCTGGGAGAAAATCTCCTAAACAAGAAATTCCTGCCTTTTTTGCAGGCTATAGATCTACCAGCCAATATGGCTAAATTAGCTCATGGGAAATCAGAACAAGAGTTAGAAAAGGAAGAAGAAGTTTGGAAGACCTTGACTGATTTATTGACTGAGATGGCTGCTATTTTTGGCCAAGAGAAGCTAAAGATAGATGATTTTCTGGCTCTCCTTCAAGCTGGTATGCAGGCAAGCAGCTATCGGACTGTTCCTGCTACCTTGGATGTGGTGACCGTTAAGGATTATGAACTGATTGAGCCTCATACTAGTCCCTATGTCTTTGCTTTGGGCTTGACAGCAGGTAATTTCCCAAGAATTCACAAGAATAGCAGTTTGATTACGGATGATGAAAGGCAAACATTTAATGAGCAATTAGCTGCAAGTGAGCGTCAGGGCCATTTTGACCTCCCTAGTCAAGAAAATGTTAAGAAGAATCATTCAGCTATGATTTCCTTGATTAATTCAGCGACTCAGAAACTGGTTCTGTCTGCTCCACAAATTTTTAATGAAAATGAAGACAAGTTCTCACCCTATCTGCAAGACTTGCTGGATATAGGAGTGCCCCTTATCAGTAAGCCAGCAGTTTCTTTTGAAGAAAATGCTGACTTAGGGACCTACAAGGCTCTCCTGTCCAGAGTGATTGAGGCTAATCAGTTCAGTCAGACAGAAGATTTAAGTAGAGATCAGGCAACTTTTTGGTCCGTTATGGTTCGGCGATTGCGGCAAAAATTAACTCAGCAGGATATGGCCATTCCGACTATTACGGATGATTTGACAGTAGAGCCGATTTCTCAAGAAGTTCTGGACATTCTCTATCCTAGCGATCAGCCTTTGCGTCTGTCGGCTTCCGGTCTCACAACCTTTTACAATAACCAGTATGCTTATTTCTTAAATCATGTTTTGCACCTGGAGGAAGAGGAATCCATCCATCCAGATTTTCGCCACCATGGGGTCTATCTGCATAAAATTTTTGAGCGGGTCATGGCTCAGGCTGAAGGCTCAGAAGATTTTGATGCCCTTTTGAATCAGGTTATTAATCAGGTTAGTCAGGAAGAAACTTACCGCATTCTCTATGAGACCGATCAAGAAGGCCGGCTGACCCAAGACATTCTCTTGGATATTGCTCATAGCACGGCTCCTATTTTGCGGGATAATTCAGCCGTTCAAGTGCTCGGCCGATCTGAAGCCCAACATTATCTAGGCGATAAAGATTGGCAAAAAACTCCTCAAGACTTTAAAGCTTTGGAAGTCAATTTTAGTTACCGATTACCGATTGGTGCTCATCAGCGTCAGTTAGAAATTCGTGGTCAGATTGATCGACTGGATCAGCTACGTTCATCCGATGGTTTAGGGATTGTTGACTATAAATCGGGTGATAAAAAATTTAATTTGGCTGACTTTTATAATGGTTTGACCCCCCAGCTCTTAACCTACATTTTAGCGCTTAAGGAGCAGATGCCGAGCAATTATCAGGCTCCTATTTTTGGCGCTACCTATCTCCACATGCAGGATCCTGAGCTCAAGTTCAGGGATTTAAAAAATTTGGATGATGCAGCCAGTGCTCTAGCTAAAACCTTTAAGTATCAAGGACTCTATGATGCTCAACAGGCTAATCATTTAGCTCGGTATTACAATACTAGCAAGGCCAATAAATTCAGTCAGGAAGAATTGGACTTGCTTTTGACTTATACTAAAGTGCTCTATCGCAAGGCGGCTCTAACTATTCTTTCAGGACGCTTTGCTATTAATCCATATACTAAAGATAGTCGCTCAGTTCAGGGAGATCAGCTTAAAAGTATTACAGGTTTTGAAGCAGACCGCCACATGAAATATGCCCGCCGTCTCATCAAGGCCAAGCGGGAAGACTATCTAGCCAGCATGCAGAAATTTAATGAGGAAGGAGGTGCCAACTGATGGTTCGAGATAAATTTTTAAGTCCCCAAGAAATTGAAGAACTTAAGGCCCAAGAGCTGACACTGAGTCAAGCAGAAGAGCGTCTGCCTCGCACGCCTGAACAGATTGAGGCTATCTACAGCAATGGTACTAACATTTTAGTCTCGGCTTCGGCTGGTTCTGGGAAAACCTTCGTTATGGTTGAGCGGATTATCGACATGCTCAAACGGGGCGTCAACATCAGCCAGCTATTCATCTCAACGTTTACTGTCAAGGCAGCTGGTGAGCTTAAAGAGCGTATTGAAGACAAACTGATTAAGGAAATCGCTAAAACTCAGGATCAAACTCTCAAACAGCATCTATCTGCCCAGTTGGGAGATGTCCAAAATGCTGATATTGGGACTATGGATGCCTTTACCCAGAAGCTGGTCAATACCTATGGCTACAGTCTGGGCATATCTCCTAATTTTCGGATTATGCAGGATAAAAGTGAGCAAGACATTCTTAAAAATGAAGTCTATAGTGACCTTTTTACCAGCTATATGACTGGTCCTGATAGTCAAATTTTTAAACAAACCGTCCGTAATTTTACAGGTCAGGGGAAGGATTCAACAGGCTTTCGTCAGGTGGTTTATGCGGTCCATTCTTTCAGTCAATCGACAGCAGATCCTAAGGCTTGGTTGGAGAAGACCTTCCTCAAGTCTTATCAAGTTGATTTTGATCAGCAGGTGGATGCTTATCTGGCACCTTTTCTGCAGGAGCAGGATTTTGGAAAGATTCTTGACCAAGCTCAAGCCTTTTTCCGCGATCATCTGAGTGCTGTTCGTGATCAATTTAAAAAGTCTTATAAATATTTGGACAATGTTGAAAATCTTTTGGAAGCCTTGGCTAATATTAACCTTCAAGCTCCCCTAGACCAACTGCGAGAACAATTGCAGGCGGTTAAAGCCATTACGTCCATCAATCGGGGACTGACCATGAGTATCGGCTCCAGCAAAGATGAGGCTCTCAAGGCTTTCGCGACTGCCTACAATCAGGAGAGGCCCAGCTATTTGGCTCCCATCTTGGACTTGGAGCGGGCTTTGTCAACGGTTGAAGCTCTGCGGATTTATCAGCCTCAGGCCCTGCCCCTGCTAAAAATCCTGCAAGCTTTTGTGCTGGACTTCTCTGCCCAATATCTGGAGCGAAAAAAACAGGAAAATGCCTTTGAATTCAGCGACATTGCTCATTTAGCCATTGAGATTTTGGAGACTGATGAGCCGATTCGTCAGCTCTATCAGGACAAGTACCATGAGGTTATGGTCGATGAGTATCAGGATAACAACCACATGCAGGAGCGTCTGCTGGACTTGCTCTCCAACGGTCACAACCGCTTTATGGTAGGTGATATTAAGCAGTCTATCTATCGCTTTCGTCAGGCCGACCCTATGATTTTTCAGGCTAAGTTTCAGGCCTATGATAGGTCTGAGGACTTTCAGATCGGTAAAAGTCAGGGGCTCTTGATTATCCTCAAGGAAAATTTCCGCAGCCATTTGGAAGTCTTGGCAGCGACCAATGCTGTTTTTGCTCGCCTGATGGATCAAGCAGTCGGCGAGATTACCTATGATCAGAGTCACTTTTTAGTAGCGGGCCATGCTCAAAAAGCCCAGCCTCTTCCAGTCAATCGTACCCAAGTGCTTATCTATGACCAAGGCCAAAAAGAAGAGCAGGAAAGTCCTCTTGATGGTGAGTCAACCCTTCCTGAATTATCGGTTGGCGAGGTTAAGCTGGTGGTCAAGGAAATTATCCGCCTCCACCAAGAAGAAGGGGTGCCTTTTGATGACATTACCCTCTTGGTGCCGACTCGAACCAGAAATGATCAAATTCTTGCGACCTTTGAGCAATACGGTGTACCTTTAGTAGCTGAATCAGGCACAGGGCACTATCTCAAATCCCTAGAAATTCTGGTTATGCTGGACACTTTGCGGACCATCAATAATCCTTTGCAGGATCAATCTTTGCTGGCCCTACTTAAATCGCCCATGTTTCATTTTGGCGAGGACCTGCTGGCTAGGATTTCCCTTCAGGCTAAGAGGGGCAATTTTTACGATAAAATTCTTTTGTCCTTGAATCGTACAGGTGACCACCCTGATTTGCTAACGCCCAAACTTTATGAGCAAGTAGAAGCCTTCAATCAGGTCTTGAAGTCTTGGAGGGCCTTTGCTCGGACCAATAGTCTGCATGATCTTATCTGGAAGATTTACAATGATAAATTCTATTACGATTATGTGGGGGCTCTGACCAATGGCCAACAGCGGCAGGCCAATCTCTACGCTTTAACTCTGCGAGCTCATCAGTTTGAAAAGACTGGTTTTAAGGGTCTGCCCCGCTTTATCAATATGATTGACCAGATTATCGCAACCGATAATGATTTGGCTGATGTTGAGGTGGCTCTGCCTAAGAATGCTGTTCAGCTGATGACAGCCCATAAGAGCAAGGGATTGGAATTTCCTTATGTCTTCCTGCTCAATTTGGACAAGACTTTTAATCAGCAAGATCAAAGAAGTAAGGTAATTCTCAGTCGGAAAAATGGTATTGGCATCCAGTATGTGGCTGATTTGGCTAAGCGGTTTCCAGAAGCTAAGTTTGATCATGTCAAGGTGGCTATGGAGACCCTGCCCTATCAGATTAATCAGCGGCAGCTTCATCGTGCCATGCTATCGGAACAGATGCGACTTCTCTATGTAGCTATGACTCGAGCTGAAACTAAGCTCTATCTGGTTGGTAAAGGCAGTCAAGAAAAGTTAGCCGACAGGTACCAAGGAAATCGAGATCAAGAGCGTTTGAGTATTGCTGGGCGTGAGACGTGGACTAGTTTTCAGGATTGGTTCTTAGCTCTCAAACAAAATTTCCCAGACGATGACTTGGGTTTTGACCTCTCTTTTATTTCTGATCAAGACTTAGAGGAGATGGGCAGCTTAGAACCTAGTCTGCCCATGGATGTGGATGACCAGACTCATAACCGCCAATCGGAGACGATCAGTCAAGCACTGGAAGCTCTGGAAAATGTTGACAGGCTCAATCAGCGGTATGCAGCTGCCATCGATCTTCCGACCGTCCGTACTCCGAGTCAAATTAAGCAGTTTTACCATCCCGTGATGGATGAAGAGGGGATGGATATCATGGAAAAACGGACTAGCACACCTAAATTTGACCTGCCTAGCTTTGGTAAGCAGAACCAGGTTACAGGAGCTGCTATCGGTTCGGCAACCCATGAACTCATGCAGCGAATCCCTCTGAAAGCGACCTTGTCCTTAACGGATTTACAGGCAGTCCTAGCTCAAGTTCAGGCTGAGCCAGCTGTAAAAAAAAGAATTGACCTGAAAAAAATTGTGCATTTCTTCCAGAACGAGGCTCTGGGTCAGGAAATTCTCGCTGGAGGTGATAAGGTTGTACGGGAAGCTCCCTTTGCTATGCTCTACGAAGACCGAGATTCTCAAGAAGAGATGGTTATTCGGGGGATTGTCGATGGTTTTATTCGCTATGAGGATCACATTGTCCTCTTTGATTACAAAACTGATTACTACCAAAACCCTGCAGATCTAGTTCATCGGTATCAAAGTCAAATGGACCTCTATGCCAAGGCTCTCAGAGATTCTTTCGGAATTCAGCAGGTTGATAAATATTTAGTCTGCTTAGGTGGCAAAGAGGTAGTAGTTCAAGCCCTTTAGTTCGTCCAGCTTTATCCTGTTATGGCTTCTAGCTAGTTTTTCTCAGAGAGAAAAATAAGAAAACCACCAGCTAGGCTGGTGGCTGATAAGGTTTCTAGCTGCCATTATTTTTCGGTTAGGTTTTGTCTAAAAGAGAGGCGAAATGACCAGAATTATGGTATGATGAAGGGTGCAGAAAAAAGCGCTTAGTGCTAATTTCAATTGGTCATTAAGAGAGTGGGACTCAATCAGTAAATCGTGATAAAATCACGATTTTGATTATCTTCACTCTCCCATTTTAAAACTCAGTTCTTTGTCACTTTTCTGTTTTTAGGTGGCAGGATTTGGCAGCCTATCCCCAGACTGCCAAAGATCACTGGAGCATTTCAATCCACCTCCGCACAGTTGATATTGGTTTTCTCAAACAGTCTCCCAGACTGTTTGACCTATCTCTTGTGTGGTAGTTAAACAGTTTCAGTGGACTGTTTAAGAGGGCGCCTGAAAATGTGACTGCGCCCAAGATAGGGACAGCTAATCAGCAGTGGTTCATTGGTGCTAAAGTACCTCATGAACTGTGCAAGAGTAAGACTTCTTGGCCTAGCCAAGAAGTCTTACTCCCGACCACTGCGTCAATTTGGTAAATTTAGAATAATGCTAACGAGTTTGGACTTTTGTCTCAGACTCAGCCATTTTTCCAACTAGTCAGTCTAGTTAGATAATTATTGATTTAGAAAGGTCACTATGACAGTTTATAATATCAATCTAGGAATTGGTTGGGCTTCCAGCGGTGTTGAATACGCCCAAGCCTACCGTTCTAAAGTTTTTAAAAAACTTGGGATAGCTGCCAAGTTTGTTTTTACCGACTTTTTCAGTCAGGATAATATTGTTGATATGGCCCGCAATGTCGGTTTTAGTGATGACCAGATTATCTGGATGTATACCTATTTTACTGACCAGACGCCCGCTCCAACGACCTTGACTGAAGCCGATCTCAAGGCCCAATTTACAAGGGATATTACCAAGACTGACCGAGAAGACAAGTTGGTGCGTTTCTATTTTGGCGACCGCGATTTTGCAACTGCCTATTATTGCCGCCACAGCAGGGAAATTATTCATCGGATTGAATTTGTTTCTAATGGGAATCTGGTTCGTAAGGACTTCTATAACAATGGTAAGCATCTTTCCTTTACCGAGTACTATGCCCCTAAAGACAATGCAGCCAAGCTCTATAAGCGATCCTACTACAATTTAGATGGCAGCATTGCCTACGATGAAATTACCGATGGGGATCAACCTTTCTTCCGTTTTCCAAATCGGATTCTCTACTCCAAAGAGGAATTGGTTGCTTACTTTATGGAAAGGCTAGAGTTGACTTCAGAAGATTTGGTCCTTTTGGATCGTTCAACAGGTATTGGTCAGGCTGTCTTTCGCCATGTTAAACCTGCTAGATTAGGTGTGGTTGTCCATGCTGAGCACTACAGTGAAAATGGGACTAATGCTAATTCAGTCCTCTGGAATAATTACTACGATTTCCAGTTTACCAATGCAGACAGTGTTGATGTCTTTATTGTGGCAACTGACCGCCAAAGAGAAATCCTTAGCCAGCAGTTCTCGGTTTATAAGCATCAGGAACCCAAGATTGTGACTATTCCGGTCGGTTCCTTAGATGAGATTAAAGAGCCTAAGAGTCCACGGATTCCTTTCTCTGTCATGACGGCCTCGCGCTTGGCAACTGAAAAGCATGTGGACTGGTTGATTGAGGCCGTTGTCGAAGCTCGTGAGTTGGTGCCAGATATTAATTTTGATATCTACGGTTCTGGCAGCGAAGAAGACAAACTGCGTCAAATTATTGATGAAAAAGGCGCTAAGGATTATATCCAACTCCGAGGCCATCAGGATTTGAGTCATACCTATATGCACCATGAGGTTTACCTCTCAGCTTCCAAGAGTGAGGGCTTTGGTCTGACCCTCATGGAGGCCATTGGCTCAGGAATGCCTCTGATTGGATTTGATGTCCGTTATGGTAATCAGAATTTTATCAAGGACGAGGAAAACGGTTATCTGATTCCCATTTCTGAATTGGATACCGATCAAGAAATCGTTGAAAGCTTGAGTACGAAGATTGTCCAGATCTTTACTCTGGCCAACTTAGACAGCATGCATCGGGTCTCTTATGATATGGCTAAGGACTATCTAACTGATAAGGTTGAAGCAAAATGGAATCAACTGATTAAGGAGCTTGAGCAATGATTAATCTTTTTGAAAATTATAATCAAGACAGCTGGGACCTGCATTATTCTCTCATTCTGTCAGGCTACCAAAATACGACTATTGCCATCAATGACAATGGTTTTCTGCCAGATGATGTGACCTCTCCCTTCCTCTTTTTCACTGGTTTTGTCAATGCGACAGGAAAGCCTCTGCATTTCAACGAAATCCCGGTACCCAAGTTCTGGGAAATCAAGGCGACTAATTCTAGTGGTGAAATTTTTGACCTCAATAAAAAACGGGCCAATATCCATTTTTCAAAACCTAGTCACAACCGCTTTGTTCAATCAGTTGACTGGTTAGATGAAGCTGGCAAGGTTCGCTCAACCGACCATTACAATAAATACGGTTACCGCTTTGCTCAAACCATCTACAACCGCGAGAGTCAAGCTGTTCAGAAGTCTTATTATGACAAGTCTGGCAAGGAAGTCTTGGTGGAAAATTATGTAACGAGCGATTTGATTTTGGAACATGAAGGTAAGATTTACATCTTCAAGTCCAAGGCTGATTTTGTTACTTACTATATTCAGGCCTCTGGCTATGATTTGGATCGCATTATCTTTAATTCTCTGGGAATGCCTTTCTTGGTAAAATATCAGCTGCACCAAAAAGGAGAAGATGTTCTCTTCTGGCAGGAGCCAATTGGCGATAGTCTGCCTTATAACATGCAGTTACTGTTGGATCCAGCAGCAGAGCGAAAGACTAAGATTATTGTTCAGGATTTTAAAACCTATGAGCAAATCCTGCGGATGGTAACTCCAGAGCAGAGAGAGGCCTTTACCTATGTCGGTCTCCTCTATCCATTCCAGCGTGATAATCAGGCGCGCAAGGAAGCGCTGATTTTGACCAATTCTGACCAGTTGGATTATGTGGAAAATATTATCGAAGATTTCCCTGACATGACCTTGCATATTGCTGCTCTAACGGAAATGTCCAGTAAGCTTCTCAGTCTGGGCCGTTTCAGCAATGTCCATCTCTATCCCAATGTGACTAATCTGACTGTCCGTCAGCTTTTTGGCCGCTGTGATATCTATTTGGATATTAATCAGGGCAATGAAATTCTTTCGGCCATTCGGACCGCTTTTGAAAGTCGTCAGTTGATTCTCGGTTTCAAGGAGCGGATGCACAATCCTCGGTACTCAGCTCCTGAGTTCTTCTTCGGCTTGGGTAACTATGCCAGCTTCCGCGATAAGCTCCGTAATGTTTTGGGCAATCGAGCAGCCATCACTCTGGATCTCCAATCCCAATATAAGGCGGCGAACCTAGCTATGCCAGAGGATTATCGCCGTGAATTGGGGCAGCCGAAACCAGCGCTGCCAGAAGTTGAGGACAGTCCTCTAACAGCTCAGTCAGACCGCACAGTGCCTGCAGATAATATGGAAGCAGAAGCTAATGCTGCTGAAACTGTTTACGAAGAGGTTGCAGAAGCTACTCGGGACTTAGAAACGACGGACGTACCAGTAGATGACTCAGCTGGAGATACACCCGCAGATGAACCACTTCAAGAAGCAGGAGCTGCCCTCACGGACCCAGCACAAGTTTTTGAAGCAGCTTCAAACCAGGATTATCAGCCTGCTCAAATCCAAGCGGAAGCCCTGCTCGATGCAGAAGGTCCCAGCTTTACAGTCGATTTGACCGTGCCAGTTTCGACAGACGATACCGAAGCCAATGATGTTTCAGCGGATGCTTTGAAAGCTCCAGATCTACTCCAGACTGAGCAAGCAGAGGCTCATACGAAACCTTCGGTCCATCTTGAACCAAATGTACTCGCAGAAGAAAATCAAGATTAGAAAATAAGAAGACAACCGATAAAGTTAGCCAGCGAATGAAGCCGCTGGCTTTTACTTTGTTCAAGTCTTAGTATTTTGACTCGTCACTAGCCATTTAAAGAGGATTATTATTTCCTTTTAGAGCTTCATACTAATACTAGACTTGTTTGTAATCTGATATGGAATTACTATTTACCCATTACCTACTTCAGAAACCCTAGAGCCTTTTCTTGTCTCACTTATCATAAGTAGGTTTTTTTAATCCCCTCCCTTAATTTCTTCTTTCTAAAATGCTATAATAAAGCCATGTTTATTAAACCCACTTCAGCTTATGTGCATATTCCTTTTTGCACGCAAATTTGCTATTATTGCGATTTTTCCAAGGTCTTTATCAAGAACCAGCCGGTTGATGATTATTTGGAAAAGCTGTTGGAGGAGTTTCGTTTCTACGATATTAGAACATTGCGAACGCTCTATATTGGCGGCGGAACTCCGACGGCTCTTTCAGCTTCGCAGTTGGATTACCTGCTGTCGGGTTTGCAGGAGCAATTGGATTTATCGCTTCTGGAAGAATTCACCATCGAGGCCAATCCTGGTGATTTGACGTCGGATAAGATTGCTGTGCTTGAAAAATCAGCGGTCAATCGGGTCTCACTTGGCGTGCAAACCTTTGATGATCAGGAGCTCAAACGAATCGGCCGCAGTCACAATGAAGCACAGATCTATGAGTCGGTTTCAGCCCTCAAAGCAGCAGGTTTTGATAATATTTCTATTGACCTCATCTATGCTCTACCCGATCAGACTATGGATCAGGTTAAACTCAATGTTAAAAAGGCTTTATCTCTGAATATTCCCCATCTCAGTCTCTACAGTCTGATTTTGGAGAATCATACGGTCTTTATGAACAAAATGCGACGGGGTCGACTTCATTTGCCTAATGAGGATGTTGAGAGCGATATGTTTACTTATATTATTGATGAGCTGGAAAAGCATGGGTTTGAGCATTACGAGATTTCCAATTTCACCAAGCCGGGCTATGAGAGCCGGCACAATCTTGTTTACTGGGATAATGCTGAGTATTACGGAGTCGGAGCGGGAGCTTCGGGTTATTTGGACGGCGTTCGCTACCGCAACCGTGGCCCAATCCAGCACTACCTAAAAGCTATTTCAGAGGAAGGTCAGGCCCGTTTGCATGAAGAAGAATTGACTAAGACCGAGCAGATGGAAGAAGAAATCTTCCTTGGACTGCGAAAGAAAGCGGGTATCTCTATCAGCCGCTTTGAGGAAAAATTTCAGGAGGACTTCCAGCAGCGGTATGGTCGGATTGTGGCCGATTTGCTGGCGGACGGTTTGCTTCAAGTCACAGGTGATCAGTTGCGTATGACTAAGCGGGGCCTTTTCTTGGGTGACACCGTGGCTGAGAAATTTATACTTGATTAGGGAGTGCGTCCAAGATCAGTATGGCAAAGCTATCGATTCTGGAGGCTCAACTTCGCATAGTTGCTACTGGTCTTCTCAAATAGTCTGGGAGACTGTTTGACCTATGGCTTGCTTGTCAGGATAGGGCATCCAACCAGCAGTGGTTCATTGGTGATGAAACGCCTCATGACCTATGCAGGGATAAGACGAAGTTGGTATAGTCAACAAGTCTTACTCCCAACCAACTGCGTCAAAGTAGTGATTGAAAAGTAGTGAGGGCAGGACGTGTCCCGATTTTAAAGGAGAAATCATGGGAAAAAAATTTCAGGTGGCTTATCAGGTTCCATTTTACGAGAGTGATATCAATCATCAGATTAAAGTGCCTCATCTGCTGTCCTTTGCCCTTCAGGTATCGGGCTTGCAGTCAGAAAGTTTGGGCAATACTGATGACTGGCTTTTGGACAATTTTAATTTGGTTTGGGTCATTACTGACTATGAGCTGGATATCCAGCGCCTGCCTCGCTATGCGGAAAATATTGTAGTAGAGACCGAGGCAATTGCCTACAACAAACTTTTTTGTTATCGGAAGTTCTATATTTACGGCGAAGATGGTCAGCAGATTATTGAGATTTTCTCCACCTTCGTCCTTATGGATTACGATACCCGAAAGGTTGTGACAGTCAAGGATGAAATTGTAGCCCCTTATGGTTCTGAAAAAATTAAAAAAGTGATTCGAGGTCCAAAATATAAACCCCTGAAAGAAGCGGAAGAATCCCTCTTTCATGTGCGGTATTTGGATTTGGATATGAATGGCCATGTCAACAACAGCAAATATCTGGAATGGATGTATGAGGCGATGGATATTGATTTTCTCAAGACCCATGTGCCCAAGAAAGTTCATCTTAAGTACCTCAAGGAAATTCACTACGGGAAGGATATTATTACTCGGATTAAACAGGATGGCTTGATCAGCCAGCACGAAATTAAAACTGATCAGGGTCTTCATGCCCAAGCTCAGATTGAGTGGCGGGAACGCAATGAGGCTTAAGCCGCTGCCGAATATTTTTTGACTCAGTCCTTTCTTAAGATAGTAACTCTAGTAAACAGTGGCTGCTTTGCTTTTAGACAGCAGACTGAGGCTGGGTAAAAACTCGTCCAGAGTCCTGTTTTAGAATCAATTCTAGGCGCAGTGTTGGGAGTGAAACGGTCTGGGAAGAGACCGTTTCAGGCCATCGCCTAGAAATTAAGAAGTGGTGAGAACCAGAATTTTCAATTTTTGGGTTGATCCCACTCCCTTATTTTTAAAGAAATCAGCATATAGGAGTAAATATGACTTACAAAGGTTATTTAATTGATTTAGACGGAACCATTTACCGAGGGAAGGAGCGGATTCCAGCAGGTGAGCGCTTTATCAAACGCCTGCAGGAGCAAAAGATCCCCTATACCTTGGTGACCAACAACACTATGCGGACCCCGCAGATGGTGCAAGAAATGTTGGCTAAGCATTTTAATGTGGAAACGCCACTGGAGACTATCTACACAGCGACTTTGGCAACTGTCGATTACATGAATGATATGAAGCGGGGCAAGACCGCCTATGTTATCGGCGAAGTCGGCCTCAAGTCAGCCATTGCTGAGGCTGGCTATATCGAGGATAAGGATAATCCTGCCTACGTTGTGGTCGGTCTTGACCGTGGGTTGACCTATGAAATGTTGGTGACGGCCACTCTGGCCATTCAAAAGGGGGCTCTCTTTATCGGGACCAATCCTGATCTCAATATTCCAACCGAGCGCGGCCAAGAACCAGGAGCTGGCGCTATTCAAAAGCTTTTGGAGGTAGCTACCCGAGTCAAACCGGTTATTATCGGCAAACCAGAAGCTGTCATTATTAATAAGGCTCTGGAGCGATTGGGTCTGGAACGCTCACAAGCTCTGATGGTTGGTGATAACTATATGACCGATATTATGGCCGGTATCAAAAACGATGTTGATACTCTGTTGGTTCTAACTGGTTTCACTAAGCCGGAGGAAGTGTCGGGCCTGCCTATTAAACCTAGCCATGTCGTGGACAGCTTGGACGACTGGGAGCTCTAAATGAAAGATAAACTAAAATTGGTTGGCTTTGCTCTCTGGCTTTTAAGCTTAGCCATTTTGTTGACTATTTATTTGGCTTGGGCCATCTATCCTTTGGAAAATCATTGGCTGAACTTGGCCAGCCTCAGAGGACTGTCCAGCCAGCAGCTACTCCATAATTTCCATCAGCTTATGGGGTATCTGACCCTGCCCTGGGTGACCAAGCTCAAGATGAGCAACTTTCCATCATCAGCAGACGGGTTGGCTCATTTTCGAGATGTTAAGCACCTCTTTCATTTAGATCAGGCTATTTTCCTGCTGGGACTAGTCCCCTCTTGGCTTTATTTCAGGAGACAGTTGCGGATCAAGTCTTTCTGGCTCTCCAGCCGAGTCTTTTCAGGCCTAGCTACTCTGCCAGTCTTACTGGGGATTTTAGCTTTTTTCATCGGTTTTGATCAATTTTTCACGCTTTTTCATCATTTGCTTTTTCCCGGTGCAACTAATTGGCTTTTTAATCCCTATACTGATCCCATCATTTGGGTTCTGCCTGAGGATTATTTTCTGCATTGTTTTATTCTTTTTTTTGTTCTTTATGAAATCGTCATGTTAGGCTGTTTTTGGCTAAGCAAAGGAAGCCTGCAGGCCTATCGCAAGGAGCAGGAGAATGGAGTGGTCTCTAAATAATAGGTATGAAGCCAGACGTGCAGATGGAGTGCCTTATGTCAACAGCTTGGCAGTTACCATACTTCTCTCTGAAAATGATTCCATGGAATTTTCTGAAAATCCTGCTATAATAAAACTATATTTTAAAATTTTTGCTATTCATTCGAGGAGTTTATCATGGAAGAAACTTTTTTTATCTTAAAGCCGGATTGCCTAGAGCGCGGGCTGGTGGGCCAAGTCTTGCAGCGGGCAGAAGTGAGGGGACTAAAAATTAACCGCATGGAAATGCGCCAGATTGATCGGTCGCTTTTGGAAGAGCATTATGCTGACCTAGTTGACAAGCCCTTTTTCCCAGCAATTACCGACTTTATGACTAGCGGTCCTGTTATTGTCGGGACTTTTACAGGCGTTGGAGCGGTTCAAGCTTGGCGGGATATGCTGGGAGCTACAGATCCTAGCAAGGCTCTGCCCGGCACCATTCGCGGTGACTATGCTCTAGGATCATTTCCCGGTGAGGCCATCAAGAACATCGCTCACGGTTCCGATTCTTTAGCGTCTGCCCAAAGGGAAATTGCTATCTGGTTTGACGAATAACTGAAGAAATTTAGCTTTAGAGGTGGGGTCATGATGCCCATCTTTTTTAATTGACAGACCTAAAAAGCAGTATCATAGGGTTTTGTCGTTGTTATTTCTTAACGCAGTGATTGGCTTGTGATGAAAGGATTGTTGTTTCAATGTCGAGCATTTAAGCTGCGACAAAGTGTCGGCTCTGTTGACTTTCCTTTTAGGCAAGTGACAGCAAGCCATCTTACTAACTGAGAGAAGGAGGAACGTTGTGCTAATTCATCAATTTGCGACTTCTTTCCCACTTCCTTTTTTGGTATAATAGAGTGATTAATTTTCACTGATAAGGACGAATCATGGATATTCAAGAACTTAAAAAACGGCAGGAGAAAATTCGAAATTTCTCTATCATTGCCCATATTGACCACGGGAAATCAACTCTGGCTGACCGAATTTTGGAGAAAACTGAGACAGTTTCCGACCGTGAAATGCAGGCCCAGCTGCTTGACAGCATGGACTTAGAGCGGGAGCGTGGTATTACGATCAAGCTCAATGCTGTTCAGCTTAACTATACTGCCAAGGATGGCGAAACCTATATTTTCCACCTGATTGACACACCAGGACATGTCGATTTCACTTATGAAGTGTCGCGTTCGCTTGCGGCTTGCGAAGGAGCAATATTGGTGGTGGATGCTGCCCAAGGTATCGAAGCTCAAACCTTGGCCAATGTCTATCTGGCCTTAGATAACGATCTGGAAATTCTGCCCGTTATCAATAAAATCGATTTGCCAGCCGCTGATCCAGAGCGGGTTCGTCAGGAAATCGAAGATGTCATCGGTCTGGACGCCAGTGAGGCTGTTTTGGCTTCAGCCAAGGCTGGTATCGGAATCGAAGAAATCCTTGAGCAAATCGTTGAGAAGGTTCCAGCTCCAACTGGAGATGTGGAAGCCCCCCTGCAGGCTCTGATTTTTGACTCGGTTTATGATGCCTATCGCGGGGTTATCCTCCAAGTTCGGATTGTCAATGGTCTGGTCAAACCAGGAGACAGGATTCAGCTCATGTCCAATGGTAAGACCTTTGATGTCACTGAGGTTGGTATTTTTACTCCTAAAGCCGTTGGCCGAGACTATCTAGCAACTGGTGATGTCGGTTATATTGCTGCCTCGATCAAGACTGTGGCTGATACGCGGGTTGGGGATACCATTACCCTAGCTGACCGACCAGCAGGGCAAGCTTTGCACGGCTACAAGCAGATGAATCCCATGGTCTTTGCCGGTCTCTATCCTGTCGAGTCCAATAAGTATAATGACCTGCGGGAAGCCTTGGAAAAGCTCCAGCTTAATGATGCAAGCTTACAATTTGAACCGGAAACCTCACAGGCTTTGGGATTTGGTTTTCGGGCTGGTTTCTTGGGGCTCCTTCACATGGATGTTATTCAGGAACGACTGGAGCGGGAATTTAATATTGATTTGATTATGACGGCTCCATCCGTTGTTTACCATATCAATACCACAGATGGAGAGCTGTTGGAAGTTTCTAACCCTTCTGAATTTCCTGACTCAACCAAAGTCGATAGTATTGAGGAGCCTTTTGTTAAGGCCCAGATCATGGTTCCGCAGGAATATGTTGGGGCAGTTATGGAGCTCTGCCAACGGAAGCGGGGTGACTTTGTCACTATGGAATATATTGACGATAATCGAGTCAATGTTATTTATCAAATTCCGTTGTCTGAAATCGTCTTTGATTTCTTTGACAAGTTGAAGTCCTCAACGCGTGGCTATGCTAGCTTTGATTATGAAATTTCCGAATACCGCAGGTCCAAATTGGTGAAGATGGATATCCTGCTCAATGGTGAAAAAGTTGATGCCCTCAGCTTCATTGTTCACAGTGAATTTGCCTATGAGCGCGGCAGGCTGATTGTTGAAAAACTCAAGAAAATCATCCCGCGCCAACAATTTGAAGTGCCTATTCAGGCTGCCATCGGTCAAAAGATTGTGGCACGGTCCGACATTAAGGCCCTGCGAAAGAATGTTCTGGCTAAGTGTTACGGTGGCGACGTTTCCCGGAAGCGTAAACTACTTGAAAAGCAAAAAGCTGGTAAGAAACGCATGAAAGCTATCGGATCTGTCGAGGTTCCACAAGAGGCCTTCCTCTCAGTCCTATCTATGGATGAAGATGAGAAAAAATAAGTCTGTCGAGGCTGGACAAGTGTTTGCCCAGCTTTTTTTTACGGACAATAATTTGAACTCTTTATCAATAGTTAGTCGGACAGTTAAGGCAGAGAATGCTTTGGCGAATAAGATCCGAATGAAAAGCGTTATAAAAGGGGGAGCAGCTATTTGAATTATAGTTTTACAGAGACGCCTTTGGCGTATCAATTTTCTTTTTATGGAATATTAGGGGACCCCTCTTAAACTAATTCCAAAAGCCTTGGAAGCCCTATCTATTGTCGATATTAGGCGATTATGGTAAACTAACTTCATTAATCAAATTAAAAAAGGAATTAGGACGAATGCGGAAAAAAATGTACAAAGCTAAGAAACATTGGGTAATTGCCAGTGCGGCTGCCCTGACTGTGTTGGGGATAAGTGGTTTAGTCTCTGCTGATGAAACCGGTGATGTTCCAGCTGGTTCGGCAAGAGAGGTTGCTCCAGTGGATCAATCCGTGACAACCGATACTGATGCTAGCCAGCAAGAACAAGCCAACCAAGCTCATCAAGCAGCTCTGGCCAATTCTGAGGCAACCAGTGTTTCAGAAGCAGTTCCGACCAATCAGCAGTCTACGTCTGAGATAGATTCAAGTCAAGCTAATTCAGAAAGCCAAGCGACATCAGAAGTATCCACTAATCAGCTTGCTTCAGAGGCAGGTACTGTTCAGGCTGATCAAATTCAACCTGTTTCAGGTCCGGCGACTGATACAACAGTTGTTCGAGCGAGCGTTTCTACAACAGTCAGTCGGGCTAGCGCCGCCAATCAAGCTTCGTCTCAAGTGACGACTGCCTCTGTATCTGGTCAAATGATGACGATTCAATATAATCGTCCAATGGCTAAAGATGAGGTTATTTATTTTGCGGTTTGGACCGAAAAGAATGATCAAGATGATATGGTTTGGTATACTGCTAATGATAAAGGTGCTGCCTATATAGATCTTGCTAAACATCGCTCTTATGGGAAATATATTATTCATACCTATTCTAAAATTGGAGAACATTTTGTAGGTCGAAATGCAACAAGCACTGAGGTTAATCCTCCTCAAATTTCTACTAAGATTGTACCAAACTCAGATGGGACTTATAGTTTAACGGTCAATAATGTTTCTGATGATATTACCGATCTTTTGGTGCCAGTTTGGTCAGATAAAAATGATCAAGATGATATTGCTTGGTATCATGCTGAAAAGACAGGTACTACTAGCTACAGCTTAAGGATCAATCCATCTAATCATCACAATGATTTAGGGCATTATAGTGTTCATATATATGGACAAAGTTCTATTACAGGTGGCTTGGTAGGCTTAGCAGCTACTTCTGGCTTTGATAAAAAAGAGACTGCTGATGCCATCAAGGTTGCTCCGCAAAATAATGTTACAGCTAGCTTGGATACAAATGGTATTAAACTTCACCTAGATTCAAATGAGGTAGCAAACCTCAGCAATATTTATTTTGCTGTTTGGTCTCAAACTGGAGATCAGGACGATGTCCATTGGTATCAAGCTGACAGCAGTTTCTCAGCATTAGCCCCTTATACTAATCATTCTGGTTACGGAACTTATCATATTCATACTTACGCAAATAAGGATGGAAAATTTGTTGGTATCAATACCACTACGATAGATGTCCCTTCACCGACTGCTTCAGCTAACATTAGCAAGCAAGATGATGTAACTTATAGGGTTACAGTTGATAAAGTGCCAAGTTACATAACATCGGTTCTAGTTCCTGTCTGGACTGAAAAAAATGATCAGGATGATATTGTATGGTACGACACAACTAAAAATGCCGATGGCAGTTATACTGGACTCATTAAGCTGAAGAATCATAATTTTGAATCAGGGAAATACCTTGTTCATCTGTATGGCTACTCAAGCCTTGATGGTGGGCGTTTAATTGGCTTATCAGCTGCTGATTTTTCTGTAGCAGATGCAGTTACGCCAGCCGAAGTTTGGCCAACCGTTAGGGATCATAACGCTGAACAGGGGACTATGAGAGTTATTCTCAATGAAACAGATCATTCTAAAAAAGCTAAAAGCATGGATGTTGCAGTGTGGTCAGAAGAAAACCAAACTAATATTCATTGGTATAGTGCAGATGTCAATAATGGTGTTGCCAGTGTAGATATCAATCAAAGTAACCACGGAAATATTAAGGGCAGCTACACCGTCCACGTCTATGTTAACTACCAAGATGGTAGCCGGACTGGCTTCAATTTAGGGCAGTATGATTTAAATAAAGCAAGAGCCAATCGTTACTTTATCGACGTCAGCAGCTATAATGACAACATTTCTGTTGAAAGTTATCGTTCGCTCAAGGCGCGTGGAATCACAGGAGTTGTGGTTAAACTGACTGAAGGAAATTCTTACATTAACCCTTATGCAGCTCGTCAGATTACTAATGCAAGAGCGGCTGGGCTCAAGGTTTCTGCTTATCATTTTGCCCGCTACACTAATGCGGATGAGGCCAGAAGCGAAGCAGCCTTCTTTGTCAATGTGGCTAAGTCTTATGGCCTGACTGCAGGAACTGCTATGGTTGATGATATTGAAGCAAGTGAGGTTCGGGCCAATGTCAATGAAAATACTGCGGTTTGGACCCAAACCATGAAGAGTATGGGCTATAATAACCTGATTTACTATACTATGGCCAGCTGGCTAGACACCCGAGGTGGTAGTTTCTCAACAGGCCAAGTTGGTATGGAAAATATGTGGGTAGCCCATTATGTCAATGGTTACAATCAAATGTCTGAAGAAGAAGCTGCCAATGATAATCTTTATAGCAATGCGGCAGCTTGGCAATATACCAGTGTTTCCAAAGCTTTGGGGGCCAATGTTGACCAAAGTATTGACTATACAGGTCGGTTGAGTTAAAACTTATTGAATAAAAGGGGGTTGGCAAAGTTTTTCCAATCTCCTTTTTAGTGTTCAAACCCAACAAGAAGGTATGAAAAATTCTTCCAAGTTTTTTCGGTTAGAATGGGAAATCTCTTCTTTTTATGGTAAAATGTACTGGTATGGAGGGGCCGCTATGATAAAGATATTTGGAAAAGTTAGATATCACTGGCAGCCGGAATTATCTTGGTCCATTATTTATTGGTCCATCACTTTTATTCCGATTTTTATTGCCATGTCATTATTCTATGAAAGGGCTTCTGTCCCAAGGACAGGATTGACCTTTATTGCCATCTTCATGATTTTTGTCGGTCTGGGATTTCACCGCTACTTTGTGATTGGTGAGGATAATAAACTTTGGATTATTTCCCTTAACTTTTTAAAACCACTCAAGGTTGATATTGCAAGCATCAAGCGGATTGAGGTGACACGAACAACTCTGGCCCTCATTTTTACGAATGGCAAGTCCCGGCTGTTTTATATGCGTAAGTGGCCTAAGAAATATTTCTTAGATGACCTAGCACTGAATCCAGCTTTCAAGGGAGAAGTGGAGCTGCTTGACCATTCGGATAGTTTGGATTATTTCAAGCTTTATCAAAATGATAAAAAAGAAAAGCCCTCGCTTAGGAATCAATCCTGAGGGCTTTCGTTGGACAAGATTTAACAGCTAAAAGGTTAGCTTGTGTGTCTGGCAGCATGCGTTCGAGCTTGTTGCTGTCAGCGAATTTGACAATACCGTCATCGTGGTAATCGAAGGCGGCAGAATAAGTTTGGCAGAGCCCGCAGGCAATGCATTTTTCTGGAATAATTGAGACTTTCATAGTATTATTTTAGTACGTATTGATTAATTTTACAAGGATGAGGGAGGACAGCATGTCTAAAAAACCATGGGAAACACCGATCAAAGAAGAAGTTGAAGAGCTTGAAGAAGTAAACGAAGCTGAAGAATTTGACAATGTCGAAGATGCGGAAATCAGGGATGTTGGTGATAAAGCGGAGGCGGCAGCAGTTGAGGATGATGAGGATGACGATATTGTTATTGGGCGACATCGTTCTGGCGGTAGCCGCTCGGTCAGTAGTCAAAATCGTAGTTCCTTTGTCAGCACTCCAGTTTTGACTATTTTACTCAGTGTCTTCTTTGTGGTTGTAGTTGCTATTCTTTTCTTTGTCTTTTACACGTCAAACGGCGGCAGCAATGAAACTAAGGAAACTTCAAGTTTTTATGGTGCTTCTAAATCAAGTGCTAAACAAGAATCAAGCTCTGAGCAGCCTTCTAGTTCAGAAGCTGATACCCAAGAGAGTACAGAGGCGTCATCCAGTAGCGAATCTTCTTCGTCATCGTCTGCCTCTGGTGATGGTGAAACTATTACTGTTCAACCGGGTGAAGGTGAAGCGGCTATTGCAGCGCGTGCAGGAATCTCTGTTGACAAACTTAGAGAGCTTAATCCTGAACACATGACTCAAGGATACTGGTATGCTAATCCGGGTGATGAGGTACACGTAAACTAAGATGAAAACAATTAGAATTGCTATCGACGGTCCGGCTTCCAGTGGTAAGAGCACTGTTGCTAAGATTCTCGCCAAGAAATTGGGGTATACTTACTTAGATACAGGGGCCATGTATCGTTGTGCCACCTACTTGGCACTCAAACATGGTATTGATTTGGAGCAGGTTGATGCCTTATTAAAATTGCTTGACCGCTATCCGATTGCTTTTGGCAAAGCAGCTGATGGCAGTCAAACCGTCAGTCTGAGTAGTGAGGATGTTACGCTGGCTATCCGTCAAAATGATGTGACCAACCATGTTTCAGCTGTCTCAGCTATCCCTCAAGTTCGTGAAAAATTGGTTGATGAGCAGCGCCGAATCGCTGCGAGTGGGGCTATTATTATGGATGGCCGTGACATTGGGACAGTTGTCCTGCCTGATGCTGAGTTAAAGATCTTTTTGGTTGCTTCTGTTGAAGAACGGGCTGAGCGCCGCTTCAAAGAGAATCAAGAAAAAGGAATTGTAACTGATTTTGAGCAGCTCAAACAAGAAATTGCGGATCGGGATTACAAGGACAGCCACCGCAAGGTTTCTCCGCTGAAGGCAGCTGATGATGCCATTACCTTTGATACGACTGGGGTATCAATTGATGGTGTGGTTGATTTTATTTCAGAAAAAGCAGAGAAAATTATTGACAGAGGTTAGTCGACATGTTATACTGCTAACAATGAGGAAAGCAGAAGTGAGAGCTTCTCGCCTTGCGACTAACGTTGTCTGGCTCTACATGTCAAGTTTCATTTCCATGAAATATTACTGTAGTGCGGGCTTGCGTTGGCAAGTCCGCTTTCGTTTTTCTCTAAAAAAATGAAGAGGTGAAAATCATCGCAAAAAAAGATTTATTCATAAATGATGAAATTCGCGTTCGGGAAGTTCGCCTTGTGGGACTTGATGGAGAACAACTTGGAATCAAACCCCTGTCTGAAGCTCAAGCAGCGGCTGATGATGCTAATGTTGATCTCGTCTTGATCCAACCGCAGGCAACTCCACCAGTTGCTAAGATTATGGACTATGGAAAGTTCAAGTTTGAGTATCAAAAGAAACAAAAGGAGCAGCGCAAGAAACAAAGCACTGTTACTGTTAAGGAGATTCGTCTCAGTCCCGTTATTGATAAGGGTGACTTTGAAACCAAGCTCCGAAACGGCCGTAAGTTCTTGCAAAAGGGCAACAAGGTTAAGGTTTCTATCCGTTTTCGTGGACGGATGATTACTCACAAGGATATTGGTGCACAAGTCTTAGCTGACTTCGCTGAAGCGACGCAAGATATCGCTATCATTGAGCAACGCGCTAAGATGGACGGCCGCCAAATGTTCATGCAGTTGGCGCCAATCCCTGATAAGAAAAAATAAGGGATTTATCAGTCATTAAACTTAAAGAGGAGAAATTAAAATGCCAAAACAAAAAACACACCGCGCATCAGCTAAACGTTTTAAACGTACAAGTTCAGGCGGATTGAAACGCTTCCGTGCCTACACTTCACACCGCTTCCACGGTAAGACTAAAAAACAACGTCGTCATCTTCGTAAGGCAGCTATGGTGCATTCAGGAGATTTCAAACGTATCAAAGCAATGCTGTCTCAAATGAAATAAGGCATTTAGTCAAAGCAATTAAGAAGAATATTTGGAGGAAAATATAAATGGCTCGTGTTAAAGGTGGCGTTGTTTCTCGCAAACGCCGTAAACGTGTACTTAAATTAGCTAAAGGTTATTATGGTGCTAAGCATATCTTGTTCCGTACGGCAAAAGAACAAGTAATGAATTCTTACTACTATGCTTACCGTGACCGCCGTCAAAGAAAACGTGATTTCCGTAAATTGTGGATTACACGTATCAATGCGGCAGCTCGTATGAACGGTTTATCCTATTCACAATTGATGCATGGTTTGAAATTGGCAGAAGTTGAAGTTAACCGCAAAATGTTGGCAGACTTAGCTGTTAACGATGCAGCAGCTTTCACAGCACTCGCTGATGCAGCTAAAGCAAAACTTGGTAAATAAAAATGAGAAATGGGCCTAGTGCTCATTTTTTATTTTTAAAATATAAAGGATATAAATGACTTCAGTTAGTTGTTAATTGAAATAAAATCATCCAGATAGTCCATGCAATGACTGTAAAGATATAGGTTTTGTACTTCAATGGCTTACTGTAGTAAGTAAACAAAATCTGCATTGGGCCAACAGCATAGCCGCTCAATCTGATATATAAATTTGGATTCAAGTTAGATAAAGCAATCGTTAATATACCAAGAGATAAGTCTGATAAATGCAGTCTAGAATATATTTGCAATAAAGCCTTAGGTAATTCAGACTCTTTCAGTGCTTTAAGACCATTAACCGGATAGATACTATTTCCAATAATTAACACAGTACCTATCCAAGCAAAGATGCAGTATATCAAGCTAACACTAATTATTGCGAGCATAAAATAGTCGTCCTGCCTATGGTATAGTACGAAAGAAATGATAGAGCCACTAAATAAAAATGCTGTGATGGCTAATAACTCATCACAAAATTTGAGCAGTTTATCATGTGATTTGATCCAATGTACAGGGTCTGTTAAAAATAAGTCTGATTGTGAAAGGTGTGCTAAGAGTATTCTTGAGAGGCTTAACATTAATGTCGATAGCATTGGAATTAGCAGTCTGTTCATGGTCATAATCTCCTATCGGGTTGATAATGCTATTATATCAAAGTTTTGATGAGTCCTTGGTGGAGTTTTGTATGATTGAGGAGGCTGAGCCATCATGGCTGTCTGTCCCACTCTCATCATTTAGAAAATTGCCTTAATGTAATTACATTAGGTTCTTATTTGCTTGACGATTTATTTTTTAAGCACGCTTCGAGAAAGACAGGAATTGATACAATTTTTAGATAGGGAGCAATGGCAGTTAGTTGTCTGGAAACATCTCGTTTTGAATTTTAATGCTGAAATTTTGGTTTGCCTTTTGTCATAGATTATGGACAGCCCCTTGAAGCTCGGGACTAATTGCCCTATAATAGTAGATGTTGGAATGGAGGACAAATGTGAATAAACAATCGTATCGCTTTTGGGGGATCTTGCTCTGTTTAGTAGCTTTATTAGGAATAATAGTGTACCGACATAGTGCTATTAAGAAGGATTTAACCCGAGCAGCTGAGTCTGAGAAAATTTTTAGTAAAAAGCAAGGATCTGTAGTGGCAGTTAAGAAGCAAGATACTTGGCTTTATTATCCTTGTAATGATAAAGGAAAAGCTTATGCTGGACTAAAAGAAACTATAAATAAAGCAGCTGAAACGGCTAAGGATGGCGATTATCGATTTGTTGGCATGGCTTGTTCGGACTCTGCTTTAAAAAATGTTCAGCAGGCTAAATTTTATGAACACCCTTACTATAAGCAGGGAGCATCATTGCATAAAGGAAAAAGCAAAGTACTCAGAAGCTTTTTAATCAAGTCGGATAATACGGCTTTGAAACTGACGGATCTACTGTCGCGGACAACAGATTTAAGGGAAGCCTTAACGCCTAAGGTTAAAGCAGCGCTTAAAGCCCAAGGAATCAGTAAGAAGCAGCAGGCTAAGGTCTTGACTGTCTTTAAAAAAGAGAAACTGTCAAAGATAGCTTTTAGCTACAGTCAGTCTCAGTTAGTTTTATCTATCGGTGGTCAAAAGGTTATGATTGCTATTACTAGCCTTTACGATATTCTCAATCCTAATTATCTAAAAGATAAGGATCTGAAAGCCTACCAATCTTATAAACATGGGGCAGGTTTACAGGAGAAGATGTCAGGACACGTTGTTGCTTTGACTTTTGATGATGGTCCTAATCCTATGACAACACCTAAGGTTCTTAAAATTTTGAAGAAATATAAGGCTAAGGCCACCTTCTTTGTTGTCGGCCAAAGCGTTGCTGGTAATGAAGGTATCCTCAAGGAAGAGTTGAAAGACGGTCATGATATTGGGAACCACTCTTGGAATCATCCCCAATTGAATAAACTACCGGTTAATCAAGCCTCTTCGCAAATTACCCAAACAAGTCAGGCGATCGAAAAGGCAACAGGTCAGGCGCCTAAACTCTTACGTCCGCCTTACGGTGCTACCAACGATAAGGTGCGGAGCTTAACAAATCTCTATCAAGTGCTTTGGGATGTTGATACACTGGATTGGAAAAATCGCAACACACAGGCTATTTTAAGTCAAGTAAAGTCTCAGGTGAAAAATGGCAGCGTTATTCTGATGCATGATATTCACCAGACAACGGTTGATGCTCTTCCGACAGTGCTGGGCTATTTAAGTTCACAGGGGTATAAGTTTGTGACTGTCAGTGAATTGTATGGTTATGTTTAATTTAGATAAGACTTGAGTTTCTCAGGTCTTTTTTCTATCATTTGTCAGGTTTATTGAGCATTTTTAAATTGAAGACACCTGCGGCTCTGTGAAATTAGACTCGCTTTCCCAAAATATTTAGGGATTCTTTGTCAAGCTCCCTAAATTTCTTTGAGTCGCTTAACGGCTTAGTATCTTGTATTAGCTTAGCATCAATTTTTGCCTTGGAACAACTGGAGTTTTTAGAAGAGATTTCCGCATCTCGACTTAGGAAAAATTAGGATTTTGTCTAAAAATGGTTGTCTTTTATGGTAAAATACTAGTATATATTAGCCTTATTATGGGAGTCTTTCATGAAATTAGCAACGAATGTTCAGCATCTTCAGGGAACGATCCGTGTTCCCGGTGATAAATCCATTAGTCATCGTTCCATCATGTTTGGCAGTTTAGCCAAGGGAGTGACGACTGTTCATGATATTTTGCGCGGCGAAGATGTCTTGTCTACTATGCAGGCCTTTCGAGATATGGGGGTTAGAATTGAGGATGATGGTCATGTCGTTACAATCTACGGTGTGGGCTTCCATGGTCTCAAAGCACCAATGAACCAACTTAATATGGGTAATTCTGGAACTTCCATCCGTTTGATTTCAGGTGTTTTAGCCGGCCAAGACTTTTCTGCTGAATTGTATGGTGATGACAGCCTGTCTAAGCGTCCCATGGATCGGATTTCGATTCCCCTGCGTCAGATGGGGGTGGAGATTTCTGGTCAAACGAAGCGAGATTTACCACCTCTAAAAATTCACGGCAGCCACTCACTTAAACCGATTCATTATCAGCTGCCAGTGGCCTCAGCTCAGGTCAAGTCGGCTTTGATTTTTGCGGCTTTACAGGCAGATGGAGAATCCCTTATTATCGAAAAAGAGAAAACCCGCAATCATACTGAAGATATGATTGAGCAGTTCGGCGGTCACTTAGAGATTTCAGGTAAGGAAATTCGTGTTCATGGCTGTCAAAAATTAACTGGTCAGGAGGTTGTTGTTCCCGGAGATATTTCCAGTGCCGCTTTTTGGTTAGTAGCTGGCCTGATTTTGCCTGATTCTAAGATTATTTTGGAAAATGTTGGAATTAATGAAAGCAGAACGGGTATTCTGGATGTCATCAAGGCGATGGGCGGGAAAATTAGTCTCAGTCAAGTGGATCCTGTGGCCAAGTCTGCTACCATTACAGTAGAAAGCTCAGCTTTACAGGGGACGAGCATTTCTGGTGATATCATTCCACGTTTGATTGATGAATTGCCTATCATTGCCTTATTGGCGACGCAGGCTCAAGGGCAGACAGTGATTGCTGATGCGGAAGAGCTCAAGGTTAAAGAGACCGACCGCATTCAAGTAGTAGCAGATGCCCTCAATAGTATGGGAGCTGACATTGAACCGACTGCAGACGGCATGATTATCCGAGGGAAGACTGCTCTGCATGGGTCAAGGATCAATACCCTTGGAGACCATCGGATTGGCATGATGGCAGCTGTCGCAGCTCTCTTGGTCAAAAAAGGAGAGGTCGAGCTGGAGAGAGCGGAGGCTATCAATACTAGTTATCCAGGCTTCTTTGATGATTTGAAAGGATTGATGAATGGCTAAGATTTTAATTGGTTTTATGGGTTCTGGTAAATCTACTATTGCTGGCCTTTTGGATGAAAATTTTATTGATATGGATGCCCTGATTACCGAAAAAATTGGTATGCCGATCGCAGATTTCTTTGCAACTAAAGGAGAAGCGGCCTTTCGTCAAGTTGAAGCTGAAACCTTAGCAGAACTGGCTGATAGCAATTCAGTGATTGCAACAGGCGGCGGTGTGGTTACAAGCCCTGCTAATCGAGATATTTTAGCTCGAAATTCAGAGACTATCTATCTGAAAGCAGACTTTGCTACCCTCTATAATCGGATTGCCAGGGATGAAGCCAATGTTCGTCCGCTCTTTGTCAATAATAGCAAGGAAGAGTTTCAGGCCATCTTTGATGGCCGGCAAGCCCTTTATGAGGAAGCAGCTAATGTTATTATTGATGTTACTAATAAGACACCAGATGAAATTGTTGAGGAAATCAGATGAAGATTGCCTACCTAGGTCCTAGTGGTTCCTTTACCTATAATGCTGCTCTCAAGGCCTTTCCAGAACAAGAATTAGTCCCGTATGCTAATATTACCGATGTGATTAAGGCCTATGAAAATAGTCAGGTTGATTTTGCTATCATCCCAGTGGAAAATTCTATCGAAGGTTCGGTTCATGAGACCTTGGATTACCTTTTCCATCAAGCTGATATTAAGGCTGTGGCAGAGATTGTTCAGCCTATTCAGCAGCAGTTAATGGCTCGTACCGCAGATAGAAACATTGAGAAAATATTTTCTCACCCTCAAGCACTTGCTCAAGGAAAAGCTTATATTCGGGAGCATTATCCTCAGGCAAAAATCGAAGTGACAGCCAGCACGGCCTATGCGGCTCGCTATGTAGCAGAACATCCTGAGCAGTCTTATGCAGCCATTGCTCCTAGCGTAGCAGCGCAGGAATATGGCTTAACCATTATTGGTCAAGATATACAAGAGATTGATGAGAATTATACCCGCTTTTGGATTCTGGGGCAAGAAGCGCCTCAGCTGCCTCTGCAAGCTCAGGTTAGCAAGATTTCTTTAGCCCTTACCTTGCCTGACAATCTACCCGGAGCTCTCTATAAGGCTATGTCAGTCTTTGCTTGGCGGGGTATTGATATGACTAAGATTGAGAGCCGGCCTTTGAAGACGGTTTTGGGAGAATATTTCTTTATCATTGATTTGGACAATTCTTTAAGTGCGCTCGTCGCATTTGCACTGGAGGAATTGCAAGTCCTTGGAATCGACTTTAAGGTACTAGGGGAGTATAATGTTTATAACATTTAAAATCTACAGAATTATCGGATAATAGAGAGAAACTATGGCAAATCATAATCTTACGCATCATGAAGAGTTGCGTTACAACTACTTGATGCGAAACTACCATTATCTATCGCCCAAGGAGCAGGAAGAGTTTAATTATTTAAGAAATAAAGTTGAGGTTTTCAATCAGGCCCAGCGTAGCAGAAGTGCTTATCAATACAGCCAATCGGATTATCAGGAAGAGTCCGATAATTCAAGCCAGTGGTATCAAAATGACGACGCTGATGATGGCTACTATTCAGACTACGATGACGACCTAGATCAGGACGGCTATACTGATCAAGGCTTGCCCCTTTATGATGATGAACATTCCTCATATCAAGCACGTAAGGCGAGGCAAAGATCGCAAAGGACAGTTGAACCGACTGCCTATGATAGTTCTGCCAGACCCTCTCGTCCCAAGAGGCCTAGAAATAATCGCCATTGGGTCAAGAGAACCTTTTTAGCCCTCTTAGGGATTATGTTGCTCATCTTTGCAGGAATGGGCTATAAGTTCTATAAGGGTCTTTCAGCTGTCAATGGAGCCAACAGTAAATATAAACCAGCAATCAAGGAAAAGTTCAATGGTGAGGATACTGAGGATGGTACTAATATCCTGATTCTAGGAAGTGATAAACGGGTTACTCAGGGCTCTACCGATGCGAGAACCGACTCCATTATGGTGGTTAATATCGGCAACAGCGATCACAAGGCTAAGATGGTCAGCTTTATGCGAGATACCCTAATCAATATTGACGGGACCAGTGCTGATAGTTATTCCAATGATCAAAAACTCAATACTGCCTTTAATTTAGGGGAGCAAGACGGTAATCAGGGGGCTGAATATATGCGGCAGGCCCTCAAGGATAATTTTGGTCTCAAGATTAAGTATTATGTTATGCTGGACTTCGAGACCTTCGCTGAAGCTGTTGATACGCTTTTCCCGAATGGGGTTGAAATTAATGCCAAGTTTGCGACCGTTGAAGGAGAAGAAGTTTCAGAGGTTCAAGTGCCCGATGACCTTAATGCCAAGGATGGGGTGACACCTGAGCAGACTATCAAGGTTGGGAAGCAAAAGATGGATGGCCGAACGCTGCTGAATTATGCCCGTTTCCGCCATGATGACGAAGGCGACTTCGGACGGACCAAGCGGCAGCAGCAGGTTATGAAGGCTGTTATCAGCCAGATAAAGAATCCGACCAAACTTTTTACGGGGTCAGAAGCCGTTGGTAAAGTCTTTGCCATGACTTCAACTAATATGCCTTACAGTTTCTTGCTGAAAAATGGGGTGCCCATTATGACAGATGCCTCTAAGGGGATTCAGCAGAAAACCGTACCTGAAAATGGGGACTGGGTTGATGATTATGATATGTATGGCGGTTTAGGCCTATCTATTGATTTTGACCACTATCGTTCCCAACTGAAGAAAATGGGTATGCGGTGATTGGCTCAACTATACTATAATGAGAGTAGGGCAATCATCAGTAGATCGTATGAAATGGCGATTTCGATTTTCCACGCTCTCCTATTTTAAGCCTCAGACCTCTGCTGATCTTTTGTTTTAAGGCGGCAGGCTTTGGCAGTTTATCCTCAGATGCAGGGTTAAGTAGATAGGGCGAGTCTTACTTGCTCTCCCCTATTTTGATAGTTTCCCAGACTGTTGAAGTTATCACTAATATGGCAACTAAAGGGGTTAAGGGATTCCTGAAAATGGGCATGCGCCCTAGATAAAGACTTCCAATTAACTACTTGATGATTACTTCCGTTTAAAACAGTCAAATCGAGTCTGAAATTTTGTCTCAGACTCTTTTTTATAGAAATAGACTAATGATTTAAGAAAAGAGAAAAAATGTTAAATAAAAATGATGTGATTGATGTTGAGATTGTCGATCTAACCCATCAGGGTCAAGGGCTGGCCAAGGTTGATGGTTTGGTTTTCTTTGTGGATAATGCTCTTCCGGGTGAAAAAATCCGCATGCGTATTTTGAAAATCAAAAAGAAAATTGGTTACGGCAAGGTTGAGACTTATTTAGAACTGTCACCTGATCGGGTGCAGAATCTGGATACAGCCTACCTGAGAACTGGGATTGCTGACTTGGGACATCTAGCTTACGACAAGCAGCTGGATTTTAAACGTCAGCAAGTGGTTAATAATCTGACCAAGATTGCTGGAATTAGTGATGTCGAGGTGCTCCCGACACTTGGTATGGATCAGCCCTATGCCTATCGCAACAAAGCGCAGGTACCTGTTCGCAGGGTTCGCGGGCAGCTGGAGACAGGCTTTTTCCGCAAGAATTCTCACGATCTTGTGCCTATCGAGGATTTCTATATTCAGGATAAGGAAATCGATAAGCTTATTGTTTTTGTGCGGGATCTTTTGCGACGCTATGATCTCAAACCTTATGATGAGAAAGAGCAGACAGGTCTTATCCGTAACTTAGTCGTCCGTCGAGGACATTATACAGGTCAGATGATGCTGGTTCTGGTGACGACGCGGTCAAAAATCTTTCGAATTGAGCAAATGATTGAACAGATTACTACTGCCTTTCCAGCAGTCAAATCCATCATCCAAAATATCAATGATAAGGCTACTAATGTCGTTTTGGGTTCAGAATTTCGGACCCTCTACGGTAAAGATACCATTATCGACAGCATGCTGGGGAATCAGTACGAAATTTCAGCTCAGTCCTTCTATCAGGTCAATACGGTCATGGCTGAAAAGCTCTATCAGACAGCTATTGATTTTTCTGAGCTGAGCAAGGAGGATGTCGTTATTGATGCCTATTCAGGTATCGGTACCATTGGCTTATCTGTGGCTAAGCAAGTTAAGCAGGTCTATGGGGTCGAAGTGGTAGCCAAGGCCGTTCAAGATGCTCAAGAAAATGCTCGAGCTAACGGTATCAGTAATGCCGACTATGTCTGTGCCTCGGCCGAGGCGGCTATGGAGGATTGGGTCAAGGCAGGTATCGAGCCGACTGTCCTCCTCGTTGACCCGCCGCGCAAGGGACTGACTGAGAGCTTCATCAAAGCTAGTGTCGCCGTGCAACCAGACAAAATCACCTACGTCTCCTGCAACCCAGCCACCATGGCGCGTGACATCAAGCTTTATGAAGAACTGGGCTATAAGCTTAAAAAAGTGCAGCCTGTGGACCTTTTCCCAAACACACACCACATCGAGTGTGTCGCTTTACTTGAACAATGCCATTAGATTGTCCGCCTTGCTTTCTTGTTTTAAGGCAAGATGCTCAACAGATCCAGTGGATCTGTTGACCCCGAATACCACCATGTTGAGTGCGTAAGTTTGCTAGTCAAGGAGTGGCACGACGAAGAGTAGTAATGACTTCTGCTCCTGAAATAGCTGCCTAAGAGTAGATTTAGTTAGTATGGGTTATGTTAATGATTAATTCTATTTTGATCTGTCAACACTGTTTAATAATACCATTAATAAAATGGAATTTTTATAGATAATATTTATTTGAGGAGATTAAGTCATGGAACACGAAAAATCTTTTAAAAAATCTAAAGGAGAATTGGGGCACCTTATAAAGTATTTGAATGTTTAGTGAAAGAATTAAGAAATGAGTCAATTATTATGCTACATGTTAGTGAGAATGACTTCTTTAAGCTTGGGGATCGTGCTATTGCATCAAGTATTAAAGAAGGGACGCTTGCGGAGGATTTTGATAAGGGAAATCTTGATTCAATATTTACTGATCCAAAAGTAACATCTTCAAAAATGTACAGTGCTTTTATAAACTACTATATTTTAAGACTGACTGCTGTCCTTGAACTATATTTCAAAGATTCTATTAAGCAGTTACTAAAACTAAATATAGATTTGTTAGTAAAAGGTTTTAAGGAGACAGAAAAAGGGAAATCAGAGAAAAATTTGGATAAGAATTATGTCCCGAAAAAGTATTTAAAATATCTAAATAGAATTACAGAACAATATTCTAGCGGAAAAAAATTTTCTGGAAAATATCAAAATTATTCAAAATTTTTGGAGATTGATGAAAATAATACCGATATATTGGATAAATTAGATAATCTGTTTTCTCTGAGAAATGATCTAGCGCATCTTAATAGATTTCCTGCTGAAGATCTTGCTGCAGGAACAAATCCCAGACTAACTACAGTGAGTGGTTTTGAGTATTCTCGAGAGACTTCACTTTCGAAGGAAAATTTTGAGGAAGTTGTAAAAGAACTTTTAGATTTGACGATTAAGGTTTCTAAATTTTTAAAACAAGTTGAACAGACAATTAATTCAAAGTGGAAGCCAGATTACGAAAAAGCGGAGGTCCATTATAAAAAGTTAGTTCAAAAACTTTCGAAGAGTAAAGAATGACGTGACGAAACGATTGGAAACAGCGAGTTGCATTTCAGGTCTTTTCGAGCATTTGACCATCAGCCCCTGAGGGCAGATTTGAGTGTAAAAAATTGGTTTATTACCAAACAATCGCACTCGTCAGAGATTTGACATGGTCAATTGGATAAAAACAGCTTGTGGCTGTGGCTTAGATATCGGGATAGAGTATGCAGGTTAGGCAACTAAACATAACAAAAATCAATCATTTTTGACAGCTTTGATTGGTAGATAATGGGGCAACTTTTTACTACAATTTTCATAAGAATCAAATAAGGAGGTTCTCTTGAAAAAAATAATGAAAATTGTTGGTATAGTTCTGTTGATTATCATTATAGTTGCCATTGTAGCTTTTGGACTTTATTGGTATCGCAATATCCATTGGTATGACAGATATAAGAAAACACTGAATATGGCAGGTGCAGTTGAAAAGCAAGTTACTCTTCCGAGTGGTAATGTCATCAATTATGGTGAAGTGAACAATGATAAACCTGCCCTTCTATTAATCCATGGACAGATGAGTATATGGCAGGACTATGCACTTGTCATGCCTGAATTCAGTAAAAATTGGCATATTTACGCTGTTGATGTTTATGGACACGGGGAATCATCACATGATGAAAGTCTGTATTACCTCGATGTGAATGGTGACGATCTGATCTGGTTTATCAATAATGTCATCGGCAAGCCTACCGTTGTTGCCGGACACTCCAACGGAGCAATCACGGCAGCGTATGTAGCAGCATACGGCGGTCAAAACATAGCTGGAGCAGTGCTGGAAGATCCACCAGTATTTTCTACTGATGGAGAAGGCTGGGAAGACAGCTTTGCTTACAAGGATGCGTATAAGCCTTTGCATGATTACAATGAGTCGGATAAGGCAGAGTGTTGGGAAGCTTATTACCTCCGTCACTGCTACTGGGGTCAGCTATATATGCCGGATGCCATGCCGAAACTTGCTAACTATGCACAAAAGCAACATCAGAAGAACCCTAATAAGGCTGTTCAGATAGGCTTTCTACCAAGTTCGATTTGGTATGTTTTTGGATATGCCAAGAAATATGATTTTGCATACGGTGAACGATTCTATGACCTGAGCTGGAATCACGGTTTGACACACAAAGAAATATTGTCAGCAATAGAAGTTCCCTGTGTCTATATTCATGCAAAGGAGATGGTTCACGAGAATGGAACATATCTGTGTGCAGCATCCCGCGAACAAGCCGAGAGAGCGGTGGCTTATATTGGTGAAAATTGTCAGTTGGTCGAGACTGAAGACAGTAACCATGTGATTCATACTGTTCATAGTGCTTTCTATATTGAAAAGGTAAACTCGCTGCTATCAAAATGAGGACATTATGTTAAAAGAAAATCTTATGATGCTTCGTAATATACATGGCTTTTCGCAGGAAGAAATAGCGGAGAAAATAGATATCCCCGTAGGACTTATGCAAAAAGGGAGAGTGGCGAACTGTCTCGGACATCGAAAAATATAAGCATCTTGCGGATATCCAAGGTGTCATGATTGATAGGCTGATAAAAGCAGAAACGATAGATAGAAAAGAGAACATTCCACCTGCGCCACAAAGAAGCAATATCTGGGACTTGGTGACAATAAATGAATGTGGACAATTTGCAATCCCCAAAAACCGATCGTGAGAGATTCGGTCTTACCAGTGGGCAAAGAAAATGAGGAGAACGATATTTGACAATAGGTGTTTGATTTTCCATGGTTCACGAGTATCTCTAACTGTAACCAAGAAATTTAGTAGCTCATCTATAACAAAATCCTCCACTTTTATTATAGCGAAGGTTAACTTATTTTTATAAAATTGTTATCTGAAAACAAAATTTTCTTCATGCGTTTGTCGTACATTGCCTTCATTAGTAGGATGGAGCCTTATGATATGTTTCGATTTCGATTATGATTTCTTGCTTGAATTTCACAAGCAGTATCTGACAGAGTTGATAAAATCGTCGCTGGGATTTGATGTCGAGTTCAGCTCGAAGCACTAGAAGGACAAGAATGGAATTGTCCTTAATTTACAATAGTTAACATTTCGACGCTGTATCAGTTCCTTGGCGCATAGCGGCGATAATAGGAGGAACACATGGTTCCCCCCATATTGTATGGTAAGTGATGGCGTTTAGCGGTATCATTTAAATGGTTCATTTGGATGACTTCTGTTCGTTTGGTTACTGACAGCATAGTCCAAATGAACTTTTTTGTTAACTAAAAAATAAACTAGCACCACGGGTCATTAGATAATTTTATTCATCATTTATTTTTTGTATTCGTCACCAAAGGAGCAAAGGAAGTGTCTATGCTGAACGATGTATACTGAGTTTTTAGTTGAAATAGGCATTAACGATATGCTATAATGTAAATACAAAATGTATATACAAGAGGTTTTGATATGACTACTACACAACCTGTTAATTTTCGTGCTGATTCTGTTTTTTATCAACAAACTAAGGACATTTTAGCAGACGAGCAAATCAGTCTTACAGATGTTTTTAATGCTGCATTAAGAAAGATTGCAACTGGTGCTGTTGATGCCAAAGAATTTGTTTCGAGTGACTTGCCAGAGTCACAGTATCAAATTGCTTTTGAAGATTTAAAGAAAGAGATTCTGTTAGGCCATCAAGATATTGCTCAAGGTAAGGTCACAGCACTTGCAGACGTAAGGAAGGAATTTGGTCTTGACTAGTCATAAACGTTACAGTGTTTCCTTATCTGATGCGGCTAAACAGGATTTAAAAGCTATTCATGAGTACATTGTTCTCAACTTTTATAGCCAACAATCTGCTGATGGTAAGATTGATTTAATTTTATCAGCTTTAGAAATCTTAGAAACCTTCCCTGAAGCCTGTCCGCGTGTGGCGAGCCGTGGTTATGGTGAATTAACTGCTGATGGCAAAAGTTACCGCTACATGCCAATTGAGAATTATTTAGCTTTTTACTACATTGAGGAGCACAATGTTTATATTTCTCGTATCATGAATTCAAAGCAAAACTGGGCAAAATTATTTAATAGGTAATTAGGGAATATTTTTGGAAAATGAGTATAAAAAAGTGACTTTACAAGAGGTAAAGCAAGCCCTTCTTAGATTAAGGTAAGAAGGGCTATGTAAATATGCAGGTGTTATTTAAGAAGATGGCAAAGGTGTCTATTCCTATTCACTAGAAGATAAGGACATAGAAAATGATGTTTCTGTTATTTCAATGGACGTATTTCCTGACAAACGGTGAAATATTTTGAAGAAGACTATTTTCCTTCAATATTGCTATTTGACTAAATAGACTGATGAATTGTTGGGCAAGGTATCATCAATTTGAGTCCGAAAGTAGTTCTAGCATCAGTAACTATTGAGGGAAAAATAAGAACAGCTTATGGAAAGCTCATGACTATCAATGCTTTAAGAGATGCTACCATTGTTAAATAAAAAGAATTGACGTTTATTGGATATTGAAAAACAGGACAAAATGATTATGGCAGATTGGCAGTCACAGGAGTTATTAAGAATGGATAGAAAAAGAGCACTAGCGCTATATTTGACTGGCTCCTTAGGGCAAGTTTACCTTACTTGTCTTGTCGTCTGGTTGCTGGGTCGTATAGGCATAGCAACGGGCTATTCATCGTTTGCTGGTTGGACAGCTATTGGGATAGGCGGAACATCGTCGGCCCTTTGGGGATAGTGACTGTTAATAAATATAAAGGTATCAGCCTCAAAACAGTGCTAAAGGATTTCTTTTACATTAAGCAAGGTCCAGTAGATTATTTGTTGGTGTTCACATTTTTAGCTTTGAATTTTGTCTATGTTTTGATAGGCGGACAATTTCAGATCAATATCTGGTATTTGCCACTAGCGCTTTTCCTAAAAGCATTAGTGTTTGGCGGAATAGAGGAAATAGGCTGGAGATATGCCTTTCAGCCTATTCTTGAAGAGAAAGTACCCTATATTATTGCGACGGTTCTTACCTTTATGACTTGGGGAATATGGCATTTTGCTTTCTTTTATATTGATGGGAGTTTAGGAGACATGTCAGTAGCAACAGGTAGTCATTTCTGCCTCAGTTTGTTAGTCAATAGCTTTGTCTTATCAGCACTGTACCACAAAACAAATAGTCTGTGGATCTGTGCCATGACTCATGCCATGATAAATGTCTGTTCCCAATTAGCTGTTGGAGGGAATCAGTTTGTACTGTATGGTTGTCAGGCAATTATTCTAGTTTTGGCTATACTGCTCTCTATGAAAAACAAGCATCAACCATCACTGTTATAACCAGCCTTGGTGATTCTTAATACAGTTTTATACAGTTTCAAATTCTAGCGTCTTGGAGCGGAAAGTGGTATAATACTGGCTAATTGTCTGTTGGGCCGGTTTGTCTGGTCCGGCTTAGATAATGGAGTTTAGTATGACAGGAACGTTTATTTCATTAACACTGATTACTTTTATTGCAGCTGTCACCCCCATGGTGGCTCGTTTAATTCCTAGGCAGGTCGTGCCTGAGACGGTTATTTTAATAGCGGCAGGGGCAGTCTTTGGACCTCATGCTCTCAACCTTATTCATTCAGATAGTGAAGCTCTTGAGCTTTTGTCTGATTTGGGCTGTGCCTTCCTCTTTCTCTTGGCGGGATATGAAATTGATCCTAAGGTTATTGTTGGGAAAGAAGGCAAGAAGGGGTTTGGAACTTGGGTCGTAACCTTTGCTATTGGTTTAGGTGTCGCCTTTATCATGCCCGATATTGCCTCAGGGAAACAGGGCCTGATAGCGACTGCTTTGCTCTTTACGACAACGGCTCTGGGAACCCTCATGCCTATCCTTGAAGAACGCGGCCTAACAGGTACCCAAATCGGTAATACGATTATTGCTTACGGAACTTGGGGAGAGGTATCGACGGTCATTGCCATGGCCGTCCTGCTCTCAGCTCGGTCGACTTGGAAGACGGCGGCTATTCTAGGCGGTCTACTACTGATTTGTATTTGGCTAGCAGCTTTAGGAAATAAGGCCGTCCAGCGAGGCGGGGCCATGTATCAATTTCTTCACTCTAAGTCTGATACGAATTCCCAGATGACGGTTCGAGTAACGATCCTCCTCTTAATTGTTCTAGTAGCTTTTTCTGCTATCTTTGATTTGGATATTGTCTTGGGAGCTTTTGCGGCTGGCTTTGTCCTTCGTTTTGTTATTCCAGAGAATAGTCATACTTTGGAGAAGAAGATCAATGGGATTGCCCATGGTTTTCTGATCCCTCTCTTCTTTGTGATTTCGGGTTGTGGTATCAATTTAACAGCGGTAGCGGATCGTCCTTGGCTGCTTGTGGCTTTTATTCTGGCTCTCTTCTTGATTCGCGCCGTTCCTATCGTTCTTTCCCTATCCCTAGAGAAGGATACCGAACAGCGTTTGACTCTCCATAATCGTTTTTCTGTTGCCTTTTATTGTACGACAGCCCTTCCCTTGATTGTTGGGATTACTGGAATTGCGGTTAAGGATGATTTTATGACCAGTGACATTGCTTCGGTGTTGGTGGCAGCAGGAGCCATTACGGTCTTTCTCATGCCTTATTTTGGTGCACTCACCTATACAGTAGTTGATGCTGAGCCAATTTCAGCCGTGCGTGAAATTTTTCATTCTCCAAGGGACATCACAACGATTTTGAACAAGCACTTTGAGCAGGAAAGAGAACGGGCCCGTCAATATCAAGATTATGCAGCTAAGCGCATTGCTTGGGGGTTAGACACTATTCAAAATCCTGAGGAGCGTCAGGAAATGCGGGACTTGCTTGTGAAGAATCGAGAGGAAATCCAAGACTTTCATCAAGAGCAGTTGGAATTACGTAAAGACCTTTATGCCAAGCATACCGATGCTATCAAGGAAGTTTATCAGAAATATCATAATGGTCAATTGCCAAATGACCATTTCTTGCGACTCTTGGAAAATCACCGTTATCAAAGAGATGATGAGTCAACTAACTAAGGCAAGAATGCTTGTTTAACTCCAATTCCTATTAGGTTTGGAGTTTTTTGCTATAATGAGAGCGACAAGATGTAGGGTACTTCACAATGGCTGATAATTAGTTGGTACAACTCTTTAAGCTGAGATTTTTACCGAATAAGTTAGCACATTGTAATGCAGTTAGTCTGACGGATTGCAGGTCATCTCAGAGTTGTAGGTCTGTAGACTTAGTTTTTGATTTTCTATTTATGGAGCCATCATTATTGGTTACCTCTCTAGTGGGGGAATTCCAATTCGTATCTTGCAAATTTTCTCAAAGGAAATTTGGATCTAGCTGACAAGTTGCGACCGTCACCACTGTGTGGCTCTGCCTATGTCCAGTTGACAAAACTGCTTTAATTAATATTGTCCCAACAGCTTGCGATTGACTGAGTTTTTCAGTTAAGTTTTAGTGATATCAGTAGTTGAAGATATATTTTTAGGATTAGCCTTGATATGGGAGGCTGAGACTTGACTTGGAGTGAACTTCAAGGTTTATAATGAAGCCGTTATAAGCAAAAAGAATTAAATGGGTCAGCAGTGGTTCATTGGTGCTAAGGCACCTGATAACTGCGCAGGGGTTAAAACTAAGTTGTCGTACCCCAGAAGTTTTACTCCCAACCACTGCGTCAAGAGTTTATTCCAAAACAGGCATATTGGTCGAGTTTTTGTCCAGTCTCATTTGTTATTAAGGGCGGAACACTTAAGTAACAAGTCCCTGCGTATCTTTAGAAAGGAAAACTATGTTAGAAAAAATTCAATCGCCAGCAGACTTGAAAGCTATGTCACAGAATGACTTAGAGCAAGTCGTTGTGGAAGCCAGACAGGCTCTGCTGGAAAAGACTAGCCATCATGGTGGTCACAACGGTCCGAATTTTGGTGTCGTTGAAATGACAGTGGCCCTTCACTATGTCTTTAATTCACCAATTGATAAGTTTATCTTTGATGTTTCTCATCAATCTTATGTTCATAAGATGCTGACAGGACGGGCTCAAGCCTTTCTCGACCCTAAGCACTATGATGATGTTTCGGGTTACACCAATCCCAAGGAGAGTGACCACGATCTCTTCACTGTTGGGCATACTTCAACTTCGCTGTCCTTGGCTTCTGGTGTTGCCAAAGCGCGTGATTTAAAAGACGAACACTCTAATGTTGTTGCTGTCATCGGGGATGGTTCTCTGTCAGGCGGTCTGGCCTATGAGGGTCTCAATCAAATTGCTACAACTGGCACCAATACTATTGTGATCGTCAATGATAATGAGCAATCCATTGCAGCTAATCCTAAGGGAGGGATTTACACAGCTCTGCGTCGTTTGCGAGAGTCGGATGGCCAGGCTTCTGATAATATTTTCAAAGCTCTGGGATTTGACTATTATTACTTGGACAAGGGAAATGACTTAGCGGCTTTGATTGCCCTCTTTCAGGAAGTTAAAGACAGCGACCATCCTGTCTTACTTCATATTCATACACAAAAAGGTCACGGTGTTTCCTTCATGGAAACCAACCGTGAAGCCTTTCATGCTGGCGGTCCTTTCGATCCACAGACCGGCTACTATCTGAAAGGATCAAATGAGCCTAGCTACAATTCCGTGACCGGCGACTTTCTGCTTGAAAAAATCAAGAAAGATCCTAGAGTCATCGCTGTTAATGCAGGAACCCCTATGGTTCTTTTCAATCAGGAGCAAAGAAAGGAAGCTGGTCAACAATTTGTTGATGTGGGTATTGCTGAAGAGGAAGCAGCAACTATGTCGACAGGTTTGGCTAAAAATGGGGCTAAGCCTGTCTGGTATGTGTCTTCAACCTTTATGCAAAGGACCTATGACCAATGGTCGCACGACATTGCTCTCAATAATCAACCAGTAACTGTTTTGGTTCATGCGGCTTCGGTCAATGCCATGAATGACGAAAGTCATCTGGGCTTCTTCGATATTCCTTTCCTCAGCCATATCCCTAATGTCGTCTATTTGGCTCCGACTAATAAGGAAGAACACTTGGCCATGTTGGATTGGGCTATTGAACAGCAGGAACATCCCGTTGCCATTCGTGTACCAGTCGGTCCGCTCAAGGAAATAGGTCAGGCAGATGAGACTGATTATTCTATCCTTAATAAGAACCAAGTGACACAAGCGGGCTCTCAAGTCGCTATTTTTGGCTTGGGTAACTCCTATGGTTTAGCAGAGGAAGTAACCAGAGTTTTACAAGAGCAGCATGGGATCAAGGCCACTCTGGTCAATCCTAAATTTATCACAGGCCTTGACAAGGAGCTGCTAGATTCATTGTCTGCCAATCACCAATTAGTTGTTACCTTGGAAGATGGTCTGCTTGAAGGAGGTTACGGTCAAACGATTGCTAGCTATCTTGGTAACAGTGACCTCAAGGTTCAGAATTACGGTATTGACAAGCATTTCCATGATCGCTACGATCGGCAGGAGCTGATGGCTCAAAATGGTTTGAGTGTGGATACTATTGTTAACAATGTTTTGTTAACTCTTGGTAAATAGTTGAGACGAGTCTGAGACAGGCAGTCATGAGAGTCTTGCTCTTATCCATAAACTATCGCAATCTCTGAAGCTTGCGAATAAGGAATCAAGACTTCGTTCACTGATTTTTGTCCCATTCTCGACCTTGCTTACCATAAGCAATTTTAGAAAGGAAGTACGACTTATGAAAACTTTATCTATTGTCAATGGCCCACAAGCTGTTCCAGCGATTGTTCAAGGCTGTATGCGAATGCCTGATTTGAGCGATCAAGATGCCGCTCAGGTTATCAAAACGGCCTACGATGCTGGTATCACCTTCTTTGATCATGCCACTTGCTATGGAGAAGATGGTGCTGCTGAACGCAAATTTGGCCAAGCCTTTAAACTAACAGGTCTCAAGCGTGAAGATATCTTTTTACAATCTAAATGTGGTTTACGCTTTGAACGTCAGGAATTCGATTGGACTAAAGAAAATATTTTAACCAGTGTGGATGAGAGTCTGGAACGTCTGCAAACTGATTATCTGGATTCCCTCTTACTTCACAGACCAGATGTTCTCTTTGATCCAGAAGAAGTAGCTGAGGCTTTTGATGAGTTAGAACGTACAGGAAAGGTTCGTTATTTTGGTGTTAGTAACTTAATGCCTCTGCAAATTGAACTGCTTAAAAAATACGTTAAACAGCCACTTGTTTTTAATCAATTGCAACTTTCTTTGGATCAGTCTCAATTGATTGATCAGCCGCTTTACATGAATAATAAGGAAACTGAAATGTCCATCAATCGTGATGGTGATGCGCTGGATTATTGCCGCTTGCACGACATCACCATTCAGGCTTGGTCTCCGCTTCAATCTGGTTTCTTTAAAGGAACTTTTGTCGATAATCCAAAATTCCCAGAACTCAATGAAGTTTTGGAAAAATTTGCCCAACGCGAAGGGGTGACAAAGTCTGCTGTCGCTTTGGCTTGGATTTTGCGCCACCCAGCCAAGATGCAGGTTATTATTGGCAGTATGAATCCGCAGCATATTGAAGAGGCTGCTCAAGCAAGTAAGGTAACCTTGTCCCATCACGATTGGTATGAACTCTACTTGGCATCTGGCAAATATTTACCATAAAAAACAAATTTAGCCCTGTTCGGATGAATGGGGCTATTTGTCACGGTTTACTAACCCGTTGTGGGTCAGCAACAGCCAGACTAGAGAAATTTCAGAAGGGGATTAGCCTTCAAGCAGGGCTGGTTGAAATAATGGCCTTAACCCAGTATAATAGTTTTGTGATGAATAAAAGAAGGCTCAGTTAGAAAGGGAGGGCTCATGCCCTAGAGTATCTTGTAACATGGCAATTTTAGTTCTGGGAGGAGCTGGCTATATTGGCTCTCACATGGTGGATTATTTGGTCCAAAAGGGGCAGGAAGATGTTGTAGTGGTGGACAATTTGGTGACTGGTCACCGGGCTGCCGTTCATTCCTCTGCCAAGTTTTATCAAGGAGATCTGGCAGATCAAGGCTTCATGCGGCAAGTTTTCAGGGAGAATCCTGATCTTAATGCTGTTATCCATTTTGCAGCCTTTTCTCTGGTAGCCGAGTCTATGGAGAATCCTCTCAAGTATTTCGATAATAATACAGCTGGAATGATTAAACTTTTGGAAGTCATGAATGAATTTGACATCAAGCATATCGTTTTCTCGTCAACCGCAGCAACGTATGGCATTCCAGAAGAAATTCCTATCAAAGAAACAACGCCACAAAGACCTATCAATCCTTATGGCGAAAGCAAATTAATGATGGAGACCATTATGAAATGGTCCGACCAAGCTTATGGGATTAAATTCGTGCCCTTGCGTTATTTTAACGTGGCTGGGGCAAAGCCAGATGGTTCTATTGGTGAAGACCATGGACCTGAGACCCACTTGCTGCCCATCATTCTTCAAGTAGCTCAAGGAGTAAGAGAAAAAATCATGATTTTCGGGGATGATTATGATACTCCAGATGGCACTAATGTGCGTGACTATGTCCATCCTTTTGACTTGGCATCGGCCCACTTACTCGCCTTAAATTATTTGCGTCGAGGCAATCCCTCTACCGCCTTTAATCTAGGTTCTGCCACAGGCTTTTCTAACCTGCAAATTTTAGAAGCTGCCCGCAAGGTCACAGGTAAGGAAATTCCAGCTGAAAAGGCTGACCGCCGGCCAGGAGATCCTGATACTTTGGTTGCAGATTCCACTAAGGCAAGAGAGATTCTCGGCTGGGCACCTGAATTTGATAATATCGAAAAAATTATCCAAACTGCTTGGGCTTGGCACTCTAGCCATCCAAAAGGTTATGATGATAGAAATGAATAAAATGATACAAGACTCCTAGCCTGGCTATATCTTTAATGGTTAGGAGATAGCTCTAGTGTTCAATTCTAATAAAAGAGCTGACAAAGAGTAGAATTTATGTGCGTTAAAGCACTGACTCGCATTTTTAGATATGAAAAGGCCATTAGGGTTTAACCTGATGGCCTTTTTGCTTGCGGTTTTAAATGGATTTTTCAATTTTCCCCAGAGAGGCTCAAGCTGCTGAAGCTGGCTTTGTTTGCGTAAGAAAACTATTATTCATTGGCTTTTAAAACATGGGTCAATTCTTCATATTCGGCTTTTTTGTCATCGCCTAGTTTTCCATCAGTGATAACATAATCAAAATTGCTGGTTTTATAGAAGACGAAGAAGTCGTAGGAATCAAACTTTTTGTGGTCAATCAAGAGATATTTCTCAATGGATTTATCGAGGGCTAACTCTTGGATAGTACCCTCGGATTCGCTGTAGGTGGCTACAGAATCCTTGTAGACAGCATTAGCACTGATGAATGCCTTGGAAAAGACTAAGCTTTCAATATTATTGCTGGCTAAGGAACCTACAAAAGCTCCAGTGATCGGTCGGTATTCACCACCAATTAGTAGGAGATCGACACTGTTGCTGCCTTTCAAAACATCAAAGATAGGCAGGCTGTTGGTAATGATCCTCAGCTTTCTGTCTACTAACTCTTGAGCCAGAAATTCTAAGGTTGTTCCTGGTCCGATAAAAATTGTTTCTCCGTCTTGAATTCGTTTCGCGGTGTAAGAAGCGATTTGTTTCTTCTCAGCAACCTGTTGTGATTGCTTTTCCACATTTGTTTTTTCTTGACGATTTGATAAATTGATACTTTGAGCACCGCCGTGAATACGGATAAGGCGGTGCTCTTTTTCTAATTCGGCCAAATCACGGCGAACAGTCATATCAGAGACTTTAAGAGCATCCATAATAGCATTGACTGTAATGATCGATTGCTGGGATAGTTGATCTAATATCCAATTTAAACGTTCTTTTTTAATCATTCCTTTGCTCCAGTCCTTTATTGTGATGACATTATATCATATTAAATGGACAAAAAACACATTTATAAACAAAAAGTTACGAAAAAATTTTTTTATAAAAATGATTGGAAAATAGTTCTAATCATTGATATGAAAGGGTTTACAAAGATGTTTTGAAACAAACAAAAATAACCAACTTTTTCTTGACAAAAAGTTGGTTTTGGTTTATCATAATCTCGTAGCAAACAAAAACAAACAAAGGAGAACGAAAATGGCTATTGTACTTGGTGCCGATAAGGCAGGAAATCGTCTTAAAGAACTCGTAAAGGGCTATTTGCAAGAAAAAGGGTTTGAAGTCCTTGATGTCAGTGACACTTCACAAGAGGATTTTGTCGATGTCACCCTAGCTGTGGCTAAGGAAGTCAATGCAGCAGATGGTAACCTTGGCATTGTGATCGATGCTTATGGAGCTGGGCCTTTCATGGTAGCAACCAAAGTTAAAGGGATGATTGCAGCAGAAGTATCGGATGAACGCTCGGCCTACATGACACGTGCTCACAACAATGCTCGTATTATCACCATGGGTGCTGAAATTGTCGGAGATGAGCTGGCTAAGAATATTGTTAAAGGCTTTGTTGAAGGCCACTACGATGGCGGCCGTCATCAAGTCCGTGTGGATATGCTTAATAAGATGTGCTAAGAGAAGTAGCTTGAACTGGAGGATGTAAAAATGAAAATTGCTATTGGTTGTGACCATATTGTAACGGATGAAAAAATGGCTGTCTCAGAATTCTTGAAATCAAAAGGCCATGAAGTACTTGATTTTGGGACCTATGACCATGTTCGAACTCACTATCCTATCTTCGGGAAAAAGGTCGGTGAAGCTGTTGTCAGCGGCCAAGCTGATCTCGGTGTTTGTATCTGCGGTACTGGTGTCGGTATCAATAATGCAGTCAATAAGGTGCCAGGTGTTCGTTCAGCCTTGGTACGGGACATGACGTCTGCTCTTTATGCTAAAGAGCAACTCAATGCTAATGTTATTGGTTTTGGTGGCATGATTACTGGTGGACTTTTGATGAATGATATCATTGACGCTTTTATCAATGCCGAATACAAAGCAACCCCAGAAAATGACAAATTGATTGCTAAGATTGCCCATGTGGAAACATCAAATGCTGATCAATCGGACCCAGACTTTTTCAAGGAATTCCTTGATAAGTGGGACCGCGGTGAATATCACGATTAAGTTCAGATGTTACGTTACGATAGAAAACTTGAAGATAGTAGTGAGGAAGCAAAATGGTATTAACAGAACAAAAACGCAACTACATGGAAAAATTGAGTGATGAAAATGGCATCATTTCGGCTCTAGCCTTTGACCAACGAGGAGCTCTCAAACGTTTGATGGCTGAACATCAAGATTCAGAGCCCACTGTTGCGCAAATGGAAGAGTTAAAAGTCTTAGTTGCTGAAGAATTGACTCCTTATGCCTCATCCATGCTTTTGGATCCAGAATATGGTCTGCCAGCAACGAAGGTTTTGGATAAAAATGCTGGTCTTTTGCTGGCTTACGAAAAGACCGGCTACGATACTACCAGCACAAAACGCCTGCCAGACTGTTTGGATGTCTGGTCAGCCAAACGCTTGAAGGAACAAGGAGCGGATGCGGTTAAGTTCTTGCTCTACTATGATGTAGACAGCAGCGAGGAGCTCAACCAGCAAAAACAGGCTTACATCGAACGAGTTGGTTCTGAATGCGTAGCTGAAGATATTCCTTTCTTCTTGGAAATTTTGGCCTATGATGAAAAGATTGCGGATGCTAAAGGGGCAGAATTTGCTAAGGTAAAACCGCACAAAGTTTTGGGAGCCATGAAGGTCTTCTCAGATCCACGTTTTAACATTGATGTATTAAAGGTCGAAGTTCCCGTTAATATGAATTATGTTGAAGGATTTGGCGATGGAGAGATTGTTTACAGCAAGGCAGAAGCTGCTGAATTCTTTAAACAACAAGAGCAAGCAACCAATCTTCCTTACATTTATCTAAGTGCAGGTGTGTCGGCTAAGCTTTTCCAAGATACTTTGATTTTTGCTCATGAATCGGGAGCTAATTTCAATGGGGTTCTCTGCGGTCGTGCCACTTGGGCTGGCAGTGTCAAAGATTACATTGAAAAGGGAGAAGAAGCCGCTCGCGAATGGCTGCGAACCACTGGCTTTAAAAATATTGACGACCTTAATAAGGTTTTGCAAAAAACAGCTACTTCTTGGAAGACTAAAGCTTAGGAGTGATAGCTGCCCTCTTTACGTGTAAATAAGGAGAGCTTCACGAAAATTGCTGATCTCCTGCTGTATCTATATGTGTAAAAACTTTGAAAATATCATGAAAAGTAAGGGTTTACATTTTTCCTTGTTTATGTTAATATGAAAACATAATTGAATAGGGTAGATCGTAACTAATCAAACTAGGCGAGACTACAAATGAATCAAGGAACAGTGAATTTCTTTGGTTTGTTTGTGGTCTCTTTTTGTTTGGAATTAGAAAGGAGGAAAACCATGTATCGGATTGTTCAGGCTCTGAATAACAATGTTGCACTCGTTAAAGATGCTTACGGTGAGCAAGCTGTTGTGATGGGGCTGGGGATTACTTTTAAAAAGAGTAAGGGCGATTTGATTGTTAGCGATAAAATTGAGAAAGTATTCTCTCTAAAAAGTAAGGAATCTAAAGATAATTTTTTAACACTGTTAAGAGATGTACCGCTTGATTTTATTACAGTCACCTATGATGTTATAGACAGCTTAACAAGCAAATATCATTATCCTGTTCAAGAATATATTTACGTTACCCTGACCGATCATATTTACTGTGCTTACAAAGCAATTCTTGATAATTCTTATCAAAAGAGTGAAATAACTCGTCTATCTAAGGATTATAAAAAAGAATATGAGATGGCTACAGAGGCTCTTGAAAGATTCCGCTGCCAACTTTTGAGTGATTTCCCTGATGACGAAGTCGGGCGAATCGCACTCCACTTTATCAATGCTAAAAGTCTGACAGTTGATGGAAAGAAGTCTAAAGTCCGGACAGCTAAGACTCTTTTAGAGAAGATACAAAAGGTTCTGAAGCAATACGATATTAAGCGGACAAAAGTGAATACCCATTTTTATGACCGCTTGATGGTTCATTTGACTTATTTCATTGAATACTTGGATAGAAGCAGAGATGACAATATGTCATTGCTGGAGATGGAAGATCAGATAAAGGAAACCTATCCTAAAGCTTATCAAATTGCTGATGAGATCTATCGGATTATCACAACCGAAACAGGGATAGATGATTGCCAAAGTGAAAGATTTTACATTACATTACATATTCAACGTTTGTTATAAACCCATTCTCTTAGTCAGTGTAGAAGGAGGAAAACTATGAATAGAGAAGAAACAACCTTATTAGGTTTTGAAATTGTTGCCTACGCCGGAGACGCTCGCTCAAAATTGCTAGAAGCTTTGAAAGCAGCACAAGCTGGTGACTATGAAAAGACAGAAAGTCTCATTGCGGAAGCAGATGCTTGTTTAGTCGATGCGCATAATGCTCAAACAAGTTTGCTCCAAAAAGAAGCGTCAGGTGATGATGTTGCTTTTAGCGTCACTTTGATGCACGGTCAGGACCACCTGATGACAACAATGGTTATTAAGGATTTGATTAACCATATCGTAGAACTTTATAAGAGAGGAAATTAATTATGAATGCCTTAATTGCTCAAATTGAAAAGGGCAAACCTTTCTTTGAGAAGGTGTCTCGAAATATTTATCTGCGAGCTATTCGTGATGGTTTTATTTCAGCCATGCCAGTTATCTTGTTTTCGAGTATCTTCCTCTTGATTGCCTATGTTCCAAATATTTTTGGGTTTACCTGGCCGAAAACTATTGAAAATGGTTTGATGACCCCTTACAACTATACCATGGGGATTATTGGTTTCTTAGTAGCTGGTACAACAGCCAAGTCTTTGACAGATTCTATGAATCGCCGCTTAGAAAGCACCAATCAAATTAATTTTATCTCAACCATGCTGGCATCAATGGCTGGCTTCCTAATCATGGCAGCTGATCCCGCTAAGGAAGGCGGCTTCCTCAGTGCTTTTATGGGAACTAAGGGCCTCTTGACAGCCTTTATTGCAGCTTTTATCACTGTTAATGTTTATAAGTTCTGTGTCAAACACAATGTGACGATTCGGATGCCTGAGGAGGTTCCACCAAATATCTCCCAAGTTTTTAAAGATATTTTCCCTTTTGCCTTCTCCATTATTATTCTTTACGCTATCCAATTGGTTGTGCACGCTACTATTGGTGTTAATGTAGCAGAATCAATCGGAACCCTCCTGGCTCCGTTATTCTCAGCTGCGGATGGCTATATTGGTATTACCATTATCTTTGGCGCCTACGCTCTTTTCTGGTTTGTGGGGATCCATGGTCCATCTATCGTCGAACCCGCGATTGCAGCGATTACTTACGCCAATGTTGAAACTAACTATCAATTATTACAAGCCGGCCAACATGCTGATAAGGTTATCACATCAGGAACGCAGATGTTTATCGCTACTATGGGTGGTACAGGGGCAACTCTGGTTGTGCCTTTTATGTTCATGTGGCTGACGAAGTCCAAACGGAATAAGGCCATTGGACGTGCTTCGGTTGTGCCAACTTTCTTTGGGGTTAATGAACCGATTTTGTTCGGTGCCCCAATCGTCTTGAATCCTGTTTTCTTTATTCCATTTGTTTTGACTCCAATCGTTAATGTCTGGTGTTTCAAGTTTTTTGTTGATACGCTTGGCATGAATAGCTTTAGTGTCAATTTACCTTGGACGACCCCTGGACCTTTGGGAATTGTTATGGGGACTGGCTTTGGTATTCTATCATTTGCTTTAGCTGCTCTCTTGATTGTAGTTGATGTCGCTATTTATTACCCATTCGTTAAGGTTTATGACGAGCAAATTTTAGCTGAAGAAGCAGCCGGTGGTGACGCTGCCGATTCTCTTAAAGAAAAAGTTGCTGCTAACTTTGATACTAAAAAGGCCGATGCCATTCTTGAAAATTCTGATACTCAAGCTGAAGCGGAAAGTAGCAGCATTCAAGAAGAAACCAATGTTCTAGTCCTGTGTGCCGGTGGCGGTACCAGTGGTCTCTTAGCTAATGCTCTTAATAAGGCAGCGGCAGAATATGGGGCACCTGTTAAGGCAGCTGCTGGAAGCTACGGTGCTCACCGTGAAATCCTGCCACAATATCAGTTAGTTATTTTGGCTCCGCAAGTGGCTTCTAACTACGACGACATGAAGGCTGAAACAGACAAACTTGGTATTAAATTAGCTAAGACTGAGGGAGCTCAATATATTAAACTGACACGTGATGGTCAGGGAGCTCTGGCATTTGTTGAAGAGCAATTTAAAGATTGAGAGGTCATAAGATGACTAAAACATTACCGAAAGACTTCATCTTTGGTGGCGCAACCGCTGCTTATCAGGCAGAAGGTGTCACCAAAGGAGAAGGTAAAGGTCCTGTTGCTTGGGACAAATATCTGGAAGATAATTATTGGTACACAGCAGAACCTGCCAGCGATTTTTACCACAAGTATCCTGTTGACTTGAAATTGGCTGAAGAATTTGGTGTTAATGGTATTCGTATCTCTATTGCTTGGTCGCGGATTTTCCCAGCAGGCTTTGGCGATGTTAATCCTAAAGGCGTTGAGTTCTATCACAATCTTTTTGCGGAATGTCACAAGCGTCATGTTGAACCCTTTGTGACCCTGCACCATTTTGATACGCCAGCAGCCCTCCATTCTAATGGAGATTTCCTCAACCGGAAAAATATGGATCATTTTGTTGATTATGCAAAATTCTGTTTTAAAGAGTTTCCAGAAGTTAACTACTGGACGACCTTCAATGAAATCGGCCCTATTGGTGATGGTCAGTATCTAGTAGGAAAATTTCCACCGGGTATTAAGTATGACTTAGCTAAGGTTTTCCAGTCCCATCATAATATGATGGTTTCCCATGCCCGTGCAGTGAAAGCTTTTAAAGATGGCGGCTACTCTGGTGAAATCGGTGTGGTTCACGCCCTGCCGACCAAGTATCCTTATGATCCGTCTAACCCAGCTGATGTGCGTGCTGCAGAACTGGAAGACATCATCCACAATAAATTTATCCTTGATGCCACTTATTTGGGAGAATACTCGGATAAAACCATGGAAGGGGTCAACCATATCTTAGGTGTCAACGGCGGAAAACTGGATCTGCGCGATGACGATTTTGCAGCTCTTAAAGCTGCTAAGGATTTGAATGACTTCTTGGGCATCAACTACTATATGAGTGATTGGATGCAGGCTTTTGATGGCGAAACGGAAATTATCCATAATGGTAAGGGCGAAAAAGGCAGTTCTAAATACCAAATTAAAGGTGTCGGGCGCAGAGAAGCGCCAACCCATATTCCAAAAACAGATTGGGACTGGATTATTTACCCGCAGGGACTGTATGATCAGATCATGCGCGTAAAAAGAGACTATCCTAATTATAAGAAGATCTATATCACCGAAAATGGTCTTGGTTATAAAGATGAATTTATCGACCATACTGTTTATGATGACGCACGGATTGACTATGTCAAAAAACACTTAGAGGTTCTTGCTGATGCCATTGCTGATGGTGCCAATGTCAAAGGCTACTTCATTTGGTCCTTGATGGATGTTTTCTCATGGTCTAATGGCTATGAGAAACGCTACGGTCTTTTCTATGTTGACTTTGATACGCAGGAGCGCTATCCTAAGAAGAGCGCTTACTGGTATAAAAAGTTAGCTCAAACTCAAGAAATTGATGAATAGATTAGTATACTTTATTAACTTTCTAACTTGTAACTTTCAAATATTTCTCCATTTATTAATTAAAATCTCCACCTAATTCATTAATTAACCCTTTTCTCAATTTCAGAAAAGACCGTAGCGAGGCAAGAGTCACAATGTTTAATTGAGACTCTTGTTTTGTTTTGATTTCAACTATAAGCTAAGTGAGGACAATAATGACGATTACATTAAAAAATGATGAATTAACCGTTCAATTATCAGAATTTGGTGCTGCGCTGACGTCGATCAAGGATAAGGATGGACTTGAGTATTTGTGGCAGGGCAATCCTGAGTATTGGAGCTCCCAAGCACCGGTACTCTTTCCTATCTGCGGCAGTTTGCGGATGAATTGGACTGTGTATAGGCCAGCGGATCGTCCGCATTTTACAGGCAGTATTCCTAGGCACGGATTAGTACGTAAGGAGTATTTTATAGTGGATAGCATCTCTGAGGATACTGTTACCTTTTCAATAAGGCCAACAGAAAAAATGCTGAGAGCTTATCCTTATCATTTTCATTTGAGCATTACGTACCGCTTATCAGGTAAAAGGATTCAGACGACTTATCAGGTGGCTAATGAGGAAACCAGCAAAACCTTACCCTACTTTATTGGCGGTCACCCAGGGTTTAATTGCCCTTTGCTGGAAATGGATAAGTATGAGGATTATTATCTAGAATTCGACGAAGAAGAAACGTGCTCAATTCCGCGTTCATTTCCAGATACAGGACTGTTGGATCTTAACGATCGACTTCCATTTTTGAATCAGCAGAAGAAGCTTGATTTAGATTATCGTTTATTCACCCGTGATGCTCTGACGCTGGATCGCCTTCAGTCTCGCGGTGTCACTTTACGTTCTCGTAAACATCACAAGGGCGTTCGATTAGATTTTCCGGATTTTCCTTATCTGGTGCTTTGGTCTACTGTCAACCAAAGTCCTTTCATCGCTCTTGAACCTTGGAGCGGCCTATCAACCTCGTTAGATGAGTCTGATTATTTTGAGGATAAGCGCAATGTTAGTTTGGTTGCACCCCAGCAAACCGATTGCAAGTCATTCAGCATTAGTATCCTTTAGAAAGTAGGTATCTATCATGTTAGAATCTTTAAAAACTTTGCGAAATAATTCTATAGCAGCTGCCTTTGAAATAGTTTACCTGATTACTTTTAAAGATAAATCCCATATCCCTCAAGTAACCAAGGAAATCAAATCCCTTGCCAAGTGGTATATTACCAGTGGTGAGGAGTGGTATGGTCATTCTGAGGACTCTCTAGAAGAGTTTAAGACAAAATTTCTAAATCTAACGGGTCTGACTGAAGATCAGGTAATCTTTAGCCAGGATCACCTTCCTTTTTCAAAATGATAAAGGAAGATAGGTTGGTCAAGTATCCCTGTTTTTGAATAAATTCTTGGCGCAGTGGTTAGGAGCAAGACTTGTTGGCTATGCCAACTTAGTCTTACCCCTGCACAGTTCATTAGGTGCTTTAGCACCAATGAACCACTGCTGATTGGCAGTCCTTATTCCTTTCGTAGCAAGGGGTAGCGGTCAACCTAATCAACTGTGCGGAGGTGGGATTGAAAGCCTGCCACCTAAAAACAGGAGAGTGGCAGAGCTCTGAGCCTTAAAATGGGCGAGCGAAGAAAATTAAAGTCGTGATTTTATCACGATTTACGATTTTTGTCCCACTCTCATCGGGAAATGAAGCTTGCAAAGCAAGTGTCAAAAACGGTCTGGGGAGAGATCGTTTCAGGTCACCACTTTAAAATTAGGGCGTGGTGAGGACCAAATTTTCAATTTTAGGGATGATCTCGCTCTCTTTTAAAGCTATTCATGGGCAATATCTGAGATATATCCATAGCCCTTTAAGTGTGACTGTGGCTTGAAAACACTAAGGTTTTTGTTTCGTAGTATAATAAAGTCAAAAGATAAGGAGGCAGCTATGAACCAAAAAGACCTCGAAAACCGCATCCAGTTAGCTCAGAACCCTCTTGTTGTCACAGGTGCAGGTGTCTCGACTCTATCTGGAGTTCCTGACTATACCACCATGAAAGGAATGAAACTTAAGGGGCGCTACTTCCAAGCCCGTGAAATTTTATCACGTCCTTTTTTCCAATCTTATCCTAGAGAGTTCTGGCAGTGGCATAAGCAACAATTTTTACAAAGACTGGAGCCCAACAAGGTTCACCGTTGGATCGCTAAGCAGGCAGTCCCTGTCCTGACACAAAATATTGATGGCCTTCACCGTCAGGCTGGTTCAAAGGAAATTATTGAATTTCATGGCAAGGCCGACAGAGGGATTTGTCAAATCTGTTTTCAAGAAATTGATTTGCGAGATGATCAAGCTATCATGGGACATGCTCACACTCTGCTAACCAATGACCCTCTAGCTATTCTAGCGGATCACGTTGACACAGAAATTGTCCTCTATGGTGATGCCATTGATCCCGACAATTTAGACTTAGCAGCTCGTTGGACTCAGTTCAGTGATCTCATCATTGTTATTGGATCAACCTTGGAAGTTTACCCTTTGGCAGGCTTAGTTCTGCAGCAAGATCCTGCAAAAATTATTTGGCTGGATAAGGAAAAAAATGAGGTGGCAAAGAGCCACCCCGATATCACATTTATTCAGGAAGATTTTAGAGATTTTTTTGAAGATTAATAGGAGCGCTTAAAAGACGCTCTTTTTAGTTAGCCAGATAACACTATTCTTAGATCGACTTCCTATTGGATTGTTTCTTCCTTATGCTGGCCAGTTACGTACATAGTAAAGCTGGCCTTGGCTACTAGTTCCTTGTTTTGATTGTTGATAGTGACATCAATGACTTTGGTGGTTCTACCGTCGTGGCTGCAGCTCCCTTCAATAGTCAGCTTGTCCCCTAAATTCCCTGGCTTGAGGTAATTGATGCTTGATTGGAGGGTCACGGCATCAGAACCAGTTGAAATGGCTGTTAGGCCGCTGATTTGATCACAGAGGGTGAAAAGATAGCCACCATGGGCATGGCCGTAGTAATTGAGTGATGACTGGACAATGTCACTGGTGACGACTACATGGCCATAGTCAAAACTGTTTAGTTGGTGATTTTCAAAGACTTTGATTTCGTGGATGTATTTCTCTTTCATATTTCGTTCCTCTTTGTTTTAGAAGAAAAGCAGACAAAAAGTTCTGCCTCCTTTGTATTGCTTTAGATTTACCAAATTAGTGCAGTGGTTGGGAGTAATACTTGTTGGCTATGCAACTTAGTCTTAACCCTGCACAGTTCTTAATTGGGGACTGTGCAAAATTCGTCTGGTATCCCTGTTTTAGAATTAATTTTTGGCACAGTGGCTGGCTGTTTTTCTTTTTGCCACAAGGTCAAAGCGGAAAACCTAACCAACTGAGCGGAGTGAAGGTGGGTTTGAAACGTTCCAGTGGTGTTTGATGGTCTGGAGATAGACCGCCAAAGTCTGCCGCCTTAAAACAAGAGAGCAGCAGAGGCCAAGGCATTCAAATGAGAGAGTGAGGAAAATCAAAATCGTGATTTTATCACGGTTTACTGATTTTTTTTTCTACTCTCAAACAATTTTTTCCAAAAACTCTTTTTTTCAGGCGCTGGTTCAGTAATCGTTTCAAAGAATTGGGGATAAACTTTAAAAATATCCGTCTCTGCTTGATTGACAGCTTTGTCGGTATGAACAATTAGGTCGAAAGCATGCTCGCCTTTTTCATTGACATTGGTAAAGCTGACGCCCGCCTCTTGAGCCATTTTCATGTAGATGACTTGATTGGTCTGAGTTAGATTAGAGCAGGATTTGACCTTGATGACAGAGTAGTTTTTCTTTAGGTCTTCCAAGATTTTTGGAAAAGCTGCCTTGACATCATCCCGGTTACCCATATTTTTATCAATCGTAAGCAAAACACGCTCACGAAAGGTGCCAATGTATCGGCGCTGCTCGTCTGGATTGAATCTTGTTTCACCAGAAGCAGCTGTCATTAATTTCTTCTCTAAATTATCCATAGTGTACCTCGTTACCTTATTTTATCATAAGATAGAAAATAAAGGCCAGAGATGGCCAAAATGATAAGGAAAAAGGGATTCAAAAATTTTTTCAAAATTTAAAAAATAATGATACAAGCTTCAGTTCTCGTTTGCTAATTAACGAAGTTTGTGTTACTATTGTGGTGTAAAAAATTAAAACTCATAAGGAGAGTATTGTAATGTCAATTATTACTGATGTTTACGCACGCGAAGTCCTTGACTCACGCGGTAACCCAACACTTGAAGTAGAAGTTTATACTGAATCAGGTGCTTTCGGACGTGGTATGGTTCCTTCAGGAGCTTCTACTGGTGAACACGAAGCAGTTGAACTTCGTGACGGTGACAAATCTCGTTACGGCGGTCTTGGCACTCAAAAAGCTGTTGACAACGTAAACAACATCATCGCAGAAGCTATCATCGGTTACGATGTACGCGACCAACAAGCAATCGACCGTGCAATGATCGCTCTTGATGGTACTCCAAACAAAGGTAAATTGGGTGCAAATGCTATCCTTGGTGTGTCTATCGCTGCAGCACGCGCAGCTGCTGACTACCTTGAAATCCCACTTTACAGCTACCTTGGTGGATTCAACACTAAAGTTCTTCCAACTCCAATGATGAATATCGTCAATGGTGGTTCTCACTCTGACGCTCCAATTGCTTTCCAAGAATTCATGATTATGCCTGTTGGTGCACCAACATTCAAGGAAGGTCTTCGTTGGGGTGCTGAAGTATTCCATGCATTGAAGAAAATCCTTAAAGAACGTGGTTTGGAAACAGCTGTTGGTGATGAAGGTGGATTTGCACCTCGTTTCGACGGTATTGAAGATGGTGTTGAAACTATCCTTAAGGCTATTGAAACAGCTGGTTACGAAGCTGGTGAAAACGGAATCATGCTCGGTTTCGACTGTGCTTCATCAGAATTCTACGAAGATGGCGTTTACGACTACACTAAATTCGAAGGTGAAACTGGTGCTAAGCGTACTGCCGCTGAACAAATCGATTACATCGAAGAATTGGTAAATAAATATCCAATCATCACAATTGAAGATGCTATGGATGAAAACGACTGGGAAGGTTGGAAAGCTCTTACTGAACGCCTTGGTAATCGTGTTCAATTGGTTGGTGACGACTTCTTCGTTACAAATACTGACTACCTTGCACGTGGTATCAAAGAAGGTGCTGCTAACTCAATCCTTATCAAGGTTAACCAAATCGGTACTTTGACTGAAACATTCGAAGCTATCGAAATGGCTAAAGAAGCTGGTTACACTGCAGTTGTATCACACCGTTCAGGTGAAACAGAAGATTCTACAATCGCTGACATCGCAGTTGCAACTAACGCTGGTCAAATCAAGACAGGTTCATTGTCACGTACAGACCGCATGGCTAAATACAACCAATTGCTTCGTATCGAAGATCAACTTGGTGAAGTTGCTCAATACAAAGGAATCAACTCATTCTACAACCTTAAAAAATAAGGTTTTAGCGGAGTCCTGATAAAAGCTACTAGGTTTTCCTAGTAGCTTTTTTGTGATCTTTTAGAAAGGAGAGCTCGGACTAAATTAGGGGATTACTTCCGCAAAGATTCTTTTATAAACTCTTGCCGATACTGTCTGGGTGTTAACTTGTAATATTTCTTAAACTGACGATTAAAATTGGATTGGTTGGCGAAACCGACCTGACTAGTGATATCTTGGATCGAGTGGTTAGTCTGCAGGAGTACCGAGTAAAGCAATACTATTATCTGAAAAATAGATATTATGACATTAAATTTCGGGAGATGGCGTTTACAAAAAAATAGGGGAGTAGTACAATGAGGGGGAACCAATAATGTGAAAGAGGTAACAAAATGAAATTAGTTGCGATTGTTGGGACTAATTCGGCCCGTTCAACTAACCGAAAACTCTTAAAGTTTATGGCTAGGCATTTTGCCAACCAAGCTGACATTGAAATCCTAGAAATTCAGGATCTGCCAGCCTTTAATGAACCCGAAGATAAGCAAGTTCCTCAAGCTGTGGCTGACTTTAACGAGAAGATTGCAGATGCAGAGGGTGTGATTATTGCAACTCCGGAATATGACCACACTATTCCAGCACCGCTCTCAAGTGCCTTGGAATGGATTGCTTACACCAGCCGCCCTCTGATTAATAAGCCAACGATGATTGTCGGGGCTTCACTTGGACTTCTGGGGACTTCTCGGGCGCAGGCCCACCTGCGGCAAATCTTAGATGCTCCAGAATTAAAGGCTAGGGTTATGCCTGGAAATGAATTCCTATTAGGCCACTCCGAGCAGGTTCTAACCGATGATAACCAGCTAAATAATCCTGAGAAAGTTTCCGAACTGGATGATTGCTTTGCGGAATTTCAAGGCTTTGTTAACCTAACCAATCAGTTGGTCAAGGAAGCTGATACAAAGCGTAAACAAGCCTTCGCTTGGGAAGTGTAAAGGGAGAAATTATTATGAAATTAGTTGCTATTGCGGGGACCAATGCTAAGCATTCCTACAATCGATTGTTATTGCAGTTTATGGCTAAACATTTTGCTAATAAAGCCGAGATTGAAATCTTGGACATCGATCAAGTTCCCATGTTTAATGAAACCGATGATCAGACAGATTCACCTATCATCCAAAATTTTAATCAGAAGATTACTGAGGCTGAAGGGGTTATTATTGCTACACCTGAGCATAATCATACCATTCCTTCCAGTTTGAACAGTTTACTTGAATGGCTGTCTTTTAATATTCATCCGCTTGATGGCAAACCAATTATGATTGTTGGAGCTTCCTATTCTGAGCAGGGGTCTTCACGGGCTCAGCTGCATTTGCGGCAGATTTTGGATGCTCCTGGTGTGAATGCGACCGTTATGCCAGGCAATGAATTTTTGCTGGGCTTTGCTCATAAAGCTTTTGATGATGAGGGTGATCTCAAGGATCAAAAGACAGTAGACTTTTTAGAAAGTTGTTTCTATCGTTTTGTCCGCTTTGTCAATGTCGCTAACCAGCTTAATGAGCCTGAAGACGTTCATTTTGAGCCTGGTGAATATGAGGTTACGACAGAAGGCCATAATGGACCTCTGCCTGTGACGGTTACCTTGTCTGATGACAGAATTGAAAAGATTGATATTGATAGTTCTGGCGAAACTTCTGGCATTTCTGATATTGTCTTTACCCGTATTCCAAATGAAATTATTGAAGGACAAACTCTTAATGTGGATGCTGTTTCTGGAGCTTCTGTAACCTCCAACGGTGTTCTTGATGGTGTAGCCCGAGCAATTCGGCTAGCTGGCGGTAATCCTGATACGTTGAAGAAGCGGTCGAAGGCTCCGTCCGCCTTAGATAAGGAAGACAAGGAGTTTACCACCGATGTTTTGGTTGTTGGCGGTGGTGGTGCCGGTCTTTCTGCCGCAGCTACTGTTTTGCAAAAGGGAAAATCCGTTGTTCTTTTGGAAAAATTCCCAGCCTTAGGCGGGAATACAGTTCGAGCTGGTGGTCCTATGAATGCTCCGGATCCTGACTGGCAAAAGACCTTTGCGGCTAATCCTGGCGAAGCCCATAACTTGGAAGAGTTGATTTCCAAGGATTTATCAACAATTGATCCAGAATATCGTGACGATTTTCAAGCACTTCAAGAACAAGTCGAAGCCTATCTTAAAGATCCAAGTTTTCTCTTTGACTCTCAATTGCTCTATCGTATCCAAACCTATCTAGGTGGTAAACGAACTGACCTCAAGGGTAATGAAATTCATGGCAATTATGATTTGGTGAAAATTTTGACCGAACATGCCTTGGATTCGGTTCACTGGCTGGAAAATGTCGGGGTTGAATTTGATCACAGTGATGTAACCATGCCGGTAGGGGCTATCTGGCGCCGCGGTCATAAGCCTAAGACGCCAATGGGCTATGCCTATATTTCCGTCCTTGACAACTATGTTCGTAAGGCAGGAGGCACTATTCTGACAGATACCCCTGTTAAGGAATTGCTTGTTGAAGATGGTCATATCAAAGGAGCAATTGCAGAAGGTCGCAACGGTCAAACCATTACAGTTTATGCCAAGGCTGTAATTCTGGCCTCGGGCGGTTTTGGTGCGAATACTGAGATGTTGCAGAAATACAACACTTATTGGACAGAAATTGACGATGACATCAGGACGTCCAACTCACCAGCTATCACAGGAGATGGTATTATCCTTGGTCAAAGTGTTGGAGCAGATCTTGTTGGTATGGGCTTCACTCAGATGATGCCTGTATCGGATCCAGAAACTGGAGCTCTCTTTTCAGGCCTGCAGGTACCGCCTGCAAACTTTATCATGGTTAATAAGGAAGGTAAGCGTTTCGTTGATGAATATGGTAGCCGTGATAAATTGTCACAAGCGGCTATTGATAACGGCGGACTTTTCTATTTGATTGCGGATGATAATATCAAACAAACAGCCTATAATACTAGTGACGAAAAAATCGAGGCACAGGTAGCAGCAGGTACGCTTTATCGCGCTGATACTCTAGAAGAATTAGCAGAGAAAATTAATATTGATCCAAAGGTCTTTGTCCAAACTATTACTGATTATAATTCTTATGTCGATGCGGGTTATGATCCTGAATTTAATAAGGGAGCCTTTGACCTCAAGGTTGAGAAAGCGCCTTTCTATGCGACTCCGCGTAAGCCAGCAGTTCACCATACCATGGGTGGCCTGAAGATTGATACACAAGCCCATGTTATCAGCCAACAAGGCCGTATTATTTCGGGTCTCTATGCAGCAGGAGAAGTCGCTGGCGGTCTTCATGCTGGTAATCGTCTGGGCGGCAATTCCTTGACTGATATCTTTACCTTCGGCCGAATTGCTGGTCAAACTGCAGTGGATGAGTGGTGCTAAAACAGTATAAAATATCAAGAGGCTGGGCAAGACATCCATGATGGCTCCGCCCTCACCCACAGAATAATGAAAACGGACACACAGCCCTCACTAGGTGTATAATCTTAGTGAGGGCTTTGTGGTTGACGAGTTAATGATTCTAGTAATCGAGGGCAAAACTGATCCACTCTACTGACGAGCACCCCAAAATATGCGATAAGCATGAGTATAAAAATACGACTAAAATTCGGTAGATAAGCTCTCT
>NZ_JAAKDU010000020.1 GCF_011038795.1 Streptococcus tangpeifui
TAGCATCATACCAGATAATATCATCTTGGTCACGATTGCTGGTCCAAACAGGAACCTTGACCGCTACAATACCGTTGCTGTTCGACACATTGGTAATCAGGACATCAAAACCATCGGAAGTCTGATTTTGAATAGCAAGAGTTCCGGTCACCCGTTTATCCATCTTCTTAGCTTCTGAGCGATGCTGCTGACCTGTTATACCAACCAGCTTGCCATCATTTTCTAGGTAATAGAGATGGATATTATAGAGGCCCGTTTCATTCTTATGGTCGGACACTCTGACGGTGACCTTGTAGGTCCCATCAGCTTGTTTAACGCCATCATACCAGATGATATCATCTTGGTCGTTCCTATCTGTCCAGACGGGCACCTTAACCGCCTTAAGTCCTTGGCTGTCGGTGACAGTCGAAACGATGACATCGAAGTCGCCGTTATCCTTGTTACTAAAGGAGAGGGTTCCGGTTCTGGTAACTTGAGGTTCAGCCACCTTAACCTGTTGTGCGGCAACCCCTTTCATAGCTCCGTCAGTTTCAACATAATACAGGTGGATATTGTAGGTGCCGGTTTCATTCTTATGGTCAGACAGTTTGACCGCTACCTTGTAAGTACCATCTCCCTGCTTAACGCCGTCATACCAGATGATATCATCTTGGTCATTTCGGTCCGTCCAGATAGGCACCTTGACGGCTAGGATTCCCTTACTGTCTGAAACATTGGAAATCCTGACATCAAAGCCTTGGCTCGTTTGGTTTTCAACACTGATCTGTCCGGTCCGTTTGGATTCTGATGGCTGAGAATTGGGCAGCTTGTCCAGCATGACATAGCGGCAGATACCGCTGTAAGAGACATAAGAGATCCACTTGTAGCCATCGGCCTTGAGTTCCTTATCATAGTTAACCCCTTCTCCTTTGGTAAAGGTGAACTCTGTCTTAGCGGCTGCCCTGGCTTCGTTTTTAACCGCGACTTCCCGATCGAAGGTGTAACGCTGCAGGGTTGGAAAAGTAGTTTCGCTGTCTCCTGCTGACTGATTGTCTGTCTTAGGTGCTGGAACTTCCTTAACCTCTAGCTTTGCAATATTGGCATAACGGCGAATACCGCTGTAAGACTTGTAGCTCAGCCATTGATAGCCATCTTG
>NZ_JAAKDU010000021.1 GCF_011038795.1 Streptococcus tangpeifui
CAGCTTTTTTTCTGGCCTTTTTAGAGAGCTTTTTGTTTTTTTTCTTGGTCTTCTTTTCTTTCTTCTCTTCTATTTTGTCCAGACGCTTATTGCGTTCCTTTATGGCTTCTTTTTGCGAATTCTTTTGTGCAGGAGTTGTCTCCTCGTTATATCGCACCAAAAGATCCCCTTTTTTCACCTTGGTGTTGTCATCCAATTTGTTTTGAGCAATAGAAGCATCACTGCCAGACTGGATAATGGCTAAAACCTCAGTCGGGGCCACCTCACCTTGAGAGATGACCGTGACTTCCTTTTTAGCAAAACAAAGGAAGACAACGATGAAAACAATCAAGATAACCAAGGGCACAATCAGCACTGTCGCAAAATTATGGTAGCGGCGGCGGTAAAATTCCGCACTTTCGAGTAATTTTGGATTCATGATAACGTCCTCCCTTAGTTAAACAGTGTGTAATAGAAGCCTTTATTCGCCAACAGTTCCTTATGGCTACCGGTCTCTACAATCTTTCCTTGATCCATCACAATAATACGCTCTGTCCGCTGCGCAATACTCAGGCGGTGC
>NZ_JAAKDU010000002.1 GCF_011038795.1 Streptococcus tangpeifui
CTTATTCTGAATTTTTAGCACAGAAAAAGACTACTAGGGACGAGCTAGTAGTCTAAATATAATTTTTTTCGCTTTGATTATATCATAGGGAGGGAATTTTTGCATTCTTTGTAGTTTTCGTATAAAAAATTTGTCCAGGCTTTCTGCTTTGGAATAAATTTTTGACGCAGTAGTTGGGAGTAAGAATTGTTAGTTATGCCAAGAGTCTTACCCCTGCACAGTTCATTAGGTTCTTTAGCACCAATGAAACACTGCTGGTTGGTTTTACTTTTGTCGCAAGGCTAAAACGAAGCGGAAAGCCTAAACGAATGTGATGAACAGCGTTCATCTTATTTCCCACCTCCGCATAGCTGATATTGGTTTTCTCAAACAGTCTCCCAGACTGTTTGACCTATCTCTTGCGTGGTAGTTAAACGGTCCAGTGGACTGTTTCAGGGAGTACCTGACGATGGGACTACACCCCAAGATAAGGACTGCCAATCAACCACTGCTCAATCTGGTAAATCTCGAACAATGCTAATGAGTCTGGACTTTTGTCCCAGACTTTTTGAGCTGTGTGGGGGTGGAGTGAAACGGTCTGGGGAGAGACCGTTTCAGGTCACCACTCTAAAATCAGGACGTTGTGAGAATCAAAATTTTCAATTTTTGGGGTGATTCCACTCCCTTTTTGGTATAATAAAAAAACAAGGTCAAGCTGGTAGGCTTTGGAAGATTTGACTTCAAGTACAGAAAAAGACTTTCTTGCCTAGAATAAGGCCATTCAGCAGATTCTGCGTACTGCTTGCCGTGGCAAGCACATAAAGTTTGCGCAGTCTGCATGCACGATAATATAAAATATTGGGAGTAACAATGACAGCGAAAATCATTGATGGTAAGGCTTTGGCCAAGAAAATGCAGAGCCAGTTAACAGAAAAAGTAGCTCAGCTAAAATCTAAGCATGGTATTGTACCAGGTCTGGTGGTCATTTTAGTGGGGGATGATCCTGCTAGCCAAGTTTATGTTCGCAATAAGGAGCGGTCTGCCTTAGCGGCAGGATTTACCAGTAAAACTATCCGTCTATCAGACAGCATCAGTCAGGAAGAGCTGCTGGCTATTATTGAAAAATACAACCAAGATTCCAACTATCATGGGATTTTAGTCCAGCTGCCCCTGCCTAACCATATCAATGACAAGAAGGTGATTTTGGCCATTGACCCTAAAAAAGATGTTGATGGTTTCCATCCTATGAATACTGGTCACCTTTGGTCTGGTCGTCCTCTTATGGTTCCTTGCACGCCAGCCGGCATCATGGAAATGCTGCAGGAGTATCAGGTTGATTTGGAAGGTAAGAATGCTGTTATCATCGGTCGTTCCAATATTGTCGGTAAACCCATGGCTCAGTTGCTCCTAGATAAAAATGCGACAGTCACCTTGACCCATTCCAGAACTCGCCATCTGGCTGAAGTCTGCAAAAGAGCAGACGTTTTAATTGTGGCTATTGGTCAGGAAAATTTTGTGACCAAGGACTATGTTAAGGAAGGAGCTGTGGTCGTCGACGTTGGCATGAATCGTGATGATAATGGCAAGCTGGTTGGTGATGTTAAATTTGATGAGGTGGCTGATCTTGCTAGCCTGATTACTCCAGTTCCGGGTGGTGTCGGCCCTATGACCATCACCATGCTTCTGGAACAGACCTACCAAGCAGCCTTAAGAAGTGTGAGCTTATGATTATTGATGAAAAATTAGTCGCAGACCTTATACAACCCCGTCCCCTTAAAAGCCATAAGGGGACTTTTGGTCGTACCCTCCTTATCGGTGGCATTTATCCTTATGGTGGGGCTATTATTATGGCTGCCTTAGCTACGGTCAATAGCGGAGCAGGTTTGGTGACAGCTGCTACTGACCGGGCTAATATCACAGCCTTGCATAGTCACCTACCGGAGGCTATGGCCTTTGATTTGGCAGACCAGTCACTCTTAAAGAGACAAATCCATGCGGCTAATGTCATTCTGATTGGCCCAGGTCTGGGAAATTCCCCTCTAGCTCAGAAAACTTTAGAGCTAGTCTTGACCCAAGCTGAATCAGAACAAACCCTTATTATTGATGGATCAGCCTTGGATTTACTGGCTCAAAAGGAGCAGATTGATTGGCCTACGGAAAAAATTGTCCTGACGCCCCACCAGAAAGAATGGGAGCGCCTGTCAGGCATAGAAATTTCTCAACAAGACCAAGAAAATACCCAAGCAGCTCTAGTCCGCTTTCCCAGTCAAACGGTTCTAGTGGCTAAGTCCCACGAAACAAAAATCTATGATCAGACTGGCCATATCGGTCAATTGACAGTTGGCGGCCCCTATCAGGCAACTGGTGGCATGGGTGATACCTTAGCCGGCATGATTACAGGTTTTGTAGCGCAGTTCACAGATAACCTCTTTCAGAGTGTCGGCGCAGCCAGCTACCTTCATTCGGCCATTGCAGAGGATCTGGCCAAGGAAGCCTACGTCGTCCTCCCAACCAGCATCAGTCAAGAAATTCCCAAGTGGATGAAAAGGATGAGCGATGAGACGTAAAAAGGCTGCCAACTTTTACCACATCCTCAGCAAAATCAATTCAACCAAATAAGCAAGACTCAAAAAGGGCAGGAAGGGAACAGCCCTTTTTTCTTTGCGGCTAATGATGAACAGGATGGCTAGCAGACTCCCCAGTTGAATTAGCCAGAGAAGGGAATGAAGGTCCGTAGTCAGGGCCAAGAGGGCCAAATAATAGAGGTCTCCCTCTCCGATTCCCAAGGGCAGAATTTGAGCCAAGACTCCCAGTAGAAGAAGAATCAAAGCTGTGGTATTACTGCCGCAGAAAGAACAGGTAACTAGGCCTGCTAGTAAAATAATAACCAAGGGGTAGTTCTGGTTTTTCAAATCGTAGAGACTCAGTAAAAGACTGATCAGGATTAAACAGACCTGGTTCCAGCTCAGTCCGCCAATCCAGCCCAACCAGAAGGTCAGAGCAGAGGCAATTTCTAAGAGACAATAGCTGATCGGCAATTTTGTCCCACAGAAACGACAGGCAAAACCGTTGCCTATCTCCGAAAGAATGGGAATCAAATCTCTGATGGCCAAAGCTCGGCCGCAGCTGTCACAATGACTGGGAGGCCAGATAATAGATTTTTCTGGGAAGCGATCCAGCACCAACCCCAGAAAGGAGCCTAAACTGGCCCCAAGAAAAAGTATTAAAAGAGTTTCCATACTTATTATTCCGAAAATAATTCAAATATTTGCATATTTGCTAAGCTTGAATTAGAATAAAGATGTCAGTAAATAAGAATCATTCTAAATAAGAATCCCTTCAATTACCGACAAGATAACTTGAGACTGAGCAAAAACTTGTCCGATATTCCTATTTTGGAATAAACTCTTGGTGCAGTGGTTGGGAGCAAGACTTGTTGTCTATGCCAACTTAGTCTTTTTCTGCAAGTTCATTAGGCGCTTGAGGCGCTTAACGTAACGGCTTAGTAACTTAAATAAATAGGAGGTTATATCATGTCATATTCTGTAGATGCAATTGCAAAACAAGTAGCTCAAGCTGCTGATAGCCAATCTGGTTCTCGTCCAAAGACCAAGGCCGTCCTCAACCAAGCTGTTGCTGATTTGTCTAAGGCCTATTCAATCGTTCATCAAATTCATTGGTACATGCGAGGACGTGGCTTCCTTCATCTTCATCCCAAAATGGACGAATACATGGATGCCATCAATGCCAATCTTGACGAAATCAGCGAACGGCTGATTACTCTGGGTGGCTCTCCTTATTCTACTTTGGCTGAATTTGACCAAAATTCAAACTTGACTGAAGAAAAAGGTACATGGGATAAATCTATGGAGGATCACCTGCGTCGCCTCGTTGACGTCTATACCTACTTGGATAAACTCTATCAAGTTGGTTTGGATGTTACTGATGAAGAAGAAGATGCTCCAACCAACGATATCTTCACAGCGGCTCAGGCTGATGCTGAAAAGACTCTTTGGATGGTTCAGGCCGAACTTGGCCAAGCTCCAGGGCTGGAATAAGCTTGATGCGTTTTATAGATATAGGACGGCCTTTCTAGGTCGTTTTATTTTTGTGAAAATTTTTGGTTTGATTTTCCTCAGAAAATTTCAGAAAACGCTTTCTAATCAACTTGAAAGCGTTAGCTTTTTTTGTTACAATTTGCTTATGAAAACTTTGTATGATGTTCAGCAGCTACTCAAACGCTTCGGGATAATCGTTTATCTGGGCAAGCGGCTCTATGATATCGAAATGATGAAAATCGAGTTAGAGCGGCTCTATCAGTCTGGCCTTATAGAAAAACAGGATTACCTGACAGCCGAATTGATTTTACGGCGGGAGCATCGTTTGGAAAAGCAAAGAATAGAAGAAGGAAAAACACATGACTAAAAAATTATTGGGTATTGACTTAGGTGGTACAACCATCAAATTTGGTATTTTGACAACAGAAGGAGAAGTCCAAGAAAAGTGGGCAATTGAGACCAATATTTTGGAAGAAGGCAAGCATATTGTGCCTGATATTGTAGAATCTCTCAAGCACCGTTTGAACCTCTATGGCTTGACAGCTGAGGACTTCATTGGTATTGGTATGGGATCACCTGGTGCTGTTGATCGTGAGAAAAAGACGGTAACTGGGGCCTTCAACCTCAATTGGGCTAAGACTCAAGCAGTTGGTTCGATCATCGAAAAGGAGATTGGTATTCCTTTTGCTATTGACAATGATGCTAATGTTGCAGCTTTAGGAGAGGCTTGGACCGGTGCCGGAGGCAACAATCCCGACGTTATTTTGGTGACGCTAGGGACTGGTGTTGGCGGTGGTATCATTGCTGATGGCAACCTCATTCATGGAGTGGCCGGTGCTGGTGGTGAAATCGGTCATATCAATGTCCAACCCCTTGATGGATTCGAATGTACCTGCGGTAACAAGGGTTGCTTGGAAACTGTTGCTTCCGCAACGGGTGTCGTGCGTGTGGCTCGTCAGCTGGCAGAAGAATACGAGGGTGATTCACTAATCAAGAAAGCTATTGACAACGGGGAAACTGTGACCAGTAAGGACGTCTTTGTCGCTGCACAAGCTGGTGATGCCTTTGCCGATTCTGTCGTTGAAAAGGTAGCCTTCTACTTGGGGTTGGCAGCAGCCAATCTTGGGAATACCCTCAATCCGGATTCTCTCGTTCTGGGTGGCGGTGTTTCAGCAGCAGGTGAATTCTTACGCAGTCGGGTTGAAAAATACTTCCTGCAATTCGCCTTCCCAGCTGTTAAGACGTCAACGAAGATTAAGATTGCTGAGCTGGGAAATGATGCTGGTATCATTGGCGCTGCCAGTCTAGCCCGTCAATTTGCCTAATCGATTGAAAATGGTCCGCTAGTGTTATTGGCGGATTTGTCTAGCCTAAATTTATTAAAGGAGAATTTTTTCATGAGGTCACAAATGCTTATCAACTGGATTTTAGTTGCTGTTATTGTTCTTGCCTTTCTGGGCTGGTCAGCTTGGCGGTATTTGCGGATTCGTCGTGCGGCTAAATTTATTAACAACAGCGAATTTCAGCAGCTCATGCATCAAGGACAAATTATTGATCTGCGGAGTTCTAAGGCCTTTCAGGATAAGCATATCCTAGGAGCCCGTAATTTCCAAATTCAACAGTTTAAGGAGTCTCTCTCTGCTCTTCGCAAGGATAAGCCTGTTTTGCTCTATGATAATATGCGCAGTCAGGCAGTTGCTCGGGCTGTTCCAATTCTTAAAAAGGCTGGCTTTACCAATGTCTATGTCCTTGAATCTGGTTTTGAAAATTGGGATGGCAAGACCAAGTAAATACTTGAAAAAGATAGCTTGAAAATCTTGTAAAATTTTTCAAATTTATATCTTGTCAGGAAATAGGGACTATGGTATTATAAATAGGTAGCCGCTGTAGTTAAATGGTATAATAGAGCAATGGTAATGCTCCGTTCCGAGTTCGATTCTCGGTGGTGGCAGATCTAGTGAGAGGAGACTGGGACAATAGTTACCAGTCTCCTTATTTTTTAGTGTAAGTAGCAAGCTGCAGTGGTTGGTTTGTGATGATGAGCTTGATGCTTTAGTTTTTAGCCTATCATGTGCCAGCGGCGGTAAAGTCAAGTTCTCATCCCTTGTCAAGTAAGATGAGCAAACAGGCTGGAAGACAGTTTGAGAAGGCTAAAATCAACTATGGGGAGGTGGGATGACAAAATCGATGGTTTTGCCGTATCCATACCGATTTTTGTCTCACGCCCTTCTCTTGCTATTGATTTTGTTTAATTGAACAGGCTTACAACTCTGTGGAAAAAGATAACCATTTTAGATGCTAGTGTATCTTCGGCAAGGTTCCTATTTTCCTTTGAGTTGTTTAACAGCTTAGTATCTTACGAGGAGGTGCAAGATGACTGTCCAGGATTTATGGCTCAAACGAGATCAGTTCAATCTCTATGGTAAATTTTATCTACCCGATCAAAGAAAAGGGAAACTTCCCCTAGTTATCATGTCCCATGGCTTTAGGGGAAATCATTTAGGAACACAAGTTTATGCTCAGCAGGCTTATGAAGCTGGCTATGCCGTTTATTCCTATGATTTTGCTGGCTCTGGGGATGGCTCAGAGAAGCAAAGTGATGGTAATTTCCTTGATATGTCAGTACTGACTCAGGCTGATGACTTACAGGCTGTTTTTGAGCAACTGCAGGAACGGCCTGAAATTAATCCCAATCGAATTTACCTTATGGGTGAGAGCCAAGGCGGATTTGTATCAGCCTATGTGGCTGGTCAACTTTCTGAGCAGCTTGCAGGTTTGATTCTCTTTTATCCTGCCTTTGTACTTCAAGATGATGCCAAGGAACGTCTCGCGAAATACGGTCTCGGACCTGAATCTCGTGTTGTCATGGGAACTCAAATTGGAGCCATCTACAATCAGGATGCGACTTCTTTTGACATCTATCAAGAGATGGTGGCCTATCAAAAGCCTGTGCTTATCGTCCACGGAGACAGCGACAAAATTGTCCCCCTCAGTTATTCTGAGCGGGCAGAAGAAACCTACGCTCAGGCTGAACTGCTGGTCTTGCCCAATGCTGGTCATGGCTTTCATGGCGATGACGTTCGTAAGGCTGGTCAAGCTATGTTGGCCTACCTGAACCAAAGACAAGCGGACTTGCGAGGTGAGGAAATTTGAGCGTCTTTCTGCAGAGTATTTCAGGTATTGTTACTATCCTGATTATGGTGTTGGTTGGTTATGTTTTAGCTGAGCGGGGATGGTTTGATGATAAATCTTCCAGTATACTGGCTCGCTTGGTCACTCAAATTGGTCTGCCCTGCTACATGATTGAAACCATCTTTGGACGATTTTCGGCCCATGATCTTAGAGTTATGCTGCCTCAACTGCGTTATCCAGCCCTGTCCATGGTTATCCTCCTAGGGATTGCTATGGCTGTCGCCCAGATCTTTCAGGTCAAGAAGTCTCACCGCGGTCTCTTTACCTCTATGTTCTTCAACTCCAACACGGTCTTTGTTGGTCTGCCGATCAATCAGGCTCTCTTTGGCGACAAGAGTATTCCCTATGTTTTGGTTTATTATATGTGCAATACGACCTTCTTTTGGACGATTGGTCTCTACCTGATTCAGCGAGATGGTGAAACAGAATCAGGGCTTAACTGGCAAAATAGCTTGAAGAAGATCTTCTCCGCTCCCCTGCTTGGCTTTATGGCCGGTGTAGCCTTGGTACTCTTAAAAGTCCAGCTGCCAGATTTTCTCTTGTCAGACCTGACCTATTTGGGCAATATCACTATCCCTCTGTCTATGATTTTTATCGGCCTATCCATTTCCAAGGCGGGCCTCAGCCACCTGCGCCTAGGGAAGGACCATCTTCTGATTCTTCTGGGACGCTTTGTGGTGGCTCCTCTGCTCATGACCCTCATGGTTCTGCCAGCCAAGATGCCTCATCTGATGAAGGAAGTCTTTATCATCCAGTCGGCCATGCCTGTTATGACGAATGCCCCCGTTGTTTCCAAACTTTACGGTGCTGATGCAGACTATGCAGCTATTATGGTAACAGAGACAACGCTCATGACCTTAATTGTCATTCCAATCTTAATGGTCTTGCTGGGGTAGGGATATGATATAATGGTGATTAGCCAAGGCAAAAGAAAAGGAGTCGTCAGATGACCTACGAACAAGAATTTTTAAAAGACTTTGAAGACTGGCTCAATAGCCAAATTCTAGTGAATCAGACAGCTGTTAAAACCAGTCAGGACGTTTGGAAAGAAGATGGGGATGAGCGGGCTAAAGAAGCTGCCATCCGCTATGAGAGCCGTCTAGATGCCTACCGATATTTGCAAGGGAAATTTGCCAATTACCACCAAGGCAAGTCCTTCCACGACCTGCCAGATAATTTGATGGGGAAACGGACCTATTAAGCCCTAGTGCGTATCAGCGAAACGATAATATTCAACAGACCTCAGCAGAAACCGCTGCTCAGGTCTTTTATCTATTCCCAAAAACGATTGGTAGTGATTGCTTGTTCAAAAGCTGTTTACAAATACTTAAGAAGTCAAAGTCAGACTGGGAGAAGAGCCAGAGACAGCTTAAACTACCCAGTGGATAGCTTAAGTTTGGAAATAAGATAGGCCTAGTTTGTGTTATTGAAGGATAGCAAGGTGAAGTCAACAAAATAGTATTGTGATTTTGAAAAAGTATAATAGTTGCCAGCTGAAATAGCTGTTTTACGATAAATGCCTAAAAGAGTTTAAGTCCAAGTCGCATAGAATGAAGCAGGCGCGATAACTATTCTTAAAAAGATGAGCTTGTTCAGTGCTTGACTCTAGGGTATTGTTCTCTTTCGTTTTTAACTCAGTTTGACAAAATATATGATAAATAAGATTCTGACCCTGAAAGCCTAGGCAGTCAGAAAGAAAGCGGAAGTTTTCATAAGGTAGAAGGTGGTACTAAAATCTATCAGACCTCACTCCATAAGCAAGGTTTCCGATTATCATAACCACCAAGCAACTGTTTTTATCATATCAATAACCACAAAACTTTCTCCCTTGAACCATGGTGATCATTCTCTACACAGCGCACTATCTTGTCAAAAATTTGATTGGAGTGCTATTTTGGCAGGTTATTTAAGAAAAATGTAAGTATTTGTCTGGGTTTTAGATTACAATTTTGTAAAGAATGGCCTGAAATTGCCATTTCTAGGCCTTTTGGTGTTTATTTTCTGAAAAGAACCTGCTATAATAATAAAAAAAGTTTTTGGAGTATAAGATGTCTCAAAAGAAAAATCGCAAAAAAGCATTGAAGTTGAAAATGAAACGTCAAGGCCTGCTCAAAGGCCAACCAGCTCAAGAAGCTGCCCCTGCTAAACCAGCGGCTCCTAAGAAACCAGCTCAAACGACAGCAGAAGTTAAGCCAGCCCCTAAAGTAGACCAAGTCGATATCTTTGCTGGTCTCGGTGCTGCTAAACAAGCCAGTCTTGAAGAAGCAGGTTTTAAGACTTTGGCCGATTTTGAAAAGGCTTCTGAAAAAGATGTTTTGGCTGTTAAGGGTATCGGTCCAGCAGCAATCACTAGCTTGAAAGAAAACGGGGTCAGCTTCAAAGCCTAAGTTTTGAAGTCATCATCTATATCAGAGGAGTAGAGCAGATATCTGTCACAGAGAGCGGTGAGGTTGAGAAATCCGCACAGGTAGCTTTTACGGGTTGCTGATATATCATAAACAGCATAGCAAAGTTGCAGATAGAGCTCAGCTCCATTTCTGAATATGGGTGGTACCGCGGATTATACATTCGTCCCTGTCTGGCATGATGCCAGATAGGGACTTTTTTGTTGTGAAAGGAGACGATAGAATGATGTCCTTAGATCTAAACCAATTCAAATGGACACGCCAGCCAAAATCTTATCAGATATCTGATAAGGAAATTACCATTGAAACCCTGCCTCATACTGACCTTTGGCAGAGAACCTACTATCATTTTTGCAATGATAATGCACCGGTTTTGCAGATGTCTACGGATGAGCAGTATTTTTCCTTTGTCGTTAAGACTAGCTTTGACAGCCAGCACCGCTTTGACCAATGTGGTGTGGTGGTTTATCTGGACAGTGACAACTGGATTAAGGGGTCAATTGAGTATGAAAATGAAACCTTTCAGCATCTAGGTAGTGTTGTCACTAACCAAGGCTATTCAGACTGGGCGACAGTGGAAATTCCTGCTGAAACCAACAGCATGTGGTACCGTCTCAGCCGCCGCGGTCAGGATTTTCGGATTGAAAATTCGCTGGACGGTGTGACCTTTAAGCAGATGCGAATTGCCCATTTAGCTAAAGCAACAGATGAGATTGCTTTTGGCATCTATGCCTGCAGTCCAGAGGATTCCTCTTTTAAAGCCACATTCACCGATTTTGCTTTGATGGATTGTCAATGGCAGGCTCATGATGGGCAGCAGCCGGATTAGAGAAAATTGCCATGCTAAAGATTTTAGAAGAATTTGATGGAAAGATTCTGCCCAACGTGGAAACGGAACGTCTGAATTTGCGTCAGCGGACAATTGCAGATGCTGCAGATATCTTCACTTATGCCAGTTTGCCAGAAGTAGCCTACCCAGCGGGATTTCCGCCGATTGAAAAAATTGAGGATGAAGTTTATTATTTGGAGCATGTCCTGCCTAAAAGTCAAGCAGAGCAGCAATTGCCTTCTGGCTATGGCATAAAGCTAAAAGGAGAGGATAAAATGATTGGCTCTGTGGACTTTAACCATCGTCATGCAGATGATGTGTTGGAAATCGGCTATACCCTGCATCCGGATTATTGGGGACAAGGTATTGTGTCGGAGGCATCAGCAGCTCTGATTGAACTGGGCTTTACCCTCCTCAACCTTCATAAGCTTGAATTAAATTGCTATGATACGAATAAACAAAGTCAGCGTGTGGTAGAGAAATTGGGATTTACCTTAGAAGCACGAATTCGAGATCGTAAGGATGTCCAAGGAAATCGCTGTGATGACTTAAGATATGGGCTGCTTAAAAGTGAGTGGGAGTCAGCTCATGGATAAGGAAAAGATTCTTGCCAGCACGCGCCAATTCGTGAAAGCTACTTTAGCTGGTGAAGCCAGCGGTCACGACTGGTGGCATATTGCGCGTGTCACTAAGACTGCTCTGACTATCGGTCAGGCTGAGAATGCCGACCTCTTCACCGTGGAGATGGGAGCTCTCCTGCATGACATGGCTGACAGTAAGCTCTTTGATGAAGGTAAGGCTCTGGCTGAGGTTGAGAATTTTCTTACTGAGCAAGGTTTATCACAAGTCCAAATCACTGAAATCACCAGTATCATGACAGGTATTTCCTATAAGGGCGGGCACAACACCGCCCAGCTTTCCCTAGAAGGTCAGATCGTTCAAGATGCTGATCGCCTCGATGCCATCGGCGCTATCGGCATTGCGAGGACTTTTGCCTATTCAGGCAACAAAGGACGCCTAATCCATGATCCTAACATGAAGCCAAGGGAAAATCTTAGCCTAGAGGACTACCGCAAGGGCGAGGACACCGCCATCATGCACTTCTACGAAAAACTCCTCAAACTCAAAGACCTCATGAACACAAAAGAAGGCAAACGCCTAGCCCAAGACCGCCACGAGTTTATGGAAAGCTACCTCCAGCAATTTTATGCTGAGTGGGAAGGGATGCGTTAAAGTCTCGCATAACTGTGCCCCATAAAAAGGAGGAGAATATGGAAAAATTTGATACCAAGAAACTGATCTAGACACGCCAGCTCAAAGCCTATGAAATTCCAGAGGATAAGATTGTCATCGAAATCCTGCCTCATACTGATCTCTGGCAGCGAACTTATTACCATTTTCAAAAAAATGATAATGCGCCGGTCTTGCAGCTGACAACAGGTGAGTAGTATTTCTCCTTTGTCGTCAAGACCAGTCTTGACAGTCAGCACCGCTTTGATTAATGTGATGTGGTGGTTTATCTGGACAGCAAAAATTGGATTAAGGGGTCATTGAGTATGAAAATGAAGACTTTCAGCACCTAAGCAGTGTCGTGACTAATAGCGGTTACTTGGACTGGTCAACCGTTGAAATCCCTGTGGAGACTAACAGCATGTGGTACCGCCTCAGCCGCCGTGGTATGGTTTTCCGTATCGAAAATTCACTGGATGGTGAGACCTTCAAACAGATGTGCAGGCCCATCTAAACAAAGTGACCGATGAAATTTCTTTCGGTCTCTATGCCTGTAGCCCAGAAGACTCCTCCTTTAAAGCTATCTTCACTGACTTCCAAATGCTAGACTGCCAGTGGCAAGCCCATGATGGGCAGCAGCCGGATTAAAAAGAAAATCCCTATTAAATGATACCATCCTCTAAATCCTTTGAAGTCTGTCGCGCAAAATATCTGGATTGTAAATGAAGATATTGCGGAGATGAGCGCGAGGATAGCTAAGATTCCCTTTTCTACTCGTATGACAGTTGTACGCTTATCAGACAGCAGGCTCTGGTGCCATTCTCCCATCAATCCCCATGCAGAGTTTTTTCAGGCTTTGGAACAACTGGGAGAAATCAGCTATCTGATTGGCCCAAACAGATTTATTATGCCTATATCGAAGCTTGGACAAGGCGTATCCCAAGGCAGAGGTCTGGCTGGCACCGAGGATTGCCGATCGTGCCCAATCTCAGAAAATTACTCTGTCAGCAGGACAAGAATTAACAGATCGAGCATCCGTAGCTTGGTCAGCTAATCTGGAACAGCATCTTTTCAAGGGAAACCGCTATATGCAGGAAGCTGTCTTTTTCATAAGGCAAGCAAAACGCTCATCTTGACTGATGTGATTGAAAATATTGAAACACAGGAAATCTCACCAGCGGCTGCTTTATAAAATCGTAGGCAATGCTTATCCCAACGGCGTGACCTGCGCCTAACTTTTACAGGATATAAAAAGAAGCTAAAACCAGCTTTCAAACTCTGAAAATTGGGCGCCTAAAATATCATTCTAGCCTATGGTCGCTGTCAATTTGGCAATGGACAGGAAGCATTGGAGAAAACTTTTGAGTGGGTGAAGTAGGAAAAATGCAAAATTAGTATGGTTGAGATTTGGACTATTAAAAGGTGAGTGGAGAGAAATAACATGAATACTTTAAAAAACCATAAAAGAATGATTAAAAATTGCTTTAATACTATGCTTAGTTGGTCCATAAATTTTTTAAATGGATTAAGAAATAATATTTTAACTTTGTTATTTAGTATTTCATTAGGAGGAGGACTCAGCCTAGAATTATCTGTATTACTAAGAAAACTAAATTTAAATCACATGAAAACACTTATATTTACTTTACCATTCAATAGTGTTGAGTTAAGTACTATAATTGTAGCACCGGTTCTACTAATTATAGCTTTTTTAAAACTTCCAAAAATTAAAAAAAGATTCAAAGTCTCTATAGTAAGTCTGTCAATGATTTTAGTGGTATTTGGAATCTACACGATTATTTATTTAAATAATACAGAACATAATAAAATTAGTGTGGGTAATTCATTGTCCATATTGTTAATTTATCTATGCTTTAATATTATTTATATTATAATTGAATTATTATTATATTTATATAAGCGGATGTATGATTGGCTACTAGATACAAACAGTACTGTTGAACCAGCAAAACTAACCTTAATATGGACAATTATAGCATTTATATTAGGGATATTTATTTCAAAGAAATGAGGTGATTTGTTATGAATATAAAGGATATTGAAAAATATATATCAAATATATGGTTACTTGGTTTTACTACATTAATTGAAATAGGTATCAGTTTTTGGACTTGGTCTTTTAAGAATAGCCAGTTGGTTAAAAATATAACTAGTGATGAGAGTCTAAATACAATTTCAAAATCTTTTAAAATAATTCAATTAAATGGTTATTATTTTCATTTGATTTTTGGAATAATTTGGATATTTTTCTTGTTAGGATTGATTCTATACTCCTTAAAACAAAGGAAGTATGTAGGAGTATTATGGTATATTTTATTTATCGTTATTTTTTGGCTGATTTTTTGGGATCCTATTTTAACTTCATTCTTAATAGTAGGTTCCCTAGGAATAGCTGCAATGTATTCGTTTGACAATTAGAGGAGAACTAACATGAAACAACTTTCACCAAAATACAATCCAGCCGAGGTTGAGGCTGGGCGTTATCAAACTTGGTTAGACCAAGATGTTTTCAAGCCATCTGGCGATAAGAAAGCCCACCCGTATTCTATTGTGATTCCACCACCAAATGTCACAGGTAAATTGCACTTGGGACACGCTTGGGACACGACACTTCAAGATATTATTATCCGCCAAAAACGCATGCAAGGCTTTGATACCCTGTGGCTGCCCGGTATGGACCATGCGGGTATCGCCACGCAGGCCAAGGTCGAAGCCCGCTTGGCTGAAGATGGCATTTCTCGTTACGACCTCGGTCGTGAGAAATTCTTGGATAAGGTCTGGGAATGGAAGGACGAATATGCCGCAACCATCAAGGAACAGTGGGGGAAGATGGGAATTTCTGTCGATTACTCACGTGAGCGCTTCACCCTTGATGAAGGACTGTCAAAGGCTGTTCGTAAGGTCTTTGTTGAGCTTTATAAAAAAGGCTGGATCTACCGCGGTGAATTCATCATCAACTGGGATCCTAAGGCTCGGACAGCCCTGTCTGACATCGAAGTCATCCACAAGGATGTGGAAGGTGCTTTCTACCACATGAACTACATGCTGGAAGATGGTTCACGCGCCCTTGAGGTTGCAACGACCCGTCCGGAAACTATGTTTGGGGATACGGCTGTCGCTGTTAATCCAGAAGACCCACGCTACAAGGACTTAATTGGCAAAAATGTTATCCTGCCAATCGTTAACAAACCAATCCCAATCGTGGCCGACGAACACGCTGATCCAGAGTTTGGTACAGGTGTCGTTAAAATCACACCTGCCCATGACCCTAACGACTTCTTGGTCGGTCAGCGCCATAACCTGCCGCAGGTCAATGTCATGAACGACGATGGAACCATGAATGAACTGGCTGGTGAATTTGCCGGCATGGATCGCTTCCAAGCCCGCAAGGCGACGGTTGCAAAATTAGAGGAAATCGGCGCCCTTGTCAAGGTCGAAAAGATGACCCACTCGGTCGGTCACTCAGAACGTACCGGTGTCATGGTGGAACCCCGCCTGTCCACCCAATGGTTCGTCAAGATGGATCAGCTGGCTAAAAATGCCATTGCCAACCAAGAGACTGATGATAAAGTGGACTTCTATCCGCCGCGTTTCAACGACACCTTCCTGCAATGGATGGAAAACGTCCACGACTGGGTAATCTCCCGCCAGCTTTGGTGGGGTCATCAAATCCCTGCTTGGTATAATGCAGACGGTGAAATGTATGTCGGTGAGGAAGCACCGGAAGGCGATGGCTGGACACAAGACGAAGATGTCCTTGATACGTGGTTCAGCTCTGCCCTCTGGCCCTTCTCAACTATGGGCTGGCCTGATACGGATAGCGAAGACTTCAAGCGTTACTTCCCAACCTCAACCCTTGTGACAGGTTACGACATCATTTTCTTCTGGGTGTCTCGCATGATCTTCCAATCTCTGGAATTCACAGGCCGCCAACCGTTCAAGAATGTCCTCATCCACGGTCTTATCCGCGATGAGCAAGGACGCAAGATGTCCAAGTCGCTCGGAAACGGAATCGACCCTATGGATGTCGTTGATAAATACGGTGCAGATGCCCTGCGCTGGTTCCTTTCAAACGGTTCTGCGCCGGGGCAAGATGTCCGCTTCTCTTACGAAAAGATGGATGCTGCTTGGAACTTCATTAACAAAATCTGGAATATTTCCCGCTATATTCTCATGAACAATGAAGGCTTGACTTTGGATCAAGCGACAGCCAATGTCGATAAGGTCGCTGCGGGAACGGCAGGCAACGTGACAGACCGCTGGATTCTCCACAACCTCAATGAAACGATTAGCAAGGTTACGGAAAACTTTGACAAGTTCGAGTTTGGTGTGGCCGGTCACATCCTCTATAACTTCATCTGGGATGAATTCGCCGACTGGTACGTGGAGTTGACCAAGGAAGTCCTCTACAGTGACAATGAAGACGAAAAAATCATCACGCGCTCAGTCCTCCTCTACACACTGGACAAGATCCTGCGTCTGCTGCATCCAATCATGCCGTTTGTGACGGAAGAAATCTTTGGACAATATGCAGATGGCTCAATCGTGACAGCAACTTACCCAACCGTTAACCCTGCTTTTGAAAATGAAGCTGCGCATAAAGGTGTGGAAAGTCTCAAAGATCTGATCCGTTCAGTGCGAAATAGCAGAGCCGAAGTCAACGTGGCACCAAGCAAGCCAATCACCATCCTTGTCAAAACCAGTGACAGCGACTTGGAAAGCTTCTTTAATAGCAATGTCAACTACATCAAGCGTTTCACCAATCCTGAAAAGCTTGAAATCAGCTCAACCCTTGACACACCTGAACTTGCCATGTCAGCCGTCATCACAGGTGCTGAAATCTTCCTGCCATTGGCAGACCTACTCAATGTAGACGAAGAACTGGCTCGCCTCAACAAAGAGTTAGCCAAATGGCAGAAAGAACTGGATATGGTCGCCAAGAAACTCAGCAACGAAAAATTCGTCGCCAACGCCAAACCAGAAATCGTTCAAAAAGAACGCGACAAACAAACCGACTACCAAGCCAAATACGATGCAACAGTCGAGCGGATTAAAGAGATGGAGAAGCTTGAAAAATAAGATTTGCTTATCACCCATCAACCCCATGTTCAAAATGAGCATGGGGTTTTTGATCCATGAATAATCATTTTAATTTGGAAAAAGTTATATAAAGTTATATAATAAAGTGAAAGTTATATAAAGTTATATACGAAATAAAAAGTTATATAATTAAATATCAGTAGCGAATTGTGCAAAAAGGGAAGATTTTTCTATTTCGCTTGATCCGTAGGCGTCCTAAATTTCTTTGGGTCGCTTAATATCTTAATATAAGGAGAATTTAGATGGCAGCTAATCCTTTTACATTGGGCTTTGGAAAACGCCCTCATACCTTCATTTCTCGAACATCTGAGATTCAATCGGTTATAAATGACTTTAATGAAGAGAATTCCGCCTCCCAATCCTATCTTATAACCGGTGTACGCGGATCGGGTAAGACAGTAACCATGACGGCTATTGCTAATAGTTTAAAGGAGTCCGGTGACTGGATTGTTATCAATCTTAATCCTAATCGCGACTTACTTAAAAGTTTAGTTGCCAAACTTTATGACATTCCCGAACTCCATCAGTTATTTATCAAAGCTAAGTTTAATCTTACTTTATTTGGTATTGGTGCTGCTATTGAGAATGTGCCTCCGATCAATGATATTGAAGTGGCGTTGGAGAAGATGCTGGCTCAAGTAAAACTATTAGATAAGAAAGTTCTTGTCACTATAGATGAAGTAACGAAGACTGAAAATATTAAAATTTTCACCAGTAGCTTTCAGCTCTTGATACGTGAGGATTATCCTATTTTTCTACTTATGACGGGGCTTTATGAGAATATCTATGAGTTGCAGAATGATGCCACACTTACCTTTCTTTACCGTTCGCCTAGACTGGATCTAGCTCCACTGGATAAGATTTCTATCAAGAAGCGTTATCGTAAAATCTTTAATCTTACCGACGAAAAAGCAATCAATATGGCCAATCTGACTGCTGGCTATTCCTTTGCTTTCCAAACTTTAGGTTATCTCTGCTGGAAAAATAGAAACTATTTAGATAATCGTAAAGCCTTGCTTGAAGCTTACGATGAAGCCTTACAGAGTTATGTTTATCAAAAGATCTGGTCAGAACTCTCAGGTCAAGATAAAAAAGTCTTGAAAGCCTTGTCTAGGCAGTCAAAGACTCGTGTTAAGGATCTCAGAGAAAGTCTCAATTTTACCCCAAGTCTTCTATCTGTATATCGTGAACGCCTCAAACGCAAAGGTCTAATTGATACGTCAGAATATGGCTATATTTCCCTGACGCTACCCCGCCTAAGCGACTTTATCCTAGAGTATGAAGGGTTGGAGTAGAGCAATAACACTATGATATGAATTAGGCCGTTGGTAATAGAATAATTTGTATAAAAGAAATAGCGAGGTTAAATGATATGGCTGAGTCAAAGACGAAACGATTACTTTATTTTATGTCTGAGTTAGAAAAGGGAAATCAGATCAATAAGGATGCGTATCTGTCTAAGTTCAAGATTAGTGATCGAACAATGAAGGAAGATATCAGTGAACTGAAAGCCAATTTAAAAGAATTGCGTCCTAACATGCATATCAAATTTTCACGAAAATATGCATGCTATTATGCAGACTATGAACAAGGGTATGGAAATTTAAAGTATAATCAAGCAGTCATTCTCTCAAAAATCTTATTGGAGAGCCGAGCCTTACGAAAAGATGAAGTCTCTGAAATCATTAATATTTTTGTGGAACGCGCAGTTGATGATAAAGAACGTACAAGAATTAAAAAATTAACTCAGTTTGAGCTCAATAGCTATCAGGAATTAAAGTTTTATCGAGAATCTAATAAGTCTATTTTGCCGATTATTTCCGCTATTTTTGATGCGATTGTTGATCAGCGTCCACTAGCTTTTAGCTATGCAAAGCCCTCTAGCAAGATTGAAGAGTACATTGTTTTGCCGATTTCTGTTATTTTTGATAGTCATTATTTTTACTGCATTTCTTACAAATTAGATGAGAATTTTAAGAGTCAATATAAACTGCAGGAATTAAGGTATTTTCGGGTGGATAGATTTAAAACTATTCATAAGTCTACTGTAAATTCTGCCTTTTCACTAACTGAAGAAGAGCAAAAACGTCTTATTAAGGATGAACAAGTTCGATACCAGACTTTCTCAATGTTTTCTGATCAGAAATGGGTGAAGATTCAGTTTAAGTATACGGGTAAATTTAGGGATGTATTAGAAGCGGATATTCCAAAATTGAAAATCATTAATGAGTTGGAAAATGGTATTGTCTATGAGATAGAAACCCTGAGTTTATTTGGCTTTCAGAAATATATTCAACGTTTTGATGGAGATTTTATATTTCTGGATATAAAAAGCATAAAAAATAACTATGATTAATACAGAAAATATTTTTTGAGATTCAAGTAGAAGTACATATTTTATGTGCTTCTATTTGTATTTTTAAGGGAAAAGTTATATAGAATACGTAATTTAAACTAAGATGCCGAAAAACATGTTTATTTAATGTATTTTTCTGATATACTTTAGATGTTGAAAGGATATAGGCCTATACGAATCATTTCGATATTGTTTATTTAAAGTGTCGATTTGTTTATATAAGTAGTTTGTGAGGTGGATGAATGATTTTAGCACATTATGAAGATGAAACAGGTAAGAAACAGTCATTAGAGGAACATTCTTTTAATGTAGCTAACAAAGCAAGAGAAGATGCTGACTCTATTGGGCAGGGAGATTTGCTTTTTTTGCTAGGCCTTTATCATGATCTAGGAAAAGCCGATCAAAAATTCCAAGATAAATTAACCAAGAATCCCGCTATGCATGTTGACCATTCCTATGCTGGCGCTAAGTATTTGTTTGAAAAAATCAAAATAGGTCTCTCTGCAAAGGGGGTTGACAAGGCAGCGCGTTTACAATTCAACGATATTATTGCTTATGCCATTTCTGCCCATCATGGTATGTTTGATATTTACTACTATGATGAAGAAGCGAATCAATATAATTATAATAAACTTAGAAATCGCATTACTAAGCAGATGTCAGATTATCATTTTGATAGTGATGTAAAAAATTATGCTACCTTTTTAGAATTAAAATTGAAAGATTATGGCTATCAAGATTTAGATGATTTGATTTTAAAAGCCTTTGAAAATTATCAAGAAGCTACGTCAAAGTTGGACTGTCGGGATAGCAGTGAGGAAGCTTATTATCAATCATGTTTTGTACGGCTATATCTATCATTATTAAAGAATGCTGATATTCTAGACACAATCAATGCTTATGGTTTACTCATTAATCCTTTAAAACGAAGTGAGAAAATAAAACTAAATGAATCCTATCTAAAATCTATTGAGGAAAAATATCGCAGTTTTAGTCACCCAACGACTAAACTAAATGTCATTCGTACACAGATTGCGGACCGTGTTAAAAATAGAGGAGAAAGCGATTCGACAGGTATCTATCGCTTAGATTTACCGACCGGTGCGGGTAAAACGAATCTCAGTATGAGATATGCCTTTCACCAAATGGTTAATCAAAATAAGACTAAATTTTTCTACATTACACCATTTTTATCTGTTTTAGAGCAAAATGCCGCTGAAATTAGGAAAGTAATTGGTGACGCAGGTGTATTAGAACATCATTCTAATGTTATTAGGCAGGTTAATGATAATGACGAAAAAGAAACATTAATGTCTGACTATTTGATTGATAGTTGGGATAGCCAGGTTGTCTTGACATCAATGGTGCAATTTTTTCAAACCTTGTTTAAAACAAAGTCATCTAATATCAGACGTTTCTCAAGTCTTATTGACAGTGTTTTGATTTTAGATGAGGTGCAATCCTTGCCTATCGAAGTGACCACTTTATTTAATCTCACTATGAATTTTTTAAATAAAGTGATGAATACAACCATTGTTCTATGTACAGCTACACAGCCAGCCTATGATTCTGCCGCCATTAATCATAGAATTGTTTATGGAGGTAAAAATGATGAATCTACTGATATTGTTGATTTAACACGTGACGAAAAAGAAGTCTTTTCAAGGACGGAGCTTAGAAAATTTGATGAAAATGATCAAAACTCAAAGCTATCAGATTTAGTAGATTTTGTTTTGGAGAATAATGAATCAACCCTTGCAGTTTTCAATACTAAAAAGACAGTTGATAAATTTTATACTCTACTTGAAGAGCTGACAGAGAGGCCAATTTATCAACTGTCAACTAATATGTGTGCACAGCACAGATTAGATATCATTTCGGAAATGAAGCAGCAATTAAAAGATGACCTACCTATTATTTGTATCAGTACACAGCTAATTGAAGCAGGTGTTGATGTCGATTTTAATCGTGTCATTCGCTCTTACGCAGGAATTGATTCCATTGTGCAAGCTAGTGGACGTTGTAATCGTGAAGGTAAGCGTAACACGGGCCAAGTTACCTTAGTTAATCTAACAAATGAAGAGGAGAATATCTCATCACTCAAAGAAATAAAAGCTAAGAAAGACGCAACAGAATATATTTTACATAAGATTTCATCGCCCATTGATACTTCTCTTTTAAATCGTGATTTCTTTGAATATTATTATGCTAATAATCAAGATTCAATGGACTATCCTTTGGAACATGATAGTGAATCTGTTTATGATTATCTGAGTATTAACGAATATCAAAATAGGCCAAGGTTTAAAGGTAAGTTAAAGCAAGCTTTTAAAACTGCGGGTTCAAAAATGAATTTGATAAATAATGACACTATAAGTGTATTAGTTCCTTATGGCGATGCAATTGAAAAATTATTGGTTTTGGAAGAGTTATGTGGCTCCGATTATCCATCTGTTGAAGACTATCAAGCTATAAAAGGCCTTCTAAAGGAATTGCAGCCTTATACGGTAAATGTTCGTGAGCACGATCAAATACTTGAAGCAACAAAATCTTATCTTCATGAACAAATTTATATTTTATCTGAGGGTTATTATAATGAAAGAAAGGGTATCACACTGGAAACAGGCAGTTTCCAGTTTTAGATGAAAACAGGCCAACGAAAGTTAGTAGAGAACTCCGTTGACCTGATATTCAATATAAATAATCACTAAATATAATTTCAATCCACATAGGTACACTATGATAATTTAAATTATAATAAAAATATTTATTTAAATCAATTGTTTTTTTCATAAACACTAAATATAGAATAAAAATTTTGACTTTTGAAATTCCAAGTGCTAAGATAGGTTTATAAAATCACAGAAGGAGGTTTTAACTTTGTACAGATCAAGAAATTTTTATGTCAGAATTCGTGGCGATCGGGGACTCTTTACAAACCCGGCCACTAAAGGAGGCTCAGAAAGATCATCGTATTCTGTACCTACGCGACAAGCTTTGCAAGGAATAATTGATAACATCTATCATAAGCCAACATTCACAAATGTTGTTACGGAAGTTAAGGTTGTCAATCAAATTCAGACAGAGTTGCATGGCGTCCGTGCTTTGTTACATGATTACAGCGCAGATTTGAGCTATGTTTCATATTTGAGTGATGTTGAGTATCTTGTAAAATTTCATTTTATTTGGAATGAAAATCGTGAAGATTTAATTCAGGATAGGCTGCCTAATAAGCACGAAGCTATTATGGAACGCTCCATTCGAAAAGGAGGACGACGAGATATTTTTCTCGGCACAAGGGAGTGCTTGGGTTTGGTCGATGAAATTAGTCAGGAAGAGTATGAAACTATCCCTTCTTACTACGATGGCATTACTATTGATTTAGGTATCATGTTTCATTCTTTTGCCTATCCAATAGATAAAACAAGGCCGTTGAAATCTTATTTCACCAAAACAGTGATGGAGAATGGAGTGGTTAAGTTTAAGCCTCAGTCTGAGTGTGAGATTGAAAATACCCTGTCTAGTTATGCCTTTAAAGCGCCTGGCCAGATTAAGTCAGCTGATGATGAATACAATGAATATGAAGACATGGAGAAAGGGGAAAATTAATGGATTTTTTTACTTCTCTCTTAAATGCTTATGAAAAAGCAGAAGAAATAGGCTTAGTTGACCAACAAACGGGCGATAATGAGGCCGTTTTGCTTCCGATTTATCATACCAGTTTAAAGTCAAATGGGAAAAATATTATTACAGTCAAATTGGATCAGAACGGTAGCTTCTATAAGGCTGAATTCATGGCTAATAACCAAATGATTATTTTTCCTGTGACTGCGGATTCTGTCGCGAGATCAGGCAACAAACCTGCTCCCCATCCTCTTGTTGATAAGCTTTCTTATTATGTTTCAGAGGTGAATCAGTCACAGTATGATGATTTTCATAAGCAATTGACTGCTTGGATTGATTATTGTGAGGAAGGTAAGGTTAAAGAATTTTTAATGGAAGTCCAGCATTTTATCCTTCAATCGGATTTTTTAAGTAATATTCTTCATTCTTTATTTGGGGAGCATTATCGAAGAGAAGGCCTGAAAATTACCTATCCTGATTCTAGTGGAAAAGATAAAACCATTGATTTATCAGCCTATTTCCTAGAATTTTCAATTGTACAATTTCACAGCCTCAAAGACGAATCAGTGACCAGCTACAAGGCACTACATCAGTCGTTTATTTCGTTTATAACTGCCAACCAAGATAATTTAGGAACTTGTAATATTAGTGGACGCACAGAACAGATTACCAATAAACATCGGGGACTAATGGGGAATGCTAAAATTATTTCAGTTAGTAATAAAATAGAAGCCTATAAAGGGCGCTTTAAGGAGCGAGAAGATGTTTTTAGCGTTGGCTATGAAACTTCTGAAAAAATTCATTTAATGATCAAGTATCTCTTGGAAAATAAAAACAGCAGTACTTGGCTAGGTTCGTCACAGTATCTCATAAATTGGTTTAGTGATGATTTAGCAAACAAGAGTCAACTGGATATTGTGAAGCCAGTATTTAATGATTTTTTTGAAGATGATGAGGACGAAGAAGACAGTCTGGTTTCCATTAAACCGAATGAAGAAAATAAACAAATAGGTTCTTCGTTCATTAGGGGGCAAAAATTATTTGGTAATGATGCAACCTACTATGTTGCAATATTGAATAAAACAAGTAATGGTCGTATTGCTTTAAAATATTTCCGCCAACTTAAAGTTTCTCAGTTGTTGAAAAATTTGGAAACGTGGCAAGAAAATTATTCTTGGGTAGTAAGAACTAACTCAGGAAAAAAAGTACCTACCTTTAATGAAATAATCAGTGCTGCCTATGGTGTTGACAGAGAACGTTATTTGGAATTGGATAATGACAGTTTTCAAAGCGATCAATATCAACAATTAGTAACAGCTCTGATTGATGGACGCCCTTTACCAAATACAATTGTCAAAAAATTCGAGACTAATATTAAACAACGTCAAAGATATCCTAAACACTGGTACCAAGTCCAACAAGTTAGTCTTGGAATTTTACATAAACAATATGGAAAGGAATTTACACCAATGTTAGACCACCAAGAAACAGATCGTTCTTATTTATTTGGACGCTTGCTTGCCATTTATGAACTGTTCGAGGCGCAACGCTATGCTTTAGATGGTGGCAGCCAGGAACGCATCACGAATGCTGAGCGTTATTGGAATGCCTATACAGGTCAACCAGCCAAGATGATGAATCATTTAGAAAATAAAATTAAGCCTTATGAGGAAGTTTTGAAGTTGAATAAACCTGGTATTTGGCATAAATTGGATAAGGAAAGAAAAGAAATTATTCAACTATTGACACCAATGTATGCTTATAAAGAGTTTACACAGCCTTTGGACTATAAATTTATCTTTGGCTACTATGCTGAAAAGCAATTTTATTACACTAAACAAACTAAAGAAAACGAGGAATAAGATATGCTAGAACACAAAATTGATTTTATGGTGACCGTTGAAGTGAGAGAAGCTAATGCAAATGGAGATCCCTTATCAGGGAATATGCCAAGAACAGATGCTAAAGGTCATGGCTTGATGAGTGATGTTTCAATTAAGCGCAAAATCAGAAATCGTATGCAAGATATGGGACAGTCTATATTTGTACAGGCAGGAGACCGTATCGAAGATGAATTCAAATCTTTAGAAAAACGCTTTTCAAATCAGTTTACGTCTAAAACTCCTGACAGTGAAGTTGAGGAAAGGGCTAACCAATTATGGTTAGATGTTCGTTCTTTTGGCCAAGTCTTCACTTACTTGAAAAAATCAATCGGTGTAAGGGGGCCAGTTTCCATCAGCATGGCGAAAACCTTAGAGCCGATCGTAATCTCCAGTCTGCAAATCACTCGCAGTACCAATGGTATGGAAGCTAAAAACGAAAACGGCCGTTCATCTGATACCATGGGAACCAAGCACTTTGTCGAATACGGTGTCTATGTCATCAAGGGGTCTATTAACCCTAATTTTGCTGAAAAAACCGGATTTTCTGATGAAGATGCTGAAGTAATTAAACAAGCTCTTATTAGCCTTTTTGAAAACGATGCGTCATCGGCTCGTCCTGAAGGGTCAATGCGTGTGCGTGATGTTTTTTGGTTTACGCATAGCAGTAAGCTGGGGAATGTATCTAGTGCGCGTGTCTTTGACTTGTTAGAATTCGATAAAGAAAAACAGGACAAAGATAGTTATGAAGACTATGGTATCCATCTCAACCAAGAAAAATTGGCAGACTATGAAGCTAAAGGATTGAAAGTTGATATCTTAGAAGGACTTTAATATGGTCTATTCAGAAAATGATTATCTGATGTTATCGGGAATTCAGCACTTCCAATTTTGTAAAAGGCAATGGGGATTGATCCATATTGAGCAGCAATGGGCTGATAATGAAGCAACAGCCCATGGGCAGATTTTGCACCAAAAGGCAGACAATCCCTATATTAAGGAAAAACGAAAAGATGTTATCACTTCACGAGCTATGCATGTCTCATCAAAAATGCTTGGTCTTTATGGCATTCTTGATGTTGTGGAATTTCATAAAAATGACAATGGTGTTGTTCTGAATGGCAAACGAGGAAAGTGGCTACCCTGTGTTGTTGAATATAAACGAGGGAAACCTAAAAGAGATACTCGCGATATTGTCCAGCTGGTAGCGCAGACTATTTGCCTTGAGGAAACTTTTGGGTGTCAGATTGAGACTGGCTGTCTTTATTACCATAGCGTGAATCAAAAGAAGATAATTGAAATCACTGAAGAATTGCGCCAAAAAGTTTTTGATTTAGCTGAACAAATGCATTATTATTATGATAATAAAATCATAGATAAGGCAGAGTATTTTAAAAATTGCCCTTTGTGTTCTTTAGTGGATATTTGTAAACCACGTCTAAGTAAGAAGTCTCGCAATGTGGACAATTACATTAAACAGTCTTTAGCAAGTGAGGATAGTTTATGAAAAAATTGCTAAATACTTTATATCTCACACAGGATAACTTTTATTTAACGCGTGAGCGGGATAATATTGTTGTCAAACAGGAGGGAAAGGTTGTTAGTCGTTTTCCTTATCGGATTATTGACGGTATTGTTTGTTTTTCATACCTAGGCGCCTCACCATCTTTGATTGAACTTTGTGCAAAAAATCAAATTAACCTTTCTTTTCATACTCCTCAAGGTCGTTTTTGCGGTCGTTTTGTAGGTCCGACCAATGGCAATGTTTTGCTCAGGCGTGAGCATTATCGCTTAGCGGATCATGATCTTTCGACGGAATACGCTAAGCGCTTCATCTTGGCAAAGGTATCTAATTCCAGAAAATATTTACTTCGTTTTAAGCGTGATCATCGTGATAAGATTGACACTCAATTATTTGAAGATATCAATACAGAATTGACTTGGGCTTTGGAGCAAATTCAATCTGCACCCGACAAGGAAACTTTGTTGGGAATTGAAGGCCAGGCAGCCAATCAGTACTTCAGGGCATTCAATGAATTAATTCTAACGGATAAAGAAACTTTTAAATTTAACGGTCGGACACGAAGGCCACCACAGGATTGCGTCAATGCTCTGATGTCATTTGGATATAGTTTGCTGACTTACGAATGCCAATCGGCTTTAGAAGCGGTTGGATTGGATAGTTATGTTGGATTTTACCATACAGATAGGCCGGGTCGTGCCAGTCTAGCTCTGGACTTGGTGGAAGAATTTCGTTCTTATATTGTTGATAGATTTGTTTTTTCGCTGATAAACAAAGGGCAATTAAATAAAAAGCATTTGGACATCAAAGAAAATGGCAGTGTTATTCTAACAGAAAAAGGACGTGCTATTTTTATTGAAGCATGGCAGAAGCGTAAGCATACAGAAGTTGAACATCCTTTCACTAAGGAAAAAGTCAAGTTAATGCTCTTGCCTTATGTTCAAGCTCAGCTATTGACTAAAGCAATTCGTGGGGAATTGGAATCCTATCCGCCATTCTTAATTTAGGAGTCAGTTTATGATGGTTTTAGTGACTTATGATGTGAATACAGAGACTGCTGCAGGCAGGAAACGTCTCCGTCACGTTGCGAAGCTCTGTGTCGATTATGGTCAGCGCGTGCAGCATTCAGTCTTTGAATGTTCTGTGACACCGGCTGAATTTGTCGAAATAAAAAATAAACTGTTGACAATCATTGACCAAGAATCAGATAGTATACGATTTTATCTTCTTGGCAAAAATTGGCAAAATCGTGTAGAAACTCTTGGTCGAAACGACAGTTATGACCCTGATGCGGGGATATTACTTTTATAAAAACTTGAGTGCGAACCTAGGTTGCACATCAAAACCTAGGACACTCGCGCACAAAAATACAGAACTGAGTGGCAAAAAGTGTTTTTTACTGATAAAATACCATCAGTGACTAATAACATTTAGCCCCAAACGGTGCAACTACGCGCCGTCGCACCCCACACGGGTGCGTGGATTGAAATTAGGGCGCCAGATTTTAATTCTCGATAATTATCCGTCGCACCCCACACGGGTGCGTGGATTGAAATTCAACCAGTGTACTACCCTATCTTCTGCTTTAGGTCGCACCCCACACGGGTGCGTGGATTGAAATTGGAGTTGTGTAGTAGCTCACTAGGCGCTGAACTGTCGCACCCCACACGGGTGCGTGGATTGAAATTCTTTTTTATTTATAATTATTGATTGGCTATACTGTCGCACCCCACACGGGTGCGTGGATTGAAATATTTTTTTGCTTCCTTTGCTTTTTTGTTTGGTCTGTCGCACCCCATACGGGTGCGTGGATTGAAATGAAGTCTTTGGGTTGAATATGTGGCACAACCTCTCGGTCGCACCCCACGGGTGCGTGGATTGAAATAAAAATTTGTGAAAGATTATGACGATTTTATAGCTGTCGCACCCCACACGGGTGCGTGGATTGAAATAAAGCGTTTGGCTGGACAGCTGTAGGAACTAATGTCGCACCCCATACGGGTGCGTGGATTGAAATTATCAAAAAGATTATGAGCAGGCGCTTTTAAAAGGTCGCACCTCATACGGGTGCGTGGATTGAAATATAATAAGACATCAGGTCTATGGGAGCTTCTGCAGTCGCACCCCATACGGGTGCGTGGATTGAAATAGAGTTTGAGGGATGTTTTTGTTACGTTAGATTTAGTCGCACTCCACACGGGTGCGTGGATTGAAATCCATAGCAAGGCTCAAAGCGTTATTGAAGAATTTTGTCGCGCTCCACACACGGGTGCGTGGATTGAAATTGAAATTAAGAGATAACCTTTTTGAGTTGGGTAGTCGCACCCCATACGGGTGCCTAGATTGAAATTTGGTGGCGGGATCATTTACAAGTGTACGGCTTCGTTGTCCCCCTACCTCAAAAACCAGTCTATGTTCCACCAGATCCTTAACAGAAAAATACGGTGTTTAGCCGTATTTTTTGCTATAATGATGGCAAAAAATGGAAGGAAAGCACGGATGATGCAGGGTAAGCAAGCTTGAATAATACCCTGAATACGATAAAGATGAGTAGGAGTTTTATGACGAATGACACAATGTGGTTTGACCAATTTTCAAATAAGATATTGGATAAGGGATTTGATTATTATCAAGCTGGCTGTGTTTGTGGTTTGATCAAAACTTCAAGGGGGTATCGCGCCTCTGTGTCTGGGAATGAAGATTACGAAGTTATTCTAGAAATTGATAATGATACTCTGGGGCAAATGTGGTGCGACTGTCCTTATGCCTTAGAAGGGCATAATTGCAAACACATGGCTGCGGTTTTATACGCTATCGGCGATGATACTGAAATCAAGAGTTTAGACGTAGAAGAGACTAATGCTACATCTGAACTAATTGCGCAGCTGACGGAAGAAGAGTTACGAGATGCTCTGTCTTATTTATGTCAAACAGATCAATCACTTGAAATGTTACTTGTGACGCGCTACAGTAACAAGATTGGTCAAAAGCAGATTGCCCATTTAAAGGCCGAATTTACGTTCTTGGCTAATAAATACAGCGACCGGTATGGTTATATTGATTGGCCTAAAGGAAAAAGCTATAAACATGATGTTGTTAACTTTCTCAACCAGAAAATTTTAAATTTAATTCAAAAGCAGTTTAATAGAGAAGCATTCGAATTGCTTTGCTTAGTATTTGTAGAAATTGACAAACAGCAAATTGAAAATGGTGGGATTATAGGAGAACTCTTCAACTATTGTTCCCAGCTTTGGGAGCAGATCTATCATCAGGCTGACAGCGATTTCAGACAGGAGATGTTCATCTGGTTTAATCAGTATCAGCTTAATCATTTGGACGGTGGCTTTGCACAAGAATGGATTCAAGACTTTTTGGAGAAACACTTTCAGACATCAGAGTATCTGGAAGAAAAACTAGTGGCTCTGGATCAAGCTATTGCTCATCTGGAGGAACGACAAGTTGATAATGACTCACGGTATCCTTCTTATCAATTTGAGGATTTCGTGGTAAAACGCTTGACACTGATGGAGGATCTTGGTTATAGTCAAGAAGCCATTGAATCTTACCAAAAAGACTATTGGTTTATCCCACAGGTTCGTATGGCAGCGGCTCATAAAGCCTTGTCTGAACAGCGATTAGATCGTGCTGTTGCCATCCTTAAAGAGAGTAAAATCTTGGATAATCATTATAAGGGGCTGGTGCTTCGTCACAGCGAGCTTTTAATGGCTATTTATCAGAAGCAAGGGGCTGGTAAAGATTATAAGGATGAGCTGGTTAAATATGTCTTGGAATATGATGAAGATAACTTAGATAAGATTGGAGAACTAAAAGAGGTCTCCAGTCACGACGAATGGCTAGACTATCGTTCGCGTTTACTGTCTCAGATGAGCATAAGGGGACGTTTAGCGCTGTTAGACAAAGAAGGCTTATATCGTCAGCTGCTGGATGCCATTCTATCTATACCTTTTCAGCGACACTATTACCTTGATCAGTATGAACAAACGTTAAAAAATTTATTTCCAATCCCAGTCAGGGATGCTTACGTTAAAGAGGTGTCGAAAATGATAATGTCAGCCTCTGATCGGAAGACCTATAGACTTTTGGCTGACTACTTAAAAAAGATAGCCACCTACCCTGATGGTCAAGTGATCGGCAGTAAAATAGTCCATAATTGGAAGGAGACTTATCCTCGTAAGCGTGCCCTGTTAGAAGAACTACGTCAGGCTGGGTTTTAATGGGGGTACTCTATGCTCCTATGGAGTCTAGCAGCTTGGAGATAGGCTAGTGCAGCTTGTTGCCTAAAAATAAGAAAGCAGCAAGGGCTAAAAGAGAAAATTGACTGTTTATGAAGTTTCATTGAGCAACTTCCCTTAGGCCTTTCAATGATCATTGTCCGCAAACCTTATTGACCACCTTGAATAGTTCATTGGACTCTTTGAGTAGTCTCGTATCTTGATGAAGCCTAGTGGTAATGCCTCTTAAGTTATCAGATGTTAAAGAGTGTTTTTATATGGCTGATTGGGAGTTTCAGTACTATTTAATAGGCAGTCTGATAGCCTTTTACGGATTAATGACAATAGAGTTAAAGGAACAATTAATGAGTATATTCCTTTGCCAAGCCAATTTGATATTGACGACTATAAAATGATGGCGGATTTTATTGAACAGTTGCCATCAGGGAAAGCTCAAGAATCCTTAACAAAAGCAGTACAAGGGCGTGGTGCTTTTAGGTGCTTCAGAGAGCTGCTTGTATTCCTTTGATTTAGAAGAAACGTGGTAAGCTTTTCAAGAGCAAGACGATGTCAAGATTGCACGAGATTGGTATCACAGGTATGGTATTAGAGTGATTGAAGAGTGATGAGGAGGAGATGTTAATGACGGCTGTATATTACGAAAAATCCACGGGCAGGCAGGTTAAACAGCTTGCCCGTTTTCCATATTATAAGAGCGATGAGCAGCTGAATGTGTTGGAATATCAAGATAACAAGGAAAGATTTCTTATTAACGATAACCAGCTACAAGCCGACTTTGCACTCCAGTATTCACAGCTTACGACTCATCAAAAACTGCAATTATATTTTTCTCTTTTCAAGGGGCGCAGAGATGTCTATGCTAAATCCTATATTAACCAAGAGGGGAACATTCAGTATTATCCTTCTTATCACTATGGTTGGCGCAATCTTCCTCCTGAAAAAAGGACCTATGCTCCTTTAACAGATGAGGTACTGAAAAATCATTTGCGCGGCAATAACAGAATCGGCCTCTTCCCTATCAGCCAATCGTACACCTGCTCTTTTTTAGCTATTGATTTTGATAAGAAAGATTGGCGTGATGCAGTAACGGCTGTAAGACAAGCGGCTGATCAGCAAGGCGTAGAAGCTTATGTAGAAATTTCTCGTTCAGGAAATGGTGCCCATGTCTGGTTTTTCTTTGACAATGACATTCCTTGTAAACAAGCTCGAGATTTTGGAAAGACCATAATAAAACTAGCCATGCAGGAGTCTAAATCTATTTCATTTTCTTCTTTTGATCGTATGTTTCCTAATCAGGATCTTCTTCCTAAAGGTGGTTTTGGAAACTTGATTGCTTTACCTTTGCAAGGAGACAGTTATAAGGAAGGGCGGACTGTATTCGTTGATCGTGATTTTAAACCTTATGAAAATCAGTGGAAGTACTTACAAGATGTTAATAGGATAAGTTCAAAACAGTTGGAAAACGTGCTAACTATAGAAAATGAATCAAAAAAGGATAGCAAAGAACTGTCTCTTAGCTTATCAAATGTTTTGAAAATTGATAAATCAACATTGTCAACTAAAACTGCTTACTTTCTTAAAAACTTAGCATCGTTTCCTAATCCAGAGTTTTATCTAAAGCAAGCAACTAGGCAACCAACCTACCAAACACCAGAACGCATTTATCTTTTTGAGGAAAACGATAAGGAGCTGAGGCTTCCGAGAGGATTACTGACACGGATAAAACAAGAATTTGAACAAGTCAATGTATCTGATGAGCGCCTGCGTCAGGAGACCATACGGGTATCCTTTACAGGTCAATTGCGGCTTGAACAAGAGGTAGCTTTAGCTGACATGGTGAACAAGGAGAACGGTCTTCTATGCGCAGAAACAGGATTTGGAAAAACTGTTTTAGGAGCGGCTTTGATTGCCCGCCTCCAAAAGAGAGCGATTATTTTGGTTCATAATCGTCAACTATTAGAGCAATGGCTAGATAGACTTTCTACTTTCCTCTATTTTGAAGAAGATGAAGCTGTGCGCTATACACCATCTGGACGGGAAGAGCGGATCGGTCATATCGGACAATACCAAGCTGCTAAAAAATGGACAAGCGGACTTGTTGATGTTGTTATGATTCAATTGCTTTTTAAGCATGATAATATTGATAAATTTCTTAGCTCCTATGGGATGATGATTGTAGATGAATGTCATCACGTAACTGCTCGCCAGTTTGAGAAAGTCGTTGCTCAGTTTTCAGGCCAGTACCTTTACGGCTTAACAGCAACACCGGAACGCAAGAATGGGCATGAACCTATTGTTTTTCAGAGAATCGGTGATATCTTACATATTGCAGATAAAGAAGACAGTAATTTTGAGAAGTACCTTACGCTTCATTTAACGTCTTTTGGGAAACTAGATATTGAAAAATCTAAAAATACGAATTTTTCAGAACTCAACCGATGGATTGCTGAAGATGTCACCCGGAATAAAATGATTGCTCAAGACATCTATCGGTCCTATCAAGAGGGAAGAAAAATTCTGGTACTTGTCAATCGTGTCGAACATATCGAACATTTAAGAGAATTACTTCAGCAAAAACAGTTGATGCATGTTTTTTATTTGAGTGGTAGAACAAAGAGAAAAGATGTGCAAAAAAATTTGGAAAAAATTAACGGTTTAGACGACAATCAAGCATTTGTCCTTTTATCAACTGGCAAATTTATTGGTGAAGGATTTGATTTACCAAAATTGGATACTCTTATTTTAGGGGCTCCTTTATCTTGGAAAAATAATCTTATCCAATATGCTGGAAGATTGCATCGTCCATATAAAGGGAAAGATAAAGTAAAGATTTTTGATTATCTTGATATTTACATCCCTTACCTTGAAAAAATGTATCAAAAGCGGCAAGTTGCTTATAAAAAGATGGCTTATCAACTAGAAGGAGATAAGAGGGAACAAAGTCTATTCGATGCATCTTCCTATGAAAAAGTATTTAAAGAAGACTTACAAGAGTTGCAGTCAAGTATTTTACTAAGAATAAATTCTTTTACCTCTCGTAAGGTATATGACTTACTGCGACTTTTATCGGGGAAAAAGCTAGAATTCCAAATTCCTAAGGAACACCGCCTAGCTTTATGGTTAAAAGGCTTCGAACAAAAAATGGTAAGAGTAAGTCTAATAGACGAAAAATTTTCAACGAATTTGTTAGTCATTGATGAAAATATCGTATGGTATGGCAGTCTTTCGCCATTAGCTGACAATTTTAAAAACGATATGAATTTATTGAGACTGGAAAGCCAAACAATTGCTAGAGAATTTTTAACTGAAATAGATAAGAAAAGGTGAGAAGAGACTAGGATGAATGTTCTGTTTCGTGTTAACTATTTTAGATAGAACAGTTTAACGCAGAACAGGTGATGGTTAAACAATATCTCGAGGAACAGAACACCCTGTAACATTGGCTTATCTTGTGAAGATGGGCAAAAAACTCGTCCAGTCTTGTTGTTTTGTAATAAAATTTTGGCGCAGTGGTTGGCTGATTTCCCCTTTGCCACAAGGCCAAAGCGGAAAAACTAGCTAACTGCTCGGGAGTGGGGTAAAAAGGTCTGAGAGACCTTTTAATCGGGAAATGAAGTTTGCAGAGCAAGTGTCAAAAACGGTCTGGGGATCGTTTTAGATCATTTCAGGTCGCCACCTTAAAATCAGGACGTGGTGAGGACCGAAATTTTCAATTTTTAGGTTGATGCCACTCCCTTTTTAGAAAAAATAGAATGTTTTCGTTTGTGTAATTTTTGCTCATGCTTTGTTGAAAAACGAATTAGTAAGCACTATAATGAATGCGCATACATCCTAGAGGGTGAAATCCTAAAACTCTGATTATCCCTGATTAGGGGATAAGGACTGACACTTTCGCGTGATGAAACGGACACGGGCCTAATTTCCTCGAGGAACAGAGAACACTCCTTGTGTGCCAGCACATGGCGCCGTTCCCTCATTTTCCTGTCGAACATTTTCGCTAAAGCGAATCGGCCCCTAGTTATCTTATAGGAGGCAGCTTATGTTTTCATTTTTGCAACCGTCACCTGATGCTACAGAAAAAGTTCCTGCTGAAAAAATAGCCCGCAGCTATCGCTGGCACCAGATTGGCGTTTTAGCCGCACTGTGCTTAGGCTATATTGGCTATTATATTATTCGTTTGATCTTCACCACCGAGCAAAATGATATTATGAAGGTCTACGGTTATACAACCGCTCAGATTGGTCTTGTTTTGTCTTGTTTTGGCGTAGGCTATGGCATTTCAAAGCTTTTTATGGGAGCCCTCAGTGATAAAAGTAATACCATCCGCTATTTAGCAACTGGATTGATCATTTCGGCTCTTCTTAATCTAGGTCTGGGGTCAACGCGCAATTTTTATGTCATGATGGTGCTCATGCTGGTGATGTCAATCGCTCAGGGCATGGGAGCAGCGGCCTGTCAGCGAACCATCCAACTTTGGTGGGGCAGGCGCTGGCGTGGAACCATTTTTTCCATCTGGTCCTCGGCTCATAATGCGGGTGCTTTTTGCTGTGTTGCAGTCGTCCAGATCGCCAGTTTCCTTTTTTCAGGCTCTATCACAGCCGTCTTTTACACAGCCTCAGTTGTTTCTTTCTTAATAGCAGCTTTTGTGCTTTGGGCTGGTTCGGAAAGACCTGCTGCGGTGGGACTTCCTTCTATTGCTGAATATACAGGTGATGCGGTTGTTTTAGAGAGCGGAGAAGCAGCTGCGGATGACTTAACAGACCTTCAGCTTTGGAAAATTTTTGTCCAATATATTTTAAAAAATCCTATGGTCTGGGCTGTAACATTAACCTCAATGTCCCTCTATATTGTTCGCTACGGCGTCATGTCTTGGATTCCTAGTTATTTGGTTCAGTCAAAGGGCTTTGAGCCTAGCTTTTCCAAATGGTTGGTTGGTATTTTTGAGTTAGCCTCTGTACCTGGTGTGATTCTCCTAGGAGCAATTTCTGATTCTCTAAAAAATCGCCGTGCCTTGGTCTGTTTAGCGAGTGTTATAGGATTACTGATTTGTTTAACGACTTATTTCTATAGTAAAAATGCTACCTTGATTGTTGTTGTTCTCTTTATTATGGGGACTCTAATTTATGCTCCCCTAACATTGGTAGGGCTGATGGTCAATGAAGTCGTGCCTAAATTTGCCGTCGGTTCCTCGACAGGCTTCATGGGCTTTTTCCAATATATATTTGGTGAAACCTTAGCAACCGCCCTGATTGGTATTTTAGTTGCGAAATTTGGCTGGGTAGCCAGTGATACTGTCCTTTACGGTGCCTGCATCTTAGCGGTATTTTTACTGATCTACATCATGATCCATGAAGCTCGAATGAGGAAAGCTTTGGCCAATCATTAGTTGGGTTAATACTGAAAAATAGAGCAGATTTAATTGGGTACATATCAATGCCTGATGGCATGTGAGAGGCTGGATATTTAGTATTTGTCATCTATGCTATCAAACTTTAAAAACAGAGGAGGCGGGGCATTTTTCTGTCCTGCCTCTCTTTTTAGTCCCTTGCAGCAACGAACTGAATTCAAGTGCTGTTTAAGCAGACTGTTTGCGCAATTCTTTTGAAAAGGAATGAGGCTTGTTAATAGATTTTTGTCTCAAAGATGAAAGTGCTATAATAAGAGGTATGAAAAAACGTTACAATACTGTCAATGACTATTACCGTCAGTTGTTTGGCGAAAAGATTTTTAAGTTGCCGATTGACGCAGGATTTGACTGTCCCAATCGGGATGGTACGGTCGCTCATGGCGGCTGTACTTTTTGCACCGTATCGGGTTCAGGGGATGCCATTGTGGCACCAGAAGCACCCATTCGCGAGCAGTTTTATAAGGAAATCGACTTCATGCACCGCAAGTGGCCAGATGTTAATAAATACCTCGTTTATTTTCAAAATTATACCAACACGCATGACAAGGTCGAAGTCATTCGTGAGCGCTATGAGCAGGCTATCAATGAGCCGGGTGTCGTTGGTGTCAATATTGGGACGCGCCCTGACTGTCTGCCAGATGAAACCATTCTCTACCTAGCTGAGCTCTCAGAGCGTATGCACGTCACGCTTGAGCTAGGACTGCAAACGACTTACGAGAAAACTTCCGAGCTGATCAACCGTGCTCACAGCTACCAGCTCTATATCGATATTGTCAAGCGCGTGCGGGAGCTAGCTCCCAAGGTAGAAATCGTCTCCCACCTCATCAATGGTCTGCCCGGAGAAACGCATGAGATGATGGTGGAGAATGTCCGCCGTCTGGTGCGGGATAATGATATCAATGGAGTCAAGCTCCATCTCCTCCACCTCATGACCAATACCCGCATGCAGCGCGACTACCATGAAGGACGCCTCAAACTCCTCAGTCAAGAGGAGTATGTCTCTATCATTTGCGACCAGCTGGAGATTATCCCTAAGGATATCATCATTCACCGCATCACAGGCGATGCCCCGCGCGATATGCTCATCGGCCCCATGTGGAGCCTTAATAAGTGGGAAGTCCTCAATGCTATCGACCAAGAAATGGAACGACGGGGGAGTGTACAGGGGTGTAGGGCAGAGGTAAGAGCCTAGAACGAACTTATTTTATGAGATTAGTACTGCAAAGGATAAGATGTGGGGAAGGCTTATGTTCTACGATTTAACACTGTTGCTGACGGCTGTGATTGCTGGGTTTATGCTGTCCTATTCGGTCACATTGGGTGCTTATTTTAATTATTTATTGCACCAAGAGCTAGATCAAGGTTTTTCACATTTTTACAGCCAATTTAGACGGAATACTGCAGTTGCCAGCCTCTATCGTATATTTGTCAGCTTGCAGTTTTTCTTAGGGTTAATGTCTCTTTTAGTAAGCAGCCCTTTAGTAACCGTTCGTGTATTGGGGATTATTCCTCTAATGGTATTACTGGTTTGCCATCATGTGACAGGCTTTGCAAAAAGTGAAGAGGCCATCAATAGCGGTAAGCCAATATCAACTGATATGAGACAGAATTATCTCAAATGGAATTTACCCCTTCATTATTTCTACTTTGTTATTTATTTCGTGAGTGCCTTAGTGCAATTATACTATCGTTAAATCTTAAATAAGGGAAATGGTTTGTCTATTCCCCTTTTGCACCTGATAAGGAACCGTGCTTATGAGGTTAACCGCAGAATGTGAACCATAAACTATGCCAAAAGTAAGAACAAATTAGGAGAAATTTATGAAACTCAATGCAATACCAGCCTTAGCCGATAATTACATTTGGGTATGGTCTCAGGGGGACGAAGCTATTATCGTTGACCCCGGAGAGGCCAAGCCAGTCTTGGATTATTTAGAAGAAAACAATCTCAAAGCAGGTGCTATCTTAATCACTCATGTTCATGCTGACCATGTCGATGGCATGGGTGAGATTGTAGCCCAATATCCTAACGCCAAAACTTATGGGCCCAAAGAAGTCAGTCATTTGGTAGACACTGTCCTGAAAGACGGCGACACCATTGAACTCTATGGGTCTCAAATAGAGGTCTTTTTAACGGGAGGCCATACGGAAGACCACATTTCTTATCTTGTAGATAAGCAGCACCTCCTGTCTGGTGACGCGCTTTTCTCAGCGGGATGCGGCAGAGTCTTTACAGGAGACTATGAGGCTCAGTACAAGTCCATGGTCTTCTTCAGAAATTTAGCGGATGATGTTAAGGTTTATGCAGGCCATGAATACACCCTGACCAATTTACAATTTGCCCTGACACAAACGACAGACGCTTTTGTCAAAAACTATTATGACAAGACGAAAGCTCTTGTCGAGCAAGGCCTTCCAAGCCTGCCATCTACTATAGGAGTAGAAAAACAGATCAATCTTTTTCTCATGGCCAAGGATGTCCAAGAATTTACAAGATTGAGAAACTTGAAGGATAATTTTTAGAAAAACATACCAAGAACGAACAGGTAAGGAAACTTTTATGATCAAACGCCCTATTCAGCTCTCCCATGATTTTTTGCTAGAGGTGTTAGACAAGGACAGTATCGCGGTCGATGCGACCATGGGAAATGGTAATGACACCGCCTTTTTGGCTAATCTGTCTAAAAAGGTTTACGCTTTTGATATTCAGGAACAGGCCCTTGAGAAGACGCGGGAACGCTTGGCGCACCAAAACCTGACCAATGCCCAGCTGATCCTAGATGGCCATGAAAAAGTGGATACTTATGTATCTGAGCCTATCCGCGCAGCTATTTTCAATCTGGGATATCTGCCTAGTGCGGACAAATCAGTTATCACCAAACCTGATACAACCTTGAGTGCTATTGGAAAGATTTTAGAGCGCCTAGAAGTTGGCGGCCGCTTATCCATCATGATTTACTATGGTCACGATGGCGGCGATCAGGAAAAGGACGCTGTCTTAGACTATGTCCGTCAGCTGGATCAGCACCGCTTCACAGCCATGCTCTATCAGCCTCTTAATCAGGTCAATACCCCGCCTTTTTTAGTCATGGTGGAGAAGTTGAAATAAAGCAATCCCTCTTTGAAAAGCAAAACGATAGGCCGTTGGCTTCAGCTTACCAAAGCACTGTGATGCCTTATCTATTCTTGATTTTCTTTTGTCAGGCTATTGAAGCTTGGAAATTTAGCGTAAGCTCATTTATAATTGAAATACAATGTATCCAAGGAGGCGATATTGATGGCTACAATGACTTTAAGGATCAATGAACAAGATAGTGATTTGATCAAAAATTATATTCACCTGCACGGTCTCACTATTTCTGAATTTGCAAGGCAAGCTATGCTAGAAAGAATAGAAGATGACTACGATTTACAGGTTTTACGTCAAGCAATAGCAGAAGATGATGGAAAGCGACTATCTCATGAAGACATCATGAAAGAATTTGGATTATGAGCTATAAAGTTACCTACACTAAAAAGGTTTTGAAACAGCTAAAAAATTAGACGTTTTTACACGTTCATCTATCCTGCTTTGGGTAGATAAAAATCTTCAAGGAACGCATAGTCCAAGGCAACATGGGAAAGGACTGACTGCCAATCGATCTGGGGAGTGGCGTTATCGTGTAGGTGATTATCGAATACTAGCCAATATTCTTGAAGATGAAATCATTATAGAAGTGTTTGCGGTTGGTCATCATAGAGATATTTATTAGCGGGTATGTTTACTCTTGCCATTAACGACAGGCCTGCTCTGTCCTAGTGAAAAAGTGTTTCCTAGCTAGGTTAATAGAGCTTTAAAGGAAGCCTATCAGAAGATAAACAAAGGCATTATTAAGGAGGAGCCCAAATGATCACCAAGCAGGAAATCTTGGATAAAAAGTTCTCTACAGAATTTAGAGGCTACAATAAGGAAGAAGTTGACGAATTTCTCGATGAGATTATAGCCACCTTAGATGCTTTGGAGCAGGGAAAGCCATCCTCCAATGATGGCATCAAGGCATTGAAGTCGGAGATAAATGATTCTCCGTTTTATTAGATTTGATAGCCCCAAAAGCTGCCAGAGCAATGACTCTGGCAGCTTTTATGATGCAGCGTTAAGAGGAATTATCTCTCTTCAAAAATATAGGTGCAGAATGGCACTACCTTTTGAAAAGCCCAAGTATCCAGCTAGCTGCCCGATTTTCTGAATATCACGAGCTCTGTAGTCAAAGGTCGAGGTTACAAAGTCCAATGGTTTTCGTAGGGGTGGACGAGGGAGTGATGTTAAAGCAGAAGCATTATTTGTAGTGTTAGTTTAAATTAGTTTATAAACACCTATTTAGACTATTTAGATCTATAAAACTCAGATATCATTAGTACGACGGATTATTAATATTTAGTATACATCCTCATAACAACTCAAAGTATAAGAGCGTCCAATTTGATGTCTTTTTTTTCTGATTGGGGTATAATTAGGGAGATTGAAGAAACAGTAAGGGGATAGTCAATGAGCCATAACCACTCAGAGCATATAAAAAATAAGGAAAATGTCCATACGTTTTATATAGGATTTGATTTGGATGATTCTGGAAATATATCACAAGTAAAATCCAAATTCTATGATGAGTTATTTGATGATATTACTGCCTTTGCATTTGGAACAAAAAATGTGATGTCAAAAATAAGAACAACTCAAGACATCTCCAAGGTACAAAGAGAAGCACTTAGAAAGATGTATAACATTCCAGAACTCCAAGAGGCAAGTAAATACTATCTTGAGTCTGACGATATAGAGGATAAATATTTGAAACGTGGCGAATTTGGAGAACTCCTCTTATACCATCTGTTGCATGAATATTTTAATGCTGATGCCTTGATTTCAAAGATTTATTTTAAAGATAGTATGGGGTTACCTGCTCACGGTTTTGATGCCGTTCATGTTGATTCCGAAAATCGTATTTTGTGGATAGGGGAATCAAAATTATATACAGCAGCTAATTCAGCGATTGATGCTTTGATGAAAGATTTAGAGGAACATTTTAATTCAAACTTTTTTGATTCTGAATTTGCTATTATTGATAATCGAGTCCATGATAGTGGTATTGAGCTTGATGATTTCATGAAAACATTGATAGATCCACAAACAAAAGTATTGAATAGGTTAGCCAATATTAATATTGCTCTTTTCGCAGGTTTTGATAGTAAGTCACTTCAAAATTATAGTGATGATCACATCTTCAAAGAAAATTTAGAAAATGAAATTAACTTATTAAGAGAAAGAGCAAATAAAAAAGTTGAGAATCATTCGTGGAATAACTACTTAAATATTTTCTTATTTTTATTCCCTCTTGAGAGTAAACGTGAATTTGTGAAAGATTTACACTTGAAACTGAAAGGAGCTCAGCAAGGATGATAGATATTGATGATTTTTTAAAATGTTCTGAGTTAAGAAATTTTGATGAAAATTTTTCTTTAATCAAGTATGTTTCCAGTAAAATTGATGAGCCAGAAGCTCGAAAAATTATTATTCATGTCTTAGATATTTGGGATAATGTAAACAAAGATGCAAAAGAAATTTGGATTGATTTAATTGGTCGAGCTGGCTTCTATCCTTATTTTATGGATAAGGTCAATTCTCAGGAAATGATTAGTTTATCTACTCAAACACGAATAAAAACAGAATTTTTTAAATCTGATTATCTTCCGAATGTTTATTTTCATGAGCAGCAAAAAGAAATTGAACAGGCACTATCAAATGGTGAGAATGTTGCTGTCAGTGCCCCAACAAGTTTTGGAAAAAGCTTATTGATTGAAGAGATTGTTGCTAGACGACAATTTGACAATATTTTAATTATTCAACCAACTCTTGCTTTAATTGATGAAACAAGAAAGAAGTTATCAAAGTATAAAGATTTCTATAATTTAATCATTAATACACGACAAAAAGTAGACACGAAAAATATTTTTATCCTTACAGCTGAACGTGTATTGGAATTTCCAGATTTACCTCATATTGACTTTTTTGTAATTGATGAATTTTATAAGATTAGCAATCGTTTAAATGACAGTAGAATTGATGCTTTGAACGTTGTTTTGCTTAAAATTATGAATCATCAACCTCAAGCTATGTTTCTAACTCCAACGGTTGACTCATTATCTGAAGCATTTAGGGAAAAATATCAAATTAACTTTTTTAAAACGGACTATGCATTGGTAAATACAAATGTTGCTGAAGTAAGAAACAGAAATAACAATCCTTTAACGGGAAATTCTAAAAAGAATAAATTATTTAAGATGTTATCTGAACAAGATGATTCTAGTATTGTGTATGTCAAATCCCCTAATGAAGCTTACAAATTAGCTGGAGAATATATAGATTATTTGGACGAATTGAATTATGAAGTTAAGAACGATAATTTAGAAATATTTGAATGGATTGATACTAACATATCTCCAGAGTGGCAGTTAAAAAAGTTATTAAAGTACGGAATTGGTGCACATAATGGAGCATTACCGAGACATGTGGTCACTTCAGAAATTGAACTTTTCAATGAAAGAAAATTGAAAGTCCTTTTTGCTACAGTTTCATTAATTGAGGGAGTAAATACTGTAGCTAAGAATATGTTTATTTATAGTCAAAACAAAGGAAATAATAAAATCGATTTTTTTGATTTTGCAAACATTCGTGGACGTGCAGGACGAATGAACCAGCATTTCACGGGAAATGTGTATCTATTTATAGATAAAATAGAAGGGGAGGAATTTATAATAGATGTTCCGAGTGTTGATCAAACTCCGGTATCTGATGAGATTTTAATCAATATTCCAGATGATGAAGCGAAGGAAATTAAAAGAAAGCGTGAACTAGAAGAAGATTTAGATAGTGAAATTCAAGATATTATTAGGGATAATCTAATTTCTATTAAAGGCCAGAAGTCGCTATATAAATATATCGAAGAGAATAGGGAAAATCTTACTTACTTAAAATGGGATGGGGTGCCTTCTTATGATGAACTTTGGAAAACATTATATTTGGGCTATAAATTTTTGAAAGGAAACGAAAAAGAGGGTTTTGCCCAGAACAAGGCAGTCACAGCATTAAAATTTGTAAATCAGCCACTAAAAAAGACTATTATCGAGCAATTCAATTTCTTTGAAAGTCAAGGTAAGAAGGACTCTTTAAACAAAGCAATTGATTGGGTACTAAAGTTCCAAAGAAATGAAGCTAATTTTGAAATTCCTAAAATATTGGCTGTTGTAGATTCTATACAAGAGTATGTTTTCAATAAAGCTAATATGAAAACTGGGGATTACACAACATTTGCTTCCCTTTTAGAGAATGAACAAGTTGATGAAAGACTACAATTTTTAATTGATTATGGTGTACCAAGTTCAGCAGTTAAGAAAATCAGAAACCTACCAGATGGATTGGTTGAAGACTCACAAATTATGCAGTATTTGAAAAATAATATTATAAGAATAAGTAATAATATGATAACTTATGAAGAAAAACTATTGCGACAGGCCATTCAATAATTTAATAAATGCTTATCTGCTATACTAGTAGCAGTGTTTAAGGCTATAGACCTAAATAGTTAACTCAATATCTTTTAGTATGCTTTTTCAATTTATTAGTTTATAAATGAGCCATCTGTATGTATTGAGGTATAGATACTCATATTCAGATTATGGTAGAGAAGTTGAAATCATAGGAAAATTGAGATAAACTAGAAGAAAAACTGTTGACGAGGAAATGAAAAATGCTACAATCCATTAGCAAGCAAGCAAGCAAGCAAGCAAGCAAGCAAGCAAGCAAGCAAGCAAGCAAGCAAGCAAGCAAGCAAGCAAGCAAGCAAGCAAGCAAGCAAGCAAGCAGTAGTTAAGTACTGCTCTCTTTCAGTATACACCAAAACACTTTCAATCACTGAGATTGGGGGTGTTTTCTAATGCCTTCAGATTTCAATGAACGCCCTCATCAGAATGAAAAGGCAGAGGCGCTTGCCTATGTCAGACATTTGATGGAGCAAGCGAGAAAAGAATCTAATCATGAAGATCTACCAAAACTAGAAAAACTAGTAGAACTCATTGATTCAAAGCGCTATGGTTTGGTCTGGGAAGAGCATGCTGAGCTGGTTGAGGAAGAAATGGAAACAAAGTTTCCTGTTTTCATTGAGGACGAGACCAGAAAAATTCATGGAAATCCCGATTCAACTGATTATAATTTTTTGCTTGAGGGAGATAACCTGCACAGTCTTCACCTCCTTGAAAAAACGCATAAAGGAATGATTGATGTGATTTACATTGATCCGCCTTACAATACAGGAAATAAGGATTTTGTCTACAATGATAAAATTGTGGATAAGACTGATGGTTACTCACATTCCAAATGGCTGAGTTTTATGAGCAAGCGTCTTGAGATTGCCCAAAAACTATTAAGCGAAACAGGTGTTATTTTTATCTCCATTGATGATAATGAACAGGCGCAGTTGAAGTTGTTGTGTGATCAGATATTTGGGAAAGATAATTTCATTGCAACATTACCAAGGCTTACTAAAAAAGCTGGGAAAAATCAACAAGCGACATATGCAGGGAATCATGACTATATTATTTGTTATGCAAAGAATAAATCTAAGGTAAAATTTATTAAAAAGGAAGTAGGTGGGGATAACTACCCTTTAAAAGATAAACATTTTGATGAAAGAGGAGGGTACAAGCTTAATCAAACCCTTGATTACGCTACTCTGGGCTATGTTAGAAGCTTAGACTATCCCATCACTATTGGTGAAAATACTTATTATCCTGGTTCAGTATCAAAGCAGGAATACCTAGATAGAAAGGCTAATAATCCTCAAGACGGATATCGATGGAGATGGAGTTCTGAAAAATTGGAATATGGGTTAAAAAATGACTTTGTTGTCGCGAAGAAATCACGTAATGGTATTCGCTTATATACGAAAACATATTTTAAAGTAAGTATTATAAGGGATAACGGGAGGTACACTATAAAGAATATTGACAGAACAATTCCTCCTACAACATTAGATTATGTAGATAATTCTTATTCAAATGATAATGCAAAAAAGAATATTGATGCATTAAAATTAGGAAGAAAATTTGATTATTCAAAACCTATCCTATTAATTAAACAAATTATATCTTTGTTTACTAATAATTCCACCATCCTTGACTTTTTCGCTGGCTCAGGTACAACAGGTCATGCAGTGGCTCAGCTTAATAAAGAAGACGGTGGTAATCGTAAATACATTCTTTGCACCAATAATGAGAATAATATCTGCGAGGAAGTAACCTACAAGCGTTTGGCCAATATCCAAAAGGAGCTACCCCATAATCTCAAATATTTTAAAACACAATTTATTGAAAAAGATGATGACGATTTAGAATATACCCTTTTGAACAACGTTAAAACTTTAATCGAATTGGAACATGGCATTGACCTAGAAGAGAGTGATAAGGCGGTAGCCTTTAGTCTGTCAGAAATCAGAAATCTTGACTTGACAGGTATAAAAACAGTCTATGTCCGTCAGCATTCCCATGTCCTAATGGAAAAAGAAGACCGTATGCGTTATCAAGATATTAATTTGGTTGATGTCCCAGAATATTACTTTGCTAAAGAAATGAGAGAGGCAGGATTATAATGAAATTATTCCCTTTTCAAGAGCAGGCTGTTCAGACTCTGCAGGATAAATTTTTCTATTCTCAAAAACAAACGACGGTTTTCTATGCTCCGACTGGTGCAGGGAAAACAATCATGCTCATTAGTCTGATGGACAGAATTTTGGAGTATAATTCCAATCCTTATGACTATGTCTTTATTTGGCTGACACCAGGAAATGGAGAACTAGAAGAACAGTCTTGGAATAAGTCCAAAAATTATGGAAAATTTGTCAAATCTATCAATCTTGACGAGGCTTTGACTGCTGGATTTCGGTCTGGCATGGCGACCTTTTTAAATTGGGAACGTGTCAAAAACGATAAGGCTATCGCTTTGCGTGAAGGAGAAACCAAGAACCTTGATGATATTATCAAAGATGCTAGGAACAAGGGACTTCATTTCGTCTTGATAATTGATGAAGAACATCGGGATCAGACTGAGAAAGCTCAGAAAATTATTGATAAGTTTGAGGCGGATAAGATTATCCGTGCCTCAGCAACGCCGAAATCATCTTCTCCTAGCTATGACAATGTGCAGGTGAATGATGAAGACGTGATTGCACAGGGACTGATTGTACGAAATGTTGAGCTCAACCCAGATGGTGTTGATGGTGATGTCGTGGATAATATGGTGCAGTATTTCCTAGATTCTGCGGATGATAAACGGCGCCAAATCAAGTCGGAATACGAAAAGTTGGGTCTGTCTATCAATCCTTTGGTACTCGTTCAATTTCCTGATGAAAAGAAAGCGAATAAAGAAGAGCGTAATAGCCTAATCAAGCAAGTCAGAACCTACCTTTCTGAAATTGGTCAGGAAGATAGTCAAGTAGCCACTTGGTTGGCCAATGAGAAAATCAATGTTGCAGATATTGAAAAGGCAGACAGTCCTGTCAATTATCTCTTGATGAAACAGGCTGTATCAACGGGTTGGGATGCTCCTCGTGCTAAAATTTTAGTCAAGCTCCGTCTTAATACTGAGCCAAATTTCACCCTGCAAACGGTTGGTCGGATTCGCAGAATGCCAGAACAAAAGCACTATGATAATCCTTTACTGGACAATGCCTTCATCTATTCTAATGACCAAAAGTACATTGCAGAAGTTCTCCAACAAGGAGAAGGCTCCTATATTGCTACCTATGAGTTAAAAGAGAATGCCCCAGATTTTCAGCTTATTTCTGTAAAACCCAATGCCCGAGCAGGGCTAACGAACAGCGAAGTTGTTGCTGCTCTCAGAAAACAATTTAAGAATGACTATGGGCTTATCGAGCAAAACGGTAGTCAAAATAAGGAAAAATTGGAGAGTCAAGGGTTTATCTTTGGAACGACAATCCTGCAAAAGTTAGCCAAGTCTGATAAATTAGAGCGAGATATTATCAGTAATCAGCTCATATCGTATGATGTTAAAATGCCAGTTAATCCTCGTGACAATCGTTTAGACTTGTTGAATGCGGAGCAGGCTATACAAAAATATCTCTATCGTGATAATCCCAGTGATGTGAATCATATTCTGTTGGAATTATTTTCAAATCGCAGTGAAGAACCTAATAAGCGCTTTTTGAGTCTCAAGCCTTCAGAATTCATGGCTTTTGTTATCAATAATTACCGATTACTCCGAGATACAGCTAAGAATGCAGATGCACAAGGATTATTTGATAAACAGCTATCTTTAGACTATGGTTTGAGTCACGACGAATTAGATTTGGTTCCTTTTGATATTCCCCGAAATGAAATGTATCAAAAGTTGAAAGATACGCAAGGTCAAATCTTTACTAAAAATATCTATAAAGGTTATGGAGAACATAACTGGGTAAGTACCAAAAAACCAGAAAAAGCTTTTGAGAAATGGCTTGAAAATACTGAGCAAGTGAAATGGTGGTATCGCAGCAAAGATCGAGGAGATAAATATTTTTCTGTTGCCTATGGTCAGAAAAAAGAGGGGTTCTTCCCAGACTATATTTTCCTAGGAACGGATGGTATCACTTATATCGTCGAAACCAAAGGTGGCAATGGTCAAAATATTGATGCTTACTCAGAAGCAAAATTCAAGGCTATTCGAGAATGGGCAGAAAATAAGAAGACCAATCCAAATGGAGCTAAGTTTGCCTTTGTTCGTCCTATTAAAAATAATTTAGGTGATGTTACTGGTTTATTGTTCAATAATACTACTTGGGAGGAAGATACCAATAATAGAGAGTATTGGAAACCCATGAGTGAATTCTTCGGGAACGATTTGTTTGGACAATAAAAATTAAATGGGAAAAAATCTAGTTATAATATTACTGCTGACTAAAATAACCATTGCAAATAAGCAATGGCTATTTTTATAACTCCGGCTTGATAAAAAAGCGATGGTCATCAATGGGAATGATAGAAACCTGATTATCGAAGAATTGGGTCAGAGTTGGTACAGTAATGATGTCTTCTTTCTTGCCTTGAGCAATGATTCTCCCTTGTTTCAGCAGCAGGACATGGTCCATCTTTTGGGTGATTTCTTCGGCGTGATGGGTGACGTAGAGAACCGTCGGTGCCTGCGGCAGGTCGGTGATCCGATCGATTTGCTTGAGTAGTTTCTCTCTGGCAAAGAGATCCAGCCCTACAGTAGCTTCATCAAGGATGATGATATCCGGCTCTTCCATGAGACAGCGGGCAATCATGATGAGTTGGCGCTCCCCCTGGGATAAGGTGTGAAGTCGGCGTCCGATGAGCTTTTCGCCATCTAAACGTGTCAGCATGTCTCTAGCTTCCCCTAGCTCTTTCTCTCCATATTCCTTGTAGAGTATGGAAGACTTGTACTTACCGGTTAAAACGGCCTGTTCAGCCACCATCTGCAGGGAGAGGCGGTCGCTGATAAAGCCCGAGACAATACCAATGCGCTTGCGGATTTCAGAGATGTCTCCTTGGCCAAATGGAACGTCTAAGATCTCCGTTTGGCCATCGGTAGGGTAATGCTCAGCCATAATCAGCTTGAGCAGGGTTGTTTTACCAGCCCCATTAAGTCCCAGAATAGCCCACGTCTGACCTTTCTCGACAGTCCAGTTGATACCTGTCAGAAGATTTTTCCCTTGCTTACGTAAGCTGACATTTTTCATGGAAATGATAGCCATACGTTACCTCCGCCTATAAAAATTAGCTACATTATAGCATGCTTTGTCTGAAAAATTAAGGGCTTGGGCGACTTTTCAACATGCTTTTTGAAATTATGCTATAATGAAGGCAATCTACATTTTAGGAGAAAGAATTTAATGGAAGACCCGAGCAGTCAGCATTTGCTTTTTCAATTGCTTTTACTTGTTGTCCTCACATCGTTGAATGCCTTTTTTGCAGCATCCGAAATGTCCATGGTATCACTCAATCGGGCGCGTGTGGAACAAAAGGCAGAAGAGGGCGATAAAAAATATATCCGTCTGGTCAAGGTACTGGACAAACCCAATAATTTTCTATCAACCATTCAGGTAGGTATCACCTTTATCTCACTCTTGCAAGGGGCTAGTTTATCAGCTGCTCTGGGTAAGGTGATTGCAGGCTGGTTTGGCAATTCTGCAGCTGCCCAGACAGCTGGCAGTATTATTTCGCTGATTTTCTTGACCTATATCGCGATCGTTTTAGGGGAGCTCTATCCCAAGCGTATTGCCATGAATCTTAAGGATAATCTGGCCATCTATTCTGCCCCTGTTATTGTAGGTTTGGGGAAGGTTGTCAGTCCTTTCGTCTGGTTCTTGTCAGCTTCGACTAATCTGCTCAGTCGAATCACACCGATGACTTTTGATGATGCGGATGAGAAGATGACGCGTGACGAGATTGAGTACATGCTGACCAATAGTGAGGAGACTCTTGATCAGGAAGAAATCGAAATGCTGCAAGGGGTCTTCTCGCTGGATGAACTGATGGCGCGTGAGGTTATGGTTCACCGGACCGATGCCTTCATGGTTGATATCAACGATGATCCTCAGGAAATTATCAAGGAAATCCTAAAGAAAAGCTATTCACGAATTCCTGTTTATGATGATGACAAGGATAAGGTTCTCGGTTTGATTCATACCAAGAAACTGCTGGAAGTGGGCTTTAATAACGGATTTGAGACCATTAATCTGCGCCGTATTTTACAGGAACCCCTCTTTGTACCGGAGACTATCTTTGTGGACGATCTGCTTAAAGAATTGCGTCGGACGCAAAATCAGATGGCGATTCTGCTGGATGAATACGGCGGTGTAGCTGGTCTGGTGACATTGGAAGATCTCTTGGAAGAGATTGTCGGAGAAATTGATGATGAAACCGACCAAGCTGAGGTTGAGGTTCGTGAGATTGCCCCTGATACCTATATTGTCCTCGGTACCATGACTCTCAATGATTTCAACGAATACTTTGAAACCGAATTGGAAAGTGATGATGTGGATACTATTGCCGGCTACTATCTGACTGGTGTCGGCAATATTCCATCACAAGAAGAAAAAGAAAGCTTCCATGTGGACAGCGGTCAACGTCACCTAGAAATCATCAATGATAAGGTCAAGGAAGGCCGAGTCACCAAGGTTAAGGTGCTGGTCAGTCCGCTTGAAGAAGCAGATGACGTGAAAGAATAAAGTAAGACTCGTAGCTACTGGCTGCGAGTTTTTTAGAAATAATAAGATGAGGTTGGCAAAAACTCATCCAGCTTCCTGTTTTGAAATAAACGCTTGGCGCAGGTGATGAGAGCAAGACTTGTTGGCTTAGCCAACAAGTCTTATTAGGTGCTTTAGCACCAGAGCTCCACTGCTGGCTGGTTCGCCGTTTGTCACAAGACCAATCGGAAAATCTAAACGAATGTGATGAACGGCGTTCATCCTATTTCCAACTTCAAAAGATCTCCTAGCTTTTTTGAACTGTACGGAGGTGGGATTGAAATACTCCGTGAACTTTGACAGTTTGGGAATAGCCTGCCACCTGAAAACAGGAAAGTGGCAGATATCAGAACGCTAAAATAGAAAAACAAGGTAAATCAAAATTGTGATTTGATCACGATTTACTGATTGAGTCTCACTCTCAACTAATGAAAATCATTTTCATGGTTTTGGTGCTTGAATTACCTCCGCAAATCAGATAGAATAAAATAGCCAAAAAGAGTTGTCTGGACTTTGCTGCCTTGTCTATTTTTGAGTATTAGCTGGTAGGGCGTGAAGACAGGATGGTTACTGACAGTGCTTTAGCGGAGTTAGTGAGTGACTAGGCTCCTTTTACAGCTAATCTTGAGAGATTACTATATTTATGGGTGAGGAAGGGGCCTTGCCTTGCGACGGATCAGCCTTGCAGTCGCTCTAATAGAAAGCCATAGAGTGACTTTATCCTTGGCGACTGGAAACTAGACAGTCGATTTTACTAGCTAGTTTGAATGAGTGAGAGGGCTAAGTAATTACTGTTAGGCCCCAGTTACATTAGTAACTAGGTGGCTTTGCTCTATCACATCCTTGTAGTTGTGATGCTTATGTAGGTTGGTCGATGATACCCACCTCCATAAACTAGCCAGTGAATTAGAATTTTCCAAGGAAAAGTTCGTAGTTGAACAAGCATTTTTAATGCTTAGTGAAACTGTTTAATTGAACAACGCCTACACCCCTTTAAAATTAGGCAATCCTTCTCAAATGTTTAGTCACCTTGGTCAGGATTCTAATTTTCTGTGCAGTGTTTAACGGTTTAGTATTTTTGTAATTGAACACGGGCTAAAAGCCTAGTGAAAAAGATGAAGGTCTTAAAATCAGGATTTTCTGTCCCTTCCCTATTTTCATACGGCTTTTATAACGCCCTTTGTATTTTATTTTTAGGAGCATAATGTTGATAGTTTTAGCGGGCACAATTGGTGCTGGTAAGAGTTCGTTGGCGGCATCTTTGGGGGAACACTTGGGGACACAGGTGTTCTATGAAGCAGTTGATAATAATCCTGTTTTGGATCTCTATTATCAAGACCCTAAGAAGTACGCTTTTTTATTGCAAATATTCTTTTTGAATAAACGTTTCCAGTCGATCAAGGAAGCCTACAAGGCTGATAATAATATCCTCGACCGCTCGATTTTTGAGGATGAACTTTTCTTGACCCTCAATTACAAAAACGGTAATGTCACTAAGACCGAGCTGGATATTTACAAAGAGCTCTTGGCTAATATGCTGGAAGAATTGGAAGGCATGCCTAAGAAGAGTCCTGATTTACTGGTCTACATTGATGTTTCCTTTGACAAGATGTTGGAACGGATTAGCAAACGGGGGCGCAGCTTCGAACAGATTGCTGACAATCCTGAACTCTATGAATACTATCAGCAGGTCCATGGAGAATACCCAGACTGGTATGAAAATTACAGCGTTTCTCCCAAGATTCGCATCGATGGTGACAAGCTGGACTTTGTCAAAAATCCAGAAGATTTGCAGACTGTCTTCGATATGGTTGATCAGGAATTGAAAAAATTAAACCTGCTCTGAACTTTTTCTCAAGCACCTTAGTCCTGTTGGATTGGGGTGCTTTTATGGACACAATGCTAGATTTTTAAAGGGAAAAACGCTATAATAAAATTACCGTAAAAACGGTTACAAATGTTTTCATTAAAGGACTTTCTCTGGTCCTTTCTGATAGAAAAGAGCTTATTATGGCAGATGAAATAGATTACCGGCAAGTGACCGGCATGATTCACTCGACTGAGAGTTTTGGGACCGTTGATGGTCCCGGCGTGCGTTTTGTTGTTTTTATGCAGGGCTGTAAGATGCGTTGTCAATACTGTCACAATCCTGATACTTGGGAGATGGAGACCAATCGCTCTACCGTACGGACAGTGGATGATGTCCTTAATGAGGCTCTCCGTTATAAAGGCTATTGGGGTAACAACGGCGGTATTACAGTATCTGGCGGTGAAGCCATGTTGCAGATTGACTTTGTGACGGCCCTTTTCACCGAAGCTCAAAAATTAGGTATCCACTGTACCCTTGATACCTGTGGTTTTGCCTATCGGCCAACGCCTGAGTATCATAAAATCGTGGATAAGCTTTTGGCCGTGACGGACTTAGTGCTTCTCGATATTAAAGAGATTGACCCTAAGCAGCACATTGTTGTAACCCGCCAGCCCAATAAGAATATCCTGCTCTTTGCCCAATACTTGTCTGATAAACAGGTACCCGTTTGGATTCGCCATGTCTTGGTACCTGGTCTGACTGATTTTGATCAGGATTTGATTGACTTAGGAAAATTCGTTGAAACCTTGGATAACGTAGATAAATTTGAAATCCTACCTTATCATACTTTGGGTGAATTTAAATGGCACGAATTGGGTATTCCTTATACTTTGGAAGGGGTTAAACCACCAACCAAGGAGAGGGTACAAAATGCTAAGGAACTCATGCATACCGAGACTTATCGGGATTATATTAAACGAACCAAGCGTGTACAGGCTTAAAAGAGTCTGAGAGTAGAAGAAAAATAGAAAAATATCTAAGAGTCTGGGCAAAATCTGTCCAGATTTCTTGTTTTGGAATAAGTTCTTGGCGCAGTGGTTGGGAGCAAGAAGTCTTACCCCTCACAGTTCATTAGAGAGTGGGACAGAAGTCAATTGACTTCGTCGTTCCACCTCCGCACAAGTTGATTGGGGATTGACATGAACTAACGTTCATAGAATTGAATATCCTCCAACAGTTCCCCAAACTGTTGGAGCTATCACTTGCGTGACAGTTAAACAGTCCAGTGGACTGTTTAAGGGGATGCCTGAAAATGGGACTGCACCCCAAGATAAGGACCTCCAATCAACACTGGGTCAAACTGTTATTACGGCAAAAGATGGAAGGCTGGAATACTTTTCTCCCAGCCTCAATAAGCCACTGCTGGCTGGTCTTCCCTTTGCCACAAGGCCAAAGCAAAAAACCTAAACGAATGTGATGACCATCGTTCATCTTATTTTCAACTTTCAAAGGTCCCCAGCCCCTTTGAGCTGTCCGGAAGTGAGTTGACAAGGTCTGGGAAACCTTGTTAGTCGGGAAATGAAGCTTGCAAAGCAAGTGTCAAAATGGTCTGGGGAGCGATCGTTTCAGATCACTACCTTAAAATCAGGACGTGGTGAGAGCCAAAATTTTCAATTTTTTGGTCCTTTCCCACTCCCTTTTTGATATAATAAAAAGGTCTGTGTCAACAGGCAAAATGCAATGAATAATTTTCCGATGAGAGATGGAGATGGGGACACTCATTCAAAATGATTTCCTTTCTCAGTTTCAAAGTTTAGGTGGACATGGCCAATCTCCAGATTCGTTTATGCCCAGTCCTGCGGAAAAGAACTTAATATGTTACGAAAGGCTGATGATTGAATAATGCAAGCGTTAGAAAAAAAATTACAGGCAGACTTTGGGATTGTTTTTAAAGATAGTTCCCTCTTGGAAACTGCCTTTACCCACACCTCTTATGCCAATGAGCATCGCCTCCTAAACATTTCACATAATGAACGTCTGGAGTTTTTAGGAGACGCCGTTCTGCAACTTTTGATTTCGCGCTACCTATTTGCGAAATTTCCTAAGAAGCCAGAAGGCGACCTGTCCAAGATGCGTTCGATGATTGTGCGTGAGGAAAGTTTAGCTGGCTTTTCTAAGGACTGCGGTTTTGAATCCTTTATCAAATTAGGCAAGGGTGAGGAAAAATCTGGCGGTCGTGACCGTGAAACCATTCTAGGTGATCTTTTTGAAGCCTTTTTGGGAGCCTTGGATTTAGACCAAGGGATTAGCGCTGTTGAAAAATTTCTCAACCAAGTTATGATTCCTAAGGTGGAAGCTGGCGACTATGAGCGAGTTAAGGACTATAAGACAGCTCTCCAAGAGAAGTTGCAGGTTAATGGCCCTGTCCAAATTAGTTACAGGGTCATCAATGAAACGGGACCGGCCCACAATAAGAAATTTGAAGTGGTTGTATCTGCTGATGGTCAGGACCTCAGTCAAGGGCAAGGAAAGTCCAAAAAGTTGGCCGAGCAAGCAGCTGCTAAGACCGCTCTTGACCAGCTAAGACGAGGTTAATATGTTTCTAAAAGAAATTGAAATGCAGGGATTCAAGTCATTTGCGGATAAGACGCGGATCGAATTTGACTCTGGCGTAACAGCAGTTGTTGGTCCCAACGGTTCAGGAAAATCGAATATTACTGAGAGTTTACGCTGGGCTTTGGGGGAGTCCTCAGCGAAGAGTTTGCGCGGCGGCAAGATGCCCGATGTTATCTTTGCTGGAACTCAGGATCGCAGTCCCTTAAATTTTGCTCAGGTGACTGTGGTTCTGGACAATGCTGATCATTTTATCAAGGACAGCGGCGATGAGATTCGTGTTGAACGGCATATCTACCGCAATGGAGACAGCGACTATCTGATTGATGGTAAGAAGGTCCGTCTGCGGGATATCCACGACCTCTTTATGGATACTGGCTTGGGGCGGGATTCTTTCTCCATTATTTCCCAAGGGCGTGTTGAAGCTATCTTTAATAGCAGACCTGAGGACAGACGGGCGATTTTTGAAGAGGCTGCCGGTGTCCTCAAGTATAAGACGCGTAAGAAAGAGACCCAGAGTAAACTGGATAAGACTCAGGATAACCTCGATCGTTTGGAAGACATTATCTACGAATTGGAAAGCCAAATTAAGCCTCTGGAAAAACAAGCGGCAACAGCCAAGCAATTCTTGGTTTTGGACGAAGAGCGCAAGTCCCTCAATCTTAACATCCTGATTGAAGATATTAAGACTTATCGGTCTGACTTGGATGAGCGCAATCAGCAGATTGCAGCGGCTAAGAATGATTTAAAGGATTACTATAGCCAGCGTAATCGCTTGGAGATGGAGAATCAAAGGCTTAAGGAACGCCGCCAAAATCTATCGCAAACCATGGATGCTCAGCAGTCAGAATTGCTAGAAGTGACTCGTTTGATTGCAGATCACCAGCGGAAAATCGAAGTCATTTCTCTTGAATCCAGTCAGAAAGCTGAGAAGAAAGCTGATGCCCAAGGACGATTAGCGGATTTGGAAAGCCAAAAACAGGCTCTGGAACAGACTCTGGCAGATAAGCAGGCCCAGCAGACTCAGCTCGCTGAAAAGTTAGCGGATTTAAGACAAGAAATTGCTAAGTTGGAAAAGGAGCAGTCCCGCTTTTCGACCAATCCTGATCAAATTATTGAGGACTTGCGAGAAGAATTTGTCGGTCTCATGCAAAAAGAAGCCGACCTCTCTAACCGTTTGACGGTTCTTCAAGCTGATATTGAGCAAGAAAAAGCAGCTCAAGCCGAACAGTCTGCAGAACGCCAACAGGCTGAGAAAGACTTAGCGCAGGCTAAGGAGGTGGCTCAGACAGCCCTAGCAGAATTCCAAACAGCGAAGGACAGGGTCAAGGAGCTTTTGGAAGCCTATCAAGCCCAGGCTAAGGCATTGAGTCAAACTGACAGTAGCTATCGTCAGGAACAGACCCAAATGTTCGCTCTTTTGGATCAGATCAAGGAAAAGGAGGCCCGCCAGCGTAGCCTAGAAGCTATTCAGAAGAACCACTCTAATTTCTTTGCTGGGGTCAAGGCCGTCCTCCAAGAAGCTGCTCGTTTGGGTGGGATAATTGGAGCAGTCTCTGAGCATCTGACCTTTGAGCAGGATTACCAGACGGCTCTGGAAATTGCCTTAGGCGGCAGCAGTCAAAATATTATCGTAGAAGATGAAGCGGCAGCCAAGCGAGGGATTGCCTTCCTGCGGCAGAATCGTTCAGGTAGAGCGACTTTCCTACCCTTAACAACGATTAAACCGCGTCAGATAGCCGCCCACAATCTGACTAAGATTGAAGCGGCTCCTGGTTTCCTAGGTCTAGCCAGCGATTTGGTAAGCTACGATCCTAAGTTGGTTAATATTTTTCAAAACCTACTGGGTGTGACAGCCATTTTTGATAGCATTGATCATGCCAATCAAGCAGCTCGCGAAGTCCGCTATCAGGTCCGCATGGTGACCTTGGACGGCACAGAATTGCGTCCGGGCGGTTCCTTTTCAGGTGGAGCTAATCGTAGCCGTAACACGACTTTTATTAAGCCGGAATTGGATAGCTTAACGGCTGAAATTTCAGACTTGAAGGAAAAGCTGACTCAACAAGAAGCTGCTGTAGCCAATCTCAAAAGAGCTAAGACCCACGGGGAAGAAGAACTGACCGGTCTTAAGGAAGCGGGTGAAACGGCCCGTTTGGCTGAGCAGAAGGCAGAACTGGCCTACCAAAGTCAAGCCAGTCATCTGGCCGATTTGAATCAATTGCTTGCTGGTTTTTCAGCAACCGATACAGAGGATACCGACACATCCTTGTTGGAAGAGAAGGCTAAGGTTGAGTCTGGCCTTCTTGATATTCAAAATCAAAAGACTCATATTCAAGAACAGCTGGACCAAATCAAGGATGATAAAGATACTATCACGGCTCAAGTGGCTAAGCTTAATGAAGATCTATCTCAAGCCCGCTTGAGCGAGCGTGACCTGTCTGGTGAAGAACGCTTTACCAAAAATGAGTGCAATCGTCTCAATTTGGAATTGGCTGACTTGGAAAGGGAAATTTCTAATCTGACTCAGCTGCTCTCCAGCCAAACTGGCGATCTCTCACAAGAGGAACTGCCTAAGTTGGCTCAGCAGCTGGAAGAAGCAGAAGCCAAGAAGTCTGACTTGGAAACTAGCCTCATTCGCCTTCGTTTTGAAATAGAGGACTGTGATGGCCAGCTGGAAGATATTGAAGAACAAGTTCAGGCGGCTGGTAAACGCAATGAAGAATTAATTCGTCGGCAAGCTCATCTGGAAGCTGAAATTGGAAACCTGTCAGATAAGCTGCGTGGATTTGCCCGCCAGTTAACCGAAGATTATCAGATGAGCTTTGAACAAGCTAAGGAGCAGGCTCAAGCGGTAGAAGATTTACCGGCTGCTCGCCAGAACTTGACTCAGCTTAATCGACAGATTAAGGCCTTGGGTCCAATCAATCTGGACGCTATTGAGCAGTATGATGAGGTCAATAGCCGTCTGGAATTTCTCAACAGCCAACGTTCCGACTTGGTAGAGGCCAAGAACCTCTTGCTTGAAACTATTAACGATATGGATGATGAGGTCAAATCGCGTTTTAAGACGACCTTCGAGGCCATTCGGGAAAGTTTCAAAGAGACTTTTGTCCAGATGTTTGGCGGAGGTTCTGCTGACCTGATTCTGACCGAGGGTGACCTTCTAACAGCTGGAGTAGAAATTTCAGTTCAACCGCCTGGTAAGAAAATTCAGTCCCTCAATCTTATGTCAGGTGGGGAAAAGGCGCTTTCAGCCTTAGCTCTGCTCTTTTCCATTATCCGAGTTAAAACCATTCCTTTTGTCATTCTGGATGAAGTTGAAGCGGCTTTGGATGAGGCTAATGTCAAACGCTTTGGGGATTACCTCAATCGCTTTGATAAGGCTAGCCAGTTTATCGTGGTTACCCACCGGAAGGGAACTATGGCAGCAGCTGACAGTATCTACGGGGTTACCATGCAAGAATCTGGTGTCTCAAAAATCGTCTCTGTTAAACTCAAAGATGCTCAGAAAATGGTGGAAACGTAAAAGAGTCTGTAACAGACAGTTCTGCACTCCTATCCATAAGCTGACAAAAAGTCCGATAGTAAACATAAAAACGAACAAGGTTAGATTCCTAATAATGGAAGTGCTAATGTTGTTCGTTTTTTTGATTTTCTGGATTAAGAAACATGGATGCCAAGTCTTTTCCAAGTAAAAGCCTTGCTGTCTTGACGCATTATTAAAACTTACTCGGAGCCCCAAAAACTGCCAGCATTGTGAAATGAAAACCTTCTGGGAAAAATGCAAAGCTCAGATTAGAACAGTCAGCCTATTGTTGGGAGCATAGCCTGGATAGGTTGATCATTCTTTCAAATGAACCTTTTGAAAGAATGACGGGACTGTGTGCTTCTTGATTGTGATATAAACTAAATGATCGAACATTGTGTACAGATGCGAAAAAATTTCAAGATCCAAACAATTAATAATCGGAGAGATACCGAACTGTAAGAAAGTATATCTTCTTTACTGTTAAGAATAAATAGAGACTGAGATAGTTTTATCTCAGCCTCTATTTAAGGAATAGTCTTACTATAATAATTGTTCAATGTCGCTGGCAATAGTTTCAGGCTCTGTCTTCGGAGCATAGCGATTGATAACCTGACCTTCGCGGTCGATTAAGAACTTAGTGAAGTTCCATTCGATAGGCTCTCCGACTAAACCACGTTTTTGCTCTTTAAGCCAGCGATAGAGAGGATCAGCTTCCTTGCCGTTGACCTTGATCTTAGCAAAGCGCGGGAATGTCGTTTGGTAGTTGAGACTGCAAAATTGATTGATTTCTTCTGCACTGCCAGGTGCCTGACCAGCAAATTGGTTGCAAGGAAAATCTAGAATTTCAAACCCTTGACCTTGGTAACGATCATAGAGAGCCTGAAGTCCATCATATTGGGGTGTAAAGCCACAGCCTGTTGCCGTATTAACAATTAAGAGAACCTTATCTTTATAATCGCTCAAAGAAATGGATTGTCCGTCTTGTCCGGAAACGGTAAAATCATAAATGGTCATGGTTTTCCCTCCTCATTAAGTTTTTCTTTAGTGTAACAGAAAAAAAGAAATTTGTCTCTATAAATAAATGAGTTTATGCGAAGAAACCCGAACGTCAGGGCTTTTCTTTTGAAAAAATCTTTAGTTTTAAGGTTAAAAGTGATATGATAGGGAAGAATTGTGAGAAGCTAAACAAACTGATGCTTCTATCCCGATAAAGCTACAGTGCTTGGGACATTTAGATAATGGAGGAAGAAGATGACCATTAAAAAATTAGAGGCCAGCAGTGATCAGACCATTGTCACTGAAGAGGTTCAGATTTTAAAGGGGATTCTCGATGATACGACGCGCCAGATGATCGGTGATGAGGTCTTCGCTAAGATTCAAATCTTGATTGATTTATCTAGCAAGGAAAAATACGGCGAATTAGAACAGGCCATTCACACTATTTCTAATGATGATATGGTCGTGATTGCCCGGTATTTCTCAATTTTGCCTTTGCTGATTAATATTTCAGAAGATGTTGACTTGGCTTATGAGGTTAATCACCAAAATAATACGGACCAAGATTATCTGGGTAAAATTTCGACCACCATTGATTTGGTAGCTGAGAAGGACAATGCTCAAGACATTCTGCAGCACGTCAATGTAGTTCCAGTCTTGACGGCCCATCCGACACAGGTACAGCGCAAAACTATGTTGGAACTCAACACTAAGATTCATGACCTTCTCCGCAAGCACCGCGATGTCAAAAGAGGCTTGATCAATAAAGACAAATGGTATGCTGATCTGCGCCGCTACATTGAAATCATGATGCAGACCGACATTATTCGAGAGCAAAAGCTCAAGGTCACCAATGAAATCACCAATGTTATGGAGTATTACAACAGCTCCCTGATTAAGGCTATCACTAATCTTTCGACTGAGTATCAACGCTTGGCGGCTGAGCGAGGCATTAAACTGGATAATCCTAAGCCTATTACCATGGGGATGTGGATCGGGGGCGACCGCGATGGGAATCCTTATGTGACTGCTGAAACACTCCGGATTTCAGCTACGGTTCAGAGCGAGGTTATTCTCAACTACTATATTGAAAAACTCAACGATCTGTACCGTTCGTTCTCCCTGTCCACTCACCTAATCAAAACCTCTGAAGCAGTTGAACGTTTGGCTGCTCTGTCCAATGATACCTCCATCTATCGAGAGCATGAACCTTACCGAAAAGCCTTCAATTATATCCAATCCAAGGTGATTCAAACCCTCTTGAATTTACAGGATCGTGCTGATCACAATCAGGAGCGTAAGCAGGCTAAATTTGCCGGTCCAAGCAGCAGCATCATAGCTAGCTATGTCCCAAATAAAGCTTCTCAGGCTGTATCTGATCTGGAAGATGAGCAACCGGATTATTATCAGACGGCTCAAGAACTTAAAGAGGACTTGCTGGCTATTAAGGAATCCCTTATTGGCAATGGTGATCAAGCTCTTTTGTCTGGTGATTTTGAGGAACTTTTGCAGGCTGTAGAAGTTTTTGGTTTCTACCTAGCTAGTATTGATATGCGGCAGGATTCCAGTGTTCAGGAGGCTTGTGTGGCAGAGCTGCTCAAGTCAGCTAATATTGTTGCCGACTACAGCAGCCTCTCCGAGGAAGAAAAGTGTCAGGTTCTGCTCAAAGAATTATTGGAAGACCCTCGAACCTTGTCTTCGACCCATGCGCCTAAGTCTGAGCTCCTGCAAAAGGAATTGGCTATCTACCAAACAGCGCGTGAGATGAAAGACCTGTTGGGTGAAGATGTTATCAAACAGCATATTATCTCGCACACCGAGTCGGTCTCTGACATGTTTGAATTGGCCATTATGCTCAAGGAAGTCGGCCTGATTGATAAGGAATCTGCCCGGGTACAAATTGTTCCTCTCTTCGAAACCATCGAAGATCTGGACAATTCTACAGGCATCATGGAAGACTATCTGAGCTACGATATTGTCAAGAAATGGGTGGCTTCCAAGAACAATTATCAAGAAATCATGCTGGGCTACTCAGACTCTAATAAAGATGGCGGCTATCTAGCTTCTGGCTGGACCCTCTATAAGGCACAGAATGCTCTGACTAAATTAGGTGACGATCACGGTATCAAGATTACCTTCTTCCATGGCCGTGGAGGAACGGTTGGCCGTGGAGGTGGCCCATCTTACGAGGCTATTACCTCACAGCCTTTTGGCTCAATCAAGGACCGAATTCGTTTGACCGAGCAAGGTGAAGTGATTGGCTTTAAGTATGGCAACAAGGACGCTGCCTACTACAATCTGGAAATGCTGGTATCGGCCGCTGTCAATCGGATGGTCACTCGGATGTTGGCTGATCCTAATGAGATTGAAGGCTTCCGAGCTGATATGGACGCTATCGTAGCTGACTCTAATGTCATCTATCGCGATTTAGTTTTTGGGAACCCGCACTTCTATGATTATTTCTTTGAAGCCAGTCCGATTAAAGAGGTCTCCAGCCTTAATCTGGGCTCTCGTCCAGCTGCCCGCAAGACCATCACGGAAATTTCTGGTCTTCGAGCAATTCCATGGGTCTTCTCGTGGTCACAAAACCGGATAATGTTCCCAGGTTGGTACGGAGTCGGTTCCGCCTTCAAGCACTTCATAGATGCGGACGAAGGTAACCTTGCTAAGTTGCAGCACATGTATAAAACATGGCCCTTCTTTAATTCTCTCCTGTCCAACGTTGATATGGTGCTGTCCAAATCCAACATGAATATCGCCTTTCAGTACGCTAAATTAGCAGAACAAGAGGAAGTACGAGATGTCTTCAATGTTATCTTAGACGAATGGCAGTTGACGAAAAACGTTATTCTGGCCATTGAAGGAGAAGAGGACTTCCTAGCGGAAAATCCAGCCCTCAAATCCAGCTTGGATTACCGTCTGCCTTACTTCAATGTCCTCAATTACATCCAAATCGAATTGATTAAACGTCTGCGCCACGAAGGCTTAGATGAAGATACTGTTAAATTGATTCATATCACCATCAACGGTATTGCCACAGGTCTGCGTAACTCAGGCTAATGAAGGTAAACAGGTTGGCTCACCTAACCTACTTTTTGAATAAAATCAAAGGAGCTTGACTGAGTTCAGGCTCTTTTTGTACCTGCTGAAGAGGTCCAGCAGGCACTTTGCAATGCAGTCGGAAGACCGAACCGCAAGTCTCCGTCTTTAATTTTGCTCTCAAACATGGTATACTTTTAAACGTATGATTTGTTAAGTATTGGAGCATTCATGAAGATAGATAAAAAGCACTTGTTGAATTATTCCATATTAATTCCTTATTTGGTGCTATCTGTGCTTGGCTTGATTGTGGTTTATTCCACAACCAGTGTCTCTCTGATTAAGTTTGGTCTGAATCCTTTTGGTTCAGTTCTTAACCAAGGAGCTTTTTGGCTGGTCAGTCTTTTTGCCATCACCTTTATATATAGATTAAAATTAAACTTTTTAAAGAATAAGCATGTCCTAACAGCTGCTCTCTTAGTTGAAGTGGTCCTCTTAGTCGTCGCTAAGTTCTTCTCGGAAGAGATCAACGGAGCTAACGGCTGGATTTCTTTAGGCCCTATCACCTTCCAGCCTGCCGAGTATCTCAAACTCATCATGGTTTGGCTCTTGGCTTTTACCTTTTCCAGACGACAGACAGATATCGAGACCTACGATTATCAGGCTCTTACGAGACGGCGCTGGTATCCTCGCAGCCTAGATGACCTCAAGGATTGGCGGGTCTATTCTGCCATTATGGTTGGTTTAGTTGTCATCCAGCCTGACTTGGGGAACGCCTCTATCATTGTTTTATCCGGTGTTATTATGTTTGCGCTCAGTGGGGTTGGTTATCGCTGGTACACCGCCTTGATGGGACTAATCGTAGCGGTATCCGGTATCTTTCTTAGTATTATCGGTGTCGTTGGTGTTAAGACCATGTCTAAGGTGCCAGTCTTTGGTTATGTCGCTAAGCGTTTTGCCGCTTTCTTTAATCCTTTTAAAGATCTGGCTGATTCTGGTTTGCAGCTGGCCCATTCCTATTACGCCATGTCTAATGGCGGTTGGTTTGGTCGGGGGCTGGGTAATTCTATTGAGAAGAATGGCTATCTGCCTGAAGCAACGACAGACTTCGTTTTTTCTGTAGTAATCGAGGAGCTGGGACTGATTGGTGCCGGTCTTATCTTAGCACTGGTTTTCTTTCTCATTCTGCGGATTATGCTGGTTGGCATCAAGGCTAAGAATTCTTTTAATTCTATGATGGCCTTAGGTATCGGTGGTATGCTCCTGATGCAGGTCTTTGTTAATATCGGCGGCATCTCAGGCCTGATTCCTTCAACAGGGGTTACCTTTCCCTTCCTTTCTCAAGGCGGAAACAGCCTCTTGCTCTTATCGGTTGCTATCGGTATTGTTCTCAATATTGATGCCAATGAAAAACGTGAAGAAATCTACAAGGAAGCAACTGAAGAAATTCGGCGAGCTGAAACCCAAGAATTCAAGGTCATTAGTTGAAGTAGGAAGTGGGACATTGCATATGATGGTATATCATATCTATGTTCCAACTTCCTTTTATTATGGCTTCAGGTCAGTTTTCTAATAGAGAGAAACAGTCATAACTACCAGTTCAGCTGCTAACTGATAAGACTTAGAACGTCCCTTGATTTCCTGATTTTAAGTGCAACCTTCAAGAAGGAAGGAGCAGAACGAGTAGAACTATAGACATAGATATTTTTAGTTGCAACTGTAGATTAAAGATGCTATACTGCTCACGAAAACGCATTCATAAAACGCACTTAATTAAGCTAGGAGGCCATAGAAATGAAAATTACAGCCGCACTTGCTAAAGAACAAGGGCAAGATCTAAAAACAGAAGAGCTTGAACTTCGTGAACCTCGAGCTGATGAGGTATTGATTAAAATCGTTGCGACCGGTATCTGCCATACAGACGCTATTGGACGTGATTTCGGTGTCACCCCTTATCCGGTTTTACTGGGACATGAAGGATCTGGAATTGTTGAGAAGGTTGGGGACTTTGTTACTAGTGTTGAACCGGGAGACCATGTTGTGCTGTCTTTTGCCTATTGCGGTCACTGCGTCAACTGTTTAAGCGGTCATCCAGCCAACTGCATTCACTGTGGACCAATAAATTTTGGGGGACGTTTCTTGGATGGTACAACCCCTCTGACTCAGAAGGGTCAGGAAGTCTCTAATTTCTTTGGGCAATCGTCATTTGGAAGCTATTCTATTGCCAAAGAGAATAATGTTGTTAAGGTAGATAAGGAGGTTGACGTCGCTCTCTTGGGCCCGCTAGGCTGTGGCATTCAAACCGGAAGTGGTACCGTTTTGAACCGTTTAAGACCTGAATTTGGTTCTTCAATTGTGGTTTATGGAACTGGCGCGGTTGGCTTGAGTGCCATAATGGCTGCCAAACTCATTGGCTGCAAGAACATTATCGCTGTAGATATTCATGATAATCGCTTGGCGTTGGCCAAAGATCTAGGTGCAACTCACACTATTAACAGTAAAACCGAAGATATTGTTGAAAGTGTTAAAGCCATTACAGGAGATGGTGCAGAGTATGGTGTTGATACGACAGGAGTCCCTATTGTTGTCAGATCAGCCTTACGAGCCTTGATGCCTATGGGTAGTCTCGCGGTTGTTGGCTTTACGCCTGAAATGGAAATCGATATTCACAATGAAATTATGGCAGAAAGCAAGTCCTTGATTGGTGTTGTAGAAGGCGACGCTGTACCGCAAATTTTCATTCCTAGTTTAGTGGACTTCTATAAAGAAGGGCGCTTCCCATTTGATAAATTGGTTAAATTTTATGATTTTAATGAGATTAACCAAGCCTTTCTGGATTCTGCTGATGGTTCGGTCATTAAGCCTATTGTCAAAATGTCCTAGAGAGATAACGCTAACCCCTTGAGCCGCTAACCTAATTTTTCTGCTTATTTGGGTCGAAAGAAGTGCAAGGGATTTTTGAGCCTGCCATCTTATTTTTTGATAAAAAGCCTTTGACAATTATGTAAAAAGCTTGCAATTCTAAAACAATTTGTTAGAATAGTAGGGTAAAGTTAGACTGTATTGCCTACCGTCTATCTATAAAATATATTTTATTGGAGGCTTTTCCTAAATGGCAAAAGAAAAATACGATCGTAGTAAACCACACGTTAACATTGGTACTATTGGACACGTTGACCATGGTAAAACTACTTTGACAGCAGCAATCACTACTGTATTGGCACGTCGCTTGCCTTCAGCAGTGAACCAACCAAAAGATTATTCATCTATTGACGCTGCTCCAGAAGAACGTGAACGCGGTATCACAATCAACACTGCACACGTTGAGTATGAAACTGAAAAACGTCACTATGCTCACATCGACGCTCCAGGACACGCGGACTATGTTAAAAACATGATCACCGGTGCTGCCCAAATGGACGGAGCTATCCTTGTAGTAGCTTCTACAGATGGACCAATGCCACAAACTCGTGAACACATCTTGCTTTCACGCCAAGTTGGTGTTAAGAGCCTTATTGTCTTCATGAACAAGGTTGACTTGGTTGATGATGAAGAATTGCTTGAATTGGTTGAAATGGAAATCCGTGATCTTCTTTCAGAATACGATTTCCCAGGTGATGATATCCCTGTTGTTCAAGGTTCAGCTCTTAAAGCTCTTGAAGGTGATACAGCTGCCGAAGACAAGATCATGGAATTGATGGACATCGTTGATGACTACATTCCAGAACCAAAACGTGATACTGATAAGCCATTGCTTCTTCCAGTCGAAGACGTATTCTCAATCACTGGACGTGGTACTGTTGCTTCAGGACGTATCGACCGTGGTACTGTTAAAGTCAACGACGAAGTTGAAATCGTTGGTATCAAGGACGAAATCCAAAAAGCAGTTGTTACCGGAGTTGAAATGTTCCGTAAACAATTGGATGAAGGTCTTGCAGGGGATAACGTTGGTGTGCTTCTTCGTGGTATCCAACGTGATGAAATCGAACGTGGTCAAGTATTGGCTGCGCCTGGTTCAATCCATCCACATACTAAGTTCAAGGGTGAAGTTTACATCCTTTCTAAAGATGAAGGTGGACGTCACACACCATTCTTCAACAACTACCGTCCGCAGTTCTACTTCCGTACAACTGACGTAACTGGTTCAATCGAATTGCCAGCAGGTACTGAAATGGTTATGCCTGGTGATAACGTGACAATTGACGTTGAATTGATCCACCCAATCGCTGTTGAACAAGGTACTACCTTCTCTATCCGTGAAGGTGGACGTACTGTTGGTTCAGGTATCGTTTCAGAAATCGAAGCTTAAGAAATTTAAGTTCCCGTTAAAACGATTAAAAGTCAGACAATGAGAAAGCCATGGCCTCTTGGGTCCTGGCTTTTTCTATGCTATAATGGACTAAATAGTTTTGAGGAGAATCCATATATGAAGACACCTTTTGTCAGCAAAGAACAATTAGACCAGATTACAAAAAAATTCCCGACACCTTTTCACCTCTACGATGAAAAAGGTATCAGAGAAACAGCCAGAGCTGTTAATAAGGCCTTTGCCTGGAATCCTGGTTTCAAGGAATATTTTGCCGTTAAGGCGACGCCTAATCCGTCTATTTTGAAAATTCTCCAAGAAGAAGGATGTGGAGTCGACTGTGCAACTGATGTTGAAGTCATGATGGCTAAGAAGTTGGGCTTCAAAGATATCAGCTTTACTTCCAATGATACCCGTGCTGAAGAGTTTGTCTATGCCAGAGAAGTAGAAGCGATGATTAATTTAGATGCCTATGAGCATATTGCTTTTTTAGACGAAGTGGCAGGTCTTCCTGAAACAGTTTCTCTTCGTTATAATCCAGGCGGTGTTTTCTCCTTAGGGACTGATATTATGGATCATCCAGAGGACTCCAAGTTTGGTATGACCAAGGCTCAATTGTTGCAGGGCTACAAAGATCTTAGGGCTAAAGGAGTTAAGAACTTTGGACTCCATGCTTTCTTGGCTTCGAATACGGTCACCAATGATTATTATCCAACCTTAGCTGGTCAGCTCTTTGAACTGGCCTTGGAAATTAGGGAAAAAACTGGTGTAGAGCTCAGTTTTATCAATCTGTCTGGCGGTATCGGCGTTGACTATAGTCCAGCCGATAAGCAAAATGATATTGCGGTCATTGGTCAGGGAGTCCACGAGAAATTTGATCAAATTCTAGTGCCAAATGGACTGGGAGAAATCAAAATTTTCACTGAGCTTGGTCGCTTTATGCTGGCTTCCCATGGTCACTTAATCACTAAGGTTCTCCACCTCAAGGATACCTATCGCCATTATGTCGGTGTTGATGCATCAGCTGTTAATCTTCTGCGTCCTGCTATGTATGATGCCTACCACCATATTACCAACATCAGCAATCCTAACGGTAAAGTGCAAGTAGTAGATGTGACTGGCTCCCTCTGTGAAAACAATGATAAATTTGCCAAAAACCGCGAATTACCCGAGGCTAGGGTTGGTGATACTTTAGTCATTCATGATACAGGAGCCCACGGCTTCTCCATGGGCTATCAATACAATGGCCGACTTCGCTCAGCTGAAATTCTCTTACAGGAGGATGGCACAGCCAAAATGATTCGTCGAGCAGAAAGGCCAGAAGATTATTTTGCCACCCTCTATGGATTTGGGTTGGACGAGTAAAATCAATAAAGATTTTAAGGCAGTCGAGGCAGCAGTCTTGGGTGCTTTTTTGATGCGTTAAAAAATTAGTTAAGTCATAGTGGGGTATCTGCTTTGCCCGCTGAGACTCGGACTGAACAAGGCAACAATTAGTCATCGTAAGGACGAGAAGAAAACAGTCCCAGTACTTTCTCTAGCCAGTCCAAATTGGAAAGGAGAAGACCTGCCTTGTCTGTTGGGGAACATGAAACCTAGGCTATCGATGTTACTATCTGGTTTGAGTTAGTAGGGTGGAGAGGGAGCAGGAAAGAAACCAAAAATTGAAAATTTTGATTCGCTCTCCCATTCCAGTATAGTTGATCAGATTATCAACTTTGGTCTTGCGGTAAAAAGAAATGCTCATTGATGCTAAAGCCTCTAATGAACTGTGCAGGGGAGGACTTCTTGGCCTAGTCAACAAGTCTTACTCCTAACCACTGCGCCAAGAGTTTATTCCAAAAGAGGAATACTGGACGAATTTTTATCCAGTCCCTTTTGTATCAAGCGTCCAAAGCTTTTAGGTAACATTCCAGAATTGTGACCCGAAGTTTAACAAGTCAATAATATTGATTAGACGAAATCAGTGAAGGGTGCAAAAGCTCCTCGTAGAAGTTCTTTCAGTATCATTTTTAAACTAAGGAAGAGTATTCGCTTGTTGCAATCTGGCATCTGTCTAGTCAATACTACTAGCTAAACGCAGAGTTAGTAAAAACCTAGAGCATTGTTCTAATAATTTTCATAGTAGGCTTAGTAAGTGAGCTAGCGTTGTTCGTTGTTTTTATAGGGCTTTTCTGCTATAATCAGTTATGTAAAAAATTACTAGGAGTTATTAAACTATGGCACTTTGGTTAGCTATTTTATTGATTGCTGTTGCCCTTATGGGTGGTGTTCTTTTGGGAGCCTATTTAGCTCGTCGTCAGTTTATGAAGGAAATTGCGGAATACCCTCGTCTGACACCTGATGCTATTCGAGAAATGATGTCTTCTATGGGACAAAAACCTAATGAAGCGAAGGTTCAACAAACCTACCGCAATATTATTAAACAGTCGAAAGCACAAGCAAGCAAGAAAAAGTAGGCGCAAGAGAGAAGGCTGGGTGAAAACTCAGCCTTGTTTTAGAAAGAGAACTATGGATAACAGACCGATTGGCTTTTTGGATTCTGGTGTTGGCGGTTTGACGGTTGTCCGTGAGCTGATGCGCCAGTTGCCCCACGAAGAGATTATTTATATCGGCGATTCGGCTAGGGCTCCCTATGGCCCAAGGCCAGCCGAACAGATTCGAGAATTTACTTGGCAATTGGTTAATTTTCTCTTGACCAAAGATGTTAAGATGATTGTCATTGCCTGCAATACAGCGACTGCTGTTGCTTGGGAAGAAATTAAAGAACAATTGGATATTCCTGTGTTAGGTGTGGTTCTGCCGGGTTCCAGTGCAGCCATTAAATCAACAAGTTCGGGTAAGATTGGTGTCATTGGTACCCCTATGACGGTCAAGTCTGATATCTATAGGAAAAAGATTGTAGATCTGGCTCCTCAGATGCAGGTGACTAGTCTGGCCTGTCCTCGCTTTGCCCCCTTGGTTGAATCTAACCAGATGACTTCTAGTATTGCTAAAAAAGTAGTTTATGAAAGTCTGGCTCCCTTGGTTGGCAAGGTTGATACCCTAATTTTGGGCTGTACCCACTATCCTCTTTTACGGGGTATTATTCAAAATGTTATGGGGCCCTCGGTCAAACTGATTGACAGTGGGGCAGAGACTATCCGTGATGTTTCTGTTTTACTCAATTATTTCCAGCTCAATCGCAGCCGGGACGTCAGTGCCAGCCAGCACCGTTTCTATACAACGGCGGGAGTAGCAACGTTCAAGGAAATTGCGGAAAATTGGCTGGGACAGGATTTAAATGTGGAGCATGTTAAGCTATGACAGATAAGATTTATGAATACAAGGACCGGACCGACTGGTTTGTCGGCAAATGGCGCGACTTGACCAATATCTATAATCTGGGCGGAGAAAAGGATTTTTTTCAAATTGAGCAGGAATTAGCCGGCCTCATCTCTGGTAAGCAAGGCTTTGATGTGTCAGTTCTCCGCTATTCCTCAGATTTTCGTCTGATGGCTTTTATCATTGATATGATTAATGAGGAATTAGATCGGAATCTAGAAATTAAGCCGTACAGGGGAGCCATCATCATTACCGAAGGCCAGCTCTTGCGTTTAGTTCACCTGCCTGAGCAAGGATTGTCTCTGGATAGCTTTTTTAGTCAAGAGACTAAGCAGAGCTTAGGTGATAAAATTCTGATTGCCACCCGCAATGATGGTAAGACCAAGGAATTTCGTCAGATGTTTAAGAATCTGGGTTTGGAGGTTGAAAATCTCAATGACCACCCCGACTTGCCGGAGGTAGAAGAAACAGGGACAACCTTTGAAGAAAATGCCCGCCTCAAGGCTGAAACCATTGCTCAATTGACTGGGCAAATGGTTTTGGCGGATGACTCAGGTCTCAAGGTGGACGCCTTAGGCGGACTTCCTGGTGTTTGGTCGGCTCGCTTTTCAGGGCCTGATGCCAATGATGAAAAGAACAATGCCAAACTATTACATGAGTTGGCCATGGTCTTTGAAGAGAAAGATCGATCGGCTCAATTCCATACCACTCTAGTTGTAGCGGCACCTGAGCGCGAAAGTTTAGTGGTAGAAGCTGATTGGCCGGGCTATATTGCGTTTGAAGCCAAGGGAGAGAATGGTTTTGGATATGATCCTCTCTTTCTGGTAGGAGAAACAGGCCGAACGGCAGCCCAGTTGGCAGCAGAGGAAAAGAATGCTCAGTCCCATCGTGGCTTAGCTGTTAAGAAGTTGATGGAGGTATTTCCAGCATGGCAACAAAAACAATCGTAGTGATGAGCGATTCTCATGGAGATCGTGAGATTGTCCAAAGTATTAAAGCTTATTATCAGGGAAAGGTCGATGCTATCTTTCACAATGGAGATTCTGAACTTCCTTCTAATGATTCAATCTGGGAGGGAATCAAGGTAGTGCGTGGGAACTGTGACTATGATAATGGCTATCCAGAGTCCTTGGTCACTCAGGTCGGTGATGCGGTTATCGCTCAGACCCATGGCCATCTCTACGGCATCAATTTTACTTGGGAGCGTTTAGATCTTTGGGCTCAATCAGAAGATGCTGACATTTGCCTCTATGGCCATCTGCATCGGGCAAGCGCTTGGCGCAATGGCAAAACTGTCTTTGTCAATCCCGGATCTGTTTTACAACCGAGGGGTGAAATCACAGAGAAGCTCTATGCTAAAATTGAGATTTCAGAGACGCTAATCAGAGTGAGTTATTACACTCGTGACCACCAGCTCTATCCCAGCTTAACACAGGAATTTGAATGATGATAGCGAAAGAATTTGAAGACTTCCTTACCCCCTTTCAAGAGGACTACCTGACACCAGCTGAGGATCTGGCCCTAGTCATGTCTAATCATAAGGCGGGACATGTCATGCTTTTATTGACCAGAAATGGGTATTCCAGAATCCCTGTCATGTCTACGGACAAACGCTATATGGGTACTATTTCCATGTCGGATATTCTGTCCTATCAAGCTCGGAATGGCTTGTCTGATCAGGAGATAGCAGATGTTGAGATTCTTGAAATGCTCAATCACAAGATTGATATCCTGACAGATGATGCGGATTTGACCGAAATCTTGCACAAGATTGTTGATTTTCCCTTTCTGCCTGTGATTGATAAGCAAGGGATCTTCCTTGGTATTATCACCCGTAAGAAGGTTCTCAAATCAATCAATAGCCTACTGCACAATTTTACAGAGGAGTATCAGATTGAGCCCATTGATCCAGAGTCTTAATGATTTTATTGCCAGCAAGGACCTATCCGAGAATTCCCGCAAATCCTACCAGTATGACTTGCAGCAGTTTGTCCAGCTGATTGATGCTCAGGTTTCTTCAAATAAGCTCAAGCTCTACCAGCAGTCTCTTGCTAACCTCAAGCCATCGGCCCGTAAGCGCAAGTTTTCTGCTGTCAACCAGTTTCTCCTTTATCTCTATGAAGAAGGGCAAGTGGCGCATTATCATCATTTAAAAAATCATGAGAAAGTGAGACCAGAAGCAAAACCGCAGGACCTTTTGGACCTTGCTTGCTTTAGGCAAGCCCAGCCCAGTCATGGGAAGTGGATTGCCCTCTTGATTTTGGAACTTGGTTTAACCCCAAGTGAGATTGCAGGAATTAAGCTGACTGATGTGGATTTGGAATTTCGTGTGATTCGCTTGAAAAGGGCCGAACAGGTGAGGATTCTTCCCCTATCAGAGGAGCTGCTGCCTTGGCTCAGTCAGCTCAGCGATGGTCTTTATCTTTTTGACAAGAAGGGACAGCCTTATTCGCGGCAGTGGTTTTTTAATCAGCTCAATGACTTTTTAGCTCAAGTCGGTTTTCCAGATTTGACCGCTCAAAAATTGCGGGAGCAATATATCCTAAGAGAAGTCAAAGAAGGAACCTCAATATTGGACTTAGCGAAAAATTTGGGTCTTAAAAGTCCCCTAACCTTGGAGCACTATTACAAGCATGGATATTAAATTAAAAGATTTTGAAGGACCGCTAGATTTACTCTTGCATCTGGTCTCAAAATATGAAATGGATATTTACGATGTGCCCATTGTGGAGGTCATCGAACAGTATCTGGCCTATATTTCCACCCTGCAGGCCATGCGGTTGGAAGTGGCCGGTGAATATATGGTTATGGCCAGTCAGCTCATGTTGATTAAGAGCCGCAAGCTTCTGCCAAAAGTGGTGGAAGAAACGCCACTGGAAGAAGATCCGGAGCAAGAACTGCTCAGTCAGTTGGAGGAGTACCAAAGATATAAGGAGCTCAGTCAGGAATTAGCTGCCCAGCATGACATTAGGGCTCGTTTTTTCTCCAAGCCCAAGCAGGAATTGATTTATGAGGATGCTGAGCTGTCCCATGATAAGACGACACTGGATCTCTATCTGGCTTTTTCTAAGGTCATGGCAGCTAAGCAGGAAGAGATAAAAAATAGTCATACCACTATTGAACGGGATGACTATAGAATTGAAGATATGATGGAGTTGGTTTCAACCCGTCTAGTTGGCCACAAGTCTGTCGAACTGGGAGAAATCTTTTCAGAAGCCCAGTCTATGAATGAGGTTATCACTATTTTTTTAGCCACTCTAGAATTAATTAAAGTCGGTCGGATTCAAGCCCGACAAGCTGAGAATTTTGGACAAGTCACCTTGATTAGCATGGAAGGAGAGCAGACTTAATGTCTTATTTAGCACAAATTGAAGCTCTACTCTTTGTGGCGGGAGAAGATGGTCTCAGCCTGCGCAATCTGGCCGGTTTACTGGATATCTCAGTCACGGCAGTCAGCCAGCAGCTGGAAAAACTGGCTGAGAAATATAGGATGGATCAGGATTCTGCACTTTATCTGCTAGAGTCTTCCAATACCTACAAGATTGTGACCAAGGAGGAACACGCTGAGCTCCTGCGGCAGTATTCCAAGGCTCCCATTAATCAGAGTCTGTCCCGAGCCAGTCTGGAAGTTCTTTCCATCGTAGCCTACAAGCAGCCCATTACTCGGGTTGAAGTGGACAGCATCCGCGGTGTTAATTCCAGTGGAGCTATTTCTAAGCTGCAGGCTTTTGGTTTGATTCAGGAAGTCGGCAAGAAGGATGTTATCGGCCGGCCCAACCTCTATGCGACCACTGATTATTTCTTGGATTATATGGGAATCAACAGCTTGGATGAGCTGGTTGATGCCTCTGCGATCGAATTAGTGGATCAGGAAATGACCCTCTTTAGTGAGGATGATATTTAAAACAGAAAGAAAATCATGAGAATTAACAAATACATTGCCCACGCTGGTATAGCCAGTCGCAGAAAAGCAGAAGAGCTGATTAAAAAAGGTCTGGTTAGTATCAATGGTCAAACAGTGACAGAGTTGGCTACCAATGTCAAAAATGGTGATTTAGTCGAAGTCTCTGGCCAGCCCATTTATAATGAAGAAAAGGTCTACTACCTCCTAAACAAGCCTCGGGGCGTGATTTCTAGCGTCTCGGATGATAAGGGACGTAAGACCGTCATTGACCTTCTGCCAGATGTCAAAGAGCGCATTTACCCTGTCGGCCGACTGGACTGGGATACCACTGGTCTCTTAATCTTGACCAATGACGGCGATTTTACCGACGAGATGATTCATCCCCGCAATGAGATTGATAAGGTTTATCTGGCACGGGTCAAGGGCATTGCGACTAAGGAAAATCTGCGGCCCCTGACACGGGGCGTGGTGATCGATGGTAAGAAAACAGGACCTGCCCGCTACAATATCATCAAGGTTGAGCCTGATAAGAATCGCTCGGTCGTTGAGCTAACTATCCATGAAGGCCGCAACCATCAAGTGAAGAAGATGTTTGAAGCTGTCGGCCTCTTAGTAGATAAACTGTCCCGCACCCAATTTGGCACCCTTAACTTACGCGGTTTGCGCCCAGGAGAATCCCGCCGCCTTAATAAAAAAGAAATCAGCCAGCTCCACAATGCGGCTGTTACAAAGACCAAATGAAAAAACTCTTGATCGCTCCAGTTCGCCTCTATCAAAAATTGATTTCCCCTCTAACACCGGCTTCTTGCCGCTATCATCCCACTTGCTCCAACTATATGGTTGAAGCTATTGAAAAGCATGGCCTGCTAGGCCTACTCATGGGAATCGCCCGAATTTTACGCTGCCATCCCTTCGTCGAAGACGGTGATGACCCCGTACCTGATCATTTTAGTTTAAGAAGAAATCACAAGTCTCAGAAGTAGAGACTTGTTTTTTATCGGAATTTTTTTAATAAAAATATGAAAAATGAATCAGTGAATAAACCAAAGCGTAGTAAAGAGTACAAATGGACATGGATAACGAATCGGTTGTAATGTAGATTTCCTAACGCTAGTTAATGCATTTAAGTGGTTCTTCAAGTCAACATTTTATTTTCAAATATGACAAAAGTCATATCATGTCATGACATTAGGTGCTGAAAAGTTTTGCTCTTTTTCGATAAACTTAAACCAGAAAGAAAATATTATGAAAATCAAAGTATCTGATAGCATTTATACCCTATTGGAGTGGTTTGCGCAGTCTTGAGTGTCTTTACAATTGTTTTTGAATAGTTGAAGATTGAGTGGCCTTTTCATATTTGGAAGATTTATGGGCTTGTTAATTTCAGCGATTGTTCTAATTGGTATTACTCAATTTCTTATCGAAGAATTAACAGACTAGGAAGAAAGGACAACCTTCTCCTACCTTAATAGTTACAAAGGAGGGACTAAAATGACCTATGAGGAGATCAAACTTAAACTTTTAGAAGATGGTATCCGCAGCTATAAAGTCTTTCAAGGGATTAAAATTTACTCCCACATTGTCAAAACTGAGGATGAACAAAAACAAATCTCAAAAAGAGTTTACCTGACAAAAAAGCAACACTATGTTTATTATGAGCGAACAGATCCTAACTGGTATTACTGGAATAAAGATAGGGAAAACGCAAACTTTGATCCAAGTGATATTCATGAAAATACCCTTTTTGAAGTGGCAGATGATTTGGAAACTTTAACAAAATATTTGGGAAAAGATATCATTCACAAACTGGCGGAAAAAGTTCAGCATGGTGAAGTCACCGAATATCTAGATATTTAGAATTATCAGCAAACATACCATCTAAATAAACTTACCCTAAAGCCTGTGTAAAAAGATAAACCGTCTAGAAAGTCAGGATTTTCTGCTAATTTCCTATTTTTGCTTTGCCTTTTAGGGGTTTGGCATTATTTCAAAAATGAACATAGGCTGCGGATGGTGGTGTCAAAAAGACGATTTCTTCTAGAGTTTTCTCTTGACTCTGTGTCAAAATTCCTATTTTGACGGTGTTCGCGGATGTCCTTTGCGACACGAAGTTTAGTTAGTCGATTTTACGAACCAAACGAAGTTAGTGGGAGAGGTAGGGAGTGGGAAAGAACCCAAAAATTGAAAATTTTGGTTCGTCTTCCCACCTCCGCACAGTTGGCTAGGTTTTCCGCTTTGGCCTTGTGGCAAAAGGAAAGCCAGCCAACCACTGCGTCAAGAGCTTATTCCAAAACAGGAATGTTGGACAAGTTTTTGTCCAGCCTCGTTTGGTATCAAGTGCGGAGCACTTAGATAACAAGCCTCTGCCGTATCTTAGTAAAAGGAGTATAGTGATGGCAACTACTGTTATAAGCGTTTCAAACTTATCCAAACAATTTAAATCGAAAAAGGTTCTGGAGGGTATTTCCTTTGACGTTAAGGAAGGCGACTGCTTAGCCCTGATTGGACCTAATGGTTCAGGCAAAACAACACTCTTTAACTGCCTGCTGGGGGACTATGCTCCAACAGAAGGTAGCGTTACTGTACTGGGGCAGAATACCCAGTCTTCACAGCTTAAAAGAAAGGTGGGCATTCTTTTTCAGGAGAACCTGACAGAAGAAAAGATGAAGGTTTCTGAACTTCTCAATTTTCAAAAAGCTGTCTACTCAAATCCTCTGTCTGATAAAGCAATTGATGCCTTGCTGCAATTTTCTGACCAGCAGAAAAATCAGTTTGCTGAAAAATTATCTGGCGGTCAAAGACGACTTCTGGCTTTTGTGCAAGTCTTGGTCGGTCAGCCCGACATCATCTTCTTAGATGAGCCGACGGCTGGCATGGACACGAACACACGCAAGCGTTTTTGGGAGATTGTTGCAGATTTGAAAATGACAGGCAAGACCATCATTTATTCCAGCCATTATATTGAAGAGGTTGAACACACGGCGGACAGAATTTTGGTCTTACACCAAGGAAAATTGCTGCGTGATACCACGCCTTATCTGCTGCGCTCAGAAGAAAAAGAGAAGGTCTTCACCTTGCCTGCTGATTACCTCTATGCTGTTGAAGGGCAAGATATTAAGGGCTTGACTGTTAAAACAGACACTATTTCTTTTAGCAGCAGACAACCGCAGCATATTTGGGATTTACTGACAGAAGCTAAGTGTCCTATCGAGGATATTCAAATGACCAATCGTACCCTTTTAGATACTATTTTTGACATGGCAAAGGAGAATGATTATGAACACGCTTAAAGCAATCCTGCATCAGGAATATCTCATTAATAAACGTTCCCTGTCCAACCTAATAATGGGAATTGGCATGCCGATTGCTTTCTTTTTGCTCTTTACCAGCATTTGGGCCAGTGACGATAATATGCCTAAAGAACAGGTAGCCTATTGGGTACGTCAATATATGATACAGATGACAGCCTTTTCCAGTCTTAGTTTTGCCTTTTATTCCCTGCCCTTCGCTTTTCAGGAAGATAGAAATGGCAACCGTCTCAGAAGTATTCAGCACAGCCCAATCCCTATATGGCAATACTATTTTAGTAAAATCTTAGCTGTTCTCGTTCACTTTGTTTTAGCTATTATGGCTGTTTTTGCGGTAGGGTACTTTATCAAAGGAGTTGATATGCCTGCGATCGATTGGCTGACTAGTGCGGTGGTTTTATTTGCTGGAGCGGTCTGTTTTATGCCTTTTGGTGCCCTTTTTGCCCATATCAAATCTTCGCAGACTCTCTCTTTGGTTTCCAATATTTTCTATCTTGGCTTGGCTGTCTTGGGCGGCCTCTGGATGCCAGTACAGACTTTCCCAGATTTTATGCAGAAACTAGCCAAGGTGACCCCGACCTATCATCTCAATAATCTCTTAATTTCTTATTTCAAAGATGATTTTTCCATCCAGTCTCTGGTTATTCTGCTAGGATATGCTATTATAGTTTTAATAATTGCTCTGGCAGCTGGAAAAAAATTTGAGGTAAATTGATGTTTCGCCGATTTCAAAAGACGGATTCGCTCTTTTATGTAGGGCTAGTCTTCATGATCTTTCCTTGGGGAGGGGTGCTGTGGTTCGGCTATCCTAGCTGGACCTTAATCCCTTCAATACTTTTTGGAATTTGTTATATTTTGATTATTCATCTTCGCGATCAGTATAAAAAGTTGATTGCCCTCCTGTGGTTCTATCTGCTCGGCTATATTCTTGGGATGACTTTTGCGATTGAGCCTAATATGATGTGGTTTTTATTCTATTTAGAAAATCTTTTAGTTTGGCGATTTGAGGGTGATATCCGAAGTTACCGCATGGTATCCTACGTGTTTGCTCTTTCGGCGGTTATGCTGTGGGGGTTATTCTTTGCTCAGCCCTTAATAGCAAAAGTAATGACGGTACTGATTACCATCTTTATCATTGCCATGCATTTTTTTCAGCGACAGACCTATATGGAAAATAAAATTCAAGAAGAAATTTATCAGAAAAATAAGGAAATTAATCTCCTGTCCGCCGAAAATGAACGCAACCGAATCGGCCGCGATTTACACGATACGCTGGGACATACCTTTGCCATGATGACCTTGAAAACAGAACTGGCTCTCAAGCAGCTGGATAAGAAAAATCTAGCTGCTGTTAGTAAGGAGCTGCTGGAGCTTAACCAGATTAGCCAAGAATCGATGAAGAATGTCCGCGAGCTAATTAATAATCTCAAATACCGTACAGTGGCAGAGGAATTAGATAATATCACTGAGGTGTTTGCCCTGTCAGACATTGGCCTGACAGTAGATAATCAGTTGAACTTAGATACTTTATCACCAGTTATCCAGTCCAGCATGACCATGATTTTACGAGAATTAACCACTAATATTATCAAGCATGCTGGGGCTAATCAGTGCCGTATCAAGTTATTTAGGTCTGACAACAAACTGGTGGTAGAGGTCAGTGATAATGGCTGCGGTTTTGCCCAGCTGACTGGTGAGGAGTTGCATTCTATCAAAGAGCGCCTACAGCTGGTTAAGGGGGACGTTGTGATTCTATCCAGCCAAAATCCAACGCTTATTCGTGTGACCTTAGAAGAAGGAGATAGGCTATGAAATTATTAGTTGCAGAAGATCAGGCCATGCTGCGGGATGCGCTTTGTCAGCTTCTACTCATGGAGGATGGTGTGGAGGAAATTTATCAAGCTACAGATGGGGACGAAGCGATAGCTCAGCTGCAAAAACAGGCTGTTGATGTCGCTATTTTAGATGTTGAAATGCCAAAGAAAACAGGACTTGAAGTCTTGGAATGGATTCGCGCTAATGCGGATATCAAAGTGATCATCGTGACCACTTTCAAGCGTGCAGGCTATTTCAAACGCGCTTTAGCAGCTCATGTAGACGCTTATGTTTTAAAGGATCGCTCAGCTTCGGAACTCATGAAGACTATTGATACGGTTTTAGCAGGTCACAAAGAATACTCACCAGAGCTAGTTGAAGAGGTGACTTTTACGTCAAATCCTCTCAGTCGGCGCGAACAGGAAGTCCTAGAATTGGCAGCTCAAGGTCTGTCCAATCAAGATATTTCTGAAAAACTGTTTTTATCGAATGGGACCATCAGAAATTATATGACCAGTATTTTTAATAAATTATCGGCCAGCAATCGTACCGATGCCGTCCGCATTGCCAAGGACAAGGGCTGGGTGTAGGAAAAAATTAAAGCCGTTTTAAAAAGCAGTGTTATTTGTCTAAACCAGCAAAACTTCAGTTCCTGCAAGGGTCTGAAGCTTTTTTATGCGTAAGGAACGATTGACATTCACTTATTTGGAGACTATAATAGCTTCCAATAATAGGCATCTTACGATTATTGAAAGTTGGACGAGTGAACAGACAGCTAGGAGGATTTCGCCATCATAACTGTCTGCCCCAGCCTTCACTTAGTCAATAGAGCGTTGCATCCGCAAGTCAATGGACACGGCTCTCTAAAAACAAAAGGAGTAACCATGCATTTTATTGAAAGAAAAATTAAAGGTATCCGCACAACCTGGCAAGAAATGTCGCAGGGGCTGCAACTGATCATCCGAGGATTAAAAGAGCATTCTCTAGCAGAGAGCCTCAAGATCTTTTGGGATGATTTGTTTGCCAACCGCAGCCTCGTTCAATGGCTTTACTTGCTGATCCTCGGCAGTTTTCCGCTCTGGCTGGAACTTTACTACCATCATCAAGTGAGAGACTGGGTAGGAATGACTTGCAGTCTGACCGGTATTATCTGTGTCATTTTTGTATCAGAAGGTCGGGCCAGCAACTATCTATTTGGTCTGATTAATTCGGTTATTTATTTGATTTTAGCCTTGCAAGAAGGATTTTATGGTGAGGTACTGACAACCCTGTACTTTACGATTATGCAGCCAATTGGTCTTTTTGTCTGGATTTACCAATCTCAGTTTAAAAAGCAGGAGCAGACGTTCGTGGCTCGTAAATTAAACTTGGCCAACTGGCTCAAATATCTTCTGGTAACCGCCCTTTGGTGGCTGAGCTTCGGTCTCATCTATCAGTCCATCGGAGCTAGACGGCCTTTCAGAGATAGTGTCACCGATGCGACTAATGGGGTAGGCCAGCTCCTGATGACTGCGGTCTATCGCGAACAGTGGCTCTTCTGGGCAGCTACCAATATTTTCTCCATCTATCTTTGGTGGGGAGAAAGTTTGCAGATACAAGGAAAATACTTTATCTACCTCATTAATAGCTTAGTCGGTTGGTACCAGTGGTCTAAGGCAGCAAAGAAAGGTGGGGCAGCCACTATTAGTCGTCAAGATGCTGTCTAGCTCTAATGGTCAACTTTGAAGAATGCCCAGATTATCAAATTCTTTCATTGATGATGAATGAGAATCCGCCTATCAGCAGATTAGATAGTACGATGAAAACTATGGTGATACAGTTTATCAAAAAATGGACGGAAAGTTCGGGCTTGATTTGCCTTGGTAAGTAGGGATAGCTCTAGGACAAAAGGCTAGTACAACTGAAAAAATTAAAGAAAAAATCCAAAAATTTTTTACAGAAAACGCTTGCCATTTTCGGGGGACTGATTTATAATATAAACCAATCAGAAGAAGTACTTTAAGAGAGGTTTTCAGGAAGTTGCCGGTTACTGTGAGGCAATAGCAGCTCTTTTGGGAAATGGGCTGATGGCTATAAAAGCGGAGATAAACAATAGTCTCCCGGTTAGGCACCCCTTATCGTGCAGCTTGTTGTTGGACAAGTATGAGATGATGGGAAATATTGACAAATCCTATCAATCGAGGTGGTACCGTGTTTTGACTTTGTACTAAACGCCCTCGCACAGATTTTTCTGTGCGAGGGTTTTTGACGTTTATCTCAAGAATTTGAAGCCAACCATTTTTCAGAAAGCCGATTCCGTAAGTAAATACCCAAAGAAAATCAAAAATAGACAAGGCAGCGAAGTGCAGGCAGTACTAGTGTACGGCAAGCTGAAGTCAACGATGTATAGTTTTGATTTTCAAAGAGTATAAGAAAGGACTTCTAAAACTTTGAACATCAGATAATGGCTGTAAAGGAGGAATGCTATGCCCCAGACACTAGCTGACGTTCGTCAGAAAATAGATAGTTTAGATCAGGAAATGATTAAATTGTTGGCCGAGCGGCAAAAATTAGTAGAGACAGCGGGACGTTTAAAAACCAGCCAAGATACTGCCGCTGTGGCTGCCCCTCATCGTGTAGCCCAGATAATCCGTGAACGCCGCAGTAGGCCGCAGAGGCAAACCTATCACCAGCTGTTGCGGAAGCTGTATGGCGGTCAATGATAGAAGCTTTTATCCTATTAGAGACTGAAATTAATGAGGAAAAACATCCTCATACCAGTTAAACTATTTGCAAAAAGGGGTAGGATCAACCCCAAAATTGAAAATTTGGGGGCTCACCACTCCCTAGTTTCAAAGTGGTGACCTGAAACGGTCTCTCCCCAGACCGTTTCACTCCCACTCTGCACAGCTCAAAAGGTCTGGGAGACCTTTTGAGGTTGGAAATAAAATGAACGATGTTCATCACATTTGTTTAGGTTTTCCGCTTTAGTTTTGTAGCCAAAAGAAAGCCTGCTGACGCCTGCGTCAAAAGTTTATTCCAAAACAGGAATACTGGACGAATTTTTGTCCGGTCTCCGATCACATAGACAGAAAGGAATCATTATGCAAAAAATTTTACCGGCAGATACGCTGACCCCGATTTTAGCTTATATGCGCATTAAAGGTCAGCATAAGGTCATTTTGGAATCTATTCCCCGCGAAAAGGAAAATGCCCGCTTTTCAATTGTGGCCTATAATCCCGTTTTTGAACTGCGTTTTGAAGAAGGCCGCTTATTAAAAAACGGAATAGTAGTTGATGATGATCCGCTTGATTATCTCAGCGCCGTAACACTTAAATCGAATCAATCTGCCCTTCCTTTTGGCGGCGGCGCCATCGGTTTTGTTGGCTATGATATGATGAATCTTTATGAAAATATTGGTCAGATTCCCCAAGACACTATCGGGACACCGGATATGCACTTCTTTATTTATGAGTCATATTTGGTCTTTGATCACAAGAAGGAAAAGGTCTATGTGGTAGAGGATAATATTTACAGCGGCCGTGATAATGATGCTAGCCGTCAGGCATTGGGACAGGTCATTCAGGATTTGCAGACTCAGGCTCCGAATGAATTCAGCCCGCAAGAGCTGCACCGACTGGATTTTAAGAACCACCTAGAAAAGGAAACGTTTGAAGCTATGGTCACCAAGGCTAAAACACTTATTCGTCAGGGAGATATGTTCCAATGTGTGATCAGCCAGCGCTTCTCCAGCGATTTTCAAGGAGATCCGCTCGATTATTACCGAAATTTGCGCGTGACCAATCCGTCAAATTATCTCTATTTCTATGATTTCGGAGATTATCAGATTATCGGAGCCAGTCCTGAGAGTTTAGTCTCCGTTAAAGACGGTCAGGTCGTGACCAATCCGATTGCCGGCACTCGTCCCAGAGGTAAGGATGAAGCAGAAGATCAGGCCTTAGCGAAAGATTTAGCCAGTGATGTCAAAGAAACGGCCGAACACCGTATGCTGGTCGATCTAGGCCGCAATGATATCGGTAAGATTGCTGAGATTGGCAGTGTTAAGCTGACCAAGTATATGGAAGTGGAATATTTTCGCTATGTGATGCACCTGACCAGTGTTGTCAAAGGAACTCTGTTGTCTCAACTGACAGCTATTGATGCTCTAAAATCAACCTTACCAGCAGGAACCGTATCAGGTGCTCCTAAAATTCGTGCTATGACGCGTATCTATCAGCTGGAAAAAGAAAAAAGGGGAATCTATGCCGGTGCCATCGGTTACCTATCTGCGACAGGCGATATGGATTTTGCCATTGCTATTCGGACAATGATTCTCAAAAATAACAAGGCCTACGTTCAGGCTGGAGCTGGTATTGTTTACGACAGTCAGCCTGAGAATGAATTTTACGAAACAATCAATAAGGCCAAGGCTATGACAAAAATAGGAGATGCCCAATGATTTTACTGATTGATAATTATGATTCTTTTACCTATAACTTAGCTCAGTATCTTGGGACTTTCGCAGAGGTTAAAGTGCTGCGCAATGATGCTGAAAACGTGTATCAAGAGGCGCAAACAGCTGATGCCCTAGTTTTTTCACCAGGTCCCGGTTGGCCAGCTGATGCTGGGAAAATGGAAAGTCTGATCAAGGACTTTGCTGGACAAAAGCCGATACTGGGTATCTGTCTGGGACATCAGGCTATTGCTGAGAGTTTTGGCGGTAAACTGGGGCTGGCTAAAAATGTGAGACATGGGAAGCAATCGCCTCTGGAACTGCAAGCACCTTCTCCTCTTTTTGAAGGTATTGCAGACGGCGTACCTATTATGCGCTATCACTCAATAGTCGTTGAAGACCTGCCTCAGGATTTTGAAGTGACGGCCATCACTAGCGATGATCATGAAATCATGGCTATGCAGCATAAGGAACTGCCCATTTACGGTCTCCAATACCATCCGGAAAGTATCGGCTCACCGGATGGCTTGAAAATGATTGAAAACTTTGTCAAGCTTTCAGCCAAAGAGTAAGAAGCAAACAGTAGACGTATAAAATGTAAGAGGAGAACAACAGATGAAAGAGATTTTTATGAAATTAAGTCAGAGACAAGACCTAAATCAAGAAGAAGTTCAGGAACTTTTTGAAAATATCTTGCAGGGTCAAGTGTCAGAAGCACAAATCGCCGCTTTCTTGTTAGGCTTGAAAATTAAGGTTGAAACACCAGAGGAGATTACAGGGGTGGTCAAGGCTCTAAAAAATCGAGCAGCCCAGCTTCCTCAGACTTTTGAGGATGCCATGTGCAACTGCGGAACTGGCGGTGACCAATCCTACAGTTTCAATATTTCGACAACAGCCTGCTTTATCTTAGCAGCTGGCGGTGTCCGCATGGCCAAGGCAGGGAATCGTTCGGTCTCATCTAAATCAGGTTCAGCCGATGTTCTGGAAGAATTAGGGATTAACATTGCAGCAGAACCTGAAACTCTGTCTAAGGCTTTGGATGAGGCAGGCTTAGCCTTTATCTTTGCGCAAACCATGCATCCAGCCATGCGTTACATTGGTCCAGCCAGACAGGCACTGGGGATTCCAACTATTATGAATTTGGTAGGGCCTCTGGCTAATCCGCTGGATTTAGAAACTCAGCTTATGGGGCTCTATCGTGTAGAATTGCAGGACATAGTTGCTCAGTCACTGCAGCAGCTGGGCCGCAAACGTGCCCTAGTCATTACAGGACCTGACAATATGGATGAGGCTGCCCTCTATGGTACCAATACCTATACTTTATTAGAAGACGGTAAAATCAGCCAGCACACATTTACCTATAAAGATTTGGACATGGATAAGGTTGAATTGGCCGATATCACAGGCGGTGATGCTAAAGACAATGCTCAAATCTTGCTCAGCGTCCTAAACAATGAACCGAGTCCTTATCTAGAGACGACCGTCCTAAATGCAGGCTTGGGCTTCTATGCCAATGGTAAAGCTGACAGTATCAAAGCCGGCGTAACCCTAGCCCGTCAGCTTCTAGCTGACGGTTTGGCTCTAGCCAAGCTTCACCAGTTACAAGAGGTACAAGTATGAGTCAAGAATTTCTCCCCACCATCCTAAAGCAAAAAGCCAAGGAAGTTGCCCAGCTTACCATGGAAGAACTGCACCCCTTACGTCAGGCCTATCGTTTCTATGATTTTCTCAAGGGTCACCAAGACAAATTGCAAATCATTGCCGAAGTCAAAAAAGCCAGTCCCAGCCTCGGTGATATCAATGTGGGTGTTGATATTGTGGCTCAAGCTAAGACCTACGAACAAAATGGTGCTGCTATGATTTCTGTACTGACAGATGAGATTTATTTCAAGGGACATCTAGATTATTTGCGACAAATTTCTAGCCAAGTGGCTATTCCGACTCTGGCTAAGGATTTTATCATTGATGAAAAGCAGATTATCCGCAGCCGAAATGCTGGAGCAACGGTGATTCTATTGATTGTAGCAGCCCTGTCAGAGGGACGTTTAAAGGAACTGTATGATTTTGCGACGGGCCTAGGTTTGGAAGTTTTAGTGGAAACGCATAATTTACCAGAACTTGAGGCTGCTCACCGTATTGGTGCAAAGATTATTGGAATCAACAATCGCAATCTAGTCACTTTTAACACGGATATCAACACGAGTTTGCAGCTATCCACCCATTTTAAAGAAGGACCTGTTTACATTTCTGAATCAGCCATTAGCACCGAAGAAGATGCGCAGACAGTTGCTCCTTACTTTAATGCTATCTTAGTAGGAACAGCCCTGATGGCAGCTGACAATGTTGCAGACAAGATAAAGGAGCTAAGAATTGACAAGGGTTAAAATTTGCGGCCTATCCGACCCAGAAGCAGTAGCAAGGGCCGTCACCAGCGGTGCGGATTATATCGGCTTTGTTTTTGCTCCCAGCAAGCGTCAGGTGACTCTGACTCAGGCTCATAATTTAGCAGCAGCTGTCCCCGAAAGGGTTAAGACGGTGGGTGTCTTTGTCTCTCCCAGTCTAGAGGAACTGCAGGCCGCCATTGCAGCTGTCCCTCTCGATCTGGTCCAGATTCATGGGGACTTTCCCGATTCCCTGATCCGTCAGGTTTCAGTACCGGTTATCCGTGCCTTGCAGGTCAGCAATTCAGCGGACTCAGTCAGGAGTTCGGCCGCTTACCTGCTTTTCGACGCTCCTCTGGCTGGCTCTGGGAAAACCTTTGATTGGCAAAAATTAGATACTAGCCAAGTTAAGCAGCCCTTTTTCATTGCTGGCGGTCTTAACAGCGGCAACGCTCAAGCGGCTATCGCAGCCTTCCATCCTTACGCCCTCGATGTTTCATCAGGAGTTGAAACCGAGGGCAGGAAGGATCTTCGCAAGATTAAAGAATTTATAGAAAGTGTGAAACAATGACCTATAATCAACCAGATGCTAAAGGATTTTACGGCAGTTTCGGCGGTCAATTTGTCCCCGAAACACTGATGACAGCCGTTCTGGAATTGGATCAAGCCTACCGTCAGGCTAAGGATGATCCAGATTTTCAAGCGGAATTGGATCAATTGCTCAAAAATTATGTTGGCCGTGAGACCCCGCTCTACTATGCCAAACGCCTGACCAAGCATATTGGCGGAGCCAAGATTTACCTCAAGCGCGAAGACCTCAATCATACCGGTGCCCACAAGATTAATAACGCCCTCGGTCAGGTGCTGTTGGCCCGGCGTATGGGGAAGAAAAAAGTAATTGCAGAAACCGGTGCCGGTCAGCATGGAGTAGCTACAGCAACGGCGGCAGCTCTCTTTGATATGGAATGTACCATTTACATGGGAGAAGAAGATGTCAAACGTCAGGCCCTCAATGTTTTCCGCATGGAACTGCTGGGAGCCAGAGTTGAGGCAGTTACAGATGGCTCTCGTGTCCTTAAAGATGCGGTCAACGCAGCCCTGCGCGCTTGGGTAGCCAATATTGACGATACCCACTATATCATGGGGTCAGCCTTAGGCCCAGCTCCTTTCCCTGAAATTGTACGTGATTTCCAATCCGTCATCGGTCGGGAATCTAAACGTCAGTTTGCCCAGCTTTCTGGCGGTAAGCTGCCAGATGCTGTTATGGCCTGTATTGGCGGTGGATCCAATGCCATCGGGATGTTCTATCCTTTTGTTGATGATGAGTCAGTTGCCCTCTACGGTGCAGAAGCATCCGGTTTAGGTCTAGACAGCGATAAGCATGCGGCAACTTTTGCTAAGGGACGTCCGGGCGTGCTGCACGGCGCTTTGATGAATGTCTTACAGGATAGGCATGGGCAGATAATGGAAGCCTTCTCTATTTCAGCAGGACTGGACTATCCAGGTGTTGGACCTGAGCATTGCTACTTCAATGAAATCGGCCGTGCCAGTTATGATTCCATTACGGATCAGGAAGCCTTGGAAGGTTTCACATTGCTTTCCCGTCTTGAGGGAATTATTCCTGCTCTGGAATCCAGCCATGCCATCGCTCTGGCGCAAAAAGTCGCGAAAACCATGCAGCCGGATCAATCTCTAATCATCTGTTTATCAGGGCGTGGAGACAAGGATGTCTCACAGGTTAAAGAGCGCTTGGAAGCTGAGAAAGAAGGGAAGTAGATTATGACAAAGACATTAACCAACCACCTGCAAGCTATAAAAAATGCTCGAAAAGGTCTCATCCTTCCCTATATCATGGCCGGTGACCACGATAAGGGATTGGACGGTCTCTTCGAGACCTTAAGCCTCTTAGAAAAAGCAGGAGCTTCTGCCATTGAGGTCGGTGTCCCTTTCTCAGACCCTGTCGCAGACGGTCCAGTCATTGAAGAAGCAGGTTTGCGCAGCTTAGCACACGGTACCACACTTGACGGCATTGTTGCCAAATTGCAGGAGCAACGTCTTCAAATACCGTTGGTCTTAATGACCTACTTTAATCCGGTCTACCAATATGGTGTGGAAAAATTAGTAGCAGACTTGGCTGAAACTTCTGTCAAGGGGCTGATTATTCCCGACCTGCCACATGAGCACGCTAATTTTGTCGAACCCTATCTGGTCGATAGTGATATTAGCCTCGTTCCCCTTGTCAGCCTAACGACCGGTCTCAAACGCCAGAAAGAGCTTATCAAAGATGCTCAGGGCTTTATCTATGCAGTTGCCATCAATGGGGTAACTGGAAAATCAGGAAGTTACCGTCAAGATTTAGACCAGCATCTAAAGCGTCTATCAGCCATGGCCGATATTCCAGTGCTGACAGGGTTTGGTGTTTCCAGTCAGGAAGATGTTGCCCGTTTCAATCAAGTATCCGACGGTGTCATTGTTGGCTCAAAAATCGTCTGCGACCTTCATGCTGGCCAAACCAAAACAGTAGAAGACTTTATCCAAGCAGCCAGCCAGTTTGAAAAATAGATTGATTTGGAAACTAAGAACTTGTATTCACATTTTTTGACAATTAGTCTTATGTGGTAGGGACGCAAGCGACCTCCTAACGGAGTTCCATTGCTCATTTTCAAGCCTAGGGTCTTGAAAATCCCCTCGACGATTGACTTAAATAGGGTCAATCGTCTTTTTACCACGGCGGCAACTGTCTGTTTTGAACGACCTTATGGTCGCTTTTTCCAGCTGATGCTAACTTGTGAATACAGTTTCTAATACCTTGCAAATGATGAGTCCGCAAAGTCCGTAAATTATTTCAGAACCTATCCAAACGATTCCTACTCGTTGCGATAGGGATGAATCATGATTTTGTAAGGTTTTAAACTTGGCATTAAAATGCTCTCCTCAATACAACTTGAATAGCCTCCTGTAAACTAACTGACAGGAGGCTCAACCAGCAGCCATCTCCTTCTTGAGCTGCTTTTATTTTGGAGGGGGTCAATGGTAGTAATATTGGAGGTATTCAAACGTCATATATCCGTTGAGAATTCAGGTGATACATCGTTGACTTTAACTAGCTGTACAAAAGTACTGCTTGCATCTTGTCGCCGTGTCTGTTTTTGATTATTTTGACTATCAATTGTTTCTTTTTTTGGATACCAATCAAGAAGTGGGGTGAATTCTTGCCAAATATAGTTTTCCTATCTTTAGTTTCTCATTCTTGTATTTCTAAAAAATTCGATAACAATAACCAGAATTTTTATTCTTCTTTTTCAAAAGATTACCTTTGATGTTAAATATTTCAAATTTCCTTGCATAAGTAAACTTTAAGCGTTAAAATAGCCACATAATTTTTTAAAAAGGAAAACTTTTTATGAACACAGTACTTTAGACACAATGGCATTTGAGGAATACACGTTGGCGAATATGGAAGTTCTTTCTGAGACCGAAGGTGGAGGAAAAGTATTAGGTTGGGTCTTTGGAGGAGCTGGTTCTGTACTTGGAGAATCAATTGGTGGTATGATTGACGGAGCACTTGGCACAGTTGCTGAACCTGGAGGAGGTACAGTTGCTGGACTTGCTTGGGGTGCAGGTATTGGAGGTGCTATTGGCGGAGGTATTGGATCTGAACTTGGAAATTCAATTCATATACCAGGTACGCCATCTTGGTTGTAATAAATTGGATAGAGGTACAATAGAAATGATTTCACTTAAGTATTTAATCCCATTTATATTATTATTGATGCTGGGGATTTTCAGTTATTTTGTAATCAGGCCAATGGAAAAGGGAAGGACTAAACAAATTTTAGCCTGGATTTCCTTTATTATATTAATTGTTTTATCAATCTATACAACGTTTTTCGCCTAAATTCAAGTGAGATTAATATATAAAAATAGGATAACAATATGAATGCTTTATTATGGGAACGATTGCTGGTGTAGTATCAGGTGGCTATCTTGGAGCGAACGTCAATAAAGGTGGTCTCCTTTAAATGTTAGATGTACCTAATATGTGAGAATAGCTATATAATTTATCAAAAGTAAGGACTAAAATGAAAACACCAATTGATATCATTAATGCAATAGTTATTATTGCTATGTTTTTTTTTTAGCTGATCGAGGACTTAAAAGTATTAAATCAAAAAAGATTAGATTTTGTGTTTCGGGTTCTTTACCGCTCTATTTGATTGTGATGGCGATATATTATTATTTACGTAATAAATAATAGCAGTTTGAATGACACCTATCATTGCATGCCGCTTAGCACTGCCCAACTGCATTAGAACTTGGCAACTTAGAATTTAAGCCAAGATTTTCCAATAACAGACTGCTCATTCTAAGAATAACTGGGCGCAGATATGTCTGTGCCGATCAACTCAACCTTCATAAACAAAAGGGCCTGGATTTTCTTCCGGCCTTTTTGTAGTTATCTCTCCTCATCAAATCTCATAAAACATGCTATAATAGTGGTATTATGGCAAAAGCAAAATCAACAAAATCAGCTAAAAAAAATAAGAGACAGGGTAGGAAAAACAGCCGCCCGACCAAGAAGGAAAGAGAGCATAAAAAAGCTGTTCGCAAAATGGTAGTTGCCTTTTTGACAGCCTTTATTCTTTTTTTTGCAATTATTCGTTTGGGAGTTTTTGGTATCACGGCTTACAACCTCATTCGTCTAGCCGTTGGAAGTCTGGCCTATCCAGCTATTTTTGGCGTGCTCTTTTACCTCTTTGCAGGGAAATGGCTGCAAAAGCATGCAGGCTTTATGTCAGGCTACATATCTGCTATGGCCGGCCTCATGCTGATCTTCCATGCTTATTTCTTCTCTATGGATGTGATGAAGAAACGTGATATCTTTGAAGGGACTTTTCGTTTGGCAACGGCAGACCTCAAAAATGTGGATGTCACCCATTTCCTAGGCGGTGGCATGGTTGGGGCTGTCCTTTACAAGCCAGTTGTCTTTCTTTTTTCTAACATCGGTTCTTATCTAATCGGCGGACTCTTTATCGTCCTCGGTCTTTATCTGATGAGCTCCTGGGATGTGTATGACGTTATGCGTTTCTTTAAAAAGACCGGCAGCAGTCTCAGTGATAAGATCGACCAAACCAGCCTTCAAATGGAATCGCGCCGCGAGCAAAAGCGCCAGGCCAAGGTCCAAGCTAAAGCTCAGGCAGCTAAGGAGCAAGAAGCAAGTCAGCCGGAAAAGGATGATGACTTTGCTGGCCTAATTGATCCTGAAACAGGCGAAATCCTATCATCAGACCTAGCTCAATCCACTCCGAAAACTGAGCCGGAAATTCTGGGAGGATATGATGAAGAAGTTCAGGACAGCTATTCTCAGCAGGACTTCAAGAATTATCACTTCCACTATCCTGATGAGGAAGAAGCTGAAAATCCAGCTTCCGCATCAGCTCAAGCAGCCAGCTCCAATCTAGATCAAACCCAAGATCAAGAAGATGATGATGAACCTGTTCAGGTTGATTTCACTCCTAAACAGCATCTGCTTTATAAGTTGCCAACCATTGATCTCTTCGCTCCTGACAAGCCTAAGAACCAAACCAAAGAGAAAAAGATTGTTCGCCAAAATATCAAGATTTTGGAAGAAACCTTCGCCAGCTTTGGTATTAAGGCTAGTGTTGAACGGGCAGAAATCGGACCATCCGTCACCAAATATGAAATCAAGCCAGCTGTTGGGGTTCGGGTTAACCGCATTTCCAATCTGGCGGACGATCTGGCCCTTGCTCTGGCAGCCAAAGACGTGCGGATTGAAGCGCCTATTCCTGGAAAATCTCTAGTGGGTATCGAAGTCCCTAACTCGGAAATTGCGACGGTTACCTTCCGTGAACTTTGGGAGCAGGCCAAGACTAATCCTAGCAAACTTTTGGAGGTTCCGCTTGGCAAGGCTGTCAATGGAACGGCGCGTAGCTTTGACTTGGCGCGAATGCCCCACCTTCTGGTGGCTGGTTCGACCGGTTCTGGTAAGTCTGTTGCAGTCAACGGTATTATTGCCAGCATTTTGATGAAGGCCCGTCCGGATCAGGTCAAATTCATGATGATTGATCCTAAGATGGTTGAGCTCTCTGTCTACAATGATATTCCCCACCTCCTAATTCCTGTTGTGACCAACCCTCGTAAGGCTGCCAAGGCTCTACAAAAAGTTGTTGATGAGATGGAAAACCGCTATGAGCTCTTCAGTCATGTCGGTGTTCGCAATATTGCTGGTTACAATGCTAAGGTTGAGTCCTTCAATGCTCAGTCTGAGGAGAAGAAGATTCCTTTGCCTCTCATTGTTGTCATTGTGGATGAGCTGGCTGATTTGATGATGGTAGCCAGCAAGGAAGTTGAAGATGCTATTATCCGTCTGGGACAGAAGGCGCGTGCAGCTGGTATTCACATGATTTTAGCCACCCAGCGGCCATCCGTTGATGTTATCAGCGGTCTCATTAAGGCCAATGTCCCATCACGGATTGCCTTTGCGGTTTCGTCAGGTACAGACAGTCGGACTATTCTCGATGAAAATGGGGCAGAAAAGCTGCTTGGTCGGGGGGATATGCTCTTTAAGCCGATTGATGAAAATCACCCTATTCGTCTGCAAGGTTCGTTTATCTCTGACGATGATGTGGAACGGATTGTTGACTTTATCAAGGACCAAGCTGAAGCGGATTATGATCACAGCTTTGATCCCGGTGAAGTTTCCGAAAATGATGGTGATTCTGGCTCAGGCAGCGGTGCTTCCGAAGGAGATCCCCTCTTTGCTGAAGCCAGAGCTCTAGTCTTGGAAACGCAAAAAGCCTCGGCTTCTATGCTCCAACGACGACTGTCTGTTGGATTTAACCGAGCGACTCGCTTAATGGAGGAATTAGAAGAAGCAGGTGTTATCGGCCCAGCCGAAGGAACTAAGCCGCGCAAGGTCTTGATAACAAACCAATAAAAATTGTAGCAAACAGCTCTATCTAATAAGTTAACACGAGGCAGAATATTTGTTCTAGCCTCGTGTTTTTTTGTATATGGTAGCAGCAAGAGCAATTCAAAAAATAGAGAGATGGTGCCTGAGTGGCAACTGCCCTTACTTTTTTACAAGCTTAGCTTATAAATCTGTTCAAGAATCAAGCTCTACTGTTTGAATTTTAAAGAGTCTCACAAATCAATCTGTAGCAGTTTGCTCGGCTTAGCAGCCTCTAGGGCTATTACCTGTCCTTTATGGATGGCGACCAAACTATCGGCTTCCAGTTTGATTTTCTGGTTATCTAAAGACAGCAGCAGCCTGCCCTCTAATACTTGTAAGAGTTTATCGGCTGTGCTGACCTCTGGACTGATGCTCTCTCCTTGATCAAAAGCATAGAGCGTGACCGCTCGCTCCAATCCTAGTTTCTGGCTGAGCGAGCGACTGGCAATTTGCTGCTCATGGTAATGAACCAAATTTGGAAATGACTCAATCATGGTCAGCCTCCGGTTTAACAACAATCAACAGCATCTGAAAGGCCTCTTTAGCAAAGAGGGCATGGGGAATATTGGCAGGTAAAATAATTGATTGACCTGCCGTGACGTCGAAATCTTCTTCAGCAATGGTAATCCTAGCAGTTCCCGATAAAATATTGACCATAGCATCACCTAGTGAGGAGTGGCGGCCAATCTCCTGCCCCTTATCCAGAGAAAAGAGAGTCATTCCCAAGTCTTGGCGCTGAACCAGAGTTTTACTGAGCATTTGCTCTTCAGCGATAGGAACTTCCTTGGTTAAATCCAGAATATGTGCAGGCTCTAATTTATCAATATAACGCATGATATTTCCTCCTTATTTTTGACTGGCTACAGCGATATAACGCAGATCTTTCCCTGTTTGGTTAAAAAAGCGGTACATCTTCCAAAACTGCTGACGATTTTCCTTTTTCATACCTCGGTAGAAAATTTTGCACGTTCCCCCAAGGCCTTCGTCTCTGATCATTCCTGACAGAGACATCAGGGACATTTGGCCGTAGGTCGTCTGTACCTGTTTAAACCCCATTTCCTGATAAAGATTTTTCCAATCATTGACTTGAAGGGGCTGGACATTAGCATTAATGGTGGTTCTCAGCTTTTCTAAAGTCTGTTCCAATCGAGGATCCTCGTAGGCAACATCATGTGTCAACAATAGGCCTCCCGGTTTTAGGACGCGTCTGTACTCCATGATTGCCCGCTTCTTGGCTTTGTCTTGGAGCATAGTCAGCATAGCCTCATTGATAACAATGTCAAAAGAGTTATCATCAAAGGGCAATTTCATAGCATTAGCCTCTTGGACCTGAATGAATTTCTCAAGACCAGCCTGAGCAACAGCTTCCCTAGCTTTTTCCAAGGCCCCAGTATCGGTATCAACTCCTATGACATGGCAGCCATACCTCTGAGCCAAATCAATAGCAGTCGTTCCCTGATTGCAGGCAACTTCTAGAACCTCTTTGTCCTTGCTGAACTGTCCCTGTTCAATTAGCCAATTAGTAGCTGTAACGCCACCAGGACGCAGCCGCTTTTTCCCAAGTCTAGCTAAGAAATGATGACCTAGTTCTTTTTGTGCCATTTACCTCACTCCTTTATTCAAGATACTAAGGGCAGGTTCGCCTTGCTTATCCCATCAAATGAACGGAACTTCATTAGTTTATTTCTGAATTCAAAAGCTCCCCTAGGCCTTGTAAGTTATGCAGGGTCGTAGACCGACTCAGTTTTTAGAAATATATTTAGGTTTAGACCTTCATTCTAACAAAAAGAAGTCAGCCCAGTAAGCATTTACTGGATAAATCCATTCATTGGAATCATTACAAAAAAAACTAATAGAGCATTTAGGGTCGGCAGGTAGAAGTAGGCTTATTTGAAAAATTGATGTCTATGAAATCACGACCTTATCTTGCTTTCGGAGTGTCAAAAAGCGCTTAGGAACTACAAAAGAGTTTAGAACTTAACTGTCCTAAACTCCTTATGACTTATTTATCCTTATTTAGCCATTCTTGGTATTTTTCAACCAGATTAACGGCGTACTGCGTGGCTAATGCCAGTGAAAAGGCTTCAGTTCCTTCTGTTTCTTCATCGGCCACTTCAATTTTTGTCTCATCGTAGATAGCCTTGAGGCTCTCGGTTGACAGAGTATTCTTGAAAGCTTCAAATCCTTTATTCATAAGTAGTTTTTCCTTTCTAAACATACCGTTACTTTATTATAGCATGTGAGAGCGCTGAGGGCCTTTTCAAACAGTAAAAGTATAAGGAAAAGCACGGTTGTTAGAACTTGTACTCACATTTTTTGACAGTTAGTCTTATGTAGTAGGGACGCAAGCGACCTCCTAACGGAGTTCCATTGCTCATTTTCAAGCCTAGGGTCTTGAAAATCCCTTCGACGATTGATTGAATAGGGACAATCGTCTTTTTACCACGGCGGCAACTGTCTGTTTTGAGCGACCTTATGGTCGCTTTTTCCAGCTAACGCTAAGAATTTAAACTTGTAAATACAGTTTCTTAGAATTTCCCTTTTACTTGTCTTTACAAATCCCTCTTGCCTTTGTTATCATAGGATCATGGTTCAAACGTACAGTAAAAATGCTAATCACAATATGCGCCGTCCCATAGTCAAAGAAGAAGTTGTTCGCTACATGCGGACACATCAGAAAAAGGAGACAGGACATCTAAGAGAACTGGCAGACTTTGCCCATCAGGAAAATATCCCTATCATCCAACCAGAGGTGGTGGCTTATTTTCGCTTTCTTATGCAGGCTCTAGCTCCCAAATCTATTTTAGAAATCGGAACAGCCATTGGTTTCTCGGCTCTTCTTATGGCTCAATATGCACCTGAAGCTAAAATTACAACGTTGGAACGTAATGAAGAAATGCTGGGCTTGGCTAAGGAAAATCTAACCAAGTACGATAGTCGGCGGCAGATCAAGTTGTTAGAAGGAGAAGCCCTCGATATTCTACCGACACTAAGGGACAGATACGATTTTGTTTTTATGGATTCAGCCAAATCTAAGTATATCGTCTTTTTACCCCAAGTTCTGGAGCGGCTGGAAGTCGGCGGTGTCATCGTTATTGACGATGTTTTTCAGGGAGGCGATTTAGCCAAGCCGATTGCAGAGGTTAAGCGAGGACAAAGAACCATCTACCGCGGTCTCCAACGGCTTATGGATGCCACTTTGAATAATCCGGATTTGACAGCTAGTCTCTTACCGATTAGTGATGGCCTATTGCTGATTCGCAAAAATGCTATAGATGTCACTCTTCCAGACTAGGCAAGATAGAAGAAAGTATGTTATAATAGGTGAGTTAATGTTTGGGGCAGGATACAAAATCGATTGTGCTGCACTACCGATTTTTGTTCCAGTTCCCAATAAGAAGGAGTAGAATATGGCGAATAAAAAAGCATTTCAGGATGAAGTAAAAAATAAAAACCGACGTGCTAGAAAAGACCAAAGAAAGAAAAAGAAGAAAACCCAAGGCAGTTTATGGAATTCTCTTGCGACCATCTTTGGAAGCAAGGTTTTCCGCAGTCTCCTGACCTTTGTTTTAGCTATGGCTATCGGTGGTGTAGGGACCTATCTTTATATGAATAGTCGTCCTTCCCAAGAAACTGTTCTGGTTCGGATGAAGGGCAAGACTATCACGGTTGCTGATCTCTATGAAAGTTCTAAGGGTTCAGATGCAACTAAGAGTGCTCTCTTGCAAAAAATCTTCTCAACAATGCTGGAAGACAAGTATGGTAAGAAGGTCTCTGACGACAAGGTTAATGACAAGTATCAACAATACGCTAAGCAATACGGAAATCAGTTGACTACCCTCTTGTCACAAAATGGCTTGACAACAGATACCTTCAAACAAAATCTTCGCGTTCAAGCTTTGCAGGAATATGCCTTTAGGGATGCTGCTAAGAAGGATTTGAACGACAAGAAATTGCAAGAACTTTATAAGGATTATAATCCAGAAATTACTGTCAGCTACATCAAGACAGATGATAAGGATAAGGCTTCTAACCTGCATGATCAAGCTGCAGCGGACGGAGCTGATTTCAGCCAAATCGCTAAAGATAATAGTGGTCAGGAAAATGTCTCCTTCGATTCTGGAACATCTTCCGACACCAATGCAGCCCAAAACCTTCCACCAGAAGATGTCCAAAAGGCAGCCTTCAAGTTGGACAATAATGCTGTATCAGATGTCATTGAATCCGAAGGTAACGATGGTTCTAAGAGTTACTATGTTGTCAAAGTAACCGCTAAAAATGAAAAGAATCCTGATTGGAAATCTTATAAGAAACGTTTGACAGAAATTTACGTCAACAAAAAGATTGGCGATTCTAAGTTTACCAATAACGTTATCGCTAAATTGCTCAAAGAATACAACGTCACAATTGAAGATAAGACCTACAGCTCACTGCTTTCAAACTATGGTTTAGACGGCAGCACAGCTTCAAGTTCTAAAAAGTCTAAATAAGACAGTTTAAGACGGAAAAATAAAATTGAGAATTGTTTAGAATTGACCTGTTCAGAAATCTGGCGGTTGCTGCGAGCCAGACAGGTAATCTAACCATGCTGCTCAATTTCAAAACGAAATAGTTAATGAAGAATGACAAGTTCATTAAATGGAGGTGGTACCGCGGCCATGTTCGCCCTCCCCATTATTGAACTTGTCTTTTTATAATTTCTTATGATATCGAGGAATCTGTATGAAAACATTTCAAATTAAACAAAAAATGTGGTCCTTAGGTGGAAAATTTACCATTAATGACGAGTTAGGGATGCCAGCCTATCAGGTCGAGGGCAGCCTCTTCAAAATTCCCAAGACCTTTAAAATCATGGATATGCAGGGAAACCTGATAGGTAAGCTTGATAAGCAATTCTGGAGTTTTTTGCCCAAGTTTCAGGTCAATTTAGCCAATGGTCAAAGCTTTACCATCAAGAGGGATTTTACCTTCTTTAAACCCCACTATTCTCTCGAAAATCTGAATATGGAAGTTCAGGGTAACTTCTGGGAGATGAATTTTAACCTGCTGCAGAACGGGGAGCTTGTAGCCCGCATCTCACAGGAATGGCTGCGTATGACTTCAACCTATAATATTGAGGTGTATAACGAAATTTATTCAGACTTAGTCATCGCTTTAACAGTAGCGATTGATTATGTAAAAGCTCGGAAATCTGGGGGAGCAGCTAACTCAGCTGCTAATTAACTAAGACTAAAGATATAGAAAGGTTATAAATACTCATGAAAGCACTAACTTCTGCACAAATTCGTCAAATGTGGCTTGATTTCTGGAAATCCAAAGGTCATGCCGTAGAACCATCAGCTAACCTAGTGCCGGTCAATGATCCCACCCTCCTCTGGATTAACTCTGGGGTCGCTACCCTCAAGAAATACTTTGATGGTTCTGTCATTCCAGAAAATCCCCGTATTACCAATGCGCAAAAGTCTATTCGGACTAACGATATTGAAAACGTTGGTAAGACAGCCCGCCACCACACTATGTTTGAAATGCTGGGGAATTTCTCAATCGGAGATTACTTCCGTGATGAGGCGATTGAGTGGGGCTATGAGCTCTTAACTAGTCCGGACTGGTTTGCCTTTCCTAAGGAAAAACTTTATGTAACTTATTATCCAGATGACAAGGATACCTATGACCGTTGGGTTGCCTGCGGTATGGACCCCAGTCACATGGTTCCAATCGAAGATAACTTCTGGGAAATTGGTGCCGGTCCTTCAGGCCCTGATACAGAAATCTTTTACGACCGTGGTGAGGACTTTGACCCAGACCATATTGGTCTACGTCTCTTGGCAGAAGATATCGAAAATGACCGTTATATCGAGATCTGGAATATCGTCTTATCACAATTCAACGCAGATCCTAAAGTTCCACGTAAAGAGTATAAAGAACTCCCAAGTAAAAATATTGATACGGGTGCTGGCTTAGAGCGTCTGGCAGCAGTCATGCAGGGGGCTAAAACTAACTTTGAAACAGACCTCTTCATGCCAATCATTCGCGAAGTTGAAAAGCTCTCAGGGAAGACCTACGATCCAGACGGCGACAACATGAGTTTCAAGGTCATCGCTGACCATATCCGTGCCCTTTCTTTTGCTATCGGTGACGGTGCCCTTCCTGGTAATGAAGGTCGTGGTTATGTTCTTCGCCGTCTCCTCCGTCGTGCTGTTATGCACGGACGCAAGTTGGGTATCACGAATACCTTCCTCTACAAACTTGTTCCAACAGTTGGTAAGATTATGGAATCTTACTATCCAGAAGTGTTGGAAAAGCAAGACTTTATTGAAAAAATCGTTAAACGTGAAGAAGAAACCTTTGCCCGCACCATTGACGCTGGTAGCGGTCACTTGGAAGAGCTCTTAGCTGATCTCAAAGCGGCTGGTAAGGATACTTTGGAAGGTCAGGATATTTTCAAACTCTATGATACCTACGGATTCCCAGTTGAACTAACAGAAGAGTTGGCAGAGGATGCTGGATATAAGATTGACCATGCTGGTTTCCAAGCTGCCATGAAAGAGCAGCAAGAGCGAGCCCGGGCTGCCGTTGTCAAGGGCGGTTCTATGGGGATGCAAAACGAAACCCTCGCAGGTATCGTTGAGCCATCAACCTTCAGCTATGAGAAGGAAGTCCTAGATAGTAAGCTTTCAGTTATCATTGTGGATAACGAGCGTGCAGACTCAGTAACTTCGGGTCAAGCTCTTCTTGTCTTTGAAGAAACGCCATTCTATGCTGAAATGGGCGGACAGGTAGCTGACCATGGTGTCATCACAGATGTTGCTGGCCATGTCCTAGCCCGTGTGACAGATGTGCAAAAGGCACCAAATGGTCAAGCCCTTCATACCGTTGAGGTTGAAGGCGAATTGACTCTCGGTACAGAGTATCACTTGGAAATCGACCACAAACGTCGCTATGCGGTTGAGAAAAACCATACGGCCACTCACTTACTCCATGCGGCCCTTCACAATGTCATCGGTGAACATGCGACTCAGGCTGGATCGCTCAATGAAGAAGACTTCCTGCGCTTTGATTTCACTCACTTTGAGGCTGTAACAGCTGACGAACTCCGTCGTATTGAAGAAGAGGTCAACCAACAAATCTGGAAGGCTATTGCGGTCAAGACGATTGAAACTGACCTTGATACGGCTAAGGAAATGGGAGCTATGGCTCTTTTCGGTGAGAAGTATGGCAAGGATGTGCGCGTGGTTGTCATTGGTGATTATTCTATCGAGCTCTGTGGCGGTACTCATCTGGGTAATACCTCTGAAATCGGCCTCTTCAAGATCGTCAAAGAAGAAGGAATCGGATCAGGTACTCGCCGTATCCTCGCCCTGACCGGTCAACAAGCGTTTGAAGCCTTCCGTGAGGAAGAAGATGCCCTCAAGACAGTGGCTGCGATTGTCAAAGCACCCCAGCTTAAGGAAGCGCCAACTAAGGTGCAAAACCTGACCGAACAAGTTAAAGATCTGCAAAAAGAAATCGCAGAACTCAAAGAAAAAGCCGCTGCTGCCGCAGCAGGCGATATCTTTAAGGATGTCAAAGAGGCACATGGTATCCGCTACATTGCTAGTCAAGTAGAGGTTTCAGATGCTGGTGCTCTGCGCACATTTGCGGACAAATGGAAACAGGCGGATTACTCAGATGTTCTTGTTCTAGCGGCGAGCATCGATGCCAAGGTCAATGTCCTTGTCGCCAGCAAGGCTAAGGATATCCACGCTGGCAACCTCATCAAGGAACTGGCTCCAATTGTCTCAGGTCGCGGTGGCGGTAAGCCAGACATGGCTATGGCTGGAGGTTCAGACGCCTCAGCTATCCAAGCTCTTCTAGCCGCTGTGGCCGAAAAGCTCTAAGCTGAGTTAGCTGACTGTCTCAATGCAATAGGAATAAAAAGAAAGCGGGACAAACCGCGATGATTGTTGTGCAATCACCCACAAAGCATTGTAATCTCTGAAGATTACGTATAAGAAATCAATCATTCGAAGAATTTGATTGTCCTCGCTCTCTTATTTTAAGGCTCAGAGCTCTGCCACTCTCCTGTTTTTAGGTGGCAGGCGTTTGGCAGTCTATACCTAAACCGCCAAAGTCCACTGGAGCATTTTGACACTTGCGTTGCAAGCTTTATTTCCCGATTAAAAAGCTCTACCAGAGCTTTTTAACCCACCTCCGCACAGTTGATTAGGGATTGATATGAACTAACGTTCATAGAATTGGACATTCTCCAACAGTTCCCTAAACTGTTGGAGCTATCACTTGCGTAGCAGTTAAACAGTCCAGTGGACTGTTTAAGGGGGGCACCTGAAAATGGGACTGCCCCCAAAGATAAGAATTATCCAACCAGCAGTGGTTCATTGGTGTTAAAGCACCTCATAACTGTGCATGGGAAAGACTTCTTGGCAGAGCCAACAAGTCTTACTCCCAACCACTGTGCCTAGCAAATAAAATTGACCAAAGAATAAGGCTGAGAACTTTTGTCTCAGCCTCTTTTTGGTTAGCGAAAACCACCAGTTATGTGGCTGCTTCCAGAGAGCTTTGAACCTCGTATTAAAAGTCCTAAGATAATTAGTTTCGATTTCTTGTAACCTCTGGTTCAGAACTTTTTCAATTTAGTAATTTTTCAGTAGAAGCTTGTTAAAGTGACCCCAATCATATAAACTATAAGTGAAATAAACTGAAAGAGGGCAGATCTATGACCTTACTTCAAGAGATTAATATTAGAGATAATAAGCGTCTGGTATTAGGGCTGAATCTCGCCTCTCTCCTACTCTGGTTTCCTTTTCTTTATCTATTCGCTAAGCTTATTCCCATAGTAACTGGTAGCTCAGGAATTCGCCTTAATATTAGGGCCTGGGAACCCTTCGCTCTCATTGCTTTGATCATGACTATCTTTATCCTGCATGAGGGCATTCATGGTATCTTCTTCAAACTTTTTAAGCCTAAAAGCAAGGTTAAATTTGGTGTGATTTGGAGATTCTTCATACTCTATACTACCTGCTCAGGTTCCCTTTATAGTAAGGGAAAAATGCTAGTCATTGGAACCAGTCCTTTTATTATCAATAGTCTCCTATTAACTGTTGTTCTAGCATTAGGTCGGCTATCGGATCCCATTTACCTCTTTATTGTCAGCTTGCATGCGGCTGCTTGTAGTGGCGATTTTTACTATGTGTATATCATGACTTGGAAATATCGTCACAATAAGATTTTAGTAGAAAACAATGAAGAGGGGATTAAGATTTTTCAGGGCTAGTCTTCTAAGTCAGGTCTAACTAGCCAGTCATCTACCAAGTCTATCCGGACTTGGTTTTTTTGCTAAAAAATCGATGAATTACTGAGTTCAGAATAATCAGATAATAATAATTGTGTTAAAATATAGGCAACATCGGCGTGAAAGGTGGTATTTTATGCGTATTTCCCTAATTCAAATGGATATTTTATATGGACAGCCTCAAACTAATTTCGAGAAGGTTTTGGAGCTCCTAGAGCAGGCTGCCCAAGAAAATCCTGATGTTATTGTTTTACCTGAAATGTGGAATACAGGCTATGCCTTGTCCGATTTAGACCGGCTGGCTGATAAGGATGGCCGGCAGACTCAGCAACTGCTTAGTAAGTTTGCTAGAGAGAATAAGGTAGCTCTTGTCGGCGGTTCAGTGGCTGTCAAAGAAGGCAGTCATTTTTTCAATCGAACCTATATCTATAACAAAGAGGGGCAACTCTTAACAACCTATGACAAGGCTCACCTTTTTGGTTTGATGGCAGAGGATCGCTATCTGACAGCAGGATCTGACCGAAGCCTCTTTGAAGTAGCTGGCATTAAAGCAGCTTCTGTTATTTGCTATGATATTCGTTTTCCTGAATGGTTGCGGACCCTCATGTCTGATGGGCCTCAAATTCTCTTCGTCGTAGCAGAGTGGCCTCAAATCCGAGTGCAGCAGTGGGAGCTTCTCTTAAGAGCCCGTGCTGTTGAAAATCAGGCCTATGTGGTGGCGGTTAATCGAGTAGGAGATGATCCTGACAATCATTTTAGTGGGCATTCCATGGTTATTGATCCTCTGGGGAATGTCATCCTTCAAGCACCAGATGATGAGACAGGGATCTTTACGGCCGACTTGAACTTAGCCCAAATAGCTCAGGTCCGTGGAAATATTCCAGTTTTTGAGGATCGCAGACCAGAACTCTATCATTAGGAGGATAGCTATGAAATTTGAAACATCTGATTTATTAAAAGACTTACCCAAACAATTTTTTGCAGATCTAGTGGCCAAGGTTAATGCTAAGATTGCTCAAGGGGCTGATGTCATCAACCTCGGTCAAGGGAATCCTGACCAGCCAACCTACGACTTTATTGTGAAAGCCTTGCAGGATTCTGCAGCCAAGCCAGCCTCCCATAAATACTCCCTCTTTCGCGGGAATCCTCCTTTCAAGGAGGCAGCAGCTGACTTTTACAAGACAAATTATCAGGTTGATTTAGACAGCCAAACAGAAATCTGTGTTTTAGGAGGATCTAAAATTGGCTTGGTCGAATTACCCTGGGCCTTAATGAATCCTGGTGACCTCTTGCTCTTGCCTGACCCAGGCTATCCAGACTATCTCTCAGCGGTTGCTTTGGGGCAGGTGGATTGTGAGACTTATCCTCTACTGGTAGAAAATGACTTCCTGCCTGATTTGACTGCCATTCCCGAGGAGACTGCTCGTCGTGCTAAATTCATCTATATTAACTATCCCAATAATCCAACAGGCGCTGTGGCCACTCCGGAATTTTATGAAAACTTGGTGGCGTGGGCCAAGAAATATGAAGTCGGTGTCGTCAGCGATTTTGCTTATGGCGCTCTGGGTTACCAAGGCTATAAAAATCCTAGCTTTCTATCCACACCAGGTGCTAAGGATGTTGGCGTTGAGCTCTATACCTTCTCCAAAACCTTTAATATGGCTGGCTGGCGTTTAGCCTTCGCAGCTGGTAATGCAGATATGATTGAGGCCCTCAATCTCATTCAGGATCACCTCTTTGTCAGTATCTTTCCTGCCATTCAGGATGCGGGGGTGGCGGCCTTATCGGATCCAAGAGCCAAAGAGGCCATTGTAGCCCTCAACCAGAGATACGACCAAAGACGGAAGGCCTTCGTCCAAGCAGCTGCCCAGATTGGTTGGCAGGCCTTCCCGTCTAAGGGGTCCTTTTATGCCTGGATGCCTGTGCCTGAGGGGTTTAATAATCAAAGCTTCGCGGATCTCCTGTTAGAGAAAGCCCATGTTGCCGTTGCCCCAGGAATAGGGTTCGGTCAGGAAGGTGACGGCTATGTCAGAATCGGTCTTTTGGTTGAGCCAGACCGGCTGGTTCAAGCTGTTGAGCGTATTGGACAGCTAGACTTGTTTTAAACGAACCAAAGTATAAGCTGTCCCACTGGGGCACTGGGGGCCAGCAACCCTGATCAAAATCATGTATTAGGGTTCCTTTAGACTTGTTTTTTTAAGCACCTATCATGTACTGATCCCAAAAAGTTAGATAAGAAATTATCGAAAGGATTTAGTTCTGTATTGGACAGGGCTAAGTCCTTTGAATTTTATTTTAAATCGCTTGTTGGTGTAGTAAAAAATGTAGTCTGTAATAGCTTGTTCAAGTTCGTCAAGTTTGATAAGATTTCTCAAAACCGTAGAACATCTCAGATTTGAGAATACCGAAGAAAGATTTCATCATACCATTATCAGGACTATTTCCCTTACGTGACACAGACAGATGAATGCCTTCATCGGGTAAAAGCCTGAGGATATCCTGATATCCTTGATGATATCGAAGACAATCGGCAGTTCTGGTTTTTGCCCAATCAGGCACTTTCCAATGGTCTCTATGTCTCTATGGTGACCGAATATTACAATTCCTGATCAGATTTATAATTTTTTTGCTCGCTATAGCTGGTTCTACCTAGTTCTTAGGCATAATCTATGGCATTTGGACTGGGTCATTAACCATACGTTTTTTTTAATATTTTTGCGGACAGGAGAAATCTTGGCAAGATGATTATCATAAACGCTTTTAAGGTCTCTACAAGTTTTTATAAAAATAAGCATTGGAACTTTACCACTAGCTGCTGCCTCCTATAGAGGAAAAAGCAGCTTTTCTTTTCAATCTATTTTCGAAAGTTCCTCCTAATCTTTTCAGTCTGTCATTGGCAAATTAAATCTCTCATGGTACAATGAGAGAGTGAAATCAGAAAATATTAAACAATAATAACAATAATGACGATAGGAGATAAGTTACTAGAGCGCAGGGGGAGAGGCCTACTATGAAATTGATTGCTGAGTTAAATATCTTAAAGCGAAAAGGGCTGATCATTGGCTTAAAACTATTGAGTCTCCTGCTCTGTTTCCCTTATTACTATCTCTTTTCTCGACTGGCTATCGCTATCACAGGCACCTCCTCCTTTTATATCAATTGGTGGGAACCTTTTTTCTTCCTCTTCGATTTAGTTCTCCTGTTAGTCATTCACGAGGGAATTCATGCTTTCTACTTAAAGCTCTTTAACCCCAATAATCCTGTAAAATACGGTTCCAAATGGTATCTAGGCTTTTTTAATGCCGCCAGTCCAGGTTCCTACTATCCCAAAGGGCAGATGCTGATTGTTTATCTGGCTCCCTTTGTCCTAACCAGCCTTGTTTTAACCCTCGTTTTAGCCCTAGGTTGGCTTTCTTCCTTCACCTATCTCGTTTTGAGCGTCCTGCATACAGCAGCCTGCACTAAAGATTTTTATTTTGTCTACCTTATTTTTTGGAAATACCGCAAATATCAGCTCTTAATTGAGATTAAAGAGCTGATAATCAAGTTTTATCAGGCCTGAGGATCAGTAGAAAATTTAAAAATAAAATAATCTAAGGCTTATGGCTCAATTTTTCACAGGCCAAACTTAGTTTTGGAACAATAAATGCTTCTAGCTACAATATTGAACGGCAAGAAAGGGCCATCATTTCATCAAAAGGAATGAGAGGTCTTTTATGTGTATACAGGCAGTCATGCAGATTTGTTTAAAATGTGAAGGCAGAGTTCTTGATGAGCTGTCTTTTTGTTTTCTGTGTTCCTAAGCTGATGAGACAGTCCAATCTATTCTAGAAAATTGAGGAAAAAATATGATGAATCAAGTTTTCTGCTATGCTAGAAAATTACTATTAAAGTAAATGCTTGCACAAACGACAAAAATTTCCCAAACTTACCAAAAACAGGAATTCCAAGTTATTAACTGACTCGATAAATCATGACACATTTAAATTGAAATGGATAGGATGAAGAAAGGATGAGCAGTGACCTATTCTGAAAAAACGAATTGCTCATAGTGACTGCACTCATCCTTACATCTATCGTAAAAGAGAGACTCATAAGAAACATAATGCTTGATTTGACACTGGTTAGCTAGAGGGACAAAAGTACGACGAAGATCTGACAGTAGACATTGAAAACAGGTTTAATAATTCTCTTAAAAACCTCCTTGATGACACATCTTCTAAGATATTTTTAGAGACAGGCTAACTTAGAATTTGGTAAATTTCTAAAAATGATCAGTTGCCAATAAATAAAAGCCAATTAGCTTGTTTAGTTCCTCATAAAATGGTAATATGACATCAATGTCATCAAAAAAACTAGAATGTTACAATTCGATTAAAAGGAGTAGAGATGAAACGCAAAGAAACGTTTGGTTTTCGCAAGAGTAAGATCAGTAAGAGCCTTTGTGGTGCCTTGTTGGGAACTGCTATTGTTGTGTCTGTAGCAGGTCAAAAGGTACTAGCTGAAGATATGATGAACAGCACAACATCAAGTATTGATACAACAGCAGTTGTTGGAACGGAGACTGGGAATCCCGCAACCAACCTGCCTGATAAACAGGCAGACTCTAGCAGTCAAGCAGAGACCAGTCAGGCTCAGGAGGGAGAAAAGACTGGTTCGATGCCTGTCAATGTAGCGACCACTGAGCTTGACGAAGCCGTGAAATCCGCTACTGAAGCTGGTGTAACAGTATCACAAGATGAAACCGTTGACAAGGGAACTGTGGGGACGTCCCAAGAAGCAGATGAAAAATCAAGTGAAATCAAGGCAGACTACAGCAAGCAAGCGGAAGCCATCAAAACCACAACAGAAACCTACAAGGCCGATGTGGCTGCTAATCAAGCAGAAACCGATCGTATTAATCAAGAAAATGCCGCCAAGAAAGCCCAGTATGAACAGGCTTTAGCCGCTAACAAGGCTGAAGTTGAACGCATAACCAATAAAAATGCTCAGGCCAAGGCCGACTATGAAGCCAAATTAGCTCAATATCAAAAAGATTTAGCAGCTGTCCAACAAATTAATACAGATACTCAAGCTGCCTATGCAGCGGCTAAGGAAGCTTATGAAAAAGAGTTAGCCCGCGTACAACAAGCCAATGCAGCTGCCAAGAAGGCTTATGAAGAAGCTGTCGCAGCCAATAATACCAAAAATGCAGCTATCCTTGCAGAAAATGCCGCCATCAGGCAGCGCAATGCTCAAGCCAAGGCTGACTATGAAGCCAAATTGGCCCAATATCAGAAAGACCTAGCGGCAGTCCAAGCAGGGAATGCGGCTAATGAAGCCGACTACCAAGCCAAAAAAGCGGCTTACGAGCAAGAGCTAGCCCGTGTGCAAGCGGCTAATGCGGCTGCCAAAACAGCCTATGAGCAAGCAGTCGCTGCTAACACCGCCAAGAATGAAGAGATTAAGGCGGCAAATACTGCTATCAGGCAGCGTAATGCCCAAGCCAAGGCTGATTACGAAGCCAAATTGGCTCAATATCAAAAAGATTTGGCTGCTGTTCAAAAGAATAATGCAGACAATGAAGCTGACTACCAAGCTAAACAATTAGCCTACGAAACTGAATTGGCTCGGGTGCAAAAAGCCAATGCCGATGCCAAGGCAGCTTATGACCAAGCTGTTAAGGACAACCAAGCAAAGAATGCTGAGATTGCAGCGGAAAATGCCGCTATCAGGCAGCGCAATGCCCAAGCCAAGGCTGATTACGAAGCCAAATTGGCTCAATATCAAAAAGATTTGGCTGCTGTTCAAAAGAACAATGCAGACAATGAAGCAGACTACCAAGCTAAAAAATTAGCCTACGAAACTGAATTGGCTCGGGTACAAAAAGCCAATGCCGATGCCAAGTTAGCTTATGACCAAGCTGTTAAGGACAACCAAGCAAAGAATGCTGAGATTGCAGCGGAAAATGCCGCTATCAGGCAGCGCAATGTCCAAGCCAAGGCTGATTACGAAGCCAAATTGGCCCAATATCAGAAAGATTTGGCTGCTGTTCAAAAGAACAATGCAGACAATGAAGCTGACTACCAAGCTAAAAAATTAGCCTATGAAACTGAATTGGCTCGGGTGCAAAAAGCTAATGCCGATGCCAAGGCAGCTTATGACCAAGCTGTTAAGGACAACCAAGCAAAGAATGCTGAGATTGCAGCCGAGAATGCCGCTATTAAACAGCGCAATGCCCAAGCCAAGGCTGATTACGAAGCTAAATTAGCCCAATATCAAAATGACTTAACCCAGTACCAAAAAGATTTAGCTGACTATCAAACCAAGTTAAAAGCTTATGAAGATGCTCAAGCCGCTTATAAGGCTGCCTTGGCGGAACTGGAAAAACACAAAAATGATGATGGCTATTTACCATCACCAGAATCGCAACCCTTTATTTTTGAGCAAGAAAAAAATGCTACCCTCGAAATTACATCGGGAGATAAAGTCTATAATGCTGACGAATTCTATGCTGAAGCAGATAAAATGGACTATATTAAGGCAGATACGCCATTTAATACAGAAAAGAGACGAGTGGCCTATGATCATTTTTGGGGTGGCATTCAAGATAGTGCAGATTGGCCGGGCAAGCGAGTATTTTTGCCAAAAGGTAAACCTGTTGTTGCACGGTACAGCAACCTAAAGAATTCAGAGTTGAATGGTAAAAGGATTGCGTCTGCCGAATTCATATATACGTTAAAAGATACCAGTCTTAATGCTGATAAAATACCTGCGATGCTATATGATGATCCTACACAAACAATATATTATTTTGAGTTCTTTGGCTCACAGAGTATTGATGTCGACATTAAGTTTTATGATGAAGATGGAAATAAGATCGATGCAACGGGTGCCTTGCTAGATTTCTCTTCACTTAACAGAGGACATGGCTGGCCGCAGTATAATGGTATAAATACAATTGAAAAGGTTAATTATCATACGGGAACGGCCATTGAAATAAACGGCTCTTCTGTAAAAGACAATGGGGATGGCTTATATGCTGCTACTCCAAACTATACTAAGGCCAATCAGTCAAGATTTGAAAGCGGTGAATGGGATAGTTCGGATTCCCCATTGAATTGGTATGGAGCTATTGTTGGTAAACAAACTGGTCCCGATATTAAATTTACGCTTTCTGCCGAAAACGCTTCGGGAATATGGTTCGCTTTTGATTCTAAGATAAAGGCAAAGGACATTCCTAATAAACCGATGGAATCTGAACCAACACCGCCAGTAGCCCCAACTCAGCCCTCAGAACCTGTTTACGAGGTCGAAAAGGACTTGGAGCCAGCTCCGGTAGAACCCAAGTACGATCCAGAGCCAACACCGCCGACTCGTACGCCGGATCAGCCGGAACCAAACAAACCAGATGAGCCTAACTATGAAGTAGAAAAACCATCAGAACCGGCACCAGTCGAACCCAAGTACGATCCAGAGCCAACGCCGCCAACTCGTACGCCGGATCAGCCGGAACCAAACAAACCAGATGAGCCTAACTATGAAGTAGAAAAACCATCAGAACCGGCACCAGTCGAACCCAAGTACGATCCAGAGCCAACCCCACCGACTCGTACGCCGGATCAGCCGGAACCGAATAAACCAGATGAACCCAACTATGAAGTGGAGCAGCCTCAGGAACCAGCCCCAGTCGAACCCAAGTACGATCCAGAGCCAACGCCGCCAACTCATACACCGGATGAGCCGGAACCGAATAAACCGGCTGAACCCAACTATGAAGTGGAGCAGCCTCAGGAACCGGCACCGGTCGAACCCAACTACGATCCAGAGCCAACGCCGCCAACTCGTACACCGGACCAGCCGGAACCAACTAAGCCATCTGAACCCAACTATGAAACTCTGCCAACCCCACCTGTTGACCCTGTTTATGAGAAGGTACCTGATCCAGTCAGCGTGCCAAGGGTTCGCTATCACTACTACAAATTAGCGATTCAGCCAGGTGTAACCAAGGCAATCAAGAATAGCGATAATCTTGATATTGATAAGACTTTAGTAGCTAAGCAATCAACTGTTAAGTTCCAATTGTTAACCGCAGATTTACCAGCTGGTCGTCCCGAAACGACTTCCTTTGTTCTGGTGGATCCATTGCCAAGTGGCTATCAATTTAATTTAGAAGCTACAAAGGTTGCTAGTCCTGGCTTTGACACTAGCTATGACGAAGCTACGAATACAGTAACTTTCACAGCCACTGCAGAAACATTAGCCAACCTCAATAAAGATCTGACCAAGACGGTTTCAACTATTTACCCAACGATTGTTGGCCAAGTACTGAATGATGGTGCTATCTATACCAATAATTTCACTCTGACGGTCAACGATGCCTACGGTATTAAATCCAATATTGTTCGAGTAACCACTCCAGGGAAACCAAACGACCCTAAACATCCAAACAACAGCTATATCAAGCCGCACAAGGTCAATAAAAATGAAAATGGCGTGGTGATCGATGGGAAGGCCGTCTTAGCAGGTTCAACAAACTACTATGAATTGACTTGGGACTTGGACCAATACAAGGGTGATAGCTCTGGTAAAGAAAGTATCCAAAAAGGATTCTTCTATCTAGAGGATTATCCAGAAGAAGCCCTCGATCTGCGTCCAGATTTGGTCAAAATTACTGATACTGGCGGTAAGGCTGTAACAGGTATCAGCGTGACTGATTATGCCAGCCTTGAAGCTGCTCCAGAGACGGTTCGTGAGATGCTTCAAAAGGCTAACATCACACCAAAAGGCGCCTTCCAGCTCTTTACAGCCGATAATCCGCAGGCCTTCTATGATACTTATGTCGTTAAAGGTATTGATTTGACCATTGTGACACCAATGGTTGTCAAGGCTGCAATGGGTAAAACAGGTGGCGGCTACGAAAACAGGGCCTATCAAATTGATTTCGGTAACGGCTATGAGTCCAACCCAGTGATTAACAATGTCCCTAAGATTGATCCTAAGAAGGATGTGACACTGACTCTTGATCCCGCCGATTTGACTAATATTGATGGGCAAACGATTGCTCTCAATCAAACCTTCAATTATCGTCTGATCGGTGGTATCATTCCACCAAAGCATGCTGAAGAGCTCTTCGAGTATAGCTTCGACGATGATTACGATCAGACAGGTGATAAGTACACGGGCCAATATAAGGCCTTTGCCAAGGTTGACCTTACCCTCAAAGATGGTACTGTCATCAAGGCAGGTACGGACCTGACCCAATATACTAAAGCCCAAGTCGATGAGGCTGATGGTCGGATTCTTATCAGCTTTAAGGAAGACTTCTTACGGTCTGTCTCTGTTGATTCGGCCTTCCAAGCGGAAGTTTATCTGCAAATGAAGCGGATTGCCGTTGGAACCTTTGAAAATACCTATGTTAATACGGTTAATGGCATCACTTATAGCTCAAACACGGTTCGCACCAGCACACCGGAGCCTAAGACGCCAGAAGATCCTAAGACTAGCCATACGGTCCTCTATCGTCCGGTTAAGGAAAAGGCTTATCAGCCGGCTCCGCCACAAACCGGTCACCTGCCAGCTACTGGCGATACTAACAATGCTTACATGCCTCTATTAGGATTAGTTAGCCTGACAGCCGGCTTTAGTCTGCTTGGCATCCGCCGTAAGAAAAACTAAGGAATACTGCAAAAAATGAGAAAGTACACCTTTCTCATTTTTTCTGTATTATTTTGAAGAAAACGCGAACAAAATGAGTTTTCCATTGTTCAGAATACTATCTTGTTCACTTTTTTATTTGATTGATCATTTAGAGTTTGATGATTCTTGAAATCAAAACCTTTTGGACCTAAGTTTTTCTTTAATTTACTAGCAGAAAACGTTTAATAAAGGGAAAAAGCAGACTTAGAGCAATAATGCAGGCTAAGGTTTCACCCAAGCAAGAAGAACCATTGATAATAGCAGAGTAGACGAGAGCTGACTGCCCCTTAGGAGCGTAGCTTCCCCAGAAAATAATTCCAGCAATAAAATGGATGATATAGCGAGACAGGCTGCCGATTAAAATCCCAAGAACCATAATGGCCCAGCTCCTTAAGGGCTGATTTTTTTTAAGAGTTTGATTGAATAAAGGCCTGATGATGCCGGCAAAGCCGATCAAACTAAAGGCAACGAAGTATTCTAAAAAACCTTGCCAGAGATTGAGCCAACCCCCAGCTGCCTGACCAAGCGCAACTTGCAGGATCCCCCAGATCAAGCCTGCTACGATAGCAGGCTTGGTGCCTCGGCGAAAGGCGATTAAAAAGATAGGGACCATCTTAAAGGATAAGGAAATCCAAGGACCGATTGACATCGGCTGGGTAAAGAAATCCAGTACCATAGCCAGACCAGCAAAGATAGCTATTTCAGCCATCGAAGCAACATTTGTTTTTTGCATAAAAAATCCTCCTTAGCCCAGTCTGACTGGGCAATTGATTTGATTTGCCACAATCAAAACTGAGATAAGCAGGACTTTGACTAATCCACTTATTTCTGCACATCCCTTACGCAAGCATTACCTTGTTCAGGTTCAAAGAGTTTAGACACCCAGACTCTACGCAAAACTCCAATGTTATGGAATTTACTTAAAACTGGAGATCATTCTCAGCAAAAGCTCCTCTTGTGACGCCTACATCATAGCAGAAATCTGCTCATTTAACAAGTTCCTACTCTTGCTACATTTCCTAAATCATCAGCAGATCTGCTAAATTAGTGGCAAATGACCTGGCAAAGTACTTTTCCCTATAAATATATATTCAAAAAACCACATTAAACAAAGTGACGATGTGCAGATGCTTCAAAAATAGCTAAAATAAAGTAAATGCATCGTATTAAGTTTTAAGAGGAAGGAATTAGAAGTTGAATTATAATTATTCTGTAATAAACAGAAAAATGTCATATATTTTTCAAAACTATGGCATAGCAAGACAATAATATTTCTTAATCAAGGGAATTATGTTACAATATTCTAGGCAATATTATTTGCTTAGAAAAATATTGGGAGAAAACAATGAAAGCAAAACAAGTTTACGGTTTTCGAAAAAGTAAGGTTGTGAAGTCTCTATGCGGTGCTGTGTTGGGAGCCACAGCACTGGTGTCACTGACAGGCTATAGAGCAGCAGCCGAGGAAGTATCGGAAACAACATCGACAAGCGGTGTTGACACGAAGGTTGTCGGGACAGAAACAGGCAATCCAGCGACTAATCTGCCGGAAGCCCAAGGCCCAGCCAGCGACCAAGCCAGCCAGAGTCAGGCTCAAGCCGGCCAGAACAATGGGGAGAAGTTGGTTGTAGAGGCTCCGTCACCAGAGTTGGAGCAGGCGGTTAAGGAAGCCTATCAAGCCGGTGTGACGGTTCAAGAAGAGGCTGATGTAGACGCAGGGACCGTTCAGACCTCAGATCAAGCAGCTGCTAAGCAGGCAGAGATCGATGCGGATTATGCCCAGCAAGTAGAAGAAATTAAGACAACCGTCAACTCTTATAAAGAAGACATTGCTAAGCACAAGGCGGAAGTTGAGCGTATAGATGCAGAAAACAAGGCCGCTGTAGAGCAATATGATAAAGATTTGGCTGCCCATCAGGAAGAAGTTGAGCGGATTAATGCTGCTAATGCTGCTGCCAAAGCTGACTATGAAGCAAAATTAGCGCAATACCAAAAAGACCTGGAAGCCATTCAAAACACAAATAAAAATAATGAAACCGCTTATCAGGCTGCGCTTGCGGCCTACCAAGCTGAATTAGAACGGGTTCGGAAGGCCAACGGGGATGCCAAGGCAGCCTATGAGCAAGCTGTAAAGGACAATAACGCTAAGAATGCTGAGATTGCAGCGGAAAACGCCGCCATCAAGCAGCGCAATGCCGATGCCAAGGCCAAATATGATGCTGCTGTCAAACAATATGAAGCCGATTTGGCCGCTATCCAACAGGGTAACAAGGATAATGAAGCGGATTACCAAGCCAAGAAACAGGCTTATGAAACGGAATTAGCCCGTGTTCAAAAGGCTAATGCGGATGCCAAGGCAGCCTATGACCAAGCTGTTAAGGACAACAAGGCTAAGAATGCTGAGATTGCAGCGGAAAACGCCGCCATCAAACAGCGCAATGCGGATGCTAAAACCAAATATGACGCTGCTGTCAAACAATATGAATCTGACTTGGCCGCTATCCAACAGGGTAACAAGGATAATGAAGCGGATTACCAAGCCAAGAAACAGGCTTATGAAACGGAATTAGCCCGTGTTCAAAAGGCTAATGCGGATGCCAAGGCAGCCTATGACCAAGCTGTTAAGGACAACCAAGCTAAGAATGCTGAGATTGCAGCGGAAAACGCTGCTATTAAACAGCGCAATGCTGACGCTAAGGCTGACTATGAAGCCAAATTAGCTAAATATGAAAAGGACTTAGCCAAATATCAAAAGGACTTGGCTGAGTATCCTATCAAAAAACGGGAATACGAAGAGGAACAAGAGCGAATTAAAAAAGCTCTGGAAGAACTTGAGAAGCATAAGAACGAAGATGGTAACTTGACAGAACCATCTGCCCAAAGCTTGGTCTATGACCTTGAACCAAATGCTCAATTGGCGTTGACAACCGAAGGTCAGTTTTTAAAAGCATCAGCTATGGATGATGCTTTTAGCAAGAGCACTTCAAAAGCTAAGTATGATCAGAAAGTACTTCAGATGGATGATTTGGACATCAGTAATTTACAACAAGCTGATGATGTCTCTTCTTCAATGGAGCTCTTTGGTAATATTGGCGATAAGTCAGATTGGACGACAACTGTAAGTAACACAGGTGAAGCTAAGTGGGCTTCTGTCCTTTTAGAACGCGGACAAAGTGCTACAGCTACTTATACAAATTTAGAAAACTCTTACTACAATGGTAAAAAGATTTCCAAGATTGTCTTTAAGTATACTGTTGATCCAGATTCAAAATTCCAGAATCCAGAAGGTAAGGTCTGGCTGGGGATCTTTACCGATCCAACTCTAGGGGTATTTGCGTCTGCTTTCACTGGAAATACAGAAAAAGATACATCTATCTTTATTAAAAATGAATTCACCTTCTACGATGAAGATGGCAATCCGATTGACTTTGATAATGCGCTTTTATCGGTAGCATCATTAAACCGTGAGCATAACTCTATCGAGATGGCTAAGGACTATACTGGTACCTTCGTTAAGATTGCCGGTTCATCTATCGGTGAGAAAAACGGTCAGATTTATGCTACGGACACGCTTAACTTTAAACAGGGTGAAGGTGGTGCCCGTTGGACTATGTATAAGAATAGTCAGCCAAACTCAGGTTGGGATTCATCCGATGCACCAAATTCTTGGTATGGTGCAGGGGCTATCAGGATGTCCGGCCCAAATAACAGCATTACCCTAGGTGCCACTTCGGCAACAAATGTTATGCCGCTTTCTGAAATGCCGATTGTTCCAGGTAAAGACAATGCGGAAGGTAAACGGCCAAATATTTGGTATTCTCTCAATGGTAGAATTCGTGCGGTAAATGTGCCTAAAGTGACCAAGGAAAATCCAGAACCACCAGTAGAACCTACCAAGCCAGAAGAACCTAAGTATGAAGTCGAAAAGGACTTAGAGCCAGCACCGGTAGAACCCAAGTACGATCCAGAGCCAACGCCGCCGACTCGTACGCCGGATCAGCCAGAACCTAATAAACCACAAGAGCCTAACTACGAAGTAGAAAAGCCATCAGAGCCAGCACCGGTGGAACCCAAGTACGATCCAGAGCCAACACCGCCGACTCGTACACCGGATCAGCCGGAGCCAAATAAACCACAAGAGCCTAACTACGAAGTAGAAAAGCCATCTGAACCAGCCCCGGTAGAACCCAAGTACGATCCAGAGCCAACACCGCCGACCCGTACACCGGATCAGCCGGAGCCAAATAAACCGCAGGAACCTAACTATGAACCGGAGCCAACGCCACCGACGCCGCCAATCCTACAGCGTTTCCCTGGAGCACCCGCTGTTCCAACGGTTCGTTACCACTATGCAAGATACGCTATCCAGCCTCAGGTTAACAAGGCAATCACCAATAACATAGGAGTCGATATCAACCAGACCTTGGTCGCTAAGCAGTCAGTGGTCAAGTTCCAACTGAGAACGGCTGAGTTGCCGGCCAACCGTGAGGAAACCACCTCCTTCGTCTTGGTCGACCCTCTTCCAAGTGGCTATCAGTTCAATCTGGAAGCGACCAAGGTGGCCAGCCCAGACTTTGATGTTACCTATGATCAAGCGACGCATACGGTGACCTTTACGGCCACAGCTGAAACACTGGATCTGCTCAATCGGGACTTCACCAAGGGCATCACCGCCCCAGTCCCAACCATTGTCGGTCAGGTCATGAACGACGGGGCTGTCTACAAGAATAACTTCACCCTAACAGTGAATGACGCTTATGGGGTTAAATCCAATATCGTTCGGGTAACCACCCCAGGTAAACCAGAAGACCCTGATAATCCAGGAAACAACTACATCAAACCGCATAAGGTCAATAAAAATGACAAAGGGGTTGTCATTGATGACAAAACCGTCCTAGCCGGAACGGTCAATTACTACGAATTGACATGGGATCTGGATCAATACAAGGGGGATAAGTCTTCCCCAGATACCATCCAAAAAGGCTTCTTCTACTTGGATGATTACCCAGAAGAAGCGCTGAACTTGAATCCAACTCTCGTTAGAATCGTCGACGCTAGCGGAAAGGCTGTTGAAGGGATCAGTGTCACTGATTATACCAGTCTTGACGCTGCCCCAGAGGACGTTCGGACCATGCTCCAAGCGGCTGCTATCACACCAAAAGGCGCCTTCCAGCTCTTCACAGCGGATGATCCGCAAGCCTTCTATGAAGCCTATGTGGTTAAAGGAATTAATCTGACTATTGTCACTCCAATGACCGTTAAAGCCGAGATGGGTAAGACCGGCGGTTCTTATGAGAACAAGGCCTACCAAATTGATTTTGGCAATGGCTATGAATCCAATATTGTGGTCAATAACGTGCCTAAGGTGGATCCTAAGAAGGATGTCACCTTGACCCTAGATCCAGCCGACACCAGCAACATCGACGGTCAGACCGTAGCGCTCAACCAAGTCTTTAATTACCGTCTGATCGGCGGCATTATTCCGGGCAATCGCTCCGATGAGCTGTTTGAGTATAACTTCTATGATGACTATGACCAAACAGGGGATCAGTATACCGGACAGTATAAGGTCTATGCCAAGTCTGACATCACCCTTAATGATGGGACTGTAATCGCAGCGGGAACGGATGTGACCGGTCATACGACGGCAGACGTCAATGAAGCCGATGGTCTCATTGTCATCAGATTCCAGGAAGCCTTCTTGCGTTCGGTTTCGCTGAACTCTAGTTTCCAAGCTGAAAGCTATATTCAGATGAAACGGATAGCTGTTGGCACCTTTGAGAACACCTATATCAATACGATTAACGGTGTAACTTACAGTTCCAATACGGTTAAGACAACGACGCCGGAGGATCCAGCCGATTCTACGCCGCCAGCGCCTAATCATGACCGGATGCCGCTAACCGTGACCTATCACTTTGAGGACGCGACAGCGCAGCCAGCAAAAGCCAGCCTTCTGCCGCAGACTGGCAGCAAGGACAGTGCTTATCTGCCGCTCTTAGGCGTGAGTGCGATTCTGGCTGGTCTTGGTTTACTAGGCAGTCAACGCAGTAAAAAACAAGAAGACTAAAAGAATTGGAAGAGCTTTTAGTAATAAACTCTGTTAGAAATCTTCTATATCTTAAGTAAAAACACAAGTAAGTCTTACTTTTGGCGTCTGCCATTTTGGACTTGCTTGTGTTTATTTTTATGTTCGTAGACTAATGTCTGTTTTTACAACAAGCTAGGACTTATTCTGGGAATTAACCATGTTAAAAATAATGCTAAATTAAAAGATTAAGCTACCATTTTCACTCATAACGTGTTATACTAAATAAGTTGCACAATTGCACACGATTATAGGCTTTATAAGGCAGCCTCGCACTGCCTTTTAGAAAGAAGAATACCATTGAAATTTACAGAATTAAACTTAGCAGAAAATATTCTGCAGGCTGTTGAAAAAGCAGGTTTTGTTGAACCCTCTCCCATTCAGGAGATGACTATTCCCCTAGCTCTTGAAGGCAAAGATGTTATCGGCCAAGCGCAGACAGGGACTGGTAAAACAGCCGCTTTCGGCCTGCCAACCTTAAATAAGATTGATACTGCCAATAATGTCATTCAAGCTTTAGTCATTGCGCCAACACGGGAATTGGCTGTTCAAAGTCAGGAAGAGCTCTTCCGTTTTGGCCGTGAAAAGGGCGTCAAGGTTCGCTCGGTTTACGGTGGTTCCAGCATTGAAAAGCAAATTAAAGCCCTGCGTTCAGGTGCTCATATCGTAGTTGGTACGCCAGGGCGTTTGCTGGACTTGATCAAACGTCGCGCCCTTAAGCTCAATACAGTTGAGACCCTAATTCTTGACGAAGCTGATGAAATGCTCAATATGGGCTTTTTGGAAGACATTGAAGCTATCATCAGCCATGTGCCGAACGAACGCCAAACTCTACTCTTCTCGGCTACCATGCCGGATGCGATTAAACGTATTGGTGTGAAGTTTATGAAAGATCCCGAGCATGTCAGAATCGCAGCTAAGGAACTAACCAGCGATATGGTTGAGCAGTTCTATGTTCGTGTTAAAGAGCGGGAAAAATTTGATACTATGACCCGTCTGATTGATGTCGAACAGCCTGAACTATCTATTGTCTTTGGTCGGACTAAACGGCGGGTAGATGAATTGACTCGCGGTCTCAAACTGCGAGGCTACCGGGCAGAAGGTATCCATGGAGATTTGGATCAAAACAAGCGTTTGCGAGTCATCCGCGACTTTAAAAATGATAATCTAGATATCCTAGTAGCGACCGATGTAGCTGCACGTGGACTCGATATTTCAGGAGTGACTCATGTCTACAACTACGATATTCCGCAAGATCCCGAGAGCTATGTCCACCGCATCGGGCGAACTGGCCGTGCAGGTAAATCAGGTCAATCCATCACTTTTGTCTCACCTAATGAAATGGGTTACCTTTCTATCATTGAAAATCTGACTAAAAAGCGTATGAAAGGTCTTAAACCAGCGACTGCTGACGAAGCCTTTCAGGCTAAGAAACAGGTTGCCCTCAAAAAAATTGAGCGTGATTTTGCCGATGAAAGCATTCGCTCTAACTTTGATAAATTCAAAGGAGATGCAGTAAAGCTGGCTGCTGAATTTTCACCAGAAGAACTGGCTCTTTATATCTTGTCCTTAACAGTACAAGATCCAGAAACCATGCCAGAGGTAGAAATCAGCCGTGAAAGACCGCTGCCATTTAAACCTTCGGGATCTAATCATGGAAAAGGCAGTCGTGGTAATAACAACCGCCGCGGCAGTCGCGATCGTTATCGCCGTGACAACGCTGGCAATGGCCGTCGTGAATTTAAACGCAAGTCTAATAAAAACTTTAAAGACTTTGATAAAAAAGATAACAAACGGCCGCATCGGACATCCAGCGAGAAGAAGAATGGTTTCGTTATCCGCAATAAGGGTGACCGCTAATAAGTAAAGAAGAGAGTGGGACAAATTGCCATGATAGCTTAGCCCTCACCCACAAAGCATTGTAATCTCTGAAGATTACGTATAAGAAATCAGTAAATCGTGATAAAATCACGATTTTGATTTTCTTCGCTCTCCCATTTTAATGCTCAGAGCTCTGCCACTCTCGTGTTTTTAGGTGGCAGGCTTTGGCAGTCTATCCCCAGACTGCCAAAGTCCGCTGGAGCATTTTGACACTTGCTTTGCAAGCTTTATTTCCCGATTAAAAAGCTCTACCAGAGCTTTTTAACCCACCTCCGCACAATTGATTAGGTTGACCGCTACTCCTTGCTACGAAAGGGATAAGGACTGCCAATCAGCAGTGGTTCATTGGTACTAAAGCACCTAATGAACTGTGCAGGGGTAAGACTTCTTGGCATAGCCAACAAGTCTTACTCCCAACCACTGCGTCAATATAGTAAATCTAGAACAATGCTAACGAGTCTGGACTTTTGTCCCAGACTCCTTTTTTCTTTCAAAAGATAACTAATTTTAAGAAAAATTAAATTTAACAAAGAATAAAGAAAAGGCTTTCATAATTATCTGCAAATGAATATAATATAAGCGTAAGGAAGTTATAAACTCTCAAGGATAGATGCCTTAGTCAAAAAGAAGGAGGTGGTTTTCATGCCAAGTCGTCAAGATAGACACCATCCTAGAGAAAGGAAAAGTCTCTGGAAGTGGATTGCTGGCCTAGTGGGTCTTGTTCTAATAGCTTTGGCCGTTTCTATCTTTACTGGCCAAAAGGGAAGAAGTGATCAGACAGCTAAGGAAGTCAAAACTGCCCAATCATCTAGTCATCTTTCCAAGAAATCCGATAGTAAGAATCAGTCAGTTTCAAGTTCTACAGGTTCTGCTAGCAATGGAAAGACAGATACTCAATCTTCGGACCAGATTATTTCCGGTGACCTAGTCGGCACCTGGCAGGGTCAGACTCCTGTCAGCAATTATGCCGTTACTATGACCTTTCAGGAAAATGGCCAGATTGATGTGACGATTGACCAAACTGCTCTCAGTTTTACAGTTGGCAGTTTGAAAGAAATTTCACCTGGCCTATATCTCTACCAAGATATCAGTCCTGCGGATCAGGCTCACTACTTGTTACCGGGCGCTGAACTCGGTGGCACTGGTGGCCAAGTCAAGTTTGGCTATGGAGTATCTGTCAATGGTGATACCATTAAGCCTGTCTTCTGGCAGGTCCAACCAGATCAAGATTTCACAGCCGATAACATGTCCAAGGAAGCCGGCTACCATGGAGAATTCACCCTTAGTCGTAGCCAGTAAACGATATTCATGTATAAAGGCTTATTGTCAACTGTAGCGGGTGACTTATAGCTAAGTGCGAGAGGAGACAAATTTTGTCTTCTCTTTTTGTTTCTTTTGAATTTTTAGGAGACCAGCTAAAACGATCCTTTCCCAGATCGTTTTACTGTTGTTCAAAGAGAGGAAAATGCATTTTTTAAAGTTGTCAAAGTTCTGATACCCAAAAGCATTGCGCTTAATGTCTTTGATAAGTTTGTTGGTTGTTTCTAACTTAGCGTTAGAATAAGGCATTTCCATGGCATTGGTGATATTGTAGCCTTTGTAGCGTATAAAGATGCTCAAAGCAGTTTTATTTGCATAATTAATAAAAATTGTGCTGGAGCATAGGAGGTTTTTATAAGATTTGGAAATAAAAATATTTTTCCTGATAAAGTCCTTAAATTTTTACTTTATAACTAATATAGGCGATGGAATCCGAGGTAAAAGCGTCGTTAAAAACTGTATTGAAAAAGGGTTGCTTCAATCTCTCCTTATCTTGCTTTTATAGCTATGTGGGACTGTTTTTATTGACATCAACAGTTATCTTGTATTTGCTTCATTTGTTAATCGCTTTTTTATTTGGCAGTGGTGCAACGATTGGCTTAGGGATTTTTGAAGTCCTAGTTTCAGCCTTGCTTCTAACAGGCTTAGGTGATGGCATTTGGCAATTTGTGCCTTGTGCTTGGCCAGCACGGTTGATGGTGACTTGGTTTAATATGCTGCAATACCCAGATCAAAATCCTATTTTTGCCCAGCAGCTTCTTCTCTGGCTGGAAGTGGCCTTTCCAATGACCTTGCTTGGTTTATTTCTCAGTCTTCTTTGGTTTGACAGATGGCAAGGAAGAAATGATGGGGAGTAGGATTGCCTATTGATTTACTAACGAAAGGAAATTGACTTATTTATGGAAAAACTTAAAAAGCTGACAGGCTTTCAGCTCAAATACATCGCCTTGGTGCTCATGCTGCTAGACCATATTCACTACTTTTTTGACTATACAGGAAAGATCCCCCTGTGGTTCAGTCAGCTAGGGAGATTATCAGCGCCTTTATTCTTATTTGCGATTATTGAAGGGTTTATCCATACGCATGACCGCAAGAAATACTTCCTGAAGATTTACGGTTTGGCTATTGCTATGGGAGCTATCCAGTTTGGCTTTTCTAATGTGCTGCACCCTTTGGTACGGGGAGATGGCTTCTTTCCGCAGAATATGATGCTGTCCTCCTTTGCCATTTTGTTGGTTGCTTTGCAGGGTATTGCTTGGATTGAGGAGAAGAAGTACCTTCGAGGCATTCCGACCCTTCTTTTTCCGATTCTTCTGCCCTTTCTTTTCATGCCTTTCTACCGTATTTTTATGGGTTCTGGTAATCAACTGGGCATGTTCGTTATTAACTTATTCAATTTCACAATCTTGCCGCTGCATTTTTCCATTATGGATGGTGGAACAGAGACTTTGATTGTAGGCATTGCCATGTATCTCTGCAGAAAAACACTCAAAAGGGAAGTTCTTGCCTTTGTCATTGTGTCTCTAATAGTTAATTTAGGTCGTGGTTTCCTTGTAGGTGCTCCGTTGACGCTTCACACATTTTTATTTCTTTATTTTGAGTGGATGGAAATCTTTGCAGCTCCGCTCATGCTTATGTACAATGGGCAACGAGGCAAGGGTAGTAAACATCTCTTTTATATTTTCTATCCGCTGCATATTTACTTGCTCTACGGCTTGTCAGTCTTGCTTTACGGATGATATGATAGGAGTTACAAATAATAGAAAAAGGAAAAAAGATGACACGCATTTTGGTAATTGATGACGAGGCAGATATTCTGACTTTGATAAAAAATACCTTAGAGTTGCAGAGATATCTGGTAGAGACTTTTACCAGTGCTGAACAGGTTGACCGTTCAAAGTTAACAGATTATGATTTAATTTTACTAGACATTATGATGCCTGATGTAGATGGGCTTAGTTTTTGTCAGGAGATTCGTCCTTTGGTAGACTGTCCCATTATTTTTCTGACGGCGAAAGCACAAGAAGCAGATATTGTCACGGGCCTTAGTTACGGAGCGGATGATTATCTAGTTAAACCCTTTGGTATCCAAGAGCTTTTAGCGCGTGTTAATGCCCACTTACGCCGGGAAAGGCGTGAACATCATACCAGTCTAGTTTTAGGAAATATTCGGTTTGATCTGTCTGCCAAAGAAATTTCTATTAGTAATCAAGTACTTGCTTTGACGAAATCAGAGTACGAAATTTGTGAGCATTTGGCCAAACACCGCGGTCAGGTTTTCTCTAAAGAGCAGCTTTATGACTATCTCTATGGATTTGAAGAACGCGGGGCACCTGCGGCCATTGCCGAGCATATTAAAAATATTCGAGCAAAATTTCGGATGGCTGGAGCAGAGCCCATTGAAACAGTTTGGGGAATTGGTTACAAATGGCAAACAAAAAATTAAACCAGTCCTTGACCAGTATTTTCATGACTTATTTCATGAGTGTTGTGCTGGGAATAGTAGGAATAGGGATTATAGCTTACATTGGTTTGGTAGTGGCTTTTAGAACCGGATTTATCTTGCCAGCTAATCAGACAGAAAACGAGTTGATAAGCTTAACAAGATCAATTGAGACAGATTCGCATTTTAAGCTATCCAATCTTCCACAAGGGACTAGCTATCTGCTCGTAGATAAAGGTGGACAGGAACTACAAACTAATATGAGCTCTTCATTGAAGAAGGCGGCGACGTCATCTCAAGATTCTTACCGTCTTGACCATGGTCACTATGGGTATTTCAAAACCTTTAGGAGGCCTGACGGCAGCCATCTTATTGTCAGTTATCAACTCAGGCAGCGTTATCGTGATCCTTGGTTAGAGCAGCATTTGCCCCGTCTGAGCACGGTTATTATTGGTTTGTTTAGCTTAGGGCTCTTGCTCTATTTTGTCTTGATCAGCCTTTTCTTTGGCCGTTATGTCAAGCGTCAGTTGGAGCCTATTATAAGGATGACAGATAAGATTCAAGAGGAGGAGTTAGAATTTTCTTTACCGAAGACTAGAATCAGGGAGTTCGACCAAATTATCCAGAGTTTGGACAGATTGCGCACTAGTTTGCGAGATTCCCTAATGCGCAGCTGGCAATTGGAGCAGGAAAAGCAGAACCAGATAGCTGCCTTAACGCACGATATCAAGACGCCCTTGACTGTCATCAAGGGCAATACGGATTTATTAGAAATGACAAATCTGACGGATCAGCAGTCTGAATTTTTGGCCTATACTAAGCGCAATGCTCAGTTGCTGGATGACTATGTGCAAGCGCTCAACCAATTGACTAAAAGTCAGAAACGACAAGACTACACACCGAATCTGATATCTCTTAAAGCCTTTTTGGATGACTTGGACAAGGATGCTAAGGGGTTATCTCTGGCTAAAAAGGTCACTTGGGAACCGCAGGTTCTATCTAGTCTGCCCGATATCCAAGTCAACTGGGATCAGACTCTTCTTAAGCGAGCTCTCATAAATGTTATAAGCAATGCTATGGAATATTCACCAACAGGAAGTGTGGTCAGCTTGACCTATGAATTGCAGGATAGTCAGCTTTTATTGTGCATCACTGACAGTGGTTCAGGGTTTAGTCAAAATGCCTTGGAATCGGCTAAAATGCCTTTTTATACTTCTAATACCAGCAGGAATAAAAGCCAGTATCACCAAGGATTGGGCTTGGCTGTTGCGGATAATATTGTCCGCCTGCACGGCGGAAGTCTGGAAGTGTCAAATGCTAGGCAAGGCGGCGGCCAGGTCACGATCACCTTACCTATTATAAAAAAACAAGTTTGAGACACTTTTGATCCCAAACTTGTTTTTTATGTGACTTCAACCCGCCTCGCTTCGATAAGTGGAGGAAAATAAACACCCGTAAAGCAGGTAGTCAAGATTGTATTTTTAACTAAACAGTTGAATTAGAATACCACCTAGGATAAGGATGATAGCCCCGCCGAGCCGGTTGGCCATTTGGGCAAAAGCAATCATTTCCATACGGTCAGCAGCCGAGAGGACGGCGATATTGCCTGTGCCTCCCATTGAGTTGTTAATCATACCAGCTCCGATGGCTGTTTCAACTGGAAATAGTCCGAAAATCTTACCAAGGAACCAGCTGGCAAGCCCCATAGCAACAACTGATGTCAAGCTGAGGATAAGGAATTGCCAGGTCATAGCTTGTGCTAGTTTAGATAGATCCATCATAGCCAAACCGATACCAGCTAAAACAGCGTGAGTCAAGTTGGTCATGACGACTTGGTTGAACATAACAACACAGTCTTGAAGTGCTTTGGGTACAGTATCAGTTGCTTTCAGGATAAATACAATAATAATCATAAAGGCATAACTGTGAATTTTTGGTACAAAAGCATTGAGGATAACCCCGATGAGAAAGAGGCCAAATGCAAACATCAGTCCGACACCGATCTTGGTAGCATCGAGGGTTAAGTGTGGTCTTTCCAGTTCTTCCTTATTAACTTCGATAAGGACACCATGACCATTGTATTTTGTCTTGGCAAAGGCCTTGGCGATAAAGATAGCACCGATAATAGCAAAGAGGTTACCAAGGGTTGTCGCAGGTGCTAGATGATTGAGAATATCACCTGCTGGGACATGAAGTTGGCTGGCATAGATTTTAGATAATGGGACGATACCAGCCCCCATCCCTCCTGCCATCTGTGCCATAGAAATATAGAGGACAGAATGGCTAAAGCCTTGTCCAAGCAAAACTCCCATACCACCAGTAGCAAAGAAACCAATGACCATAGTAGCAAGTGAGATGGGAATGAAACGAGCCGAAGCCCTAACCAAGAGGTTGCGGTTCATCCCAAGGATAGCACCACAAATTAAAGCGGCGATATAGAAATCCAGAAATCCCCAATCTTGCATAAATGCCGCAGTCGCTTGTACAACAGTTTTGGGCATAATTCTTAAACTGTTAAGCAGGGCCGCCAGCAAGAGGGTCATGACCGAACCTCCACCTAGATAAGTATTAAAGAAAGGTGTTTTTTGACCAATCCAATAGAAGAGATGGCCTAGAAGAACCAACATAAAGGTAATCCCCAACATGTTGAGTGGGAGTTTCCCCATCCAGATAGTGACAGCTAAGATGAGCACCAAGACTACATACAAGGGGAGACCAACACCAGAAATTTTGATCGTATTCAGTTTATTCATGATTGCTGAAAGCCTCCGACATTAGTATTCTGGATACCATTTGAGGTCACGGACAGCCTTAGCCATATCAGTTTCCTTTGCTTGGGCCAAGCCCTGTTCTTGAGCTTTTTGGGCAACGGCTTCAGCTACCTTAATAGAAACGTCAGCTACATACTTAAATGGTGGAAGGACAGGTGCTCCTGGCTGACCAGGATCGACCAAACCACTGAGTGAGTGAGCAGCAGCTCCGATCATTTCATCTGTCAAAAGCTTGGCTTCTGAGGCTAGCATACCAAGTCCGAGACCTGGATAGATAAGGGCATTATTGGCTTGACCGATTTGATAATCAACCCCTTTATAAGTAACCGTACCAGAAGGAACACCTGTTGCTACGAAGGCTTTACCATCTGACCATTGAATGACTTGCTCAGCAGTAGCTTCTAATTTCTTAGTAGGGTTAGAGATTGGGAAGATGACTGGGCGTTCAGTATTGTCACACATAGCCTTGACGACATCTTCAGTGAAGGCACCAGCATCTGTAGAAGTACCAACCAAAATAGTTGGCTTAACAACCTTAATCACATTAAGGAGGTTAGTCATATCCCCAGCATTTTCAAAGTCCGCACGTTTCTTAGCAAATGGTTTTTGGGCAGGTGTCAAGTCTTCCATATCATCGAAGAGAAGCCCTTGTTGGTCGATCATGAAGAAATGCTTGTAGGCTTCCTCTTCTGACAATCCTTCGCTGACCATTTCAGCATGAACTCGAGAAGCGATACCAGCACCAGCAGAACCACCACCGTAGCAAAGGTAGATTTGGTCAGTGAGTTTTTCGCCAGTGATATCAAGGGCACCGAAGATACCGCCGAGAACAACAATACCAGTACCTTGAATATCATCATTGAAAGTTGGAATATCATTCTTGTAGCGGTTCAAGATGTCAGCCGCAGTTGAGCGCCCGAAATCTTCCCAGTGAAGGTAGAGTTTAGGGAAAAGTTTTTCTGCGGTTTGAACAAATTGGTCGATAAATTTATCATATTGTTGGCCATGGACCCGTTCATGACGGTTACCGAGGTACATTGGGTCGTCCAAAAGTTCTTGGCGGTTGGTACCAGCGTCGATAACCAAGGGCATTACAGATGATGGGTCAATACCAGCAGCGGCTGTATAGACCATCAATTTACCGACAGAGATATCTACCCCTTGGACGCCCCAGTCACCGATACCAAGGATTCCTTCAGCATCTGTTGCCACAATCAAGCGAATATCACGGTCACCAGCCGCATTTTTCAAGGTTTCTTCGATATTTTCTGGATGGTTAATATCAAGGTAGGCCGCGTACTGAGGATCTACAAATAGTTGACTGTAATGTTCAATTGTATCTGCAATTGTGGGATCGTAAACGATAGGATTAAACTCTACGATATGCTGATTAAACAAGTAGTAAAAGAGGGTGCGATTGGTGTTGAAAATTTCCATCAAGAAGAGGCGTTTTTCCAAATCTGATGGCTTTTGCAGATAGTGCTGATAAGCTTGATCTGCCTGTTCTTCAATGGTTTGCACATAAGGTGGCAAGAGACCAATCAGACCGTGTTCCTTACGTTCTTCCATAGTGAAGGCTGTTCCTTTATTTAAAAAGGGGTTGTTTAAAATATCATGTGCTTTCATCTTATTCTCCTCTATAATAAGTTGTATTACTCGCAAAGAGCGACCTTATTATAGGTTTGCCGTCTTCTTATAGTCAACTGTCTGCCTTATCATAAATTTTATTTATAAGACCGGTTTTTGTGATACAATGATGACGATACAAGGGAGGTTCTGTATGAATATCAGGGATTTAGAATATTTTCAAGAGTTATCGAGACTAAATTCATTTACAGCGGTTGCCCAGTCTTTTAAGGTCAGTCAACCCACTATTACCTATGCTATCAAGCGTTTAGAACATCAGTTTGCCTGTGAGCTTTTTATTAAAGATACTTCTCATCGCTCAGTCGTTTTAACCCATCAAGGGGAGATTCTAGCTAGGCATATTGAGGCCATTTTAGCGGAACTGACTATTTCACAAAAAGAGATAGACCGCGCCAATCGTCAAGAAGTCAAGGTCGGATTTCCGCCGATTATCAGGGCACGAATCTTATCACAGCTTATCCACAAAGGAGCAGATCTCAGTTTTATGTCTAGCCTGCAAATGGTGGGCGGCGGCTCTGTCGACCTGCTCCAGCAGTTGGTGGCTGGTGACTTGGATTTCAGCTTTATCGGCAGTCTGCACCCTTTAGATCATCCTAAATTAATAACGAAGGAACTTTATCAACGTCCCTTTTATATTGTCGTATCTGAAAAACATCCCCTAGCTAAAAAGCGGTCGGTCTCCTTTGGTGAAGTATTAAATGAACCCTTTCTTATCTTGGATGAAGGCCATACGCACTTAGAAGCCTTTAATTATCTGAATGACAAATACCGGCAGCGCGCTAATATCTTCTTGAAATTGAGTGAGATTTCTATTATCGGACAGATGGTTGGAGAAAATCTTGGCATTACTCTACTGACCGATTTTCTCCTCTTTTCAGAATTGGAAGGCTTGGTCAAAATTCCTCTTACCGATGATGATAATGTCAGTTTTCATGTCAGCTATGCCTACTCAAAAAGTACAGTTTTACCTCCATTGATTGAGCATCTGATTGAGCTCCTAGGAAAAATTAAGTAGAGTGTAAAAGGGGGATGAACAACCTGAAAATTGAAAATTTTGGTTCTCACCATGCCCTAGTTTCAAGGTAGTGATTTGAAACAGTTTCTCCCTAGACCGTTTCACTCCACTTCCCGTACAGTTCAAAGGGTCAGGGGATCTTTTGAGGTTGGAAATAGAGTCCTAAACTTGATTCTTTTGGCAGTAATAAACAATTGACGCAGTGGTGGATTAAGAGTTCCTTACCCCTTGCCTTGCATGTGATAGATCAAGCAGTCTGGGAGACTGTTTGAGAGAACTAAGATCAACTGTGCAGAGGTGGGATAGAAACCTTCAGTTGAGGATTTCTACTTGAACCTTAAACTAAGAAAGCAAGGAAAATCAATTTCTTCGAAATACTGATTTCTTATACGAAAACTTCAGAGATTACAATACTTTGTGGGTGAGGGCTAAGCTATCATGGTTGTTTGTCCCACTCTCTTAGTTTTTCTGCTTTGGCCTTACGGTAAAAGGAAAATCTGTCAGCAGTGGGTTATTGGTTCTAAAGTACCTAATGAACGGTGCAGGAGTATGGCTTGTTGGCTACGCCAAGAAGTCTTGCCTCTGCATCAAGAGTTTATTCCAAAACAAAAATACTGGACAAATTTGCCCAGTATCTTTTATTTATAGATGTAATCTGTGTGAACTTATCGGTTATGACAATCGGTTAATTAGCCAGAGTACCATCAGGATTAAAGACATACTCCTGACCATTGATCGTTTGATTGCCAGTTACCCCTCTACCATCAGCACCAAAGTAATAAGTGTTTCCGTCCACTTCTACGAAGCGATTCGTTACGGCCTTACCACTGTCATCGAAGTAATAAAAATCACTGGTAAAGGTAGTTGCTGATGGATTTTTGTAGTAAGCTTTTTCAGGTGTATGGCTATAGACCCTACCAGATGGAGCATAAAGGCGGTAGAAGACCAGTTGATTTGATTTTGCAGGATAGTTTGTTACGGTACCAAGGCCATTTTGATCAAAGTGATAGGTTACCCCATCAATAGTAATATCGGAGTTTGTCTTAGTTTCGCCACTGTCAGCATCAAGGTAATAACGCTCTCCCTTGAGCGTAGAAATCATTTTACCTTTGACTTGACTACCATCTTCGGTGAAATAGTAAGTTTTTCCACCGATGGTTTGCAAGCCAGTAAGAGCCTTTCCGTCTTTACCAAAGTATTTGTAAACGTCGCCTACTTGGATAAATTGATTGCTAACGGCACTACCATCTTTACCGAAATAAAGACGGTAGCTATTATCATGGTTATCATACTTATTTGTTGGGATATGGTAATGAGGTTGACCATTTGCTTCAAACCAGACCTCACCATGGTACATAGCATTGTCGCTGCCTGTTACTTTCGCTGGGGCATTATACTGCCATTCTTTAACAGTACCAAAATAGTAGGTCTTTCCATCGATTTCTTGAAGACCAGAAGCTAATTTACCATCAGCATCCACATAGTAAGTCTGACCATCTTGCTCTACCCATTGGTTTTTGACTTCTGTGTTTTCAGTCAAAATGCCATGTTTATCAGGGGTGTAAGCCTTACCGTTATAAACAGAGACTAGCGGTAGAGAGTCGTAAGAACTAGTGGTAGCTGAAGTAGGTCTATAAACATTTCTAACGGTAAGGTAGCCATTTTCCGTGAAATGATAGAGTTTACCGTCAATTTCTTGGAAGCCTTTCACAGCCTTACCATCAGCATCAAAGTACATGGTGTAGGTAAGGCTGGGTCCTACTGGGGCATAATTAAAGTTGGCATATCCCCAGCCATTTTTGACCTTGATACCGGTGTCTTTATCATAATAGCTAATCGTATCATCCTCATTACGGAGAATCTTACCCTTATACTCCTGACCAGTGCTTGAGAAGTAATACTCATTGCCATCGATGATTTGTTTACCAGTGACACGAGCACCATCAGCACCATAATAAACCCACTTGTCTTCTGGACTTCGTCGAGGGAAACTAATCACCTCAGCCAGTCGGAAACGATTTGTCCACATGTGACCGGTATCTTGGTCGAAATAATAGGTTTTATCATTAATTTGAACATCAACGCCTTTGGCTTGCTTCCCGTCCTCGTAGAAGTAATGAGGAGCACCGTCGATATCTTTAAGTCCTGTAACATTTTGACCGTTTTGATCAGCATAATACCAATTGCCTTGGTCATCAGAGTGGAATCCAATTGCAGCTGCTTTGTCAGCCTCAGCTGCTACTTGCAGATCCGATGAAGTCTGAGCTTGAGGGGCGGTTGATTCAAAATTTTCTGATAGAGCAGGCTGTTGCTCAACAGTTTCCTCTACAGGAGCAACAGTAGTGTCAGCTTGGACAGGCTCAGATGTTGCTAATGGTGATGATACAACCGCAGTATTTTGATGCTCTGCAGCAGCTGGCGCCTTAGTTGCATTAGCTATTGAGACGGTTTCAGTAGCAGGGGGTGTTGTACCCTGTACAGGGTTTGGGGTGGTGACTTGCTCGGCTGCAGCAGCTACTTCATCGGCAGAGACTCGCCCTTCAGTTACTGCTAATAGACCAATACCAGTTAACAAACTAGCACTGGATACAGCAATAGTTACCCACTGTTTTTTGACCTTGTGGAGTTTGTAATGCAATTTTCTTTCCATTTGACTCTCCTTAAAAAGTGATAATTTGACTGGTTAAAAATTATTTAAAAAATAACCCTTAACTTCAAACAATATTAACATTTCCCGACTCTTTTTACAATGGTTTAAGTTATTGTTTAGTATAGAATAGTTGATTTTGACGGATAACAAGAGAGCAGGACAGACAGCCGTAATTCGAAGAACTTAATTTCATCGTTCATTTCCGTCCAGTTCAAAAGATCTGAAGACTTTTTGAGGTTAGAAATAAGATGAACGGTATTCATCCGTTCATCACATTCATTTAGGTTAGGCGTTACTACTTGTGTAGTACTTCAACAGTCCAGTGGATTGCTGAAAGAGGACGCTTAAAAACTAAGAAGCGTCAGTTACAGAAAAACAATCAGCAACGGTCCATTGGACTGTGGGTGGCCTAGCCGACAAGTCTTACTCCCAACCACCGCGTCAACATGGTAAATCTAGAACAAGACAAAAATGACAAAATAAAGTGTTGCTTTTGTATACTGTTTCGAGCCATTAAATCATAAAAAAAGACAATAGCCTTAAAGTGACTACTGTCTTAAAAATAGTTCTTGTCTAAACTCTTGATAGGCTTGACAAATGATAGAAAAAAGGCAGAATTGTTGTCCTAACCTTTAGCCTCGGTATTATTATTTTTAGGTGGCAATGAGTTACTTCCCTTATCTTTCATGTTCTTTGATGTAAGCTAGCTTTTGCTGACGGGTTTTATTTTTAAATTTAGCCTCAGCACTCATAGCGGCATTTTTGTGATTGAAAGTTTCCGAGTAGATAAGTTTAACAGGGAGACGTGCCTTAGTATACTTGGCACCTTTACCAGCATTATGTTTGGCTAAGCGTTTGTCTAAGTCGGTTGTATAGCCGGTGTAGAGGCTGCCATCCGCGCATTCAAGGACATACATATAAGCTTTGTGATTCTTACCAAAATAGATATCATGAATCTCGTCAGTGTAGTCGCCATTACCTTTATGGACAATGAGTGGCGGTAGGAACTTCATACCATCGATAGAGCCGTCTTTAATAGCTTCAATCAAAAGCATATTAGCTTCCTTATTAGCCTTGGGGTAGACAAATTGGATCCGTTTGGGAGCCAGTTTGTAGCGTCTCATTGTATCGATAATTTCTAAAAAACGTTCCGGCCGATGCACCATTGCCAACCGCCCCTTGGTTTTAAGTGCCTGCTGGCTAATTTGGCAAACTTCTTCAAGGTCAGTTGTAATCTCGTGACGGGCTAGAAGATAGTGCTGACTGGCATTTTTCTTGGAGGTTTCGGTTGCCTTGAAATAAGGAGGATTACAGAGGATAAGATCGACTTTGGAGCGAGGAGCATGATCCATGAGATTTTTCAGGTCATCATTAATCATGGTGACCTGCTCAGTTAAGCCATTGAGCTCAATCGAGCGCTGTCCCATATCAGCTAGTCGCTCTTGGAGTTCAATTTCTAGGATTTTGGCCTTAGTCTGGGTTGAGGCAAAGAGACCGACGGCGCCGTTGCCACTGCAGAGATCAACAATCAATCCTTTAGAAGGAAACTTTGGAAAGCGTGACAGCAAGACACTGTCGACAGAGTAGCTGAAAACTTCCTTGTTTTGGATAATTTTAACATCAGTAGAAAAGAGCTGATCGATGCGCTCTCCCTTAAGCAGATTTTTCTTCGTCATGGAAATCATTATAGCATGATTTAGGAATGAAAAATAGTAGGTCTTGTCGTAGGTCAGTGATCGTCTTGTGAAAATAGCAAAATTAACTTAACCTTTCAGAAGAAGTAAAGTTATAATTATCAGAAAGATTGTTATTTATTTTCAAACGATTACTATTTGTGTTAAAAATTACAAAATCACTCTGATTTTCCTTGCATAAGTAAATTTTAAGCGTTAAAATAGCCACGTAATTTTTAAAAAAGGAGAATTTTTTTATGAATACAATGAGTTTAGATTCAATGGCTTTTGATAATTTTGAGGTGGTGGATGGAAACTTTCTCTCAAATGTAGATGGTGGTGCTGAGTGGGGTAATGCGTTGTTGAGTGCTGCCACTTCAATTGGCTTCGGTGCTATGGCTCTCACTGCAGCACCAGTCAGTGTTCCAGCAACTTTAATGTTATTAACTGCTCAAGGAGTATCAACTGGTTTAGAAATATATTATTTGAACAAAGATTAAAAATTTAGCTGGGATTATGAAATTCTAAATACTAGTAGTGAGATATAAATATGCCTAATTATAGAAAGTGATTAATTATAAGGAGAAAATTTTATTATGAATATAACAACATTAGACACAGTAGCTTTTGATGACTTCGAAATCGCAGACGCAGACTTTATGGCCTCTTTTTCAGGAGGTGGCAATACAGTAGGAGTACTAACTGCAGCGGCTACTTCATTAGGATTTGGTGCTGCAGCCTGTTTAGCAGCTGGGACTCCTGTTGGTTGGCTATACCTAGGAGCACAAGGGCTGGCGATGGCTGCTGAGTATGCCTACTCTCAAGAATAATAAGAGGTGAGCAATTTTGTTGGAAAAGAAGAGTACTCAAGAAAAGATTGCAAGGTTACTGGCTTTAACAGTGAGTACATTTGCTCTAACTTTCCTTTTATGGCCTATTTCAAAGTTTTTTTCGATCATTTTATTTCTAGCATTGATGGTTACCAATGTCTTCCTACTTTTGTCAAAAAATGATTAAAAATATAAAATGAGAAGAGTTATAAAATTACTATCTTGGTTCATAATTGCTATCGTTGATTTTGTATTTATCTGATCAAGTCAAAGAATAGTGGCAACAGTGATATTTGCATTAATCATAGTTGCAATGTCTTCAGTTTTTTTGTTGCACTTTATTTTACAATCTATCATGATAAAAAAGCTAAAATCATGATATCAAAATTCAGTAAATTTTTATGCTACTCCCCCGTCTCCATCATGGCGTCTGGGCTCTTTTGATAATGATTCAGAGTCGTTAGGAGCTGGATCATTTGAATGCGGAATGTGACAGCATGTACTAGCAGCCTTAGCAATAGGAGTTATCGCTATTAATATGGGGCTTACGACAGGATACTGCTATAATAATGCAGATTGGATTATTGGTAATAAAAACTGAGATTCTTTTAAAACTCGCTAAAATAATTGCTTTTTTTGTTAATATCTTAGCTTCTATCTTCGTAATAGTCTATTTTCTTTTTTTCAGTAAGTAGTAGAATTTTAGATAAGATAGCTCATCTCTTGGTTACAGAAATTTTGAAAAAGAAGATATGCTAGCAAATTTAGAAGGTGAATTTAATGGACTTGGAGCTGCAACTTCATATCTTGGTGAACTGGGGTTTTGCACTTGGAGCAATAACTGCTACTCCTGTTGGAGCAGCTCTTTATACGGGGGCAGCTGTTTGTATGGTTGGTGCCGCTGCATATTATGCATTCGAAGAATAACTAGGGGAACTGATATGTTGTTTAATACTAAGTTTAGAAGATGGTATACGCTATTCCTATTTCTAGTAGTAGCTATAATATGGACGATGACCTTTTGGTCCTATAGTAAACTGTTTGCAGCTTTATCTTTTATCGTAATTACGGCTGTTAATCTTCTTGCCTTTTTTGGAGTAAAAGGTTCAAATAACTAACGTCAATAATTTTGTACTTTATAAATTAGTTATGAAGTCCATCCTTTTGACTCTTTGTCAACTGTAATAGGTGTCGAATAAGTTAAACACGAGAGAGGATCGTAGCTCTCTCGTATTGTCTTTCTTAAGTTTTTAGGTGGTAAGTTAAAATGAACAGCTGCCGGGTCGTTTTACTATTCAAAACAAGAAGAATTTTGTCTTAATTTAGAGTTATTAAAATGGCGAAGGAATAGGAATGGATACTTTCGGAGCTATTGCAGGTGGTGCAACGATGGCATTTCTTTCGCTTACTGGTCCAGTTGGTTGGGGAGTTGCTTGTGCTTATTTAGCTACATCTGCCGTTGCAGGAGCAATGATAGGTTACGGTGCAGCAACATATGGAGAATAAATTATTTGGCTATTTCCATTTGGAAGAGGTATAGATAATGACAAAAAGATGGTCATTGATTTTATTTTCATCTCTGAACGTTATCGCTAATTTATTAATGATTTGGCCGTTCAATAGTGAAGAAAAAATATTTTCTAATCTATTTTTGATTATTATTACTTTAGTGTTGCTTCCTAGCTTTTTAAGAATTGTTGACCATAAAACTGCCTCTCAGATTAGGCTTGAAATTTCATTGTTAATCATACTTACAGCAGTTTCAATTATGCGGTTATTATATAGACTTGGTGTCGTCTCGGACATGTTGGCTATTATAGTAGGATTAACAGCTATTGGTTTAATAACAGTGCTTCTGATTGCTGGAATCATCAGGTGGATAAAGATAAATAAAAACATTGATTGATATCTTTTGGTCTTTAGTTACAGTTCTTTTCAGTTAAAAAGCTGAAGAACTTACTACAGATATAAAAGTTCATTAACTATGCTCTAACAAAAGTTTCCCCACCTCCATCATGGTGTCGGGGGCTTTTTCTAACCCCCTAATGTAAGAAAAAAATGAACTCACCTACGACTTTGTGAATTAGATGAACCGTCCCAGAAGTTTTGGTGCTAAAGAACCTAATAAACTATGCAGGGGGTAAGACTTCTAGCCCTAGCCAACAAGTCTTATTCCCAACCACTGCGTCAATCGTTTAGTACTGCACAACAGAATCAAACTTGGAACTTTTACCCCAAGCTCAAGTCCTAAAATTCTTTGAGTCGTAAACGGCTTGGCGACACGAAGAAACTTCGGACGAAAAGAAGTTTCACAGTTAATAAGGTGCCTAGCCACTCCTACTTTGCACGCCGTATCTTTGGAAGGAATTTGATGAAACAAGAACAAGTCACTTATATTATTTTAATTATAGCGCTTGTCATATCTATTAATATTATTTTAAAGGCTGTCAGACGCTACTTTAGATCCAGTCCTGTTTCTCAATCCGCAACTAAAGCTCCCAGCTCTTCCATCAGTTTTATTTACAGTTCCAACTGCTAATTTTATTTATGATGGATATCAATATTTATCGGGTAATTAGCTTATGCGTAATTTAGTTCTCCTGCTTTGTTATGTAAGTTATTTGATACTCTGTGGGATATTTTTATACCTAAATTGGGAGTATTCTAAACTGAGGTCTATCATAGAGTTTATTATATTTATAGGATATGGTACAGTTCTATATATAATCTTCCGTAAGCAAAATTGGAGGTAGACATGAATTCTATCGCATTTAGTGATTTTGAAGAAAATCTTGTAGAAATTGGCGGTGAATTTAATGCTTGAGAGCTGCGATAGGCTTTGCAGGTGGAGTAATTGACAGTGCGGGTAAAGGTTTAATAGCCGGTACAGCTGTAGAACCAGGAGCTGGAAGTGTTGTAGGTGCTGTTCTTGGCGGTGTTGGTGAGGGAATGGTAGTAGGAACTACCTGTGGTATTGCTGGTTCACAGCTTTAATTATTGTTATGAAAAATTTTTTAAAAGAAAATTTCCTGATCTATTTAATCGTTTTATTAGCCCTTGTTGCTGTTTGTTCGCCAAATAAGCATTTTGGAAAATTTGTGTTTATCTTACTGGCATTAGCGGTTTTAAGTATAATAATCATTTACTCAATAAGGTTTTTTCAACTTTTTAGAAAAAAGTAGTCCACACTTGGATTTCCCCGCCTCCATCATGGTGTTGGGGTTCTTTTGATAATGATTCAAGGATGTTAGGAGCTGGATCGTTTGACTGCGGAATGTGACAGCCTGTACTTTTGCAGCAGCCTTAGCAATAAGGAGTTATCGCTATCAATATGGAGCTTACGGCAGGATATTGCTATAATAATGCAGATTGGATTATTGGTAATAAAATATGAATAGGTCTGGAAGAATACTCAGATTATTTTCAGGATTAGGGTTGTCCGTACTTTTTCCCATGATACTATGGAAATACCTCAATGTTTGGTCGTTGTTTCTTTGTCCTATTATCGTGGCATTAAGTATCTATGAATTTTATTCAGAAAAACGCGCTGAAGAGCACAATGATAAAAAATAAAGAACAATCATTATTCTATACATTTTCAATTGTTTAAGAAAAAGTAGTCTGTACTAATCTTTCCCCACATCTATCATGGTGTCGGGGGCTTTTGATAATGATTATTATTTTTATAGTAGTTGCCTTAGTCACATCGGCTTTATCCACATTTCAAGAAGTGATTGGTACTATAGCTAGGCTTATAGCATGAGCTTTGTTGCGAGTCTTGTCGGAGCAGTTGGTGCTGTTGGCTAAGTTTTAAATATTTACCCAAACATAGTCCATTATTGATTCCACTATCTTAAAATAGGGATACTAAGACAATGTACTCAAAAGCATTTTAAATTTTCTAATGGTACGCAAATGATATACAGATTGATTTAATGGAGTTATTATGAAAAATCCCAGTAATGCTATCGTGATGTGTGGCTTGTATGCGAGTACTATAGTCATTATATTTTTTCTACGTAAAATAATAACAAATGAGAAAGTAAAAATTTTAATTTCCCTTATTGGGCTAGTTTTCACCTTGTATATGTTGTTAAGATATGGTAAAGATGCTCGTAAGATACTACAATACTTATTCACAAAAAAATAATTTTAATAAAGCTTAAGTAGTACAATTGACAAGATTTATAGTGAATACACTAACATTAGATTCAGTGGCATTTGATGATTTTAAAACAGTAAATGAGGACAACCTTTCCATCGTTGAAGGAGGGATAAATGGACTTGGATTTGCAGCTTCATATCTTCTTGGTGAATGGGGGTGCACTTGGAGCAATGACTGCTGCTATTCCTGTCGGAGCAGCTCTTTATGGGGAGTGGCTCTTTGTATGGCTGGTGCCGCTGCATATTATGCATTCGAAGAATAACTAGGGGAACTGATATGTTATTTAATACTAAGTTTAGAAGATGGTATACGCTATTCCTATTTCTAGTAGTAGCTATAATATGGGCGGTGACTTTTTGGTCCTATAGTAAACTGTTTGCAGTTTTATCTTTTATCGTAATTATGGCTGTCAATCTTCTTACCTTTTTTGCAGTAAAGGGTTCAGATAACTAACGTCAATAATTTTGTACTTTATAAAATAGTTATGAAGTCCATCCTTTTGACTCTTTGTCAACTGTAATAGGTGTCGAATAAGTTAGATACGAGAGAGGATCATAGCTCTCTCGTGTTGTCTTTCTTAAGTTTTTAGGCGACAAGTTAAAATGAACAGCTGCCAGGTTGTTTTACTATTCAAAGCAAGAAGAATTTTGTCTTATTTTAGAGTTATTAAAATAGCGAAGGAATAGGAATGAAGACTTTCGGAGCTATTGCAGGTGGTGTTACTGAGGGAGTAAGTGGTGCAGTTTTAGGATACAAAGCAGGAGATTGTTTGACTAATTAGTTATGAAATATGTGATTATTTTTAGCCTTTGGATAACCTTGGTTATTTTAGATACGATTTTTATAAGTTTTTCTAAAAACCAGAAACTCAAAGCCTTATCTTCTACATCGGTCTTGTTGATAACAGTTTTGTTGGCTCTTTATGAACTGTTTTGGTCTTAGGCTAATGTTATAGTTGATAGTCTGAAACTATATTTGGAGGAGTGACAATGACTTAGGGAATCTAGTCAAAACGAGGTTTCTTTTTTGATGAATGTCCCTTGTTTTATTGCTGTTCTAGTACCTGCGCTTTCTTGATTTTTAGAGAGATTTGCTTTAAAATAAGGGAGCTCAAAAATTGAATCAAGTTTTTCTTTTCCAAGGAACGCTTGATTATAGGAGTTACCATGCCAACAAATATCAAAAAACGTCCTGAGGTTTTGTCGCCTGCAGGAGTCTTAGAAAAATTAGCGGCCGGTGCTTACCATGGCTGGAAATATGGATAGTGATGCTGATGTGGGATAAACTATACATTTTTGGTATTATAGCTTTCTTCGCACTTGTAATGATGTCATCCTATAGTAAAAATCCAAAGGTTTGATTAGTGATATGGGGACTTTTTATAGTGCTTTGTGTAGTCATGATCGCTTTCACACTATATACGGCCTTCAACAGCTGATACGACATCAGAACTGTTCTATATAATATCAAATATCAGGAAATATCGAATCCTAGTATAAAGTTTATGGGACAAATAGGACTGTATCTAAGGTTTTTAGTTGAGACAATCTATCATTTACTTTATCGTCAAGAGATTGAGGAATAGCAATCAATAAACGTCTTAGTCTAAGCTCATTAAAAAATTTCAATCTAGATAACTTATGAAGAAAAGGCTGGAATTATTAAGGTTACTGAATTGTTGAGGTTAATATGAACTATTGCATTACGGGAGCTATTACAGCGTTAGTTGTGATAATAATTATACAGTTGGTGAATCGGAAAAACTCAAAATAACTTGTTGTGTAGATTAACTTTGGTTACCTCAAGGTAGCTAGCTATCTGCATGAAAATTAATGATAAAGTGCTTGGAATCTAGTCAAAACTAGGTTCCTTTTTTACTAGAACGCTCTGTTTTTCCAGTTAGTCTGGTTCTTTTTATTTCCTTGATTTTTAGGGGGATTTGCTTTAGAATAAAAGAGCTAAAAAATGAATAATGACAGGCGATGGTTAACAGCTTGTCTAGGAGATAGATTATGTCAACAAGTATCAAAAAACGTCCTGAGGTTTTGTCACCTGCAGGAACTTTAGAAAAATTAAAAGTGGCCGTTCTCTACGGGGCTGATGCAGTCTTTGTCGGCGGCCAGCAGTATGGACTGCGCAGCCGCGCTGGCAATTTTAGCATGGAGGATATGCAAGAAGGTATTAACTTTGCTCATGAACACGGGGCCAAGGTCTATGTGGCCGCTAATATGGTAACGCATGAGGGCAATGAACAAGGAGCCGGCGAATGGTTCCGCCAGCTGCGTGATATGGGCCTCGATGCGGTTATTGTTTCTGACCCAGCCTTGATTGAAATCTGTGCGACAGAAGCACCGGGATTGGATATTCATCTGTCGACCCAAGCATCAGCGACCAATGTCGAAACTTTTAAATTCTGGAGCAATTACGGCCTGACTCGTGTCGTCTTGGCGCGTGAGGTCAATATGGAAGAGCTGGCAGAAATTCGCCGTCGGACTGATGTTGAGATCGAAGCCTTCGTCCACGGTGCTATGTGTATTTCTTATTCAGGTCGCTGTACCCTATCTAACCACATGAGTCACCGCGATGCCAATCGTGGCGGCTGTTCACAGTCCTGTCGCTGGAAATACGACCTCTACGATATGCCATTCGGTCAGGAGCGTCGCAGCCTCAGGGGGGAAATTCCTGAAGAATATTCTATGTCAGCGGTTGATATGTGCATGATTGAACACATTCCTGACATGATTGAAAACGGTGTTGATAGTTTAAAGATTGAAGGCCGGATGAAATCGATCCATTACGTTTCAACTGTAACGAACTGCTATAAGGCCGCAGTCGATGCTTATATGGAGAGCCCAGCAAAATTTGAAGCCATCAAGGATGATTTGATTGATGAACTCTGGAAGGTTGCCCAACGTGAATTGGCAACAGGTTTTTATTACGGTACCCCTACAGAAAACGAGCAGCTCTTCGGGGCTCGCCGTAAGATTCCTCAATATAAATTTATCGCTGAAGTTGTTTCCTTTAATGAAAAAACGATGACAGCTACCATTCGTCAGCGTAATGTTATCAAGGAAGGGGATCGTGTTGAATTTTACGGTCCGGGTTTCCGCCATTTTGAAACCAATATTGAAGATCTTCACGATGCCGAAGGCAATAAGATTGATCGAGCACCAAATCCAATGGAACTTTTGACTATCACGGTTCCTCAAGCAGTTCAGCCGGGTGACATGGTTCGTGCCTGCAAGGAAGGTTTGGTTAACCTCTACCAAAAAGATGGTTCCAGCAAGACTGTCCGAGCTTGAGATTAACTGGACTGGTCATTTACGAATAAATAAATGAAGTCGTCTGCATGTTCTAGATTAGAAGTTGCTGGGCGATTTTATTCTTTAAAGTAGAAAGGGAATATTATGGCAGATTTTACATTTGAAATTGAAGAAAAGCTTTTGGTCCTCTCTGAAAATGATAGGGGCTGGACCAAAGAACTTAATCGTGTTAGTTTTAACGGTGCCCCTGCAAAGTATGACATCCGTGCATGGAGTCCTGACCATACCAAAATGGGGAAAGGGATTACTCTGACCAACGAGGAATTTCAAGTCCTTGTTGACGCTTTTAAAAATTAAATAGGATTAGGGCTGCTGTTTTGCTTTTAGAGCAAAACAGCAGCCTTAATCTTTTTTTGTTAGGGAAGCTTAAAGACTGCAACTTCTATCATATTTGGCTTTTAGTAAAATGTTTTTAGGGATCGTCTTAGGCTAAAATTTTTTGATCATTAACGCTGCCCTTTGACAGTATTATCTTGACAAAGGTTTCTGAAAGAGGTTACAATATGAGAAAATAAGCCATGGAAAAAGGAACAGGTACCAAATGAAAAATTTTGAGGATGATTATAGACGGGGTATCGGTAGAAGTGGTATTCAAGGGCTGGGCAATCCCCGTGTCAAAAAGGAACTGGAAGATCGCATAAGCCGTCTGCAAGAAGCCTTGACCACAGCTGAGGATGATCAATCCCGTCAAGAGGTTCAGTTCCTCTTGGACCGGGCAAGAGGTGATTATCAAAAATATGTGACAGCTGAGAAGCAAATGGCACAAAAAATTCATTACGATAGACAATTTCAAAGGGTCTATGCGCAAAAGAAAAAGAAGCAGACCATTATCTTGACAGCTTCGGTTGTCGGGACAATTCTGCTAATACTTTTTCTTGTCCTCCATTTCAATGCCTCCCACCGTGCGGCTAAAAATGAGGCAGCGGCTAAAGCTGCTTTCCAACAGAAATCTAATCCGGCAGAATCAAAACCAGATCCTGATAATAGGCTGGGTGATGATGAATTGCTCCCTAAAAATTTAATTGGGACTTGGACAGGAACCCAAGGTGGAGCTACCATCACCTTGACTTTTGAAGAAGATGGGACAGTGACGGTTAATACTGAGCTAAGTGACGGTAGCTATACCGAGAATTCTGGTGCTATCACTTCAACCTTACCAGTCGACGATACTACCTTTAGAATCGTTTATTCGTCTGGCAATGTTTTCCCAGGACAATCAACCCAAGAGTTAGGTTATGAATTAGGCTATAAGCTCAGCAATGATGGTAAGACCCTCTATCCCATCCAATGGGATGTCCAGAATGGTCAAAAGCCAGATTACAGCCAATATAAATACGATAAAGACAATGCCCTTACGAAATCGGAATAAGGAGTTGATAAAGATGGTGGAAGGGGTAAGATTTATCCAGCTCTCAAGATCTATGTTATGGTATCCAGAAAGATAGACAGTTATCCCTTTGAGTTTCTATTTTCTAAGAAAATAAGGCAGCAAAGACACTAAAGAGTATGGCTAATAAGAGAAAATACTGCAGATTTAATGCTACCTTCGAGAATCCCTAATAAAAGATGTGGTTGAGTAAAATCATTTGCTCAACTTTTTTAATGCTCCTTTTGTATATTTTCTACTATATTTTCCTGCTTAAGTTTGATAATATACATTTTTATGGCTCTCCTAACTAAAATTTGCTATAATATAAACTAACATTTATCCTTTCAAGCAGGTTGGAGGTAGCCTTTTGTCGGATTATTTATCAGTCAGTTCTCTGACTAAATATCTAAAATTAAAATTTGACCGCGATCCCTATTTGGAACGGGTTTATTTGACAGGGCAGGTTTCCAATTTTCGCAAGCGGCCCAACCATCAATACTTTTCACTTAAGGATGATAAGGCTGTTATTCAAGCAACCATTTGGGCAGGAGTTTTTCGCAAACTGGGATTTGAATTAGAGGAAGGCATGAAGATCAATGTTGTTGGTCGTGTCCAGCTCTATGAACCCAATGGTTCCTATTCAATCATTATTGAACGGGCTGAGCCAGATGGTATCGGAGCCTTAGCGGTTCAGTTTGAACAGCTAAAGAAGAAGTTAACTCAGGCTGGCTATTTTGCGGCTGAGCATAAGCAGCCTCTACCTCAATTTGTCAGAAAAATTGGCGTAGTTACCAGTGCTAGTGGAGCCGTTATTCGTGACATTATCACAACTGTCAGCCGACGCTTCCCAGGTGTGGAGATTCTCCTTTTTCCAACCAAAGTTCAGGGAGAAGGCAGTGCTCAGTCTGTCGCTGAAAATATTGCAGCAGCCAATCAGCGAGCCGACCTCGATCTTTTGATTATCGGCCGAGGAGGTGGCTCTATTGAAGATCTTTGGGCTTTCAATGAAGAAGTCGTGGTTCAGGCTATCTTTGAATCTCGACTGCCAGTCATTTCTAGTGTCGGTCATGAGACAGACACAACCTTGGCAGACTATGTTGCTGACAGACGGGCAGCTACCCCAACAGCAGCAGCTGAATTAGCCACTCCTGTCACTAAGGCAGATATTCTAGCCTGGCTAAGCGAGGCCGGACAACGGGCCTATCAAGCCACCAGTCGGCGCATTCGGCAAGAAAATGATAGACTGACTAAACTCAATCAATCGGTTATCTTTCGGCAACCTGAGCGGCTCTATGATGCCCACAGTCAGAAATTAGACCGCTTGATGGTTGATTTGACTAATCAGATGCGCTATCGTTTAGATCAAGCTAAACAGGAACAAGGATTGCTCAGTCAGCGGCTGACCAGTATTGATCTGCAGGGACGCTTGGAGCGTTTGCAAGAGCGATTATTTCAGCAAGAACGCTTACTCAAGGCCAATATGGCCAATCAGTACGATAGTCTTTTGGCTCGTTTTGAGAAAGCACAGGATGCTCTCATCTCTTTGGATACCAGTCGAATTGTGGCTCGGGGTTATGCCATTGTTCAAAAAGATAATAAACTGATTACCAGTGTTAAGGATATCCAGCAAGGTGATCAGCTGACCTTGCAATTGAAGGATGGCCACGTAGAAGTAGAGGTAAAAAATGCCAAGTAAGAAAAAAACATTTGAAGAAAATTTGCAGAACCTAGAAGCGATTGTCACTAAGCTGGAAAATGGTGATGTGCCTTTGGAAGAAGCCATTGCAGAATTTCAGAAGGGCATGGTGCTATCTAAGGATTTGCAAAAAACGTTAGAAGATGCTGAAAAGACCTTGGTTAAGGTCATGCAAGCTAATGGAAGTGAAACAGAGTTAGAAAATAATGGTTAAAGTCGAAAAAATTGACGCTGCTCTGATCAAATTTTATGAGCAGGGTCAGGTTTCACAAAGATTGCAAGAGGCCATTTTATACTCTGTTAATGCGGGTGGTAAGCGGATTCGTCCCTTGATTTTATTGGAGACTCTGGAAGGTTTTGGAATAAACCTAAAAGAGCCTCATTATCAGGTTGCTGCTGCTTTGGAAATGGTTCATACTGGTAGTCTCATTCACGATGATTTACCTGCTATGGACAATGATGATTATCGGCGGGGGCGTTTGACTAATCATAAGCAGTTCGACGAGGCGACAGCTATTTTAGCAGGGGACAGCCTTTTTCTTGACCCTTATGGCCTGATAACTCAGGCAGATTTGAAGTCTGAGATTATTGTGGCCTTGATTGCCGAATTGTCTCAAGCTGCAGGTACTTTCGGTATGGTCGGCGGTCAAATGCTGGATATTGAAGGCGAGGAGCAGGCTCTGACTCTTGAACAGGTCTATGCTATTCATAGCCATAAGACCGGTAAACTATTAGCCTTTCCTTTTAAGGCGGCTGGCATAATAGCCGAGCAGGATTCTGATACTCTAGCAAAATTGGAGAAAGTTGGCCTTTTAGTAGGGACAAGCTTCCAAGTTCGAGATGACATTCTGGATCTGACGGCTTCTTTTGCTGACTTGGGCAAGACCCCACAGAAAGATCTGACGGCTCAGAAAGCGACCTACCCTAGCTTGCTGGGCTTGGATGAATCCTATCGCATCTTGAATGATTCTTTAGATCATGCAGAGGCAATCTTCCAAAAATTAGAACTGGATAAAGGGTTTATGCCTGATAAAATTTTAGAATTACTAGAAAGGTTGCGTCTCCATGCCTAAGGAAAGAGTGGACGTTCTGGCTTATAAGCAAGGTCTCTTTGATACTAGGGAACAGGCTAAGCGAGGGGTCATGGCCGGTCTGGTCGTGAGCTTGCTGGACGGTCAACGTTTTGATAAGCCGGGTGAAAAGATTCCAGATCATACAGAACTTCGGCTCAAAGGACAAAAGCTTAAGTATGTCAGTCGTGGCGGTCTCAAATTAGAAAAAGCGCTTCAGGTTTTTGACCTTTCTGTTACTGGCCTAACGACCATAGATATAGGGGCATCGACAGGTGGCTTTACTGATGTCATGCTACAAAACGGAGCTGATTTGGTCTATGCTGTTGATGTTGGTACTAACCAACTGGTCTGGAAACTGCGTCAGGATTCTCGGGTTGTCAGCATGGAGCAGTATAATTTCCGCTACGCTCAGGCTGAAGATTTTAAGCAGGGGCTGCCTCATTTTGCCAGTATTGATGTCAGTTTTATTTCCCTTAATCTTATCCTACCAGCTCTGGCTGGTCTCTTGAGTGAGGGTGATAAAGTCGTTGCCCTTGTAAAACCCCAATTTGAAGCTGGTCGTTCTCAAATTGGTAAGCATGGGATTGTCAAAGATAAAGCCATTCACCGTTCTGTCCTAGAGGCGGTAACAGATGCAGCCCCAGATTACGGATTTACTGTTAAAGGGATAGATTTTTCCCCTATTCAGGGAGGTCATGGCAATATTGAATTTTTGATTTGCCTAGAAAAGTCAGCTCAGGCCCAAAATTTGGTTAAAACTGCGATTGTATCAACTGTAGAAAAAGCACACGAGGAATTTAAAAAGAATGAAGAAGCATGAACGTTTAGAACTTCTGCGCAAAATTGTTTTGGAAAATGAAATCGAGACCCAGCATGACTTAGTCGCTAAGTTGGAAGCACACGGTCTTAAGTCAACTCAGGCAACTATTTCCCGCGATATTAATAATCTGGGGATTATCAAGGTACCAGGTAAATCCGGCAAGTATGTTTACGGCCTTTCCAAAGAATCAGCTCGCAAGCTGATGACGCCCTTGCAGCAAGCTTGTGAATATATCACGAGTCTTTCTGAACAGGTTACAGGCTTGGAGCAGATGATTGCTATTTCTGTCGTACCAGGGAATACCAGATATCTGAAGCGCCTCTTAATCAAGGATTATCAAGAGGAAATTTTTAGCATTATTGCTGACGATGATGCTATCCTAGTGGTTATGAAATCAGCAAAGCAGGCTGATCAACTGGTTCAAAATTTGCGAAGCTGGATGCAGCAGCACCACTGATTGGGGCAAGCCTATGTTATTAGAAATTTCCATTAAAAATTTTGCTATTATTGAGGAAATTTCCCTCAATTTTGAAAAGGGGATGACTGTTCTGACTGGTGAAACGGGTGCAGGAAAGTCCATCATTATTGATGCCATGAATATGATGCTAGGAGCTAGGGCTAGTACGGAAGTTATTCGTCATAATGCTCCCAAAGCTGAAATTCAGGGCTTTTTCGCGGTGGAGGAGAGTCCTGCCCTCAGTCAGGTTATGCAAGAACATGGGATTGAATTCAGTGATGAGCTGATTATCCGACGTGAAATCCTCCAAAACGGCCGCAGCGTCAGCCGTATCAACGGTCAGATGGTCAATCTATCAACCCTCCGTTCGGTTGGTCAATACCTTGTAGACATTCATGGACAGCATGATCAAGAAGAATTGATGAAAGCGACTCAGCATATCAAGCTCCTTGATGAGTTTGGCGATGAGGATTTTCAAGCCATAAAGAAAACTTATCAGTCGACTTTTGATGCCTATCGAAGTCTGCGCAAACGTGTCATTGAAAAGCAAAAGAATGAGCAGGAACATAAGGCGAGGATAGAAATGCTGGAGTTTCAGTTGGCTGAAATTGAAGCAGCCGACCTCAAAGCTGGTGAAGATGATAAGCTGAATCGAGAGCGAGACAGATTACTCAATTACAAGAATATAGCAGACACACTTAACAATGCTTATGCGATGCTGGATAATGAGGATTTCTCAAGCCTAGCTAATGTTCGCTCTGCCATGAATGATCTCCAGACCATTGAGGAATACGATCCAGATTATAAGGAACTTTTTACTAGCCTATCAGAGAGCTACTATATCTTAGAGGACGTTAACAAGCGTCTATCCGATATCATTGACAATCTTGATTTTGATGGGAATCGTCTCAATGCCATTGATGACCGCCTTAATGTTATCAATACTATTACCCGAAAATATGGCGGAAATGTTGACGATGTCCTAGATTATTTTGCTACGATCAGCAAGGAGTATAATCATCTGACGGGGAATGATTTAGATAATGATGATTTGGAGGGGCAGCTCAAGAATTTAGAGAAGAAATTGCTGATGTCCAGTCAAGCGCTGAGTGATAAACGGCATTTCCTAGCCCAGACTCTGGAAAGTGATATTAAACATGAGTTGACAGACCTTTACATGGAAAAGGCAGACTTCCAAGTGCAGTTTAGCAAGGCTAAGTTTAGTCATGAGGGAAATGAGCACGTAGAATTTTACATTTCTACCAATCCCGGAGAAGGCTTTAAGCCACTGGTTAAGGTAGCCTCTGGTGGTGAATTATCCCGTCTCATGCTGGCCATTAAGTCTGCTTTTGCCCGTAAGGAAGATAAGACTTCTATCGTCTTTGATGAGGTTGACACAGGGGTGTCAGGTCGGGTCGCTCAAGCCATTGCCCAAAAGATTTATAAGATTGGCAGTCACGGTCAAGTCTTGGCCATTTCACATCTGCCTCAGGTTATTGCGGCAGCTGATTATCAATTCTTTATTGAAAAGGAAAGCAAGGATGACTCAACCGTTTCCACTGTCCGTCTTTTGACAGCAGAAGAAAGAATTGAAGAAATTGCTAAGATGTTAGCTGGTGATCAGGTTACTCAAGCAGCCTTGAGCCAGGCGAAAGAACTCTTGAAATAAAAATTAACTACTGAAATAAATATTAGAAAGAGACTGGGCAAAAATTTGTCCAGTATCCTTGTTTCAGAATAAGCTCTTGGCGCAGTGGTTGGGAGTAAGACTTGCTAGCTATACTAAGAAGTCTTACCCCTGCACGGCTCATTGGCGCTTAGCACCAATGAACCACTGCTGATTGGCTTTTTCTGTAGCTGGACGCTTCTCAGTTTTTAAGAGAGTGGGACAGAAGTCGATGTTTTATATAAATTGACTTCGTTGTCCCACCTCTTTTTTATTTTTAAAAGTAAAAAATATTTTAATACTACTTGTCAAATCAAGGAAGAGATGATAGAATATCATTTGCATTTAAGGGAGAAAGAATAAATAGCGAAAATAGTATTGAAATACTAATTTTGAATTAAGTATTTTGCTTGAACCACAAGATATAGTATTTCATGTTTGGGGGTGACACAGTATGTTGATGCAGATGGTGAATATCGTAAAAGGAAGTAAGGATAAAGAAAAGAAATTACGTTTTGACCTACAATTAGCCATGTTAATTATAGGTGGAATTATTTTGGCTTTCTCACTAGGAGCTATTGAACAAAAGGTAAGTTCAGATACCTCATCATCTGATCAGCCAGTTGCCCAAACAACTGGGGAAATCTTACCATTGGATACCAATGGTGTCCTCAATGGCGATTATTCCAGTGTAGTCGGAACTTGGAAATGTGATAATGGAGCTAGCATTACTTTTGATACAGCTGGCCAAGTCAGTTATAAATCCAAAAAAGGAAAAATCAGCAAAGGATTGATTTACAATGCCCGCCTCCTAGATGGACGACTGGAAGCCCAATTTCAAACTAAGGGCGGAGAGGTTGTCAGCATTTTCTTGATTCCAACTGGAACCACTAGTAAATATGAAAACCAAAGCTATCAATCTGATGCTGTTCTGGTGAACTCTAAGACATCAGATGATAATCATCCCTTCTATAGATAAATTTAGCTTTCCCATTTATGAGTTAATGAGCTTGAGCTCGTTGGCTCTTTTTTTGTATTCTTCTAACATCAATTGGTAGAAATTGAAATGATAGGAAAGGATAAATTCTGTATAGAATTTCATTTTTTACAAGAAAAACTTGACAATTATACATTTATCATTTAGAATGATCACATATTTATTCAGTTAGAGGTGATTAATATGAAAGTAGCCATTGTCGGTGTTACAGGGTATAGCGGACTTGAATTAGTCCGGTTGCTGGCTGGCCACAGCCAAGCCCAGGTAGCATCCGTTCATGCGACTAAAGATGTTGGGCAAAAGTTATCCGCTCTCTACCCCCACCTAGCTGGTATCTGTGATTTGGAATTACAAGCCTTTCAAGCTTTGAATATTATTCAAAATACTGATCTAGTCTTCTTTGCCACACCAAGTGGTGTCGCTAAAGAAGACTCAGAAATCTTTGTTGAGCATGATTTTCCTATGATTGATCTTTCAGGTGATCACCGCTTGTCTGCTCCAAGCTATGAAAAATGGTATGGGAAGCAGGCAGCTAAACCAGCTGTTTTAGATAAATTCACCTATTCCTTGGCTGAATTTGCGGACGGGCACTCAGGAAAGTTCATTGCTAATCCTGGCTGTTATGCCACCGCAACAGAATTGGCCCTGATTCCTCTGATGAATTGGGGGAAGGTCGATTTAGATTCCATCATTGTAGATGCTAAGAGTGGCTTGACTGGGGCAGGGAAAAAGCTGGCTGAATCTAGCCACTTTGTCAACGTCCATGATAATTACATGACGTACAAGATCAATAAGCATCAGCATATTCCTGAAATTGCGCAGGAGCTAAAGAAATTCAATCCTAATTTTCAGCACCTACAATTTTCAACTTCTCTTTTACCAATCAATCGAGGTATCATGGCGACAGCCTATATCAAGATGACAGAAGATGTCAGTCAGGAGGAGGTTTATCGACGTTATCAGGATTTTTATGACGATAAACCTTTTGTTCGTCTGCAAGGCAATTTACCTAACTTGCACGATGTTCTAGGCTCTAACTATACCGATATCGGTTTTGCTTACAATCCGATAACTAAGGTCTTAACCGTAGTCTCTGTCCTTGATAATCTGGTCAAAGGGGCTGCCGGTCAGGCCATTCAAAATATGAACATAGCCTTTGGCTTTGCTGAGACAGATGGCTTGCTATCAGGTCCCAGCTACTTATAAATAAGGTAGTCAGCCGATAAACACTCCGAAGAAAATTAGAAAAACTAATGAAGAAATCTTAGGAAGTTTTCTCTATTTTAGAAGTGTAGGCATGGCAATTGAAGAGTTTCATTAAACCTTTAAAATACTTGTTCAACTGCGAAATTTTCTAAGGAAAGTTTCTAGTTTACTTATCAAGTCGTTATTTGATCACCCAATAATAACAACTGCCGTCATTTAAGGAGGAGGAAATCTTGGAAATACTTAATGGAAATATTGCTAGTCCGCTAGGCTTTTCAGCCGATGGTTTGCATGCTGGCTTTAAAAAGCGGAAATTAGATTTTGGTTGGATTGTTTCAGAATGTCCTGCAAGTGTCGCAGGCGTCTATACCACCAATAAGGTCATTGCAGCACCTTTGATTGTTACTAAGCAGTCGGTGGAAAAGGCTGGACAGCTGCAGGCCATTGTTGTTAATTCAGGGGTAGCCAATTCCTGCACTGGTGTCCAAGGGATGAATGATGCTTGGGAAATGCAAAAGCTGACTGCCGAAAAACTCAGTCTAGCTCCTGAACTCGTTGGCGTTGCTTCGACCGGTGTGATTGGTGACCTTCTGCCTATGGCTACCTTGAAATCAGGCCTGTCTAAGATTGTAGTAAATGGGAATGCTGATGATTTTGCCAAGGCCATTTTGACAACTGACACTCAAACCAAGACAGTGGCAGTTAGTCAAGACTTTGGCCGTGATACGGTTACCATGGCTGGCGTTGCTAAGGGGTCAGGTATGATTCATCCTAATATGGCCACCATGCTGGGGTTTATTACCTGTGATGCTAATATTTCAAGTACTGCCTTGCAAAAAGCCCTGTCAACTAAGGTTGAAACCACTTTTAATCAAATTACGGTTGATGGTGATACCTCAACTAATGATATGGTTTTGGTCATGGCTAATGGTTGTGCCAAAAATGTTGAAATCTTACCAGATACACCTGAGTTTGAGCAATTTGTAGAGATGTTGGAATATGTTATGGCAGATTTGGCTAAGAAAATTGCTCAGGATGGAGAAGGTGCTACCAAACTTATTCAGGTTGATGTTGAGGGTGTAGCAACAGCCCTCGATGCACGAATGCTGGCCAAGTCAGTTGTTGGGTCTAGTCTCGTTAAGACAGCCATCTTTGGCGAAGACCCTAATTGGGGCCGGATTCTGGCAGCCCTCGGTTATGCGGGTGTTGATATTCCGGTTGACAATATTGATATCTATCTAGGCCAGCTTCCCGTTATGTTAGCTTCCAGTCCGGTCTCTTTTGACAGTGAGGAAATGGATGAGGTTATGCAAGCAGATACCATTCAGATTAGGGTTGATATCCACGCCGGCAATCAGTCCGGCCGGGCTTGGGGATGTGATCTCTCCTATGATTATGTGAAAATCAATGCCCTCTATCGAACGTGATAGCAATTTAAGAAAGGACATTAAATGTCAGATACAATTGTGATAAAAATTGGTGGCCGAGCCAGCCAGAATTTAACTGGTGATTTTCTCGAACAGCTGGCCTCTTGGAAGTCCCAAGGGAAGTCTCTCATCATTGTTCATGGTGGAGGCTATGCCATCAATCAGCTTATGGAAGAAGCCGATATTGCCGTTAAAAAAATTGATGGATTGCGGGTAACAGACAGCCAGTCGCTTAACCTCGTCAAACAAGCCCTCGTTGAGATTGTCGGAAAAAACATTCTTACCAGTCTGAGTCAGGCTGGTCTTGACGCTCAACAGCTGATAGAGGAACTCCCAGCCCTGGTTGAGGCTGATTTTCTGAACCAAGCTAAATATGGCTATGTCGGACAGGTCAGTCAAATTCACAGTCATGTCCTACAGTCCCTTCTAGAACAAGGGGTTATTCCTCTTATTCCGTCTCTGGGTTATCAAGGAGGTCGGATCCTGCTCAACATTAATGCTGATTATCTGGCAACTAGTCTTGCGGTCGCCCTGCAGGCAGAAAAGCTGATTCTGATGACTGATGTTTCTGGCGTAAAGGAGTCAGGGCAGGTCTTATCCAGCCTGAAAATTGGGGATATTCCTGATAAGATTGAACAGGGAATCATCACTGGCGGTATGGTTCCTAAACTACAGAGTGCTGCTCAGACGGTCAAATCAGGTGTGGCTCAGGTGTTAATTGGTGACAATTTGACCAACGGCACCCTGATTGAAGTTTAAATAGTACTAAAAAATCAAACATAAAAAAGAAAGTCAGTATCCATCTGGAGGTTAACATGACTAAATTATTTTCAAATTATAAACGGTCGACGATCGAATTTGTCAAAGCACAGGGCAATGAATTGATTGATAGTCAAGGCAAGCACTATCTAGATTTTTCAACGGGCATCGGAGTAACCAACCTTGGCTTCCATCCGCAGGTTAAGGCAGCTTTGGAAAATCAGGTACAAGAAATTTGGCACACGCCCAACCTTTATCAAAACAGTCTGCAAGAAGAAGTCGCCCAAAAGTTGATCGGTGACTATGATTATCTGGCCTTCTTCTGTAATAGCGGGGCCGAGGCAAATGAAGCAGCTATTAAGATCGCCCGCAAGGCCAGCGGTAAACAAGGTATTATTACTTTCCAAAATTCCTTTCATGGTCGGACTTTTGGGTCCATGTCTGCGACAGGCCAAGATAAGATTAAAACAGGCTTTGGTGATGGAGTTCCCCACTTTAGTTATGCCAAATTCAATGATTTGATGTCTGTCAAAAGCTTGGTTGATGAGCAAACAGCAGCAGTGATGTTGGAAATGGTTCAGGGAGAATCAGGTATTCTCCCTGCGGATAAGACCTTTGTTCAAGACCTAGCCGCCTTCTGCCAAGAAAAAGGAATCTATCTGATTGTCGATGAAGTTCAAACCGGCATGGGACGCACGGGTAAGCTCTTTTCCTTTGAGCACTACGGTATTATACCTGATATCGTCACCTTAGCTAAGGGCCTAGCCAATGGTGTCCCTGTCGGTGCCATGCTGGCTAAGACAAATCTCGGTTCAGCCTTCTCTTACGGCAGTCATGGATCAACCTTTGGCGGCAATAAATTAGCTATGGCGGCCAGTTCGGCTGTCTTGGATATCCTGACTTCACCAGGTTTTCTCGACCAAACTTGGGAAAATGGTAATTATCTCCAAGACCAATTGAAAAAAGTCTTAGCGAATAATCCTAAAATCATTCAAATTCGCGGATTAGGCTATATGATAGGAATTCAGACGACCGAGAATTTAGCAGATTTAGTTCAGGCTGCGCGTGATAAAGGATTGATTGTTCTGACAGCCGGTACCGATGTCATTCGTCTCCTGCCGCCGCTGACCTTGACCAAGGATGAGATTGACAAAGGCGTGGCCATTCTTGCAGATATTTTTACTGAGTAAGACTAAGGAAACTTACCAGAGGACAGCAAGTTTTAATTTGCTACTGCCTAGTATAAAAGCGCTTGGAACAAGAGGTTCCAAACGCTTTTTTAATAAGATCGCTAGGGGATACAGCAGTTACATAAAGATATCAAGTACCCAAGGACTGATAGGAGGTGGGTCCAGATAATAATTAACTATAGACTCGTGTTAGGGGCGATGTAGGTCGTCTCCGTCCTCACCATCAACAGTCGCCAGTGCCTGAGTGTCCATCACAACAAATTGTTCAAAAGCTTGTGTTGTCATAAGAGATTTCTTCTTTCTGCTAGACTTGACCTAACAAAATTAGTATAGAATTTTTTTAGAAGCTTGTGAACCCTAAAAATCCTGATGTTAGGGGAAAACAATAGTTCCGTTAAAGAAGATATCCCTTGTCAACTTCAGCGCAAAAATTCTTTCAAATGAAACTAAATGATAAAAATTATAAGGTCGATTAATTAGGAGAAATCTAGCTTATCTAGCTAAGAGCAGAAGTCTATCAGTTGGAACTTACATTCTCATCTCAAAATCAGCTGAGCCACAATCGGACTGATAATGACATACATGACACCGGTAACTCCGATAGCCAAACCTGCCATGGCTCCTTGGATCTGTCCATATTTAAGGGCAGCCCCTGTCCCGATAGCGTGACCGGTACCGCCAAGAGCCAGCCCAAAGGCAATGGGGTCTTGAATTTTGAAGAATTTTAGAACAGATGGGCCGATAACACTTGTTAAAATACCAGTCATAACCACAACCGCAAGAGTCAAAGTAGTAATTCCCCCCATCTTTTGGCTGATACCAATGGCCATGGCAGTAGTGACGGATTTTGGAAAAAGTGAGATAGCAAAGAAAAAGTCTAAGCCAAAACACTTAGCTATCACCGCTGTATAGCAAGTATTGATAATAGTTGATATAGAAGTCCCCAAGAGAATACTGCGATAGTGATGTTTCATCAAGGGAAAATTACGATAAAGGGGAATGGCCAAAGCAACCGTCGAGGGAACAATCAAGGTGTTAAGATAAATGCCACCTTTATAATAGTCAGCATAAGAAATTCCTGTAATTTTCAAAAGAACGATCAAGGCAATGGTAGCAACTAAAAGAGGCGTAGTCGCTGGATGAGGAAAACGCCTAAAAATTAAAAGCCCAATAAGGTAGGCAAAAATTGACAATGATAGACCGAAAATGGGATTGCTGTAAATATCAGCCATGATAACCTCCTATAAGATACAAAGCTGTTAAGCGACTCAAAGAATTTAGGGGTCGGGAGTAGGAACGAACCCTAAAATTGAAAATTTTGGTTCCTATTTCCCCCTAACAAGTTGGCTGGTTTTTTCGCTTAAAAGGGAAACCAGCTAGCAGTGGTTCATTAGGTGCTTTAGCATCAATAAACTGTGCAGGGTCAAGACTATGCTGACTTAGCCAACAAGTCGTGCTCCCAACCACTGCTGGACGAATTTTTGTCCAGCTTCAGTGTACATAATTTCACAGAGTTCTAGGTGAGTTCAATTTAATCTTTATAGTCGCCTTCAAAACGATTCTTAATCCAAGTGACAATCAAGCCAATCGTTAATAGATTAATGACTAGAGCTCCTAAAGTAATGATAAGAATTGGCAAAAGATTGGGGATAATAACCTTAAAATATTGCATAATCCCAACACCAGCCGGTAAAAAGAGAATCGTCATATTATCCAGCATGAATTTCCCGACAGTATAAATATGCCGCAAACGAACGAGTTTGACCTCCAAAGCCACAAAAAGCAAAATCAAGCCAATAATGCTGCCGGGAATAGGTAAATTAAAGACAGTAGAGATAATCTCACCGACCAAAGAAAAAATGAGAATAATCATAAACTGAACATAGAGTTTCATGCAGAAGTTTCCCCTTCATTAATTCTGAGAACTTGTATTCACATTTTTTTGACAGTTAGCCTTATGTGGTAGGGACGCAAGCGACCTCCTAACGGAGTGCCATTGCTCATTTTCAAGCCTAGGGTCTTGAAAATCCCCTCGACGATTGACTTAAATAGGGTCAATCGTCTTTTTTCCAACTGACGCTAAGAATTTAAACTTACGAATACAGTTTCTGAATACTTATAACCAGTTTACTACTATGAAAATATATTGCAATATAATGAAACGTTTTCAATAAAAAATGAAAACATTTCAAGAAATACCTTGGGCACATTAAAACCCTCCCTAGGTTCCTAAGAAGGGTTAAGATAGCTATTTATTGCATCTCACGTCCGTAATTATAATCATCGTCCTGCATGGCTTCAACACTACCAAGAAGATAGCCATTCCCAACTTGTGAGAAAAAGTCATGGTTGCTAGTACCAGTCGAAATTCCATTCATGACGATAGGATTAACATCATCAGCCGTATCCGGGAAGAGAGGATCTTGCCCCAGATTCATCAGAGCCTTATTGGCATTGTAACGCAGGAAGGTCATGACCTCTTCGGTCCAGCCTACTCCATCGTAGAGGGTTTTGGTGTAAAGCTCTTCGTTTTCATAGAGTTGATAAAGGAGATCGTACATCCAGTCACGAAACTCGCTTTGTTCTTCTTCTGAAAGTTCGTTAAATCCTAATTGAAACTTATAGCCGATATAGGTTCCGTGAACAGATTCATCACGGATAATGAGTTTAATAATTTCTGCAACGTTAGAGAGCTTATTGTTTCCCAGGTAGTAAAGTGGGGTGAAAAAACCAGAGTAGAAGAGGAAGGTCTCTAGGAAAGTTGAAGCAACCTTCTTTTGGAGGGGATTACCATTGAGATAAATTTCATTGATAATCTCAGCTTTTTTTTGAAGGTATTCATTGTTGTTGGTCCACTCGAAGATCTCTTCAATCTCAGACTTGGTATTGAGAGTTGAAAAGATGGATGAGTAGGATTTGGCATGGACAGATTCCATGAACTGGATATTGTTGAGAACGGCCTCCTCGTGGGGAGTACGAACATCTTTACGAATAGCCTCAACACCAGTCTCTGATTGCATGGTATCAAGCAGCGTCAAGCCTCCAAAAACCTTGCCGACCAAGTCTTTTTCTTCATCAGATAGCTTACGCCAGTCATCCAAGTCATTTGATAGTGGGATACGGGTATCCAGCCAAAATTGCTCAGTGAGCTTTTCCCAAGTTGACTTGTCAATTAGATCTTCAATTTCGTTCCAGTTAATGGCTTTGTAGTATGTTGTCATGAGTTTCTCCAAATTAAGAGGGGGATAATATGAGTCAAGAGTTTAGTCAGCGAACTAGGCAAGTAGTCCTAGCGGTTGGCGTGTCAAACATAGGAGCTTTAGCTCCAAGTTTGACTGTTCAGTTAAATCACACAGCTTTCACACTGATTAGCGCCGACTTCATCTCCATCATCTGTGAAGGTGCGGACATAGTAGATTGACTTAACGCCTTTATTGAAGGCATAATTACGAAGGATCGATAGGTCGCGAGTGGTCTGCTTGCTTTCTTGTTTCCATTCATACAGTCCTTCAGGGATATCACTGCGCAGAAAGAGTGTTAGTGACAAACCTTGATCAACATGCTCAGTAGCAGCTGCGTAAATGTCAATGACTTTGCGCATATCCATATCATAAGCAGATGTGTAGTAAGGAATGGTATCAGTCGACAAGCCACTGGCTGGATAGTAGATTTTACCAATTTTCTTTTCTTGACGCTCTTCAATCCGTTGGGTAATAGGGTGAATGGAAGCGGAGACATCGTTAATGTAAGAGATAGAACCATTTGGTGCAACAGCCAGACGATTCTGGTGATAAAGTCCATCTTTCATTACGGCTTGACGAAGGGCTTCCCAGTCCTCAGCCTGAGGAATAAAGTGATCTTCGAAGAGTTCCTTAACCTTGGCCGACTTTGGAACATATTTGCCGGTGATGTACTTGTCAAAGTAAGTACCGTCAGCGTATTTTGATTTTTCAAAACCGACGAAAGATTCACCGCGCTCACGAGCAATATTGTTAGATTCGACCAAGGTCCAATAGTTCATTAACATGAAATAGATGTCAGTGAACTCGATCGATTCAGGACTGCCGTACTCAATGTGGTTGCGAGCAAGGAAGGAGTGGAGCCCCATAGCCCCCAAGCCAAACGTGTGAGCTTGCTCGTTACCGGCCTTAATCGTTGGGACAGCATCGATACTTGATGAATCTGTCACAAAAGTAAGTGCGCGAGTCATAGCCTTGATAGACCGACCAAAATCCGGAGATGCCATCATGTTCACCACATTGGTAGATCCAAGGTTACATGAAATATCAGTTCCCATCTGTACAAATTCTTGTGCATCATTAATCAAGCTAGGCTTTTGAACTTGTAGAACTTCAGAACACAAGTTTGACATGATGATGCGACCATCAATAGGATTTGAACGGTTAGCAGCATCGACATTGATAATATAGGGATAGCCAGATTCTTGCTGTAATTTAGAAATCTCAGTTTCTAAATCGCGGGCAGAGATTTTTGTCTTAACAATCTTAGGATTAGCCACCAGCTCATCATACTTTTCGGTAATATTAATATAGTTGAATGGGACACCATACTCTTTTTCTATAGAGTATGGGCTAAAGAGATACATATCCTCATTTTTGCGGGCCAATTCATAGAACTTATCAGGAACGGTAATCCCTAATGATAAAGTTTTAACCCGAACCTTTTCATCTGCATTTTCTTTCTTAGTTGATAAGAAAGAAAGAATATCAGGGTGGAAGACATCCAGATAAACCGCCCCGGCTCCCTGACGTTGCCCTAGTTGGTTAGAGTAGGAGAAGCTGTCTTCAAAGAGTTTCATCACAGGTACGACACCAGATGCTGCGCCCGCATAACCCTTGATTGGCGCTCCAGCTTCACGCAGATTACTGAGCGAAATCCCAACACCACCTCCGATACGCGATAGCTGCAAGGCTGAGTTGATGGAACGTCCGATAGCATTCATATCGTCAGTTACTTGAATTAAAAAACAGGAGACTAATTCACCGCGGCGGCTACGTCCAGCATTTAGGAATGATGGCGTTGCCGGTTGGTAGCGTTGGTGGATCATTTCTGTTGCTAAGTCTTTAGCCAGTTGTTCATCACCATCCGCAAAGTAAAGGGCATTAAAGAGGACGCGATCTTCAATACTTTCGAGGTAGAATTCTCCGTCATTCGTTTTTAAAGCATACTGCTGGTAGAACTTATAGGCTGCCATGAAGGATTGAAAATGAAAATCTGCTGCCTGCAATTCCTGTGCCAGCTCCTCAATAAATTCGACCGAATATTTTCCAATAAAACCAGACTCAATGTAGTCGTTATCAATTAGGTAACGCACTTTATCTGTAATGGAATCAAAGGCCATAGAATTAGGAATAACATTTTCCCTGAAGAAAGCCTGCAAGGCTTCCTTATCTTTATTGAGAGGAATTTGGCCATTAACAGGGCGGTTAATTTCATTGTTGAGGCGGAAGTAGGAGACTTCGCCCAAATCTTTAAGACTCATAAGTGTTTCCTTCTTTGTTTATCTATAACAATTATAATGTAGAATGCTAAACTTAAACGGCCAAGCAGCTTTGGCCTGCTTGGTCAGCGTGTTCTTATTCCAGAAATTAAACAATCTCTTTTAATTTGGCAGGCTGAAAACCTGAAAAGGTGATATCACCAGCTTCGATAACCGGAGCAGCGGTAAAACCTAAGCTCTTAACATAATCAATTTTTTCTGGCTGCTCATCAATATTGATTTCTTGATAGTCAGCACCGTTTTGTTCCAAGAATTTCTTGGTCATCTTGCATTGCATACAGTTGTTTTTTGAAAATAATGTGATTTGTGACATTGTACTCTCCTCAAAATTAATACCTAATTAGGATAACCAAATCAACTTAAAAAATCAAGCGATTTTGCTCGGAAAACACAATATTTTGTGTTTAAGGAAAAATCAACCCCCAACATCTTGTGGTCGCTTTGAGCCATTAAACAATCTGCTAGAAAGCTAGAAACAGCAAGGGTTAACTCAAAATCGGAAGCCCAATCACGTAAATATAATTTCTGCAATATTTGGAAAATCAGACTAATAAATAATATCCTACCGATATGAGGTTACTGTTTGCACGTAATTTCCTTCACTTAGGCTTTTTAGTTGCGAAATGTTGCAAATAAATTAAGAAACTGCGGCAGTCTTGCAATAATGTCTTTTTTTTGTAAACTAAGGCTGAAAAAATTTTTAAGGAGTTTCTTATGAAAAAAGCATCCAAATTATTTCTAGGCTTAGGAATAGCCTTTACTCTCATAGTTTTAACAGCTTGTGGCCATGGTTATGATAAAAATGGTATTCCAACAGAGCTGAAGAAGTCTTACACTGGTTCAACAGATATTGAAGACTATGATGCCAATATCCCTTCTGGGGGTTCAACACTAACATTTAATATGAAATCCCATACTATAAAAGTAAAGACAGATGATGAAACAAAAACTGTTTACTTTAAAGTTTTATCCAAGAAGAATATGACAAGGGATACAAAAGGAAAATTGAATAAAGTTAAGTCTAAACTTGAAGGGGATAAATATTTTATTATGGTCCTAGCCAATAGCAAAAGTGATTTAACTCAGAAGATCAAATCACAAAGCTTCCCAATTTTTGTCAGTGTTAGCGATAGTGGTAAAAAAATTCACATGTTCGAATACAACGATGGTTATACAAGATCCGAATACTTTGATTATAGCGGTGAATCCGATACCTAAGCTCAATAAGCACTATAAAGTAGTTACAGAACTTGGGCTCTTTTTATGCCTTTTCAATTAAAAAAGTTTCTTGAAAACTCAGGTTGAAATATTTAGGAAAAGGGTTTCATTTTTTATGGAAAATAGGGTTAAGTCTTGAAAATGGAAGGGTGATATGATATAATTCTATTTTGTAAGGGTTATCATAAGATGATCTAAAATATTTACATTAGAAAAAAGGAGAACCATTATGGCTTCTAAAGATTTCCACATTGTTGCAGAAACAGGTATCCACGCTCGCCCAGCTACTTTGCTCGTTCAAACAGCTAGCAAATTTGCTTCAGATATCACTTTGGATTACAAAGGTAAATCAGTAAACCTTAAGTCAATTATGGGGGTTATGAGCCTTGGTGTTGGTCAAGGTGCTGATGTGACAATCTCAGCTGAAGGTACAGATGCTGACGATGCTCTTGCAGCTATCGACGAAACAATGACAAAAGAAGGATTGGCTTAAAATTATGACAGAAATGCTTAAAGGAATCGCAGCATCCGATGGTGTTGCTGTTGCTAAGGCATATCTGCTGGTTCAACCGGACTTATCATTTGAAACTGTATCCGTTACAGATACAAATGCAGAGGAAGCTCGTCTAGACGCAGCTCTAGCAGCGTCTCAAGACGAGCTTTCTCTTATCCGTGAAAAAGCAGTAGGAAGCCTTGGTGAAGAAGCCGCAGCCGTATTTGATGCTCACTTGATGGTTCTCGCTGACCCAGAAATGATTGGTCAAATTAAAGAAACCATCCGTGCCAAAGAAGTAAATGCGGAAGCTGCCTTGACAGAAGTGACTGATATGTTCATCACTATTTTTGAGGGTATGGAAGATAATCCATACATGCAAGAACGGGCTGCTGATATTCGCGATGTAACCAAACGCGTTTTGGCAAACTTGCTCGGTAAGAAGTTGCCAAACCCCGCTTCTATTGATGAAGAATCTATCGTCATCGCTAATGACCTGACTCCTTCTGACACCGCTCAGTTGGACAAGAAGTTTGTTAAAGCCTTTGTGACTAACATTGGTGGACGTACCAGTCACTCTGCCATTATGGCGCGTACGCTGGAAATCGCTGCCGTACTTGGTACCAATAATGTTACCGAAGTGGTTAAAAACGGCGATGTAGTAGCTGTTAATGGTATTACTGGTCAGGTTATCGTCAACCCAAGTGATGATCAAGTAGCTGAATTCAAGGCTGCTGGAGAAGCTTACGCTAAGCAAAAAGCTGAATGGGCTCTTCTTAAGGATGCTGAAACAGTAACAGCTGATGGCAAGCATTTTGAATTGGCTGCTAATATTGGTACACCTAAGGACGTTCAAGGGGTTAATGACAATGGTGCAGAGGCTGTTGGTCTTTACCGGACTGAATTCCTCTACATGGATTCTCAAGACTTCCCAACTGAAGATGAGCAATATCAAGCTTACAAGGAAGTTTTGGAAGGCATGAATGGTAAGCCAGTTGTGGTTCGTACTATGGACATCGGTGGTGATAAGGAATTGCCTTACTTCGACCTACCTAAAGAAATGAACCCCTTCCTTGGTTTCCGTGCTTTGCGTATTTCTATTTCAGAAACTGGCGATGCTATGTTCCGTACGCAAATCCGTGCCCTCCTTCGTGCATCAGTCCATGGTCACTTACGGATTATGTTCCCAATGGTTGCCCTACTTAAGGAATTCCGTGCTGCTAAAGCTGTCTTCGATGAAGAAAAAGCAAAATTGCAAGCAGAAGGTATTCCTGTTGCTGACAACATTGAAGTGGGTATTATGATTGAAATCCCTGCTGCAGCAATGTTGGCTGATCAATTTGCCAAGGAAGTTGATTTCTTCTCAATTGGTACTAACGATTTGATTCAATACACTATGGCTGCTGACCGGATGAATGAACAGGTATCCTACCTCTATCAACCATACAACCCATCAATCTTGCGTTTGATTAACAATGTCGTTAAGGCAGCTCACGCAGAAGGTAAATGGGCTGGTATGTGTGGTGAAATGGCTGGTGACCAAAAGGCTGTTCCACTCCTTGTAGGTATTGGACTTGATGAATTCTCAATGTCTGCAACATCTGTCCTTCGGACTCGCAGTTTGATGAAGAAACTTGATACTAAGAAGATGGAAGAATTGGCACAACGTGCGTTGACAGAATGTTCTACCATGGAAGAAGTTCTGGAACTTGAAAAAGAATACGTTGATGTTGATTAAGTCATCATAAAAGGTTAGAGCTCAGCTCTGGCCTTTTTTGCTAAGTCAGAAGTTAAAAAACTTGACTGATTGACCTTAATCAGATAATCAATTTCTAATCTAGGAGCCTAAAAGAGTAAGACTGTTTCTCTTCCTTATCAAGAAAGTAGCTTTCGAAATATTCAGATTATTAACATAGTAGATATTGGAAAATTACATAAAAAGTGATAGAATAGGTCTATCACAAGTAAAAGGAGAACTAGATGACTAAACAATACAAAAACTATGTCAATGGTGAATGGAAGTTATCAGATGAGGAAATCACAATCTATGAACCTGCGACTGGTAAAGAGCTGGGTACAGTTCCAGCTATGAGCCATGAAGAGGTTGACTATGTTTACGCGTCAGCTAAAGCAGCTCTTCCGGAATGGCGGGCACTCTCTTATATTGAACGTGCCGCTTATATCCATAAGGCTGCTGATATTTTAGAACGAGATGCTGAAAAAATCGGTTCTGTTTTGTCTAAGGAAATTGCCAAGGGTCTAAAATCAGCCATTGGTGAGGTCACTCGGACAGCAGAAATTGTTAATTTCGCTGCTGAAGAAGGTGTGCGTGCTGAAGGTGAAGTCCTCGAAGGCGGTAGCTTTGATGCAGCCAGCAAGCGTAAAATTGCAGTAGTTCGTCGCGAACCAGTTGGCTTGGTCTTGGCTATCTCACCATTTAACTACCCTGTTAACTTGGCTGGTTCCAAGATTGCCCCTGCCTTGATTTCCGGTAACGTTGTTGCCTTCAAACCACCAACGCAAGGCTCAATCTCAGGTTTGCTCTTGGCTGAAGCCTTCGCTGAAGCCGGTCTGCCTGCTGGTGTCTTCAACACTATCACGGGTCGTGGTTCGGTTATCGGTGATTACATCGTTGAACATGAAGCTGTTGATTTTATCAACTTTACAGGATCAACACCGGTCGGCGAAAACATTGGTAAGCTGGCTGGTATGCGCCCAATCATGTTGGAACTCGGTGGTAAGGATGCAGCCATTGTGCTCGAAGATGCTGATCTTGAGTTGACGGCTAACAATATTGTTTCTGGTGCTTTTGGTTACTCTGGACAACGTTGTACAGCCGTTAAGCGTGTGCTTGTCATGGATAGTGTAGCAGATGAATTGGTTAAATTAGTCACTGGGAAGGTTGAGCAGCTCTCCGTTGGTATGCCAGAAGAAGATGCTGACATCACACCATTGATTGACACTAAGGCAGCTGACTTCGTGGAAGGTTTGATTAAAGATGCTGCTGATAAGGGTGCTGTAGCTACGACCCCAATCAAGCGAGAAGGTAATACGATTTATCCAACCGTCTTTGATAAAGTGACAACTGATATGCGTTTAGCTTGGGAAGAACCATTCGGTCCTGTCTTGCCAATTATCCGTGTCAAATCAGTTGATGAAGCTTTGGAAATTGCTAATGAATCTGAATATGGCCTGCAATCCTCAGTATTCACTCGAGACTTCCCATTGGCTCTTAAGATTGCCGAACAATTAGAAGTTGGGACAGTCCATATTAATAATAAGACCCAACGTGGTACCGATAACTTCCCATTCTTAGGAGCTAAGAAGTCTGGTGCTGGTGTTCAAGGGGTTAAATATTCTATTCAAGCCATGACGAATGTTAAATCTGTTGTATTTGACATTGCTAAATAAGGCATTATGAAAGAGCTGTTCTCTAGAATAGCTCTTTTTTCGTTCTCGTTAAAAATGGTTTGGCTCCAGTACTTTTCTGGGTAAAGCGAAAAAGAATTTTACCTCCTAGCAGGTCTAGTTGGTCAGCTGATTTTTAGCCCAATTATTATCTTTTTCAAGTGTATTAACATCAGTATAGGCTTGTCTGTAGACATTATAAAGTAAGCCTGGCTTATAAGGACTGACCGGTTGGTCATAATCAGTTAAGTGATAAAGTTTAATTAAGTAGTTAAGTTTAGTATTATAGCTAGTGTCAGTTGCATAGCGGCCGGTTAAAGCCTGGGTCGCATCCTGATAGTTAGTAGTATTAGATTTCCTAGCGTCTGCATAGAGATTCTTACTGAGAATATCAGCATAATCCTCTAATGATTCCTTGTAAGAAGGGTATTTCCGAAAGGCAGCATCAATTTTATAGGCATTGCCCTTGCCATCATCCTCCCAGGTTTGGAAGGTAGCTGAGCTCCCTTTATAATCCCCTTTAATCCCAAAGAGATTGTAATTAGGATCAGAACCAAGCTTAGATGTACCATGATTACTTTCTAAAATAGCTTGAGCAATCATGACAGAAGCATAGAGATCATGATCCTGAGCAATGGACCTAGCCTCCTCGCCAATATTATTGATGAAGTAGAGGACAGCAATATCACGGTCATCTTGTCTGACTTGGGGAGGCTTAGTGTTGATAACAGTCAGCCGACTGAACAGGCCATAGCCTGTAAAAAGCAGGATAGCGAGAATAAGAATTAAGGTAAGAGCAAACGATTTGCGATTTTTCTGTTTAATTTTAAAAAGCTTTTTCCACTTACTTTGGCGAGATTTCTTTTTGTTGGCCATGTCGTCCTCCTTTCATTAATTGTCTTTAAGCTCTTAAAAACTAGTATAGCATAGTTAAGAGAATTTCGGTGGTCAAAACAAGGAACAACGTTGGCTCTCATTTCTGTTATCTTCCTCATGTTCTTGCTTATTTCGTTTAGCTAATTGAAGGCTAGTTAAACTTCGTGCCGCAAAGTATGGTATGATAAAATAAGAACAAGGAGGTCAGTTATGCGGGATAATCACCTACACACTCATTTTTCTTACGATTCCCAAGCTAAATTTAAAGATTATTTGGAAGCTTATTCTGGCGACATTGTCACAACCGAACACTTTGATTTGTCCAATCCCTATACAAAAAAGGATGATATTCCTGATTATAGCGCATATAGTCGAGAAATTGACCAACTCAATAAAGACTATGGGAACCGCATCAAACGAGGTATTGAAATCGGTTATTACCAACCCAGAGAAGCGGATATTTTGACTTATTTGGCAGATAAGGCATTTGACCTCAAGTTATTATCGGTTCACCACAATGGACAAAATGATTATCTGGATGACGAAATAGCTGAGCGAGATAAGGATGAAGTCATCTCTGAGTATCTGGATCTACTAGAGGCTGCTATTGGGCGAGTGGATGCCCATGTCTTGGCTCATTTTGATTATGGCTTTCGACTCTTTGAACTTAGCCCTGCTGACCTGCAGGTTTACGAACCACAACTGATAACCATTTTCCAAAAGATGATTGAGAATAACTTGGCTTTTGAGCTAAATAGTAAATCCATCTATCTTTATCACCATGAAGATCTTTATCGTTACGCACTCGGTTTAGTCAAAGATCTTGGTTGCCAAAAATACTCTCTAGGGTCAGATGGTCATAAGTTGGAGCATTTTCGCTTGAATTTTGATAAATTGCAAGCTCTCTTGAAAGAGTTTGATATTGATGAAAGTCAACTTATTTAAACTTGGAAGCGCTGTTTGGATTTTAGAGAAAATTCTGGCAAAATCTTTCAATGACTTGGGATTTATGATAGAATGAAATGGTAAATAATTTTAATAGAAGAGGTATGTGAAATGTCACGTAAACCAATTATCGCTGGAAACTGGAAAATGAATAAGACGGCTGCAGAAGCACGTGAATTCATTGATGCAGTGAAAAACAACATTCCATCAAACGAACTTGTTGATACTGTTGTTGGTTCCCCTGCCCTGTTCCTTGAAGGCATGAAAAAAGGTGTTAAAGACACTGAACTACAAGTGGCTGCTCAAAACTGTTACTGGGAAGATTTTGGCGCTTTCACTGGTGAAACAAGCCCAGCGGCGCTTGCAGCTCTCGGTGTTGAATATGTTATCATTGGTCACTCTGAACGCCGTGATTACTTCCATGAAACAGACGAAGAAATCAACAAAAAGGCTCATGCTATTTTTAACCACAATATGACTCCAATCCTTTGTTGCGGTGAGTCTCTTGAAACTTATGAAGCTGGTAAAACAGCTGAATGGATTGAAGGTCAAATCACTGCTGACCTTAAAGGCTTGAGTGCAGACCAAGTTGCCAGCATGGTTATCGCTTATGAACCAATCTGGGCTATTGGTACTGGTAAATCTGCTGATGCTAACATTGCTGATGACATCTGCGGTGTTGTTCGCTCAACTGTTGAAAAACTTTACGGTAAAGACGTTGCTGATAAGGTGCGTATCCAATACGGCGGTTCCGTTAAACCTGAAAATGTTGCGGAATACATGGCTAAAGAAAATGTTGATGGCGCTCTCGTTGGTGGTGCTTCACTGCAAGCAGATAGCTTCTTAGCTTTGCTTGACTTTGTAAATTAATCGGTTGATTTGATTCATAATAAAACGGCTAGATGTACACACATCTAGCCGTTTTTGACTGTGGTAAGATATAATCCGTTTTCCTTTTGAATCTAAAAAGGGAGTAGAAAGAAATAAGATAAACAATGGTTATCACCACATTCGTTTAGGTTTTGTGCTTTGGCCTTATGGCAGAAGGAAAACCTAGCCAGTACTGCGCCAAGAGTTTATCCTAAAACAGGAATACGGGATGAGATTTTCTCAGCCTCTTTGTTTGTCATTAGCGTCCTAGAAGTCTCTTGATGCCCTTCAAGACTTTAAATTTGAAGGGATTTGGATAATAGCGGAAAGTTCCCATCTTCCGAGTGATGTAACCATTGAAGTTCTGCTTGAAGCGGAGAACACCGTCGGAACCATCGAAAATTCCCTGAATGCCAAGGAAATTATAACTTGGGATACCACGTTTGATAGCTTCCAGCATGACATACTCTTGCAGGAGGGCTGGGGCATAGAATTTGTTAAATTCGGTATAAGAGCCTGAAAATAAATAGATGGCTTCCTGCTTGGTATAGACAAAGAGACTGCCAGCTAAAACTACGTCTTGATCTCCATGCTTAGTAATTAAATCCTGAGCTTCTTCCAGACGTTTATCAAAGGTCGCTAACTGTTGTTCCAATTCCCTCTTTTGCCGCAGGTATTTGTTAGATTCAGGATTTTTAGCATGGGTCTGAGCGAGTTTGTCTAATTTAGTTTGAAGATTGGTCTTGCCTTCTTTGAGGTGGTTAGCGTAATCCTGAAAATTAAGGCTGGCAATCATGAATTCGGCCTGATTCCCCCAACTATCATAGAAGTCTTGGTAGTATTCCAGGTCTTTGTCAGTATAATCTCGCCGATCAGAGGTTGATGAGGTAATTTCTTTAAAAATTGGAAGTTCTTCACGAGTCAATTTTTTCAGCTTGGTTCCGAAGGTCTTGGATTTCTTAACCAGAGGCCGTCCCTTTTTGCTCAAGGATTTCATGAGATTATCGGCAGTAATCTCCCGCATATCTTTGACATAATGCCAGTCGGGTTCCCCATCAGGATAACCTGTCTGCAGGCCATCATGGACAAAGCCCAAATCGGTAAAGGTCTTAATCAGGTCTGGTTTGGCATCATCATTTGGCTGGCCATCGCTATCGAAGGTTTGATAGGTATCATAGGGCTTGACAATTAGCTCTAAAGCGCCTTCGCTTTTAGCGTAATCCTGTAGACCGCGGTAGAAATCGCTTAGATATTTTGTATCTGTTGAGAAAGGGCCTGAGTTGATTTCCATGTGGAGGCCACCGGTCATGGGTATAGAATAGACCAAGGCAGCTACTTGGAGATTACCATCAGCTCTGAGGCCGACATAAGCGATTTTATAGCCCCGCTTTTTAAAAAGATCAGCCATCTGGGGTGACTGCATAAAGGACTTGTAAGCAACTTTTTGGCTAAAGGTCTCAAAGACATCTTTGCTTAAAATCTCAAAAGTCATTAGTGGTTACTCCTTGCTTGTTTACGTTTATTGTAAGCGTACATAGCTGGTTTGTAGAGAAGACTGACGGGAATGTTAAATTCACCAATAAATTCCTCAATGGTTGGATTGAAGTTAGATTTAAACTTTGTCAGACCATCGTCCAAAGTCCCTTCGACACCCCCCATATTGGCCCAGATGATACCATCAGCATAGGCATCTTCAAAAACTTTAGGGTAGAGCGAATATTGTGGATAGAATTTCTTAAATTCATCATTCATACCGGCATAGAGCATTTCCATGACATTACCAAAACGGACGGATAAAATCCCTGCAATAATGAGCTCGTCATCATATTTATCAACAAATTCTTCAAATTCGGTGATGTATTTTTGGACGGAATTTTTTTGCTGGGTCAACTTAGTCAGACGTTTCTTTTGATTTTCAGCAGTCTCTGACAAATCCTTTTCAATTTGGGCTAGTTGTTCCTTGTATTCGGCCAGACGTTTAGGCAAGTTGACCTTGGCCAGATGAAGATAGGCATCATCACCATAGATGGTCATCATCTTCTTAAAATAGTCGTAGTTGCGCAGTGCCACGCCCTTACGATTTTCGGTCAGGGCAACAACATCAGCGAAAGCTTGCACATCATCGATAGTTCCTCGGCTGGTAATAACCCCTCTCTTTTGGGCATCCTTCATCAGCCGTTTAGTATGTTTAGGGAAGGTCGTCAGCATATCTTCCTGCGTATAGACATTGGCTTGGAAACGTGGCTGAATACTTTCAGCAATTTCCATGGTTCGGCCAGTCCACTCAGCTCCTGCTTTTTTGAGGTTATCAATAACTGCCAGAGTTTTTGAATTTTCCTCGGTTTCCTCGCCAATCTTATAGGCCTTAAGCAACAGAGCCGGATCAAATTTGATAAAGAGGGCGTGTTTTGATTTACCGTATTTCTTGAGGGACTTGATAACGAAATCTACGACGTCCTGATTTTGGTAATCCATGATTGGTCCACGTGGAATGTAGAGCATAGTCATCCCCAGAGGCAATCGTTTAATCAGGATAGAAGCAGAGGCTACCATTTTATCGTCCTGATAAAAGCCAAGGCGTTCGTTATCCCAGTTGTCCTTGACCTGAGCCCAATTGGAGCTTTGCAGTAAATTGGTTTGGTTACTGGCCTTGGCAAATTGGTCATGTTCTTGAGCAGAAATTCCCACTTTATAAGTAAACATTAATCTAAAACCCACTTTCTAATGGCGTATGCAACACCGGATTCGTCGTTTGATTTGGTAATGTGCTGAGCAATTTTTTTCAGTTCAGGATTACCATTTTCCATGACAATTGGATGGCCAACCACTTCTAACATAGCTCTGTCGTTCTCTTCATCGCCGATAGCCATAGTTTCTTCAACTGAAATACCTAATTTTTCAGTTAAATGGAGGATTGCGGTCCCCTTATTAGAAGTCTTATTCAGCACTTCTAGGTAAAAGGGGCGAGATTTAACGATGGTAAAACGGTCGTAAAATTCTTGCGGAATTTTAGCAATGGCTTGATCCAGAATTTCAGGTTCGTCAATATACATAGTCTTGACAAATTCCTTATTGCGATTTTCTTCAGGAGTCCGATAAAAAATTGGCATGCTGACTAGGGTAGCTTCATGGACTGTATAATTACCGATATTGCGATTGCTAGTGTAGATACCATCTTTGGTAATGGCGTGGGAGTGAATACCTAATTTCGTTGCTAGGTATTCAATGTCTAAGTAATCTTCATAGCTAAGCGCATCTTTGATGACTTCTTGGCCAGTAGAGGTTTCTTGCACCAAGGCACCATTAAAAGTGATGACATAATTCCCGGGTTCGTTTAAATTGAGCTTGTTTAGAAGCTCTTGGACGCCGGCGATTGGTCGACCCGTTGTGATAACGATCTTAACCCCAGCAGCCTTAGCCTCTTGAATAGCCTGATAGACCTCAGGTGTGATTTCGTGTTTACTGTTAACCAGTGTGCCATCAATATCGATGGCTACAAGTTTAATTGACATGGTTTTGTTTTCTCCAGTTTTAATTTATAGAATAAAATAAAAGCCCAAGCACTCAGTGGCCTAGGCTTGAGGGCTGATACATCCCTACTATTTTACTAAAAATCAGGCTATTTGTCAGCTGGCACTATAGGAGTGGAGAAAAACTAAAATTGAAATTTTTACTTTTTTCCACTCCCCGCACAGCTCAAAAGATTTGGGGCAAAAGTTCAGACTCGTTAGCATAGTTCTTGATTTACTCGATTGACGCAGTGGTTGAGAGTTTATTCCAAAAAAGGAATACTGAGTGAGATTTTGCTCAGCCTCATAGGTCTTTTTTGATGCTGAGATTACAGCAGGCGATCATTGTTAATGTATCCGAGAAACGCTTTTTTTTCACTGCTAAAAAGGTCATCGGTAGCCAACATTTCAGCTGGAAAATAGAAACGACTGTCGCCGTGAACGGTGCCTGTTAGAGCCATGACCAAGTCAGATTCTTGACTAAGCTCCTTGAGGCTGCCGTCCTTTTGCAGAAGTTCAATCTGAGTACGAGGATTTTCTTTTTCAGGTCGGTAAATATCGTAAGGCAGATCAAAATTCTTATGTTCGGCTGTATAATAGTCAGGGTCATAGCCAATAGCTGCAACCAGTTTTCGTAGTTCTGTAAGAGATGTCTGGCTGGTCTGTGTTAAAATGACAGATTTGAAGAGCTTGCGATTAATGAAGCGATTGGCTAAGTCGGCCAAAATAGCATCATCAGAGGTCATCCAGCTCTGGAAATAGGTGTTCATCACCCCATCGTCCAAATAAAGATAATCCTGTAGGCTGTAGCTCTTCTCAAAGAAGGGAATTAAACAAGGCGATGTTTTCTCAAAATAAGCCTTTTGCTGAGGATAGAGTGCTTTGGCCCGCTTAAGAAGATTTTGTAAGAGGACTTCCATGGCTCGACTGGCCGGGTGGAAATAAACCTGCATGTACATCTGGTAGCGGCTGACAAGATAGTCTTCAATAGCATGAGTTCCATTAATGGTAAAGGCAATACCATTGCCATGTGGACGAATGACACTAAGAATTCGTGTTAAATCAAATTGGCCATAACTGGCCCCTGTGTAGTAGGCGTCTCGCAGAAGATAGTCCATACGGTCGCAGTCAATTTGGCTGGAAATCAACTGTTCCACTTGTTTATTGGGGTAAGTATGGTTAATAACGCTAGCAACCTTATCGGGGAAATCTGGAGCTATTCGGCGCAAAACGGCATTGACCTCAGTCTGATCATTGGTAATAATCTCTTGCGTAATAACTTCATGATTAGTGCCAAAAAGTCGTTCAAATGTATGGGAATAAGCTCCATGCCCTAAATCATGAAGGAGAGCGGAAGCCATAGTCAGTAGACTGTCTTCTGGATTCCAATCGTTAGGATAATGCTTTTCGAAATAGTCAACTACTCGGCTGGCAATATGATAAACACCTAAGCAATGAGAAAAACGGCTATGCTCGGCCCCATGAAAGGTATAACTGGTCGTGGCCAACTGCTTGATCCGCCGCAGGCGCTGAAATTCACTGGTGTTGATCAGGTCATAAATCAGGGAATCAGTGACAGATATATAATTGTGAACAGGATCACGAAAAATTTTTTCATTCATGATTTTAGTATAGCAAAAATTGCGAAATTAGGCTGAAATTGATAGAATACTAGAGCAAAATAACGAGTTTTAGAGAAGATTTGAAAATTAGAAGGTACATCATTATTTTTGGAGGAAAACCGTGCAGATTAAGATTTACAATACCATCCAAATAGAGGACCAGACAGAGTTTATTGAAGAAATTCATGACTGTCAGTGGACCAATAAGGGGGATTATGACTACCTCATTCATCAAAACAGTCAGGAAGAAAAGGTAGTCATCAAATTCAATCATAAGGAACTAGTCATGACTCGCTTTTCTAATCCTAAGTCCATCATGCGTTTCCTTAAGGGAAACCTTGATTTTGCGGCCATTCCAACTTCAATGGGGACTCAGCATCTTGTAACGAGGACAAAGACTTTTCAGCTAGATCGAGACAGCCATCAGCTCCATCTGGTCTATGATCTTTTAACTGATCCGGAAGCAGACATCCCCTTAGCCTCTTACGATATGCAAATCGCTTGGAGAGATTGAAAAGTTCCAACCCCAATGAATCTTTTGAGTGACTGGAACTAGTTATCCAGCCATAAAATAAAGAACTTTTCCTTGAGCTTCAACCTGATTTTTTATATAATAAGAAGCATATCAAGGGAGTAGCAGACGTTTGAAGGGACATGAGAACCTTGAAAACGTGTCACTGTCGTCATTACGAAAGCAATTTCCGGCACTGACTTAAACAGCGAGACTTGTTTTTTAAGCAGGTCTCTTTTTTATGAAAAAAAGAGATAAAAATTTAAACTGCGGCAGTCTAATCAAACTGCCCTTATATCTATTAATTTAATGGAGGAAACTATGTCCAAAGAACAAAGTAGGCTCTCTTATCACGTGCAAAGTGTTGAGGAAGTCCTAAAAGAAGTTGACAGTTCAAAAGAAGGTTTGACATCTGGTCAGGCTCAAAGCCGTTTAGAAGCTTATGGTAAAAATGAGCTGGATGAAGGCGAAAAAAGAGGATTGATTGCTAAGTTTATTGACCAATTCAAGGATTTGATGATTATTATTCTTTTGGTAGCGGCTGCTCTGTCTGTTGTTACGGAAGGAATGGACGGTTTAACAGATGCCTTGATTATCTTAGCTGTTGTGGTGCTGAATGCCGCATTTGGTGTTTATCAGGAAGGCCAGGCAGAAGCAGCCATCGAAGCCCTTAAGGATATGTCCAGCCCTCTAGCTCGAGTTCGCCGTGATGGCCATGTGACTGAAATTGACTCCAAGGAATTGGTCCCAGGGGATATTGTTCTTTTGGAAGCTGGTGATGTAGTTCCAGCTGATATGCGACTGTTGGAAGCTGCTTCATTGAAGATTGAAGAAGCCGCTTTGACAGGGGAATCCGTTCCAGTTGAAAAGGACCTGAATGTTGATGTTGCGGAAGATGCTGGAATTGGTGACCGCCTCAATATGGCCTACCAAAATTCTAATGTCACTTACGGGCGTGGTTCTGGTGTTGTGGCCAACACAGGTATGTACACCGAAGTCGGTAAGATTGCTAATATGCTGGCCAATGCGGATGAGACTGAGACGCCGCTCAAACAGAGTCTGACTCAGCTTTCCAAGGCTTTAACTTACTTAATTGTCGTTATCGCCTTGATTACCTTCTTAGTTGGGATCTTCGTCCGCGGTGAAGAACCTTTAAACGGGCTTATGGTAGCCGTGGCTTTGGCTGTTGCAGCAATTCCCGAAGGTTTGCCTGCTATCGTTACCATCGTCTTATCGATGGGGACTAAGACTTTGGCTAAACGTAACTCTATTGTGCGTAAATTACCAGCTGTTGAAACACTAGGCTCAACTGAAATCATCGCCTCAGATAAAACCGGTACTCTGACTATGAATCAGATGACTGTCGAAAAGGTATATACCAACGGTCATCTCCAATCTTCGGCTGCCGATATTTCTGCAGAAAATAACACTCTGCGGATTATGAACTTTGCCAATGATACTAAGATTGACCCTCAAGGTAGGTTGATTGGTGACCCAACAGAAACTGCTCTAGTTCAATTTGGTTTTGACCATAATTTTGATGTGCGAGAAGTCTTGCAGACTGAACCCCGTGTAGCTGAGCTGCCGTTTGATTCAGACCGCAAGCTTATGTCAACCATTCATAGAGAGACGGATAATTCTTACTTTGTTGCCGTCAAAGGAGCCCCTGATCAGTTACTTAAACGGGTGACCCAAATTGAAGAAAATGGCCAAATCCGTCCCATCACGGACACTGATAAAAAAAATATTTTGGCTATGAATAAGGATTTGGCTAAGCAAGCCCTGCGGGTTCTGATGATGGCCTACAAGCGAGTAGATGAAATTCCTACTATGGAATCTGAGATTGTCGAAGCTGATTTAATTTTCTCTGGCTTGGTCGGCATGATCGATCCTGAGCGGCCAGAAGCCGCTCATGCGGTTGAGGTGGCCAAGGAAGCCGGTATTCGTCCGATTATGATTACCGGAGACCACCAAGATACTGCAGAAGCTATCGCTAAACGCTTAGGAATTATTGAGGAAGATGGCCAAGATCACGTCCTGACCGGAGCTGAGCTCAATGAACTGTCAGACGATGATTTCCAAAAGGTCTTTAAGAAATACTCAGTCTATGCTCGAGTATCACCAGAGCATAAGGTGCGTATCGTTAAAGCTTGGCAAAATGAAGGCAAGGTTGTTGCCATGACAGGTGATGGTGTCAATGATGCTCCATCTCTTAAGACAGCTGATATCGGTATTGGTATGGGAATCACCGGAACGGAAGTATCTAAAGGCGCTTCTGACATGGTTCTGGCGGATGACAACTTCGCAACGATTATTGTTGCGGTTGAAGAAGGGCGCAAGGTCTTCTCCAATATCCAAAAGTCTATCCAGTACCTGCTTTCAGCCAATATGGCCGAAGTTTTCACCATTTTCTTGGCCACTCTCTTTGGTTGGGATGTTCTCCAGCCTGTCCATCTCCTATGGATTAACTTGGTAACCGACACCCTACCAGCCATTGCCCTTGGGGTCGAACCAGCAGAACCTGGTGTTATGACCCATAAGCCACGTGGCCGTAAGTCTAACTTCTTCGACGGTGGGGTCTTTGGAGCTGTCATCTACCAAGGTCTTCTGCAGACAGCTCTGGTTATCGGTATTTACGGCTGGGCTCTAATGTTCCCAGAACATACTGATAGTCAGATGATGCATGCGGATGCTTTGACCATGACCTTCGCAACCCTAGGATTGATCCAACTCCTTCACGCTTTTAACGTTAAGTCAGTTTATCAATCAATTTTCAAGGTTAGACCATTTAGTAATCCAACCTTTAATTGGGCGATTCCAGTAGCCTTTCTAATTCTCATGATGACTATCGTAGTGCCTGGCTTTAATAAACTCTTCCACGTTTCCTACCTCGATACGGCTCAATGGTTAGCTGTTATTATTGCCAGTCTCCTTATTGTCGTTCTAGTTGAAATAGTCAAGGCTGTCCAAAGAGCCTTAGGACAAGATAAAAAAGCTATATAATGTTTAAAACACACTAGTGACTGAAACGCTTCTTAGAGCAATGGTCTAGGTGTGTTTTTTTATACACTTAATTAACTGAGATGTTCAAACCACTTTCTTCAAAAATATATCAATATGTCGAATTAAACGCACTTACAACTTGGATAAGAAAGATAGACTGAAACTGGGGATAGATTGCCATAGGATTGCATCCCCTTCTATAAACCTTCACAATCTCTGATGCGTTCCTATAAGAAAACAGTAGACCAAGTCTTGACTTTACTCTCTCTTTAAGTTCCAGCTCAGGTTGAAATCCTCCGTTGTGGAATATTTCGGACCCGATTCTGCGTAGTTCACCAGACTCCACCAGTTTTCCAAACTATTGGCAAAGAGATGAGGAACCTAATCAATCACTGTCTAAGTAATAGTCACCGCATATTTTAAAGAATATGAAGCCATCCTGTTCTCTTTAATTACCTCCGTTTTATCATCATTTTTATTTTTTGGATTAACAGGAAATCCTAAGTATTAGATATAGTTAAAACTTATAACTGAACCTATTTCTATAGTTTCTAGCTATAGAAGAAGATAGAAAATCAAAAACCATAATTTATTGATTTAACAAGGAATATCTAGTATGATTTTTATCATCAAATAAAAAATAGATTATAGTTTTAAGTTAAGTAATTTCTTTATATTAACTTAAAACTATAAGGGAGGGTGCAATGACAAAAATTTCTAATTTAGGTTATCCGCGTTTAGGAGAAAATCGTGAATGGAAAAAGCTGATTGAATCTTACTGGTCCCAAAAAATTAGCCAGCAGGAACTGTTTGCAGGAGCAAAAGCGCTGCGCACAGATTTCTTGAAAAAACAGTTAAATGCGGGGTTAGATTTAATTCCGGTTGGTGATTTTTCCTTTTATGATCACATTTTGGACTTGTCTGTGCAGTTCAATATTATCCCTAAGCGCTTTTCTAAAGAAGCGGCAGATATTGATTTATACTTTTCTATTGCTCGGGGCGACAAGGAAAATGTCGCTTCCTCTATGAAAAAATGGTTTAATACCAACTATCACTACATTGTTCCTGAGTGGACAAAAAAACGTCCCAAACTGAATAATAATCGGCTTTTGGAACTTTATTTAGAAGCAAGAGAGATTGTAGGGGACAAAGCAAAGCCCGTTATCACAGGCCCTATTACCTATGTCGCTCTATCATCGGGCGTTGAAGACTTCACTGTAGCCGTAAAAAGTCTCCTACCGCTCTACAAACAAGTTTTTAAAGAGTTAGTTGATGCAGGTGCCGTCTATATTCAGATTGATGAGCCTATCTTTGTTACTGATGAGGGCACTGATTATCTTGAAGCAGCAAAAGGTGTCTATGGCTATTTTGCTAAGGAAATTCCTCAGGCTAAATTTATCTTTCAAACTTACTTTGAAGCTTTGATCAATGTCGAAATCCTGTCGCAACTCCCTGTTGCAGCTTTTGGACTTGATTTTGTTCATGGTCTGAAAGAAAATCTTGCTGCTTTGACTTCGGGACTTTTCAAAGATAAGGAAATCTTTGCAGGAGTGATTGATGGCCGTAATATCTGGAGTTCCGATTTTGTGAAGACTGCCGAACTTTTGAAGATTATCAAAGACAATGCTTCCGAGGTGACCGTCCAGCCTTCTTGTTCGCTCTTGCATGTCCCCGTAACGGCTAGAAATGAAACGGATCTTGAAGCTGTTTTGTTAAACGGTCTGGCCTTTGCTGATGAAAAATTGCAGGAAGTCAAACTTCTGACTGAAAAGCTGGATGGCCGAGAAACTCCCGCCTATCAAGAGCATATCGCTCATTTTGAAGCACTCCAGGCTGCTGATTTCAGAAATATTGAATTGGAAAATGCAGAGCAAGCAGCGACTAAGCGCATCAGCAGTTTTAAAAAGAGAAGAGATCTACAGCAGAAAAAACTACAGTTACCGCTTTTGCCTACGACAACCATTGGCTCTTTTCCGCAATCGCAGGAAATCAGACGGACACGCTTAGCTTGGAAACGCGGCAACATCAGCGATGAGGACTATCAAGACTATATAAATGCTGAGATTAAACGCTGGATTAAAATTCAGGAGGATTTAGATCTTGATGTTTTAGTTCATGGCGAATTTGAGCGGGTTGATATGGTCGAATTCTTTGGTCAGCAGCTGGCTGGCTTTGCTACGACGAAGCTTGGCTGGGTCCAGTCTTATGGTTCTCGGGCTGTGAAACCACCTATTATTTACGGAGATGTCCAGCATATTAAACCCTTGACTGTCCGTGAAACGGTTTATGCGCAGAGTCTGACTGACCGTCCGGTCAAAGGTATGCTAACAGGCCCAATCACGATTACTAACTGGTCTTTTGAACGCACAGACATTCCGCGAAGACAGCTCTTTGATCAAATCGGTCTAGCTATCAAAGACGAAATTAAGCTTCTAGAAGATGCCGGTATTGCTATCATCCAAGTTGATGAAGCTGCTCTTCGTGAGGGATTGCCGCTGCGCAAAGCTAAACAAAAAGCTTACCTTGATGATGCCGTTCGCGCTTTTCATATCGCAACATCGTCTGTCAAAGATGAAACGCAAATCCATACGCACATGTGTTATTCTAAATTCGATGAAATCATTGATTCTATTCGGGCACTTGATGCGGATGTCATTTCCATTGAAACCAGCCGCAGTCACGGAGATATTATCGAATCCTTTGAGACAGCAGTTTATCCGCTGGGTATAGGTTTAGGCGTTTACGATATCCACTCTCCGCGCGTGCCGACTAAAGAAGAAGTTATTGCTAATATTGAAAGGCCTTTGCGTAGACTGTCTCCTAAGCAATTTTGGGTCAATCCTGACTGTGGATTGAAAACCCGTCAGGAACCTGAAACGCTTGCTGCTCTTAAGGTTTTAGTTGCAGCAACCAAGGAAGTTCGTCGGAAATTAAGAAGTTAATTAAGGAGAGTATCCATGTCCAAATTGCTAGATAGACTAAAAACCGATATTTTAGTAGCTGACGGCGCTATGGGAACCCTTCTTTATGCTGATGGCTTGGAGTCCTGCCATGACTATTATAATATCAGCCATCCAGAACGTATATCAGCCATTCATAAGGCCTATATTGATGCCGGTGCTGATATCATTCAGACCAATACTTACGGCGCTAAGCGTCACCGCCTTAAAAGTTTCAGCTATGACAATGATGTTAAGTCAATCAATCAAAAAGCAGTTGAGATCGCTCGTCAGGCTGCTGGGGAAAGTGTTTTTGTTCTGGGAACAATAGGAGCTTCACGGGGGCTAAGACAGTGCGAGCTTAGCCTAGAAGATATTGTCAAAGAGACTGTTGAGCAGGCGCAGGTACTTTTAGAAACTGGGCAGCTGGACGGCTTGCTGTTTGAAACTTATTATGACAGGGAAGAGTTAGAGGCTGTTATAAAAGCGATAAGACCACTGACTGATTTACCCTTGATAACCAATATGGCACTTCATGAAGCAGGCATCACAGAAGATGGCCGTCCTTTGGTGGAAGCCCTTAGTCAATTGGTGATGTTAGGTGCCGATATTGTCGGACTGAACTGCCATCTGGGACCTTATCACATGATTCAGTCCCTCAAACAGGTGCCGCTTTTTGCACAAAGTTATCTGTCTGCTTATCCTAATGCCAGCCTTTTATCATTTGCTAGTGACAATGAAAAAGGACAGTATCATTTCAGTCAGAATGCGGACTATTTTGAATACTGCGCCCGACTATTTGTGGAAGAAGGAGTCCGTTTAATTGGTGGTTGCTGTGGAACGACTCCAGATCATATAAGAGCTATTAAGCGGGGTATCAAAAATTTAAAGCCAGTTGAACGTAAGACTATTACCCCGTTGATCACTGAAGAAGAACTCATCGATGAAATTAGTAAAAAAGAAACGTTAGCAGATAAGGTTAAAAAAGAAGTTACCATCATTGCTGAGATTGATCCCCCAAAAACCTTAGCCATTGAAAAATTTATTGAAGGTATTAAAGCCTTAGATAAAAAGAATATTGCTGCGATTACTTTAGCAGACAATTCCTTAGCCAAAACGCGTATTTGCAATCTCAGTCTTGCTTCTCTCTTAAAAAATGAAATAACAACGCCTTTTTTACTCCATGTTGCTTGTCGCGATCATAATATGATAGGTTTGCAGTCACGCTTGCTGGGAATGGATGTACTGGGTTTTAATCAACTTCTGGCTATTACAGGCGACCCCACAAAAATTGGTGATTTCCCCGGAGCTACTAGTGTTTATGATGCTACCAGTTTTAAATTACTTTCCCTAATTAAGCAATTAAACCACGGAAAAGGTTATAGTGGAGCCAGTTTAAAAAGGGCAACTCATTTTACAACGGCAGCAGCTTTTAATCCTAATATCCGTCAGCTCGACAAAAGCAGTCGCCTTATTGAACGTAAAATTAAAGCAGGCGCAGATTATTTTATTACACAACCTATTTTTAGCGAGGAAATTATCCATCAAATGGGACATTTAACAAAAGCTTATGACCAGCCTTTTTTCATCGGCATTATGCCTATAACTTCCTATAACAATGCCATTTTTCTGCACAATGAGGTTCCGGGCATTTATTTATCAGAAGTGTTTTTGGAAAAGTTAAAAGCCGTTAAGGATGACAAAAAGGCTTGTCAGGCCATTGCTTTGGCAGAAAGTAAGAAATTAATCGACTGCGCATTGGAGCATTTTAATGGAATCTATCTGATTACGCCCTTTTTACGCTATGATTTGACCTTGGGTTTAATTGACTATATTCAAAAAAAGAAAACCCGAATACAACACCAAGAGCAAAGAAAATAGGAGACATCAAAAAAACGAATGAGCCTGAAAGTCCAATGATAGGCAATCAGAATCATTCGTTTTTATCACGGTTAAACGTAAATTTTGTAAGAGTGTCTTAAACTATTTTCGTTTAACCTAACGATTAGTCCCTAAAAAAAGGATTGAAAGTTTTTTCATGGCCGATAGTGGTATCAAAGCCATGGCCAGGATAAACTTGGTAGTGGTTAGGAAGCGTAAAGAGTTCTTGGCGAATGGAGTCCAGAAGCTGCTGCTGATTTCCGGTTGGAAGATCCGTTCGGCCGATAGTTTCGCAGAAGAGGGCATCGCCAGAGAAGACAATCTCATCAGCTTTAAAAATGAGGGAGACGCTGCCCCAAGAGTGACCGGGCGTTGGAACAACTGTGAAATTAAAGCCAGCCAACTCGTAGGTCTGGCGATAACGGTAGAAGTGGTCAGCAGGCCTTGCTGTGACATTCGCCATATCATCGTGGCGGGAGAGGCCTGACAGGTTATCAACAGGGCTGGTTAACCAATCTGCCTCTTTTTCTGAGATGTAAGCTGGAGCCTGTCCAAACTCATCACGAACAGCATCCAGACTCATGATATGGTCATAGTGGGCATGGGTTAAAAGCACTGCTGCGACAGGCTTAGCCAAGTCATTTAGCTTAGTCAAAATGTCTTGATTATTGCTGCCGGGATCAATAACGAGAAGGGCTTGTTCATTTTCCAGAATATAGGTGTTTTCAAGAGCAACGTGATTTTTAATAGTATAAATTTTCATAGGGACCTCCATTGAATGGATTTGCCTTTATTATAACGCAGCCGCTGATAAAAGTCTTTAGCTAGAGATCTTTACCGGGAGAATTTTCAGAAAAATCTGTCAAAATAGCTTGAAAGATGGTAGAATAAAGGTAATGATAATAGAGGAGGCTCAAATGACAAGACCCTTAAATTTTGTAATGATTTCCCCTCATTTCCCAACGAACTTTGAACCCTTTGCCCATCGTCTAAGGGCCAATGGTTTTAACACTTTGGGAATTGCGGATACCCCTTATGAGGAACTGAGTGATAGCTTGAAAACTGCTTTAACCGAATATTACCGTGTAGATAATATGGAGGATTACGATCAAGTCTACCGAGCAGTAGCCTACTTTGCTCATAAGTATGGTCGTATTGACCGCATCGAATCTCACAATGAATATTGGCTGGAGTTAGATGCCCGTTTGCGGACAGACTTTAATGTTTTTGGATATAAAAATGATGATATGCTGTCCATTAAGACCAAACGGCAGATGAAAGAAATTTTCCGCCAAACTGGTATCAAGGTTGCCCGAGGAGAAGTTTTTCACAGTGATGATGAGGCACGCAATCTGGCTCAGGAGCTTGGCTTTCCAGTTATTATTAAGCCCAATTCAGGAGTAGGAGCTTCTGACACTTATAAGATTAAGTCACAAGCTGAACTGGAGGATTTTTTGAGTCACCAGACGCCCGGTGTTGAGTACATCATGGAAGAGTTTATTGACGGTGATATTATCACCTTTGACGGCTTGACTGACCATGATGGAAACATCGTCTTTTACTCTGGTTTAGAATACTCTGAAGCTGTCCTAGATACCTTAGACCATGATAATGACATGTTCTATTATATTCCGAGGGAATTTTCACCAGAGTTGATTGAGCTAGGAAAGCAATGTGTCAAGGCTTTCAACGTAAAAGAACGTTTCTTCCACTTTGAATTCTTCCGCGTTAAGAAAACCAAAGACCTTATGGCTCTTGAAATCAACTGCCGTCCACCAGGTGGCTTGACTATTGATATGTGGAACTATGCAGATGATTTTGATATCTTTGACCAGTATGCCAAGATTGTACGGGACAATCAATTTACCGCCGATGTTCAGCATCGTTATAATGTGGTTTATATCTCTCGTAAGGCCAATCGTAATTATGCTCATAGCTTAGAAGATATTCAAGCTCACTTTGGTGATCAGATTATTTTGATTCAGTCTGTTCCGGGTGTTTTCGCTCAAATCATGGGAGAAGTTGGTATCCTAGCTAGAACCCAAACTATGGATGAGCTCAGAGAATTAGTCAGTTATGCCCAAGCTAAGGTTTGAGATTTTTAGAAAGGAAACGGCAAGAGATTTTCATTATCTCCTGTTAGAGTAAGTTATGCATTTTGAAAGAAGAAGTCAGTGGTCGGGGGAACTTGGCCGTGAGATGTATTTTAATGTCTATGGTCATGCTGGTAAGCCGGTTGTTGTTTTTCCCTCATCGGGTGGCAGTCAGGATGAATACGGCGACTTCGGCATGATCGAGGCCTGTCAGGACTTTATTGACCGTGGCTTGGTTAAATTCTATACGCCAGATTCTTTTGATAATGAATCTTGGCTCTGTGAAGGAAAAACAGCTCATGATATGGCTTTGGCTCACGAAGCTTATGATCGTTATATCGTTAATGAATTGGTACCTCTGATTCGTTATGAATCTAACTGGACAGGGGGCATGATGGCGACGGGTTGCTCCATGGGGGCTTTCCATGCTATCAACTTTGCCCTGCGGCATCCGGATCTTTTTGATGTAGCTGTAGCTCAGTCCGGCGTCTATGATGCCCGTTTCTTTACGGGAGAATACTATGGCGATCCAGCTGTTTATTATAATTCACCTTTAGATTATCTCTGGAATCAGGAAGACTCTTGGTTCTTGGATCGCTATCGGCAGAATGCCTATATCGTTTCAGTTGGTCAAGGTGACTGGGAAGCTCCCCATATCGTTGATACCATGCGCTTAGAAGAAGCTTTTTCATCCAAGTCCATCCCCGGCTGGTTCGACTACTGGGGTAATGACGTTGCCCATGATTGGCCGTGGTGGCGTGTGCAGATGCCATACTTCTTAGGAAAATTAGAAGAAGACGGAAGGATTTAATTATAAATAAAAATGGGAGTGACAAAGAGAGAGTGGGACTCAATTAGTAAATTGTGATAAAATTACGATTTTGATTTTCTTCGCTCTCCCATTTTAAGGCTCAGGCCTCTGCCACTTTCTTGTTTTTAGGTGGCAGGCTTTGGCAGTCTATCCCCAGACTGCCAAAGTCCACTGGAGGATTTTGACACTTGCTTTGCAAGCAAGCTTTATTTCCCAATTAAAAGGGTCTACTAGACCTTTTTAACCCACCTCCGCACACCTCAAAAGATCTGGGAGGTCTTTTGAGGTTGGAAATAAGATGAACGATGACCATCACATTCGTTTAGGTTTTCCGCTTTGGCCTTGTGGCAAAAGGAAAATCAGCCAGCAGTGGTTTATTGGTGCTAAAGCACCTCATGAACTGTGCAGGGTAAAACTTCTTGGCATAGCCAACAAGTCTTACTTCCAATCATTGCGTCAAGCTGTTATTACTGCAAAAAAGATAAGGATGGAATACTTTTCCAACCTTATCTTTTATTCTTTTAACGTAAACTGTAAAAATTCAAGGAAATGGTTCGCCCAGTATTTTTCGTGGTGGATTTCATTAGCCATAACTCGCAATTGAATATGCTCCATAGGTGTTCCTGATTTGAGCAGAGATTGGTAGTAATGTAGACTGCAGTCAATGTAGGCTTGATTCATGTTAGGCGCGAAAGCTTCATCTACTTCGTCACCTTCCTTGGTGCCCACTTGAATATAAACCTTAGTATCTTTTTCCAGTGGGTGATTATTACAGTAACGTAAAAAATCACGTTCGCTGAACCAAGAAGCTAGTGAGAAGACTCCCAAACCACCAAAAACATCTGGATAGGCAGCTCCCATATAAGCAGTAATAATACCGCCCATGGATGAGCCGGCTAGCAGGGTATGCTCAGGGTCTGATTTAGTGCGATAGGTTTTATCGATAAAAGGTTTAACAATGTTGACTAGCCAGTCTCCGTAAGCCATGCCGTCCCCCCCGACACTGGCGGTTTCAGGCGTGGTACCGACATCTGTCATCCAAGGGGCATATTCATTGAGACGGTTGCCCTCGGCATTGTCAATTCCTACAACAATGACCTTAGGCAACTCCTTATGATTCTTGAGGGTTGGGATAATTTTCCAAGAGTAGCCGGAGAAGGATTCCTTGCTGTAAAAAATATTTTGGCCATCATGCATATAGAGTACAGGGTAGCTGGCCCAGTCTTCCTTAGCATAATCTTTAGGCAGAAGCACTCGGATACGGCGTTCTTCATCATAGTAGGGAACATGCAGGTAATGTTCTTCCATTTCCAGATAGTAATTGTTGAGTTTGGTAGGTCGCATAATCTGCCTTTCTCTGTTTATTTGTGCTTATTATAGCATAAAACAGCACTATCTAAAAAAGATTAAAATTTTTTAAACCATAAGGGAATGATTACAAATTCTTAAAATTGTAAGCCTTTTCTTGTCAATGAGAACAGAAAAAGATACAATAAGCTCATAAAATTTTGGAGGTTATGTTATGTCTAAAGTTGCTATTGTTACCGGAGCTGGTCAAGGTATTGGATTTGCCATTGCTAAGCGCTTGCACCAAGACGGATTTAAGATTGGAATCCTTGATTATAACGAAGAGACTGCTCAAGCAGCCGTTGAGCAATTGTCACCTGACACGGCACTTGCTGTTGTAGCAGATGTGTCTAAGCAAGATCAAGTGGCGGCAGGTTTTGATAAAGTTGTCGAACATTTTGGTGATTTGAATGTTGTAGTTAACAATGCTGGCGTTGCTCCGACAACACCTCTGGACACTATCACACCAGAGCAATTTGAACGGACATTCGCGATCAATGTTGGAGGTGTTATCTGGGGTAGTCAAGCTGCCCATAAGGTCTTTAAGAAACTTGGTCACGGTGGTAAAATTATCAATGCAACCTCACAAGCAGGTGTTGTTGGCAATCCTAACTTAACAATCTATGGTGGAACAAAATTCGCAGTACGTGGGATTACCCAAACCTTGGCGCGTGATTTAGCTGATGATGGTATTACAGTCAATGCTTATGCACCGGGTATTGTAAAGACACCGATGATGTATGATATTGCCCATGAAGTTGGTAAAAATGCTGGTAAGGATGACGAGTGGGGGATGCAGACCTTTGCTAAGGATATTACTCTTAAGCGTTTATCTGAACCAGAAGATGTGGCTAATGCTGTAGCCTTCCTTGCAGGTCCAGATTCTGACTATGTTACAGGTCAGACCATCATTGTAGATGGTGGAATGCAATTCCACTAATTTTAAAACAGTAAAAGCGACCTCTCTAGTTTAGGAGGTCGTTTTTCAATATAATTATTGAGCGATTTGCATGAGCAGAATAAAGAAGACAGCGATAGCATTGTTAATGACATGAATGCTATAACCAAATTCAATACGCTTGTTCATCATGGTAGTAAAGCCAATGACTAGCCCCATGCCTGCATAGGTAATCCAAAGTCCTAGGGACATCAGATTGTCAAGAGAAGACCACAGATGCAGTAGGCCAAAGAGAAAGCTGGTTACGATTAATCCCAGCCACTTCCAGCGGCCAAAACCAAAGAGTTTTTCAAAAAGACACTTGCGGAAAATAATCTCCTCAAAAATGGGAGCGAAGACTACTGCAAAGATGAAGTAGAGGTAGATTGGCATTCCAAGACTATCAATAGCTGCCTGATTAGCTGAGGTGGTTGTGTGGGTCATCAGCTGGTGAATAATGCCTCCAATTATTTTGATGACAAATAGGATAACCGTGCCGATACCAACATAGAGGGCGTACATATCCCATTTAATCTTTTTAAAGGTTATGGGTTCTTTTAAAAGTCGTAAGCTCAACCAAGCCAGAACGGCAACGGCGGTTAATCCCAGACTAGCTATCAAGGCAGGTCCTGTATGTGACAGTTGTTTGTGAGCCAAAAACAAGGTTTGAGCCAGAAAGTCAAGGAATAGAAAAGCAAAGGCTAGGCCAATCCATTTAAGTTTGTCGAGTAGGGTTTTCATGAGACCCCTCCAATCTGTTTGAATTCAGGATTTGGTCTGATTTGTCGTCAAATCTCAATTACCTATTACCTTAACGGAAAATGCAGAAGAAATCAAGTTGATTTGAAAGATTTTTGTAATTTGTAAACAAATACATCCGGCTGGTTAAGAATATTCAAAGAGTGGGACAAGCTCTAGCGTTGTGCAGTTCATGGAACAGTTGCACTGGCACAGCTGCTTTTGACTTTTGCCTTCAGTCTATCTAGTGTCTAACGGAAATACAGCAGCGCCTGAGTTAGGTTGGTAGGGTCAAGGGTTTTTGCTCAAGCTTCTACAAGTGCTTTAAATTTTTTTCATTTTTCTGCGGGTAATATGAGGTAGTCTTATCAAGAACTTTTAATTTCTGAAGCCACTCTAAGGTGTCGTATAGAGTGGCTTTATTTGTGTATCTTAGATTTACGACTTCTTTCCAACTCCTATTCATGCTATAATAGAAACACTATGACTGACAAGAAACTTGGACGAAAATATGCCGTGGTTGACTTGGAAGCTACCAGTGCTTCGACGACGGCTCAGATTATTCAGGTTGGGATTGTCATTGTTGAGCAAGGTCAAATCGTCCAGACCTATGAGACCGATGTCAATCCTCATGAGTACCTGACCAATCATATTATTGAGCTGACGGGAATTACAGACCAACAGCTGTCTAAGGCTCCAGACTTTTCTCAGGTGGCTGAAGAAATTTTTGATCTGATTAAAGATTGTATCTTCGTTGCCCACAATGTGAAATTTGATGCTAATCTCTTGGCAGAACAACTCTTTTTAGAAGGTTATGAATTGCGGACCCCCAGAGTGGATACAGTGGAATTATCACAGGTTTTCTTTCCTACTCTGGAGCGTTATCGTCTGTCGGATTTGGCCTGGCATTTAGAGTTAAATTTAGAACAGGCCCACACGGCTATAACCGATGCCTATGCTACCGCTCAACTTTTGCTCAAGCTTCAGGAAAAAATTGCTAGCTTACCTCGCTTAACGGTTGAACGGATTTTGGATTTTGCAGACCATTTGCTTTATGAGTCTCGTCTGGTAATCGACGAAATTTATGCTGGTATGGCAGCCGAAGTACCTAAGGAGTTTCTTGATGTCAATAATCTACTTGTGAGAAAAGTAGCTTCCTTGCTGCAAGAGCGTCATTTATCCGCGGATTTTGCGACCAATTTGGCTCTCTTGGATTTGGAAGATAGGCCAGCTCAGGCGACTTTTGCTCAGGCAATCAGCGATAATTATGACCGTCCCAAACCTCTTTTTATTCAAGCTCAGGCTGGGTTGGGGAAAACTTACGGCTATTTATTGCCTCTTTTGACCAAGGTTAGGAATGAAAAAATTATTGTGACAGTACCAACCAAGGTTTTGCAGGATCAAATCATGGAGCAAGAAGGGCAGCAGTTGGCTCAGGTTTTTCATGTCAATTTGCACAGTCTCAAAAGTCCACGAAATTACATCAAATTAGATGCTTTCGCTAAAAGTTTGGCCAAGGATGATAGTAATCGATTGGTCAATCGTTATAAGATGCAACTCCTAGTCTGGCTGACACAAACCCAGACAGGGGATCTTGATGAAATCAAGCAGAAACAGCGTTTTGAGGCCTACTTTGACCAAATTCGTCACGATGGCAATCTCAGCAAAAAATCTCCTTTTTGGGATTGTGATTTCTGGAAAATTTCTTACGAACGTGCTAAGCAAGCACGGGTTGTCATTACCAACCATGCTTATTTTCTGACTAGGGTTGAAGATGACAAGGAATTTGTCAAGGGGCAGGTGCTGGTAGTTGATGAAGCCCAAAAACTCTTTCTCAATATGGAGCAATTCTCCAGACGGCAGGTTAATCTCAATCAGGTTATGAAACACTTGCATGAGGCCTTGGAGCATCCAAACAATCATCTTCAAGGTCGAATTCTGGAGAGCCTCCAGTATGAATTGTCCAATTTAAACCAGCAATTTTATCAGAATAGGCAGCTAACTATTCCAGACTGTCAGGTTGAAAAAATTCGACAAGATTTGTTGGAGCTAGATGAGCCTGACTTGTTTGAACTCAAGGAGCTGTTTGCCCCTGTTTTTTCTGATTTTTGGCTCAGTCAGGATTGGTCTCAAGAACATCGTATCACTAAGCTGAATAGTGCTCGCCTGGATTTTATGAATCTCAAGGATTTTCTGCCAGAGACGGCCAAAACTTATTTTGTTTCAGCCAGTCTGGATATTAGCGAGCAGGTTTCCCTGCCTGATCTGCTAGGCTTTAAGGTTTACGATTATCAGCGATTAGCTCAAGAACGCCAGATGGGACAAGAAATCTGGCTGGATAGCTCTATGCCAGCTATTCCTGACTTGTCTGCTCAAGACTACGCCCAAGAAATTGCTAGCCGCTTGATAGAGTTAAGCCGACTGAATAAACCCATTCTGGTACTCTTCAATGCTAAAAAACCTATGTTCGATGTCTCTGAAAAACTGGATGAAGCAGACTTATCCCACCTCTGTCAACACAAGAACGGTCTGGCAGCTAATGTCAAGCGACGTTTTGATAAGGGGGAAGCAAGTATTCTCCTAGGAACAGGCTCCTTCTGGGAAGGGGTAGATTTTAACAATCAAGAGAATCTGATTGAAGTTATCACCCGACTTCCCTTTGATAATCCTGAAGACCCCTTCACAAAAAAGCTCAATCGTCAGTTGATCCAAACTGGAAAACATCCATTCTATGATTACAGCCTGCCGGTAACTATTTTGCGGCTTATGCAGGCTATTGGCCGCAGCAAGCGACATCAGTCTCAAAAGTCAGCAGTAGTTATTTTAGATAAGCGAATCTTGACTAAGGGTTACGGTCGTTTAATTTATGATACTCTTGCCCAGAGATTTCCTGTATCAGAAGGAAAATTTGTAAGAATATTGCCAGAATTGACTCATTTTTTCAAAAATATTTGATATAATAGATTCTATTAATGTATGAGAAGGTTGATCGTATGGAAGAGCCTAAAAAAAGGCATTTTTGGCGGTATTTTATCAGCGTTTTGCTAATCCTAGTCTTAGCTCTTGCCGGAGCTATTAGTTTCTTAATAGGGGCTACCAAGCCTCAAAAAGAAATGAAGACCGAGGCGATTAAGACAGCTAGACAGTACGCAGATTTCAGTTCTATTAGCACTGTTCAACAGTACAATGGCAAGGAAGTTTTTTATACAGTCTTTGGTCAGGATGAATCTGGCCAAAGGATTATGGTAACTATCAATAAAAAGCATTCTGGTCAAGTTTATGTTTATCATGCTGATCAGGGTATCAGTTCTAAGGATGCCCAAAGAGTAGCTAAGTCCAATGGTGCTGAAACCATCCAAAAGACAACCTTTGGCATGGCAGAAGGTGTCCCAGTTTGGGAAGTCCGTTCTGATGGTGCCTATTATCTTGTTAATTTTGAAACAGGTGATCTTATAAAAAGGGAGGGACTATGACCTATTTATCAAATCGTGTTTTAGAGATGGAAGAAAGTATTACCCTTGCTGCGGGGGCTCGTGCTAAAGAACTCAAGTCACAAGGACGTGATATTCTCAGTCTAACTTTAGGACAGCCTGATTTTGTAACACCCAAGAATATCCAAAAAGCTGCCATTAAAGCTATCGAGAATGGTCAGGCTTCCTTTTATACAGTCGCTTCTGGTTTGCCTGAGCTTAAGGCTGCTATCAATACCTATATGGAAAAATTCTATGGTTATTCAGTGGAGACCGACCAGATTGTGGCAGGAACAGGGGCAAAATTTATTCTCTATGCCTTCTTTATGGCTGTCCTTAATCCAGGTGATGAAGTGATTATTCCGACACCTTATTGGGTATCTTATGCTGATCAGGTTAAGGTCGCTCAGGGTCGATCTGTCTTTGTTCCAGCCAAGGAGGAAAATAATTTTAAGGTGACTGTTGACCAGCTAGAGGCTGCTAGAACAGATAAAACCAAGGTCTTTCTTCTCAACAGTCCATCCAATCCAACGGGGATGATTTATGAAGCTGATGAATTGCAGGCTATTGGCGATTGGGCTGTCCAACACGATATCCTGATTTTAGCTGATGATATCTACGGACGTCTGGTCTACAATGGGGCTGAATTTACACCGATTTCAACCTTGTCTCAGGCTATCAGGCAGCAGACTATTGTAATCAATGGAGCTGCCAAATCTTATGCCATGACAGGTTGGCGGGTTGGCTTTGCCGTTGGCAACCCAGAGATTATCGGAGCTATGGGTAAAATTATCAGTCAGACGACCTCTAATCTTACGACAGTTTCCCAATATGCAGCTATCAAAGCTTTTACAGGGGACCAGTCTACGGTTGAAAACATGCGGCAGGCCTTTGAGGAAAGGCTCAATACCATCTACCCTCTGCTCAATGAAATTCCTGGTTTCAAAACAGTCAAGCCACAGGGTGCTTTCTACCTCTTTCCAAATATTAAGGAAGCAATGAAAATAAAGGGTTACGATGATGTGACCGACTTTACCACAGCTATCTTGGAAGAAACAGGTGTTGCCCTAGTAACAGGTGCCGGATTTGGGGCACCTTACAATGTCCGACTCAGCTATGCAGCCGATTTGGATACGCTCAAGGAAGCTGTCCGTCGAATTAAAGCATTTATGGAGAAATAAAATGATTGATCATTTTGGGATTCAAGTAAAGGATTTGCAAGTTTCAAAACAATTTTATCAAAAAACGTTAGCGCCCCCTGGTTACGAATTGCAATTTGATAATGAGTACGTGGTTAGCTTTGGAGAAGCTTGTAGCACTGATCCAGGTGGCGACTTCTTGTTAGGAGTTGGGTAGCAAAAAGACCATGCACTTTGCTTTTAATGCCAAGACACATACGGAAGTAGATGCCTTTTATCAAGCTGGTTTGGTTGCTGGTGGTCAGGACAATGGTGCACCAGGATTGCGCTCGCATTACCATCCTAATTACTATGCAACTTTTTTGATAGATCCAGATGGAAATAATATTGAAGCTGTCTGCCATAAGGAAGAGTAAATTTTTGGCTCGAAAATAAAATATAGTAAAGTAAAGATAATAAAGAAAAGGGAAAAGAAATTAATGACTAAAGATTTAGTAAGCATTATTGATGTACCAAAGCATGTTGGGGAAGAGGTTACCATCGGTAGCTGGGTTGCCAACAAGTCTGGTAAAGGAAAGATTGCCTTCCTCCAACTCCGTGACGGAACTGCTTTTTTCCAAGGTGTCGCTTTCAAGCCAAACTTTGTCGAAAAATACGGTGAAGAAGTAGGTCTTGAAAAATTCGATACCATCAAGCATTTGAATCAAGAAACTTCAGTTTATGTGACGGGAATCGTCAAAGAAGACGACCGTTCAAAGTTTGGTTATGAGCTGGATATCACGGATATCGAAGTGATTGGTGAATCAAAAGACTATCCTATCACACCAAAAGAACACGGGACAGATTTCCTCATGGACAACCGTCATCTTTGGTTACGTTCGCGTAAACAAATGGCCATTATGCAAATCCGTAACGCCATTATTTATGCGACCTATGATTTCTTTGATAAAAATGGCTTCATCAAGTTTGACAGTCCAATCCTATCCGGCAATGCTGCTGAAGATTCAACTGAATTATTTGAAACGGACTACTTTGGTACTCCAGCCTACTTAAGCCAATCTGGTCAGCTTTACCTTGAAGCTGGTGCCATGGCTCTTGGACGTGTCTTTGACTTCGGACCTGTTTTCCGAGCTGAAAAATCTAAGACTCGCCGCCACTTGACTGAGTTCTGGATGATGGATGCAGAATATTCCTTCCTCAACCACGACCAGTCTTTGGATCTGCAAGAGGCTTATGTCAAGGCTCTGATTCAAGGAGTAATTGACCATGCTCCGCAAGCCTTGGAAATTTTAGAACGTGATGTTGACCTGCTTAAGAGCTATATTGATAAGCCTTTCAAACGTGTCACTTATGACGATGCGATTGATCTTTTGCAAGAACATGAAAATGATGCAGATACGGACTATGAACACCTAGAGCATGGTGATGATTTTGGCTCACCGCATGAAACTTGGATTTCAAATTACTTTGGTGTACCAACCTTTGTGGTTAACTATCCGGCCAGTTTCAAGGCCTTCTACATGAAGCCTGTTCCCGGTAAGCTGGACCGCGTCCTCTGTGCTGATCTTTTGGCTCCGGAAGGTTACGGGGAGATCATCGGCGGCTCGATGCGTGAAGATGATTACGATGCTCTCGTTGCTAAAATGGATGAGCTGGAAATGGACAAGTCAGAGTATGACTTCTATCTTGACTTACGTAAATACGGTTCTGTCCCCCATGGCGGTTTCGGCATCGGTATCGAACGGATGGTGACCTTCGTAGCAGGCACCAAACACATCCGTGAAGCTATCCCCTTCCCACGAATGCTCCATCGGATTAAACCGTAACGAAAGAGCAGAGCTAACCACTTGTGGTTTAGCTAGGTTCCTCACTAACACCGAAAATTCAGTATCATGACCGAATTTTCTTTACACCGTAAAATACTAGAGTGCTAAGCAACTTGAAGAAAAAATAGAAAGCCACCTGAAAAATCAATATTTTTTAGGTGGCTTATATTTTTTGTCAAAGAGATTCAATGTCTTCAATTGGTGATGAACAAATCAAAAGCGCAGCAAGCTGATATTAACGACCGATTATTTTGCTTTTCGGAGCGTATTCATTGGTACGTCAAGGTAAGAAAACGGTGTTTTGTTCCTTTTGTACGATTTTCTTGTCGCGCTATTGTTTTAATCTTCTGAATATTTTGCTATAATAGGAATATCGCGGGAGCATGGAACTCCCAAAAAATGATACTTGTCACCGCCAATCAGACGATGACCAATGATTGATTTGGAGGATAATAAATGACAACTAACGTAATGGCTAATTACAGCTATGGAGAAGACTGCTACCAAGAAATTCCCACGGTTCTCAAACCGTATGGTATTAAAAGTGTTGCTCTGATTGGGGGAAAGCGGGCCCTGGCTGCGACGGAGAGTGAAGTCCGAGCTATTTTAAGCAAGGCTGGCATTAAAGTGACAGGAAGTTTTGTCTATGGGGTTGATTCGACCCAAACTAATATTGATAAGCTGGTGGCTAATCCGGATGTGCAAAAGGCAGATGCCCTCTTTGGTTTCGGTGGCGGACGAGCTATCGATACGACTAAAATGGTTTCTAAGGCGTTAGATAAGCCAACCTTTACCTTCCCGACTATTTGTTCTAACTGTTCAGCCGGTACGGCTATTGCTGTTGTCTACAAGGATGATCACTCTGTACTCCGCTATGGTTACCCAGATTCACCCTTGCATATTTTTATCAATACTCGTGTTATTGCGGAAGCACCAAGTAAGTACTTTTGGGCTGGTATTGGTGACGGAATTTCTAAAGCTCCAGAAGTGGAGCATGCGGTAGCAGAAGCTAAGAAAAAGGGTTTAACTGAATTACCTCATACGGCAACTTTAGGGCATGCTGTTGCTCTGTCTTCCAAAGATGCTTTCTATGGCTATGGTAAGCAAGGACTGGAAGATGTTAAAAATAATAAAGCTTCTAAGGCAGTTGAAGAGATAGCTCTGGATATTGTTGTCTCAACGGGCTACGCTTCAAACCTAGTTAATCAGCCTGACTTTTATTACAATTCTTGTCATGCTCATGCCTTTTACAATGGAACAACGGCTGTTCAACGTCAGGGAGAATATCTTCATGGTGTTGTGGTTTCCTATGGTGTTTTGGTCCTTCATGCCTATTTCAAAGAACAAGACGAATTGATAAGAGTAGCGAAATTCAATAGAGAGCTGGGACTGCCAACTAGTCTTAAGGAGTTGGGCTTGACAGAAGCCGATATTCCAAAAATTGTCGAAGTGGCCCTAACGACCAATGAATATAAAAATACACCTTTTGATGCCGATAAATTTGCTCAGGCTATCCGAGACGTTGATAAACTGGGACAAAGTCTAGACTAAAAGAAAGTGTGATTTAGATGAAAACCTTCCATACCGATAATGCTCCCAAGGCCTTAGGCCCCTATGTTCAAGCTAAACAAGCGGGCAACCTTCTCTTTGCTTCTGGTCAGGTTCCTCTTTCCCCTGAGACAGGACAAGTAGTCGGAACTAGTATTGAAGCACAGACGCAACAGGTTCTTAAAAATATCAAGGCTATCTTGGCAGCGGCTGGGACTGATTTTGACCATGTGGTCAAAACAACCTGTTTCTTGAGTGATATCAATGATTTTGCTGCTTTCAACGATGTTTATGCGACAGCTTTCAAAGAAGAATTTCCAGCTCGCTCTTGCGTCGAAGTGGCTCGTCTACCTAAGGATGTCAAAGTAGAAGTTGAAGTAATTGCTTATTTAGACTAGATTATTAAAACCATGATTAAAGACCGCTGGTTCTTCAGCGGTCTTTAATAGACTCTTAATGGGTGATAAAAAAGAAGCCGTCACACCTATGTTTGACCACTTCAAGTTACAAGGCACAGTACGGGGAAAGAATAGGTAATATGACGCTTAAACAAAAACAGAAAAGTAGCTAATAGAAAGATGGCTGCCATTCACAGTGTGGTGAACTATTTCAATGCTAAAGACTTTTCCATCATGGCTCAAGTTTATTATAACCGAAAGAAACAGCTTGAGTTATGAGCTAGATTAATTTGTGGTTTTATCATGTTGAGAAAAATCAGTTTCTGATGGTAGTTGCGAAAGAAAAAATTAGTCAACTTTTGCAGTATAGGCTCACCTTCTAGCTAAGCTCAGACTTTGAGACTTAGGTCGGTCCCGATAGATTTTATCTCAGCCTATCTTATCAGTATTTTTAATGGGACTCTTATTGGTGGATTAATGCTGGTTTTGCCATACCAGTAAAGGGTGAACCTACTTGATCATTCCCAAATTAGCCATGCTTACCTGCTAATTATGGAGCTATTATCAACCACACGGAAGCTTGTTGTCTATCCTCTAAAGGTTATTTTTGCTATAATAAACTGGTAAAGAAAGAAGGTCAAGCTATGCCAGAAGACAAGCTCGTTTACGATGCTTTAAACCATCACCCCTACCACTTAACAGAAGGGGTCTTTCTATCGGAAATTGATGGCCGACTCAAACATCTGATTACGCACGATCATCCTCATTTGGAGGACGGTGATTTTATCTCCAACAAAGACCTCCTCCATTACCGCTTACTCTTTCTCAATCGAACGATTGAACGGGCTCAGGATAAAAATGACCGTGTGCGTGAGACCGTCTATCAGGTTTCTAAGAATAAAGACTACCAGACTGTTGATGTGCCCGAAGCTTGGGACCGCAAGGTAACCTTTGGCCAGCGGATAGCTGATGATGTTGCTCGTTTTGGTGGTTCGTGGACCTTTATTATCAGCTTTACTCTCTTTATGGCAGCCTGGATGGCTATCAATGTTTATCAGCCCTTTGGAATTCATTTTGATGCCTATCCTTTTATTTTGCTCAATCTGGCTCTATCAACTCTGGCAGCTATTCAGGCTCCCCTGATTATGATGAGCCAGAACCGAGCTTCTGATTATGATCGCTTCCAGGCCAAAAATGATTTTAATGTCAATAAAAAATCTGAGGAAGGTATTCGCCTACTCCACACCAAGATGGACCACTTAGTTCAGCAAGACCAATCAGATCTTTTGGAAGTGCAGAAATTGCAAACTGAAATGTTAGCTTCTATTACCCAACAGTTGGATAATTTGCAACGGACCAATTATGAGCTTAAGGAACAGCTAATCACAAAAAATCCTTCCTAATTAAAATAATTGGCAAACTTTTGGGTAAAAGCAGAAGAAAAGTTAAAAAAATAAAAACTTCCAACTTTTATTTACTCCTGCATTTTCAGGATTTGGCTATTTAGTCCGCTGACTGTCTGATCTGGCATTTGGTGCAATAAGGATAAGAACAGCGCGTCTTCTTAGTCAATATGTGAAAGGCTAATACTAAAGCTTTTCTCCTGTCAACTGCTGCCCTAAGATTTAATTATAGTAAAAACGGGACTTAATAAGCTTTTGTCCCAACCCGATGAAGGGAGAAGATTCATGATAAATCCGATTAATCTAGTGATTGTAACAGGAATGAGCGGTGCCGGAAAGACGGTCGCCATTCAATCCTTTGAAGATATGGGGTACTTTACCATTGATAATATGCCACCAACCCTAGTGCCTAAATTTATGGAATTGGTCAGCCATGGTGAGGATAATGACAAGGTGGCCCTTGTCGTCGATATGCGGAGTCGTCTCTTTTTCAAGGAAATCAATTCCATTTTGGATGAATTGGAAAAAAATTCAGCTATTAATTTTAAGATTCTCTTCTTAGATGCGACAGATGGGGAATTGGTAGCCCGCTATAAGGAAACGCGCCGCAGTCACCCATTGGCTGCCGATGGTCGCGTTATGGACGGCATCAAGCTGGAACGTGAGCTTTTGGCTCCTCTCAAGAGTCTGAGCCAGAATGTAGTGGATACGACAGAGCTAACTCCACGTCAACTGCGTAAAACCATCTCTGAGCAATTTTCTTCAGATAATGATGCGGCACCTTTCCGGATAGAAGTCATGAGTTTTGGTTTTAAGTACGGCTTGCCTCTGGATGCTGACCTCGTTTTTGATGTACGTTTTCTACCCAATCCTTACTATATTCCCGAATTGCGCAATCAAACGGGACTGGATCAAAACGTGGCTGACTACGTCATGAACCATGCGGCATCCGAAGATTTTTACAGGCATCTCTTGGCACTGATACAACCAATCCTGCCGGGCTATCAAAAGGAAGGCAAGGCTATTTTGACTATTGCCATTGGTTGTACAGGTGGTCAACACCGTAGCGTTGCCTTTGCCCATCGACTGGCTCAAGATCTCAAGCAGGATTGGACTGTCAATGAAAGCCACCGCGATAAAGACCGACGGAAGGAAACGGTGAATCGTTCATGAGAAAACCTAAAATTACAGTAATTGGTGGTGGAACTGGAATTCCAGTCTTGCTCAAGAGCCTTCGCCATGAAAATGTCGATATCACAGCCATTGTGACCGTAGCTGATGATGGCGGCTCCTCGGGGGAGCTCCGTTCAGCTATGCAGCTGACTCCGCCTGGTGATCTGCGTAATGTCTTAGTTGCCATGAGCGATATGCCCAAATTCTATGAGAAAATTTTTCAATATCGTTTTAATGATGGAGACGGAGCTCTGTCGGGTCACCCTCTGGGAAATTTGATTATTGCTGGAATTTCTGAGATGCAGGGATCAACCTACAATGCCATGCAGATTCTTAGCAAATTCTTCCATACAACGGGCAAGATCTATCCCGCGAGTGAAGATGCCTTGACCCTCCACGCTGTCTTTAAAGATGGTCATGAAGTAGTCGGAGAGTCTAGTATAGCAGACTATGATGGCATGATTGACCATGTTTTTGTTACCAATACCTACAATGCCAAACAACCCTCAGCCAGCCGTAAAGTTGTGAAAGCAATTATGGACAGTGACATGATTGTTCTCGGTCCTGGCTCCCTCTTTACCTCTATTCTGCCCAACTTAGTCATTCCTGAAATCAAGAAGGCTTTATTAGAAACACAGGCAGAAGTAGCCTATGTCTGCAATATCATGACCCAGTATGGTGAAACAGAGCAATTTTCAGATGCTGACCATGTGGCAGTTCTCAATCGTCATTTAGGTGCTGATGTTATCGACACCGTTTTGGTCAATATTGAGCCTGTTCCTAAAGACTACATGGACACCAATAAGTTTGATGAATATTTGGTTCAAGTTGACCATGATTTTGAAGGGTTGCAGAAGCTGGTTAAGCGAGTAATTTCTTCTAATTTCTTGCGTTTAGAAAATGGTGGAGCTTTCCACCATGGTGAGTTGGTCGTTGAAGAATTGATGCGATTAACTAAGAGGAGAAAACGATGAGTTTTACCACCCAAGTCAAAGAAGAAGTGCTGAATTTAACGGATGCTGACCGCAGCCAGCTATCGGCCTTCATTAAAATGTCAGGAAATCTGGGATTGACTAGCAATGGTCTGACCTTGTCCATTCTCACTGAGAACGCTAAAATTGCCCGTCATATCTATTCACTTTTAGAAGACCTCTATGGTATTCAACCGGATACTCGCTACCATCAAAAGCCTAATTTGAAAAAAAACCGTGTCTATATGGTTTTTGTCGATCAAGAAGTTGAAACGATCCTTTCTGATTTGCAGCTGGCAGATTCTTTCTTTGGTATTGAAACAGGGATTGCTGATGCTATTCTCCACGATGATGAGGCAGGTCGGACTTACTTGCGAGGAGCCTTTTTAGCTAATGGCTCTATCCGTGATCCTGAATCGGGTAAGTATCAATTGGAAATTTTCTCAGTCTATCAGGATCATGCTGAGGATTTGGCCCAGCTGATGCAAAAATTCATGCTGGATGCTAAGGTCATTGAACATAAAAATGGTGCTGTGACCTATCTGCAGAAGGCTGAGGATATCATGGATTTTCTCATCGTTATTGGTGCTATGCAAGCTAAGGATGCTTTCGAAGAGATTAAAATTATGCGGGAGACCAGAAATGATCTCAATCGGGCCACTAATGCAGAAACGGCTAATATTGCTCGCACGGTAACAGCCAGTATGAAAGCCATCAATAATATTATTAAGATTATGGATACAGTTGGCTTGGATATTCTGCCGATAGAATTGCGGCAAGTGGCTCAGGTTCGGGTGGATCATCCTGATTATACGATTCAGCAGATTGCCGATAGTCTAGAAATTCCCTTAACCAAAAGTGGTGTTAATCATCGCCTCCGCAAAATCAATAAAATCGCCGATGAACTCTAACAGATAAGAGCTGTAAAAAAATTTCTATGACGTTGATAGAGCTGTCTGAAAATCCTATTTTTCAAGGCAGCTCCCCGATTCTTTAGCCTGTGTTTAACAGTATAAACGAAGGAAGCGTCTAATACTGTACTGACCCCAAAAAGTTGGACAAGAAATTATTAAAAGGATTTAGTTCTGTATGACACAGGGCTAAACCCTTTTAGTTTTACTTTGATTTTTTTGTTGTTGTAGTAAAAAATAATCCAGCTATTTGATAAAAACTTGCAAATAGTAAGTTATTTTTTACAAAGGACTTGCACTTCTATTTATTTATGATATACTTAACCAGTAAACAATTTGATTAACCAGTTAAGGAAGGTAAGTGATATGACAAAAAAGAGAATGACAATAGTTGGAATCTTGCTGATTGTAGCTTGTGCCATTGTTGGCGGCATCTGGTTCAATGAACAAGAGAAGCAAAAATCTGGTGATATCGAGGTGGTTGCAACTTTCTATCCGATGTATGAATTCACTAAAAATGTCTTAGGAGATCAAGGACACGTTAGCTTGCTCATAAAGGCAGGTAAAGAGCCTCATGACTTTGACCCTTCGACCAAGGATGTGGCAACAATCCAAAAAGCTGACGCACTCGTTTATGATAACGAGAGTATGGAAACTTGGATACCTAAAGTGAAGAAATCTATCGGTAAAGATAAGACTGATTTTATCCGAGCTACCGGTAATATGATTCTTTTGGCTGGAAGCGAAGAAGGGGAAGAGGAAGGTCATGAAGGTCATCATCATGAATTCGATCCCCATGTATGGTTATCACCACAGCGGTCCATTAAATTAGTAGAAAATATTCGTGATAGCCTATCTAAGAAGTATCCTAAAAAAGCTAAAATTTTTAGGAAAAATGCCGCAACTTATATTAAAAAACTGAAAACCTTAGATAAGGATTATAGTTCAGCTCTTTCTACTGCTAAACAAAAGAGCTTTATCACCCAGCATGCAGCTTTTGCTTACCTAGCTTTGGACTATGGTCTCAACCAAATCCATATTAATGGTATTTCTGCAGAAAGCGAACCATCAGCCCAACATTTAGGCGAATTAACCCAACAAGTTAAAGACTCCGGTATTAAATACATTTATTTTGAAGAAAATGCTTCATCAGCTGTTTCAGAAACTTTGGCAAAAGAAGCTGGTGTTGAAACCTTGGTTTTGAACCCCATCGAAAGTTTGACCGAAGGAGAAATGAAAAACGGTCAAGACTACTTGTCTATCATGCGACAAAATCTGAAGAATTTACGAAAGACAACAGATAGTCAAGGGCAAGAAATCCCAGCTAAAGAAGCTGAAAAGACAGTTCAAAAAGGTTACTTTAAAGATACTGATGTTACGGATCGTAAGTTGTCTGATTGGACTGGTAGTTGGCAATCAGTTTATCCTTATCTTCAAAAAGGTACTCTGGACCAAGTTTGGGATTATAAAGCTAAGCTCAACAAGGACATGACAGCCAAAGAATACAAAGATTACTACACCAAGGGTTATAAAACGACTGTTGAGGCTATTTCTATTAATGGTAAGAAAAATCAAGTAACCTTCACCCAACGTGGTAAAAAACATACCTACACTTACAAATATGTTGGTTATAAGATTTTAACCTATAAGAAGGGAAACCGTGGTGTTCGCTATCTCTTTGAAACTAAAGACAGTAAGGCTGGAGAATTCAAATACATCCAGTTTAGCGATCATAATATTTCAGAGACTAAGTCAGCCCATTTCCATCTCTTTTGGGGCGATTCCAGTCAAGATACCATTTTAAAGGAAATGGACAACTGGCCGACCTACTATCCTAAGGACATGACAGGACATGAGATTGCACAAGATCTTGTTGTTCACACCTAAGCTATACAGACAGAAATCAATAATTCGAAGAATTTGATTGTCCTCGCTTAAAGCTCGAGAGTGGGACTCAATCAGTAAATCGTGATAAAATCACGATTTTGATTTATCACACACAAAGTGGAATTGTAAATATCACATTGTGTTCACCCCTAAGTATAGACGAAAAATCATCTATAATCAATATCGAAGCAGTCTCGGCGAGATATTCCACCGTTTATGTCGCTACAAAGGTGTAGAAATCATTGAAGGACATCTCATGCCAGACCATGTTCATATGTTGGTCAGTATTCCTCCGCGAATTAGCGAATCTAGTTTCATGGGCTATTTGAAAGGCAAAAGTGCTCTCATGATGTTTGACAAACACGCCAATCTCAAATATAAGTTTGGGAATCGCCATTTTTGGGCAGAGGGTTATTACGTGAGTACAGTCGGACTTAATGAAGCCACAATAAAGAAATATATTCAAGAACAGGAAAAGCATGATATCGCACTTGATAAACTGAGTGTGAAAGAATATGAAGCTCCCTTTAGGGATAATGGCAAGTAATACCAACACCTCTTTGAGAGGTTTGTGACGAGTCAAGAGCAGTGAGGCTTGAACAACGTGAAAGCCAGCGTCTTTAGGCGCTGGCTGGTTATCTGGGCTTATAGCCCTAGTTCAAACCACCCGTTTGACGGGTGGTTTTGATTTTTCTTCGCTCTCTTATTTTAAGACTCAGGTCTCTGCCACTCTCCTGTTTTTAGGTAGCAGGCTTTGGCAATCTATCCCCAGACTGCCAAAGTCCACTGGAGCATTTTGATACTTGCTTTGCAAGTTTTATTTCCCGATTAAAAAGCTCTACCAGAGCTTTTTACCCCACCTCCGCACAGTTGATTAGGGATTGACATGAACTAACGTTCATAGAATTGGATATCCTCCAACAGTTCTCTAAACTGTGGGAGCTATCACTTGCGTGGTCGTTAAACAGTCCAGTGGACTGTTTAAGGGGGCGCCTGAAAATGGGACTGCCCCCAAAGATAAGAATTATCCAACCAGCAGTGAGCCATTGATGCTAAAGCACCTGATGAACTGTGCAGGGGTAAGACTAAGCCGGCACAGCCAACAAGTCTTTCCCCAACCACTGTGCCTAGCCAATAAAATTGACCAAATAAATAAGGCTGAGAACTTTTGTCTCAGCCTCTTTTTTTTCCGATAGAAAAAACAGCTCCGATGAGCTGTTTTCAATCTTATTTGAGGCCGTACTTTTTGTTGAAGCGATCGACACGTCCATCTGCTTGTGTGAATTTTTGACGGCCAGTATAAAATGGATGTGAATCTGAAGAAATTTCAACACGTACCAAAGGATAAGTTTCGCCTTCAAATTCAACAGTTTCTTTAGAAGGTTTTGTTGAACCACTAAGGAACTTGTAACCAGTAGTTGTATCAAGGAATACGACTGGGCGGTATTCTGGATGGATATCTTTTTTCATTCTCTAAAATTTCCTTTCTGCCATAGCTTTTCTAAGCCATAGTTTAATAACTATTCTAGTTTAACAAAGTTCCCTAGCTTTGGCAAGACTTTTAGTCAAATTCTTTAAGGTTTTTAGTGAGAAGATGCACCAGAAGTAGCATCAGCAGCAGTTGGAGCCCCGCCGTTAGAAGAAGATGCACCGGAAGTAGCATCGGCATTGGCGGAACCGGCAGCTGGGGCTGCTCCACCAGCCAAATGCTGACCAGTAGTTTCCAAATACCAGTCCAACCAAGGCTTGAAGTTAAAGACAATTTCATTGATACCTGCATAAGAACCATCGTCATAATACATAGCTTGATAATTATGGGTATTGAGGACAGCTGGATTGGGATTAGGAATTAAGGTCCGAACGACTTCTTGATCACCATTACGCAGGGTACCAATAACCCATTCAACATTTTTCATTCGATTAGCTGGTAGGCTGCTGTGGACTGTTGATAAACGGCTGCCTGACTGTGATGGAACACGTTTTGCAAACATGGTTTCTGGATCTTGGTGAGCATTATTGTAGTAGAGAAATTGATTGTTATCATCCGCATAGGTCAATTCAAAGGGCATAGACTTGAGGAACATATTGATTTGATCGACAGTTAGGATGCCGTGATCAAGCTTGACATAGGTATTACCCGAGACAGCACCAGTAATTTCGGCCACTTTTTCAACCCAGTCTGGATCATCAGGATCAACTTCGGTTACAGTGGTTGCGATTGGATGGTTACAATCCAAATCTTCTGGTTCGATAGGTTTTGGTTTTTTCAATTTTGAAACGACCTCCACATATTTAACGAAGTTATCTAAGCAGGTACTAAGGAAATCAACAGTTCCTTGGTTGATGATATCACCATTATCGTCAAAGGCTTCTTTTGCCTTGCCCAAGAGAAATTCATTACCAGGTAAGGTGTAAGCATTAACACCAGGTGCATCCAAAATTTTTCTCAGATGAACCTGAGCTCGTGAAGTTCCTTGATCATAGTAGGAGGCTCCGACAATCATAACGGGTTTGTTTTCAAAAGGATGGAGGTTGAAGGATAGCCATTCTAATGTACTCTTGAGTGCCGGTGTGATGGTGTGGTTATGTTCCGGTGTTGCAATGATGACACCGTCAGCGCGGGTAATTTTATTATAAAGATATCGGACTGCAAAGGAATCCGACTGGTCTTCGTCTTGATTGAACATTGGGACATCTTTGATTTCTAAAACTTCTAGTTCAAATTGAAATTTAAAGTGCCGACGAATATATTCCAGCAGCATGCGGTTATAAGAGGTTTCTGCGTTTGAGCCTACAAGTCCAACAAATTTCATTGTCATTTTTTATCCTCCCTTTTAGTTCAAAGTTTCCCAGTCGAAGTTTTCAGCCTCTTTTTTCAAGAGTTCCTTGGCATGAGACATTTTTTCTGTCATTTTTACAAAAAGCCTGAAGTCATCAAAAATAGCATCCAATTTTTGACTGGTTTCAATGTCATTGAGTTCTCCTTTAAGATCAAAGGCTTGTAAAGAGTGAGATAAAAGAAATTCATCAGGGAGAACATTAGCTTTGAGCTCTGGGGCATTGAGAATTTGTCGCAATTGGAGCTGAGCACGAGAAGAGCCTAAGGTTCCATAGGAAGCTCCTGTAATCATGACGGGTTTGTTAAGCATGGGATAGATACCATAGGATAGCCATGCCAGAGCATTCATTAGAACTGCAGGAACAGAGTGGTCATATTCAGGTGTTCCAATAATCACCCCGTCAGCGGCTTCAATTTTAGCAGCCAGTTGTCTAACGGCCTCAGGTAGTATACGATCCGCAGGTTTATTAAAGAGAGGTAAATCCTTAATTTCAACCAACTCTATGTCTGCCTTGTCAGCAAAATGTTTTTGCATATACTGTAGTAGCTGTCGGTTAGTGGACTTCTTAGAATTTGTTCCAACGATTCCGATAATTTTCATAATATAGCCTCCTCTGTTTAAGATATTAAGCCGTTAACCACGCTAAAGAAAAATAGGAACCTGACGATGAATCATACAGGTTCAAGGAAGGTGAGCTTTTTTACAGGAGCGTCGTAGGCGAGTTCCATTAACAAAATACGGCAGAGGTTTGTTATCTAAGTGCTTTGCACTTGATAGCAAGCGCCAATTACTAAGGTGACTTGGCTACCTCTCCCATTAACTCCATTTGGTTAGCAAGATTCCAAACGGAGTATCACAAAGGGACAATTCGCTTTAGCAAAAATTCCTGATAGGAACATAGAGAGTGAGACAGAAATCGGTATTATAATACAATTGATGTCATCGTCTTACCTTCGCAAGGATAGTCAGGATGAAACACTATTATGCAGATGATAAGTACCTTCAATCACCTACTAACTAGTTATTACTTGCATCGACTATAATTGCTTTTTTCTGAAAGAAATCGTCCCGTGTGCAATTCTGAATGCAGTATTATTGTAGCAAAAAAGCACCTCTTTTGAAAGTGCTTACAAAATATTTGAATCAGTTTTTCCAGATTGGCAGGTTAGAGCTAGATAAAACTTGGTTATTTTTAGTTACAACTAGAGTAGCTAAATCGGGTACTTGACTGACTTCCGTCAAAATTTCTGATGGGGATTTACCAAAGAGACGAGTAGTCCAGATTTCCCCGTCAACCGATAGCTTAGAAACAATGGTTAAACTGACTGTCTGGCAATTGACGGGATAACCAGTCTGACTGTCGAAAATATGGTGGTAAGTTTTTCCTTGGTAGGTAAAAGTTCGCTCGTAGATACCTGAAGTGACCACCGATTGGTCGCGGATGGAAAGAATGGCTAAGTGGTTTCCCCGAGGAAGTTTGGGATTTTGGATACCGATGCGCCAGTTTTGATCTGGATTATGGTAGGCAGGTCCGAATGTTAGGACATTGCCCCCTAGGTTGATGAGTCCAGCAGAGATACCCTGTTTTTTCAAAAATTCCATAAGTCGGTCGGCAATATAGCCCTTGGCCAAGGCTCCTAGGTCAATTTTCATACCAGTCTTGGCCAGATAGACAGAAGAATTTTTCTCATCCAGAATAATTTGTCTAGGATCAATCAGAGCTAACTTGGCTTTTATTTCCTCTTGACTGGGAACCTTAGCATCGTCAAAACCAATTCGCCAGGTCTGAATCAGTGGCCCAATGGCAATATTAAGATGACTGCCAGAGGCCAGACTGTGCTTTTTTCCTAGAGCAATCAGTTCAAAAAGCTGAGGATGGACAACGACAGCCTTATTACCTGCTGACCGATTGATAGCCATTAACTCAGAAGAATTATCATTAGCAGAAAAGCGATGGTTATAGAGACGAAGGAGTTCTTCGGCTTCATCCAAAATAGGTTCTGGATTGGCGTGATAAATGGAGATATCAATAGTTGTCCCCATTAGATAAACTTGCCGATTAGTTAGTGTTGGCATGGGCAACGGCCTCTTTAATTTCTTGGTAAATTTGCTCGTTTTCTTCTAAACTGTAAGAATTAGCTCCGCTGGCAAGCGGGTGCCCACCGCCATCGTGGCGTTTGGCAATTTCATTGATAATGACTTTTTTACTGCGAAGACGAACGCGATAGTAGCCTTCAGGTTGCTCAACGAAGATGGCCCAAGATTGTACAAGGTCAATCTTGCCTGGCGTACTGACAATGGCTGAGCTTTCAGCATCACTGATATCAAACTCCTCCAGCACCTGACGAGTTAAGAGCAGGCGGGCTGCTCCGTTTTCATCAACTTCCAAATGCTCGAAGACATACCCCTGTAGTTTAGCAATTTTGAAGGAGAAACTGTCCATTTGACGAGAAATGGCTGCAAAGTCAAAATCAAATTCTCGTAAGTCAGCCGCAATTTTCAAAGTTTTAGAACTAGTGGCGTCATAGAGAAAGCGACCAGTATCGCCAACAATACCAGCATAAAGGAGACGAGCAGCCTCATTGGTTAGCTCAAGGCCAGTTTCACGGGCAAAATCAGTGATAATTTCGCTGGCTGAAGAGGCTTTGGTATCAACATAGAGTAAGTCACCATAAGGATCTTCGTTAGGATGATGGTCAATTTTAATCAAACAATCGCCACGCTCAAAACGTCCATCATCAATACGAGGCGTGTTGGCAGTATCTGTCACGATGACTAGAGCTCCTTGATAGGCGCTGTCCCCAACAGTATCCATCTTGCCCAGCCAGCTTAAACTTGGTTCATCACTGCCCGTTGCCAGCACAGCTTTATCAGGAAAGTTATGGCGCAAAATCTCCCGCAGCCCCAGCTGACTGCCTAAGGCATCAGGATCAGGCCTTTGGTGACGGTGAATAATAATCGTATCATGAGTTTGAATTTTTTCCAAAATCTGGTTGAAAGTCATAATCTTCTTCCTTTAATGTAATGTTTTTTATGCTATTATAGCACGGAATACTTCCATTACTTGAAAAATAGTAAAAAAGAATCTATATACGGTCAAAATGAATTTGGTATAATTGGTAAAATATCAAAGAGGTGAGAAATAAGAGCAGTATAGCCATCGATTCCTTACAAATAGTGATTGTTATAGTACTCACATCAGTTGGTTTGATGCTGTTACGAACTGGTAAGAGTTGCTGATTAACATCGCCAAGATGAGATATTGAAGCCTTTACACGAAATGTCGACATTCAAATGTAAGGACAATGTAGGAAAAGCGAAGTTCCTACAGCTGTGCTTTCTTCTCCGTTACGTTTAGCTTAAGTTTGATGTACGATATAAAATATAAAGAGGTTGATGAATGGATTTATCATTTGATTTAAGTATAGCAAATGCTTATAAAAGCAAATCTCAAAAAGCCAGAGTGCTGACTGAAACTTGGGTAGCCCGTAATATTTATTGTCCCAATTGTGGCTGTAGCCCAGTACAGAAATTTGAAAATAACCGTCCAGTCGCAGACTTTTGGTGTGCTTCCTGTGCAGAAGAATTCGAACTCAAAAGCAAAAATGGAAAGTTTTCATCAACTATCGTAGATGGAGCTTATCAGACGATGATAGCCAAAATTAGGTCAAACAATAATCCAAATTTTTTCTTTTTAAATCATACCAAGGAAATGACCGTTAGTAATTTCATCGTCATACCTAAGCACTTTTTCACTCCTGAAATAATTATAAAGCGTAAGCCCTTATCTCCAAATGCTAAACGAGCTGGATGGGTTGGTTGTACCATTGATATGAGTAAAATATCAGAAAGCGGGAAAATTTTTCTAGTCAATAATGGAAGAGTGATAAATCCTGATTTAGTTCAGGAGAAATTTCAGAAAACTTTGTTTTTACGCCAGCAATCCGCTGATAAGAGGGGATGGCTATTAGAAATGCTAAAATGTTTGGATAAAATTTCTGATGATGAATTTACGCTAAAAGACATATATACTTTCGAAGCAGACTTTAAACAAAAGTATCCGGACAATCACCATATTAGAGAAAAAATTCGACAACAATTGCAAGTATTACGTGACCAAGGTATTATTGAATTTTTGGGAAAAGGAAGGTATAGAAAGTTGTGAGCTTTTGGAATAGATAGACACCCATTTTCTAACTTGGATTTGGTTAATCCGCTTAAAGAGGTAATTCCGTATCTGATTGGTGGTTAAGCAAAAAATTAGGTACCATGCTAAATAAGCCCAGTACCTTTTAAAATCGTCTTATTTTATTTCTTTATACTCAGCTGTTAAGCCGCGTTTAACAGCTGGACGTTCCGCAATTTTCTTTGTCCATGCCTGTAGATTTTTGTATTCTGTGACATTGAGAAAGATTCCTGCACGATCCCAGATTTTATCTTGAGCCAAGCGGCCATACCAAGACCAGATGGCGATATCAGCAATAGTATAGGTGTCGCCCGCAATATAAGGTTTCTTGGCTAATTCCTTATCAAGAAGGTCTAGCTGACGCTTGGCTTCCATAGCAAAGCGATTAATGGCATATTCGATTTTTTCAGGCGCGTAGTGGAAGAAGTGCCCAAAACCGCCACCCAAGAAAGGAGCAGCCCCTGTTTGCCAGAAGAGCCAGTTAAGAACTTCATTGCGCTCAGCTGGATCTTTTGGAATGAGCTGATCAAATTTTTCAGCCAAGTAGAGCAGGATATTAGCTGATTCAAAGACACGAACAGGACTTTCTCCAGATAAATCTAAAAGGGCAGGAATTTTTGAGTTAGGATTGATAGCAACAAAATCAGAGCCAAATTGGTCACCATCACTGATGGAAATTTTAAAGAGGTCATAGCCGGCTTCCCTGACACCTAACTCTTTTAATTCCTCAAACATGATAGTGGCTTTAATGCCATTAGGTGTTCCCAGAGAATAGAGCTGAAAAGGCTGTTCTCCTTTAGGCAGTGTTTGCTCGAAGCGAGCTCCAGCAGTCGGTTGATTGATCGATCCCCAAGCGCCACCAATACTAGATGGATTTTCCCAAACTTCAGGCAGTTTGTAGTCAGACATGGTCTTACCTCCAATTATTTTAGTTATGGCCTTATGCTACCAAAATACGAGCATGATTTCAAAAAATTGATCGATCTAGGTCTTGAATTTTTGCTTAGTTGTGATAAGATAGGAAAAATATTTTAAAGGAGATTAGACATGTTTCAATCACTAGCTAAGACAGAACTGCACTGCCATTTGGATGGTTCCTTATCTTTAGATGCTATTCGACAGTTGGCCCAAATGGCCGAAATTGACATTCCAGAATCTGATCAGGAGCTAAGGAGCTTAGTGACGGCTCCAGAACATTGCCAAAATCTAATGGATTATCTGAAGACTTTTGATGTTATCCGCCCGCTCCTACAGACTCAAGAGGCTCTGGAATTGGCAGCTTATGACGTGGCTCGTCAGCAGGCTAAAGAAAATGTCATTTATAGTGAAATTCGTTTTGCTCCTGAATTATCTATGGATCAAGGCTTAACAGCCAGTCAGACAGTCAAGGCTGTCTTAGCAGGTCTGAAGCAGGCTCATGAAGAGTTTGGCATTGTCAGTAAGGCTATAGTTTGTGGCATGCGGCAATCGGATCCTGAGTTGACTTGGGAAATTCTATCAGAAGTTGCAGACTTAGCTCCCCAAGGCTTAGCTGGTTTTGATTTTGCAGGAGATGAGCATGCTTTTCCACCTGCCAAAATCGAAAAGCTCATCAAAAAGGTTCAAGAACTGGGCTACCCCTTGACCCTACATGCTGGTGAGTGTGGCTGTCCCCACCATATTGTTCAAACCTTAGAACTGGGTATCACGCGAATGGGCCATGCGGCAGCTATCACCCATCATCCAGAGATTATTACTGAATTTGTTAGGGAGGGAGCGACGGCTGAGCTTTGCCTGACCAGCAATCTCCAAACCAAGGCTGTTCCTAGTTTGGCTGATTATCCTTATCAGGAGCTCCTCAAAGCAGGTGCTAAGATTACTATTAATACCGATAATCGGACGGTTTCTGACACTAATTTAACCAAGGAATATGAGCTTTTTAACCGTTACTTTGCAGCCAGCCCTGCTGATTTTCTGACCTTCAATCAAAATGCAATCTCAGCCGCCTTTACTAGTCAAGAAGAGAAAGAACATTTATTTAAAAAGCTAAAAGGAGCTTATCAGCCGTATTTATAAGATTTGCGTCTATTAAAAAGTTCTCTAATGTGCTATAATCATCTCAATGATTATTTGGAGGAAACTATGGCTTTAGCTAAAATTGTTTATGCAAGTATGACAGGCAATACCGAAGAAATTGCGGATATCGTGGCAGAGAAATTAGAGGAATTGGGACACACGGTTGATGTGGACGAGTGTACCACTGTCGATGCCGCTGATTTTGAAGATGCTGATATGGCTATTGTTGCTACCTACACCTATGGAGACGGCGACCTGCCCGATGAGATCGTTGATTTCTACGAAGATTTAGCTGATGTTGATTTAACTGGCAAGATCTTTGGTGTAGTCGGTTCAGGGGATACCTTCTATGATTATTTTTGTAAATCTGTTGATGAGTTTGAAGACCAATTTGCTTTGACAGGTGCTACCAAGGGAGCTAATTCTGTCAAGGTTGACCTAGCAGCAGAAGACGAAGATATTGAAAATCTCGAAGCCTTTGCCCAAGCAATGTCAGCCAAATTAGGTTAATACTCAAAGAAAATCAGTATAGATGTGGATAGCGAAAAGGCTTAAGGAAACTTTTTGAGGTTTTGAAAATGGACGGCAGAGCTCTTCCCGCAAATAGAGCGAGTTGAAGTCAATGGCGTATCATTTTGATTTTCAAAGAGTGCAAATAGTAGTAGAGGAATCGGTTAGAAATTGTCGGTTCCTTTTTCGTGAAAATTCCTTGCAAAGAGGTTATAATGAAAAGAGAGCGGGACTCAATCAGTAAATCGTGATAAAATCACGACTTTGATTTTCCTCGCTCTCCCATTTAAGGCTCAGATCTTTGGCACTTTTTTGTTTTTAGGTGGCAGACTTTGGCAGTCTATGCCCAGACTGCCAAAGTTCACTGGAGCATTTCAATCCCGCCTCCGCACAGTTGATATTGGTTTTTCAAACAGTCCAGTGGACTGTTTCAGGTAGATGCTTAAAATTAAGAAGTGTCCAGTTACAGAAAAGCCAATCAGCAGTGGTTCATTGGTGCTAAAGCACCTAATGAACTGTGCAGGGGTAAGACTTCTTGACATAGCCAACCAGTCTTACTCCCAACCACTGCGTCAATCTAGTAAATCTAGAACAATGCTAACGAGTCTGGACTTTTGTCCCAGACTCAGTGTAGATTTTTAAGCGAGTGGGGGTTATCAGTATAGCAAAACTGCTGAAAAACCTTACCTCTGCGCAGTTGATTGTGAAATTTTCAAACAGCTCCTCAAACTGTTTATTTAGTAAAGCATTCAACAATTACTTTCGTTGGCCTGAGATAGGCTAAATACTAAATCATTGAGCTTATCGTCACTAGTCAACTACAAAGTTAAACTACCAAAGTTAAAAATTATTACAGCTGGTGACTTTTGCGCCAGCCTTTCCAGATAGATGGAGGAAATATGGCTAAGAATAGAGATTACGCTTTTGGTTTCCACGATGATGTCAGCGCCCTAGTTTCAACAGGTAAGGGCTTGACTGAGGAAGTCGTTCGAGAAATTTCTCGAGTTAAAAATGAACCAGATTGGATGTTAGACTATCGGCTCAAGTCCTTGGAGCTCTTTCATAAGCTTCCTATGCCTGAGTGGGGTCCTGACCTATCAGGTATCAATTTTGATGATATTATCTACTATCAAAAGCTATCCAAGGATCGTTCCCGTTCTTGGGAAGAGGTGCCTGATAAAATTAAGGAAACCTTTGACCGTTTGGGAATTCCTGAGGCCGAAAAGCAGTATCTGTCAGGTGCTGCTGCCCAATATGAATCTGAAGTGGTTTACCACAATATGAAGGAAGAGTTTGAAAAGCTGGGTATTGTCTTTACCGATACCGATACGGCTTTGCAGCAGTATCCAGAGCTCTTCAAAGAATATTTCGGTACAGTCATTTCCAATGCTGAACATAAATTTGCTGCTCTCAATGGGGCAGTTTGGTCAGGTGGCACCTTTATCTATGTTCCAAAGGGAGTTCAGTGTCCGATGCCGGTGCAGACCTATTTCCGAATTAACAGCGAAAATGCTGGTCAGTTTGAACGTTCCCTCATGATTGTTGATGAAGGAGCTTCTATCCAATATATCGAAGGCTGTACAGCACCATCATATACGACTAACAGCTTGCATGCTGCCAGTGTGGAAATTGTGGTTAAGCGCGATGCTTCCTTCCGCTATACGACTATGCAGAACTGGTCGGATAATGTTTATAATCTAGTAACCGAGCGGGGAATCGTTGAAGAAAACGGTACGCTGGAGTGGATTGATGGAAACCTTGGTAGTAAGGTTAATATGAAATATCCTTGTTCCCTTCTCAATGGCCCTCATGCCCGTTGTTCGGTTCTGTCCATGGCCTTTGCCAACTATGGGCAGCACCTAGATGCTGGTTGCAAGGTTTACCACAACGCTCCGAACACTTCCAGTACCCTGATTTCTAAATCAGTTGCCAAGGATGGCGGTCGGACTGACTATCGCGGAACGGTTCGTTTTGCAACAAATAGTAAGGGTTCTAAGTCCCATATCGAGTGTGACACCATTCTCATGGATGAGGAATCAAGCTCGGACACCATTCCTTTCAATGAAATTCATAACTCAGATGTGGCTTTGGAACACGAAGCTAAGGTCTCCAAAGTTTCTGAGGAACAGCTCTATTATCTGATGAGCCGAGGTATTAGTGAGGAAGATGCCACAGCCATGATCATCAATGGCTTTATGGATCCAATCACCAAGGAACTGCCGATGGAATACGCTGTTGAACTCAATACCCTTATCAATATGAGTATGGAAGGATCGGTTGGTTAAAAGATCAAGGAGCCGGGGTAGAACCAAAGCATTTTAATCCCACCTCTATACAATTGATCTTGGTTTTCTCAAACAGTCTCCCAGACTGTTTAAGGAAGCGTCTGAAAATGGGAATACGTCCCAAGACGGACTACAATAAGCAGTGGTTCATTTGTAATAAAGCTCCTAATGAACGGTGTAAAAATAAGATTTCTTGGCCTAGCCCACACGTCTTACTCCCAACCACTGCGTCAATCTGGTAAATCTAGAATAATGCTAACGAGTCTGAGACAAAAGTTCTCAGACTTGTTTATTTGGTCAATTTTATTTGCTCTAGGCGCAGTGATTGGTTGGATATCCTTATTCCTTGCTATACAAGTGATAGCGGCTACCCTAACCAACTGTGCGGAGGTGGGATAGAAAGCCTGCCACCTAAAAACAAAAAAGTGGCAAAGACCTGAGCTTTAAATAGGAGAGCGAGGACAATCAAATTCTTCGAATGATTGATTTCTTATACGTAATCTTCAGAGATTGCAATGCTTTGTGGGTGAGGGCCAAGCTATCATGGCTGTTTGTCCCACTCTCTTCTTTGTAATAGCTTAACAGCGTCGGGGATTATTAGCTTGAATTTCGGCTACCAATCCCCTATAATAAGCCTATGTCATTTAAGAAAATAAATCTAAAAGGGCAAAGTTTACGGCGCATCATTGCCCTTTCGGGTCTAGTTGTCGGACTGTTTTATCTGTCTTTCGTCCTTTTCCGTTATCGAGATAATCTCAACAGTTTCTTTAATCTTGAGCAGCAGGTGCTCTCTCTTGGGCGTCAATTCTCGTCAGCTAATGCGGTTAATTTTTGTGTTTTGATTCTGCTGACAGCACTGGGGTCGGCTGTTCCCTTCCTGTCCAATGCTGTGCTTGCAGTTTTCAATGGGGTTGTTTTTGGACCGTGGCTGGGGCTACTGATGAATTTGATAGCTAACAGCTTAGGAAATTTTCTAGCCTTAAAAATTTTATCTAAAATTACTATCATAGAACGAGAGAAAAGCTTTTCTGAAAAGTTAGACTTCTTGAAGAAAATGGCCAATCCTTATCTGGCTATTAGCCTTGGCTATATGGTGCCTATCTTTCCTACTCTTTTGGTTAATTATTTAGTCATTGAGTTGAACTTTCCTCTGAAAAAATGGTTGCCATGTGTGTTAGTCGGAATCTTTCCCACTTCCTGTTTATATGCCTTTGGTGGAGACGCCATTCTCAAAGGAAATATCAAGAGACTGATTATTTTGCTTCTTATGGCTTTAATAGTTTACTTCTTAGTAAAAGCTGTCGTTAGCAAAAAGAGGGTCTAGTTTTACTAGGCTCTTTTTGCTATAATTTAGGTATTTTGAAATGGTATTGTAAGGGGGACTGTATGGATTTAGAAGCTATTCGACAAAATATTGACGCGCTTGATAAAAATTTAGTAATCTTAATGGAAAAACGAATGGACTTAGTCAGCCAAGTTGCAGCCTACAAAAAGGCAACTGGTAAGGCCATCTATGATCAGATACGTGAAGAAGCTGTTCTAAACAAGGTATCCAGCCTAGTCGAAAACAAAGACTTTGAACCTTTTATCCGATCGACCTTTGCTGATATGATGAAAGAGTCTCGTGCTTATCAAGCACAAAAGCTAAAGTAAAGATTACAGCGATTTCTGGGCTTCTTAGTTTGGAGGAAATTTATGCTTAAGTCACTAAAAAATAACACTCTGCTCGCTGTGACAGCTATCATTATCGGTTTGATAATTGGAATCATTGATATGATTTTTGGGCGTATCCTAGTCTTTGTCAGTGATTTTCGGGATAACCACCTAGTCTGGACCCTGCCTTTTTTAGCTCTTGCCGGTTTACTTAGTATCTGGCTCTACCAGCGATTCGGTGGTGAAGCCGATAAAGGAATGGGCTTGATCTTTGAAGTTGGTCAGGAGGAAAGGGACAGTATTCCTAGAATTCTGATTCCCTTAATTATGGTAGCAACTTGGCTGACACATCTTTTCGGTGGGAGTGCTGGGCGAGAAGGTGTAGCTGTGCAGATTGGGGCGACGGTTTCGCATTGGTTTGGTCAACTTATTCCACTGGAAAATAGTTCCCGCATTTTCTTGGTGACAGGAATGGCAGCTGGTTTTGCTGGTCTCTTTCAAATTCCCCTGGCTGCAACCTTCTTTGCTCTTGAAGTGTTAGTCGTTGGAGAATTGGCCTTTTCAGCCCTCTTGCCTGCCTTGCTTGCTTCTTTAGTAGCCAGTCAAACTTCTCATGTTCTGGGCTTGGAAAAATTTGCAGTACCAGTATCTGTCCATCTGGGTTTGAGTCCAGTTATCATTGTAAAATTGCTTCTCTTGGGACTTTGCTTCGGCCTTGTGGGTAATCTCTTTGCAGCCAGCTTGACCTGGACCAAGAAACAAGCCTCTGCCGCTTTCAAAAATCCCTATTGGCGGATTGCTATTATTAGTCTCTGTCTGACAGTCCTGCTTTTTATGCTTGGACAAGGACGTTATGCAGGATTGGGAACTAACTTGATTTCAGACAGTCTTCTGGGTGGTGAGATTTATCCTTGGGATTGGGCTCTGAAACTGGTTTTGACAGTCCTTACCCTGGCGGCTGGTTTCCAAGGAGGAGAAGTGACACCGCTTTTTGCAGTAGGAGCCAGTCTCGGAGCAGTTCTAGCAGGCCTTTTTGATCTCCCGGTAGCTCTTGCAGCGGGCCTAGGTTATATCAGTGTCTTTGGTTCAGCAACTAATACCCTCTTAGCTCCAATTTTACTGGGTGGTGAGGTATTTGGTTTTGACAATACGCCCTACTTTGTCATTGTGGCAATAGCTGCTTTTCTCTTTAGCCATAAACATACAATTTACACCTTGCAAAAACGCTAATCATAGTGTAAAATATTCTATGTGTGTAATGGACACACGAAAATACGGCTAATCCGCTGGGACAAGCACCTAAGATTAGTAAGATAGGAGAACAATAAATGAATCCATTAATCCAAAGTTTGACTGAAAGTCAACTGCGTACTGACATCCCTAACTTCCGCCCAGGTGACACTGTCCGTGTTCACGCTAAGGTTGTCGAAGGTAGCCGCGAACGTATCCAGATCTTTGAAGGTGTGGTTATCTCACGCAAAGGTCAAGGTATCTCAGAAATGTATACTGTCCGTAAGATTTCAAGCGGTATCGGTGTCGAACGTACATTCCCAGTTCACACGCCACGTGTTGAAAAGATCGAGGTTACTCGTCACGGTAAAGTGCGTCGCGCCAAATTGTACTACTTGCGTGCTCTTCAAGGTAAGGCAGCGCGTATCAAAGAAGTTCGTAAATAAGAAACAGTTTACTGAGCTGTTTAGGTTGAAGAAAATGGTTATTTTCTTCAACTTTTTTATTTGCGAGATAAAAAACTCTTAGAATGCTGAACTATCAACAATTCTAAGAGTAGTAGATATTATTTATCATTTCAGAGTATTTAAGATAAGATTTGTCTATGTTTTGAACAGTCTGTTAGACTGTTTTTTTATTTTTCTTCAGAATTTGATGGCTTATCTTCTAAATGATTAGATAAGCTTTGGAACATATCATTCAGAGTTAACAGACGTTTTTCAACTTTTTTTACAGAGGCTTCTAAAGTAAATCCCTCTTCTAACATTTCTTGAATTAAGAGTATTTTTTTGATGTTCATATAATCATATCGTCTAGTTGTCCCTTCCTTACCATTCTGAGATTGGATAATCCCTTTTTCCTCCCAATAACGGATTTTTCGAATAGGAATACCAGTGATTCGAGAAACTTCGCCGATACCAACAACTAATTTTTTTAAGAGTTCCACATCCAATAATGCTGAGTAATCTTCGTTTCTTTTCTCCATAAAACAAGCCCTTTTTAGTCTATATAAGTTTTGATGATAGCTCTATTTTACAATATTGAGAGTTAAAGGACAATTTTTCTTGACTATCAAGCAGATTTATTCTACAATCATTGTAGATTATATACAAAAGTATTTATTTGTTGCAAAAAGGAGCTTGACATGAAAGAAAATCGAGTCAACAGAAACGAAGTAATTTTAGCAACGTTACTATTTTGGTGTGGTCTTGTAGTTGTCGCCAGTAATTATATAACGATTCCTTTAATGTCTGTTTTTAATCAGCAGTTTCATGCCAGTTCAGAACAAACAGCCTTGTTAGGAACAAGCTTTTCCTTTGCTTATGCTTTTGGTTGTCTTTTAGTTGGAGTTTTATCTAATAAATTTGGTAGAAAAAGAATGATGATTGGAGGCTTGATTTTATTGTCAGTCGTTACTTTTATCATTCCCTTCGGGAACCAGTTGTCTTGGTTAATTTTGGGACGGATGATTCAAGGGATAGCGGCATCGAGTTTTGCTCCCGTTGCTGTTATCTATATTTCTGAGAAATTTTCAAAAGGCTTTAGGGGGACAGTTGTAGGCCTTGTTAGTGCCAGCTTTTTGATTTCAGCGATTGTAGGCCAAATTGTCAGTGCTTATATTAGCCAGTTACTGAATTGGCAAGCAGTCTTCTATATATTTGGAATGATTTATTTATTAACAGCTCTTATCTTATTTACCTACGCTTCGCCCGTTTCTAAACAAAATCAAGGAATTCATTTTTCTCAACTTTTGCATCAGTATTGGAAGGTATTAAGAAAAAAGGACTTAGCTAAACTTTATCTGATTGCGCTCACTTTATTGTTTGTCTTTGTAGCTTTTTACACCGTTTTAGAAAGCTATTCAGTTCATATACTTCATTTGAGTAAGACTGTTGTTTTCAGGATAAGGGCTTTAGGGATTGTCGGTATGATGCTTGCTCCTTTGGCGGATAAATTGGCCAAAATGTTTGATATAAAACGAGTACTCATCTTGTCTTTGCTGTCTTCGCTTCTATCTCTTTCTATTGTTGCTTTTTATCCCTATCTCAATGTGTTGATTGTAATGAGCCTTTTATTTGTAGCCGGAATTTCAATCATTGTTCCCGTCTTAATTATTTTAGTGGGAAAATTTGGGCAGGAACAAGCTGGAATCGCTGTTTCTTTTTATACCTTCACTTTGTTTTTAGGTGCCAGTTTGGGACCGCTTGCAGGAGTTCAGTTATTGACCTTGTTAGGGGAAAAAATAACCCTTTTGACCTTAGCACTGATATTGTTATTCAGTATGCTGATAGCATTTACTTTGGGAATTAAAGGAGAACAATAATATGCAGAAGGTATTAGTATTAGGCGCAACCGGCAGAACGGGAAGTTTGGCCATAGAAGAATTGTCTAAATATAAGTCTATCCAGCTCATTGCTGGCCTAAGAAAAGTAGAAGACAAGGAGCGGCTACCTAGGTTAAAGGCAGCGTTAGAGACAGCAGTGATTGATATTGATGATGTCTGCAGTCTGCGCAAAGCTTTGATTGACAGCGACATTGTTATTCAAGCTATTCGCCTACGAGAAGATATATCAGAAGATGCTTTAATTCAGCTGGATCAGCGGATTCAGCAAGCTCTTAATCCCTCAAAGAAAACTCATCTGGTTACGGTTGGAGGTGCTGGATCCCTAAAATTAGCCAATAGTCGGCGCTTTTGGGAAGATGAACATTTTCCAAGACAAACTCTGCCTAGAGGCATTGCTCATGCTAAACTGAGAGACTATTTGGAAGAGTCCTCTTTTGATCATACTTGGACCTATTTGATTCCTCCGCCAGTTTACATGGCTCAAGGAGTAAGAAGCGGTCGTTATGATCTCTATCCTTCGGCACAAAGAGAAGATTTTTTTCTCAATAAATCTATTTCTTATGCAGATTTTGCCTTGGCGATAGCAGATGCTGTAATGGAAGAGTGGCAGGGCGTTTACTTGATTTCAGGAAAGGAATAGCCTTGCCTTACGTTTTAATTGCTTGAATCAGCTTCTTAGGGTTGCATTCGTTTTTAGTCTAAGGTACAATAGAGGAAGTTTATATGTCTCCTTAGTTAAATGGATATAACAACTCCCTCCTAAGGAGTAGTTGCTGGTTCGATTCCGGCAGGGGATATTGGCAGAAGGTCTCGGTTGCACCGAGGCCTTATTTTTTCTCTAGCTTGACCTCCTTTATTCCTAGTGCTACAATATCTTGTATATAAGTAAACAATCGAACACAAGATATTGTAATAGAAGGAGTTTTTTTCTTGAAGTTTGTCTATATTAGCCTGAGTGGTAATACTAAGGCCTTTGTCCAGAAGCTGGTTGATTATTTTGCCTTTCACCATGCTGATATCCCAGTTGAAACTTTAGATGTCAAAGAGTTAGTCAAAGAAGGTCAGGCTTATCCTGATTTGGATCAACCCTATATAGCTTTTTTGCCGACTTATCTGGAAGGTGGAAATGGTGTTGATAACGGCGACCAAGAAATTCTGACGGCAGATTTACGCAAACTGATTGCCAAGGGAAACAATGCCAGAAATTGTTTAGGTATTATTGGAAGCGGCAATCGAAACTTTAATAACCAATTTTGTCTAACAGCTTATCAATATTCTGACCAATTTGGCTTTCCCGTTCTTGATACTTATGAGATGAGAGGCCTGTCTGCTGATGTGGAACGAATTGCTGGGAAAATTATGATGGCTTACAATTTAGAAAAATAGAGAGACAGAGAGCGGGTCTTAATAAGTCAGTCGTGATAACATTGCGATTTTGATTTTTCCTGCTCTCTTTTTAGAACTCAGATCTCTGCCACTTTCCTATTTTTAGGTGGCAGGCTTTGGCAGTCTATTCCCAGACTGCCAAAGCCCAATGGAGCCTTTCAATCTCACTTACGTAGTTGACCTTGGTTTTCTCAAACAGTCTCCCAAACGGTTTGACTTATCACATGTGTAGTACTTAAGCAATCCAGTGGACTGTTTAAGGTGGGTACGTAAAACTAAAAAGTGACCAGTTACAAAAAAGCCAATCAGCAGTGTCATTGGTGCTAAAGAACCTCATGAACTGTGCAGGAGTAAGACTTCTTGAGCTAGCCAACAAGTCTTACCCCCAACCACTGCGTTAATCTGATAAATCTAGAATAATGCTAACGAGTCTGGACTTTTGTCTCAGACTCTTTTGGTATTTAAAAGGATTGGTTAAGCGGGGATTTTAGCTTATTTATAATGATTTTCATCTGGACAAATCGTCTGAATTGTGCTACAATTCAGAATAATAAAAGGGAGGATTCCTAATGCGAGATGATATCAAGTTAAATGAGCGTGCTAAGGCTATCAGCCAAGAGTTGGTTGAAAAGTTAGAAACTGTTTATGATTCAGAGATTGAGCTGGATATTTATAATCTTGGTCTAATTTATGAAATTAATTTAGATGACAATGGTCACTGTCGGGTGGTCATGACTTTTACCGATGTTGGTTGTGGCTGTACAGAGACTCTCCCGCTTGATTTGGCTGATACCCTCAAAACCATTGATGGGATTGATTCTGCCACGGTTGAAGTCGTTTGGCAGCCAGCTTGGAAAATCACCCGCATCAGTCGATTCGGGCGGATCGCTCTGGGAATTAGTCCTAGGTAACTTTAGATTTCTGAAAAAGAAGTAACTGAGGCTCTGTTTTGTCTCGACTTATTTTCATTTATCTATCTAATAGAGAAGAGGAAGTTTTATGACAGATGATATGAAACAACTCCGTCATCGTTCAGCTGTTTATGACAGTATGGTTAAGTCACCTAATCGTGCTATGCTGAGGGCAACAGGGATGACTGATAAAGATTTTGATACTCCGATTGTTGGGGTTATCTCAACATGGGCTGAAAATACTCCTTGTAATATCCACTTGCACGACTTCGGTAAGTTGGCCAAGGTTGGTGTCAAAGATGCTGGTGCTTGGCCGGTTCAATTTGGAACTATTACAGTTGCTGACGGTATTGCTATGGGGACTCAAGGAATGCGCTTCTCTCTGACTTCCCGAGATATCATTGCTGATTCTATCGAAGCTGCTATGGGGGGGCACAATGTCGATGCCTTTGTGGCTATTGGTGGTTGTGATAAAAATATGCCAGGTTCCATGATTGCCATTGCAAATATGGATATCCCTGCTATCTTCGCCTATGGCGGTACTATTGCTCCGGGTAATCTGGATGGTAAGGACATTGATCTAGTTTCTGTCTTTGAAGGAGTTGGTCACTGGAATCACGGTGATATGACTGAAGAAGAGGTGCGCCAAATTGAATGTAATGCCTGTCCCGGCCCTGGTGGCTGTGGTGGTATGTATACGGCTAATACGATGGCGACAGCTATCGAAGTTCTGGGAATGAGTCTGCCCGGATCTTCATCACATCCAGCTGAATCGGCTGAAAAGAAGGCGGACATTGAAGAAGCTGGTCGTGCTGTCGTGAATATGCTTAAATTGGGCCTCAAACCATCTGATATCTTGACACGTGAAGCTTTTGAGGATGCTATTACAGTTACCATGGCACTTGGTGGATCGACTAACTCAACTCTTCACTTGCTCGCTATCGCACATGCAGCTAATGTTGACTTAACTTTAGAAGACTTTAATACCATTCAGGAAAAAGTTCCGCACCTAGCTGATTTGAAACCATCTGGTCAATACGTTTTCCAAGATCTCTATAATGTCGGTGGTGTGCCTGCTGTTATGAAATATCTATTAGCAAACGGTTTCTTACATGGTGATCGTATGACATGTACTGGTAAGACTGTTGCTGAAAACTTGGCAGCCTTCTCAGATTTAACGCCTGGTCAAAAGGTTATCATGCCGCTTGACAATCCTAAGCGCGCCGATGGTCCTCTGATTATTCTCAATGGTAATCTGGCACCAGAAGGAGCTGTTGCCAAGGTTTCTGGGGTTAAGGTCCGCCGACATGAAGGCCCGGCTAAGGTCTTTGATTCTGAGGAAGATGCTATTGAAGCGGTTCTGAATGATGATATTGTTGACGGTGATGTTGTCGTTGTTCGCTATGTTGGCCCTAAAGGAGGCCCCGGTATGCCTGAAATGTTGTCTTTGTCATCTATGATTGTAGGTAAGGGACAAGGCGACAAAGTAGCCTTAATTACTGACGGACGCTTTTCTGGTGGTACCTATGGCTTGGTTGTCGGTCACATTGCTCCCGAGGCTCAAGATGGTGGTCCGATTGCTTACTTAAGAACTGGTGACACTGTCATCGTTGACCAAGATACCAAGGAAATCACTATGAAAGTTTCTGAGGAAGAATTAGAACGTCGCAAGGCTGAGACAATTATTCCACCGCTTTATTCCCGCGGTGTGCTCGGTAAGTATGCTCACATCGTTTCCTCAGCTTCAAAGGGTGCTGTAACGGACTTCTGGAATCGAGACGATAAATAATGATCGCTGGGACCCTCTACTTTAGAGGGCAGAAACTAAATACAGTTGCTGAATAAATGATGAGTTTGGGACAGGAGTCTCAAACTCTTTCATTTTATGTAATATCAACTAGCTGTTTAACGTAGCTTGCTAGAAGTCTCGTCTAATTAAAACAAGTTTTGATCAGATGTTTGGCTAAAGAAAAAACATAACAGCAAGAGAGTTCCAAATAAAGAGAAGTGACTGATTAAAGAACATTCAATCCTAATTTGGACTTTTTTTGCTACTCTAAAAATGGTAACATAATAACGATAATATTTTTGGAGGTCGCCATGAAGACTTTGCAGGCCTATTTACCTGGTTTTGCTCTGACAGCAGTTTTAGCGGTCATTGCGATGATTTTGGGGGACTTTTTCCCTTTAATTGGCTCAAGTATCTTCGCTATTACTTTGGGGATTTTGATTAATAATACTCTGGGGGTGAAAGACACTCTGGAACCAGGAGTCGCCTATAGTGGGAAGAAAATTCTTCAGTATTCCATTATTGTCTTAGGATTTACGATGTCCATTCAGCAGGTGTCTAAAACTGGAATTTCCTCCTTAAAAATTTCAATTACGACAATTTTGATTTCTTTTTTAGTTTCTTATCTAGTTGGCCATTGGCTTAAGATGCCTAAGAATTTAGAGACTTTAATTGGGTTTGGAACGGCTATTTGTGGGGGATCGGCCATTGCAGCGGCTTCACCAATTTTAGAGGCTGAGGATGATGAAATTGCTCTCTCTATATCAACCATTTTCTTATTCAATATTTTAGCGGTCTTTCTCTTCCCAGCTCTAGGTCACTTGATGCAAATGTCGGATGACAATTTTGGTCTCTGGGCAGGAACTGCCGTCAACGATACGTCTTCAGTGGTAGCAGCTGGTTACAGCTACAGTCAAAAAGCAGGAGATTTTGCGACTATCGTGAAATTAGCCCGTGCCTTGATGATTGTGCCGGCCTGTTTGATTTTGGCGGGAATTAAATTTTATCAATCTAAGAAAAGCCAGCAAAATTTTTCTTTTAAAAAGATTTTTCCTTGGTTTATTCTCTGGTTTGTCCTAACATCAGTCCTGTCTTCGGTAGGGATTTTTCCTAAGTTTGCGATTCCTTATGCTAAATCATTGTCCCAATTCTTGATGGCTATGGCTTTATCTGGAATTGGTTGTAAGGTTTCTTTTCAGCAATTCAAGCAAGCAGGGCACAAGCCCTTGGTTACAGGGCTTATTACCTGGGCTGCTGTCGCAGGTTCTAGCTTAATCTTACAATATTTTGTCTTTTAAGGTCATGAGATTATTATGAAATCATGCTATAATTATCTGTAATTGTATTAAGGAGTGTGGCTATGCCAAGAAAAAGAAAACGACCTTTAGATAGTCGGATTGATTATACGGTAATCTTACCAGTCTTTTTGCTAATTCTAATTGGAATGGTAGCAATATATACAGCAACTAATCACGATTATCCTAAGACCATTTTATCAGTTATGATTCAACAAGTCGTTGGAGTTGTCATCGGTTGTGTAATTGCCTTTGTGGTCATGTTTTTCAACGTTGAACGGCTCTGGAAATTGACCCCCTATCTCTATGGGATAGGTCTAGTTCTGATGGTTTTGCCTCTATTTATTTATAGTCCGGCCTTGGTGGCCTCTACTGGGGCGAAAAACTGGGTCAGCATTGGTTCAATCAGCCTCTTTCAGCCGTCAGAATTTATGAAAATTTCCTATATTCTGATGTTGGCCCGAACGGGAGTCTGGTTTAAGGACGAGTATAAGGATGAAGAACCGTCTTTGCAAAAAGATGGTCGTCTGATTCTGATTTATTTTGGTATTACTGTCCCTGTTTTCTTGCTTCTACTGTTGCAAAAGGATTTGGGGACTGCTATGGTCTTTTTGGCTATTTTAGCAGGTTTAATTGTTCTCTCGGGTGTTTCTTGGCGATTGATCTTGCCCACCATCTTGGTGGCGGGCCTAGGCTTTGGTCTCTTCCTCCTCATCTTTACCAGTGATTGGGGTAAGGAGTGGCTCTATCACATGGGGATGGAGACTTATAAGATTAATCGGGTAGCAGCTTGGTTAGATCCCTTTGGCTATGAGTCTGGTATTGCCTACCAACAGGTTCAGGGATTGGTTTCTATCGGCAGCGGTGGCCTATTCGGAAAGGGCTTTAATGTTGCAGAGCTCTCGGTGCCAGTGCGTGAATCTGATATGATTTTCACGGTGATTGCAGAAGATTATGGTTTTATTGGAGCTGTGATCGTGATTTTGCTCTACTTGATTTTGATTTTCCGAATGATTCGGATTACTATCGAATCAAATAATGTCTTTAATACCTATATTGCGACTGGTTTCATCATGATGATTCTCTTCCACGTTTTTGAAAACATCGGAGCAGCTATCGGCGTTCTTCCTCTGACAGGGATTCCTCTGCCCTTCATTTCAAAAGGAGGATCGTCACTCATGTCAAATCTAATTGGGGTTGGTTTGATCCTCTCTATGTCCTATCAAAACTCTTTGGTTAAGGAGAGACGGATCGATGAAGGATTGAGCCGACAAAATTGGAATAAATATTGGATTTAAGAAGATGCCTTGGAATTAGTTCCAAGGCTCTTTGTTTGCCTTTCCAACCACAGGCGAACAGTAATGAAAAGCTGGCATATCTAGTGCAAAAAACACCAAAATATGCTACAATAAAGATTATGAAATTTCACGATTATATCTGGGATTTAGGCGGTACCCTACTCGATAATTATGAGACCTCAGCACAGGCATTTTGCCAAACCTTAAGAGAGTTTGGCCTAGAGGCTGATCACGATCAGGTCTATGCTAAGTTGAAAATCTCGACAGATGCAGCCATTGCTTATTTCATTCCTAACCAACCAGCTTTTCGGGCCCACTATAAGAGCCGTGAGGCACAAGCTTTAGCAGAACCGGTTCTCTTTACAGGTGCTAAAGAGTTGTTGGCAAAGATTGTTGAACAAGGTGGGCGAAATTTTATGATTTCCCACCGAAATCATTTAGTCTTAGATATCCTTAAAAAAGCAGGAATTGACCAGTATTTTACAGAAGTTGTAACCAGTGAGTCGGGATTTGCCAGAAAGCCCAACCCTGAGTCTATGCTTTATCTGAAACATAAATACGCTATGACAAGCGTTCTGGCCATTGGCGATCGAGAAATTGATCGGCAAGCAGCCCAATCAGCAGGAATTGAAGCCTTGCTCTTTGATGGAAAAAAATCATTATTAGAAACGGTAGTATAAGATGACAGAAGAAAATAAAACGCGTCAGGAATTGGCCCAAAAGTACGATGCCAGCCAAATTCAGGTTCTAGAAGGTCTAGAAGCTGTTCGAATGCGTCCTGGTATGTATATTGGTTCAACCTCTAAAGAAGGGTTGCACCACTTGGTTTGGGAGATTGTTGATAACTCCATCGATGAGGCGCTGGCTGGTTTTGCTAGTCATATTGAGGTCTTTATCGAATCTGATGATTCCATTACCGTTATTGATGATGGTCGGGGAATTCCGGTTGATATTCAAGAAAAAACAGGCCGTCCGGCAGTTGAAACAGTCTTCACAGTTTTGCACGCTGGGGGTAAATTTGGCGGAGGCGGTTACAAGGTTTCTGGCGGTCTTCATGGTGTTGGGTCTTCTGTTGTTAATGCGCTCTCAACCTCGTTGGAAGTTAAGGTTTACAAAAATGGTAAAATTCATTTCCAAGAGTATAAGCGCGGCTTGGTTGTCGCTGATCTCAAGATTATCGGAGATACTGATAAAACAGGGACAAGTGTTCACTTTACACCAGATCCAGAAATCTTCACAGAAACAACTGAATTTGATTTTGATAAACTGGCTAAGCGGATTCAAGAATTAGCCTTTCTTAACAAGGGACTCAAAATTTCTATTACCGATAAGCGGGAAGGCAAGGAACAAAGTCAAGTTTACCACTATGAAGGAGGAATTGTCAGTTACGTTGACTACCTCAATGAGAACAAAGAGGTTCTCTTTGATCAGCCTATTTATACTGATGGCGAAATGGATGGTATTTCAGTAGAAGTAGCTATGCAGTATACTGGGACTTATCACGAAAATGTCCTTAGTTTTGCCAACAATATTCATACTCATGAAGGTGGAACTCATGAGCAAGGTTTTCGAACGGCTCTAACTCGGGTTATCAATGACTATGCCCGTCAAAATAAGTTACTCAAAGAAAAGGACGACAATCTCTCCGGCGAAGATGTCCGTGAAGGTTTGACAGCAATCATTTCTGTTAAACACCCCAATCCTCAATTTGAAGGTCAAACCAAGACGAAACTTGGCAACTCGGAAGTAGTTAAAATTACTAATCGCCTCTTCAGCGAAGCCTTCTCACGCTTCCTTTTAGAAAATCCTCAGATTGCTAAAAAAATTGTTGAAAAGGGGGTTCTAGCTTCCAAAGCCCGGATTGCAGCTAAACGTGCCCGAGAAGTTACTCGTAAGAAGTCAGGTCTGGAAATCTCCAATCTGCCCGGTAAGTTGGCCGATTGTTCTTCTAATGATGCTAGTCAAAACGAACTCTTCATTGTCGAAGGGGACTCGGCCGGCGGTTCGGCTAAGTCGGGTCGAAATCGCGAATTTCAAGCCATCCTTCCTATCCGTGGTAAAATTCTTAATGTTGAAAAGGCCAGCATGGATAAGATCTTGGCTAATGATGAGATCCGCAGTCTCTTTACAGCTATGGGAACAGGCTTTGGGGCAGAGTTTGATGTCAGCAAGGCACGTTACCAAAAATTAGTCATTATGACCGATGCTGATGTCGACGGTGCCCACATTAGAACCTTACTCTTAACTCTCTTTTACCGTTACATGCGACCAGTTGTTGAAGCAGGTTATGTCTACATCGCCCAACCACCAATCTATGGGGTTAAAGTCGGCAGTGAGGTTAAGGAGTACATCCAACCAGGTGCTGATCAAGAAACTAAGTTACAGGAAGCTCTGGACCGCTATACTCAAGGTCGGTCTAAACCAAGTGTACAACGCTATAAGGGACTTGGTGAGATGGATGACCATCAGTTGTGGGAAACAACCATGGACCCTGAACATCGCCTCATGGCAAGGGTTTCTGTGGATGATGCGGCTGAAGCAGATAAAATTTTTGATATGCTAATGGGAGATCAAGTCGGTCCTCGCCGTGAGTTTATCGAAGAAAATGCGGTCTACTCGACCCTAGATATTTAGTTGGAACTTTTTTTGATAAGTCCCTGGAACTATGATATAATGGGGCGTACTATGTGAAAGAAAAGGAGCAAAAGTGTTGGTTTCATTAGAATGAGAATCATGATTTTGCTCTAGCAAGCCCGACTAACTTTGCAGGCCGGCCCTGATAAAGACAGTGGATCTTGCATTAAGGTATCAAAATGATAGAAAGTAAGGTGGTCTTCTACGAATGCCCATCTTATAACTTAAAGGAGAGAACATGTCGAGCGGAATTGTCGTACTGATTGTAGTCGTTGTCCTAGTGGTCATCATCGGCTACCTCATCGGTGTTATTCTTAGAAAACGAAACGATTTACGACTGGCAAAGTTGGAAGAACGCAAGGAAAAGTTGTTTGACCAGCCTGTCGCAAAGGAATTAGAATCCGTTAAAAAGCTGAATCTGATTGGTCAAAGTCAAACCACTTTCCGTGAATGGAACCAAAAGTGGACAGATCTTTCGAATAATACGATTAAGGATATTGAGGCCAACCTGGTTGAAGCTGAAAACCAAAACGATTCTTTCCGCTTCCTCAAGGTCAGAAATTCTATTGGTACAATTGAAAGCCAGTTAGAATTGGCAGAAGAAGATATTACTTCAGTTCGTGAAGCTCTTGAAATTTTGAAGGATCAAGAAGATAAAAATAGTGCACGTGTTAAGCATGCCCTTGATCTTTATGAAGATTTGAAAACCAGCATTGAAGATAATTCTGATAACTTTGGAGCAACTAAAACTGAGATTGAGAAACAACTCAAGAATATTGAAACTGAGTTTTCTCAATTTGTAACTCTTAATTCGACAGGTGATCCAGTTGAGGCAGCTGAAATTCTAGATAAAGCTGAGGAGCATACAATTGCCCTTGGACAAATTTCTGAAAGAATCCCTGCAATTGTGGCTAAGTTAGAAGATGACTTCCCAGATCAATTGGATGATTTAGAGTCAGGTTACAGCAAGCTTTTGGATGCTCATTATCACTTCCCAGAGCGCAATATTGAGCGTCGCTTCCAAGACATTCGTGAATCAATCTCCAGCAATGCAGATGGTTTGGTGACCTTGGATTTGGATCGGGCCAATGAAGAAAATGAAGAAATTCAAGAGAAAATTGATGGTCTTTATGCAATCTTTGAGCGTGAAATTGATGCCAATAAACAGGTCATGAAAGACTCTAAGATCCTTCCAAAATACTTGGAACATGCTAAGCATAATAACCAAGCTCTGGAAAAAGAGATGGATCATCTCAATACACTTTACATTATTGAAGATAATGAGACTCTCAGTGTTAGCAAGTTTGCTAAGGAACTGGAAAAAATTGAAGAAGATACGATCCCAGCAATTGAAAACTTTGATACTCAAGAGAAACCTTTCTCTGAACTCAAAGGGATTTTCGATGACGCTCTTAAAACCTTGTCCACTGTTGAAGAAGGTCAGATTGAACTTAGCGGTGAGCTCAAGGGCATTGAACGTATTGAAAATGAGTCACGGATTAAGGCTGATGACTATGTCAACCAATTGCATGTCATCAAACGCTTTATGGAAAAACGCAATCTACCTGGTATTCCACAAGATTTCCTCAGCATTTTCTTCACAACCAGTGAGCATCTGGAAACGTTGTTGGATGAATTAAGTAAGGGACGTATCAATATTAATTTGGTAGCACGATTAACGGAATCGGCGGGTTCTTCTATGGATCTTCTGATTGAAACAACCTACCGAGTGGTTCAAAATGCTACTTTAACCGAACAGCTCCTGCAGTACTCAAACCGCTACCGTAGCTTTGAGCCAGCTGTTCAGGATAGCTTTGAAATTGCTCTTAAACTCTTTGAAAAAGAGTATGATTATAAGTCCTCCTTTGAAGAAATCTCTTACGCCTTGGAAATTGTTGAACCTGGTGTAACTGATCGTTTCGTATCATCTTATGAAAGGACACGGGAAATTATCCGCTTCTAATAAGGGAAAAATGACTGGAAATTCCGGTCATTTTTTAATGTAAAATTTCGGACTAAAGGTCATAAATTTTATACCCATTTGTGATATAATGAAAGTCCTAATGAACAAGGGAAGCTGGTAAATATTTGCCAGTTTTACTATGATAAAACAGGTATGATTTTGTTTGACTTGGTATTTAAAAAGGGGGATGCTAATGTTTGAGACGGCTAAAAGCGCCGAACGGGTGATTTTGCTGGGCCTTGAACTGCCAAGCAGCCAGAACTTTGCAATGTCTATGTCAGAATTGGCTAGTTTGGCTAAGACAGCAGGTGCCCAGGTCGTCACAAGCTATCGGCAGAAGCGAAAAAAATATGATAGCCAATTCCTAATTGGTTCTGGGAAGCTACAAGAAATTGCGGCCATGATTGAGGCGGATGAGATTGATACGGTCATTGTCAATAATCGCTTGACTCCGAGACAAAATTCCAATCTGGAGCAAGCCTTTGGTATTAAGGTTATCGACCGTATGCAACTAATTTTGGATATTTTTGCCATGAGAGCCCGCAGTCATGAAGGAAAGCTCCAAGTTCATCTCGCCCAACTTAAATATATGCTGCCTCGCTTAGCTGGACAAGGTGTTATGCTCAGCCGTCAGGCGGGTGGAATTGGCAGCCGAGGCCCGGGTGAAAGTCAGCTGGAACTCAATCGTCGTTCTATTCGTCATCAAATTGCTGATATTGAGAGACAACTTAAGGCTGTTGAAAAGACACGGTCAGTCATACGGGAAAAACGTTTGGAGCCAACCGTTTTTAAAATCGGTTTGATTGGTTATACCAATGCCGGAAAATCCACTCTCATGAACTGTTTGACGGATAATGGTCAATATGAAGCTGATGAGCTCTTTGCTACTTTGGATGCCACGACCAAGCAAATTTATCTCAAAGATCAGTTTCAAGTGACGCTGACGGATACGGTTGGTTTTATTCAGGATTTGCCGACAGAATTGGTAGCAGCTTTCAAGTCAACTCTGGAAGAAAGCCGTCATGTGGACTTACTTCTCCATGTTATTGATGCTAGCGACCCTAATCATACTGAGCAGGAACAAGTGGTTTTAGCTATTCTCAAGGACTTGAACATGTTGGATATTCCTCGATTAGCCATCTATAATAAGATGGATCAGGCTAAAAACTTGGTGGCAACCGTCTTTCCTAATATCCGCATTTCATTAAGAAATCAAGGAAGCCGACAGATCCTCCGTCAGCAGATTTTAGATGAGATTGAGCAGATTTTTCTGCCTTTTTCAATTAAGGTCAGCCCCAATAAGCTTTACAAGCTCTATCAATTAAGCAAGTATGCCTTGCTTGACCCCTATCAATTTACTGAAGGAAGTCAAGAAATTTCAGGATTTATTGCTGAAACAAATAAATGGCGATTGGAAGAATTTTATGACTGATATGATGGAATTAGCCCTCAAATATGGCGGTTATACTAGTTTAGATAAAGTTTATCTACAGACTATTTTAGCGGATCTAAATACTGAGGAGGCTTTGCTTCTAGTTAGTCCGCCCCCGAGTGTTATCAATGCTTACTTTGCTGAGCTCTACCAGAAAGAGAGTCCTCAGAGAGCCACTGACTATTACTGGGAGCTCTCTAAAGCCTTAGGATGGATGACTAAAGAGCCTTCCTTTGTAGAAGAAAGTCATCCTTTTATTCGGCTCAATTTGTCAGGAAAGTCTTTTGGCTTTGTTTATGAGTCCGCCGACCAGATAGCTCAAGTTTTTTCGGAAAAGGCAGAAGTTGTCAGCGACCGACTCTTGATGGAGCTGGCTCAGATCTTCCCCCACTATAAGGTTTATCAAGAGGCTGGCAAGATTAAAATGCGGCCGCTGGAATTTGACGAGGAAGAAAAAGAGGCTGTTACCTTAGACCAGATGTCGTTATTAACGGATGTCTCCCGCTTGAAAGGGGGAATCCTCAAGATTTCTGGCTATAATATAGATGAAGTTATTCATCTAGCAAGCCGGTTGAAAGAGAGCGCTCATGGCTCTGTATATTATGGCTTTAGTCAGAGAGAATTTGCCATTTATATTAAAGAATAGTAAGAAAGAGAGAGGCTAGTTCCTAAGACCTTAGGACTAGCAAGAGAGTTAAGTATGGAATTACAATTTTTAGGAACGGGAGCGGGCCAGCCTGCCAAGGCGAGGAATGTCTCCAGCTTAGTTTTAAAACTTCTCAATGAGATTGATCAGGTTTGGATGTTTGATTGCGGAGAAGGAACCCAGCGGCAGATTTTGGATACAACCATAAAACCCCGCAAGGTGAGAAAGATTTTTATCACCCACCTGCATGGTGATCATGTCTTAGGCTTGCCCGGCTTTTTAGCGAGTCGATCTTTCCAAGCCAGTGAAGAGCAGACTGATTTAGAAATCTATGGTCCAGTTGGTATTCGTAGTATGGTTCTCAATACGCTTAAGTTATCGGGAACACGTTTGCCTTATCACCTTCATTTTCATGAGTTTGATGCTCAGTCTTTGGGAAAAATTTTAGAAACTGATAAATTCACCGTCTATGCTGAAAAGCTGGACCATACCATTTTTTGTGTGGGTTATCGGGTGGTGCAGAAGGATTTGGAAGGTACTTTGGATGCAGAGAAATTGAAGGCTGCCGGCGTTCCTTTTGGCCCTCTTTTTGGTCAGGTTAAGAATGGTCAGGATGTGATGCTAGAAGATGGGACAAAAATTATCGCCAAGGACTATATTTCTGCTCCTCGCAAGGGCAAAGTTCTGACTATCCTTGGAGATACTAGAAAATGCCATGCCAGTGTCAGACTGGCTTTAGGAGCTGATATCCTAGTCCACGAATCAACCTATGGAAAGGGAGATGAGCGTCTGGCACGCAACCATGGCCATTCCACCAATATGCAGGCAGCGCAGGTGGCTAAGGAGGCTAGTGCTAAACGACTCTTAATGAATCATATCAGCGCCCGTTTCTTGGCCCGTGATGTCCGTAAGTTGGAGGCTGATGCCAGAACTATTTTTGAAAATAGTAAGGTGGTCTGGGATTTAGAAGAGGTAGAGATTTGACACAAAAACGACAGCGAGTGATTGCCATTACAGGGGCTTCCGGTGGTTTAGCAGAAGCTATCATTAAACTCTTGCCGCAAGAAGATATGGTAGTGGCTATTGGACGCAACAAGGAAAAAATGGACAGGCTTTATGCTGATAGAGTTAATTTTCAAGCATACAGCCTCAATAGCCGAGATGATCAGGCAGTGGCTAAGCTGGTTGACAGGCTCTATGCTGACTTTACCAAGATTGATGTTTTTATTAATAATGCTGGTTTTGGTGAATTCAAGAATTTTGATCAATTTGATGCTGGAACTATCCGAGAGACCTTCGATGTTAATACGCTGGCTGCCATCAATTTTTCTCGCCTAGTTGGGGAAAAGATGGCACAGACTGGCTCAGGGCATATCATCAATATTGCTAGTATGGCTGGTAAAATGGCAACCGCAAAATCCTCTGTTTATGCAGCAACGAAGTTTGCCCTTATTGGCTATTCCAATGCTCTGCGTCTGGAATTGGCTGACAGCCATGTCTACGTGACCACGGTCAATCCTGGCCCTATCTCGACCAAATTCTTTGACCGAGCCGATCCATCGGGAAATTACCTCAAGGCGGTAAGCAAGTTCAGTCTGACCCCTGAGCAGGTAGCCAAGAAAATTGTTGCCAGTATGGAAAAGAAGAAACGAGAACTCAATATGCCCTTCGCTATGGTTCTAGCAGCCAAATTCTATGCTCTCTTCCCCAAGACGGCAGATTTTCTGTCAAGAAAGGCTTTTAACTATAAATGATTTCTTCAAAGTTTGATTGGAAACAAATTAACCAGGCTCCTAGTGAGCCCTTTTTAGAGCTGGCTAAAAAAGAAGATTTAGATGAATTGGCAGCTCAGATTCTCTATGAACGAGGAGTTGATGATGAGGATAAACTCCATGATTTCCTGTCGGCTGACTTATCTCAGCTCCATGATCCTTATCTGCTCCATGATATGGATAAGGCTGTAGATCGGATTCGTAGAGCAATCGAGTCCGGTGAGCGAATTCTTATCTATGGGGACTATGATGCTGATGGCATGACTTCCAGCTCCATTATGAAGGAGGCTCTGGAAATGCTGGGAGCTGAAAATCAAGTTTATCTGCCTAATCGGTTTACCGATGGCTATGGTCCCAACTTGAGCGTCTATAAGTACTTTATTGAGCAGCAGGGGATTTCTCTCATCGTGACAGTTGATAATGGCGTGGCTGGTCATGAAGCCATTGCCTACGCGCAAAAGCAAGGGATTGATGTTATCGTCACTGATCACCATTCTATGCCGGATAGTCTGCCAGATGCCTATGCTATTGTTCACCCTGAACATCCAGCGGGCGATTACCCCTTTAAGTACCTAGCGGGCTGTGGCGTGGCTTTCAAATTAGCTACAGCCCTCTTGGAGGGTATTCCAAACGAGCTCTTGGATTTGGTAGCTATTGGGACTATTGCGGATATGGTCAGTCTGACAGGGGAAAATCGGATTTTAGTAAAATTCGGCCTGCAGATGCTGGCTCAGACAGAGAGAATTGGTCTGCAAGAGCTCATGCAGGTGGCAGATATTGACTCCAGTGACCTTAATGAGGAAACGGTAGGTTTCAAAATTGCTCCCATGCTCAATGCTTTGGGACGTTTGGATGATCCCAATCCAGCTGTTGAACTATTAACGGGCTTTGATGACCAAGGAGCTCACGAAATTGCCCTCATGATTCAGGAGAAGAATGAGGAACGTAAGCAAATTGTCCAAGACATTTATGACCAAGCGCTTGCTATGGTTGACCCTGCTAAGCCAGCTCAAGTTCTAGCCAAGGAAGGTTGGCATCCGGGTGTTTTAGGCATTGTTGCCGGTCGAATTCTGGAAGCCATTAGTCAGCCGGTCATCCTTTTATCTATCGAGGATGGACAAGCTAAAGGATCCGCCCGTTCGGTTGAAGCAGTTAATATTTTTGATGCCCTTAACCCTCATCGAGAGATTTTCGAGGCCTTTGGCGGTCATGCTGGAGCAGCTGGAATGACCTTGCCTGTTGAAAATTTAGCTCAGCTTTCGGATGTTCTCTGCAACTACATCCTTGAAAAAGAGTTGGATAAGGCTGGTAAGAATAGCTTAATCATTGATGAGGAACTCCAGCTGTCCGAATTATCTCTAGATACAATTAGAAATTTGGAAAAGCTCGCTCCCTTTGGAATGGATAATAAAAAGCCAGTCTTTCTCCTTCGGGATTTTAAAGTTCTCCAAAGTCGAATTATGGGACAAAATGGAACTCATCTCAAGCTTAGAGTAGGTCAAGCAGGAACAGAGTTCGATTTGATAGCCTTCTCGCAAGGCCATCTGGCTCAGGAATTTGCTCAGGCCCAAAACCTTGAACTGGCTGTGACTCTCTCGGTCAATAAGTGGAACGGCAATACCAGTCTCCAGCTTATGCTGGTAGATGCTCAAGTTCATGGTGTTCAGTTGATTGATATCAGATCTAAATCTGCTCAGCTGCCTGAAGGCGTCCCCAGCCTCCAGCAAGTAGGAGAAGGGACCGATAAAGCTCAGACTCCAGCTGTGGTTCTATTAGAAATTCCTGATAGCCCGAGTCAGCTCAAGGAAGCTTTTAAGGGACAAGAGTTTCAGACAATCTACTTTAAAAATCAAATTAAACAAGCCTATTATCTAACAGGCTACGGAACGAGAGAACAGTTTGCTAAACTCTACAAGACAATCTACCAGTTCCCAGAATTCGATGTGCGCCATAAGTTGAAGGACTTAGCTGCTTATCTCAATATTCCTAATTTGCTTCTAATTAAAATGATTCAGATTTTTGAAGAGCTGGATTTTGTATCCATTGATAATGGCATCATGACGGTCAATAAGACTGCCAGCAAAAAAGAGATTTCAGATAGTCAGATTTATCAAAATTTGGTAGCCCTAGTCAAATACCAAGAGTTGATGGCTCTGGGAACACCTCAAGAAATTTATGACTGGTTAAAAGCTGAAGAGCATTAGTTAAAAGGGCAGAAATCACATTAATCTGATTATCGAGATAGTTAATTCAAACGAAGATAATCAGATAAGTTTTTAATCAAAGAAAAGTTATTTCCTTGACTTAAGTCGGAGATACTGTTAAAGTAGTCAAGTAATGATTTTTTGAGATAAAGTATTAGGCATCTTTTGTTTTACCTCTTAATTTTTACAAATAAATAAAAAGAGGTAACTCAAAATGGCACAAGGTACAGTAAAATGGTTTAATAGCGAAAAGGGATTTGGTTTCATCACTCAAGAAGATGGTCCAGATGTGTTTGCACACTTTTCGGCAATCCAGTCAAATGGGTTTAAGTCACTTGAGGAGGGGCAAAAGGTTTCATTCGATATAGAAGAAGGAAATCGTGGACCTCAAGCTGCTAATATCATTAAGGTTGATGAGTAATTTATTTAAATAACTTAAAGCACTTCTTTCTCATGAACAGAGAGAGGTGCTTTTTAATGGCTCTTTGTCAACTGTAGTGGGTGACTTATAACGAATATCCAGAGAGAAGACGAATCAGGTCTTCTCTTTTTTTGACGAAAATGTTTAGCAGTAGTTAGTCATGAAGGCCGTTAAAAGATATTCCCAGTCTGCTGCAGTGTCTGTCCATTTTCAGTGTTAATCACCGATGGGTTTGACTATGTTCCTAAAAAACTGTACTATAATAGCATGGATATTTGGACAGCCTTGGGAAAGTATTCCCAGTTGGAAACGGAGCGGCTTTGGCTTCGTCCCTTTCGCTTTGCTGATAGTCAAGACTTTTATAAAATTACACGAAATCCCACTAATCTGGCTTTTATCTTTCCTGTTCAAGCCAATCAGGAGGAGAGTGATTACCTCTTAGTTCATTATTTTATGAAGGAGCCGCTAGGAACTTGGGCCCTGGAGGATAAGGTCAGTCACCAGATGATTGGAGCCATTCGCTTTGAAAAACTCGACATAGCCAAGCAAAGAGCAGAGATTGGCTACTTTCTTCATCAGGATTTTTGGGGACAAGGCCTAGCAACAGAGAGCCTTAGACTTCTGTCTTTCTTAGCCTTTCAAGAATTTAATCTGAGAAGCCTGACAATTATTACTCACAGAGAAAATGTAGCTAGTCAAAAGGTAGCTCAGAAAGTTGGATTTAAATTAGTAAAGGCCTTTAAAGGAAGTGATCGCTACAGCCATAAAATGCGAGACTACTTAGAATTTCGTCTAAAGGCAGGTGAGATGTCATGACCAAACATCAGGAAATTTTAGAATATCTGGAAGGCCTGCCTATTGGCAAGCAGGTGAGTGTCCGCTCTATTTCAAACCACCTTTCGGTCAGTGAGGGAACAGCCTATCGTGCTATCAAGGAGGCTGAGAACCGAGGCTTAGTTGAAACCAGACCTCGCAGTGGAACCGTTCGGGTAGAGCAGAAGGTACAGGTGCGGCTGGAGAAGTTGACTTATGCTGAAATTGCAACTATTTCAGAGTCGGAAGTTGTAGCTGGTCATGCTGGTCTTAAACATGAATTCAGCCGTTTTTCTATCGGAGCTATGACCAAGAAAAATGTTGGCCGCTATCTCGTTAAAGGTGGCCTGCTAATCGTTGGTGATCGAGAAGAAATTCAGATTCTAGCCTTGGAAAATAAGAATGCCATTCTCGTGACCGGTGGCTTTACCGTTTCGGACAAGGTTTTAGAGTTGTCTAAAAAGCAGGGGATTCCAGTCATGGTGACTGCCTACGATACTTTCACTGTTGCAACCATGATTAACCGTGCCCTTTCTAATGTAAGAATTAAGACTGATATCAAGACAGTAGCTCAGGTCTATAGTCTTAGGTCTCAGTACGGTTATCTAACCACAAGTGATACTGTTAGTGATTACCATCGCTTAGTCAGGAAGAACAACCATGTTCGCTACCCTGTCATTGATCAGTTAGGACAGGTGCTGGGAGTTATTACCATGCGGGATGTTTCCAACCAAGAGTTGACTACCCAGTTAACTGAGGTGATGACCAAGCCAGTGACAACTAAACCAGAAACCAGTCTGGCAACGGTCGCCCAGCGGATGATTGTCGAAGATTTTGCCATGTTACCAGTAGTGGATGATGATAACCAACTGCTGGGGGTTATTACCCGCAAATTAGTCATGGAAAATCTTCAGGAGCTTAATCATGACGGCCTTCATACCATCAGCGATCAAATTATTGCCAGCCTTAAGACAGAAAATCGAGGCTATGGCTTCAAGGTAGAACCTGCCATGATTGATAACGCCGGTAATTTGACGACTGGCGTTTTGGCTGAGATTCTTAAGGAAACTAGCCGACGAACTTTATCTCAAACTAGTAAAAAAAATATCATTATTGAACAAATGATGATATACTTTTTACAGGCTGTACAAATTGACGATGATCTACGCCTAGATCCGAGGATTGTCAGAGAAAATCGCCGCTCTGCCTTAGTGGATATTGAAGTGACCTGTCAGGACCGGGTGGTCTGTAAGGCCCTGATTACCAGTAAAATTAATTAAATAAACAGAAAAAAATAAGGTTGATGTGGATGAGAGAGCCTGAGCCAAAAGTCTCAAACTCTTCCACTTTATACAGTATTTAGAGGAGTTTTTTAAAATGATTACATTAAAATCACCACGTGAAATTGAAGCTATGAAGAAAGCAGGGGATGTCCTTGTCAGCATTCATATTGGTTTGCGTGATATGATTAAACCGGGACTGGATATGTGGGAAATTGAAGAATATGTCCGTCGTCGCTGCAAAGAAGCTAATGTTCTGCCTCTGCAAATTGGTGTAGATGGCCAGCTCATGGATTACCCTTACGCTACCTGCTGCGGACTCAATGATGAAGTCGCTCACGCTTTCCCGCGCCACTATATCTTGAAAACAGGTGATTTACTCAAAGTAGATATGGTACTGAGTGAACCTCTAGATAAATCTGTCGTCAATGTGGCTAAGTTGGACTTCGACAATACTGCTGAAATGAAAAAATATACAGCGCCTTATACTGGCGGTGTAGCGGATTCCTGCTGGGCTTACGCTGTAGGTGAGGTATCACAGGAAGTTAAAGATTTGATGGCTGTGACCAAGGAGGCCATGTATTTAGGGATTGAAAAGGCTGTTGTCGGCAATCGTATCGGCGATATTGGCGCTGCTATTCAAGAGTATGCAGAAAGCCGTGGTTATGGTGTTGTTCGTGATCTTGTTGGCCATGGTGTCGGTCCAACCATGCACGAAGAACCGATGGTTCCCCACTATGGGAAAGCTGGTCGCGGTTTGCGGCTTAAAGAAGGTATGGTACTCACCATTGAACCAATGATCAATACAGGTACGTGGGAAATTGATACGGACATGAAGACTGGATGGGCCCACAAGACCCTTGACGGCGGTCTGTCTTGTCAGTATGAGCACCAGTTTGTCATCACCAAAGACGGCCCAGTCATCTTGACCAGTCAGGGAGAAGAAGGAACGTACTAAGAAGATGAAGAAAAAATTCTTGGATAGGTTAGTGGATAAGCTTAACTATCCGCCCTTGCAAGTCTATCTCAAGCATTATCGCAGTGCTGAGATAGACTTATCCAGTATTGCTGTGGCTTATTATTTGTTACTGACATTCTTTCCCTTGATTGTTATCTCAGCCAATATTTTTCCTTATCTGGATATTGATTTACCAGATGTGTTAACCTTTTTGCGGGCTAATTTGCCAGCTGAAATTTATAGCAATGTTGCAGGTATCATTCGTAACCTCTTTGCTACCCCATCTAATGGAATTCTGGGAATTGCGACCTTGGCAGGTTTTTGGACCATGTCTCGCAGTCTGACTTCCTTGCAGAAAGCCTTTAATAAAGCTTATGATGTCAGTCAGCACCGTGATTTTGTTATTGGTCATATCGTAGGAATTGTGGCCAGTTTTTTCATCCTCTTCCTGTTGACCTTTGCTCTTTTGCTGTCGACCTTGTCCGATGGGGTTTATCAAGCGGTTCTGCAGAAAAAATATGATGTTCCTTCTGGCTTAATTAAGCTTTTGCTTCACCTCAACCGACCGATAATGGTTCTGGTGGTTTGGATTGGCTTGACGGTCCTTTATTTTATCTTGCCTAATGTGCGAATTAGGAAGATTCGTTATACACTTCCGGGAACGATTCTCAGTGCTGTTGTTATCATCTTTATGACTGGTTTGGTCGGGGACTATGTGACCCGAACCTTCAACAACCTTGTTGATATCAAATTTTTTGGCTCTATCATCATCTTTATCATTATGTTTTGGTTTGTCCTCTTGGCACGGATTCTTATTACTGGAGCTGTCCTCAATGCGACTGCTCAGGAATTATTGACTGGTAAGATGGAAGGTCGCAGAGGAGATGTCTTTGCCTTTCTCCAATCCATGGGAGATCATCGTGGAGAAAATGACAGAGAAGATCAGCCAGAGAAGCAGTCTGGTAATCCTTTTAAAGAGAATGACTAAATCAGCTCCAAGGCTTTGGCCTTGGTTTTTTGTATCTCTAACATATTGATAGTTATAGCAGCTTCTTTAGTCTGGTCTGCATTTGTGCTATAATGGTGAGGATTAAACCCATTAGATGAGGTAGCAAAATGACAGTTGATTTTAAAGCAGAAGTAGAAAAACGCCGTGAAGATTTGCTGGCTGATCTGTTCAGCCTTTTGGAAATCAATTCAGAACGCGATGATAGTAAGGCCGATAAGGAGCATCCCTTTGGCCCAGGTCCTGTCAAGGCGCTCAAGCACTTTTTAGCCATGGCTGAAAAGGATGGTTATAAGACACGCAATATCGATAATTATGCTGGTGATTTCGAATTTGGTGAAGGCGATGAGACTTTGGGAATCTTTGCCCATCTGGATGTGGTGCCTGCTGGTTCTGGTTGGGAGACTGACCCCTATAAACCGGTTATCAAAGATGGCAAACTCTATGCGCGTGGTTCCTCTGACGATAAAGGTCCAACTATAGCAGCCTACTATGCTCTAAAGATTATTAAAGAGCTAGGCCTGCCAACCTCTAAAAAGGTTCGCTTTGTTCTAGGAACAGATGAAGAATCTGGATGGGCTGATATGGATTATTACTTTGCCCACGTAGATGTAGAAAAACCAGACTTTGGCTTTGCTCCGGATGCTGAGTTTCCAATTATCAATGGGGAAAAGGGCAATATTACCCAGTACCTGCATTTTTCTGGCCAAAATACTGGTTCAGTCGTTCTCCAGTCTTTCAAGGGCGGTCTGCGGGACAATATGGTTCCGGAATCGGCAACGGCAGTCCTTTCTGGTCAAGTCAGTCAAGCAGATTTGGAAGAGAAATTATCAGTCTTCTTAGTTCAAAATCCTGATCTGTCAGGCTCTCTAACAGCAGAAGGCGACAAGTTAAAAGTCCAAATTATCGGGAAGGCAGCCCATGGTTCAACCCCTGAAGAAGGTCTCAATGGGGCAACTTATTTAGCGCTTTTTCTTAAGGATTTATCTTTTGCTGGTCCTGCCAAAGCCTTCATTGATTTGACTGCTGATGTTCTGCACGGGGACTTTGATGGGCATAAATTAGGCTTAGCTTATAAGGATTCTAAGATGGGAGCCTTGTCTATGAATGCTGGTATTTTCGACTTTGAAGCGACTTCTGATGATAATACCATTACCCTCAATTTCCGCTATCCCCAAGGAATAGATACTGCAACCATCAAGACTGGACTCGAAAAGTTAGCTGGGGTCGAATCTGTTAGTCTGGCTGACCATGAACACCTGCCTCACTATGTCCCAATGGATGATCCCCTAGTTAAGACGCTCTTGTCTGTTTATGAAAAGCAAACTGGTCTAGAAGGTTATGAGCAGGTCATTGGCGGTGGGACTTTTGGCCGCCTCTTGGAAAGAGGTGTTGCCTTTGGCGCTATGTTCCCCGATTATGTCAATACCATGCATCAGGCCAATGAATTTGTCGAAGTGGAAGATCTCTATCGGGCTTGCGCTATCTACGCTGAAGCCATCTACGAATTGATCAAATAGCGCAATAACCATATATCTAAACCAGCTAAGCTCTCGCGAGGCTGTTCCACTGATTTTAGTTTGGAAATACTCAAGGCTGAATGCCCAAGGGCAGAAAAAATGCTCCGACATCAACCTGATTTTGAAAAGGAGATGTTGTCCATGTCAACCATGCAAGACATTGTTAAAGCTATCATGGCCGATCCACAAAATGAGGATTATACCAAGGCTGGTATTGAACCGCTATTTACGGCGCCAAAGAGCGCCCGTATCAATATCGTCGGTCAGGCTCCGGGAATTAAGGCCCAGGAATCCCGCCTTTACTGGAATGATCCATCAGGTGATAATTTACGGGATTGGTTGGGGATTGATCGGGATACTTTCTACAATTCCGATAAAATAGCCGTTATCCCTATGGATTTCTATTATCCTGGTAAAGGTAAGTCAGGAGATCTCCCTCCTCGCAAGGGCTTTGCTCAGAAATGGCACCCCTTGATTTTGCGGGAATTACCTGATATTTCTTTGACCCTGCTGATTGGTAATTATGCGCAACACTATTACCTCCAGCAAAAGCCTTCAGTCAAGCTGACCGACAATGTCAAGGCCTACAAGGACTTCCTCCCTGATTTCTTCCCTCTGGTCCATCCGTCGCCTCGCAATAATATTTGGCAAAAGAAAAATCCTTGGTTCAAAGAAGAAGTATTGCCAGACCTCAAAAAACTTGTGAAAGATATTCTTGAAAATGACGCAAAAACTGACCTTTAATGTCGCTACCGCTCAAAAGAAACCTAATAATCAGGATAGCTGTCCTTTTTGCCAGATAGATAGTCTGGAAAAAATCATCGCTCAAGAAGGCGATATGATTTGGCTAGACAATAAGTATCCTGTTCTCGATAAGACCTATCAAACTTTGATCATTGAGTCTGACCAGCATCTAGGTGATATCACGACCTACAGTCAAGAACATAATCGCAAACTCTTTGCTTTCGCCATCAAGGCTTGGCATCAGTTAGAGGAGAGCGGCCGGTTCAAGACGGTTGGCTTCTTTAAAAATTTCGGCCCCCTTTCCGGCGGATCTCTGCGCCATCCTCATATGCAGGTCATCGGTTTTGAAGACCTTGATGCCTATGAAGCTATTGACCCGAAAACCTTTGAGGGAGCTTTGGTCTGTCAAGAGACAAATCGGCTGGCTCAGGTCACTATTTCCGGTCAGCCCATGAGCAGTTTCACCGAAATTAATGTAGCTATAGCAGATAGTAAGGACAGCCATAAGCTGGCTGACACTGTTCAAAAGGTCCTCCGCTATGTTTTAGAGGGCTATTTAGACGGAGCCTGCAGCTCCTACAATCTCTTCTTTTACCATCAGGAAGAAGGTCTCATTTGTAAAGTGGTCCCCCGTTTTGTAGCCTCTCCCTATATGATTGGCTATCATCTGGTTCAAGTCAATTCAGCTGTCAGGGTGGCAGAAGAGGTGGCAGAGTTACAGGTTTTTTTAGAAAAGTAGATGGAGTCTGATCCAAGTTGCTTGGATCAGATTTTTTCTAGCCAGCCAGTACACTTACCCTATATTAAATTATTGGAAAAAGGCTTGCCGGCCTTCTTATAAAATGGTAAACTTTTTCTAAAAGTTTTTTTAAGGAAAATATTATGACTCCGAATCAATTTAACCAAGAGCGAGAGGAACAAGACTTTTCTAACCCTATTTGGACATCGGGCAGGGATCATTTCCAAGAACGTTATTCTGACTTAAACCCGCCTACCCTTTCTAAGCAGGATTCATTAAGGACATTGTCTTTTAGGCAGAACCGCTCGAAGGTGCCAGGCCTATTTACGACTATTGTTGCTATTATGACAGCAATTTTATTGCTGTTGATTCTATTAGGTATAATATTTAGCTCGGCCATTAATAATGTCGTTCTGGGCTTAACGACAATAGTCTTGGTCTTTACCTATATGCCTGCGACTATTATTCTTAGTATTTTAGGAATAGTCAAGGCCAGTCAATATAATCGTTGCGGTATCGAAAGCTATTCAGCGAGTCTGGTAAGTAACGTCGTTTTTTTAATCATCAATGGTCTACTATGGTTCTTTTTCCTAATTTTGGTTATAGAGGGGATTAGGAGCTAAGGACATAAGAAGACGGATTATTAAATATTAAAAAAGGAAAAAATTGTGGCATTAAAATTAACAGAAGAAATTGTTTCGAACTTAGTTGCGGAGTACAATCAGATTAATCCTGCCTTTCAAATTGACTGGAAAACCTATATTTATGGGACTGCCAAAGAAGGCTCTGGCCGATCTTCTCAGCAAGCACCTCTCTTATGGTTTGAAAATGATTATTATTTTGTTTTAATCTATTTAGCGACTTTAAATGTCAGTAAAATTCAAAAAGTTAAGGTTATTGATAAAGATGAAATTCAAGGAGTGAAGATTAAATACGGTGGCCTAAATGCTGTCGTTAAAATTCGGATGACCAATGGAGCTTACTATAACTTGAGATTAGCTCGCAGAAATTACAAGACTCTGCCTCGTCAATTGTCTAACTTGGATAGCTTGATGGAGGTTTTCCATCTTTTCTACAGTGACCGGATTGATATGAAGGACCATTCCACATCAATCGGTGCTAAGGTCCTGAGTGCAGCGACAACCGCAGTCTTAGTGATCCTAGCTATCCTCTTTATATTTTTAACCAAGTCTAGAGCTCTGACTTATCTTTTGTTAATTCTAGCTATTTTCTTAGGTGGTTTGATTTGGACTCAAGCAGAAACCTTTATCAATAAGCAAAGAGACAGAGCATTTGTGCAAGCTTTTGAGCAAACAAAGCAGCTTGTTACTAGTATGACAGAAAGTCAGTACTATCAAGCCTTACAGGGTATAGATGTAAAACCAAAAACTCAGATGATGCAGGAAAGCTACCTTAAGGTTCTAATTTCAATCGCTCATAATCTGGGCTTGGATAAGGAGGCTAGAGCATATTTAACACAATTTCCTAGACGATATTCAGCCGATGCTGAAGAAACTTATTTAGGACTCATAAATCTGTTAGCCTCCAATCAAAAAGTCCCTTACGAATTTGGCCAAGCACCGTTAGACGTTGAACAGGATATCTGGCAGAAGTATCAGTAAGAGCATAACCTGAAAATCCTAGGAATTGGTCCCTTAAATTTTGAAGACCTGTTAGGGATCTCTTCATTTGGTTTGTTAATTTTCTCATCAGAGAATTCAAGTCAATAAAGGTTTTCTAATTTTTTGAATCTAAAATCCGAGATCTTGGTGGTAAGTAGGTTAATAATCAGTCAAAAAAATCTGAGACAAGACTCAGATTTTTTTGAGTATGATAATAATTGCAGGCCCCGACGGCAACAGTTTGTTTCTTAATTGTCCGCCATCTATTATTTTCAAGCTTGGTCTGAACCAGCTGCTTCCAGACTGGTTCATTTCCCTAAGCAGAACTGACTAAAGAGTTGGGTGATTAGTTCATCAGGAGCTGCATCACCGGTGATTTCTCCCAGAATTTCCCAGCAGCGTGTCATATCAATCTGGAGTAGGTCAACTGGCATACCTGCTTCCAGTCCCTTGTTGACGTCTTTCAGGCTGGCCAAAGCCCTTTCTATCAGAGAAATATGGCGGGAATTGGATAGGTAGGTGGCATCCTTTTCCACTAGACCAGCATTATCAAAGAAGAGGTCATTAATCCTTTCTTCAATGAGGTCAATATTTTGATTTTTTAAAACCGAAATTTGGATGACATCATCGGGCAGCTGATCCAATTCAATCTCTTGGGATAAGTCAGTTTTATTGATAAGAATAATACGCTTGCTATCCTTGCTGATATCCAGCAAGGCGCGATCTTGATCGGTCAAACTTTCTGAACCGTTGAGAACAAGAAGGACTAAATCCGCCTCAGCCAGAGCTTTTTTGGAACGCTCAACCCCGATTTTTTCAACGATGTCATCGGTTTTGCGAATTCCAGCAGTATCAATCAATTTGAGTGGAACGCCCTTGATGTTGACATACTCTTCAATAACATCGCGGGTGGTTCCTTCAACATCGGTGACAATAGCCTTGTCTTCCCGCAAAAGATTGTTAAGCAGGCTGGATTTGCCGACATTGGGCCGTCCGATGATGGCTGTTGAAATCCCTTCACGCAGGATTTTACCTCGCTTAGCGGTAGCTAGCAGCCGACTTAGCAGCTCCTCAAACTCTTTGGTCTTTTCCCGCATCAGGGCTGTGGTCATTTCTTCCACATCGTCGTATTCAGGGTAGTCAATATTAACTTCTACCTGAGCCAGAGTATTGAGAATTTCCTGACGGGTATTATTGATGAGATTTTTGAGGGATCCATCCAACTGACTGACCGCAATATTCATGGCCTTATCAGTCTTAGCTCGGATTAAATCCATGACAGCCTCGGCCTGGGTTAAATCTACTCGGCCATTGAGAAAGGCCCGCTTGGTAAACTCACCGGGCTCAGCCATCCTAGCACCTGACCGAAGCAGCAGCTGAAGAATTTCATTGGTGACAGCAACACCTCCATGGGTATTGATTTCAACGACATCCTCCCGCGTAAAGGTCTTTGGTGCCCGCATGACGGAAACCATGACTTCATCAATAATCTTGTCATTTTCAATAATATGGCCGTAGTTGATAGTGTGAGAAGAGACCTTTTCTAAATCTTTGCCTTTAAAAACGCTTTTAGCAATAGCAACAGCCTGACTGCCGGAGAGTCGGACAATTCCGATAGCTCCTTCGCCTAGAGGTGTTGAAATCGCTGCAATGGTATCAAATTCTTTCGTAATGGCCATAAGTCTTCCTTCATGATTAAGATACTGTCATTGTATCGCAAGCCTTAAGGGATAGCAAGTGATAAAATCCTCAGCCTCAGTTGGTACTTAAAGCCTTTTCATGATATAATAAATTGATTAAAAAGAGAGGGAAATAGCATGCAAAATATGGATGACTTGAAAAAGCAAGCGGGTGTCAGAGCTGCTCAGTATGTCAGGGACGGTATGGTCGTCGGTCTGGGAACGGGTTCAACCGCTTATTATTTTGTCGCCGAGATTGGCCGCCGAGTTCAAGAGGAAGGCCTACAAGTAATTGGCGTTACAACGTCAAGTAGGACGACCGCCCAAGCTCAATCCTTAGGAATTCCACTCAAGTCTGTCGATGAGATTGATCGCATTGATGTCACCGTTGACGGGGCTGATGAGATTGATCGCAACTTTAACGGCATCAAAGGTGGCGGTGGCGCTCTCCTGATGGAAAAAATTGTGGCGACCCCCACCAAGGATTATATCTGGGTGGTTGATGAGAGCAAGCTAGTTGAAACTCTGGGGGCTTTTAAGTTACCAGTTGAAGTAGTTCAATATGGGGCAGAGCGGCTTTTTCGGGAGTTCCAAGCTAAGGGTTACAAGCCGGCCTTTCGCCAAAAGGATGGCCAGCGTTTTGTGACCGATATGAAAAACTTTATTATCGACTTAGATTTAGGAGTGATTGAAAATCCTTTTGCTCTGGGGCAAGAACTTAAAGCTATGACAGGTGTGGTGGAACACGGCCTGTTTAATGGCATGGTCAACAAGGTTATTGTTGCTGGCCAAGAGGGCGTAAAAATTTTAGAAAGTCACTAATTGTGGTGTACAAGTGTGATCTGAGAATGACTGGTGCGCAGATTCAAAGATCAAACTTGGATTCAACCATGCAATATATTGATAGCTCAGCTATCTTAGAAAAGAGACGGAAATGTCAAAATTTGATCGTATTCACTTAGTTGTTTTAGATTCAGTTGGAATCGGTGCAGCGCCCGATGCTAATAATTTTTCCAATGCTGGTGTGCCAGATGGTGCCTCTGATACCCTAGGCCACATTTCTAAGACTGTTGGACTTGATGTGCCGAATATGGCTAAAATAGGCTTGGGTAATATCCCTCGCCCTCAGGCCCTCAAGACGGTTTCAGCAGAAAGCAATCCAAGTGGTTATGCTACTAAGCTGGAAGAAGTGTCACTTGGTAAGGATACCATGACTGGTCACTGGGAAATTATGGGACTCAATATTACTGAACCTTTTGATACTTTCTGGGACGGTTTTCCGGAAGAAATCATCACTAAGATTGAAGAGTTCTCAGGACGCAAGGTTATCCGTGAAGCCAACAAACCTTATTCAGGAACTCAAGTTATTGCGGACTTTGGTCCCCGCCAAATGGAAACCGGTGAACTGATTATCTATACTTCAGCTGACCCAGTTTTACAGATTGCGGCGCACGAAGACATCATTCCACTTGACGAACTCTATCGTATCTGTGAATATGCACGCTCGATTACCTTAGAACGTCCTGCTCTTCTTGGGCGTATTATTGCCCGTCCTTACGTTGGGGAACCAGGAAACTTTACTCGAACAGCTAATCGCCGCGATCTAGCCGTTTCTCCATTTGCTCCAACTGTCCTCAACAAATTGGACGAAGCTGGTATTGACACTTATGCCGTCGGTAAAATCAATGATATTTTCAATGGTTCAGGCATCAATCACGACATGGGGCACAACAAGTCTAACAGCCATGGTGTTGACAATCTTATCAAAGCTATGAAGTCGCCTGACTTTGAGTACGGCTTCTCATTCACCAATCTGGTAGACTTCGACGCCCTCTACGGTCATCGGCGCAATGCTCACGGTTACCGCGATTGCCTGCAAGAATTTGATGGTCGTTTGCCAGAAATCATTGCAGCTATGGGTGACAATGATCTTCTCATGATTACAGCTGACCACGGTAATGACCCAACTTACGCTGGTACCGACCATACTCGTGAATACATCCCACTCTTGGCCTACAGTCCAGCCTTTAAGGGTAATGGCACCATTCCAGTCGGTCACTATTCAGATATCTCAGCCACCATCGCTGAAAACTTCGGTGTTGACACAGCTATGATTGGCCAAAGCTTCTTAGATCAGTTGGTGTAGGGAAAACAAACTATTTGAACCAGTATTAAGGGAAAAGGCGATGCCTTGGCTGACCGTACTAAAAAATTCACTTCAGAAAAATCTGCTCAAACTCAGGAAATAAGTCAGGAAGCTCTTTCAAACACTTTGGACTGGGCCTACTCAAAGACTGTTAAAGGAATACTGGGCCAACCATCTATAACTTAATTTGTGGATGACTACCCAGCAAAAAGTAAGAGTGCTGATGAAGCTATTGACAAGATCATTAAGTTTCAAACTACAAAAGCTGCTGTTTCTGGATTTGTCACAGACTTCGGAGGTGTTTTGACATTACCTGTGACGATTCCTGCGAATGTAACTTCAGTTATTTTATTCCAGATGAGGGTGGTAGCAGCTATTGCCAGTATACGAGGCTATGATTTACATAGCGATCAGGTTCAAACCTTCGTATATGCTATTTAGCCGGTTCTTCCATAGTTGATATTATTAAAAAGTCTGGCATAACAATCAGTAATAAGTTGGCTATTAGTGCTGTCCGAAAAATCTCTGGAACTGTTCTAACCAAAATAAATCAAGCTGTTGGGTTTAGGCTGGCAACTAAATTTGGAACAAAAGGAGTTGTTAATCTGGGGAAACTGGTGCCAGTGGCTGGTGCAGGAGTAGGTGCTATTTTTGATGCCGCTACCACAAAGGCCATTGCTCGAATGGCTAAGAAAACTTTTACCGATGATGGCATTGATTTGGGGAATGGTGACGTCATTAGCAAAACAATTATTAATCAATAACTTTTTAGATACTAGAAAGAAGGTCGTCCATGCCAACATCTATTGAAAAGGTTGAACGCCTGATTGATCAAATCAATAAGCTTCACTTAGCTTATTCCCGGGATTATTTTGAGACCGGTAAAGTTGAGAAGGTCAACCTCTCTCATACTTTTTCAAAAGTACCGACTGAGCATATTTTGTCTTATCGCCTTAACCTCCATGAGTCTATCAACGACTATCTGTATCGGGCTGATGTCAAAGATATCAATTTTTACTATCGTGTAAAGACAGCTGAGTCAATTTTAGATAAAATTGAAAGGTACAAAGCTCGAGATACTCAATACCCTGTCAATAATATTCTGAATGATATCTTTGGAGCTCGTATGATTTTGACCTCTGAGCAAGTTAGTCAAGTCCTTAATTCACTAGATACTTGGAAAGATGAATTTGGTCTGAAAAACTGGTACTTACGTGATATGGATGGTTACATCGGTATTCATATCTATTTCAAAAATAGCAGCAATTTCTACTATCCCTGGGAATTGCAGATCTGGGATGAAAAGGATGCTGAAGCCAATATCAAAAGCCATCAAGACTTTAAGCGATCATTTGTAAAATAAGAAAGAGGAAGCTATGACACTAATTGAAAAAATCCAGCAAACCCGCGATTTCTTACAAGATAAAGGCATGACAGCACCCGAATTTGGTCTGATTTTAGGATCGGGCCTTGGAGAGCTGGCAGAAGAAGTCGAAAATGCCATCGTTTTGAATTATGCCGATATTCCTAATTGGGGCCGTTCCACGGTTGTCGGCCATGCTGGTAAGCTAGTCTACGGTGACTTGGCTGGCCGAAAGATTCTGGCTTTGCAAGGCCGTTTCCATTTCTATGAGGGCAATCCCCTAGAAGTAGTTACCTTCCCAGTTCGAGTTATGAAGGCTCTTGGTTGTCAAGGTGTCCTCGTTACCAATGCTGCAGGCGGTATTGGTTTTGGCCCAGGAACACTTATGGCTATTAGCGATCATATCAATCTAACAGGACAAAACCCGCTGATTGGAGCTAACTTAGATGACTTTGGTCCACGTTTTCCTGATATGTCCAATGCCTACAGCAAAGACTATCGTAGGGCAGCCCATCAAGCAGCTGATAAGCTCGGTATTAGGCTGGATGAAGGCGTTTATATCGGTGTATCAGGACCTTCCTATGAGACACCGGCCGAAATCCGAGCCTTTAAGACCATGGGAGCTGATGCTGTTGGCATGTCAACCGTACCAGAGGTGATCGTAGCAGCTCATTCAGGCCTTAAAGTCTTAGGAATTTCAGCTATCACCAACCATGCCGCTGGTTTTCAAGCTGAACTTAATCACGAAGAAGTGGTAGCAGTCACTCAGAGAATTAAAGCCGATTTTAAGCAGCTGGTCAAGGCAGTTCTAGCAGAACTGTAGGAGGCAACCATGCGGGTCCATTTTGTTATTCATGAGCCATACGAAGCACCAGGAGCTTACTTAGCTTGGGCAGCTCTGCGGGGGCATGAGGTGTCTTTCACCAAGGTCTACCAATTTGAAAAACTACTTAATACAGTTGATGATGTCGACCTCTTGATCGTCATGGGAGGGCCCCAGAGCCCGACCTCTACTCAGGAAGAATTTCCTTATTATAATGCTCAAGCAGAAATCGATCTGATTAAAAGGGCTATTGACGCTGACAAATATATCATTGGAGTCTGTCTAGGGGCGCAACTTCTAGGTGAAGCTTATGGGGTAACCTGTACAGCCAGTCCAGAGCGAGAAATCGGTAATTTTCCGATTGAACTCACCGAGGCCGGACAAGCGGACTCCAGATTATCCCATATCCCATCAGGCCTTGTCGTTGGCCATTGGCACGGCGATATGCCAGGCATGATCAAGGGTGCTCAGGTTCTGGCAACTAGTCAAGGCTGCCCTAGGCAGATTGTCCGCTATACGCCTAAACATTACGGCTTCCAATGTCATTTGGAATTGACTAAAGATTTGGTGGCTCAGCTCTTGGCGCAGGAAACGGATATTGAAGGCGAAAGCCAGAGATATACTTATGTACAGGAAACTAAGACTATTCTCACCTACAACTATGACCAGATGAATCAGGTTCTCTACGAGTTTTTAGATAAACTGCTTAGTACTTAATTCCATAAACGATTTAGAAGAGATGAGAATGTGTCCAAGTCATTTGAACACGAGCGGAAAATTTGGAAATAGGTAAGACTTATAAGAGTGACAGACGCCCATGAGGACTGTGCTCTAGCCCATAATATATTTAACCTCTGAAGGCTATATATCAAAAGCTCTGCTGCGTATGAACTATTTTTGTGAGATGAACCGTTTGACGCAGCGGTTGGAGTGAGGCTTGCTGGCTGTGCCAAGAAGTCTTACTCCTAGTTCATTAGGTGTCTTAGTACCTCCTCGATTTTCTAATTTCCAGTCGCTTTCTGGTCACTCTCAAGATTTTTCACAATAAAAATAACAGAAAGGCGGGTGTAGCCTGTAGTCAGTGTAACTGAATACGATAGCTGAGGACTTGAATAAAAAGATAATCGCCGGTAAAAGTCATGATTTTCGAGCGATTCTCTCTTTGGTCTGTGTCCTTTTACACCCTTTATATCTTAATTATGTCTATCCATATTGAAGCGACCCAAGGTCAAATTGCTGATAAAATCCTACTGCCAGGAGATCCCCTGCGGGCAAAATTTATTGCTGAAAACTTTTTAGAAAATACCCAATGTTTTAACAAGATTAGAGGCATGCTAGGCTACACCGGAACCTACAAGGGTGAAAAGGTCTCTGTCATGGGAACTGGTATGGGAATGCCATCTATCTCCATCTATGCCCACGAATTGATTGTTGATTACGGTGTGAAGAAGCTGATTCGCGTTGGAACAGCGGGTTCGATTGACCCAGATGTTCATGTGCGTGAGCTGGTTCTGGCCCAAGCTGCAGCGACCAATTCCAATATCATTCGCAATGACTTCCCAGAGTATGATTTTCCACAAATCGCTGATTTTGACTTACTGGACAAGGCCTATCACATTGCCAAAGACCTTGGGCTGACGCCCCATGTTGGCAGTGTCCTGTCATCAGATGTCTTTTACTCTAATATGCCCGAGCGTAATATGAAACTGGGGACACTGGGGGTTAAGGCCATCGAAATGGAAGCAGCAGCTCTTTATTATTTGGCAGCTCAATACCATGTTCAGGCCTTGGGAATCATGACTATATCTGACAGTGTAGTCAACCCAGAAGAAGACACGACAGCCCAAGAGCGCCAAACAACCTTTACCGATATGATGACCGTTGGCTTAGAAACATTGATTCGTTAAGATGAAACAGCAGACTTTGGAAGATACACTAGAAATTCTGATTAATCACTATGATTATGCTTCTGCTTATGGTTTGCTGGAGCAGCAGCAGATTGCCCCGGATGCCAAAAAGTTGATTTATCTCATGAAAAAACGTCGTCAGCTGGATATTGAGGAAATTTGTGAACCAGCGACGCTTAAATATTTTCAAGAGACTTATCGGTTGCAGTTGGCAGTCAATCCTAAAGACGAGGAGCAGTTGGCCAACTACATTATGGACTTGCAGGCTAAGGTGATGACTGAAGACATTATCGATTTTGTTCGGGCAGTCAGTCCTATCATCTACCGTTTATTCATGCGATTGATTGCTGGTAAAATTCCCGACATTCAGGATTATGTGGCCAATTCTAAAGATGCTCAATATGACATGTGGAGATTTTCCAAGATGGAAGAGTCACCTCAGCAGGTTTTGATTGATTTTTCCAAAACGTGGCATGACCCCAGAGTGACCTCCAGAAGTCTAGTGGCCCTGATTGCTCTTTTGCCGATTTCCGATTCGCTCAAGAAAGATGTGGTCTTCCTTAGGAATATGGAAAAGTCGGTCCGCAATCCTCTGGCTCATCTGATTAAGCCATTTGATGAAAAGATCTTGCATGACACAACAGGTTTTTCCTCCCGCTCCTTCTTGGAGATGATTATCAAGTTAGCTCGTCATACTGGCATCAACTATCAAGAAAGCCCCTTTTACTTTGACCAAATTAATCGGCTGATTAGCTCACTCTTATAAACCAAAAGGATAAAAATTTTTATGAATTATTTGATTACCTTTCTCATTTCCATGATCCCCCTTGTCGAATTACGGGGAGCCGTCCCCTATGGTATAGGTACGGGGCTGCCTATGTGGCAGGCTCTTGTCATCGCTGTTATCGGCAATATGTTGCCCGTCCCTATAATCTTTTTCTTCGCTCGCCGTGTACTGGAATGGGGAACTGACAAGCCTGTCATTGGTGGCTTCTTTAGTTGGTGTTTGAAAAAGGGCCATAATGGTGGCCAGAAGTTAGCCAAGAGCGCTGGTGACAAGGGGCTTTACTTCGCCCTCTTCCTCTTTGTTGGCATTCCTCTGCCGGGGACAGGAGCTTGGACTGGCACCCTAGCAGCCTCCATTCTTGACCTCAAATTCAAGAACAGTATCATTGCTACTATGGCAGGTGTTGTTTTGGCTGGTTTCATCATGGGCTTCGGCTCGGTATTTGTCAAGAGCTTTTTCTAGAGATAGAAAGAGAGTGGGACAAACAGCCATGATAGCTTAGCCCTCACAAAGCATTGTAATCTCTGAAGATTACGTATAAAAATCAGTAAATCGTGATAAAATCACGATTTTGATTTTCCTCGCTCTCCCATTTTAAGGCTCAGGTCTCTGCCACTTTCTTTTTTATATATGATCTTCAGCAGAGATTACAGCACTTTTAGGGTGAAGAAGTGGTCATCCGTACAATTGATATTGATTTTCTCAAACAGTTTTCCAGACTGTTTGACCTATCATCTGCAAGGCAAGGGATAAAGTTAACACAGGGCAGAACTTTTGTCTCAGTCAAGCCTCATTATGAGCAAATATGCATTAAGCCCATGAGAATTTTTTTTATCGAGCACACCTACATCCTTGTGGAAAAAGACAAATCGGGTTTGGAGCACTTAAACTCCAAACCCGATTTTCTATTTTCCTTGGTGAGGCCTATCGGCTCCCTAGTTTAATCAAATTTCACTTCCTCGAGCAGATAGTCAATAAAACGTTCACCCATTTTGGATAGGTTGGCCTTTTCGTGTTTGAGGTAAACGATATCAATTTGATCATCAACTTCTAGTGGAATAGAGACAATATCGTCCCCGTTGAGATTACTGTTAAGAATACCAGTCGCAATAGTATAGCCATCCAGACCAATCAGGAGATTAAAGAGCGTTGCCCGATCGGAAACGACAATGGATTTTTTATGAGGAATCTGCGACATAATCTCTTCTGAGAAGTAGAAGGAGTTGTGCAGTCCTTGTTCGTAGCTGAGATAAGGAAAATCTTCAAGGTCACTGAGGCTGACTGATTTTTTGTTGGCTAAAGGATTGGACTTGCTGACAAAGATATGAGGTTGAGCGACAAAGAGGTTGGTATAGGTTAGGTGATTGTCATCAAACATCTTGGTTAGGACATCGCGGTTGTAGCTGTTAAGAAAGAGGACTCCGATTTCTGAGCGGAAGTTCTTAACATCGTCAATGATTTCATAAGTCCGAGTTTCTCGCAGAAAAAGCTCATACTGGCTCATATCTGCTCCTTTGAGCAAGGAGACGAAAGCATTGACAACAAAAGCATAGTGCTGGGCTGAGACACTAAAAAGCTCGCGATTATGGTCTTTGCTCTTATAGCGTTCTTCCATGAGATTAGTCTGCTCCACAACCTGACGAGCATAGGAGAGAAACTCCATACCATCCTGAGTCAGGGTAATCCCTTTAGGATTTCGGTTAAAAATCTTAATGTTCATCTCTCTCTCCAAGTCTCTCACGGCATTTGAGAGACTGGGTTGGGTGATGTAGAGCTGTTTGGCAGCTTCATTCATACTGCCGGTTTCGACGATTTTGATAATATAATGTAATTGTTGAATTCGCATACACCTATTCTAACATAAAGCAGCTATAGTTTCAGGCTATAGCTATGATACAGGATTTGTAGCCGATAGACACTAAATTCACTCAAGTATAAGTCTGGGAATTGACCAGAACTTGCTTTGTCCGATCCCTTATTTTTACTGACATTTGAAAGGGCTTATGGTATAATTTTAACAGACAAATTGTGAAAGGAAGCTTTTCCTATGAAAGGTATTATTCTTGCAGGTGGGTCTGGGACTCGCCTCTATCCATTGACCCGTGCGGCTTCAAAGCAGCTTATGCCTGTTTACGATAAACCCATGATTTATTACCCTCTCTCTACTTTGATGTTGGCGGGAATTAAGGACATCTTAATCATTTCGACACCGCAAGATTTGCCTCGTTTCAAGGAATTGCTTCAAGATGGTTCTGAATTTGGCATTAACCTGTCTTATGCCGAACAGCCCAGTCCAGATGGTCTGGCTCAGGCTTTTATCATCGGTGAAGAATTTATCGGCGATGACAATGTGGCTCTGATTTTAGGGGACAATATTTACTATGGTCCAGGTCTCAGCCGAATGTTACAAAAGGCTGCCAGCAAGGAAAAGGGGGCAACCGTCTTCGGTTATCAAGTCAAAGATCCAGAACGCTTTGGGGTTGTTGAGTTTGATGACGATATGAATGCCATTTCCATCGAAGAAAAGCCTGAGTATCCTAAGTCTCATTATGCTGTAACAGGTCTTTATTTCTATGATAATGATGTCATCGAGATTGCCAAAAATATTAAGCCCAGTCCTCGGGGTGAATTGGAAATTACCGATGTCAACAAGGCCTATCTCGATCGTGGTGATTTATCGGTTGAAGTTATGGAACGCGGTTTTGCTTGGTTGGATACTGGGACTCACGAAAGTTTGCTAGAGGCTGCCCAGTACATCGAAACCGTTCAACGGATGCAAAACTTACAAGTGGCTAACCTTGAAGAGATTGCTTATCGTATGGGGTATATCACCAGAGAGCAGGTGCGTGAACTCGCACAACCTCTCAAGAAAAATGAATACGGACAATACTTGCTTCGTTTGATTGGAGAAGCATAATGACAGAAAGATTTTTTGAAAAAGAACTCGCTGCTCGTAACATTGATGCCATTCCTGGCATGATTGAATTTGATATCCCCGTTCATGGAGATAACCGTGGTTGGTTTAAGGAAAATTTTCAAAAAGAAAAGATGCTGCCGCTTGGTTTTCCAGAAAGTTTTTTTGCAGAAGGAAAACTCCAAAACAATGTTTCTTTCTCTCGTAAAAATGTTCTGCGAGGACTTCATGCTGAACCTTGGGATAAATATATCTCAGTAGCTGATGAAGGTAAAGTTCTAGGCTCTTGGGTTGATTTACGGGAAGGCGATAGCTTCGGCCATGTCTATCAAACCATTATTGACGCTTCCAAAGGCATCTTTGTTCCCCGCGGCGTTGCTAATGGCTTTCAAGTCCTATCTGACAAGGTTTCTTACAGCTACTTGGTTAATGATTACTGGGCTTTAGAACTTAAACCCAAATATGCCTTTGTTAACTATGCAGATCCAAGCCTAGGTATTAAATGGGAAAACCTTGAAGAGGCAGAAGTCTCAGAGGCAGATAAAAACCACCCAATGCTCAAAGATGTGAAGCCATTGAAAGCTGAAGATTTGTAAGGGGGAAGCCTGACCATTTTCTCTTATAGGGAATAGACTCTCTTGAAATCAAAGAAAGGTCGTACCGAGTAAGCGAGCCATATACTGTTTGCTAAGGTGGGTATAAGGCGAACAAAGTGAGCCGCTAATCGACAGTTTCCGCCGTGGTGAAAATATGGGCGATTCTGAAACTGAAATTTCAGAATCGAGTCAATGAAATCCAGTTTATAGAGTGACTTGAAAGCCTTTAGCAACGAAGTTGACAAGGTAAATTTCATAGGCACTTTTAGATTTAGTTCATAACGTCCTCTTCCCTAAGGAAACTGTCAAAAAAGAAAAAGCAAAAAGGAATAATCATGTCTGAATACAAAAATATTATCGTAACCGGCGGTGCTGGTTTCATCGGTTCTAATTTCGTACACTATGTTTATAACAACCACCCAGATGTCCATGTGACTGTCCTTGACAAACTCACTTACGCTGGTAACCGCGCTAACCTTGAAGAAATTCTTGGCGACCGTGTGGAGTTGGTTGTTGGAGATATTGCTGACGCTGAATTGGTAGATAAATTGGCCGCTAAAGCAGATGCCATTGTCCACTATGCAGCTGAAAGCCACAATGACAATTCACTTAAAGACCCATCACCATTTATTTATACAAACTTTGTCGGGACCTACACGCTTTTGGAAGCTGCTCGTAAATACGACATTCGTTTCCACCATGTCTCTACTGACGAAGTTTATGGCGATCTTCCGCTTCGTGAAGATTTGCCAGGTCATGGTGAAGGCGAAGGTGAGAAATTCACAGCTGAAACTAAGTACAACCCATCATCGCCTTATTCATCAACCAAGGCAGCGTCTGACTTGATTGTCAAGGCATGGGTGCGCTCATTTGGTGTTAAGGCAACTATTTCAAACTGTTCAAACAACTATGGTCCTTACCAACATATTGAGAAGTTCATTCCACGTCAAATTACCAATATCCTGTCTGGTATTAGACCCAAACTTTATGGTGAAGGTAAAAACGTGCGTGACTGGATTCACACCAATGACCATTCAACTGGTGTTTGGGCTATTCTCACTAAAGGCCGTATCGGTGAAACTTATCTCATCGGTGCTGATGGTGAAAAGAACAACAAGGAGGTTCTGGAACTCATCCTTGAAAAGATGGGGCAGCCAAAAGATGCCTATGACCACGTAACAGATCGTGCGGGACATGATTTACGCTATGCCATTGACTCTACCAAACTCCGCCAAGAGCTTGGCTGGGAACCGCAATTCACCAACTTTGAAGAAGGGTTAGAAGATACCATCAAATGGTATACTGAGCATAAAGATTGGTGGCAAGCTGAAAAAGAAGCAGTCGAAGCTAATTATGCTAAGACACAAAAAGTTTTGAAATAAGGAAAACGGGCTCGCAAGCCTGTTTTTTAATAGTCCAACTGAGGACCTGAGGCTTAATTTTGCTACCATTTTATGGTAGAATAGAGAAAAATAAGAAGTAAGGGAAGTAACTATGGAGCAAATCCTGCAAGATTATCAACAACTGTTGCACAAACTAGCCGTTACTCGGCATTACCTGCATTTGTTTGAAACCGAATTAAGTATGATTCAGCACGAGCCATCACTCTTGGAATTCTCGGTTGAAACGGTTTTGATTAAGCCAGAAATTGACAAGATTTTGGAAGCCTGCCGGCCACTTAAACGTCAAGAGGAAAAGGTTCAGGCCCTGTCTTGGTATGATGAGCCATCTTTTCGCCTGATGAATAGTTCATTGGATGTTGTGGGAGACTGGCTGTCACAGCTGGCCTTCTTGGAAGAAGTAGCTGTTGCTCAACCATTTTTCTATAATCTCTTAGATCAGGACCGAGCTAAGTCTTTTGGCATCTTAGTTGATCTCTTTGGCAGTTTGCAGGTTGCTAGTGCAGCTCTCAAGGAAGAATATGAACGCCCTTATGAGGTCTTGACAGATCAATCTACAAAGTAAAATTTATGACCTTTAAAACAGTCCAGAGAGGCTAAAAAGGAACCGATAAAGGCTGAAGATTGTAGTTTTCTGCCCCTATTTGTGCGACCTTGCCCTCTGGGTGAGGTCTTTTTGTTAGAAAGGACAGCTTATGCAAGTACAAGAAAAGCCAGCTATTCTCAAAGAAAACCTCAAAGTAGTCAGTCAGGTTGAGATTGCTCCTCATATTTTTAAGATGGTGCTGACTGGACAAATGGTTCATGAAATGAAAGAAGGACAATTTCTTCATCTGCGGGTGCCCGATCCTAGTAAGCTTTTACGGCGGCCGATTTCTATCTGTGAAATTGACCAAGAAACTCAGCAGGTTAGCATAATTTATCGGATTCAGGGTATGGGGACAGAACTCTTGTCCCATTTAAAATCTGGTGATTTTGTAGACACTATGGGGCCTCAGGGAAATGGTTTTGACCTATCGGTGGTCAATCAAGGTGACAAAGTCCTCCTTATCGGCGGAGGTATCGGTGTTCCGCCGCTTTATGCAACCGCCAAGGCTCTGGCACAAAAGGGAGTAGAAGTGACAGCTGTTTTAGGCTTTGCCCATAAAGCTGCGGTCATTTTAGAAGAAGAAATGCAGCGAGTCGCCAAGGTAGTGATTACTACGGATGATGGCTCTTATGGGATCAAAGGCTATGTCTCAACGGTTGTTGATGAACTGGCCGACGATTTTGCAGCTATCTATTCCTGTGGAGCACCGGGGATGCTCAAATATGTTGATAAGAAATTTGCCGATCACCCTCATGCTTACATGTCCTTAGAAGAAAGGATGGCTTGCGGGATGGGAGCTTGCTATGCCTGTGTCGTTCATCTTAAAGACAAGTCCGAAGCTGCCAATAAGCGAGTTTGTGAGGATGGACCTGTCTTTGAAACAGGTAGTGTTGTACTCTAGGAGGTTACTATGACTGAAAATCGTTTAGCGGTTTCCTTGCCGGGCTTAGAATTGAAAAATCCTATTATCCCAGCCTCTGGCTGCTTTGGCTTTGGTCAGGAATACGCCAAGTATTACGATCTTGATAAGTTGGGCTCTATTATGATTAAGGCAACGACGAAGGAAGCACGCTTTGGCAATCCCACCCCGCGTGTTGCTGAAACACCGTCTGGCATGCTCAATGCTATCGGGCTCCAAAATCCCGGTGTTGATGCTGTTTTAGCTGAGAAACTTCCTTGGCTGCAGGAGCATTATCCTGATTTGCCCATTATCGCTAATGTTGCTGGCTTTTCTAATGAGGAGTATGCCTATGTTGCTGGAAGGATTTCACAGGCGCCAAATGTTAAAGCGATTGAGCTTAATATCTCTTGTCCCAATGTCGACCACGGTAATGCTGGCCTTCTGATTGGTCAGGTTCCTGAATTGGCTTATGCGGCAACTAAAGCTGCCGTCGAAACCTCCCAAGTCCCAGTCTATGTTAAATTAACACCTAGCGTCGCTGATATTACGCAGGTAGCCAAAGCGGTTGAAGATGCTGGTGCCACCGGCTTTACTATGATTAACACTCTAGTGGGCATGCGCTTTGACTTGCAAAGCCGAAAACCTATCATTGCCAACGGAACAGGCGGCATGAGTGGTCCAGCAGTCTTCCCAGTCGCCTTAAAATTGATTCGTCAGGTTGCCCAGAGCTCCAGTCTTCCTATTATTGGCATGGGCGGGGTTGACAGTGCTGAAGCAGCTATTGAAATGATGATAGCCGGAGCCTCAGCAATTGGTGTCGGTACAGCTAATTTCACCGCCCCCTTTGCCTGCCCCAATATTATCGCTGACCTACCCAAGGTTATGGATAAGTACAGTATTGAGAGTTTGGAAGAGCTAAGAAAAGAAGTTCGGAAAATCTTATAAATTTTCTAACGGCTGATTATCAAGTCTGTAGAGAAGTACTCTATACTGCTGTACCTCTTACAGCATTTGATTGACAGTTCAGCACCTGTAAGTTACAATAGAACCAATAATAAACCTTTAAGTTCAGTCCAGAGAGGCTAGCAAGGGAATCACGATATTAGGGGTGAGGATTGCCCTGATTTTGTCATACCTTGCCTCTTTGGCAAGGTTTTTTCTATGACGTTAGTTGAGATAGTTGACCGTAAAAGCCACACTCTGGACTCAGTTTGCACGAAAGTAAAAACGAGATTCTGCAAGATTATTGGTGATTATTGCAAGGTAGAAATTTGCTGTCAAATAAGTCTCCCATTTATCTATCAATAGAAAGGACATTCAAAACAGTTATGAGAGAATCACGCCCTATCGTCGCCCTCGACTTTCCTTCCTTCGAAGCGGTCAAAGAATTTTTAGACTGTTTCCCTCGGGAAGAAAAACTCTATGTCAAGATTGGTATGGAACTTTACTACGGGGCAGGTCCTGAGGTTGTTTCCTATGTCAAATCACTGGGACATTCCGTCTTTTTGGATTTAAAATTGCATGATATTCCCAATACGGTCAAGTCTGCCATGGCAGTTTTAGCCAAGCTTGGTGTGGATATGACTAATGTCCATGCGGCTGGTGGCGTCGAAATGATGAAAGCTGCCAGAGAAGGTTTAGGAAGGGGTCCTAAATTGATTGCTGTGACTCAGCTGACGTCTACATCTGAGGAGCAGATGAGAGACTTTCAAAATATTCAGACCAGTCTGGAAGAGTCGGTCTTGCATTATGCCCAAAAGACGCAAGAGGCTGGTTTAGACGGCGTGGTCTGCTCAGCTCATGAAGTAGCTAAAATTAAGACAGTAACTTCTGAGGACTTTATATGCTTGACCCCAGGTATTCGTCCAGCGGGCTCGGCTGTCGGTGACCAAAAACGGGTGATGACTCCAGCTGATGCTTACAGAATTGGTTCTGACTACATCGTGGTTGGACGGCCTGTTACTCAAGCTGAGGAGCCTGTCGCAGCCTATCAAGCTATTAAAGCTGAGTGGAATGCTCAAGCCTAAAACTTACAAACTAACCTAATCCCCAATTTAGAACGGAGAAACTTTATGACATTAGCATCACAAATTGCATCAGATTTACTAGATATCAAGGCGGTTTACCTGAAACCTGAGGAGCCATTCACTTGGGCTTCAGGCATCAAATCCCCAATCTATACAGACAACCGCATCACCCTTTCCTATCCTGAAACCCGCAGCTTGATTGAAAATGGCTTTGTTGAAAAAATCAAGGAAGAATTTCCAGAAGTTGAAGTGATTGCTGGGACAGCGACAGCTGGGATTCCTCACGGGGCCATCATTGCAGATAAGATGAATCTGCCATTTGCTTATATCCGCAGCAAACCCAAAGACCATGGTGCGGGAAACCAAATCGAAGGCCGGGTTGCTAAGGGGGAAAAGATGGTCATTATCGAAGATCTGATTTCAACGGGCGGCTCTGTATTGGAAGCTGTCGCAGCTGCGGAGCGCGAAGGAGCTGATGTCCTTGGTGTCGCAGCTATTTTCACCTATGAACTACCCAAGGCTGATAAGAACTTTGCTGATGCAGGGGTGAAATTGGTAACCCTATCCAACTATTCTGAACTCATCAAAGTAGCCAAGGTTCAAGGTTATATCAACGCTGACGGTCTGCAACTGCTGAAAAAATTCAAAGAGAATCAAGAAACTTGGCGGGATTGATTCTGTCGCTGTAAGAAAGAGAAAATTAATAGGAGGTTCCAATGGCTTTTGGCAATTTCACCAAGCGGGAACTGCTGGATTGGCTGGTCGATCTGACTGGAGCTGAAGAGGCTTATCCCTTTACACGTGAGAAAAGTAAGGATACACCAGTCATTCGGCATCGCCGCAATCAAAAAATGCTGGCGCTGGTGACACAGAAAAGACGGAAAACTCCTGCTCAACCTCAAACTCCAACCCGAACAGGTAGAGATGATGATGGATACCAAGGGCGTTATCCCAGCTTATCACATGAATAAAAAACACTGGCTCAGCGTTTTAGTCAATGAAACTGAGCTGAGCGAACCTGAACTTGAGGCTATGGTACTGGAAAGCAGCCGTTTAACACGTTAGGAGGTTAATGATGAAAATTACAGTTCCTTTTGAAAATAAAATTATTCCAGATCGTTACAGTAAACATACTGGTGAACTTGAATTGGGGAATGCCATTGTATCCTTCCCTTTTTCCATAGAAGATGTACCTGCGGGCACTAAGACCTTTGCTTGGTCTTTTGTTGACTACGATTCGATTCCAGTCTGCGGTTTTGCTTACATTCATTGGATAGTCGCTAATGTCCCTGCTGCTAAAACTGTGATTGAGGCAGATTTTTCCCGAACGGACAGCCAGCATCTCCATGGTAAAAACAGCCTTGTCAGCAAATTTTTATCAACAGATTTTTCGGCTATTGAAGATAATTACATCGGACCTTACCCGCCAGATAAAGATCACCTTTATACTCTAAAAGTTTATGCTTTGGATACTGAGCTTGCACTTGATCATGGGTTTTACCTTAATGAGCTGATGCATGCAGTTGAAGGTCATATCTTGGCCGAAGCTGAGATTGATTTGATCGGTAAAGTCTGATTCTGAGCTAAGAAAGGATGCTGCCCTATGGAACATTCAAGTTGGCATGAGCTGATTAAAGCTCAGTTACCCGAACATTATTTTGGGAAAATCAATGCCTTTATGGATCAGGTTTACGCCCAAGGCGTCGTCTATCCGCCGCGGGAAAAAGTTTTTAATGCCATTCAAACGACGCCTCTGGAAAAGGTTAAAGTGGTTATTATTGGTCAGGATCCTTACCATGGTCCCAAGCAGGCTCAGGGCCTGTCGTTTTCGGTACCTGAGGCTATCCCAGCCCCGCCGTCTCTGCAGAATATTCTCAAAGAGTTAGCACAGGATATTGGTCAGCGTGACCATCATGACTTGACGCCTTGGGCTAAGCAAGGTGTACTCTTGCTCAATGCTTGCTTGACAGTACCAGCTGGCCAAGCTAACGGTCACCAAGGACAGATTTGGGAGCCCTTTACAGATGCGATTATCAAGGTCGTCAACGAACAGGACAATCCCGTTGTCTTTATCCTCTGGGGAGGCTTTGCTCGCAGGAAGAAGGCCTTGATTAGCAATCCCATCCACCATATTATTGAATCTCCTCATCCTAGTCCGCTGTCAGCTAATCGTGGTTTCTTTGGCTCGCAGCCGTTTTCGAGAGCTAACGAGTTTTTGAGGGCAGATGGAATTGAGCCGGTAGACTGGCTCCGATGAAAAGGAGGACATAAAGCATGTTATTAATTAAAAATGGCCGAGTGATGGATCCCAAAACGCAATTCGATAAGATTTGTGATATCTTGGTGGATGGCGATAAAATTGTCAAAATAGCTGAAACTATTGACGTAGCAGATGCACAGGTTATTGATGCGAGTGGTCTAGTGGTGGCTCCAGGATTAGTTGATATTCACGTTCACTTCCGCGAACCCGGACAAACTCATAAAGAAGATATTCATACAGGAGCTCTAGCTGCAGCAGCAGGAGGGGTAACGACAGTGGTTATGATGGCCAATACCAATCCAACTATTTCAGATATCCCTACCCTTAAGGAAGTTTTGGCTAGTGCGGCTAAGGAGAACATTCATATCTACACCAACGCTACGGTTACCAAAAATTTTGACGGGCAGAATTTGACAGATTTTAAAGCTCTCCTAGAGGCAGGAGCTGTTTCTTTCTCGGATGATGGGATTCCTCTGCAAAGCAGCAAGCTAGTCAAAGAAGCCCTAGAATTGGCTAAGGAGAATAATACTTTCATTGCTCTGCATGAAGAAGATCCGGAACTTAATGGTATTCTTGGGTTCAACGAAACTATTGCCCGTAAGGAATTTGGTTTTTGCGGAGCAACGGGTGTGGCTGAATATAGCATGATTGCGCGTGATGCCATGATTGCTCATGCTGTTCAGGCTCATTTGCACATCCAGCACTTATCAAAAGCTGAATCTGTCCAAGTTGTTAAATTTGCCCAAGAACTGGGGGCTCCTGTAACAGCAGAAGCGGCACCCCAGCACTTCTCTAAGACCGAGGATCTACTTTTGGTCAAAGGGGCTCTAGCTAAAATGAATCCACCTCTGAGGACGGAAAGCGACCGCCTAGCTGTGATTGAAGGACTTAAATCAGGTGTTATTTCTGTCATTGCTACTGATCACGCTCCTCATCATAAGGAGGAAAAAAACGTTGAAGATATGACCAAGGCACCCTCAGGTATGACTGGGCTGGAAACCTCGCTTTCGTTGGGATTAACGAATTTAGTAGAGACTGGTGATTTGAGTCTCATGGACTTTTTGGCCAAGATGACTAGCAATCCAGCAGCTATGTATGATTTTGATGCTGGCTATCTGGCTGAAAATGGCCCAGCCGACATCCTTATATTTGCGGATAAGGAAGATCGTCTGATTTCGGATCAGTTCGCTTCCAAGGCCTCAAATTCGCCCTTTATTGGAGAGACTCTAAAGGGCGCGGTTAAGTATACTATCTGCGCTGGTCAAATTATTTATCAAGCATAATCGTGAAAAGACTAGGAGTTGTAAGCATCATCTAGTCTTTTTCTAACTTAAAAAGTTATTTTTTCTGAACAGTCTCATTTAAATTTATTACTATTTATTGTATAATGAGTAGTAATAAATTTATTTTGGAGTTCTTCATGCGCAAGCAAACAATCTTAATCCCAACCTTATCTGCCCTCTTATTCTCGACGGCAATTTTATCCAATAAAGTGTATGCTGACGAGGCAAATGCTGCTAAACAGGCAGATACTCAGGCGGACTCTATCCAGTTGACAAATTCGGGACAAGCAACAGGCGTTGAAGAACCTGCGACCGGACCGGAGGCAACCTCTGAAAAGACGATTGCGGCCAATTCGAATGAAAAAAATCTAACAACTGACCTCCTAGCTTCTGAGGCGAACAATCAAAATAAGCAAGAACAAGAAACTCCAATCACCCCCAAAGCTAGCGCTACAGAAACAGCTGTTGAAACTGCGTCAAAGTCTGGCTCGGACATCACAATTATTCATACTAATGATGTCCACGGACGACTGGTCGAAGATAATAAGAATGGTGTCATTGGCGATGCCAAGCTAGCTAGTATTGTAAAAAAATCTCGCCAGCAGGGTGAAACGCTTGTTTTTGATGCAGGAGACGCCTTTCAAGGCTTACCAATTTCCAACAGCAGTCAGGGAGAGGCGATGGCTGATGTTATGAATGCTATCGGCTATGATGCCATGACGGTAGGGAATCATGAATTTGATTTCGGCCTTTACCAGCTGAAACGTCTCAAGGAGAAGTTGCAGTTTCCTATCATCAGTTCCAATATCTATGTTAATGGTGCCCGACTCTTTGCGCCGTCAACGATTATTGATAAAACTCCGAATCAAGATGGCGATGAATTTGTTGTTATTGGAGTTACAACGCCTGAGACAGCTACCAAAACTCATCCTAATAACATTAAAGGGGTAACTTTTGCTGATCCAATAACGGAAGTTAATAATGTTATTGCTCAAACTGAGGCTCAGGCTCGGGCAGAAGGAAAGCAGTATCACAATTATGTCATTTTAAGTCACCTTGGTGTTGATGCAACAACCAAAAAAGAATGGCGGGGCGATAGCTTAGCTCACACCTTAGCCAGCAATAAATTGTTAAAGGGTAAAAATGTCATCTTGATTGATGGGCATTCTCACACAGTTTTGCAACTAAATGATGGGAATGTTACCTATAATCAAACTGGCAGCTATCTCAATAATATTGGACATATCACGTTAAATTCTGAGCGTGTTCTATCTGCAGGTGTTATCACATCTGAGCAAGCGATGACTGTTACACCTGATCCAACTGTTGCTGGTTTGCTTGAAAAAATTCAGGCTAAATATCAGGCAGAAAGTTCAAAGGTTGTTAGAGAAAACAGCCCTGTTGAATTAAATGGCGATCGTATGAATGTTCGAGTGCGACAAACTAATCTTGGCGATGCGGTTGCTGACTCGCTTTTGGCTTACGGTCAAACAGGTTTTAAGCACAAGTCTAATTTAGCAGTCACCAACGGCGGGGGACTGCGGGAGACCATTAAGCAAGGCCAGCCAATTACCAAAGGAGATATCACAGCGGTTCTGCCTTTTGGTAACAGTGTGGCTCAAATTGAGGTAACTGGTCAGGATATCCTTGATATGTTCAAGACTTCACTCGGCTCAATCACTCAGCTGAATCCTTCAGGGCAGCCAATCTTAGATGAAGCTGATAATCCTCTATTAGAACCCAGTGGCGGATTCTTACAAGTAGCGGGTGTTCGTGTTTATTATGATACCAATTTAGCAGCTGATCAACGTATCCTAGGCATCCAAATCTGGGATCCAGAGAGCGATAACTATCTGGCGTTGGACTTGACAAAAAACTACTATTTAGCTACCAATGATTTCTTAGCTGCTGGTGGAGATAATTATAGCATGCTGGGCGGCCCTCGCGAAGAAGGACCATCTATGGATCAAGTCTTTGCAGATTATCTCAAATCAGATGTAGATTTGTCACAGTATAAGGAAGTTACTCCCAATGATCGAGTAATTTCCATTTCTGCAACTCATTACTATGACAAGGATTGGATTAAGCGGCATATTAGACGCTCCGATCGTGTTCGAAAAAAGCCTCAGCCTGCACCAAGTCGTGGCTCACACAGGAAACCTGATCCAAGCAATCAACTTTCCATTCCAAAAAAGGACGGAATAGCAGGTTCAACAGGGTTGCCTGATAAAAATAAGACCGATAAAGACCTTGCTCAGTCCAAAGCTGATTCTATTTCCGATACTATCAAAGAAATGGATAAACAGCTGGAGATCAGTAAGACTCTTGATGACTTAAAAAAGGCTAAGGATGATTCAAAGTCTCAATCAGATGATGCTGCTATAGAGGATAATAAACCAGCTTCTGGTAAGGTTGATCTGCCAGATGTTAGCTCTCCAGCTACTGGCAATGCTGCTGGTTCAGGTTCAAGTTCTGGCGGGCAATCAGGAACTGGTCCAGCCGATTCCAACCTAGAGGCCAGTTCGCGTCCTAGTGGAACAAGAACTGATGTTGCTACGAATAATCGCTTTAACGAAATTTTGGTCAGCGTGGTTGGTGTGACTATCATTGCAGCTGGTGCCGTTGCAGATCACTTGCGAGTTCGTAGACGTAAATAAGTAGAATAAATAAAAAGGACATCCTTGCTGGATGCCCTTTTTGCAATAAATTGGCTGGCTAATACTAGGCTTATTTTTTAGGGTGTTGGTGGGTCAAATTCAACCCGAAGGGAACTAAACTTTCTTCCTTATTTCTAATGCGCACCATATTATCCTTGTGCCGCGTAATAATAATCAAGGCTAGACAAGAGACGACCAGAGTAAAGAGCCAGTCGTAGCTCGGTAGGATAAAATGGATAGCAGGAAAAGTGAAGAGAGTCACCAGTCCGAGTAAAGAAACAGCGATACTTGAAAAAGAAATCATACTGGTTAAGAAGAGGATTGTGAAGAAAATGGCCAGCAAAAAGAGGCAATAAAGGGGGGTGAAGCCCAAGAGGACCCCAGCGCTGGTAGCGACAGCTTTACCTCCCTTGAAGCCGGCAAAGATAGGGAAAGTATGTCCTAGAACGGCGAAGAAACCGATGATAAGGGGAGAAATAGTAGTTGCCCCACACCAGATAGGCAGAAGGACAGCCAGGGTACCCTTGAGCATATCAATCAGAAAGGTAACTGTGCCAGCTGTTTTTCCTAGCACGCGGAAGGTATTGGTCGTCCCAGTATTTCCACTGCCATATTCGCGAATATTCTTGTGGTAGAAAATTTTACCAATCCAGAGTCCAGCCGGAATGGAGCCCATTAGATAAGCAATGACGATAAAAAAAATAGTTTCCATGCTGTCATTATATCAAAAATCAAGACCTGATTACAGCTTTCTTGGAAGAAAGCCTGCTGAAAAGCATAAATTAAAGCCTTGAGGCTAAATTTTTTTGCAAATTCCTTCAAAAACTTGTAATATAAGAGGGATGAATAATTGGGAGGTCAATGTTGGCTAAAAAAGAAATTTCAATTACTAATTATAATGATGATGCTATTCAGGTGCTAGAAGGGTTGGATGCGGTCCGCAAACGTCCCGGGATGTATATCGGATCGACCGATGGAACGGGCCTCCACCACCTAGTTTGGGAGATTGTCGACAATGCTGTCGATGAGGCTCTGTCTGGCTTTGGGGATCGCATTGAAGTGGTCCTTCATCAAGACGGTTCGGTCAGCATAACCGACAGTGGTCGGGGAATGCCGACTGGCATGCACGCTACAGGCAAGCCCACAGTTGAAGTCATTTTTACCGTGCTTCATGCCGGAGGTAAGTTCGGCCAAGGCGGCTACAAGACTTCTGGTGGCCTGCATGGGGTCGGATCTTCTGTCGTTAATGCCCTGTCTAGCTGGCTGGAAGTTGAGATTACCCGTGACGGAGCCATTTATAAGCAACGATTTGAAAATGGTGGCAAACCCGTCACTACCTTAGAAAAAATCGGAACGGCACCCAAGTCCAAGTCGGGTACCAAGGTTACCTTTAAACCTGATGATACAATCTTCTCAACAACTGATTTCAAATTTAATACCATTTCTGAGCGGCTCAAGGAATCCGCCTTCCTGCTCAAGGAAGTGACCTTGGTCCTCAAGGACGAACGCACAGATGAAGCAGCTGAATTTCATTACGAAAATGGCGTACAGGATTTTGTTTCCTATCTTAATGAAGATAAGGAAACCCTGACCCCTGTTATCTATTTTGAAGGAGAAGACCAAGGCTTCCAAGTTCAGGTCGCCATGCAGTATAACGATGGCTTTTCAGATAATATCTTATCTTTTGTTAATAATGTCCGTACTAAAGACGGAGGAACTCATGAGACAGGATTAAAAACGGCCATCACAAAGGCCATGAATGATTATGCCAGAAAGACTGGTCTGCTCAAGGATAAGGATAAAAATCTGGAAGGTTCAGATTACCGTGAAGGCCTCTCTGCCGTCTTATCTATCCTTGTTCCTGAGGAACATTTGCAGTTTGAAGGGCAAACCAAGGATAAGCTGGGCAGCCCTCTGGCCCGTCCCGTTGTTGATAGCTTGGTTTCAGATCAATTGACCTTTTTCCTAATGGAAAATGGTGAGCTGGCCTCCAGTTTGGTTCGTAAGGCTATCAAAGCGCGTGATGCCCGAGAAGCAGCCCGCAAAGCTCGTGATGAAAGCCGCAATGGCAAGAAAAATAAAAAAGATAAGGGGCTTCTCTCAGGAAAACTGACCCCTGCTCAATCTAGAAATTCTAAGAAAAATGAATTGTATCTGGTGGAGGGGGACTCAGCCGGCGGATCTGCTAAGCAAGGGCGCGACCGCAAGTTCCAAGCCATTCTACCGCTGAGGGGGAAGGTGCTTAATACAGAAAAAGCCAAAATGCCCGATATCCTTAAGAACGAAGAAATCAATACCATGATTTACACGATTGGTGCTGGTGTTGGACCGGATTTCAATCTTAATGACATCAATTATGACAAGATTATTATCATGACCGATGCAGATACCGATGGTGCCCATATTCAAACGCTTTTGCTAACCTTCTTCTATAGGTACATGCGCCCACTAGTTGAAGCAGGTCATGTCTATATTGCTCTGCCGCCTCTCTATAAAATGTCTAAGGGCAAGGGTAAGAAGGAGCAGGTAGCATACGCTTGGACTGATGGTGAGCTAGAAGAGCTCCGCCAGAAATTTGGTAAAGGTTCAGTTCTTCAGCGCTATAAGGGGCTGGGTGAGATGAATGCTGACCAACTCTGGGAAACAACCATGGATCCTGACAATCGCACCTTGATTCGTGTAACTATCGAAGATCTAGCCCGTGCCGAGCGCCGCGTCTCCGTCCTCATGGGCGACAAGCCTGCCCCACGCCGCCAATGGATTGAGGATAACGTCAAGTTTACCTTGGAAGAAAGTACGGTGTTTTGATTGCTTATTTGAAAAGATAATAAAGCATCTACTTTCACAACGTAACAGGCTGTGGCCTGTCATCTCCTCACTAGCTTATCATCTGTCAATATAATATCGTTTTTGACGGATAAGCGTTATAATTGATCCGCTAAAGACGAATGAAAGCACGAGGAAAAACGGGTTTAACAAAGGTTGGATTAAGATAGTGGCTTGTGCTATGTCTGTTCTTGCAGCTCTTTACTTTATGTTTACAGACAAATTTATCTTAGGAATGATTATGCTCGCCTTTGCTGTAGGTCTTTGGGAAAAGTCGTAGACTGGACAGTGTTGCTAAAGAAGAGCGTCTTAATGCTGTGATGCCTACCAATCTCCGTGACGCCATTAATGATTATCTTATGCGAGCTGATATCGATGCATTTGCTACGTTTGCCGCGTAAAAACTTCTAAGTCACTTTTAGATAAAATCGAACGATTTAGAGAGCGCAAAGAGGTCTGTCTAGTTAATGCTATTTTAAATAATATCTTTAGTGCTCGGATGATTTTAACGTCCGAAGAGACCTCTCAGGTTATGGAACGTTTGGATATATGGCAGAAAAAATGTGGGCTGAAAAACTGGTACCTGCGGGATAAGGACGGTTATGTTGGTATTGACATCTATTTCAAAAATAAGAGAAATTTCTACTATCCATGGGAATTGCAACTATGGGATGAGAAGGATGTTGAAGGAAATGTCGCTAGCCATATTAAATATAAACGAAAATGTGTGGAGTGATTAGGTTAGTAGGTGAGGAAATATGGTTTTAGAAAATAAGTTAGGTTTGACAGATTCGCTTGAGCTCTCAAAAGCTGAAGAAAAAATCAGTAAAGAAAAAGCTAAACGTCTATTTGAAGAAAATTTATTGTCTGATAAACCTGCAGGTACTTACGAAACTTTAGCATTTATTCATGGATTTTTGTTCGAAGATATTTATGATTTTGCTGGAAAGTTGCGCTTAGTTGATTTAGCAAAGGGTGGATTTCGCTTTGCTCCCTTAGTCTACTTGAAAGCTTCGCTTAAAACCATTAACAGTATGCCTCAAGATACTTTTGATCACATTATTGAAAAATATGTTGAACTGAACATTGCCCATCCTTTTCGCGAAGGCAATGGGCGCAGCATGCGTCTCTGGTTAGACCATTTACTAAAAAATGAGATTAGTCAAGTCATCGACTGGTCACAGGTCGATAAAGAAGATTATCTTCTGGCTATGGAACGTAGTCCAGTGCGTGATATTGAAATCAAGTATATCCTCAGAAAAGCACTCACGGATGACATCGATAACCGTGAGCTCTATATGAAAGGTGTCGATCACAGTTACGATTATGAAGGTTATCGCCTTTATAGAACCGAGGAGCTGTAAGAAGAGATGATAGTTATCAGAAATCGGAAATTTCGAGTCGAAGTTTCAAATTTAGCTATGAAAGCATCAGCGGTCGCTAGCATCGCCACTTAAGAAAAGTGTCAAAAAGAAATTTTCTACGTACAATAAATAAGAAAGGAATGTTCAGCTAGCATCAACTGAACACGCCCTAAAGACTGTGTCAAAAAGATAAATCGTCTAGAAAATCTTGATTTTCTGCCGATTTCCTGTTTTGACTTTGTCTTTTTTACGGGCTTTGTATCTTAATTATGTCTAACATTCAAAACATGTCCCTTGAGGACATTATGGGAGAGCGCTTTGGCCGCTACTCCAAATATATCATTCAAGAGCGGGCTTTACCTGATATCCGTGATGGTTTGAAGCCAGTACAGCGTCGTATCCTTTATTCCATGAATAAGGACGGGAATACTCATGATAAGGGTTATCGTAAGTCTGCCAAGTCAGTCGGTAATATCATGGGGAATTTTCACCCGCATGGGGATTCATCGATTTATGATGCCATGGTGCGGATGTCGCAGGACTGGAAGAATCGTGAGATCCTCGTAGAAATGCACGGGAATAACGGTTCTATGGACGGTGATCCACCGGCTGCTATGCGGTATACAGAGGCTCGCCTGTCGGAAATTGCAGGATATCTCCTTCACGATATTGACAAAGATACAGTGCCTTGGGCCTGGAACTTTGATGATACGGAAAAAGAACCGACAGTCCTGCCTGCTGCCTTTCCCAACCTTTTGGTTAATGGAGCAACTGGTATTTCGGCTGGTTATGCGACCGATATTCCACCCCACAATCTAGCTGAGGTCATTGATGCAGTTATCTATATGATTGACCATCCTAAGGCTACGGTTGATAAGCTCATGGAATTCATGCCTGGACCAGACCTACCGACAGGCGCCATTATCCAAGGAGCTGACGAAATCCGTAAAGCTTATGAAACTGGTAAAGGGCGTGTGGTTGTGCGTTCGCGTACAGAGATTGAGCCTCTCAAAGGTGGTAAGGAACAAATTATTGTTACCGAGATTCCTTATGATGTCAACAAGGCCCTGCTGGTCAAGAAAATTGATGAGGTTCGTATCAACAATAAAGTACCTGGCATCGCTGAGGTACGGGACGAATCTGATCGTGATGGTTTGCGCATTGCCATTGAACTTAAGAAGGATGCGGACAGTCAAGCGATTCTTAACTACCTGCTTAAATACACCGACTTACAAATCAATTATAACTTTAACATGGTGGCCATCGATAATTTCACGCCAAGGCAAGTTGGGATTATTCCAATCCTGACTAGTTATATTGCCCACCGGCGGGATATTATCGTGGCCCGCTCTAAATTCGATAAGAAGAAGGCCGAAAAGCGTCTCCATATTGTAGAAGGACTGATTAGGGTACTCTCTATTTTGGATGAAGTGATTGCCTTAATTCGGGCTTCGGAAAACAAGGCGGATGCTAAGGAAAACCTTAAGGTCTCTTATGACTTTACCGAGGAGCAAGCCGAAGCTATTGTGACCTTGCAGCTCTACCGTCTGACCAATACTGACATCGTCACTTTGGAAGAGGAGGATGCAGCTCTGCGGGAGCAAATTGCTACCCTCAAAGCCATCATCGGCGATGAACGCACCATGTATAATCTCATGAAACGTGAACTCCGTGAGGTTAAAAAGAAATTTGGTAACCCTCGTCGTTCAGAACTGCAGGCTCAAGCACAAGCGATTGAAATTGATACAGCCAGCCTGATTGTCGAAGAAGACACCTATGTCAGCTTAACTCGCAGCGGCTATGTCAAACGAACCAGCCCGCGTTCCTACAATGCGTCTACACCTGAAGAACTAGGCAAGCGGGATGACGATCAAGTTGTCATCATTGCACCGGCTAAGACAACCCAGCACCTGCTGATTTTTACCAATCTCGGCAATGTCATCTACCGACCGATTCATGAACTGACTGATATTCGTTGGAAAGATATTGGTGAGCATCTTTCACAAACGGTAACAAATTTTGCGACCGATGAAGAGGTACTCTATGCCGAAATCATTGATGACTTTATCCCTGAAACTTACTTTGCAGTGACTAAGCAAGGGCAAATTAAGCGAGTGGATCGGACTGAATTTCAGCCATGGCGGAGTTATAAAACTAAATCGGTTAAGTATGCCAAACTTAAAGGTGAAGAAGATCAGATTGTTACTATTGCTCCAATCAAGTTGGATCAGGTCATGATAATTACTGAAAAAGGCTATGCCCTACACTTTTCTATTGAAGAGGTGCCTGTTGTTGGTGCTAAAGCAGCAGGAGTCAAAGCTATCAACCTTAAAGATGGTGATACCGTTAAGTCAGCTTTTATTGCCAACACTAAATCCTTCTTTATTCTGACTCAACGCGGCAGTCTCAAGCGGATGGCAATGGATGATATTCCATTAGCCAAGCGGGCAGGGCGTGGCCTGCAAGTTCTCAGAGAACTCAAGTCAAAACCGCATCGCATCTTCCTAGCAGGACCGGTCCTGTCAGATGCCAATACCCAAGACCTTGACCTCTTCAGTACAGAAGTCCAAGAATCTAATGACCAACAGATTTTGGAAGTCATGTCTAAGACTGGTAAGATTGAACAAGTCAACTTGGTTGACCTAGGTCTATCTGAGCGTACCAGCAACGGTAGTTTCATTTCAGATACCATCTCAGATGAAGAAGTCTATAAAGCAGAAGTGAAATAGCTCCATTTTAAGAAATTAGACGATTCCATCGTCTGATTTCTTTTGTTTTAGAGGATAATTAAAAGAATATTATCAAGAACAGTTCACGTTAAATAAGAAAAGTAACATGAAAATTCTATAGTTTTTACACTTATCTGCTTATCGATACTTTTGCTATTTTTGCTATTATGATGGTAAAAATTTATGGGCCCTTAATTTTGAAATTTAATCACACAGATGTAACGGTAAAAGAGCCTTATATTACTGATTGATGGTTTAAAAAATCATCAGGAATTGATTGAGAAAAGATAAGCATTGTAATGTGTCAAACTTTGATTATCCTTGGAAAAGTTTGTCAGTAGCCAATAATAAAAAAATGAACTGTTTGAAAATGAGCAACTCTTCCTATTAACCAAATTTTCTGAATTTTTCCACAAAAACCTTGAAAAAGCAACTAAAAAGGACTACAATAAAATCATATTACCTGTTAGAAAGAGGGATTGATTTATGACAGTTGATTTAGATTGGGAAAACTTGGGGTTTGAGTATCACAAACTCCCTTATCGCTACCTTTCTTATTATAAGGATGGTAAATGGGACGAAGGCAAATTGACAGAAGACGCGACTTTGCATATTTCTGAAAGCTCTCCAGCTCTGCACTATGGCCAACAAGCTTTTGAAGGATTGAAAGCCTATCGCACCAAAGATGGTTCAGTTCAACTTTTTCGTCCTGACCAAAATGCGGCTCGCCTGCAACGAACAGCTGACCGCCTCTTGATGCCACAAGTACCGACTGATAAGTTCATTGATGCTTGTAAGCAGGTCGTTAAGGCTAATGAAGACTATGTGCCGCCTTATGGTACAGGAGCAACCCTTTATCTGCGTCCTCTCTTGATTGGAGTCGGTGATGTTATCGGAGTGCATCCAGCTGATGAATATATTTTCACAGTATTCGCTATGCCAGTTGGTAACTACTTCAAGGGTGGCTTACAGCCAACTAACTTCTTGATTCAAGACGACTATGACCGAGCTGCTCCTCATGGTACAGGTGCTGCTAAGGTTGGTGGTAACTATGCGGCCAGTCTTATGCCGGGTGACATTGCCCACAATACAGGCTTCTCGGATGTCATCTATCTGGACCCTGCTACCCACACGAAGATTGAAGAAGTGGGTTCAGCAAACTTCTTCGGTATCAGTAAGGATGATGAGTTTATAACGCCGCTCAGCCCATCGATCCTGCCGTCTATCACTAAATACTCCTTGCTTTATTTGGCAGAACATAATCTTGGTCTCAAGCCTGTTCAAGGTGATGTCTTTATTGATGATTTGGATCGCTTCAAAGAAGCCGGTGCTTGCGGTACTGCAGCAGTTATCTCCCCAATTGGTGGTGTTCAACACGGTGATAATTTCCATGTCTTTTACAGTGAAACAGAAGTAGGACCTATCACCCGTAAGCTTTACGATCTCTTGACTGGTATTCAATTTGGTGATGTCGAAGGTCCAGAAGGCTGGATTTATAAGGTCGATTAAACGTTTATATACCTAATCAACTTCCTGAAAGTTTAGTTTCAGGGAGTTTTTTTGGTTAAATCGAAATGAAAAACTACTAGTTAAAAATAAATAGCATTTCACCTTGCATGCCATCATGATTTTTTGTAAAATTAAAAGGAAATTTAATCAAAATAAGGAAGTTAAACCATGGCAAAAAAAGATAAAAAAATTGAAATCCAGTTAGCGGATGCTCAAGTCCTTGTTTCAGGCAAGCGGTTGGCCGGCTACGAACTGACCATTGGGAAACGTACCGTCGGTCAAATCGTAGAAGTAGATGGTCAGTTTACGACTGTTGAAAAAGAAGGACTCAAAGATTCCTACAAAACCTTAGATCAGGCAATAGAATCAATCATTGAAAGTTACAACCTAAATCACTAAAAACTGTTGACATTAAGGGTTCCTTTATGTTAGAATGAACCCTAGTTGCATGGAAGGGTAGCGAAGAGGCTAAACGCGGCGGACTGTAAATCCGCTCCTTCGGGTTCGGGGGTTCGAATCCCTCCCCTTCCATACTCAGGATACAAAGACCGTTTAAAAATCCGTACGAAATAGGAAGCTGACGAAGCGTTAGATATAACGCTAGGAAGTTTATCTTTTTCACTAGGGTTTTAGGTCGTGTTCAACTTGGTTCTCTAATTTGTCCTGAGTATTAAGTTATTTGCTTTTGGGGTATAGCCAAGCGGTAAGGCAAGGGACTTTGACTCCCTCATGCGTTGGTTCGAATCCAGCTACCCCAGTCTGAGGTTATGAGGCTAGTCCTTAAACCGTTAAGTTATCCTTGCGGGTTGCCTTAAGAAAATATAGTGTTGTCGAGAGCTGGCCAGTTCAGTTCTTGCTGGAGGTTTTTTTAGAATGAATGAATTTGAAGATTTGCTAAACAGTGTTAGCGAAGTTAACCCTGGTGACGTTGTCACTGCTGAAGTTTTGACAGTTGATAATGATCAAGCAAACGTAATTATAGAAGGTACTGGTATTGAAGGTGTCTTGACTCTTCGTGAATTGACTAACGATCGTGAAGCTGACATTAATGACTTTGTTAAATCTGGTGATAAGATTGAAGTTCTTGTTCTTCGTCAAGTTGTTGGTAAAGACACAGATACTGTTACTTATCTTGTCTCTAAAAAACGCTTAGAAGCACGTAAAGCTTGGGATAAACTTGTCGGTCGTGAAGGTGAAGTTGTAACGGTTAAAGGAACTCGTGCCGTTAAAGGTGGACTGTCAGTAGAATTTGAAGGACTTCGTGGATTTATCCCTGCTTCTATGCTTGATACGCGTTTTGTTCGTAATACAGAACAATTTGTTGGTCAAGATATCGAAGCTAAAATCAAAGAAGTTGATCCAGCTGAAAATCGTTTTATTCTTTCGCGGCGTGAAGTTGTGGAAGAAAAGAATGCAGCAGCTCGTCAAGAAATCTTCTCTAAACTTGAAGTTGGTTCAGTTGTTCAAGGTAAAGTGGCTCGTTTAACTAGCTTCGGAGCTTTTGTTGACCTTGGCGGTGTTGATGGACTTGTTCACGTGACTGAGCTGTCTCATGAACGTAATGTATCACCTAAGTCAGTTGTTTCTGTTGGCGACGAAATTGATGTTAAAGTTCTTGCTATTGATGAAGAGGCAGGGCGTATCTCACTCTCATTGAAGGCTACAACCCCTGGACCATGGGATGGTGTTGAACAAAAATTAGCTGCTGGCGATGTTATCGATGGCAAGGTTAAGCGTTTGACTGATTTTGGTGCTTTTGTTGAAGTTCTCCCTGGTATTGATGGACTTGTTCACATTTCACAAATTTCTCACAAACGTGTTGAAAATCCAAAAGATGTCCTTTCAGTAGGTCAAGAAGTTCAAGTAAAAGTTTTGTCAGTTGATGCTGATGCAGAGCGTGTATCATTGTCAATCAAAGCTCTTCAAGAACGTCCTGCTGATGCAGAAGGCCAAGGAGAAAAACGTCAATCACGTCCACGTCGTCAAAAACGTGAAAGACGCGATTACGAATTGCCAGAAACCCAAACAGGTTTCTCAATGGCAGATCTCTTTGGAGATATTGAATTGTAAGATAAAGCAGCCTACAGGCTGTTTTTTTGTGGTCACAAGCAATATATTAGAAAAATCTTGTTTTGAGCAGACAGCGATTTGTACAGCAGAAACAGTAGGCTCTTTTTGGTATTTCAAAGAGTTTGAGTCTGGTAAACTTATCAAGTTCCTAGAGTCATTCTTGTTCCACAAGTAGTGAAAAATATTAGTATGAGAAAATTACTGAGAATCATAAGGGGACGCAAAATGCGACCAACGAGCTGGTCGCGTTCATTAAAAATTAGATCAACCACTATCCCAAGAAACTACTCGGTTACAGATCTCTTCAGATGATTTTTGTGGCTGGCTAACTTCGACTTAAATTTTGCCACTTACTTTGAGAATAACACCTATCTAAAATCTTATTATTTCCTATAGCAAAATCTTTTTGAACATGGTATAATACTATCTGTTGCCACTCTTAGTGTAATGGATATCACGTAAGATTCCGGTTCTTGAGATGGGGGTTCGATTCCCTCAGAGTGGAAAGAAAGAGGCTGAGACAAAAGTTCTCAGCCTTATTTATTTGGTCAATTTTATTTTTGCTCAGTTTCTATGACTATTTCTTAGTAAAGCCGAAAAGGTAATAGGCCCATTTACCACCAAGTTCCCAAATCAGATTATAACCGACAACAGAAATGGGTTTGGTCCAAATCATAATCATGGTGAATTTTTTCAAGGACATATTGGTCAGACCAGTGACCATGACCATGAGATCAGCTGGAGAGACAGGAGAGACCATACAGAAGATAAAGAAACGTTCATAACCGGGGCTTTCCAGCTTGGCCTCATACTTCTTAAAGGTCTCCTCTTTAACGAAAAGAAGAATAAATTTACGGCCAAAATTTTGAACCAAAATAAAAAGAATGATACTGCCAATGATAATACCGATAGAATTATAAAGCAGACCTTGCCAGAAACCAAAGACAGCAAAACCAACAATAGTCGTGACTCCACCGGGAATGATGGGTAAAACCACTTGAATAATTTGAATAAGCGTAAAAATCAGAGGGGAGAGTATCTTGTATTGAGCAACCCAGGTTTTAAAGCGCTCAAAATCACTCAGTGTTCCATCTTTAAAGAGCCAAATAACTAGAATAGCACTGACAATTAAGACTAGCCAGCCTAACCATTGAATGGCTTTCTTGAAAAATTCATACATGGTTTGATTATACCCTAATTCACTTATTTTTGCTATTTCTAACTGGATTTGTTATAATGGCTCAAGTAATGTTTAGGGGTCGTTACGGATTCGACAGGCATTATGAGGCTTGTTTTGCAACCCATCGGCAGATGTTAAAATGCCAGTTAAATATAACTGCAAAAAATACAAATTCTTACGCAGTAGCTGCCTAAACACCAGCCTGTGTGACTAATAACAGATTGCTTGTGTTTGTTTATTAGTCTTAAAATCAGCAAGCTACATTAGGTTGCAGTCAGGTCAGCCTAAAAGAGATTTACTGACTCGCAAGACTTGGGCTTGAGTTATGTGTCGAGGTCTTGTTAAATTAATACATAACCTATGGTTGTAGACGAATAAGTTAGCAGGTGTTTGGACGTGGGTTCGACTCCCACCGGCTCCATAGAAAATTTCTAATTTTCGGATAAAAGGAAGGGTTTTTTATGATGAAAAAAGTCATTACAGGTCTCATGAGTCTCCTGGCGATTACAGTTTTAGTGGCTTGCCATAAGTCAAGCAATGATGATAACTCAACGTCATCATCTTCTTTATCTCTATCATCTTCCACGCTACAGAGCTCTGATAACCATGATAATGTTCGAAAAAACTTTGATAAGGTAAGTTTGGGTAAGGCTGATAATGATTTTTCTGGGGGTACGAATTTAGCTCAGTTGAAACAATATTTCGGTGAGCCTAAAGCTCATAAGCAAGAAAAGCCTTCATCGGGGAATATCACTTTAGAAGTTTATACTTGGAATATTGGTAGTATTACTGTTGAAGTCAAGCTCTTTAACGATAGTACGCTGGTTCGTTCGATTAAAGGCTATTCTTATCATCGCTCTGCTAATTTTTCAGTTAAGGATTATCAAAATCTGAAGACTGGTTATGCCTACTCGGATATGGTAGCGAAATATGGGGCTCCCGACAGTCTATCAGAGGCAGCATCCTCAGATAAGACTGAATTACAGGCAGTCTGGTCTAGTAACCTCAAGCTCGCCAAAGGGCAAAAAGATGGTCAGATGATTCTGAACTTCACTAATGGTAAATTGACTGATAAGGAACAAACCGGCCTAGGTACGGCTAAATAAGTTATAAAAAAGACCTCTGCGAGGTCTTTTTTATGGGAGTTATATGGGAGTTATTGGATATCAACTTTATTTTTAATAATATAATGGCTGGTTAGATACCAAACAAGAGCGAGAGCAGCATCAATGATACTACCAACAATCAGCCGCGTATTGTAATCTGTAAGAATATCTTTACTACCAGTTGCGAGTTGAAGAAAACTACTGATAAACGTCAAGATACCCTCAATGACAAAGTAGCAGACAAAGGCCATCAAAACTCGATGGTTGCGGAAGAGCTGGCCAACAGTGATAGACGCATATATCAAGAGGATATTAGAGATCCAGCTGATGATAGCGCTGACTAAGGAGAGTAGAACGCCACTTCTGATAGTTGCAACGGTGGCATTTGGAGAGGCCGATTTAAAAAATCTATAAAAAGCTGAAGTATCCTGATGATTAACAAAACTGTAGATTAGTCCTAGGGAAAGAACAATCACTATACAATTCCCAATGGTTAGAGTTATGGCAACCAAGAGTTTTGAAGAAATCAGTTGACTTTCCTTAACGGGTAAGGTCAAAGTGAGATAACCTTCTCGGCCAAAGAGATTACTGTAGAAGCGTCTAATGATTAAAATCAAGGTTGCAATTAATTGACCGACAATCAAGCAGGCAAAGGCTAAGATGACCAAGATAAAGATTAGAGCCAGAAAACCGCCGCTTTCAAAAAGATCATAGTGATGGCTAATATAGGAAGCATAGAAGCTCAAAACCAAACTGGCAAGCAAAATTAAGCCATTTAGGGCTAGATACCAGTGACCGATAGCCTTAAATTCATATTTAACTAATTTACCAAACATGGGGACCTCCTAATTCTGAAACATTTCTCTAAAGAGAGCATCGATAGATTTTCCGTGTTCAAAGCGAATATCATCACTATTACCTTCAAGAATAACCTTACCCTCTTTTAGGAAGATCACATCATCCAGTATTTGTTCAACATCGGTAATCAAGTGGGTGGAAATGATTACTGATGCCTCCTCTGAATAATTGTTGATAATAGTACGCAGAATATAGTCGCGCGCTGCGGGATCAACTCCGCCGATTGGTTCATCTAACACATAAAGTTTAGCTTGACGACTCATGACTAAGATGAGTTGAACCTTTTCTTTAGTTCCTTTAGATAAGTTTTTGATCCTTTCTTTAGTATCAATGCTTAAATCTTTGAGCAGAGCTTGAGCTTTATTAACATCAAAGTCTTGGTAGAAGTCTTGAAAAAGGTTCACAGCTTGATTTACGGTCATAGTTTCATTGAGATAGCTGGTGTCTGGAAGATAGGAAACGATTTTTTTACTGTTGACAGATGGATGGAAACCATCGACAACTATTTCACCACTGGACTGCTTTAAAAGACCATTGATAAGTTTAATTAAGGTTGTTTTACCGGATCCATTAGGACCGAGCAGACCAACAATTTTTCCGCTAGAAACTGTTAAACTCACATCATCTAGGGCTGCTTGCTTGCCATAAGATTTTGAAACATGATGGATTTGTAATAATTTCTCCATGCTTACGCTCTCTTTCTAATTTACTGAATTCTGTTTAAGATAATTGTCAATTTCTGCTAAAATTTCTCGGTCAGAAAAACCGATATTTTCCATATTTAACATGAAATTAGCAATTTCATCTTGAGCTAATTCTGCGCGCTTTTCTTCAATTAAACTAGCATCTTCAGTTACAAAGCGTCCCGCAGTTCGCCGTGAGAAGACCATTCCTTCCCGTTCTAACTCGGTAAAAGCTCGTTGCATGGTATTGGGATTGACTCCAGCTTCTTGGGCGTAATCGCGAACGGTCGGCAATTGTTCACCCTGCTTCATTTCCTGGCTAACGATTTTGATTTTAATATTTTTTGCAATTTGCAAATAGATTGGTGATTTTTCATCAAAGGTCCAAGCCATAGTATCTCCCTTCTAAATTTAATAATTGTCATAGATAAATGATACAGTATTTTTATTAAAAATTCAAGCTGAAAGATCCTTTAATAGCCTATAATTGGCTGTTTTTAAGGCTTTAAGTAGGATAAATGATGCGTTTCATAGTATAATAGTAGCAAGTTAAAACGAAAGAAAGGACTACCAATGTTTGCCCCCTTAGATACTAAGACAGTATATAGTTTTATGGATAGTCTGATCGATCTTAAGTCTTATGTGCAAAAGGCTAAAGACTTGGGTTATAGTCATGTTGGTATTGCGGATAAGGACAATCTCTATGCAGCCTATCACTTTGCTGTAGAGGCAAAAAAAGAGGGTTTGCAGCCTGTTCTGGGCATCGAGCTAACCTTCCATCAGGATGATGAAATCTTCAGTGTGCTCCTGCTCGCTCTCAATACCCAAGGTTATAAAAATCTTCTCAAACTTTCTACGCTAAAAATGAGTGATGGGCTAATCTTAGAAGATTTATCAAATTATCAGCAGGGGTTGGCTATCCTAGTCCCTTATTTTGCTGGTCTTGAGAACCTGCAACTGCCGTTTGATTACTATATTGGAGTTTCTTTGGATAGTCCTCAGCAGGTTTACTCCAAACCTATTTTACCCTTACAGACGGTTCGTTATTTTTCTGAAGAAGAGCGAGAAAGTTTGCAGGTCCTTCATGCCATTTCGGACAATCTCCCTTTGAAAGATGTTCATCCGCCCAAGGCTCATCAGCAGCTTTATCCCCGGATTGAGATGGAGCAGCTTTTTCAAGAACGTTTTCCAGAGTCTTTGGAAAATTTGGAGCGAGTTTTAAATTCGGTTTCTTATCAGTTTGACCATGAACTAAAATTACCTCGCTTTAATCGCGATAAAGAGGCTGTAGTCGAGTTGCGAGAGCGAGCAGAAGCAGGACTCAAAGAAAAAGGGCTCTTTAATACCGCTTACCAAGAGCGTCTGGATAAGGAATTAGGGATTATCCATAAGATGGGTTTTGATGACTACTTTCTGATTGTTTGGGACCTTTTGCGGTTTGGTCGTTCTCGTCACTATTATATGGGTATGGGCCGGGGCTCAGCTGCAGGAAGCTTGGTAGCCTTTGCTCTTGACATTACAGGCATTGATCCTATTAAAAACAATCTGCTCTTTGAACGCTTTTTGAATGAAGAACGTTATTCCATGCCAGATATTGATATCGACCTTCCTGATGTTTATCGGACTGAGTTTCTCCGCTATGTCAGAGATCGCTACGGTAGTCGTCATTCAGCTCAGATTGTAACCTTTTCAACCTTTGGTGCTAAGCAGGCTATTCGAGATGTTTTCAAGCGCTTTGGAGCAGCTGAATATGAACTGACTAACATCACCCGCAAAATTAGTTTTCGCGATGATCTGAGTTCTGCTTACGAAAAGAATATGTCTTTTCGGCAGATTATTAACAGCAAGCTGGAATATCAAAAAGCTTTCACCATTGCAAAGAGGATTGAGGGGCTGCCCCGTCAGACCTCCATTCATGCAGCTGGTATTGTCATGAGTGATGATGACTTGACTGACCATATTCCGCTCAAGGCTGGCGAAGATATGATGATTACCCAGTATGATGCAGGAGCAGTTGAAGCTAACGGCCTTTTGAAAATGGACTTCCTAGGCCTGCGTAATCTAACCTTCGTTCAACGAATGGCCGAAAAATTAGCAGAAGAACAAGGTGTTCAGCTGGATATCAAGAGCATTGATTTGGAAGATCCTGATACCCTAGCCCTCTTTGCTGCTGGCAAGACCAAGGGAATCTTTCAGTTTGAACAAGCTGGGGCCATCAATCTCTTGAAACGAATCAAGCCAGCCAAGTTTGAAGAAATCGTTGCTACGACAAGTCTTAATCGACCTGGAGCTAGTGATTATACTGAGAACTTTATCAATCGTAAATATGGTAAAGAAGCAGTTGACCTGATCGATCCCTTGGTCGCTCCTATTTTAGAAGGGACTTACGGCATTATGCTTTATCAGGAGCAGGTCATGCAGATTGCTCAAGTGTTCGCTGGTTTCACATTGGGAAAGGCTGATCTTTTACGGCGAGCTATGTCCAAGAAAAACCAAGCAGAAATGCAGAAGATGGAAGCAGACTTTCTGCAAGGAGCTAAGGATTTGGGGCGCAATCCGTCCACTGCTAAGGAGCTTTTTGAGCGGATGGCCAAGTTCGCAGGCTATGGTTTTAATCGCAGCCATGCTTTCGCCTATTCGGCTCTAGCCTTCCAATTAGCTTATTTTAAGGCTCATTATCCTTCTATTTTTTATGATGTCATGCTCAACTATTCCAGCGCTGACTACATCACGGATGCTCTGCAAACTGATTTTACAGTTGGTACCCTATCCATTAATACGGTTCCCTATAGAGATAAGATTTCGGATGGCATCATTTACATGGGTTTAAAGAATCTCAAGGGATTTCCTAGAGAACTAGCCTATTGGATTATTGAGCAGCGTCCTTTTAAGTCAATCGAAGATTTTTTGACTCGTCTGTCAGAAAACTATCAGAAGGTAGACTACATCCTCCCTTTAATTCAGATTGGTCTCTTTGACCAATTCGAACCTAATCGCCGTAAAATCGAAGAAAATTTAGAGTCTCTCTTCACCTTTGTTCATGAGCTGGGCAGTCTCTTTGCGGAATCTTCTTACAATTGGGTTCAGGCCGAAGATTATACAGCCAGTCAAAAGTACAATTTAGAAGTCGCTCTTTTAGGCGTTGGTATTAGTCCCCATCCGCTAGTCTCCTTAGCAAAAGATTTGAAGGGAAGTTACAGTCCATTTGAAGAATTGATTGCGAATAGTCAAACCAAGGTTTTAGGACAAATTGAATCGGTGCGCGTGATTCGCACGAAATCCAAAGGAGAGCAGATGGCCTTTGTCAGTCTAACAGACACCAAGCAAAAATTGGACGTGACTGTTTTCCCCGAGGCTTATAGACAATGGAAGGCTTATCTTAAAGAAGGAGAAATCTATTATATAACTGGACGAGTCCAAGAGAGGGACGGCCATTTACAGTTGGTTCTCCAGTCTTTGGAACCGGTGAGCCAAGAGAAGTTTTGGATTCAGCTGGCTGACCATGCCCATGATCAAGAGATAGCCCAGATTTTACAAGCCTACCCAGGTTCTATTCCAGTCGTCCTCCACTATCAGGATACGAACCAAACCATGCAGAGTCAGCAGCTCTTTGTAGCCAAGTCAGAAAAACTTCAAAAAGAGCTGACAAACTTTGTCATGAAAACGATTTATCATTAAAAAAATTCCGAAAAAAGAGCATTTTAAAAACGAATGTGCTATAATTAAAGGGTTAAAAATAATAAAGGAGTAACAGGTATAATGAAACGTATTGCTGTTTTAACCAGTGGTGGTGACGCCCCTGGAATGAACGCTGCCATTCGTGCTGTCGTTCGTAAAGCAATTGCCGAAGATATGGAAGTTTTCGGAATTAACCGTGGTTATGCTGGTATGGTTGAAGGAGACATCTTCCAATTTGATAGTCAAGCTGTCTCAAATATCATCAACCGTGGTGGTACCTTCCTTCAGTCAGCCCGCTATCCAGAATTTGCCACTCTTGAAGGGCAACTGAAAGGTATTGAACAACTTAAGAAACACGGCATTGAAGGTGTTGTTGTTGTTGGTGGTGATGGTTCTTATCATGGTGCCATGCGTTTAACAGAACACGGCTTCCCAGCAGTCGGTCTTCCAGGTACTATCGATAATGATATTGTCGGTACTGATTACACAATTGGTTTTGACACAGCGGTCACAACAGCGACAGAAGCTTTAGATAAGCTTCGCGATACTGCCTATAGTCATGGGCGAACATTTGTCGTAGAAGTAATGGGGCGTAATGCTGGTGATATTGCCCTTTGGTCTGGTATTGCAGCAGGTGCTGATCAAATTATTGTTCCAGAAGAAGACTACGATATCAAGGATGTTGTTGCCAAGGTTAAATCTGGCTACGAAAATGGTAAACAACGCCACATTATTGTTCTGGCCGAAGGCGTTATGAGTGCTCAAGAATTTGCTGCTAAGATGAAAGAAGCAGGGGATACTAGTGATCTTCGTGCAACGAGTCTTGGGCATGTCGTTCGCGGTGGTGCTCCAACAGCCCGTGACCGTATCCTTGCTTCTTGGATGGGCGCTCACGCTGTTGAATTGCTTAAAGAGGGTCGCGGCGGACTTGCCGTTGGTATCCACAATGAGGAATTGGTAGAAAGTCCAATCCTTGGAACAGCAGAAGAAGGGGCTTTATTTAGCTTGACTGAAGATGGTAAAATTATCGTCAACAACCCACACAAAGCTCGTCTTGATTTCGCTGATTTAGCCCGTGACTTGACGACCTACTAATCAGCCCAACAATTATTAAATCTAGTTAATCCTATCCCAAAAGGGATGTAAAATAGAGGGAGTTCATATTTATCATGAATAAACGCGTAAAAATCGTTGCAACACTTGGTCCTGCGGTAGAGATCCGTGGTGGTAAAAAATTTGGTGATGATGGTTATTGGAGTGAAAGCCTTGATCATGAAGCATCAGCAAAAAACATCGCTGGTTTAATCGAAGAAGGTGCTAATGTTTTCCGCTTCAACTTCTCACATGGTGACCACGCAGAACAAGGGGAACGTATGGAAGTTGTCCGTAAGGCAGAAGAAATCGCTGGTCAAAAAGTTGGTTTCTTGTTGGATACAAAAGGGCCTGAAATCCGTACAGAATTGTTTGCAGATGACGCTAAAGAATACTCTTATAAAACTGGTGACAAGCTTCGTGTCGCAACGAAACAAGGGATTCAATCTACAAAAGATGTGATTGCCTTGAATGTTGCCGGCGCACTTGATATCTTTGATGATGTTGAAATTGGTAAGCAAATCCTTGTTGACGACGGTAAACTTGGTCTTCGTGTTGTTGGTAAAGATGCTGCGACTCGTGAGTTTGAAGTTGAAGTTGAAAATGATGGTATCATTGCTAAACAAAAGGGTGTGAATATCCCTTATACCAAGATTCCTTTCCCAGCTTTAGCAGAACGTGATAATGCTGATATTCGCTTTGGTTTGGAACAAGGTCTTAACTTCATCGCTATTTCATTTGTCCGTACGGCTAAAGACGTTAACGAAGTTCGAGCTATCTGTGAAGAAACAGGTAATGGACATGTGAAATTGTTAGCTAAAATCGAAAATCAACAAGGAATTGATAATATCGATGAAATCATTGATGCTGCGGACGGTATCATGATTGCGCGTGGTGATATGGGTATTGAAGTCCCATTTGAAATGGTTCCAGTTTACCAAAAGATGATCATTACTAAAGTTAACGCTGCTGGTAAAATTGCTATCACAGCCACCAACATGCTTGAAACAATGACTGATAAGCCACGTGCAACACGTTCAGAAGTATCTGACGTCTTCAATGCCGTTATCGACGGTACTGATGGTACAATGTTGTCTGGTGAGTCTGCAAATGGTAAGTACCCACGCGAATCAGTTCGTACTATGGCTACCGTTGATAAGAACGCTCAAACGCTTCTCAGTGAATACGGCCGGTTGGATTCTTCTAAATTTGAACGTTCAACCAAGACAGAAGTGGTGGCATCAGCTGTTAAAGATGCTACTAACTCTATGAACATCAAATTGGTCGTAACCATTACAGAGTCTGGAAATACTGCTCGTCTGATTTCTAAGTATCGTCCGGAAGCTGATATTTTGGCTGTTACTTTTGATGAGATTACTCAAAAATCACTTATGCTTAACTGGGGTGTCATCCCAGTCGTAACTGATAAACCTGCATCTACTGATGACATGTTTGAAGTTGCTGAACGTGAAGCAGTGAAATCTGGCTTGGTTGAATCAGGTGATGACATCGTTATCGTTGCTGGTGTTCCTGTTGGTTCAGGTGGTACCAACACTATGCGTGTTCGCACTGTGAAATAAGCTATTGAAAAGCTCTATGAAAGCTATCACAGAAATGTGGTGGCTTTTTTGACTGCTTGTCTCTGGAAGTTTGGACAGTAAGGAAGAGTTTCTGCGGAAAATAAACGAGATTTCAAATTTAGAATATATTATGAGCCACATGAAAAAAGGTAATTCCTAACATTGAAATTTCTTCATAAATAACAGCAACGTCAGTCAGATCCTAGATCTATGGGGCTACATTACTTTTGTGAGATGGCAGTGAGTCTAAGATATCTTGTATGAGTGTATATCTCATCAGCCTTGGCATGTTACCCCTGTTGATAAATTCGAGATCGAGAATACTATGCAATTTCTCCACGGTGATGCTAGCAGCTAGGAAAAAATACCGTTACAAATACCTAATTTAGTCCTCTAAGTCAAGGTGATCCTGTCATGTTTCTGTTGTTTTCTGATAGGGATTTGTTAAGTCGCTGGCCTTTTCTAATCAATAAAGAAATGTTATAATGTAGGTCACTGGAAGGAGTTTCTATGGTTAGACGTGATCTTATAAGAAACATTATTATTTTTTTAGTCCTCATATTAGCATTTATCTTACTGCGTATCTTTTTGTTTTCAACAGTTAGGATAACATCCGATACAGAAAATCATTATCTTAAAAAGGGCGATTTAGTGACAGTCGTTCACAAGCGCATCCCTACATATAAGGATTTTGTCGTCTATAAGGTTGACAGTAAGGAATATATTGGCCGGATTGTTGCCAAATCTAATCAAACAGTGACTTCCATGGATGATGTTCTCTATGTTGATAATAAGGTAAAAAATGAAACCTACCTAAAAAAAGAAAAGGACGCCTTTCTCAAGAAGGCTCAACCAGGTCAATACTTTACGGAAGATTTTACAGCTCAGACGATTGGTAAGAGTGATAAGGTCACTAAGGTTCCAAAAAATTCCTACTTGATTCTAAATGACGAGCGTCAAAATAAAAATGATAGCCGTAAGTTCGGATTCATTTCCAAAAAGCAAATCAAGGGAGTCGTTTCCTTCAGGCTTTGGCCTCTGAGTAAATTCGGTTTTGTAACTGTGGAGTAGCTTTGCTACTCTTTTTTGTCGCAGATAGATCGTTTCGTGCAATCTCCTCTAGCTAGCAAGGAAATGCCATTCTCAAATATTATCTTGCTTGGGAAGAGAAACTGAATCCCGATTAGCAAAAAACTGAGCTAGGGACTGTGGCTTCTTAGGCAGTAAGTTGAGATGTTTAGGGCTAATTGAACTATACCAATTTTTCTCTTGACAAAGTGAAAACATTTAAATATACTGTATTTATCGTGATTGGTTTCAAGAATAGACTAGACCAATTTAAAGCGAAATAGAAAAAGGAGAGGTAGCTTAGCTACCGATTAAAAAGTATGTGTGGAATTGTCGGTGTTGTCGGAAATCCAGAGGCAACTGATATTTTAATTCAAGGTTTGGAAAAATTGGAATACCGTGGCTATGATTCAGCCGGTATTTATGTGACGGATGGTCAATCAAGTCATCTGATTAAGGCTGTCGGGCGGATTGCTGAATTGGCAGCTAAAGTTGGCAATATAAAAGGAACTGCTGGCGTTGGTCATACGCGCTGGGCAACCCATGGACCGGCAAGCGAGGTCAATGCTCACCCTCATCAATCACAAACAGGACGTTTCACCTTGGTGCATAACGGTGTGATTGAAAACTATCTTGATATTAAAAATACCTATCTTGCTGACCATGATTTCAAGGGGCAGACAGATACAGAAATTGCGGTGCATCTGATTGGTAAATTTGTCGAAGAAGATGGCCTCGATGTTTTATCTGCCTTCAAGAAAGCTCTTTCTATTATTGAAGGATCTTATGCCTTCGCCTTCATGGATGCTAATGATAGCGAAACGATCTATGTTGCCAAGAATAAATCACCGCTTTTGATCGGCTTGGGTGATGGCTACAATATGGTTTGTTCCGATGCCATGGCTATGATTCGCGAAACTAACCAGTTCATGGAAATTCATGATAAAGAGCTGGTTGTTGTTAAAGCTGACAGTGTTCAAGTGCAGGACTATGATGGCAATGTGCAAGAACGTTCTAGCTACACAGCAGAGTTAGACTTATCTGATATTGGTAAGGGAACCTATCCTTTCTATATGCTGAAAGAAATTGATGAACAGCCAACCGTTATGCGCAAGCTTATCAATACTTATGCAGATAGTCAAGGTAAAATGACGGTTGATCCTGCCATTGTTAAATCTGTTCAAGAGGCTGATCGTATTTATATCTTGGCAGCCGGAACCTCTTATAACGCTGGTTTTGCTGCCAAATCAATGTTTGAACAGTTGACGGATACGCCAGTTGAGCTTGGCGTTGCTTCTGAATGGGGCTATAATATGCCCCTTTTGAGCAAGAAACCTATGTTCGTTCTTCTCAGCCAATCTGGTGAAACGGCTGACAGCCGTCAGGTCTTGGTTAAGGCCAATGCCATGGGAATTCCAAGTTTGACTGTAACGAATGTTCCAGGTTCTACCTTATCGCGTGAAGCAACTTATACGATGCTCCTTCATGCTGGTCCAGAAATTGCTGTTGCTTCTACTAAGGCCTATACGGCTCAAATTGCAGCTCTTGCCTTCTTGGCTAAGGCTGTCGGTGAAGCCAATGGTAAGCAAGAAGCTCTTGACTTTGATTTAGTTCATGAATTATCCATCGTAGCTCAATCCATCGAATCAACCTTATCTGAAAAAGATGTCATCGCTAAGAAGGTTGAAAAGCTCTTGCCAACCAGCCGCAACGCTTTTTACATCGGTCGCGGTACTGATTATTTCGTGGCTATGGAAGCTTCCCTCAAGCTCAAAGAAATCTCTTATATCCAATGTGAAGGTTTTGCGGCTGGTGAGCTTAAACACGGGACAATTTCTTTGATTGAAGAAGGAGTACCAGTTCTAGCTCTTATCTCTTCCAGTCCTAAAGTAGCTGCCCACACTCGTGGTAATATCCAAGAAGTGGCAGCCCGTGGTGCCAGTGTATTGACTGTTGTCGAAGAAGATCTGGCAACAGATGCTGATGATATTATTGTCAATAAGGTCCACCCTTATTTAGCTCCAATCTCTATGGTTATCCCAACTCAACTGATTGCTTACTTTGCTTCCTTGCAGCGCGGATTGGATGTTGATAAACCGCGTAACTTGGCCAAAGCTGTTACCGTAGAATAGCAAGAGAAGGCGATAAGAAAAGGACTGGGTGGCTAGAAACAGGCCTAAGTGATGATTTCCAGCGACTGCCTAGGCTTTCTGATTATATTGAACAGAGAAGAGAGCATAAAGCTTTTGTTACTGATGCTTAAAGGAAAAAGCTCATGTGACAGCTTCAACGGTTGACTCGTCTATACTTATTTTAAAAATCAAGCTTAAGAAGTTTTTCTTAGGCTTTTTGAATGGCTTGAGTTGATGTCTCCAATAAGCCGAGCAGCTTTGTCAAAGATTTGTCTTTGTGGCAAAGATTTTTTGCCAAAGTTTGAGTGTTTTGGCAAAAAGAAAAGTCTTATAATAAAATCGTAGAAGATTGAAAGGAAACGAATAAGCTGCAGGAGAGAAAACACTCATCTCACTGGAGATTTTAATTTAGTTTCTAGTTTTCAATAATTCCATTTTAAAGGAGGATATCTTCATGTCTAACGGGAATTCATTGAAAGTCAGAATCCAGAAACTGGGGACTGCACTTTCAAATATGGTTATGCCAAATATTGGTGCCTTCATTGCCTGGGGGGTAGCAGCTTCGCTCTTCATTGCAACGGGTTACCTCCCTAATAAGGACCTAGATGCCAATGTTGTCGGTCCTATGCTAAAATACGTCCTGCCACTTCTGATTGGTTATACGGGTGGTTATAATGTTCATAAACAACGCGGTGGCGTTATCGGGGCTATTGCTTCTTTCGGTGCCATTGCCGGTTCAACCGTTACGATGTTCATCGGTGCTATGATTATGGGGCCTTTGTCCGCCTGGGTATTGAAGAAATTTGACGAAAAGGTTCAGCCAAAAATCAAAACTGGTTTTGAAATGCTGGTGAATAACTTCTCACTCGGTTTAATTGGTTTTGCCTTCATGGTTTTATCTTTCTTCATCATTGGCCCAATCGTAGCGCAATTGACCGAATGGGTTGGTATCGGTGTAGAAGCTATTGTCAAGGTTCATCTCCTGCCAATTGCGAACTTGATTATTGAACCAGCTAAGATTCTTTTCCTCAACAATGCTCTTAACCACGGTATCTTCACTCCACTTGGTACAGAACAGGTAGCTAAGGTTGGTAAGTCGGTTCTCTTCTTGCTGGAGGCAAATCCTGGACCAGGTCTCGGTGTGCTGATTGCCTATGCTGTCTTTGGTAAAGGTTCAGCGAAATCCTCTTCTTGGGGAGCTATGATTATCCACTTCTTTGGTGGTATCCATGAAATTTACTTCCCTTACGTTATGATGAAACCAGCTATGTTCTTAGCTGTTATTGCCGGTGGTTTGGCCGGAACTTTCACCTTCCAAACACTGGGAGCTGGATTGACAGCGCCTGCTTCGCCGGGTTCTATTATCGCTATTATGGGGATGGCGCCTAAAGGCTGGGGACCTCACTTGGTCGTTTTAGCCGGTGTCTTTGCGGCAGCTATAGTATCTTTCTTGGTAGCTTCCGTTATCTTGAAATCCGATAAGTCTGATGATGATTCCCTAGAAGCGGCTCAAGCGGCTACCCAAGCGGCTAAGGCAGAATCTAAAGGGGCAACTGCTCAGCCAATGGCTAACTCAGGCGATATTACAGCAGACAATATCCAACAAATTATCTTTGCCTGTGATGCTGGTATGGGAAGCTCAGCTATGGGGGCCTCAATCCTGCGTGATAAGGTTAAGAAATCCGGTTTGGATATTCCGGTAACTAACATGGCCATCTCTAACCTGACCGATAAAGATCATACCTTGATCGTTACTCAGGAAGAGTTAGCAGATCGGGCGGCTGAACGAACTCCTAGCAGTGTTCATGTTACCGTTGATAATTTCTTAGCAACACCTAAATATGATGAGATTGTTGGCCTTCTAGCTGGCGAAGCTACAGCTAATCAAACGGCAGCAGCTCCTCAAACAGAAGCAGAAGGACAGATTGCCGATGATTTAGATTTGAACTACATTGATGAGGTTGTTTTTGCCCATGGTAAGGCAGAAGGCTCAGCCACTATGGGACAAGCTACTCTGGAACTCATCTTTAAAAATCATGGTATTGGTATCCCGGTTTCTAAGGCAAGCAATGAAAATCTTAGCAACTTTAACGCCAAGAATATTTTGGTAGTGACGACAATTGCTAATCAATCGGCTGCTCAGACTCATGCTCCGCATGCGCAATACTTGGTTGTAGACAGTCTAGTAACGACACCGGAATATGATAAGATGGTTGCTCGGATGCATAAATAAGTCAAGATTTTTAAAGGCTGATTAAAAGTAGTACAATGGGCTTATGATATTGACAAAACGTGAAGAAAAACTAGTTAAGGCTTTCCTCGATGCAGGAAAGCTTTCCATAGGTGATATTCAAAAGGTTTTGAATGTGTCTCAAAGGACAGCCTATCGGACTATTTCAGACTTGACTGATAGCCTGAAAGCAGTAGGAATTCAGTTGAAAAAAGAGCAAAAAAAGTTTGCCCTATCAGGAGACCTTTCCAAATTAAGCTCTCTCTACAGTCAAGAAGATTATAGCCGCAGCGAACGCCTTAATCTGATTTGTTTAGCTCTATTGAGGGCCGATAAACCTTTGACCAACGCCTATTTTCAAGAAGAACTTATGGTTAGCAATGTCACTGTTATTCAAGATATCACTGATGTTGAAAATCGTCTCGCTGAATTCGATGTTCAGATGGAACGAAAGCAGGGCTACTTTTTGAGGCTGACGGCAGAGCAGCACCGCTATTTATTGGCTGTGCTCCTGACTCATCTGATCAGATCAGCCGATTTCAAAGCAGGTCAATTTGGTCAGTGGGCTAATAATCTAGAGGAACCGCTCAAAAAGGCTAAACAGGCTTTCCGTGAAGCCCAAGCCTTTATGCCAGAAATGGATCCTAAGTTATTGCAATTTTTCACTATCCTTCTGGCCCTTTCCAAGTATTTTGGACAACCTAAGGCTGTAACGCATGTCAGCAAGCAGTCTTTGGAACTAGCCCAGAAACTTTTTGCCACATATTCGAAATTGACAGCCCAAGCTTATGCTATTAATGATATCGTTTATTGGGCAGATCGATTCGATGAACTTTATATCAAACGTCAAGAAAATCCTCTCTATGTAGAAACGTTTGATAGTCAGTATTTTTATAATGTGACTAATTTGATTGATAAGGTCTCCTCTTTTACCAAGATTAACTTTGTTAAGGATAAGACCCTCTTTCATTTTCTCTTTCATCACTTACGCTTGAGTTTGGCTATCCCTCAGCTCTTTCCTGATCAGTCGGTCTCATCAACAGCACATCTGGTGGCTTATCAAAATGAGTTTCTCCATCGGATCATTCGGCTGGTGGTCAAAGATCTCTTTCCTGCCTATCTGCAAAATGAAGCTGAGTATGAATTGATAACACTCCACTTTGCTTCCAGCATTAGGCGGAGTCCGGATATCTATCCGATTCAGATTTTGCTGCTGACCAACCAGCGTCCCTTGGCTATCGAACTTCTGATTACTAGGATAAAGTCGATTGCGCCTTTTGTTCAGTCGGTTCAAGTCAAGCGCCTTGAGGAATTTGATGCCTCCTATTTGGAAACTTATGATTATGTTCTAGCGACTAGTCCCAATGAGTACGAAGGGGTTGATGTTATTTCGACCTATCCGAATACGGCAGAGATTTTGCGCCTGCAAGATCGTTTGCAGGCGGTTCAATTAGACCGCAATCAGCAAAGAGAACGCAATATTGAGCTGGTTGGCAAAACCGATTTACAGCTTTATTTAGAGGCAAATCGGGAGCTCTTGGATCGTTTTCAGTTAAGAACATTAGACAATGCGTCTTCTTTCGAAGAGACAGTAGCTGAAATTGTCCAAGATTTGCCTTTCATTTCAGATCGGGACTATTTGACAGAAAAACTGCTTAAGCGTTTTTCCCTAAGTCCCTTTGCCATTCCTGAAACCGGCTTGGCCTTGTTGCATACGCAGTCTCACGCAGTAGAAAAAAGTCAGTTCATGGTTTATCAATTAAAGCAGGGCGTTGAAGCTTTGTCAATGAACCATGAGAAGGAAGAAGTCAGTCGGATTTTGGTTATGCTGACGAAGGACAATAGTCAAGATGAAGTCAAAAAACTGATGTCGGCTATCGGCCAGTCCATTATTGAAAACCATCTCTATACTGAAATTTATAAAACTGGTAATCAGGAGATTATCTACCAATTATTAAATAAGATTTTTACAGAAACAATCAAAGATTTGGAGACTTAACTATGGAATTTGAAAAAACACTGATTAAACTTAATCAGCAATTTGCCACTAAGGAAGAAGCTATCCGTTACTGCGGTCAACTTTTGGCAGACAGCGGCTATGTTAATCCTGAATATATCGAGGCTATGGTGCAGCGTGACCAAGAGCTATCGGTCTATATGGGGAATTTCATTGCCATTCCGCACGGAACAGACGAGGCCAAAAAGGAAGTGCTCAAGTCTGGCATCACAGTCGTTCAAGTACCCAAGGGGGTTAATTTTGGAACAGAGGAGGAACCACAAATCGCAACAGTCCTCTTTGGAATCGCTGGTATCGGTGATGAACACTTGGAGATGATTCAAAAGATTTCCATCTTCTGTGCGGATGTTGACAATGTCGTTAAATTAGCCGATGCTCAGTCTGAGGATGAAGTTATTCGCTTATTAAACAGTGTTGCCTAGATAGAAGGAAAAGAGGTTTATGATGAAAAAAGCAGTACACTTTGGTGCCGGAAATATCGGCCGAGGCTTTATTGGTGAGATTTTATTTGAAAATCATTTTGATATTACCTTTGTTGATGTTAACGAAGCCATTATCAATGCGCTTAATGAGCGCCACAGTTATGAGATTGAAATTGCTGAGGACGGTCAGCGTCATATCGCTGTGTCAGGTGTTAGCGGTATCAATAATGCTCAAGATCCAGAGGCTGTCGTGGCAGCTATCACACAAGCAGATATTATCACTACGGCCATTGGTCCTAATATCCTACCGCTTATCGCTGAATTGGTAGCAAAGGGGATCGAAGCCCGCCAAGCCGCTGGCAGTCAGCAGGCCATTGATGTTTTAGCCTGCGAAAATATGATTGGCGGGTCAGAATTCCTCTGGTCCGAAGTGCAGAAGCACTTATCTGAAGCTGGTCTGGCCTATGCTAAGGAATATGTCGGCTTCCCTAATGCGGCTGTCGATCGCATTGTTCCGGCGCAAAGCCATGAAGATCCTCTTTTTGTGGTGGTTGAACCCTTCAAAGAGTGGGTTGTTGAAACTGGCCGCATGAAAAATAAGGCATTGAAACTGGACGGTGTTCATTATGAAGAAGAATTGACGCCTTTCATTGAGCGCAAGCTCTTCTCAGTCAACTCTGGTCATGCGACATCTGCCTATACAGGTGCCTTCTATGGCGCCCAAACGATCCTTGAAGCACTTAAAAACGAAACGGTTAAAGCTAATGTCGAAGCAGTTCTAGCAGAGATCCGCAGTCTCTTGATAGCTAAATGGGGCTTTGATGAAGCAGCCTTGGTTGATTATCATAAGGTCATCATCTCTCGCTTTGAAAATCCTTATATTGTCGACGATGTGACCCGTGTTGCCCGCACGCCAATCCGCAAATTGGGCTTTGATGAGCGCTTTATCCGCCCGATTCGTGAATTAAAAGAGCGCGGACTTTCCTATGACAATCTTTTAAAAACCGTCGCCTTTGTCTTCAAATACAATGATCCTGAAGACCCGCAATCTGTTGAATTGCAAGACCTCTTGGCTAGCAAGTCGCTACCAGAGGTTATCGCCCAAGTCACAGACCTTAAAGACCAGGATCTCATTAAAGAGATTGAAAATGCAGTCACTTCAATCTAGAAATAGACAGCAGTCATGTTAAAAGCAAGCTAAATTGATAGCTTGCTTTTTTTATAGCTCTGAAAAGTAATTTTTAAACGTATTATTAAATTTTCTGAAATTAGTGTATAATTAAAGAGGAGGTATATAGTAACTATTAATATCAATATTTATTTATTACAATTAGTCAAGTGTAGCACAAACTTAGCAGTAGGAGTAATGTAATGTCAACAACAATTGAAGTCAATAAGCAGACAGTTAAACAACTTTTAGAAACAGGAAAAAATAAAATATTTGTTATTCCTGAGTATCAGAGGCCATATGCTTGGACAGCTGATCAAATTCAGACTTTATTTGATGACCTTGTGGAATATACAGAGACTACTGCAGGCAATAATAGTAGTGAAGAAAGTACTTACTTTTTGGGGACGATTGTTTCGTATGAAAATGATGATAATGAGCAGGAAATTATTGATGGTCAGCAACGCATTACTTCACTATTCTTACTATTAAGAGCTATATACTCTAAGTTGGTTTCAATGAGTGAAACACCACAGTCAAAAAATTTCATCACACAAATTGAATCAGCCTTGTGGCAGCAAGATGAGCTAACCGCAGAAGTTGATTTTGAGAAGATATTAATTATTTCTAGGGTGATGGGAGAAGAAGGTAATGAAATCTTTTCTAATATTTTAGTTACTGGTACAGTGAAAAAAGGAGCAAAAGATAATTATTCTCTTAACTACAGTTTATTGACAAAATTAATTGAAGAGTATGCTAGCAAAGAGCCAGAGTTGTTTTATTGGTTAATTCGGAATATATTAAATAGGGCAATTTTACTTCCTATTACTGCTGATACACAAGATACTGCCCTAACCATATTTTCAACTCTGAATGACCGGGGATTAGCATTATCTGACGCTGATATTTTTAAAGCTAAGATATATAATCACCTAGATGAAACGGACAAACAATCTTTCATTGAACATTGGAAACAGCTTGATGAAAATGCAATAAACGCAAATGAAAGTATACAAAAGCTATTCTATTATTATATGTTCTATTTAAGAGCAAAAGAGAATGATAAAAATACAACAACGCCTGGTATAAGGAAATATTATTCTCAAAATCAGTATAAAAGACTCTATGCTAAGAACTTGTTAACTGAGTTAAGTGCATTGTTAAATTTATGGATTGTTGTTAACAATAATACAATAATTGATGATGAAGCTTGGTCAGAAAATAACGAGATTCTAAAAGTCTTAGACGCCTTGTCCTCATACCCGAATGAATTCTGGAAATATCCTGTTGTTATTTACTATTTAAGATATAAGGATTCTGTGGAATTTGAAAGTAACTTTCTAACTTTCCTCAGACGTTTGTTCGCAGTTCTATCTGCTCGGTATATAGTAACTCCAACTATTAATGCTGTAAAGCGCAGCATATTGAATTTAAATGCAGAAGTTTACCGCTCTGAAAATCCCAAATTTGATTTTAAACCTGTTGATGAAGAGGAATTAAAAGAAAAGATAAAATATTCTCATAGAAACACAGTTCGAATGATTTTGAAAGTTCTTGCCTATCAAAAACAAGAAGGTTTACTTCCTCCTAAGTGGGAAATTGAGCATATCTTGCCTCAAAAATGGCAAAGTAGTTACTTTCCAGATAGTACAGAACAAGAAGTAAAACTTCTTACCGAACATATTGGCAATAAACTTCCTTTTGAGAAGAGACTGAATATTATTGCGGGTAATGGTTATTTCCAAAAAAAGCAAGATAGTTATAATAAATCAAAAATTGCAATTGTTCAAGAGTTATCTCAAGAAAAATCTAAATGGGGACTAGATGATATTAGAGAAAGAGATATAAGGATTTCGGATAACTTGCTGGATTTGCTTAAATCGTGGGGGTTAAACAAGATTGATTCGGAAAATAATAACAATAATGAATCAAAATATGAAATTCCTGCTGATAGAATAAAAGACTATAATCAATTTTTGAAGATGTTCAATAAGGAAGACTCAGATAATAATAGGAAACAATTTTTACAAATATAGATAATAATTCTTATAGACTATTTGCTCCCCGATCCTACAGTAGAATAGTACTATTAATGCAAATGGAAGAATAGGAGTGAATAAAGATTGTAATAATAGCGAAGTTTAGATGTTAGAGTAAAATAAATAGTTTAGTAGACTGCTTTACTCCCAAAACAAAATCTTAGGTCACTTTGAAAAATTCTCTTTGTAGTCATTTATCTTGTAAGCGGTAAGAATTTGTAGAATAGTAATAATTAAACCTTGATGAGATTAGAGGATAGAGTAACATCTGTTCTCTTTTTTGTTACCTTTAGTTTTAATTTTGTGGGACTGTTATACTCGAAGAAGCTCCATCATTTCTGACAATGAGAGTTGGCTACTAGTAGTCATTCCGCAGTTTGCGTTGGTTGCCAAGCAGTATTTGCTGGCTATCTATTGACCGAGAGAACGGTACAAACCACCTATTTGATGGGGAAGCTGGATTAGTTTAGGACTTAATAGAATTGTAATTTAGCTCAGTTTAAAAAATGCTATAATCAAATGTGATTTCTGACTGATTGAAAAGGACATAGGGTAGTGGCCAAAGCTCAGGATGCTGATAGGATTTTCAACACTAGTGAAACAAATTATTTAAGTTCGTCTGAAAAATCCGTGACAAACTAGGCGTGACCCTGAGCTAGATATGAGTTGCTGCTGGATTTGCCTTCTGATTTCTTGGTGATTTTGTATATAGGGGTTCTTCTATTGAAGGGGTTCTCTACTTTGCAAAAAATTTACAGCTGGAAATGGGAAAGATCCTCACACGGCACTTATTAAAAATTGGGCAACTTTAAACTAGAGCACCAGCTTAATGGTTGACTACCTCTGGAATGATAGCGATGGCTATTACGAGCAGGATCTGTGATTTTAGCAAGTACGAAAATGGGCAACATTATCTCAGGAGTAAAGAGAAAGTCCTTAAGTAAAGATAGAAAAATCTTGTCGCAGTCTGATAACAAAGGTCAGCAATAGATATCCACTAAAGAGAGGGGAAGCGAGTATGGAAGAAGATAATGAATTTGAATCAGCTTTTTCGACAGGCAAGGAAAATAATTCTCCTATCTTTTCAGGCCGAGATCCAAAGCCAGTGCCTGAAAAGAAAGACGCCAAAAGCTTTAAAAAAGGGCTCATACTAGCCTTTGGTGGAGTTATCGGGGTCACATTTTTAATCGTGTTAGTTGTTTTTATAGTGAATAGATAATTTTGGTCTGACTGCAAAATTTAAGCATGGCCTTGCTAAAGGAGCAAGGACCTGTACTTAGACTTATCAGGAATTTCAGAGTTTGAAAATGAGTAGTTCTTATGGACAGAGGACTTCAATAAAAGGAACGGATATGATAAGATTGCCAGTCAATACGGAAAAAGAGAGGATCACTTTCCCACAATAGTCTAAGTTTGAGTTATTGCCCTAATCCAGACAATTTGGATCTGAGCGTTGATAAGAAAGATAAAAACTGCTACCACACTTGCAAATCATTAAGTAACTGGGAAATAAGGATTTTTGCCCCAAGAGGAAGCTAGGGATTTTTTGAGAAAACTAAGTCTGATAACCTTGAAGTTGGGATAGTAAAAACGGTTAAGGAGAAGAGAGTTATCACTCTGTCATTACGAAATTGGAATACCCACACGAAAATAACTTTCTCCGGCCTGATGGTCTTGGACTAGAGTTTACGATAACCTATATAAATAGCTATGCAGTAAAGACTATTATCAAGTAACTATGAACTCTGCACAAAACAGACAGTATACGTTAAATAAAAAGAACTCTTCTAAAGAATAGTAGAAGCTCCTTACCTGAGGATTTCTGGCAGTTTCCCTTACCTCAAAACTAGCTTGCCCAGCTATCAGAATTAGGGTAAAATAGCTTAGTAAGTATTTTTAGAAAAGGAAAAATCTATGTCTTTACCAAATTGCCCCAAATGTAACTCGGAGTATGTTTACGAGGATGGTATCCTTTTGGTCTGTCCAGAATGTGCTTATGAGTGGGATCCAAACGAAGCTGCCGAAGAAGAAGGCTTAGTCGTTCTTGACAGTAACGGTACGCGTCTGTCTGATGGTGACAGCGTTACGATCGTTAAAAATCTCAAGGTCAAGGGAGCTTCAAAGGATCTCAAGCAAGGGACTCGTATAAAAAATATCCGACTGGTCGAAGGGAATCACAATATCGACTGTAAGATTGATGGCTTTGGTGCCATGAAACTCAAGTCAGAGTTTGTTAAAAAAATATAAATCCCTATAAAGTTCAAGGCAAAGACCTTGGGCTTTTTAACTGAAAAGACGAGGGCGAATTTATGTCGCCTCGTCTTCTACTATGATTGAAATCTAATGACAGATGCGGCCGCATCTACTTTGGCTGGGACACCCAAAGGAATGATAGCTCTAGGGGTAGCGTGCCCAACGTTGACATTATAAAGAATGGAGATATCTGTATCAATCACTTCCAGCAAGATTCGTTTATAGTCATCATAATAGGTTTCATCCATAGGCTTACCAACAATGACACCATTCAGGACCTCAAAAATACCAGTAGTTTTTAATGTTTCCAGCATGGTACGATAAAGGGCAGGTTCTGGTTTCTCTTCACTGGTTTCCAACAGGAGAATTTTTCCCTGCCAATCACTCAAACTGGGAAAGAGCTGATAACGCTGACAGAGGGCACTGCTGTCTTCATAGCGTGATGAATCAAAAATTTGATAGAGAGATTCCAAACACCCGCCTAGGATGGCTCCTTCAAATTGAGGACTTCCCTTCAATAACTCAAAGTCTTCATTTTTATGCATAATCCGACTGGTTCCTAAGACCTTGGGACTAAAATCTGTCCGCTCCTCATACCAGATAGCACTGGGCCTGATTTCTGAGATGCGACCTGTTTCTAGCAGTTCTTTAAAGTAATGAAAGGAGTAGGGCAGCATCCCTTGGTCTAATTCACAGATATCTGGCAAAAAGGCTTGACCGTAGAAGGTTTTAAGTCCTAACTTATGCAACATCAAGTGATTCATAGTAGTATCGGAAAACCCTAAAAAGATTTTTTGCTGGAGCGCTTGTTGCAGTTCGTTATGGTCAAATAAGTAAGGCAGGAGGCGGTGGGTATCATCGCCGCCAATAGCGCATAATATCATATCAATGGTAGGGTCTTTAAAAGCAGTGAGTAGATCTTGTGCTCTGGCTTGAGGATTCTCCCGCAGATAGTCAATACCTTTGAGAGCATGGTCTAAAAAAACAACTTCCAGCCCCAGCTGCTCCAAGCGTTTGACCCCTAAGTCCGCTTCAAACTTAATAAATTCCTCCCCAAGGATACCGCTGGACAGACTGACAATCCCAATCTTTTTAATCATAAAGGGCGCCTCCTTTTTGAAAATTACCAGCATTATAGCATACTAACCCTTGCTAGGAAAGGCTGAAAATAGTTGTGGATCTGTTTTTACCGATAAGTAATTTTGAAAATTTCAAAGAGAAGAATACAAATGTATTTTTTTCATTTTTATATGAATAAAAATAAATTGAGCTTTCAAACTGTCTGAGAATTTGGTATAATAAGGCATATCTTCACGTTAGGAGCCAGCTATGTCGTATGTATTAGAAATTCTTCCTGCACTCTTGAATGGAGCTCTCGTAACCTTACAGGTTTTCTGTATCGTTATCGTCTTATCCATTCCTTTAGGGATAGTCCTTGCCTTTTTGATGCAGATTAAGTTCAAGCCCTTAAACTGGCTTTTAACGCTCTATGTTTGGGTGATGCGCGGGACTCCGCTCCTCTTGCAGCTCATCTTCTTTTACTATGTTCTGCCAAGCGTTGGGATTGTCTTTGATCGGTTGCCAGCTGCTGTTTTGGCTTTTACTCTCAACTATGCAGCCTACTTTGCGGAAATTTTCCGCGGCGGTATTGCTGCTATCCCTAAGGGACAGTATGAGGCAGCTAAGGTCTTGAAATTCACCCAGTTACAAACCATCCGCTATATTATCTTGCCGCAGGTGGTTAAAATTGTTCTGCCGAGTGTCTTTAATGAGGTCATCAATTTGGTTAAGGATTCCTCACTAGTCTATGTACTGGGAGTCGGCGATCTTCTCTTGGAGAGCCGAACAGCTTCCAACCGTGACGCCAGCTTGGCTCCTATGTTTGTTGCGGGTGCCATCTACCTGCTCTTAGTTGGTGTAGTGACCCTAGCCTCTAAACGTATTGAAAAGAAATTTAATTTTTATAAGTAGGAGGGGTCTATGTTATTAGAATTAAAAAATATCTCCAAACAGTTCGGCCACAAACAGATTTTTAAAGCGTTTAATCTTAATGTAGAAGAAGGAAAGATTTTAGCCATTGTAGGCCCTTCCGGTGGCGGGAAAACGACCCTCTTGAGGATGCTGGCTGGGCTAGAAACAATCGATTCTGGTCAAGTCATTTATCAGGGGGCAGAAGTCCCTTTGAATCACTTAGAATCCGAAAATATTTTGGGTTTTGTGTTCCAAGATTTTCAGCTTTTCCCTCATTTGACAGTGCTGGAAAATCTGATGCTCTCTCCGACCAAAACGATGGGGATCACTAAGGAAGAGGCTCTGAGAAAAGCCAAGGAACTACTAGCCAAATTAGGCCTCGAAGAGCACGGACAGGCCTATCCTTTTTCTCTTTCCGGCGGTCAGAAACAGCGGGTCGCTTTTGCGCGTGCTATGATGATTGATCCCAAAATCATTGGCTATGATGAGCCAACTTCGGCCTTAGATCCCGCTTTGCGCCAGGAGGTTGAAAAGTTGATTTTGCAAAACCGTGAAATGGGCATTACCCAGATTGTTATTACGCATGATATGGATTTTGCCAAAAATGTTGCGGACGATATTTTGACGATTAACCCTAAATAGATAAAGGATAGACGATGAAAAAACTAATAAGAAGTCTCTCCATGGGATTGATGCTCCTTCTGGCAGCCTTGGTCTTAGTAGCCTGCAGCTCTCGGTCTAACTTCGCGACCGAGACGGATCAGTGGTCAACCTACAGTAAGGAAAAAACGATTAAAATTGGTTTTGATGCTACCTTTGTACCCATGGGCTTTGAAGAAAAAAATGGTAAGTACACCGGTTTCGATGTGGACTTAGCCAATGCTGTGTTTAAAAAGTATGGTATCAAGGTAGAGTGGCAGGCTATCGACTGGGACATGAAAGAAACCGAGCTCAAGAATGGGACCATCGATCTGATTTGGAACGGTTATTCTGTGACCGATGAGCGCAAGAAAGAACTTACCTTCACCGATCCTTACATGGTTAACCAGCAGGTGGTCGTGACCAAGAAGTCCTCCAATATTTCCAGCATCGATATGATGTCTGGAAAGAGATTAGGAGCCCAAGCTGGCTCCTCAGGCTATGATGCCTTTGAAAGTCAGCCTAACCTGCTCAAGAATAAGGTCAAGGATAAGAAGGCAATCCAATATTCGACCTTTACTCAGGCTCTGATTGACCTGAAGGCGGGCCGAATTGACGGCCTCTTGATCGACCGTGTTTATGCCAATTATTACCTCGAACAAGAAGGAGAGCTGGACAGCTACAATATTATACCAGCTGGCTATGAAGCTGAGAGCTTTGCTGTCGGCGCCCGCAAGTCTGATAAGACCTTGGTGAAAAAAATCAACCGAGCCTTCAAAGAACTTTACCAAGACGGCCAATTCCAGAAGATTTCCAAGAACTGGTTTGGTGAAGATGTGGCAACCAAGCAAGTTAAGAATACAAATTAGAGAGTGGGACAGACAGCCATGATGGCTTAGCCTTCGCCCACAAAATATTGTAATCTCCGGAGATTACGTATAAAAAAGATTTTCATTTTAGAAATTCTTTATCATCAACTCCGATTTCACAAAACATAAAATATAAAACGAACAATGATGAATTTCAGATGATTAAAATTCTATCGTTGTTCGTTTTATGACAGGACAGCTGACTTTTATTTCATGTTTCTTTCGTACCAATAGACAGAGCCTAACAGAAAGAGAGTGGCTAGAAATCACCATTTTATGACGATTTCTAGCCACTCTCTCACATTTTAAGGTTCAGGCCTTTGCCGCTTTCCTATTCTTAGGCGGCAGGCCTTGGCAGTTTATCTCCAGACTGCTTAAGAAGGTGCCTGAAAATGGGATTGCACTACAAGATGATAACCAACCAGCAGTGGTTCATTGGTGCTAAAGTACCTAATGAACTGTGCAGGGGAAAGACTTCTTGGCAGAGCCAACAAGCCTTTATCCCAACCACTGCACCTAGCAAATATAATTGACTAAATAAAACAAGGCTGAGAACTTTTGTCTCAGCCTCTCACCACTGTGCCAAACTGCTCTATCCAAAGCTGATAGGAGGAAGAACTTTTGTCCTATCCTCTTATGCTCTCTGTTCTGGGGTGATTTGGTGAAATACTAGTTTCCAAGTTTCATGGCGTCGCCAGATGCTGACATGCTGCTGATTTTCCAGACGATAGGTAATCAGCTTGGTCTTCTGACTGATAGAGGTCATTTTGAAGTACTGAAAATTGCTGGAGTAGTAGGGGGCCAGCTCAAGAAAACGATGCTGAGTCAAGACCTGACCATGCTCATTGACCAGCATAAAATCCTCGGCAATATAAGTCTCATAGTCAGGGATCTTGGCTAAAACTAGCTTTTCAAATTTGTAGAGCTTATTGTAAACATTATCGGAAATTTCATCCTCAGGAATGGGAGCCGGCTCGACGTGGATGTCCACATCGTAGACTTGAAAGTCATCGTGGAGCAGCTGCTCTACTTGTTCGGTAATGGCATGGCTTTCATAGACAGAGAGGTCAGGATTCATTTCTAGGACGAGATCGAGGAAGATATTAGAACCATAGGTTCGGCCCCGTTGGGATTTGACGGCTGTAATCTTGGGAATTTGTAGGATAGCCTTTTCATATTCAGCCAGTTGTTTATCGTCAAATCCGTCTGATAAGCTAAAGGTGGCCTGAATAAAAATGTCGTAAGCCGTCTTGAGAATGAAGTAACAGATAATGATGGCAGCAATCCGGTCAATGATGGCTAGGTTCATAGAACTAGCAACGATGGCAACCGAAGTTCCCAGCGAAGTCACCGCATCTGACAGGTTATCCTTGGAGGCCGCCAGAAGCGCTGATGACTTAACCTTCTTAGAGAGATGGCGGTTGTAGAAGTAGACACCGTACATGACCAGAGCTGAAATCAGACCGACCGAGGCACCCAGAGGGTCAATGGCCGTTTGACTATTACTGAGGAGCTTTTTAATGGTTTCCATGAGGACCTGAAAACCAACCAGAAACATGATAAAAGAGGTCAAGAGACTGGCAAGATCCTCAATCTTCCAGTGGCCAAAGCGGTGGTCCTCATCGGCCGGTCGACTAGCCAAATAGAGGCCAACTAAAAGGATAAGATTACTCATGATATCCGATAGATTATTAAACCCATCGGCTGTCAGCGATGAGGAATGGAGTATGTAGCCAGAGAGGAGTTTGCCTAGAGCGAGGACCAAGTAGGCAAAAATAGAGACAATGGGCCCCCGTCTAGCAAATTTAATCGATTCTTCCGCAGTCACCATAGGTCCTCCTAAATAATTATAATGGCTTTATTATAGCAGAATTGCTGGCATCAAGCCAATCAAGTTACTGTCAAAAAATCCCCTAGATTTGCCTAAGGGATATCTTTTTATTATTTGCTCAAATCTAGCTCAGATTTAGCAAAATATTTTTTGGTTTCCGCAAGGATGATTGGAGAAAGTCCCAGCAGGGCTACCAGATTGGGGAAGGCCATCAGGCCATTGACAATATCAGCGATGGCCCAGATGGTTTCCAGCTTGATAAAGCCCCCGATAGCTACCATAGCCACGAAAAATGCCCGATAAACTGGAATGGACTTAGCTCCAAAGAGAAATTCAAAACAGCGTTCTCCATAGTAAGACCAACCTAAGATAGTTGTAAAGGCGAAGAGGACAAGACTGACAGTCAAAGCTAAAATTCCCCAATTGCCAAAGACAGACGCAAAGGCTGATTGGGTCAGGATGGCTCCGTCTAAGTTTGAGGACCAGCCGCCTGTAACAATGATAGCCATCCCCGTCAGAGTACAGATGATGATAGTATCAATAAAGGTTCCTGTCATAGAAATCAGCCCCTGCTCAACGGGTTCTTCAGTTTTGGCAGCAGCAGCGGCGATAGGAGCAGAACCAAGCCCAGACTCATTGGAGAAGACCCCACGAGCAACCCCTTTTTGCAGGGCGACCATGACCGTTGCTCCTATAAAACCGCCAGCAGCAGCGTGGCCAGTAAAGGCAGAAGAGAAGACTAGTCCGATACTGGGCAGAAGTTTGTCATAGTTAACTGCCAGAATAGTGAGGCCGGCTAGAACATAGATAACAGCCATAAATGGGACTACCAAGGTGGAGACACGTGAGATGGATTGAATACCACCGAAGATAATAATAGCAACGAGAATAGCTAGGACGACACTGACATAACGGGGGTCCCAGCCGATACTGTTTTTGATGGAATCGGTGATAGAGTTAACTTGGGTGAAGGTACCCGATCCTAAGAGGGCCGTCATGGTTCCAAAGATAGCAAAGAGAATTGCCAGCCATTTCCAATTTCTACCCAGACCATTGACGATGTAGTACATAGGCCCGCCAGCGATTTCACCATTTTCATCTTTTTCGCGGAATCTAATAGCCAAGAGTCCTTCGGAATACTTGGTTGCCATCCCGAAGAAGGCTGCCATCCACATCCAAAAGAGAGCTCCGGGGCCACCTGCCTTGATAGCCGTGGCCACTCCAACAATGTTTCCTGTTCCGACCGTAGCGGCCAGAGCCGTACAGAGGGCAGCGAAGCTGGAGACGTCTCCATGACCTTCGCTATCAGCGAAAATCAAGCGAAGAGCCTTGGGAAGTTTAACAATCTGCAGCAATCCCAAACGAATACTGAGATAGATCCCAGTCCCAACTAAAAGGATAAGAAGGGGCGGGCCCCAGATGAAGGTGTCAATCTTATTGAAAAAATCTAGCATAGTATTTCCTATCTTTTTCTTTTATATGGCAGGAAAAAGGGGCTAGTTGTCTAGCCCCGCCTGACACATTCTAAAATATATACCTTCGTATTATATAAAAATGTGACTGGAATTTCAAATTCTACTTTTAATTATCAAATGATTTGCCAGCCTTGCGCTTGAAGTATGACTGAGTTTCCTTGATGATAATGGGTGACAGGACTAAGAGGGCAATCAAATTTGGCAGAGCCATGAGGCCATTAACAATATCTGCAATTTTCCAAATGACCTGCAACTGCAGATAGCCGCCAAGTGCTACCATGAGGACAAAGATACAGCGGTAAATGGTGATGCCCTTAGTCCCAAAGACAAATTCGACACAGCGTTCCCCATAGTAAGACCATCCCAAGATAGTTGTAAAAGCGAAAAGGGCCAAAGACAAGGTCAGGACCAAACTACCGATATGGCCAAAGACAGAAGCAAAGGCCGATTGAGTAACAGCAGCCCCTTCTAAGCCCTTGACAGACCATTGACCAGTAATCAAGATGGAAAGTCCGGTTAGGGTACAGATGATGATCGTGTCGATAAAAGTTCCTGTCATGGAAATCAGCCCCTGCTCAACAGGTTCTTCAGTTTTGGCAGCAGCTGCAGCGATGGGAGCAGATCCCAGACCAGATTCATTAGAGAAGACCCCACGAGCAACCCCTAGACGAATGGCCTGCATAACTGTTGCCCCAGTGAATCCGCCAACAGCTGCTGTCGGTGTGAAAGCTGATTTAAAGACAGCGACAAGAGTTGGGATTAGGTTGTGGAAGTTGATGGCGATGATGGTTACAGTTGCCAGAATATAGAGAGCAGCCATAAAAGGGACCACTTTTTCTGAGACCTTGGAGATGGATTGAATACCGCCAAAGACGATGATCGCAACCAAGATTGCAATGACAATGCTAACCACTTTGGGTGACCAAGCAAAAGTATTTTGCAGGGAGCCCGTGATAGAATTAACCTGAGAAAAAGTCCCGATACCAAGTAAAGCAACCAAAATTCCTGCTAAAGCAAAGAAGTAAGCAAGCGGTTTAGCAATGACTTTTAAGCGGCCGGTAATCCCATTGGTAATATAATACATAGGTCCGCCGGACACTTGGCCGTTATCATCCTGGGTCCGATACTTGATAGCCAGCAGCCCTTCGGCATACTTCGTAGCCATCCCAAAGAAGGCTGCCATCCACATCCAGAAGAGGGCTCCCGGTCCGCCAGTTCCAATAGCCGTAGCAACCCCGACAATATTTCCGGTTCCAATGGTAGCGGCTAAGGCAGTTGCTAAAGCTGCGAAACTGGAGATATCTCCTTCACCTTGGTCTTCTGCAAAGATGAGTTTGAAAGCCTTAGGTAAGCGTAGCACTTGCAAGAATCCCAAGCGAATGGTTAAATAAATCCCCGTTCCAACTAAGAGTACCAGCAGGGGCGGCCCCCAAACAATATCATCAATTTTCGTAAAAAAGTCCAGCATGACTATTCCTCCAAAGTTCTAAGATTATCAAGCACCTACACAGGATTAGTCCAAGCAAAAAAGCCCAGACTAATCTGATTCTGGACTTGGAGGTACTAACAGCACACCCAAAAAAGCCTTGATCTTTTGGGCTGAATTTCTGTCCTTTTGCCTGAGAGTTTGAGTAAAGCGAATTTACCTTGCCCCTTCGGCGTTTTCTAGCTATTGGGCTACCTGTCCCTTCAGTAGAAAATCTCTCCAGAAGTCCGTCCATCATCAGTCCCATTCTATGACTAGAAACCTGAGAGCATTACTCCTTCGGCGAAAGGTCTAACCTTTTCTCTCCTGATGATTTCAATCGGTTATTTGATAAATATGCTACTAGTTTAGCTAAATATCCGAATGCTGTCAAGACGAATTTAAGAAATTACCCATTAAAGACGAATAATCTTAGAGAGAATTGCCACAAAGGGCCCTAAGTTTATTCGTATTGTTATAAGATATAGAAAAACTCCAAGAGCTAGGAACCCTTGGAGTTTGTAATGATAAGCCGTTAAGCGTCAATGCGTTTAGTCGTTGCCTTATCAAAGAAATGTCCTTTAGCGACATTGAAGGCCACATTGATGTGTTCACCTGGGGCTAAGTAATCGCGGGCATTGACCCGAGAGGCAAATTCTTGATTACCGACCTTACAGTAGAGCACGGAGTCGCTACCCAATAATTCGGAGATTTCGACGCTAGCATTAACAACAGCAGATGGGAAGGTTGTTTGAGCAATCTCAGCTGCAGAGATATCCTCCGGACGAATACCAAAGGTAACTTCCTTGCCCATATAGCCCTTGCTTTCTAAAAGTTTCTTTTGGCCTTCGCTCAGGGAGATCTCAAAACCTTTGCCATCGGAGATAGTGTCATGATTGACAGTGACATCGAAGAAATTCATAGCTGGACTGCCAATGAAACCTGCAACAAATTTATTGGCTGGTTTGTTGTAGAGTTCCTGCGGTGTTCCGATTTGCTCCACCTTACCAACCGTACCTGTACCAGCTTCGTTCTTACTAGCTGACATGATGACAATCCGGTCAGCCAAAGTCATAGCTTCGGTTTGGTCGTGGGTCACATAGATGGTCGTTGCTCCAATCCGACGGTGAAGTTTTGCAATTTCGGCACGCATAGATACCCGCAATTTAGCATCCAAATTTGACAGAGGTTCATCCATCAAGAAAACCTTAGCATCACGCACAATTGCTCGTCCCATGGCCACCCGTTGCCGTTGACCACCAGACAGGTCAGCTGGTTTACGATTGAGTAATTCTTTCAGACCGAGAATATCGGCTGTTTCCTCAACTCGTTTACGAATCTCATCCTTCTTATACTTCCGCAGCTCCAGTCCAAAGGCCATATTTTCATAGACAGTCATGTGGGGATAGAGAGCGTAGTTTTGGAATACCATAGCAATATCACGGTCTTTGGGAGATTTATCATTAACTAAAACATTATCAATATAGAGTTCTCCCTTGCTGATTTCTTCTAAGCCAGCAATCATTCGCAGGGTAGTTGATTTACCGCAACCAGAAGGGCCTACAAAAACGATAAATTCCTGATCTTTGATATCAAGGTTGAAATCTTCAACAGAGTAGTAGTCGCTGTTGGGATATTTTTTATAAATTTTATCAAGTTTTAATGTTGTCATAATATTTTCCTTTTATCTAAGATGAACCCAGTTCATTGATTATAGTGATGACCAGTAAAATGTTAAGTGATTGAGTGAAAGGTGAATCACTCAAACATCAATACAGCAAAGACGGTTGTGTAAAGAGCGCCATTGAGTTCGAGTGACAAGTTTCTGACAAAAAGATTGGCAGCTGCTTTAGCTTGAGCTAACTCAGATACGAACACCTTTAGATTAAAGATTGGGTGTCATTTTTTTAACTGTCTAAGATTTAGTTGACGCTCTTACATCTTACTTTTATTTCACAGAACCGCTGGTAATACCTTCAACATAGTATTTTTGCATGTACAGAAAGAGGAGGGTAATGGGGATAGCGATAATTACAGAACCAGCAGCAAAGGCTTTGAACCATTCATTGATAGTATCTTGTTCCAACATGGCAAAAAGTCCGATGGCTACTGTATATTTTTCTGTCGCATCTCCCAAGATAACCTTAGCGAAGATAAAGTCCATCCAAGGGGCGATGAAAGTAGTCAAGGCTGTATAGACAATGATAGGTTTAGATAAAGGCAGGGTAATCTTGAAGAAGATATCCTTGCGGGTTGCGCCATCAATCATAGCTGATTCATCCAAGGAATAAGGAATGGTATCAAAGAATCCTTTGGCAATGTAGAAACCAAGGGCAGCTCCAGCAGAATAAACTAATACAAGAGCTGTTAGGGTCTGGGTCAAGTCAAGGGCCTTCAAGATGTAGTAGATGGCAATCATGGACATGAAGCCAGGAAACATATTGAGGACCAGAGCCAGTTTCAAAAAACTATTGCGGAATTTGAATTTAATCCGACTGAGCGAGTAGGCGATAGCCACCGTAATGAACGTTGAGATAACACAAGAGCAGATGGCAACGATCAGAGTGTTCATAAACCATCTCGCAAAAGGAAAGGAATCGTTGTTAAAGAGCTTGATATAGTTGTCCAGTGTAAAGGTTTTGGGAATGATATAGCTGACAAAAGCTGTTCCCTCACCACGAAAAGAAGTCAAAACGACCCAGAAAATAGGGAAGAGCCAGATGATGGACAAGATAACCAGCAGAAGATAGGTTAGACTTAAATTAATGCGCTTTTTTGTTTTCATTATTTGACAGCCCCTTCCTTATAAGAACTTGTTCTTGTGTAGGCCAGCAAGCTAAAAGCAGCAGACAGGATGAAAATCAAAATACCAATAACAGAAGCAAGATTGTAGTCCTTAGCTGAAACAGTCAGCTTGTAAAGCCAGGTTACCAAGAGATCTGTTGAACCCGCCTGATAGAAGTTAGGATTATTTGGACCACCACCGGTTAAAAGATAAATAACGTTGAAGTTATTGATATTACCGATGAACTGTTGGATTAGAGTAGGGGTCATGATAATCAAAATTTGTGGAAAGGTAATCCGTTTGAAAATTTGGAACTTGCTTGCTCCATCAATTTCAGCAGCTTCCAATTGTTCTTGAGGCAGGTTCATAATAATGGACGTTGATACCAACATGGTATAAGGGATACCGACCCACATATTGACAATAATAATCGAGACCTTAGCCCAAGTTGGATTAGTCAAGAATGGCAGAGGATGGCTAGTAAAACCGAAATTCATCAGGAGCTCATTCAAAGGTCCGCCAGGTGCCAGAAGGTTTTTCATAATCAAAAGGGAAATAAAAATTGGAACGGCAATGGTGATAACGAAAATCGTCCGCCAGAGCTTCTTAAATTTCAGACCTTTAGTATTGATAATCAGTGCCAAGATAATCCCAAAGAAAAAATTGGTGATGGTAGCAAAGACAGCCCAAATTAAAGTCCAAGTCAGGATTGGAAAGAAGGAACCAGCCATTCGACCAGTTAGGACATTACCGAAGTTGGAGAACCCAACCCAATGGAAGAGACTGCCTGGTGGCAAGTGATTATGGTCAAAATTGGTGAAGGCTAAGCAAACCATGTAAACCAGAGGGACAATGGTAAAGAGCAGGACTCCCAGAAGAGGAATGGACATCATGGACATGTGGAAACGGCCATCTGCCAGACTGGCAAAATCTTCTCTAAAGCTTGGCACGTTGAGCCCTTCAGATTTAATCACATAAAGATTGCGAGCACTTTTTAGATTACACCAATAAATGTAAGCAAAAACACAGCAGAAGACTAGGGCTGCAATCCCAAAGATGAGGAGCAGCATAGAGTTATCACCGTCGACAGTCTTGGTAATTTCAATACCATCAACAGTTTCTGTTACGGTTCCTTGAGTATGGGTTCCTAAGGTAATCAGGCCTTTGAAAGCGGGGATAACCTGCAGAACAAAGCTGATCAGAAAGATGATTTCTGATAGAAGGAAAAACAGTCCCTTAATAATTTGCTTGTTTGCGAGATTGGCTGCCCCCATAATCAGGGGAGACAACTTAATGTCTAGGCCTCCATTTTTGAGCGCCTCTCGCACAGCTACCTTTTCGTAGTAGTTAGAGTTGTTCATGTGTAGCCTCCAAAAAGTAAATCAAAATATACTTTATTTAACTCATGAGTTAAACTGTAAGGAGCAAAAATTATTTTCTCGAGATAAGACAAGGAGGCTGAGATAAAGCTCTCAACCTCTCGGTCTATTCTATTCAGGAAGGTATGAGTCTTATTTCGTTGAAGCCAAGTCTTTATCGAATTGTTGAAGTTTAGTCATGTAGTCAGCTTGAGAAATTTTACCAGAATAAGGTCCACTAAGCAATGGAGCTGATAAATTCCAGAAGGTTGACATTTGGCTAATCTTAGGCATTACAACAGTGTAGTCACTTGAGCTTGTCATAGTCGCAACAACCTTAGCTAATGGGTCAGAAGTTACGGCATCTGAAGCTTGAACATCCTTGTTAGAAGGAACAATGCTGCGAGTCTTGAATTGGTTGGCTTGACTATCTTTTTCAGTCAAGAAAGCAGCCAATTTGTAAGCAGCAGCGATACGTTTGCTATTGCCCTTAGCAGGAGCTTGGTTAACAGCATAGAGTTTAACACCCATAAAGGCCTTTTGTTGGACTTCTTGTTCACCAATTTGAACAGTTGGGTAAACAGCTACTCCCATCTTACCTTTACCAAGGGCTTTCAGAGCATCTGGGTAGTTCCAAGGTCCAGTTTCGATAGCATCTACAGAAGCGTTACCGAATTTAGAAACAGCTTCGTTATCAGGGACGTTGACAAAGCCAGAATTATCCTTTTGATTAGCTAGCCATTGCATAACAGCGACCCCTTTTTCGTTAGCCCAGTTTGTTCCTTTAACATCTTCACCATTTGCTCCGAAGAGGTTATTACCAACAGACAACATCAATGGTGCAATAGCATACGCATTAACCTCATTGAGACTAGCACCAAATTTTGCTTTAGAAGTCATGGTTTCGTAAGATTTAACATCTTCGGCAGACAATTTATCTTTATTGTAAAGAAGAACTTGTGATTCAACACCGAATGGGAAGGCATAGGTCTTGCCCTTATATTGAGCACCAGCTACAGCATTTTCAACATTGTTTGCTTTAACTTCTTTCACATATTTGTCAGGAATTGGTTGGATGATTTTTGCTTCAACCAGCTGCCCTAATTGGTCATGAGGCATTGAGAAGACATCAGCAGCAGCGGCAGAGTCTTTAGAAACCACTTCTTGAGCCTTCGAATCGTTAGATTCTTTGACTTCAATCTTGATACCCTTGTTTTCTTTTTCAAAAGCTTTGATGGTGTCAGAATAAGACTTCTTAGCACCAGTTGGAACCCAGAGCTTGAGGGTCGTACCAGAAGACTTGTTGCCAGAGCAAGCTGCTAGGGTTACGACGGATAACAAGGCGACACCGCCTGCAATCACCTTTTTCCATTTTTTCATGTTTATTCCTCCTAAAACATAAAAATTAAATTTACAATGTTATTATGAAATCGTTTGCAAAAAAAGTCAAGTATTTTTATAAACATATCCTATAAAAATATATTTGAAGAACTTTCTTAGTCTTAGAAGTACTGAAATAACAACAGTTTTAGTTAAAATAGCAAAATGACTAAATAGCACGCAAACGCTTGCATAAATTATTGCATTTTAGCCATATTGTTGTAAAATTGAGGAGTGAAAGACTTACAAACAGAGAGTGAGACAAAAATCAGTAGGGAGTGAGATCAACCTAAAAATTGAAAATTTTGGTTCTCACCACTCCTTAATTTTAAGGTGATGGCTTGAAAGAGAAGAGTCTCTCCCCAGACTTTTTAATCCCCCCACACAGCTCAAAAGGTTCCTCTGACCTTTTGAGGTCGGAAATAAGATGAACGATGGTCATCACATTCGTTTAGGTCTGTCTGTTTCGGTCTTATGACAACAGGAAAACCAACCACTGCGTCAATCTGGTAAATCTAGAATAATGCTAGGAGTCTGGACTTTTGTCCTAGACTCCTTATGCAGGCAAAATGATGGGAATAAACTCATATTTTAATCATTCGACTGATTATGAATCCGTTACTCAATCATAACTTTGATAATATTCTCATATTAATGACTCAAGAAAACCGAAAATCTCCTAGTGTGGTGAAAATCTCTGACAGCCTAGTATGTATCGAGACTTTTGCGACTGTTTATCTTTGGGAAAGATACCCTTTATCTATTGAATTGAGTTTTAAAGTCATAAATTGAAAAATATCAGAAATAGTGCTAGCCCAATTAACTGTGAGACTAAGGAGTTCTCGTTGCTTGGAATTAAATGGTTTACTTTTACGCGAAAAGAATTTAGCTACTTTTTAGAAGGGAGAGGATTATTTTGGTGACTATAAAGGATGTGGCAGAACGAGCAGGTGTCAGTCCCTCGACTGTCAGTCGAACCCTAAAGAATAGCTCTGCCATTTCGCAGAAAACAAAAGATAAGGTCAGAAAGACTATGAAGGAACTGGGGTATGTCCCAAACATTGCTGCTAAAATGTTGGCCAGTACTGATAGCCATGCTATTGGTGTTGTTTTCCCACCAATGATCAAGCAGGATCGGCATAGCCAACCCTTCAATATGGAGATTTTGACTGTTATCAATCATGAAGCTAAAAAGCACCACTATACCATTTCTGTTGTTGTAGGTTCATCAATAACTGAGTTGGAAGAGCAAATCAAGCGGATGTATGCTGAAAAGCGAGTGGATGGTTTTGTCGTCCTCTATTCTATGGCTGATGACCCAGTACAAAAATTTCTTAGGAATAATCAAATTCCCTTTGTCATTCTGGGAACACCAGTTGACTATGAGAATGAAACAACCTATGTTGATAATGACAATAAGCTCATGGCTCGTACAGCTGTCGATTATCTGGCTGAGCTTGGTCACCGTAATATTCTCTTTGTGACCGATGATCAGACCAGTGAAGTTTTTCTTGAGCGTTATATTGGCTATGAGATCGGCATGAGTCGAAAAGATTTGATTAGCCACTCTTCTGTGCTATTTGATCAATCGGATCTGCCGAATCTTCAAAAGTTTTATGACTATGTTCAGGCTAAGCATATCACGGCTCTAGTGGTTATTGATGATATGACCGCTCTCAAGGTTATGGAATTCTTCAATTGTCATGGTTTACAGGTACCGGATGATTTGTCTCTAGTTTCTTTTAACAATTCTCCTTATGCCCACATTATCCATCCTTATTTGACGTCTTTTGATATTGATATTTCAAGTTTGGGAAGGGTTACCTTTGAACGAATTTTGGCTCTGGTTCAAAAAAAGGCAAAAAATCAGGCTAAGGTTTTGGTTCCCTTTAGCTTGAAGAAGCGGGAAAGTGTGCGTGATGTCAGAGAATCAAGAGATGAAAATTCTTGAGCTAACTAGGAACGCTTATTTGGGAGCTTATGCTATAATAACTCTAACTGTAAGGGGGAGAGGTTATGGCCAAGCGTAAGAAAATTTTCTATGTCCAAGTGGAATTTTTAAATGGTAAGCGCTGGCACTATCAGCTGCCCCGCGACCTGCAAAAGCCTATGCGGATGCATTTCCATGAGCATCCTGATGATTGGAAAAACCTGCTTTTCGGGGCTTTGATAAATGTCCCGACGGACGTTTACAAAGAGTCCAATAATTACCAACCCCTCATACACTTGGCTCGGGTTCGTAAGCTTTACTATCGTTACGAGGAGCAGTACTGGCGAACTAGAGGCCAATTTTTAACCAGAGAGAATTGGCAGACAGCCGGTTTGAAACATTTTAGGGAGAGCGTTCGCTTTCTGCGACATGATTTCAGATGGCGAAACAAGCTGATTATCACTTTAGATTATTGCCGTTGGCGCTATCGCTACCGAAATTTTTTGAAAAAAGCAGGAAATATCTGATTTCTTTAGTCTGATTTAAGCAAAACCAGCTATACTATAACCATCCTAAATAAACTTTTCTTTTTCATAATCTCCGAGGAAGTGCCTAGCCGTTTGGTTAGGTTCTTTCTATTTGTATTTCTTTAAAAATAGGGTGCCTTTCCTAGGGACTACATCACCTGCGTTCAGATTTCTAATTTTTTGCGAAGACTAAATTCTCAGGCTAATTTTCAGATTTTACAGCTGCATAGAACTTAAGCATTTTCTGCGAAGTACTTAACGGCTTAGTATCTTTTTCATATTTGTGTTATAATTTTAGGGCGAAATTGAAAGGGAGAAAAGCATGAATCCTTTACTGAATGGAATGAATGACAAACAAGCAGAAGCGGTCAAAACAACGCAAGGACCGCTTTTGATTATGGCTGGAGCAGGCTCTGGTAAGACCAGAGTTTTGACTCACCGAATTGCTTATTTAATTGACGAAAAGATGGTTAATCCGTGGAATATTCTGGCTATCACTTTTACCAATAAGGCAGCTAGAGAAATGCGGGAGCGGGCCATGCTGCTCAATCCAGCTACCGAAGAGACCTTGATTGCGACCTTCCACTCCATGTGCGTACGGATTTTACGGCGGGACGCTGATCATATTGGCTATGACCGTAATTTCACCATCGTTGACCCTGGCGAACAGCGTACCCTTATGAAGCGAATCATCAAAAGTCTCAATCTAGATTCGAAAAAATGGAATGAGCGAGCTATTTTGGGAACGATTTCTAATGCTAAGAATGACTTGATTGATGAAATTGCTTATGAGAGTCAAGCTGGTGATATGTACACGCAGATTGTTGCCAAGTGCTACAAAGCTTATCAGGAAGAATTGCGCCGCAGCGAAGCCATGGACTTTGATGATTTGATCATGCTGACGCTTCGCCTCTTCGACAGTCACCCCAATGTTTTGGCTTATTATCAGCAGCGCTATCAGTATATCCATGTCGATGAGTATCAAGATACCAATCATGCCCAGTATCAGCTGGTTAAGCTCTTGGCATCTCGCTTTAAAAATATCTGCGTAGTCGGGGATGCTGACCAATCCATCTACGGCTGGCGCGGTGCTGATATGCAGAATATCCTAGATTTTGAAAAGGATTATCCTGAGGCCGCAGTTGTTCTCTTGGAAGAAAATTATCGCTCCACCAAGAAAATCCTTCAAGCCGCCAATGATGTGATCAATCATAATCGTAATCGGCGTCCTAAAAAACTTTGGACACAGAATGCGGACGGTGAAGAAATCACGTATTACCGTGCCAATGATGAAAGGGATGAGGCCGTTTTTGTCGCTTCAACGATTGACCGAGAAGTGCGCGACAATGGACGTGATTTCAAGGACTTCGCTGTCCTCTACCGTACCAATGCTCAGTCACGGACTATTGAAGAAGCCCTGCTCAAATCCAACATTCCCTACACTATGGTTGGCGGTACCAAGTTCTACAGCCGCAAGGAAATCCGTGATGTCATTTCTTATCTCAATGTTATTGCCAATACCCATGACAATATCAGCTATGAGCGAATTGTTAACGAGCCCAAGCGAGGTGTGGGACCTGGCACATTGGAGAAAATACGGACCTTTGCTCTTGGGCAGAATCTCAGTCTACTGGAAGCCTCTGAGCAAATCATGCTCTCGCCTATAAAGGGGAAGGCAGCACAGGCCGTTTGGGATTTAGCTAACACGCTATTGACGCTGCGATCAGACTTAGATAAATACAGCCTTACCGAGTTAGTAGAAGAAGTACTAGACAATACTGGTTATTTGGAAGCCTTGCAGCTGCAAAACACCTTAGAAAGTCAGGCTCGGATTGAAAATATTGAAGAATTCTTGACCGTTACTAAAAACTTTGATGACAATAAGGAAGATGCTCCTGAAGATGAAACTGGTCTGGATAGGCTCAGCCGTTTCCTTAACGACTTGGCTCTGATTGCAGATACTGATGATGGTGATGCCGAATCAGCTGAGGTGACCCTCATGACCCTGCATGCGGCCAAGGGATTAGAGTTTCCTGTCGTCTTTCTCATCGGTATGGAAGAAAATGTTTTTCCTTTGAGTCGGGCAGCCGAAGATCAAGATGAGTTAGAAGAGGAACGCCGTCTGGCCTATGTTGGGATTACCCGAGCGGAAGAAGTCCTCTACCTAACCAATGCCAATAGTCGCACCCTCTTTGGGAAATCCAGCTACAATCGGCCAACACGTTTTATCAAGGAAATTTCCGATGATCTGCTGAATTACCAGGGTCTGGCTCGGCCTGTCAATACGTCCTTTGTGGCTAGTTATAGTGACAGCAGCGAAACGAAGTTTGGTCAAGGTATGAGTTTAGCTCAGGCTCTGCAAGCCAGAAAATCCCAAGCAGCTCCTAAATCCTTTGCACCCGCCCGCCCCGCAGGGGCTCAAGCTCAGTCAGCAGGTTCTGATAAGCCGGCTGTCGATTGGCAAATCGGTGACATCGCTCACCACCGTAAGTGGGGGGATGGTACAGTACTAGAAGTCTCCGGATCCGGCAAGACACAGGAACTCAAAATCAATTTCCCAGAAGTCGGTCTCAAAAAAGTTTTGGCCAGTGTGGCGCCGATTGAAAAAGGAAGCTAAAAATAACCCTTCGCTAACCGCCTTATTTGAAAGAGCAGCCTATCGAGATAAGGCAGGCAGCATGGAGGTCTACCTGCGCCCTCATTTCCCTTCTATGAGATTCAGACTTCTCAAAGACAGGCCTTGTATCAGGATTTTCTAAACAATGAAAAAAGCCAAAACAGATTGACCAGAAACTTTTAGAGGCTTGCTGGCAGGCGAACCAGTCTGACTACCAATATTTTGTCGGAGATTACCTGAGAGCCTTTCAAAAAGTGCTGATCCTTGAGGATATTCCTAGAATAGAGCGTTTTGCAAGGAGCAAGCAGCGGTCGAATATGATTGGTTTTCTGGACAGGATTAGCGGTGAAATTGGCCTCACTGATAAATGTGTTAATGATGTGATGCCGGCTTGGGCAAATGATGATAATGATTTTTGGATGAAACGGCTGGCTTATTGATCATCAGCTGGGAAGAAAGACAGCTACCGATACAGTACTGCTTGAGCAAATTTTAGCAGCCAACCTTGGAAACGATGAGTTTTTCATCAATAAGGAATCAGTTGGGTTCTGTGAGATTGCTCAAAAATAGATCCTGACTGGGTACGATATTTTCTCAAAGAATATGGGCACCTCATGTCCTCCTTGTTTATCAAGGAAAGCAGCAAGCATTTATAACCTCAGTGAGCCAAGTCTAAATGTGGATAGATTTTAGACGAATCAGTCTGATATTTTTACCATAAACGCATGAGATATAGCTTTCGGCTATATCTTTTTTATTTAGATAACTATTAGTCAAGAAAAAGTTTTAGGTGTAAAATAAGCCTAATGATATCTATGGAGGAATGATTATGACAACAGACTATTCATTTGAAACCCTACAGCTGCACGCCGGTCAAACAGTCGATCCAACGACTAAATCACGTGCCCTGCCGATTTACCAAACCACATCCTATGTTTTTAATGATTCGCAGGATGCTGAGGATTCTTTTGCTCTGCGGACAGAAGGAAATATCTATACGCGGATTACCAATCCAACGACTGCCGTTTTTGAAGAGCGGATGGCAGCGTTAGAAGGCGGTGTCGGTGCTTTGGCGACGGCTTCTGGCATGGCAGCCATTACTTATACGGCTCTTGCTTTAGCGCATGCTGGGGACCACATTGTATCAGCAACGACAGTATACGGCGGTACCTTTAACTTACTCAAAGAAACCCTGCCGCGCTATGGGATTACAACCAGTTTTGTGGACGTGGCTGATTTTGCCGCTATCGAAGCCGCTGTTAAGGACAACACCAAGTTTATTTTAGCTGAGACGCTGGGAAATCCCTTGGGGAATGTTGCTGATCTTGAAAAACTCGCAGAGATTGCCCATCGTCATAGTATTCCTTTGGTTGTTGACAATACCTTTGCCACCCCTTATCTCATCAATGTTTTCTCATACGGTGTTGATATTGCCGTGCATTCGGCCACTAAATTTATCGGCGGTCACGGTACCTCTATCGGTGGTGTAATTGTGGACTCGGGCCAATTTGACTGGGAAAAATCCGGGAAATTCCCGCAGTTTGTCGATGAAGACCCGTCTTACCATAATCTCAGCTATACCCGTGATATCGGGGCAGCAGCCTTTATTACAGCGGTTCGCACACAATTGCTGCGCGATACCGGTGCCTGCCTCTCGCCCTTCAATGCCTTTCTTCTGACACAAGGACTGGAGACTTTGTCTCTGCGGGTTGAACGCCATGTTGAAAATGCCAAGAAAATCGCAGAATATCTGGAAAATCATCCTAAAGTGACTAAGGTCAACTATGCCAGTCTGCCATCAAGTCCTTACTACGAATTGGCACAAAAATATCTGCCTAAGGGTGCCAGCTCTATCTTTACCTTCAATGTCGCAGGAGGAGCAGAAGCTGCTCGTAAGGTGATTGACAGCTTAGCCATTTTTTCAGATCTTGCCAATGTCGCTGATGCTAAGTCTCTTGTGGTGCATCCGGCCACCACAACTCACGGTCAGATGAGTCCGGAGGATCTCCTTGCCTGCGGTATTGAACCTAACCAAATCCGTATTTCTATCGGTTTGGAAAATGTCAATGATTTGATTAGTGATTTGGATCAAGCTTTAAAACAGATATAATTTGGGAGGTTTTTTATGGTAAGTCTGAAAGAAGCCTTTGCCATCTTTAAACAGGCAAAATTAGTTGATTTAACCCATCAAATTTCAGAGACCAGTCCCCATTTTCCTGCCTTACCAGCTCTTGAAAAAAAGGACATTTTTACCCTTGAAGATGGTTTTCATGTCCAACAATTCAAAGTGGTCGGTCAATACGGCACACATATTGATGCCCCTGTTCATTTTGTGGAAGGCGGTAAATGGCTAGATGAACTCCCCCTAGAAGACCTTTTCTTGCCTCTTTATGTTTTGGACTTATCCAAAGAGGTTGCTGAAAATCCCAATTATGAAGTGCGGGTAGAGGATATTTTAGATTTTGAAAAGAAACATGGCAGGATAGAAGCAGCTGCCTTTGTCGCTTTTCGGAGTGACTGGTCTAAAAGATGGCCCAACCAAGACGCTATCAGGAATCTCAACACTCAAGGTGTGCAAGAAACGCCGGGCTGGAGTCGGGAAGCTCTGGAGTTCCTCATCAAAGAGAGAAAGGTTAAGGCTCTCGGACATGAAACCTTAGATACCGATAGTGGTCAGACGGCTGCTAAAAATGGAGCTCTCCTTAATGAATATTATCTTCTGGAACAAGGCATTTACCAGCTGGAAGTCATGGCTAATTTGGATCAAGTTCCAGCAACTGGCAGCTTTATTGCTATTAGTTATCCCCATTGGGAAAAAGCCACCGGTTCCCCTGTTAGAGCCTTTGCCTATGTTGAACAATGAGAAATTTGGTAGTCAATTTGGCTACCAAATTTTTCGTCCTTATTTCAGGCTGAGGTCTTCTTGATGAGGGTTGAACCCTATGCTTCAAAATAATTTTTAAATCTTTTATGCCAATTTATGCTATAATGAAATGTAAAACATTTTTGGCTGAGAGCCGATAGAAAGAGCGTTATGGATTTAACAAAGTATATTGCATCAATTAAAGATTACCCTCAAAAAGGCATTACCTTCCGTGATATTTCTCCTTTAATGGCTGATGGCAATGCCTACAGCTATGCTGTTCGTGAGATTGTCCAGTACGCTACAGACAAAAAGATTGATATGATTGTTGGACCTGAAGCGCGCGGTTTCATCGTTGGTTGTCCAGTTGCCTATGAATTGGGAATCGGCTTTGCACCAGTGCGTAAGCCTGGTAAATTGCCCCGCGAGGTTATCTCTGCTGACTATCAAAAAGAATATGGGATGGATACCTTGACCATGCATGCTGATTCTATTAAACCAGGTCAACGGGTCCTAATCGTGGATGACTTGCTGGCGACAGGCGGAACAGTTAAGGCCACCATTGAGATGGTAGAACGTCTTGGGGGGATTGTTGCTGGCTGTGCCTTCCTGATTGAGCTGGATGGCCTTAATGGCCGTCAGGCTATCGAGGGTTACGATACTAAAATTTTGATGAACTTCCCCGGCTGAGAGTTATAGACAGGACTTATAGCCTAACCTAACAAGGTTCTATTTGAAAAGCCTATCCCCATGTTTTATAATAGAAGTAGTCTATTATAGAATGGGGATATTTTCATGCCAATTACGCTCAATAAGAAATTGCCAGCCGTTGATATTTTAAAAAATGAGAATATCTTCGTTATGGATGATGCCCGGGCGAGAGGACAGGATATCCGGCCTATCAAGGTTTTGATTCTCAATCTCATGCCAACCAAGGAAGCGACGGAAACTCAGCTCTTACGCTATCTGTCCAATACGCCCCTGCAAGTCAAGCTGGACTTCCTTTATATGACCAGTCACCAACCTAAAAATACCAAGCCTGAACATCTGGAGACCTTCTACAAAACCTTTGCGGATATTAAGGCTGACTATTTTGATGGCCTGATTATCACAGGGGCACCGGTTGAAACCCTGCCTTTTGAGGCAGTAGACTATTGGCAGGAGCTCTGCCAAATTTTTGACTGGGCTAGGCGCCATGTCTACTCGACCTTGCACCTCTGTTGGGGAGCTCAAGCCGGCCTTTATTATAGGTATGGGGTTGATAAGGCTTTGATGGATCATAAGCTATCTGGTATCTACTCTCAGGATGTGGTTGAGCATTTTTCTCCCCTTATGCGGGGTTTTGATGATAGTTTCCTATCTCCCCATTCTAGGCATACCCAAGTGACGGAAGCAGATGTACGTGCCAAGACCAATCTGCAAATTCTAGCCAAAGGGGAGGAAGTTGGCCTGTCCATTTTAGCCAGCCGCGATTTGCGGGAGGTTTATAGCTTTGGGCATCTGGAGTATGACCGCGATACTCTTAAGCGAGAGTATCAGAGAGATATGAGGGCCCATAAAGGGTCTAGTCTGCCGGTCAATTATTTTCCCCAAGGCCAACCAAGCCAGCAACCGCCCCTCCGCTGGAGTTTAGCAGCTTCAACCTTCTTCACCAACTGGCTCAATTATGCTGTCTACCAAGAAACGCCTTACCGATTGGAGGATTTGGAAAAAACAGGCAGCCTCTACGGTTATTTATAAAGAGGAACTATGACATTTTTAGAGAATTATCAAAACGGCAATCTGGTTCTGCCCAGCAGCCTACTCTTTCATTTTAAAGACATTTTTTCAAGCGCCGATGATTATTTGGTCTGGCAGTTCTTCTATCTGCAAAATACGACCAAGGTGGACGAAATGCCTTCCAGCCGAGTCGCAGATGCCTTGGGCAAAACGGTGGCAGAAATTAATCAAGCCATCTCCAATCTGACCAATCAAGAACTCTTGGTCATGAAGACTATTGAATTGGATGGTGAGACTGATATTATCTTTGATGCCAGTCCAGTTCTCAAGCGCTTGGATGACTTGCTTGGCAGTTCAGCTCAAGGCAGTCCAGCCCAACTAGATCCTCTTGATAATGCCAATGACTTGCAGGCCCTTATCAATGATTTTGAAAAGTCAGGCTGGATGCTGACGCCCTTTGAATTGGAGGACCTGCAAAAATATATCCGAGAAGACGGTCTCAGTCCGGACTTAATCCGTGAGGCCCTCAAAGAGAGCATTTTCAATAGCAAACGCAATTGGAAATACCTGACAGCTATTCTGCGACGCTGGACCCGTGATGGAATTACGACGGTTCGGCAAATTGAGGAGCGCCGTCAAGAGCGGGATCAAGCAAATCCTACTAAGGTTCAGGTATCGGATGATTTCCTCAATGCCATGAATCTTTGGAATGAGCAGGATTGACGGAATAAGGCGATAATGATCGTTAAAGAGGCTGAGACACAAATGGTCTTGGCCTTTTGCCGTTCTGACCGAAGATAAGGAGGCAAGAAGGCGTTTTTCTGCTATAATAATGATTATGGAAACAAATATTTCACAGCGTCTGCTGGATGTGGCAGATTTTATTCCCGGAGGGGCTAAATTGTTGGATGTGGGTAGCGATCACGCCTATCTCCCTATCTATCTTTTACAGGAAGGGCTGATCAACTCGGCCATTGCCGGCGAGGTTGCACAGGGGCCTTGCAGGTCGGCTCTGGCTAATGTAGCGGCAGCTGGCTTAAACCAGCAAATAGAGGTCCGTCTAGCTGACGGCCTAGATGCCTTTGATTCTGCTGATGGCGTGACGACTATTGCTATCTGTGGCATGGGGGGACGACTGATTGCGGATATTTTGACAGCTGGTCAGGAAAAGTTAACAGATTTAGATCGTCTGGTTCTCCAGCCTAATAATCGCGAGGATGATGTCCGAGCTTGGCTGTCAGACCATGATTTTCAAATTATTGCCGAGAAGATCATGACAGAAAAGAGAAAATTCTATGAAATCATTGTGGCCCAGCCTGGACGGGAAGGGCTAAGCCCATTCGAGCAGCGCTTTGGTCCAAGACACCTAGAAGAAAAATCAGCAGGATTTCTAGCCAAATGGCGCAGAGAGTTAGAAAAACTGGAATTGGCCCTGACCAAGATTCCAGAAGTGAATCAAGGAGACCGGCTGGCTATCAAACAAAGAATAGAAGCTATTAAGGAGGCGATTAAATGAAGGCTAAAGAATTTATTGAAAAATATGAAGGCTATTGCCCGCAAGAGCTTTCAATGGAAGGGGATATTTCCGGACTCCAAGTAGGGGATCTAAATAGGGACATCAAGCGGGTTATGGTGACTTTGGATGTTCGAGAAAATACAGTTGCAGAAGCTATCGAAAAAGAGATTGACTTGATTATTACCAAGCACGCCCCCGTCTTTCGTCCTCTCAAGGATCTGACTAGCAGTCCACGTAATGACATCCTTTTAGATCTAGTCAAGCACGATATCGCTGTCTACGTCAGCCATACCAATATTGATATCGTTCCTGATGGTCTCAATGACTGGTTTTGTGACCTCTTGGATATCCAAGAAAGAGAGTACTTGACCCCTACAGCTGATGGTTATGGTATTGGCCGTGTAGGAAATATTCACCCACAAAGCTTAGAAGACTTAGCCCTAAAAGTTAAAGCTGCCTTTGATTTGGACAGTGTCCGATTGGTTTGTTATAATGGTGCTAATCCAACCGTCAGTCGGATCGCCATCTGCGGTGGCAGCGGTCAGAATTTTTACCAGGATGCCCTAGCTAAAGGGGCTCAGGTATTTATAACGGGCGACATTTATTACCACACCGCCCAAGATATGCTGACGGATGGCCTTCTGGCTATAGATCCTGGTCACCACATTGAAGTACTCTTTATTGAAAAATTACTGGTGAAGCTGACAGCTTGGAAAGAAGCGGCAGGCTGGGATCTAGATATTCTACCAAGTCAGTCTTCCACCAATCCTTTTAGTCATCTTTAGGAGGTAGGTATGGACTGGATTTTATCACAAAATGTCGTTTTATTAGCCCTCCTAGCAGGCCTCTTTACTTGGGGCTGTACTATTGTTGGAGCAGCTATCGTTTTCTTTTTTAAAGCCATCAGTCGACGGCTTTTAGACACCATGATGGGCTTTGCGGCGGGCGTTATGATTGCCGCTTCGTTCTGGTCCCTCTTAGAGCCTTCCATTAGCTATTCCAAAGCTGACTATGGTGGTTGGTCTTGGGTCCCAGCAGCAGTTGGCTTTTTGGTGGGGGGACTGGCCCTTCGCTTGATTGATGCCCTAGTTCCCCACCTGCACTTGGATAAGGCCGATGTCAGTCAAGCCGAAGGCCTTCAGCCTCCAAAGAAATTGTCCAAGACAGCCCTGCTTTTCTTGGCTATTACCATCCATAACTTTCCAGAAGGGTTGGCTGTCGGTGTCACTTTTGGGGCATTAGCTGGTGGTCATCCTAGCCAAGCGGCTCTCTTAGGTGCTATTGGATTGGCTATTGGGATTGGCCTTCAGAATGTTCCTGAAGGAGCAGCTCTATCTATTCCAATTCGGGCCGATGGTAAGTCACGCCTGCGAGCTTTCTATCTAGGGTCTATGTCAGCAATCGTTGAGCCCATCGGAGCAGTTTTAGGAGCGGGTCTAGTCATGCTGATGATGCCCATCCTCCCTTATGCTCTTTCCTTTGCAGCTGGTGCCATGATCTTCGTTGTGGTTGAAGAATTGATCCCAGAATCTCAGACTAATGGTAATACTGATATTGCGACTTTAGGTTTGATGCTTGGTTTTGTGATAATGATGGTCATGGATGTGGCCTTAGGATAGGAGAACTATGAAAGTTGCAGTAGTCGGGGCAGGTATCGTTGGAGCAACGGCTGCCTATTATCTCTCAAAAGAAAGAGACTGTCAGCTGACGGTCTTTGATCATGGACAAGGTCAGGCAACCAAAGCAGCAGCTGGTATTATCAGTCCCTGGTTTTCCAAGCGGCGCAATAAAGCTTGGTATAAAATGGCTCGTCTGGGAGCTGATTGCTATAAGGACCTGATAACTGACTTGCAGAATGATGGTTGGGATACTAGCTTCTATAAGCAGACAGGTGTCTACTTGCTCAAGCATGATGAGACTAAGTTGGCAGAGCTAAAAGCGTTGGCCAGCAGTCGGCGAGAGGAATCCCCTCTGATTGGTCAACTTGAAATTATAAATCAGAAAGAAGTGAATAAGAGGTTTCCAAATTTGCAAGGCTTTGACCAGCTGCTCTACGCCTCTGGCGGCGCTCGAGTTGAAGGAGCCAGTCTAACTGAGACTCTTTTGGCAGCCAGTAGCTGTCAGGTCATTCAGGGAAAGGTCAGTTTGAAAGTCTTGGCAGACGGAACCTATCAGCTCGCTGGCCAGTCCTTTGATCAGGTTCTGTTAGCAACAGGGGCCTGGTTGCCAGAAATTCTTGAACCGCTCGGTTATGAAGTGGCTGTCCGTCCTCAGAAAGGTCAGTTGCGAGACTATTTCTTTGATGATTTACTAACTGATAACTGGCCTGTTGTCATGCCAGAAGGAGAACTGGATATTATTCCTTTTAAGGCAGGACAAGTGTCGGTAGGCGCTAGTCACGAAAATGAGCAGGGCTATGATTTGACACCAGATGCTCAGATTTTACAGGAGTTAGAAAGTCAGGCTGAGACCTATCTGCCTATTCTTTCTCGTGCTACACGGCATCAAGAACGGGTGGGAACCCGAGCCTATACCAGTGACTTTGCTCCTTTTTATGGGCAAGTTCCTGAACTGACGGGGGTCTTTGCAGCCTCAGGCTTAGGATCATCAGGCTTAACCACAGGCCCTCTGATTGCCAAAGAGTTAGTCAATCTCTTGGTAGGGAAGTCTGGTCAGCTGGATAAGAAAGACTATCCCATCGAACGCTATATAAATAAGAAAAGTTGAGTGTGAACGTCAACTTTTTTGTTTTCCAAAAGTATTGCCCTTTAATCTCAGTAAAATATCTCACCAGACAGAGTAATAAGCGGTTACGTTTGGGAAAAGATATGAGAGCTGAGTTTCAAAACCCCCGTTTGACAACTGGTTTGAACTAAAGTTATAAGACCATAAAGCCTGCTGGTTAAAGATGTTAATTTTTACTAAAGTCTCATAAATAAAAAACACAACCGAAATCTTTTGACACCTTAGTGATGGAAGAGTTAGTTGTGTTTTTTGCTGAGAGCTAACATTTTCTCAATTATTATTTACCAAAAAGGCCCTTAACCTTGTCTAGGACGCCATCAGCATCCTTGACGCCTGCCAAGAGATCCTTGGCTTGATTAAAATAGTCACCCAAATCATCTTTGTGCTGTTCTATAAAAGCTTGAGCAGCTGAGAAATCCTTCTTCTCAATCAGTTCCTTAACTTGGTTAAATAGTTCGCTTGGATTCATTGTTTCTCTCCTTTATTTTATGGTAAGACCGAGATTATTCTTTTATTAAAGCATAACCCTTTTAAATATCAAACTAGATTGCTTAAAAACGCATGGCTGGCTAATTGTTCTTGCGGATCATTGATATTCTTGACGACAATTTCATAGATAGCACTGGCTTGTGGATTAAGTCGCTCTAAAACGCCTGACCAATCGGTAATGCCTTGTCCTAAAGGAAGACTATCATGGCTCTTCCCCATGGTGTCTACTAAGTGGTAGTGATGACTATTGGCTTTTAACCTTTCCAGAGAGTCTAATAAAGCTTGGTTATCTCCTCTGGCCTTAATCAAGGCATGAGAAGTATCGAAAGCTAAGCGATACCCTCTTGCTAAAATCTCTTGGTCATAGCTAGGGTCTCCAAAGAAAAAAATCGGTGAAATACCATTTTCAAAGAGAATGTGTTGCCCACCCAGCTGACTAAACTGGTCCAAGCGCTCAAATGATGTTTGTTTGGCATTTTCAAGACTGCCATAATAATCTAGTACTTGAGGATTTTTAAGCTCATAAGAACCATGGATCAAAACTTGACAATCATGGTCGAAGGCCAGCTCCAGTAAATCATTAGTTGACTTTTCTAGAAAGTAGTAGGTCTCAGGCAAGAGAATCTGCGGGATAATCATTTCTAGAAATTCCCCCTGATACTTCATGGGCTGATGCAGCACAATCCGCCTAGTCGTCTGATTCTGAACCTGCAAAATAGCCTCTTCTAACCGCTTGAGTCCTTCCTTAGAAAAATCCTCCTGGCTGGTGTAAAATTCAAAAACCTCCGGCTTATAACGGAGACGGCTGGCTAATTGCTGAGGGTCAGCAGATGCCTTGAGCCCTAAGACAGGTTTGAACATGAGAATATCTCCTGTAAATGATCTAGCTTTATAATCACATTGATGTACCTTATCAGCCCACAATCGTTTTAGGACCTAGGCCGATTAACCAGACAAACGGCTTCAGGAACATAGAAATCATGGTTGACCTCTGTCAGTTTCCCAGTTTCTGGATGGCGTTGGAAGACAGTGATATTGTCCGAATCTTGATGGGCAACTAAAAGATACTTTTCGTCAGCAGTCAGACAGATATCTCGTGGTGTTTTCCCATGACTGGGTACAATATCAATCAAGTGAATATAACCGTCCAGAATAAATTGGTAGCAGGCGATGGAATTGTGGCCGCGGTTGGATACGTAGAGGAACCAACCATCGCTGGTTACTTCAACAGCAGCAGGAGCATTGAAACCAGAGTAGTCATCTGGCAGGGTGGTGATGGATTGATAAGTCTCGAAATTTCCACACCCCTGATAAATCAAATTATGAACCGTTGAATCGAGTTCACAGACCACAAAGGCGTGTTTAAAAATAGGGTGGAAGGCTAGGTGACGGGGGCCACTGCCAGCGGGGAAGTGGTAATTATCAATAGGCTGTACCCTGCCAGACTCACTCAAGGCGTAGCTGGTTAAATCATCAGTTCCCAAATCACAGGTCAATAAGTAGCGATCGGGGCTGATATCAGCAAAATGAATTCTAGCATGATCTTGATGGGCATGAGGACCAGTACCCTGATGGACAATCCGATTGACCAATTTTAAATGGCCATCATCCTGACGCTTGTAAATCAGAGCCTGCCCTGTGTGGTAATTAGCTGAGAAAACCAAATCTCGCTTGCCATCTAAACCTAGATAACAAGGAGCTGCTCCGTCTTCAACCACCTGATTAAGAGGCTGGAAATCAGGAGAGTAACTTGCGACCCCTCCTTGATTCTTATCACTAGCGATACTATAGAGACAGTCATCAGCACTGAAAGCCAGATAGGTTGGATTTTGCTGGCTGGCTACTAACTGGAGATTGGACAGTTGCCCAGTCTCATTGTCAAAGTCAGCCTTATAAATTCCCTGAGACTGACGCTTAGTATAGGTGCCAAAATAGATTTCTTCCATATTAACCTCTCTGTCTAAAGGCTGGACATTTTATCCGTTACCAGCCGAATCGTAAGCCGTAAAGCCTTTTCTATGAAGAAATTATAGCATTTTTTTGTTAAAATAAATATACTGATTATAAGTAATGAAAGAAGACCCTATGACCAAACTAGCCACCATCTGCTATATTGATAATGGGAAAGAGCTGCTTCTTATGCTCCGCAATAAAAAGCCTAATGATGTTCATGAAGGCAAGTGGATTTCTGTCGGAGGTAAGCTTGAAGCAGGTGAGACACCTGAGGAATGTGCCCAAAGGGAAATTTTCGAAGAAACCCATCTGACCGTTAAGAAAATGGATTTTAAAGGCCTGATTACCTTTCCTGAATTCACACCGGGACATGACTGGTACACCTATGTTTTTAAGGTAACGGATTTTGAAGGCGATTTGATTTCTGATGAAGAGTCACGCGAAGGCACACTGGAATGGGTTCCCTATGACCAAGTTCTGTCCAAGCCAACTTGGGAAGGGGACTATGAAATTTTTAAGTGGATTTTGCAGGATACCCCTTTTTTCTCAGCTAAGTTTACCTACGACCAATTGGGAAACTTGGTTGAAAAAACCGTTCAATTTTATGATAACTAAGGAATAACATGGATAAGAAAAACGAAAAATTTTACGAGAGTTGGTTTTATAAATGGGTCCTTGATAATCGCTTCGTCAGCAGTCTGGTTGTAATCATCCTGACTTTTCTGGCTCTTTATCTCTTGACCCAAGTCAGTTTTATTTTTACAGCTCTGGCTAGCTTTGTTACCGTAGTGATGTTACCGATTGTTATTTCGGTTTTGATTTATTATCTGCTTAAACCTCCGGTTCGATTTGTCGAACGCCATCTGCATGTCAGGCGAACATGGGCCATTAGTCTGGTTTATGTGCTGATTGTCGGTCTCTTGGTTTGGGGCGGTTCCAGTCTCTTTCCTATGTTGCAGGATCAAATCCTGTCTTTCATCAATAATTTGCCTCATTACATCAAGTCTGTTGAACATCAGATCAACCAAATCCTAGCCGATCGCCGTTTTGAAATGATCCGCCCTCAACTGGAAGATTGGGTGAACAATTATAGCAGCAAGGCCGTTGACTATGCTGAAAACTTCTCTAAAAATATTGTCAGCTGGGCTGGCGACTTTGCCTCGGCTGTAACTAGGGTAGCTATTGCTATCGTAATGATGCCCTTTATTGTTTTCTACCTGCTGCGCGATAGTGACAAGCTCAAGGAAAATATTCTTAAAACCATCCCAGTCAACTGGCGCAAACCCATTTCCCGGATTCTCAGTGATGTCAACTCTCAATGGCAGGGCTATGTGCAAGGCCAAGTAACCGTAGCTATTATTGTCGGGATTATGTTCTCCATTCTCTTTTCAATCATCGGTCTGCGTTACGCTGTAGCGCTGGGCATTTCAGCAGGCTTTCTCAATATGATTCCCTACTTAGGTTCCTTCTTAGCCTTGATTCCTGCTATGATTTTAGGGCTTGTTGAAGGGCCTTGGATGCTGATTAAGGTCCTGATTGCCTTTGCCATTGAGCAAACCATTGAGGGACGTTTCGTTTCACCTCTGGTCTTGGGAACAAAACTCAGCATTCACCCGATTATGATTCTTTTCATCCTTTTGGCCTCTGGTTCTGTCTTTGGTATCTGGGGGGTACTTTTAGGAATCCCAGTCTACTCGGCCCTGAAAGTTGTTGTCAAGGAAATCTTTGACTGGTATCGCGACTTCAGCGGCCTTTACAATGAAGAAAGTGAGCAAGACGACCGTGTTAAATAGTGAAAAAATGATTGCTTCTCTGGATCAGGGAGATTTGGAGCACGCTAACAAATATTTCCAGAGAGCCTTGGTCCAAGACGATGCCGAGACGCTTTTATCCTTGGCTCAATATCTCGAAAGTATCGGTTTTTTACCGCAGGCTAAGGAAATCTATCTGCAAGAGTTGGCTGCCTATCCCGAAGTAGCCATCAATTTAGCCCAAATTGCAGCAGAAGATGGCGAAATTGAAGAGGCCTTCGGCTATCTGGATACTATAGATCCAGAGGATCCTAATTACCTGTCTGCTCTCATGGTCATGGCAGATCTCTATGATATAGAAGGATTGACCGATGTGGCGCGTGAAAAGATGCTGGAGGCTTCACAAATCAGCGAGGAACCTTTGATTATCTTTGGCTTGGCTGAGCTGGATTATCAGCTGGGGAATTTTGACCAAGCGATTAAAGAATACGCCCAACTAGATAATCGTGAGATTCTGGGAACAACAGGTGTATCGACCTACCAGCGTATCGGCCGTGCCTATGCCAGCTTAGGAAAATTTGAAGCAGCTGTGGAATTTTTGGAAAAAGCAGTTCAAATCGAATATGAGGATGCAACTGTTTTTGAATTGGCAACTATTCTCTATGATCAAGAGGAATATCAGAAAGCCAACCTTTACTTCAAACAGCTGGACACTATGAACCCTGATTTTGAAGGTTATGAATACGTCTACGCCCTCTCTCTGCATGAAGAGCATAAGATAGAAGAAGCTCTTAAATTAGTCCAGCAAGGCCTGTCCAAAAATGAGTTTGACAGTCAGCTCTTGCTTCTAGCCTCCCAACTGTCCTATGAAAATCATGACAGCAAGGCAGCAGAAACTTATCTCTTATCTGCTAAGGATTTGGCAGAAGATCTAGAGGATGTTCTGATGCGACTGTCTAACCTTTATCTGGAAGAGGAGCGCTATCAGGGAGTCCTTGCCCTTGAGCAGGAAGATATTGACAGCGTTCTGACCAAGTGGAACTTAGCCAAGGCATATCAGGCCCTCGATCAGGAAGAAGAAGCGCTGGAGCATTTTCAAGCTATTGCTGATGACCTCAAGGACAATCCGGAGTTTCTGCAGGACTATGCCTACATTTTGAGGGAATTTGGCTACCGCGATCAGGCCCGTCAAATCGTCCAGCACTACCTAGAATTGGTACCAGATGATATGAATATGGCTGAATTTTTGGGGGAATAAGTAAAAATTGGTAATCGAAGGCTTAACGGCCTTCTTTTTTTATGGGATAATTTTTCAAAAATATGACAAAAATTACAATTATATGTTGAAAACGCTTTCTTTTATTGTTATAATAATCCTAGAGATTAACTTATAACAAAACAAATATTTTAGTAAGAAAGGAGATTAATTCATGAAAAGAGCTCCTATTTGGAATGAAAGACAACGTTTTTCCATTCGTAAATATTCCTTTGGTGCGGCCTCAGTCCTAATCGGTGCTAGTTTATTCTTCGGCGGTCAAGTACTGGCTGATGAACAAGCAGTGCCAGCGAGTCAGCCTCAAGACCAAACGGTTCAAACCACCGTTGCCGACCAGCCCGTTCAAGATGGGAATAGCTTAGCTTCTCAGACAGAAGACAGTAACACTGCAGTCCTTTCAGACAAGGCATCTGTGTCTCAACAAGCTAGTCAGGATTCAGCTCAGGCCACGGCAGAAACGTCTGCTCCCACAGACGCTGTGACAAGTACTGCAGCAGCAACGCCAGCTAGGGTGGACACTGCCACCCAGACGGATGTTATGCCCGCTCAGGTTGAGGCACAATCAGCAGTTCAAACGGTTAGTGTCACCTCACAGCAGAACGAAAGTTCAGCACCGACTCAAGCAAAGCCAGCTGTGACGAGAGCGTCTGTGGCGACAACGGTTCAAGCGGTTGGCAAAGATATCCCAAGTTCAGGCTATTATACCTATCCAGAGCGTACAGAAGTCAAGAATAGTCCCTCTGCCAGTGCGCCCCTCGCCTTTTACGCCAATGCTGGTGACCGTGTTTACTATGACCAAGTGCTCACTCAAGATGGCTATCAATGGCTGAGCTACAAATCTTACAGCGGCATTCGCCGTTATGCCAATATTGCAAAGCTAGAGGTTAAGGAAGTTCCAGCACCCTCAGTCCCTAAAACTCAGTCCGGAACCGGTGGCAAAGATATCCCAAGTTCAGGCTATTATACCTATCCAGAGCGTACAGAAGTCAAGAATAGTCCGTCTGCCAGTGCACCCCTCGCCTTTTACGCCAATGCTGGTGACCGTGTTTACTATGACCAAGTGCTCACTCAAGATGGCTATCAATGGCTGAGCTACAAGTCTTACAGCGGTATTCGCCGTTATGCCAATATTGCAAAGCTAGAGGTTAAGGAAGTTCCAGCACCTAAGACAGACAATCAGTCAGCAGGAGACAGCG